>NC_015167.1:1167500-2367500 GCF_000190595.1 Cellulophaga lytica DSM 7489 | reverse complement strand
AACGTTTTACCGTTATATTTTTTGCCTCTAACTGTGCAACTAATTCATCTGAAAAATTCATAGAATTGGTAACTTTTAAACTTGGTAAATATTTAATGTCAGCTATAGATTTTACATCAAAACTGTTATCTTCTCCGCTCCAAAACGGAATTAATTGGGCGTAAATTTCATCTCCTCCATCTGGTTGTAACTCTACAATATCCAACAATAATGATGACGGAATTGGTAACTTTTTAAAATAAGCTGCAACTTCTGGTATTATTTTATACCCTTCTTCCTCAATATTTATAGTACGATCTTTATAATTTTTGGCAAAAAAATGAACATTAAATTTAGGATACAAAACCTCATCTATGTACATTAACTTATTTATTACCATTAATTTAAAGTTAAAGTCAGACTCAAAATAGCAATCACCATCTGGTAATTGTTCTAACTTTAGCTTAACCTCTTCACTAAACAATGCCTTATTTTGCATTTCTAGTTTTAATACATTCATAGGTATTTTAACTAATGACTGTGGCAAATCTTTAAAAGGGTTTTTCCTTAAATTAAGTTCTTTTAAATTGGTAAGGTTATAAATACTATCTGGCAGTGTAGTAAGTTGTGTTTCTTGCAAATCTAAAACCTCTAATTGCTTAAGTTTCCCTATCCAATTTGGCAACGTTAAAAGCGGATTATTATTTAACCTTAATACTTTTAAACGCTTTAAAGTAACCAAGCTCTCTGGCAGTTCTGTTATTTTGTTGTTAGACAAATCTAACTCTTCTAAACGGTTTAGGTTTTTTATTCTTGATGTTATTCTAGTTAATGATGTATTAGATAAATTAAGGGTTTTTAAGCCCGTAATTTTAACAACAGAAGACCAAAGCGGACTTTTATTACCTGAGAAATCTAAATATTTTAGACTATTTATTTGTTCTAATTTTGGAGGCAAACCATTTAATGGCACACTGTAATAATCTCCATCTCTAGAAATTGTTAATGACACTAAATACTTAAACTTATAAAGTTTATTAATTAAGTCTGGAGCCATTAAGCTAACATTACGCAAGGTTAGCTCATTAAGTGATTTTAACTTTAAAATACCTGGATATAAATCTTTTACAGTTTGATTAGACACTGCTAAACATCTTAGGTTGTTACACTCAAAAATACCACGTGGCAACTCAAAACCATAACCATAGTATAATTTTTGGGTTGCTAGTCCAAAATCATTTTCACTATTTAACTCCCAAATATCTGAATAAAATTGCCTTGGGTTTTTCTCTATATATTTTAAAACCTCCTTATGGTATACAGACAAATCTACCTTTTCTGCATTGGGGTTTGTACTGTTATATGGGTCTGATGCACAATAGCCGTAAACTTGGTCTTTGCTAGTTTTTCCTAATCTCTTTTTAAGCTCTAACCGTAACCCAAACCTAGTAATTAAAGCATCGTATAAATTTTGTATTTGTTCTGGCACATTGCGTTTAAAAAAAAAGGACTTTCTTTTTACAGTTAAAAACTGCTGAAAAGTATCCTCATCAAAAGCAATAACCTGACATAAAAACATAAATTCTCCTTTTTTTGCTGGATTATCTACTGGTCTGGTTGGAGGTAAAATTTGACAAACGGAATACACTTTTCCTCCTTTTAAGTCATCTTCCTTAAAAAAAATATCTCCAAAAGGTGAAACCTTCAAAACTTCTCTTTCTTTAAAGTCTTGAAATAATGCATCTAAAATTAATTCTTCCAATGGTTAGTTGTGTTTAATTTATTCTTGCGTAATACTACAAATTACTCTACCTCTAAAAAGGTTTTGGCTGTAATTGTTGCATCACTATTTTTATCCCAAATTTTCACTTGCCATTTTACAGGGTTACTAATAGCTCCTTTAGTTAAAATTAAAGAAGCCTGTATTGATTGTTCTACCAGTGCTGGGTTAACTTTTTGGTTTAAAAATAGATCTGGTTGGTCTAATATAACACGGCCGTCATCATCTTTAACAACCATTGTCATACCCAGTTCTACAGCACCATTTTTATTAGTAAATCCTTTAAGGCCTTCAAATATAAACAACATTTTATCATTAAACCCAACTTTTCTGTTGGTAATCATAGACTTACGCTCTGGAGAAAACAAATAAGACTCTTTATACACTAGTTTTTCTGCATCAATCTTAATATCTGGGTCTTTAACCAGCTCAACATCCATAGTAGATGTTAATACTCCTTCTCCTTTTAGATCTGTTAATGTATATACCAATGTGTAGGTTTTGTCAGAAAAAATAGGGTTTGCAAAACTAACTTGCCCTCTTAAATCTTTCATATCTAAATTTAAACCTTTGTTAGAATTTGGCAATAAATTAGCCTGTTTTAAAACTGTGTCTCCTACTTTAGAAACTAAAGATACCGCTAAATTTGGGTAGTATTTTCCGTTTTCTTCTGTAAAACCATCTACAGACTTAAAGGTTGTTACTAATGTTTTACCATAAATTAATGTATTATCGTCTAGGATGTGGTCATCTAAAGTAACTTCTACCTCATCTACATTTATACCATCTCCTTTAGTGATTAAACCTATACTAAAGTTTTTTTTTACAGATTTGTTAAAACTACATGATGCAGATAACGTTAATAATATTGTTGTAATAGCTAAGCATATTATTGTATTTTTTTTCATAAGGTTAGTGTTTTGTGGTTATTTTTTATTTTTAACTATATTGGATATCCTCCTAAGGCCTCTTTTACATAAATATTAAATTCTTTACGTACCTTTTTAAAGTCTAGATTATTATACTCTGCTATTTCTTTTAACTTCCCTTTTACTTTTAATTGTTTAGTAAAATAAACACCTGCAAAAACCAATAATACTATTATAAATATGCAGCATATTAAAATAACAGATGTTTTTATAGTGTTATAATCTGAGTAAGAATATGATTTGCCAGCTATAAATACATTATATAACAACACTAATGCACCAAAAAGCAGCAGAACATAGCGAATGTACTTTGTACTAGACATAAATTTTAGATATTCTTCTAATACCACGTTAAGCTTTGTTTCTGGTATTCTCTGTAACTCTGATAGTTTATTTTCTTCTGATTTCATTACTACTGTATTAATATTGTTTTTTATTCCAAGCTGGAGCTAAAGAAATTAGTTTAACGTCTTTATAAATAATTGGTGTTATTTTAAATTTTATATTTTGATCTGCTTTAAAATTATATTGATGCTCCTCTTCTACTCCATTATCAGTTAGTAACTCTATTGTATTATTTTTATAATAAGCATACGTACCATCTGTATTTAAATGAAACCCTAAAGATGTAATGTATTTTATAGAATTGTAATTTAATTTTATGGTTGCATTAAGCGTATTATCTTTTTCATAGATCTTTTTAGATATTAATGTTAAACCTTGTAAAGAGTCGTCTAAAGATGTTTGTTCCATAGCTAATTTTAAACCAACAGTAGCAGCTTCTTCTTGCCCTTTAATTGTAGATAAATTATGTTGCTCTATAGTTATTGTTTTAGACTCTACATCTACAAAAAACACTGTATCTGTACTAACAAGAGGAACTTCTCCTTGTATAAAAAAGCTAATTATAGCCATTACTAAAGATTTTACTTCTACCATATTTTATTTTTTTAAGGAATTGTACTTAGTTCATCTAAAACCCAAATTTTGTTTTGTTTTACAAATCTAAATGTATTTGGCCACCTTCATGAAACTTAGTTGGTTTAGTGGTAGTTACTAAAACCTCTATGTAATTAACCGCTTCTATTGCGTGGTTTACATAAATAGTTTCGCTTTCTGCTAAAAGTCCAATAAAGTGATGTCCAAAAATTAGGTTGTAATCTTCTGCTAAAAATTTTGTTATAGGAATATAAATATCTTGCTCATAAATTTTAGTATACCAATCCTCATCATTATCTCTAGAGTAAGCCAATTTCTTTTGCTCTTTTAGAGTATTCTCTAAACAGTTATAACATCTAATTTTAGAAGCAGATAATTGCTTAAACTTTACAGTGTCTTTTGTTTTTAAGGTTGATAAAAAAGTAGCCCATACTTGTTTCATTTCTTTTAAAGAAACGTCTTCTGTTTTTTGCTGTGCACATACTATGCTAACAATAAATAAAAACATTAAAACAATTTTATTCTTTACCATAACAATTGCACACCAATTAATTGATCGCAATTTACAGCAATACATTGTTATATAAACCCCTTTTTTCAGGGATATTACTTTTTAGAAAAGTCTAAAAAACAGAGTAATAGTGTAATTATTTTTCTTTTGTTTTGGTATCTAAAATCTGCAATAAGGTTGGCATTCTGTAATTACCGTGCATAGATTTAACTAACTCATAAGCCTCATCTAAATTTATACCTATAGCAGATATGTAAAGTGGCTTTATACTGTCTCCCCTTAAAAGAGGCTTACTGTTTGTTTTATTTAAATGAAAACTAGATTTTGCAACACCAACAATAGGATTTTTTTTATCTAGACTATTATATAAATGTCCGCCTAAACCTAATTTTCCGTCATCATCTAATAAAACATAACTATCTACTATTACTAACTCAACATCTTCTAAGTTATACTGTTTAAGCAAACTTAAAATACAAGGTAATTCTCTTTTATAAAATGCACCCGGTTCATAGTCCGGCACATCTTCTATAATTTCTTCCTTTATTTCAAAAACAGTATCATCTAACCAATTATTAAAGCTAACACCTACTGTTTTTGCTTTATTATTGTAGTAATAAGTATCAAAGGCTAAAATCATAATATTTGTTTCTTTTTAAGTTGGCCTTACTTATAGGCATACAAAATTCTTCTACCTCCCAAAATATTTTTGTTCCCTTTTTCAATTAAAATTAGCTTTTCTTTTTCAAAAATTCTTTCAATTTTAAAGATAGTATTGTTGTCTATAATTGCTGTTCTATCTTCTTTTACTATTATATTAAAATTATTTAGTTTTTCGTGTGACTTAAACTTTAGATCTCCATTTAGTTGCTGCATAGAATAGGTTAATGGTCCTTCTGCCAAGTATCGCCAGTACTCTTTTAAACTTCCATTCTTGTTAAGTACATATTTACGTTCAATATCAAACTCAAATTCTTCTATTTTAAATGAACAATCGTGGTCCTTCATTTGTAAATATGGAACAACTTTGTTAGCGCAATTTGTATTATTAGGGCTTATTTCTTCATCTAAAACCCTATATTTCACAGTGATTTCAGCAGACTTAGGCAGTTTAGCTATGTTTTTCATACAACCAAAGTTTAATACAAGTAGAAGAAGAACTATTTTTTTCATTATCTTTTTTTATAATTAAAACGTTTACTTTATACGAAAAACTACCAGTAAGTGCCAACCAAAAACGTCATACGTATAAAGGCTACAACACTGTCTTTTGTTAATTGTAAAGGAGTATCTAAACTGGTAACTTCATCACCATCTACAAAAACAACAAAAAGACCGTCTTTAAAAGCAAGTAGTACATTATCTATAGCTTCTTGTTCTACAGCTAAATCTTTATTTGCTAAATCGCCAAAATCTACTTTACCACTCTGGGCTTGTTCTTGTATTTCTGCCGGACTTAAAAAACCAACTACATTAACCTCTACTCTTTTTTTATTAAAAGCTTCTACTTGGTTTTTTACACAACCTACCAATAACTGTTGCAAGTTATTAGGAGTTGCGTCTAAGGTTAATGGTATTTGTTTTACCTTTTTTTTACCTAGTCTTTTAAGTTGTAGTGTTAGTTGTGGCATACGTATTTATAGTTTTTTGGCGCGTTAGGGATTGGCGTGTAAAGCCCACAGTGCGATAGCACGAGGACTTGCAACAAAAGCCCGCCCCACCTTAAGTGGGGAACGCCCTTATTATTTTTAAATTAGCTATTAATTTGTGCTAAAATGGTTGGATCTTGTATTTTGTTGTCTTCTGATAAAAGCTTCATTTTAGAAATAATTTCTGCCGATTTTGGATCGTCGTCTACAAAGGGTAAAAACATACGTCCTCTGTGCTGACTGTGAACCGGAATTATAGATAATTGTAAGCCGTTTTTACTTACTTGTCCGCTTCCTAAATGTATGCTATACTCGCCCAAAGTACCTGCTACCAATATGTGGCGCTCTTTAACTGTAATGTTTTTAAGTTTAAAAAGCTGTGCAGACTCGGTTGCCAATGCTGCTCGCATTTGCATAGTGCTATGGCTAGCTTCTGGGTCTACACCACCTACGTGAGCAACACTAACCACAAGGTCTATGTCTCTCATAATTTCACTAAAAACTACAGATGGCACGTCTTTTAACGGAATTGGCTTGTAATTTTCTAAGGAATAAAATACAATGTGCTCTAAGGTTGGTGCCTCTATATCTGCTGGAGAAAACCAGTCTGCCATAGCATACATTGTTGCCATAAAGCCTTTTTTATGATATACTTTTTGTAACCCGTCTTCATGACTTACCGTCCAACCTCTGCTACGCAATAATGCTACTGTTTTTTTAGGCTGAATTTGGTGTCCTTGGTAACGCTCTGACTTTGCACCAAGCTCTAGCTCATCTTTAGTAACCAAGTATAACTCTCTAAATACCTGCTTAAACGGCTGTACCAAACGCTCTGCAAATAGGTGTTTTTGGTACAAGTCCCACTGTACGGCTTTGTATAGGTGAGATGGGTGTGCAATTACCAAAACATCATCATCTTGCAATTGATGCTTTTTACCTTCTGTATCTGTTAATACTCCGTCTGTATAAAAACCAGAAAATTCTTTTTCTGGAGCAAACAACACCAATTTGCTAAGCATAACTTTAACTATTGGGTGTTGCATTATTTTTTGAATCTCTGCTGCTGTAAACTCATCTTCATTTACCATTGCATTTTCTAAAGACAAACGGGTTCTACTGTATTGTTTAGATAAGTAAGACTTGCCTTCTTTTAAGGCCAATACTTGCTTGTCTTTTTTATACTTAGCAGGTATAGATTTTTGTTTTTTATTGCCTTTAGTTACTAAAATATCTGTTTTGCCATCTTCTGTAATTACCAGTTCTATAACTGCATCATCAAACTTTAAAACGGCGTTTTCCATTATTGCTAAAGTTGCTTTACTCTCCATAGCCCAACTAAAGCGTACGCGGTCTTGAAAACCTGCGTTTCTAGACAGGTTGTCTAACGCAATTTCTACTGCATTTTTCTCGCTCTCTTGACGTTGTGCACCAAACTGCTTGCTTTCTTTTAAAAACTGTTGCAACAAGTTGTAGCGTTTTAATAAATCTTTTTCTGGAATAGTTTTACTAAGCGGAATTAAGCCTAAAGCACGTACATAGTCTTTATCTCTTTTTTCCTTTATTTTTTTTAAGGTCTCTGTAATTTTTACTTCGCCAAGCATTACACTAGAGTATAGTTTTACTTGTCTGTGCCCATTACCATCTGTAATATATTTGGCTGCTTCATGTAAAATTTTCCAGTTGGCTTTGCCTATACTTTTATACACTTTATTAAACCAGTCTATGTCTATAGCTCCAATTGCAAAGTCGGACTTTGGAATATTAGAATACCTAGAAATAATGGTTTCTTTTTCGCTACTCATATATTCTGATGCATGTGCTTGAAACCACCAAACTGCATCTTCTAATTTTTCTAACCCAAGATACTCACCTACAAAACCTGCCCATTGCGTTGCGTAACAAGCAAGCTCTACTAAACGTTTTTTAGGAATTTTAGTTTCATTTGCTAGTGCTGCAAAGTCTGTATAAGTTTCGGTTTCTTTTAACACACTCTTTTTTAAGATAGAGCTAAACTTAGATCTTTTACTGTCTCCATAATAGCTATAACCACGCTCAAAAGTATCTTTACCCATGCGTTGTAGTACTTTAAAAACATAGTCTACACCTTCTACTTTATAAAGAGAAGAAATATATTCTGATGCATCTGTTGCTAAATCTCCACGCTCTAACTCTACAGAAAGTATATTTGCTTTAAGCTCTGCAAGAACACCTTTTGGAACCAATGCTACATCTAAACTACCGTTACGTAGTCTGTAATTTTGCACCCCATCTAAAATAGACATTAGTTCTGATAAGTATAGTGCCTGAAAAAGAAGATCGTCTTTATTAATTATATTTTTTTGATACAACACTAAAGAAATATCTAAATACGGCAATACCAAACCTCTGTCTTGTATTTTTTTATCTGTAATGTCTTTAATGTTTGTTATTACCTTTGGATACCCTATGTATTGTGCAGCCAAATACATTTTTATATCCCAGTATTTTTTTAGTTGTTCTAATGTACCATACTCAGTTAATTCATCTTGATTGATAACACAAACCAAACCATCTACAACACTTACCCAGTTGTAATTGTCATACATATACCCTTTGTATGAAAATTTAGTTGTTTTTAATTTCTCTGGAAAATTAGCAATAACATCTTCCCATAAGCTTAACTTAAAGCTAAATAATGCTGGCATATCTGCGTAAGCATTAAGTAACAGGTTTAATACTTTTGTGTATTTAGAATTTACACTGTAATAACTACGGTCTGATGCGTCTACATTTATAGCTTCTAAATTAGGTACATATTTTTGTACATAATCTTCTAATTTATCATAATTACCATAAGGAGCATTAACTCTATTAATGTAGCGTATGGCCATATACATTTCAAAATCATTAAGGCCACTTTCTTCATACCACTTTATCCAAAGATCTGCTAAAGGAACATTTTTTAAATGTACTTCTGGCGTAACAATTTCTTGAATTCTTTTTATGTTATGAATACCATTTGCAATTAATGTTGTACCTGTTTCTCCATCATAAGCCTCAAACTGGTACTCATAATTTCTATTTTCATGTATAAGATTTATTAACTTATTTATTTGAGTTACAATTTTTTCATCATCTATAAATTTTTTGAACTTAAATTTTGATGGTGTAAAACCAAGTTTATCAAATAAACTTTTAGGCTCTTCAAAATTTACCTGTGGTGTATATAAAGGTGTTAAGTTGTTATAGTCTACAGCTCCAAAACCATTACTAAACGTATACCCTACTTTTGTTTTAGAAAACTTATCTAAAAATACACTTTCGTTCTTTGTAAATTTAGGGCGTTCTTTAAACAGTGTTATTTGTTCTTCTATAAAGTCTGGGTATTTCTCCTCTTCATCTACAATTGTTAGTATTTCTAATGCAGCTAAGCGCCTATCTACACTTTTAGATGTGATTAAATTTTGCGTAGTTTGCTTAAATACTTTTTCTGGCTGCTTAATTACAAGTTTTATTAACCCAGAGCGTAAAGTTTTGTTTTTACGTCCAAATAAATCCTCTATAATATCTAATTCTTTTTGGTATAAAGGCATATGATGAAAAACCGTTAGACCCGTAGACATTACAGACTCATTTCTATCTTTAACTGCTTGGTGCGCTAATTCTCTTCGCCATGCATCTTTAGATAGTACAAGCATTTTTGGTTTTGTTCTTCCGTAACTATATCCAAAAGAATATGTATAATGGTTTGGGAAAATTTTTCTAATATAACTTTCTCTAATTTCTGATGGCAGCTTTGCTAAATCATTAGATAACAAAATTAATTGCTCTTCTGAAGCATGCTTGATTAAAAAATTATAAAAATAGTTTGGTGTAACTGTAAAATTTAGCCAAGAAAAAACCATTCCTTCATACACCTTACCATCTTTTGGTAGACTCGTTGCTATTTTTTCAATTCGACTAAAAAGATCATTATCTATTTCTAAAACAGGTAAATTAACAGTTAACCAATAATCTAATGCAGGGTTATTGCCTAGTTCTTTTTTATAATAATCAACAATAGAATTCTGGGTACGCTGCGTTTGACTTACAAAATACAGACACAGTATTTTTTTCTCTAAACTATCTGTTTTATAAACCAACTCTAATGCTTTTTGGTTAGCAGCATCTACATTTATTAAACCAATAGCCCAAAGACCTATATAAATTTCTAAATTATCATTACTAGTTAAACAGTCTTCAATATTTTTTAAATCTAAAATATGATCTCTACTTAATTCTAAAACTCTTTTTATTGTAGATTTTTTAGGAGCTTCCCAACCAAATCCAAACCACGTGTCTACTGCTCTAACTACACTACTAAAACGAGTTAAATCATGCTCTAAAATTACATTCATCATATATTTTAGAGCTCCCAAACTGGTAGTATCAATAGATTCTAAAATAGTTTGCCTTAACCCTTCTTGGCGTTGTGCTGCAAGCAAAAGTTTAGCTACCAACTCCCAATACGCCTCTTTTTTTGTAAGTAATAAACCTTTAATTATATCCCTACTTATACCACCAATTTCATCTTCGCCCTGTATAATATCTTTTACAACCTCATCTACCAACTCACCCTTAAACTCCAATACAACAGCAAAAAAATAACTGTGTCTATTATCAAAATACGTAGAATACTGAAATTGTTCTTTTAATGACAAATAGCCAAAACCACTACGGTTAGCATATAAAAGACGTTTAAAATACTCTAACTTATTATATAAATGATCTGTGTTTGGTTTTGTTCTAAAAGCTCTTCTACTATACCCGTTTTGGTAAGGCAAGGCATTAAACATACTCCATAACACTGGTAAAAAAGGAGATTGTATATCTCCAAACAAAAAAGAACCTAAGCGTATACCTTCTTCAGTTGCCCATGGGTTTACGGTAGTTTCATCATCAAACACATTAGAGAAAATAGTTACAGTCTCGTGTCTTTGTCGTGGGTTAAGCACATCTGCCACAATCATACCCAACACTTGATATGGATATGAAAACTGTTCAAAATCTGCGTCTGTTAATTCTTCTTTTTTATACTTTTTAATATACGCTTGTGCTTTTTCAAATGGAATCATATAGGTAATATTCTTTTATAAATTTAGGCTTTGTTTACTATGTTTTAAATATAAACTAAGTCTTTATGTTCTTATTTTATTTAATCTTAAAACTTTCGCAAATTATTAAGACTACAAACATTTTTTATCCCTGAATTATGGGATATTTTAGCCTAACTGAATACCGTTATAAAACCTACCTGTAAATATTTTAGGTTTGTAACATTAAAATTAAACTGCCTTATGATAATTGCTAATCACGAATTCGGTTTCAACTTTTTTGAAGAGGAATCATCTTTTAAAAATATTAAAGCTTGCAAAAATTACCCAGAAGATTTTTATTACGAGATTTTTGTACTTGCGAAATCTACTAAAAACAAGCAAATTAGAACGGAGTGTGCTAACATTATAAAAAAACAGGCTCCAGAGGCTTTGCAAATAGCCTTTAAGAGTCGAAAAAAAATAACTACAACAAAAGATTCTAAAGCTTTTGACAAGAAACTGGAATCTATATTGGAGTACGGCCTACTTTCAAAAGATTTAGACCTTTTTAAATTATATAAACTTGTTTGTGAGCGTTTAACGCTTTCGCTTGAATATAGAAGTAAAGAGGTTATTGAACTTTTCATAGAAACACCACGTCTTTTAGGTCAGTTTAATGGTATTAAAGAATTAACAATTAGCACCTCTAGACAGAAAGAAGGTTTTAGTAACGTTGTAAACAACATAACGCAACTTACTTCATTAGAGAAACTTGAACTTGACATTGATTATAAATACATACCAGAAGAACTAGAACGATTAGTTAACTTAAAAGAGTTTATACTAGCAGCACCAAACCTTGTCTGGATTCCTATAGGAATGACCAAGTTAAAAACACTTAAAAAGTTGGAGTTTAGAGGGAGTTTTCCTTTTGGTGATGACGATCCTAACCCTAACATAGTTAACTTTACTTGGCTTACAGAACTTACTAGTTTAAAGCATTTAAGAATGGGCTCTTTTGAAGTAAAAGACCTCTCTAATGTAGAGCTCCCAGCAAGTTTAACAAAATTAGAGCTTTTTAGGCTTAAAAATCTAACTGCTTTACCAGAAACACTTGGTTACTTGCCAAAACTAAAAACATTAAGGCTAAGTGGTATGAGGGAGTTAGAACAATTTCCTGCATCTGTTAGTGAATTTAAAAGGTTAGAGTTTTTTGAGGCAGTTTCTTTACCAAAATTAAAGAAAGTTCCTGCTGCATTTATTTTTGGACCAAATATTAAGCGTTTTAAAAGTTTGCATGTAGCGTTTATACCTTATGGAGAAATGTCTGCAACTAAGTTAAAAAGTATTGTTATCCGAAATCAAAAACTTCTAAGTTTTGTATTAGATAACGCCTTATTTTTTCCTAATTTAAAAGATATAGAAATTATGTGCGATGCTCCAAAACAAAAAAGTGCATATACACTGTCTGCTTTTAAAAAATTGGATACGCTTGCATATAGATTAGCACATAATTTAGAATGGGTTTTAGAGGATATCCACGAGTGTAAAAATCTAAAAGACGTTCTTGTATACGGAATATATAATCCTGTTAAGGGTAAAATAACAAATGCTGATGTTGCTAATTTTCCTCAAGCATTTTCTAAAATAAAGCATTTAAAAACCTTAACAGTACACCGTGCAGAAGCACTAGTTTTAAATACAGATAACTTACCTAGAAAAACAGATAATCTTACCATTAAATTTATAAAACAAGTTAAGCCAGGAACTGAAGATTTTTTAGTAAAAAATATAGAGCTAGTAAGAACACCTATAACTGAATTACAAAAATTTCATTCTCTAATAAGTGCTAAAAAAATGAAATTAGGCGATGTTAATGATGGCAAAAATGAGATTTTAGATTTTAATAATTTTAGAAACCCTGAAAATATTAAAGAATTTAATTTTAACGGCAACGTAAAAGATTTAGGATCAGCACTAAAAACACTTTGTAATTTAGAAACATTAAGCATTGATTTTAATAAAAGTAATACCCAACAAAATAATGATTTAACCACTTATTTACACCCTAACTTAAAAAACTTAACAATTACAAATTTTAACGGTAATACTAGTGTTATTAAATTATTATTAGAACATACACCTAACATAAGGTTTTTAGAAATTAAAGATTGTGAAAGTATTGCAGAATTTCCTAAGGTTACTTTAAATAAACTAAAAACGCTAAAATTATTTTATAACAATGATATACAATCTATAGAAAATTTAGAGGTACCTAACATTGAAACTTTTAAAGTTTTATGGTGTGAAAATTTTGGTTATAATGCTATAGTTACCGCATCACGTTGGAAAACGCTTAAATTTTTATGGTTACAAAGCATTAGTAAAGAATTTGAAACTTACCCAGAGACCATTGCAGACTTAAATTTAGACACCCTATACATAAATGCACCATATACTAAAAGACAAATTCCGAAATGGATAGGAGGAATGAAATCCTTACGAGTATTAGGAATAGAAAAGTTTTGGTATTCCCCATTACCTGTAGAATTAGCCGAATTAACCCAATTAAAAATTATGAGTGTTAATGGGTGTGATTTTACAGAGCAAGTGTCTGATAAATTTAAGAATCTGAATTTAGAGCAATTAATTTATAGGTTTTCAAAATTTAGGGGAGACAATATGAAATGGTCTAAATTCAAAGCACTAGCTAAGAATGAATATAGATTAAGAAGAGATTTTGATAAGGAAGATAGTGAAACTCCAATTTATTAGAGCTATAGTAATACTATAATTATCCCTAAACCCACAATAACGTAGTATTGTATTATTTAATAATAACAGTACTAGGTTAGTTATTTTACATTGTTAGATAATTAAACTTTCAATAATTACTGAAACTTTAAAATATTTAATATATATTTGTGGTGAATTTAAGTTTTTTTAAAAGATGAACTACACAGAAGCAAAATCTAAATTTATAAACACTTGGGGTAGTTTAGGTACTCTTTGGGGCATTAATAAAGCAATGGCACAAATACAGTCGCTCTTATTTATTTCTTCAGAACCACTTTCTATGGAAGAAATTATGGAGGAATTAAAAATCTCTAGAGGTAACACAAGTATGAACTTAAGACAACTTATAGACTGGGGAATTGTTAGTAAAGAGTTTAAAGCCGGCGAACGTAAAGAATATTTTACAACTGAAAAAGATGTGCAAGAATTAGCACGTATAATTGCTAAAGAACGTAGCCGAAGGGAGCTACAACCAACCATAAAAGTATTAAAAGAAGTTAGCAATATAACTCCCGATGGCACAAAAGAAACAGATGTGTTTATTAAACAAACTAAAGCTATGTGCGAGTTAACAGAGACTGCAGATAGTCTTTTAAATAAAATGGCTAATCAACAGCAAAACTGGATTACAAAATCCATTTTAAAAATTTTTAGCTAATCCAACAATGCAAAAAAACATCTTAAATAAAATATTAACTATTGGTATTGGGCTTATTTGGCTTGCAAACGGGTTATTGTGCAAAGTGCTAAACTTAGTTCCAAGACACCAAAAAATTGTAGATAATATTTTAGGTGATGGTTTTGCTAAGCCCCTAACAATTAGCATTGGAGTATTAGAAATTTTTATGGCAGTTTGGATTTTTAGTGGGTATAAATCTAGAGTAAACGCAATGCTACAAATGCTAATAATAGGTGTAATGAATATTTTAGAATTTGCTCTAGTGCCAGAGTTATTGCTTTGGGGTAAATACAACATCGTTTTTGCTTTACTTTTAATTTGTGTGATCTTTTATAATGAATTTCATTTAAAAAAAACAAACTAGTATGGTAGCATCATTAAAAAATCATCCGTTTGCGGTTAAAGCTTTTTTTACAAACTCTACTGTACTTACTTTTGCCATTCCCAAAGAAGAATTAGCACACAGGATACCAAAACACTTACAACTAGACACGTTTAAAGACAAATGGGCTTTTGTAGCTGTTGCAATGGTACAAACAAAAGATTTACGACCTAAAGGGTTGCCTAAATTTATGGGCAATAACTTTTTTTTAATAGGCTATAGAGTTTTTGTTACATACACTAACAAGGCAGGTAAGCGCTTACGAGGATTGTATATTTTAAAGTCAGAAACCAATAAAAAGAAAATGCAGTTTATGGGTAATATTTTTACACATTACAACTACACCACAACAGACATTACAATTAAAAAAGAACTTAAAAACACACAAATAACCTCTTTAAATTCAAACTTTAAAATTGATTATAATAATAACTTAAACGATGTTAACCTGCCTAAAAACTCACCTTTTAGCACCTACAAAGAAGCACGTAGGTTTGCAGGACCATTACCGTTTACTTTTACGTACAATAAAGAAAAAAATAGCATTTTAATTATTGAAGGAGTGCGGCAAAATTGGAAACCATCTCCTATATATATCAATGAATATCACTTTAATTTTTTAAAAGAAGTCGGGTTTAAAAACGCTGTTTTAGCTAATGCTTTTTGCATAAAAAACATACCATATTATTGGAAAAAAGGAAAACTAGAATTATGGTAACAAACCGAAAAAAATTTCAAGGGGTATTAAATATTTTAAGTTTTAACAGGCATTTTTATGTTATTGGCTTACTTGTATTAGCCATTGCATTAACAGTTATATTATTACTAAAACTACCTACTATAATAGTATGGATTACAATTAGTGCATTTGTTTATGGCTTAGTAACTCCTCTTCTAGTTTCTGCATATGTTTACGATTTTTCCGGCTACTACAGTTTTAAATGGTTGCAACCACATATAAATGACAATGCTAGTGTAAAAAAAATTGTAAATATTAATGCTGGTTTTGATGAAACAAGTTTTATTCTTCAGACTAAATTTCCAACATCAGAAATAAAAGTATTCGATTTTTACAATAAAAAACAGCATACAGAGCCTGCCATTGTAAGGGCGCGCAATGTTAGCTTAACATACCCAAACACAAAGCAAATAACAACTAATAAAATTCCGCTTAAAGACCATAGTACAGACCTTGTATTTTTATTATCTGCAGCACATGAAATAAGAAACAATAAAGAAAAAGAAACGTTTTTAAAAGAATGTAAAAGAATATGTAAACCAGAAGGAAAAATAATAATGGTAGAACATTTAAGAGATATACCAAATTTCTTAGCCTTCTCTATTGGTTTTACTCATTTTTTTAGCCGAAAAACTTGGAAGAATGCGTTTAAAAATGCTGGCTTTTCTAAAATTGAAGAAGTAAAATTTACACCCTTTATGTCGGTTTTTAACTGTAGCAATTAAACAAAAAAATATGCAAATTCATATATACATTATTGGTACGCTATTAATGGTTTTAGCATTAGTACACATTATTTTTCCAAAGTATTTTAATTGGAAAATAGAATTGCAAACCTTAGCGTTAATAAACAGGCAGATGATGACTACGCATACATTTTTTATTGCGTTAACCGTTTTTTTAATGGGGTTATTATGTGTAACATCTGCAACAGAACTTATAGAAACAACTTTAGGAAATAAAGTTGTTTTAGGCTTAGCTATATTTTGGACATTTAGGTTATTTTTTCAATTTTTTGTGTACTCAAAAAAACTTTGGAAAGGCAAAAAATTTGAAACAATAATACACATAATATTCAGTGTATTTTGGGTATATTTATCTACAGTATTTTTCACCATTTATTTTAATAATTAATATATGAGTAAACTAGTAATTGCAGGCGGAACAGGTTTTTTAGGAAATGAGTTACTAGATTTTTACGCTAGTAAGTTTACAGCCATTGTTGTACTAACGCGTAGTAAACCTTACCAAACCAAAAATATTAATTATGTGCAATGGGATGCAAAAACTATTGGTACTTGGCATACTTGTTTAAATAATGCAGATGTACTTATAAATTTAACAGGCAAATCCGTAGACTGTAGGTTTACTAAAAAAAACAAAGAACTTATTTTAAACTCTAGAATAGATTCTACTCTTGCGCTTGGCAAAGCTATAAATTTGGTAGACACCCCTCCAAAAGTATGGTTAAATGCTTCTTCTGCAGCTATATCTCACCCAAACAAAGAAGAAAACGGAGAAGACTTTATGTTAGATGTAGGCTTAGCTTGGGAGAAAGCTTTTGGTAGTATAAAAAATTACAACACAAGAAAAGTAGCTTTGCGCATATCATTAGTTTTTGGAAAAAATGGTGGTGCATTGGTTCCTTTAAAAAAAATAGCTCAATTTGGACTTGGAGGTAAACAAGGTAACGGAAACCAAATGGTAAGCTGGGTACATATTAAAGACTTTGTATCCATTACAAATTTTGCAATAGAAAACTCTAAAATTATAGGGCCTATTGTTGTTGCAGCACCAGATGCAAAATCTAACAAAAAGTTAATGGCCACCATAAGAAAAACGCTTAAGGTGCCTTTTGGTTTACCTGCATTTGCTTGGATGCTAAAAATAGGTGGTTTTATTATAGGCACAGAGCCAAGTTTAATTTTAAATAGTATGAATGTCTATCCTGAAAAACTACTAAAAAACGGATTTAAATTTAAATACGCTACTTTAGAAGCTGCCTTAAAAAACTTAATTAAATAAGCTATTTTTTGTTTTTTATAGCATCGTAACCACCTTCTAAATTTATAGCATTATAACCTAATGCTGCTAATTTTTCAGCTGCTTTAGCACTTCTGCCACCACTTTTACAATACACGTATATTGTTTTGGTTTTTGGTATACTATCAAAATAAGCTACAAATGTATTTTGCAAAACATCTACATTTTTTGCATTTTTTAAATGACCCAAACCGTACTCATCAGAAGTACGTACATCTATTAACAAAGCATTTTTTATATCATTTTGTGAAAATTCTGTGATATGTTTTGACTTACTTTGTGAACAAGCAGTTAAAAACAGTAGTATAAACAGTGAATTTAAAAATGGTCTCATAAAATTTTGTTTTCTTCAAAACTAAACAAATTAATTAAAAATCCCCTACATTTGAAAAATCAACAAGAACTAATGCACCACCTTAATCCAGATACTTGGGTAGATAATTACGCAGATTATCTATTTAATTATGCCGTAGCTAGAGTAAGCGATTCTGAAATTGCTAAAGATCTAGTACAAGAAACTTTTTTTGCAGGATTAAAATCTGCTAAAAATTACAAAGGAGATGCCGCTGAACGTACGTGGCTTATTGCTATTTTAAAAAGAAAAGTGATAGACCATTACCGTAAAATAAATTCTAACAAAGGTAAAGCAGAGGTTAGAATGACGTACAACTCTAACATAGACTCTGATGGAGATTGGCTAGAAGAACAAGTAGCTGACCCATATAGCAAGTTAGACAACAGTGATTTAGAAAATACAGAATTAGGCCTTGCAATTCAAGATTGTATTGCTAAATTGCCTAAGAAACAAGCATTGGTTTTTAAAATGAAAACAATACAAGGAGTAAGTACAGAAGATATTTGTAATGAACTTGGCATTAACGCGTCTAACCTATGGGTAATAATCCATAGAGCTAGAACTACTTTAATGGGATGCTTAAATACTAATTGGTTTTAATTATGATTTCTTGCGAAAAAGCAGCTAAAATCTGCAACAAAAAACAATACAAAGAGGCTACTTTTTTTGAAAAAATAAGTTTATATATTCATCTTGCAATATGTAAAACTTGCCCTCAATTTTCTAGAAAAAACACAGAATTTACATCGCTTTGTGAAAAAGCACATTTGCAATCTTTATCCGAACAAGAAAAGATTAAAATGAAACAAAAACTACAAGAAGAGGTTACTAAATAAAGTAATTAGCAACATATACAATTACAAACCAAAATATAGGAAAAGCTTCTACCCAAAAAGAAGCAAAATATTTTCCTTGTTTACCTTGTGTGTATTGCACTAAAAAGCCAAAGCTAATAAACAATATACCTTTTGCTATTAAATCTAAAGGTGTAATAGTATCTTTTAAATAAGTCACAAAAAAGAAAATAAGTACCACTATACCTGTTGCTATTTTAGTATGTATAACTCCAAATCTTTGTGGTATGGTTTTAAGCGCAGGAGAATCATACTGTAAATCTCTAATTTCAAAAGGCATTAACAAAACCAGCACAATTAAAAAACGCTGAAAAGTTTCAATCCATACGTCTGTAGTTAAACTCATATTGGCAGACAAAACCGGCAGTAATACCGTTACACCTGCCCATACAATAGCTACCATAAATACCTTTAATGCACCAAAACTTCTTAAGTTTTTAGCATTTGGCAAAACCGGCACCGCATACAAGCCCGTAAATAAGCCCAAAGCTCCCATACAATACCACACATCTTTATGTAGAAAAAATGAAAAGTAAACTGCAAAGGCTAATGCAATAAAACTAAACACCTGTATATTTTTATGATACTTATTAGCAACCAAAACATATTTTTTTGCCTCTACTCCATATTTTATAAAATTATAGCACACAATTGTACTAAAAAAACAAAAATAAGCTAAGTTTTGGTTTATGGTTATATCTAAAATAAGTGCCGTAATTTCTAGCAAACAAAACACAGATGCAGCCACATGTATGCTTGCATCTAAGTAAAAATTAAAAATTTGCTTTACCAGCTTCATTACACAAATGTAACTAAACTGTTCATAACATTAATTATTCGTTAAAAACTTTAGATGAAGTACTCTTGAATTTAGCAATTTTGAAAAAAATTATCATTAATTTTGCGCATCTTTTTATAAAAAACACTCTAGAATATGAGAACAGATTTGTTTGCCTTAAGACACATTGGTATAAATGAAAATAATTACCAGCAGATGTTTAAAACTGTTGGAGTTGAAAATTTAGACCAGCTTATATATGAAACCATCCCAGATGATATTAAGCTTAAAAACAACTTAAATTTACCTGAAGCTTTAAGTGAAAATGAGTATTTAGAGCACTTACAAGAACTTGCAGACAAGAATAAAGTTTTTAAATCTTACATTGGTTTAGGATATAATGAAGGGCTACTACCCTCTCCTATTAAAAGAAATATTCTAGAAAACCCAGGTTGGTATACTGCCTATACGCCTTACCAAGCAGAAATTGCTCAGGGCCGTTTAGAAGCCTTATTAAATTTTCAAACTATGGTTTGTGATTTAACAGGTATGGAATTAGCTAACGCATCATTATTAGATGAAAGTACAGCTGCTGCAGAAGCAATGGCTATGCTTTTTGATGTACGTAGCAGACCTCAGAAAAAGGAAAATGTAGTTAAGTTTTTTGTTTCTGAAGAAATACTACCACAAACATTATCATTATTACAAACACGTGCTACACCAATAGGTATAGAACTTGTAATTGGTAATCATGAAGAGTTTACTTTTGGTGCAGATTTCTTTGGTGCCTTACTTCAATATCCAGGTAAATACGGACAAGTAAATGACTATGCTAGTTTTGTAGATAATTGCAACCAAAATAACATAAAAGTTGCCGTTGCCGCAGATATATTAAGCTTAGTAAAGCTTAAAGCTCCTGCAGAATTTGGAGTAGATGTTGTTGTTGGTACTACACAACGTTTTGGTATTCCGTTAGGATACGGTGGCCCACATGCTGCTTTTTTTGCAACAAAAGAAGCCTATAAAAGAAATATTCCTGGCAGAATTATTGGTGTTACCAAAGATACAGATGGTAAACCAGCATTGCGTATGGCCTTACAAACCAGAGAGCAACATATTAAAAGAGACAAGGCTACATCTAATATTTGCACAGCACAAGTTTTACTAGCTGTTATGGCTGGTATGTATGCTGTATATCACGGTCCAAAAGGGTTAGAGTATATTGCTAACAAAGTACACAACACTACAATAAATACTGCAACAGCAATTGAAAAATTAGGTTTTAAACAACTTAATACTGTTTATTTTGATACAATTAAGATAGAAGTTAAGGATGCCAGTGCATTAAAAACAATTGCAGAAAGCAAAAAAATAAACTTTAACTATATTAATGATACTACCGTATCTATATCTATTAATGAAGCTACATCTAAAAAAGATTTTGAAGCTATAGCAGCTTGTTTTGCAGAACTTAATAAAGCTGAAAATACTGCTTCATTTACTGAAGATGTACAAACTGTTATTCCTTCTTCTTTACAACGTAATACTCCATTTTTAGAAAATGAAGTTTTTAATTCTTATCACTCAGAAACAGAATTAATGCGTTACATAAAAAAATTAGAACGTAAAGATTTAGCATTAAATCATTCTATGATTTCTTTAGGATCTTGTACTATGAAACTAAATGCTGCATCAGAAATGCTTCCGTTAAGCTCAGCACAATGGGGTAACATTCATCCGTTTGCTCCTGTAGACCAAGCAGAAGGATATCAAATTTTATTAAAAAGATTAGAAGATCATTTAAGTGAAATTACTGGTTTTGCCGCAACATCTTTACAACCAAACTCTGGCGCACAAGGAGAATATGCAGGTTTAATGGTAATTAGAGCATACCATGAGTCTAGAAACGAAGCGCACAGAAACATATGTCTTATTCCTGCTTCTGCACACGGTACAAACCCTGCCTCTGCTGTAATGGCAGGTATGAAAGTTGTAGTTACCAAAACAGATGATTACGGAAATATAGATGTTAATGACTTAAGAGAAAAAGCAGAATTACATAAAGATAATTTAGCGGCCTTAATGGTAACATACCCATCTACACACGGTGTTTTTGAGTCTTCTATTAAAGAAGTTACACAACTTATACATGACAATGGTGGCCAAGTTTATATGGATGGCGCTAATATGAATGCACAAGTTGGCTTAACAAACCCTGGTAATATTGGCGCAGATGTTTGCCACCTTAACTTACATAAAACTTTTGCTATTCCTCATGGCGGTGGAGGTCCTGGTGTTGGCCCTATCTGTGTTGCACCACAATTGGTTCCGTTTTTACCTGGCAACCCAGTAATTAAAACCGGAGGAGAAAAAGCTATAACGGCAATATCTTCTGCTCCTTGGGGTAGCTCATTGGTTTGTTTAATTTCTTACGGTTATATTGTTATGCTAGGCGAAGAAGGCTTAAGACAATCTACATCAATAGCAATTTTAAACGCCAACTATATTAAAGAAAGGTTAAGTGGTAAGTTTGATGTTTTATATACTGGAGAAAAAGGAAGAGCTGCACATGAAATGATTATTGATTGTAGACCATTTAAACAAAATGGTATAGAAGTTACAGATATTGCCAAACGTTTAATGGACTATGGTTTTCATGCACCAACAGTGTCTTTCCCTGTAGCAGGAACCCTAATGATAGAACCTACAGAAAGTGAAAGTTTAGCAGAGTTAGATCGCTTTTGTGACACAATGTTGTCTATTAGAGCAGAAATTGATGAAGCTACTTTAGACAACCCTAACAATGTTTTAAAAAATTCTCCACACACATTAGATATGGTTACTAATGATGTTTGGGATTTTCCTTATAGCAGACAAAAAGCAGCATTTCCGTTAGAGCACATTGCAGATAACAAATTTTGGCCTGTAGTTAGACGTGTAGATGAAGCGTATGGAGACCGTAATTTAATTTGTACTTGCGCTCCTATTGAAGCTTATATGGAAGCTTAAAACATCAATAAATACAATACCTTACAGCCGTTTAGCATTAACTAAACGGCTTTTTTTATTTCTTTTTTTAAGCTTGAACATCATACAATTTATTATGCATGCATAGTTTTTTAAAAGTGTTTTTTGTAACTTCATCGTGTTAAATTAAAATCTAATTATGCATATCGGAATTACAGGAACAGGTAGCTATATACCTACCATAACTACCTTAAACACAGACTTTATCAATCATACTTTTTTAAACACAGATGGGTCTCCTATTCCTAATTCTAATGAAGTTATTATTGAAAAATTTAAAAAAATAACCGGAATAGCAGAAAGGAGATACGCAAAAAAAGAACTTAACACATCAGATATTGCCTATTTAGCAGCAGAAAGAGCTATTGAGGATGCTAAAATAGACAAAGAAACTATAGATTATATTATAGTTGCCCATAACTTTGGTGATGTAACATACGGACAAACACAAGCAGATACACTGCCGAGTTTAGCTACCAGAGTAAAACATTTATTGCAAATAAAAAATCCAAAATGTATTGCGTATGATATTTTATTTGGATGTCCTGGTTGGATACAAGGTATGATACAAGCTTACGCATTTATAAAAGCTGGCCTAGCCAATAAATGTTTAGTTATTGGTGCAGAAACTTTATCTAGGGTTATAGACCCTTATGATAGAGACTCTATGATATATTCTGATGGTGCTGGGGCAACAATAGTAGAAAACACAGAAAATACAGGTGATATTTTAGCACACAATGCTGCAACTTTTGCTCATAACGAGGCTAATTACTTGTTCTTTGGAGAATCTTACAACAAGGAAGAAAACAACAATACTAGGTACATAAAAATGCACGGCCGTAAAATATATGAGTTTGCAGTTACTCATGTACCGCAGGCTATGAAAGATTGCTTAGATAAAAGTGGTGTAGATATAAACGATGTAAAAAAAATATTTATACACCAAGCCAATGAAAAAATGGATGAAGCAATTGTGCAACGGTTTTACAAACTTTACAACAAACCAATGCCTGAAGATATTATGCCTATGAATATCTACAAGCTTGGTAACAGCTCTGTTGCTACCGTGCCTACCCTGTTTGATTTGGTTAAAAGAGGAAAATTAGAAAATCACGCTGTAAAAAAAGGAGATGTTGTTATATTTGCGAGTGTTGGCGCTGGTATGAACATCAATGCCATAGTTTACAGATATTAAAATGTACGAAAAAACATATCCTAGCAAACGTTTTAAACATACGCTAAAGTTTCTTAATAAACACATTAATACTACAGAGAGTATTTTAGATTTAGGAGTTAAAAACCCTTTATCTAAATTAATGACCTCACAAGGCTTTAATGTAACTAATACTAGCGGAGAAGATTTAGACGTAGATTTTTCTTCTGTAACTACTTCTAAAACAGAAGTTGTAACTGCATTTGAAATTTTTGAGCATTTATTAGCTCCACTTAATATTTTAAAAGAAATAAAGAGTGATAAGCTTGTTGCTAGCATTCCGCTTAACTTATGGTTTGCTCCTGCCTATAGAAGTAAAACTGATAAATGGGATAGACACTACCACGAGTTTGAAGATTGGCAGTTTGACTGGCTTTTAGAAAAAGCTGGCTGGGAAATAAAAGATTCTGCCAAATGGACTAATCCTATAAATAAAATTGGCATTAGACCAATTCTACGTAGTTTTACACCTAGATATTATATTGTATATGCAGAAAGAAAAAAATAATATCTTTTTATCTTTTTAAGTATGATGTACTACATTATAATTCCTGCTCACAATGAAGAAGCCTTTATTGCAAAAACACTAGATTCTATTCTTCATCAAACCAAAAAACCAAAACAAGTAGTTATTGTAAATGATAACTCTACAGACACTACCGCGTCTATTATTAATTCTTACGCAAAAAAATACCCAATTTTTAAAATAGTAAACACTACTTCATCTACTAAGCATATGCCTGGCAGTAAAGTTGTAAATGCTTTTAACAAAGGGTTAGCCGTTATAGATTCTAAGTATGACTTTATTGTAAAATTAGATGCAGACATAATTTTACCTAATAATTACTTTGAAGAAATTGCTTCTATATTTATGTCTAATCAAAAAATTGGCATAGCTGGTGGTTTTGCTTACGAAGAAGACAAGGATGGCAACTGGATACTAAACCACCCAATGAACAAGGACCACGTTCGCGGTGCATTTAAGGCATATAGCAAATCTTGTTTTAATAAAATTAATGGCTTACGCAGCGCTATGGGTTGGGATACCGTAGATGAGCTACTAGCACAATACCACAATTTTACAATAGTTACAAACAACAATTTAAAAGTAAAACACCTTAGACCAACGGGTAATGCCTATAATAAACAAGCAAAACTATTACAAGGACAGGCAATGTACCGTATGCGCTATGGTTTTACAATAAGTTGTATTGCTTCTTTAAAAATGGCTTTAAAGCAGAAAAAAGCAGCAGTATTTTTAGACAACTTAACAGGCTATAAAAATGCTAAAAAAGAAAAATTGCCCTTTCTGGTAACACCAGAAGAAGGCAATTTTATTCGTAATCTTCGTTGGAAAAATATTAAACGTAAATTAGTTTAATTCTCTAATACAGCCTCAATAGGTTTTCCTGTTGTACCATTTGGTGATGCTATGCCTAACAATGCAGAAATTGTTGGTGCAATATCTGGTATTTCAGTTGGTGCAACTGTGCTCCCTTGTTTAATTCCTTTTCCAAAAAACAATAAAGGCGCATGAGTATCATAAACCCTAGGAGAACCGTGTGTAGACCCTGTTCTAGAGTAACTTATATAACCAGGCTTTAACACTACTAAAACATCACCAGATCGTTTTTGATTGTATCCATTTTGCAATATGTATGGTATACCTCTTGTGTACTCATTCTGCCACATTTGGTAAGCTGTATAAGCCATATCTACATCACTAAAAGTAAGTAATTCTTGAGCAAAAGCTTCTTGTACTGTTTGCAAATCTAAATCAAGATTAGCAATAACTTTATGGTCTAAAAATATTTGATTATTAGATATATTTTTAATTAAATCCTCAGAACCAAATTTAAATTTAGCCCATTCATTTAACTTAGTAGACATGTCCTTATAATTTACATAACCACCAGGTATTTTACTATCTTTTAAATACGTAGGAACTTGTATAGCTGCATGATCTGCACTTAAAAATACAGTATACTCTCCCTTACCAACTTCTGCATCTAATTCATTAAATAATCTTTCTAAGTCCTGATCTAGACGAATGTAAGTATCTTCAATCTCTTTAGAGTTTACTCCAAATTGATGACCAACATAATCTGTAGAAGAAAAGCTAATTGCTAAAAAATCGGTTATATTATCTTTTCCTAAGTGCTCTCCTTTTAAAGCAGCTATAGCAAAATCTGCAGTTAAACTGTTTCCGTAAGGTGTTGCCTTAATAATATCAAAACCTCTATTTTTATCCCATAAAGCAGGCAAATTATGA
The DNA here is from genome assembly GCF_000190595.1 of Cellulophaga lytica DSM 7489. Lineage (NCBI taxonomy): Bacteria > Pseudomonadati > Bacteroidota > Flavobacteriia > Flavobacteriales > Flavobacteriaceae > Cellulophaga > Cellulophaga lytica. The sequence continues at coordinate 2,341,518 of NC_015167.1, read as the reverse complement.
GGAAAAGAAGTTGTTGTCTCTCCTTTAAATTTTCCCTCGTAGTTATTTTCATCACTACCGCTTTCTTGGTACGTACTAATATCTTTTAAAGTAGTCCAAGGTTTTTTATATTTTTCTGCTGCGTCTGAAGCATTAAAATTGTTTACCCAAGCAGGTAAACTGTTCATATAGTAAGAGCTTGTAATAAAATTAGCTTCATCTTTACCAACAAACCAATACGCTGCATTAGCCGCGTGGCCACCAGGTAAAACAGCTCCTCTATCTTTTATAGCAACTGCTATTACCTTACCTTTTTTTTGAGTGTGTAAACGCAACTGATCTGTAACAGTTGTAGTTAACATTCTGTGCGGACTCATTTTTCCTTCACTACCGTCAGTACCAACAGAGTTGTAATTACTATCTCCTGCACAATAAACATTTACGCCCAAATTTTTGTCGTACCAATTGTTACCAATTACGCCATGCATAGACGGTGTGGTCCCTGTGTAAACAGATGTATGTCCTGGACCAGTACTTGTAGGTGCATAGTTAAAATGATGATTTTTGGCATTAAAACCTTCATTAACCATACGTTTAAAACCACCTTCTCCATACTGGTTGTAAAAGCGTGTAAGATAATCATACCTCATTTGGTCTACCACAATACCTACAACTAACTTAGGGTTAGATTTTACAGATACAGAAGCTAATTCCTCAACAGTATTTTTATTTTTTCTTTTAGATTTTTTTTGTGCATTAACATTGTCTGTATTTGTAAAAAAACAAACAGCTAATAATGCTACAAATAGACTTCTTTTCATTGCAAATAATTTTATTGATAGCGTAAATGTAAATAAATAAACTTTTAATTTTTTTATTTGGATGTCAAATGAAAGTTAATATTATTATTTTTACAGACAGAAGTCTATTTTATATGAATTACATAGCATCTATTGGTAGTTATTTTATAATGATTAAGGAGGTTTTTAAAAAACCTACAAAGTGGTCTATTATGAAAAAACTTATTTTAAAAGAAATAGACGAATTGGTTTTTGGTTCCTTAGGTATCATTATATTTATTTCGTTTTTTATTGGTGGTGTAGTAACCATACAAACTGCTTTAAACCTTACCAACCCGTTAATACCAGAAAGTTTAATTGGTTTTGCCGCTAGACAATCTGTTATTTTAGAGTTTGCTCCCACGTTTACCTCTATAATAATGGCAGGTAAAGTTGGTTCTTACATTACATCTAGCATAGGCACAATGCGTGTAACAGAACAAATTGACGCCTTAGAGGTTATGGGTGTAAACTCTTTAAATTATTTGGTTTTTCCTAAAATTATAGCATTGCTATTGTACCCATTTGCCATAGCCATTGCAATGTATGTTGGCATTTTTGGAGGTTGGATAGCTGGTGTTTTTGGAGGTTTTACTACAAGCGCAAGTTTTATTGAAGGAATACAGCTAGACTTTATTCCTTACCACGTTACATATGCCTTTATAAAGTCTATAATATTTGCTTTTGTTATAGCTACCATACCATCTTTTCATGGGTATTACATGAAAGGTGGCGCATTAGAAGTTGGTAAAGCAAGTACCACTGCCTTTGTTTGGACAAGTGTTGCTATTATTATTTTAAATTACATATTAACCCAATTATTATTAGGATAATGATAGAAGTAAACAACCTACACAAATCTTTTGGAGAAGCACACATTTTAAAAGGTGTAACTACAGATTTTGAAAAAGGAAAAACAAACTTAATTATTGGGCAAAGTGGTTCTGGTAAAACTGTATTTTTAAAGTGCTTACTAGGCTTATTTACTCCAGATGAAGGCTATATTTGTTACAACGGAGATATTTACAACGATTTATCTGCCGACCAAAAAAGAAACCTAAGACAAGAAATGGGTATGGTTTTTCAAGGAAGTGCCTTGTTTGACTCTCTTACGGTAGAAGGCAACGTAATGTTTCCTTTAGAAATGTTTACCAAACAATCTAAATCTGAAATGCAAGACCGTGTTAATACTGTTTTAAAACGTGTTAACTTAATAGACGCTCACCATAAATATCCTTCAGAAATATCTGGAGGTATGCAAAAAAGGGTTGCAATTGCAAGGGCAATAGTAATGAACCCTAAGTACTTATTTTGTGATGAGCCCAACTCTGGATTAGACCCCAAAACAGCAATATTAATAGATAATCTTATTCAAGAAATTACTCAGGAATACGATATTACTACAATAATTAATACTCATGATATGAACTCTGTTATGGAAATTGGTGAAAAAATACTTTTTCTAAAAAACGGTCATAAAGAATGGGAAGGCACCAATAAAGAAATTTTTAAGACAGACAACGTAGCTGTAACAGATTTTGTGTATTCTTCTGAGTTGTTTAAAAAAGTAAGACAAATGTATATTGAGGAACGTAACTAATTAGCAAGTTCCCTTACTTGAATATTTTTATCTTTTAACCTTAATTTTAACCACTCTGCTATTTTTTTAATATCGGTTTGTTTATCTTTTGATTTTGTTTTAGGCTTCCAATTAATCTCAAAAACAGGAATAGTATCTACCTTTTTAAAGTCTGTACGTATTGTGTAAGAGTAACCTATAGATGCTAAATTTTCGTAATTAGCTTTGGCTTCTGCGCTTACATCATTAAAAGGTATTTGCTTAGATACAATTTTTTGCAATTGAATTAACTCTTTCTCTAACAAAGCAATTTTTTCTTCTTTACCCATTAATTCTGCTTTTTTAGCCTGGTAAAGCTCATCTACATACTTAATTTGGTCTACTTCATTGTTTTTAGAACCTTGTATAATTTTTAACTCTGTATTTTGTAGCTCTTGAAAATCTTCATTTTTTATTTCATTCCAACTTGCAATAATATTATCTGGCACTAGTTCTTCACCCATAAACATTACTTCTATTACAGATTTTTGTTCGTTTTTATTTTTACTAAATATTTTATCAAACAAGGATGTATCACCTCCGTGGTACTCTATATTAGTCAAATTATTTAAATACAAACCATTACCAGAGAATTTATATTTAGCTATATTTTCTGATATAAACTGTTGAGCTTGACTTTTAAACTTAGACTCTTCCCAAGCCTTAAAAAACGTCCAACTAGCAGGTACCATAACTAATATTGCTACTATAGATGCTAATCTACTAATTAATCTACGGCGCTCAGAATTGGCATAACGCACCATAGGAAAACGTAATATTTTTATAACTAAAAATGTTGCTAGCGCTATAAAAATAGTATTAATAATAAACAAATACATTGCACCACTAGCATAGTCCCAATTACCAATTGCCAAACCAAAACCTACAGTACATAAAGGAGGCATTAAAGCAGTTGCAATTGCCACACCAAAAATAACACTAGCTATTGTTCCTTTTTTAGCACGAGCAATAACTAAAGCCAAACCACCAAAAAATGCAATAAGAACATCTCTAATGTCTGGTGCTGTACGGGCTAGGAGCTCTGACGACTCATCTCTTAATGGAAAAAATTTAAAAAATAAAAAGGCGGTAAGTATACTTAATACTACCATTACCCCAAAGTTTTTTAATGAACGGCGTAGCGTATCAATATCATTAATTGCTAATGACAACCCCATACCTAAAATAGGCCCCATTAACGGAGAAATTAACATGGCTCCAATTACTACCGCTGTAGAATTGGCATTTAACCCTATAGATGCTATAAAAATTGAGCAAATTAAAATCCAAGAAGTATGCCCTTTAAAGGGAATATCTGCCACTATAGATTCTCTAGTAGCTTCTTGGTCGGTGTTATTACGAATATCTAGAAGCTCTTTTAAAAACTTTTTAGTAGATCCTAATAAACCCTGAAAATCTTTTTTTACGTTATCTGATGTTTCATTACCAGCTACGTTATTATTCTGCTCTGTATTATTATTCATACACAATGGTATTATTTACCAAACTTGTCTTTTACCTCGTTTAAGATAACTTTTATGTCTTGCTCTTTTTCTTTTGGGCAAATTAATAAAACATCATCTTTATCTACTACAATAAAATCATCTAAACTATCTAAAACTACTACTTTATCATTTTTTGTACGTACAATGTTTCCACTAGCATTACGGTCTAACAATTGCGCACCAACTACAGCATTACTACTTTCGTTTTTATCTAACTTATCATACAAAGATCCCCAAGTACCTAAATCATTCCAGTCAAAAGTTGCGGGCAACACATAAATACTTTTAGAGTGTTCTAATATGGCATAATCTATAGAAATATTTTCTGCTAAAGCATAATTTTTAGCTATAAATTTTTTCTCTTCTGGAGTATTATAAGCTTCTATTCCCGAATTAAACAACTGGTATTGCTCTGGCTGAAACGCTTTAAATGCATCAACTATTGTTTTAACGCTCCACATAAATATACCTGCGTTCCATAAAAAGTTACCTTGGCTAATAAATTCTTTTGCTGTGATATAATCTGGTTTTTCTCTAAACTGATTTACCTTCTTGATTTCTGCAGCAGGATTTTTATCAAACTCTATATATCCAAAACCTGTATTAGGAAATGTTGGTTTTATACCTAATGTACAAAGCACATCTTCATTTTCACACTTAGTAAAACATTGTTTTACGTCATTTTCAAAAGCGTTTTCATCTTCTATCCAATGGTCACTAGGCGCAACAATCATTACTGCATTAGGATTACTTTTTTTAATTTTTAGTGCTGCATATAAAATACAAGGAGCTGTATTACGCATTGCTGGCTCTAAAACTACCTGCTCTTGTGTTAGCATAGGTAATTGCTCCAAAACTAAATCGTTATAACTCTCATTAGTTAACACTAATATGTTTTCTTTTGGAATAAACTTATGTAGTCTATTAAAAGTTTTTTGAATCAATGAAAAGCCAGAGCCTAACATATCATGAAATTGTTTAGGGTATTCTGCCGTACTTACAGGCCAAAACCTTGACCCTATACCGCCTGCCATTATAACTGCGTAATAATTACTGTTCATATGATTAGTCTTTAATAAGTTCTACCTCTGCATTTGGCTGAAAAACATAAGTTCTCCCACTAGAAAGCTCAACACATTCGTATCTCTTTATTTTTTTTGGTCCTTTTTTAAATAGCTTACCATTGTAAATTCTAAATACACTACCAATAGGTAACTCAAAAATATACGTTTTATTTGATACTGGATCAAATTGCTTTAATGCTAACGATAATTTAGCATCAGTATCACTACTTGCCTTTGGGTTTTTAAAATGATTTGCTACAACTGGTAGTACTTTTGTTGGAAAAATTTCTGGTCTAATAAAAGGTAACATCAATGCCTGAAATGTTTTTTTCCACTCTAGGCCGTGTGGTTTTATTCTTCTTCCATACTTTTCAAAAGCGACTAAATGTGCTATTTCATGTACTAAAGTGATTAAAAATCTATATTTATTTAATGATGCATTTACTGTTATTTGATGCTTTCCGTTTGGTAATCTTCTATAATCTCCGTGTCGGGTAATTCTATCTCCAACAATTTTAAGATGCACTGCATTAACTTTTATTAATGAAGCGCAAGGTGTTACAGCCCTTTCAGGTAAGTATTTAAGAAGGATTTTCTCCATATATACAAAAATAACAGATTCTACCTTTTACAGGCGTACACTACAGTATATTTTGTAGTAAAATACAACTTTTCTTCTTATTATTTATTTGATATTCTAATTTTTTAAACAATGTACAACAAAATAAAAACCGCCTATTAGCACTAACAGGCAGTTTTTTACAATTAAATTATTTATAAAGTTATGGTGTACTATTGCTTACTTGCAACAATTTACCATTGTACATTTTATGTCCAGTAAGGGCAAAATTTTGAATATATTCTGCCATTTCTAAAGCAGTAATTGGTGCTTTATAGCCAGGAAAAGCTTCTTCTAGCATTTCTGTTTGCACGGCTCCTAATGCAAGCACATTAAAAGACGGGCCCGTTTCTTTAAACTCTTCTGCCCAAAGCTCTGTTAACGTAACTACGGCTCCTTTACTAGAACTGTATGCAGATAAGCCAGCAAATTTTAAACTACCTTGCACACCACCCATAGAACTGATAGTTACTACGTGTCCGTTTTTTGGCATTTTAGGTATTACCAACTTGGTTATACTTGCTACACCAAAAACATTTACTTTATAAACAACTTCAAAATCTGCTGTTGTAGTTTCTAAAAAGGGTTTATTCGCTAATTTTCCTGCATTATTAATTAATACATCTACCTGTTTCCAGTTTGCAGAAATAAAATCTTCAACTTTTTGTAAATCTTCCTCTGCAGAAATATCAAAAGGAAAAGAAAAAATATTAGGATTTTTAAGGGAGGCTATAGGGTCACTATTCCTGGACAAGGCCAAAACTTGGTGTCCGTTGTTTGCAAATAGCTGTGCCATTTGGTAACCTATACCTCTACTACTACCTGTTATTATAATATTTGCCATTAATTGTATTGTATTTCTTTTGTGTCTGAATTTGCAATGCTTTTTATTATAGGAGCAAATTTATTTATTAAACTAGCCATATGATTAAAGTCCATTACACTTGGCTCATCACCTACTTTGTGGTAATGGTCAAAATTTGTAAAATCAAAAGTAGAATAGGTTTGTGATGGTACATTAAATTCGTTATGAAATGGATAATTATCAGATCTCATAAACAACCTAAAGTCACCTGCTTTTGGTAAAAAACCTGCAATTTTTTCACCAGCGTAAGTATTTGTTACAGATGCCAAGTTAGACTTATTAAACCCTGTTAAATATGCTAAATAATCTTTATTTTGCATAGGAATACCTATCATCTCAAAATTAAGCATAGTGTACAAGTTAAGGTTATCTCCCTTTAATTTTTTTGCCAAATGTTTAGAGCCTAATAAGCCCATTTCCTCAGCAGAAAATAGTGCAAAAATTATGCTCCTTTTGTTAGATTTTGTTTTTCCAAAATAACGAGCAAACTCCATAACTGCAGCAGTACCAGAAGCATTATCATTAGCTCCATTTGCTATTACATCATCGCCATCTGCCTTTGCAGTACCAATATGGTCATAATGAGCTCCTATAATTATAAATTCTTTTTTTAATTTAGGATCATTACCTTCTACAAAACCCACTACATTATAGGCAACACCTTTGCTAGAGTCAAAATTTGATAATGTATCTTTGTACGTTTTAAAAAAAGGCTTTACTCCGTTAGCCTTAAAGTTATTTTCTATAAAAGTAGCTGCTTCTGCTATACCATCTGATCCAGACATACGGCCTTGTAAATCATCAGAAGCTAAAAAGCTAACTATTTTTTTTATATCTACTTCTGTTGCCTCTGTTACAGACTCTTTTACTGCTGTATTCTGAGCAACACTAGAACAAGAAACTACAGCTAATAACCCTAAAAAATAAAACGTCTTTTTCATATTTAATTTATTTAAGCACTAAAGATAAAAAAAGCATCTCATTAATTAATGAGATGCTTTTTAATATAATTTAATACTGTTATAATTATGCAAGCATAGTAACAGGATTTTCAATATAACTTCTTAATGTTTGTAAAAACTGAGCACCAACAGCACCATCTACAGTTCTGTGATCACAAGCTAATGTTAACTTCATTGTATTACCTACTACAATTTCTCCGTTTTTAACAACTGGTTTTTCTACAATTGCACCAACAGATAGTATTGCTGAGTTAGGTTGATTAATTATTGACGTAAACTCTTGTATTCCAAACATACCTAAGTTAGATACTGTAAATGTACTGCCTTCCATTTCTGAAGGAGCAATTTTTTTAGATCTTGCCTTACCTGCTAAGTCTTTTACAGAAGCACCAATAGTTGTTAAACTCATTTGATCTGCAAACTTAAGTACAGGAACAACTAAACCTTCATCTACAGCAACAGCAACACCCATATGAATATGTTTGTTGTAACGTGTTACATCATCTTTCCAAGTTGTATTTACTTGCGGATGTTTTCTTAATGCCATTGCACAGGCTTTTAAAACCATATCATTAAATGATACTTTAGTATCTGGCAAACTATTAATTTGTGCTCTAGATGCTTTAGCGTTATCCATATCTACCTCTATAGTTAGGTAAAAATGTGGCGCTGTAAATTTAGACTGACCAAGAACTTTTGCAATAACCTTACGCATTGAAGAGTTTTTAACATCTTCAAAACCTTCTTCTCCTACAGGTGCATAAATCGCTGGTTGAGGCGTAGCTGACGTTACTGAACTAGAAGAAGCAGTTGTAGAATTAGCAGCCGCAGACGGCTTATAGTTTTCTACATCTTTTTTAATAATTCTTCCGTTATCACCAGAACCAGTTACGTCTGATAAATTTATTCCTTTGTCTGCTGCAATTTTCTTAGCTAATGGAGATGCAAAAATACGTTTACCATCTGTAGCTACATTTTCTACTGGAGCCGACTTTTCTTCTTTTTTAGTTTCTTCTTTTGGAGCCTCAGCTGGTGCACTAGCAGTAGCAGAACCACTACCTGCCTTAAGTACAGCATCTACATCTGTCCCTTCTGGACCAATAATTGCCAAAACTTCATCAACGGGAGAAGATTCTCCTTCTTTTATACCTACATATAATAGAGTACCTGAGTAAAAAGACTCAAACTCCATTGTAGCTTTATCTGTTTCTATTTCTGCAAGAATATCTCCTTCTTCTACTTTATCACCAACCTGTTTTAACCAAGCAGCAACAGTACCCTCTTCCATAGTATCACTAAGGCGTGGCATTTTTACAACCTCTACTCCTTCAGGAATAGCAGCTGTAGAACTTTCTGTTGCAGGCGAAGCAGCATCTTTAGGTTCTTCTTCTTTTTCCTCTGTAGCAGTATTGGCTGAAGCATCACCAGATAATAATCCAGAAATATCTTCACCTTCTTCTCCTATAATAGCTAAAAGAGAATCAACAGGAGCTGTATCTCCTTCTTGAATTCCTATATGCAAAAGAACACCTTCATTAAAAGACTCAAACTCCATTGTAGCCTTATCAGTTTCTATTTCTGCAAGAATATCTCCTTCTTCTACTTTATCACCAACATTTTTAAGCCAAGCAGCAACGGTACCTTCTTCCATGGTATCGCTAAGTCTTGGCATATTTACTATAACTGCCATCTTTTATAATTTATGTTGTACAAATGGAAAATCTTCTTGTTCGTAAACCATATCATATAATTGGTTTACTGGTGGGTAATCAGAACTTTCAGCAAATTCTTCACACTCCTTTACCATACGCTTAACTTCTTTATCTATAGCTGAAATCTCATCATCTGTAGCGTATTTATTTTCTTTTATTACATCTAAAACTTGAGTAATAGGATCTATTTTTTTGTATTCCTCTACTTCTGCTTTAGTTCTGTAGTGTTGTGCATCAGACATAGAGTGTCCTCTGTAACGGTATGTTTTAATTTCTAAAAACGTTGGTCCGCCTCCAGATCTTGCTCTTTCTACAGCCTTACTAACCTCTTCTGCAACAGTTACAGGGTTCATACCTTCTACTGCTTTACAAGGCATTTCATATCCTAAACCAAGTTTCCAAATTTCTGTAGAATGTGATGTTCTTTCTACAGATGTACCCATTGCGTAACCATTGTTTTCACAAATAAAAACAACAGGCAATTGCCAAAGCATAGCTAAGTTAAATGTTTCATGTAAAGATCCTTGCCTTACAGCACCATCTCCCATATAACATAATGTAACAGCATCATTACCAGCGTATTTGTCTCCAAATGCAAGACCAGCTCCTAGAGGAATTTGACCACCAACAATACCGTGACCACCGTAAAAACGGTGTTCTTTAGAAAATATGTGCATAGAACCACCCATCCCTTTAGATGTACCAGTTACTTTACCATAAAGTTCTGCCATTACTTTTTTAGGGTCTACACCCATACCAATAGGTTGTACGTGGTTACGGTAAGCCGTAATCATTTTATCTTTAGTAAGATCCATTGCATGTAACGAGCCAGCTAAAACAGCTTCTTGTCCGTTATACAAGTGTAGAAAACCTCTAACTTTTTGTTGAATATATACTGCAGCAAGTTTATCCTCGAACTTTCTCCAGAATAACATATCCTTGTACCAATTAAGGTAAACTTCTTTGGTTATTTTTTTCATTGAAAACTATTTTAAAAAGTCTGTTTTACAGAATAGCAAAAATACACATTAAATCCACTATCAAAAAAAAATTAAAGAAAAAGCACAGACTAGTTGATGAATGTTTTTTTTAATTAAATTTTTATCAAAAAATTAGGAATAAAAAAATAATTCATCAAAAAAAACAGCTTATAAGAAAGAATTACTAAATGCTAACGGTAAAATATCAGAGATAGAATTGCATTTTACCACAGTACCTTCTTCTCCCATTAACAACAAAGTCATAGGTTCTTTTTGTTTTTGCTCATACTCAATCATAGATTGTCTGCAATTACCACAAGGTGCGGCAGGTTCCAAAACTTTATAATTTTTAGATGTAGCTGAAATTGCTACTGAGCATATTTTAACATTGGGGTATATTGCTGCTGCTTGATAAATAGCTACACGTTCTGCACACAAACCAGAAGGGTAAGCGGCATTTTCTTGATTATTACCTAAAACAATTTTTCCGTTTTCTAATAAAACTGCAGCACCTACAAAAAAACTAGAGTAAGGTGCGTATGCATTATTACGTGCTTCTACGGCTTTGAGCATTATTTTTTTGTCTGTTTCAGGCAACTCATTTATAGAGTCGTAAACAGACATATCAAAAGATAAGGTATGTTTTTTCATTTAGTCGTTTAATAATTCTTCACCTAAGTTAAAGGTAAGAGAAAAACGTAAAGTATTTTCTAACGGATTTTTTATTTTTGATGTAGAAAATAAATAAGATAAATCTACCTGTGCAGCTTTAAATTTAAATCCGGCTCCTAGTGAAAAGAATTTACGAGCTCCTTTTTGTTCATTTTCATTAAAATAACCTGTTCTAAGCATAAATGCATCTTGGTAGGTGTATTCTGCTCCTAGTGCCCATGTTACTTCTTTTATTTCTTCACTAAAACCATCTGGTGCATCTGTAAAAGAATCAAAAGCACCTTCTAAGAAACTAATTTGTTGGTAACGCTCATTATCTTCACTATCAATTTGGCCATCTTCATTAAAATCTTGTGGTGTTGGCACTAATAACTTATTAAATTCTGTATTTATAGATAATACATTGTCTTGATCTAAAATAAAATCAAACCCTGCTCCAAATTTTAAGTTTCCTGGCAAAAAGTTTTCTTGTCCGTTGTTGTCATATGATATTTTACTTCCAAGGTTAGATATGTTAAACCCTGCTCTCCATCTTCCATCAAACTTTTCGTAAGCAATTTCTGGAGATCTATAAAAACCAGATATATCTACGGCAAAAGCTGTAGCTGCACTAGTATCTTCACTAGAATCATCTGAAGGAAATTTTAAATTAGACGTAATAAATCTACCACCAACACCCATAGAAAAGGTATTAGATAATTTTAATGCATAAGCACCTTCTAAAACAAACTCATTTGGTTTTGCTATTCTAGCTGGTTCATCTATAGTTTGCCTAAGTTCTACTTCTCCTAAACCAAAATAACGGAGTCCAAATGCAAATGCACTTCTATCATTAATTTTATTATGAAAAGTTGCATTAAGTAAAGCTACATCTGTAACTATGTTTTCTAGGTAAGGAGTATAACTTATACCAAATCCCATTTTTTACTCTGCAAAAGCAAATTTTGAAGCGTTCCATTGTAAGGAATAAGCATCTGCCGAAGTGGCAACCCCCATATCTCCCATACCTGCAGCTCTGGCGTCTGCGGCTATATTTAAAAAAGGTACTGCTGTTGTAATTGCTCTGTTCTGCTCTTGAGCATTACCAAAATATACGGACACCAAAAGTGCTAAGGCTAGTATTTTTTTCATCATCAATTTTATAATATCTGTTCTTTATCCAAATGTCACTACAATAAATAGTGCAATATTTTAATAAACGCTCTTTTTCAAAATATCTTATAAATTAAGAACTTTATTTTTAATAATACATAACAATGCCCAATATACTATAAAAAATAAAACTCCTTATTTACTTATTATTAAGCAACTATAAATTTCTATTAAAAAGAATTCATAAAATAATACTAATATAATATTTACGCCGTTATAGATTTGTTGAACATTGTTTTATAGCTTGTTTTATAATTTTTTGGGAATTGTAAAATATTCTAAGAAAATTTGCGTTTAATAAGCCGATAGTAAGCAAAGTTTAAATAGAAAATAAGTATAGTATAACTGCAATTAGCAGTAAAGTATAGAACTCAAGTCTTAATTATGAAAAAACAATTCATTAAAGTTGTACTCTCGTGTGCTGTTGTAGCAGGTAGCATAACTAGTTGTAAAAAATCATCTTCATCTAAAGATGTATCTCGTGCCACAGGTTGGAAGATAAATGCCAAAGAGGGTGGTTTTCAGCACAACTCTGATTTTAAAGAACAAGTTACCGCACCGGGACTTGTATTTATAGAAGGTGGTACATTTACCAAAGGTAAGGTACAGGATGATGTTATGCATGATTGGAATAATACTCCAACGCAACAACATGTACAATCCTTTTATATGGATGAAACTGAAGTAACTAATAAAATGTACCTACAATTTTTAGATTACTTAAAATCTGTTTACCCACCAGAAGACCCTAAATATGCAAATATTTACAAAGGGGCTTTGCCTGATACTTTGGTATGGAGAAACAGACTTGGTTTTAACGAAACTATGACTAACAACTATTTAAGACACCCTGGCTATGCAGAGTATCCTGTAGTTGGTGTTAACTGGGTACAAGCTACGCAATTTGCAGAATGGCGTACAGACCGTGTTAACGAATTAATGTTGGAAAAAGAAGGCTACCTTAATAAAGAAGCTAAATACAAAGCATTAAATGGTGAAGCTGCTGGTACTTTTAGTACTGAAGCTTACCTAAACAGACCAGAGTCTGTTTATGGCGGACAAATAGATTCTTTACAAGGTAAAGCTAAAAAGAACGACTCTGTACCTTCTTTTGCTAAAAGAAGTAGTGGTGTAATTTTACCAGAATATAGATTACCTACAGAAACAGAATGGGAATATGCTGCACAAGCTAACCAAGGTTCTAGAGAATACAATAACTACAGAGGTAGAAAAAAATATCCTTGGGAAGGAGATTACACTCGTAACGGACAACGTGTTGGTAGAGGTGATCAACTAGCTAACTTTAAACAAGGAAAAGGTGATTATGGTGGAATTGCTGGTTGGTCTGACGATGGTGCAGATATTACAAACGCAGTAATGTCATACAAACCAAATGATTTAGGTCTTTATGATATGGCAGGTAACGTGTCTGAATGGGTTGCAGATGTATACAGACCAATAGTAGATGATGAAATTAGTGACTTTAACTACTATAGAGGTAACATTTATATGAAAACAGCAATTGGTGAAGACGGTAAAGTAAACGTACTTAGAGATTCTGTTGTTTATGACACCTTACCTAACGGAAAAATAGTAGCTGTTAATTTGCCTGGTGAAATTAAAATGGTTGCCGTAGATGAAGAAGAAACTTATTTAAGAACTAATTTCTCTTCTAGTGATAACAGAGGTTATAGAGATGGTGAGCCTGGATCTACAAGATTTTATGACAGATTTAATGAAGCTGATGGTGATGAAGAAAACAAGATATCTATGTACAACTCTCCTACTAATAAAATAGAAAGAGATAGCGCTGGTAATTTTGTTAGAAACTATGACAAGTCTAACTACAGAACGTCTTTAATTAATGATGAAGTTAGAGTATACAAAGGTGGATCATGGAGAGACCGTGCATTTTGGTTAGATCCTGCACAACGTAGATACTTACCACAGTATATGGCTACAGATGATATTGGATTTAGATGTGCAATGTCTAGAGTTGGTTCTAAGTCTAAAACAAAAAACAAAACTGCTAGAGGTAAAAAAGTAAAATAATTTACCACAACATATTTTTTAAAAAAGACTGCTCCTTTGAGCAGTCTTTTTTTTTTATATTCGCTTTATGACAATAGCACAAATCCATCAACTATTTTTAACACATTCTACCGTTTGTACAGACACTAGAAAAATAACTAAAGACTGTATTTTTTTTGCGCTTAAAGGCGATAATTTTAACGGTAATACATACGCTTCAGAAGCTTTAGAAAAAGGTGCTGCTTATGCAGTTGTAGATGAAAAAGAATACGCAATTAACAACAAGTTTATTTTGGTTGATGACGTATTACAAGCATTACAGCAACTTGGCAAGTATCATCGTAAACAATGTAAGGCAAAAGTAATAGGCTTAACGGGTAGTAACGGAAAAACAACAACCAAGGAACTTATTAAAGCTGTTATTCAAAAAAAATATAAAACCGTTGCAACTGTAGGTAACTTAAACAACCACATTGGTGTTCCTTTAACGCTTTTAACCATACAAAAAGATACAGAAATTGCAATTGTAGAAATGGGCGCTAATCACCTTAAAGAAATAGCATTTTTAAGTAGCTTAGCAGAACCAGATTATGGGTATATTACCAATTTTGGAAAAGCACATTTAGAAGGTTTTGGCAGTACTGAAGGTGTTATACAAGGTAAAAGTGAATTGTACAAGTACCTAACCACAAACCAAAAACACGTTTTTTTAAATGCAGATGATCCTATACAAGAAAGTAAGCTTGGTACGTATGTAAAAAAAATAGGGTTTAGCAGTAACAATAGCAATTATTTTAAAATAGAATTACTTAGCGCAGACCCGTTTGTTACTATTAAAGTAAAAGATATTACAATAACCACTAAGTTGGTTGGTGCTTATAATTTTACCAATTGTTGTGCTGCTATAATTATGGGTAAATATTTTAACATAGCACTACCATTAATTAAAGAAGCTATAGAAGGTTATACACCAGCAAATAACAGATCTCAGATACTAGAACAAAACGGTTACAAAATAATACTAGATGCCTACAATGCTAACCCAACAAGTATGGCTGCAGCATTAGATAATTTTAATGGTATAAAAGCCGCACATAAAATTGTTTTTTTGGGAGATATGTTTGAGCTTGGTACTACTGCAGAAACAGAGCACCAGCATATAGCAGATAAGGCTTGTAAAATGAATTTTACCACTACTTTTTTAGTAGGCGAAAATTTTGCAAAAGCAAAAACAGAAGCTACACAACTAGCCACATTTAAAGATTTAGAAGAGTATTTAAAAAAGCATCCTTTACAACCCAATAGCAGCCTTTTAATAAAAGGATCTAGAGGTATGGCTTTGGAACGCATTTTAGATATATTATAAAAAAACCTCTCTTTTCAGAGAGGTTTTTAGTTTTTAAAAAATTTTTAAAATAAGCATATCTAATACTTCTATTACAATAAGTATTATAATAATCCACTCTAGCCTACTGCTTTCTTTGTGGTCCATAATATCTTTAAACAATTCTAGATTTTCTTTAATAATCTCTAATCGTTCATGAATATACCTATACCTATCTTTTAGGTCAAACGTTTTTTTAAGTTCAAGGTTTAAAAGACTTAAAGCTTCATTATCCCAAGTTATATCTGGAGAATCAAAAATATATAGGTTTTCAGAAATCTCATTTTTAATATTTAAAACTCTACCTATAAATCTTTTTAGTTTATTACCAGAGATATCTAGTTTTCCTTTTTGCTCCAAATACTTTGTGTGCTCATTTGTTTCTCCCAATAATTGCTCTGTAATATCAAAATAATTATCTAAAGCCACAGACTGCGATGCATTTAACACTATTAAACGTATAGCCTCATAATCAAAAAAAGGTATTATTACCTTGTTAAATGACACCTCTTGTTTTTCTGGTTCTATAACAACATTTACTTCTTCAGAAAAACGTTCATCTTTTAAGCCTTTACAAAAGGGTTTAATACTATCTAAAATTGTTCTTTTTTCTTCTAAAGTATGATTAAAAAAGCCAACCATACCATATTGAAAAATGTAAACAAATTTTTCATTTCCCATTTTATAAAATAACTCGTCTCCGTCTGAAAAAAGGAGCTCCCAAGTTAAACTACGCTTGCATTCTCTAATACTTATAGAGGCTGCAATTTGGTATGCATCTACGCTATACATGGCTAATCTTCAACATCGTCTATAGGAATATCTGGTATAGCGTTAGGATCGTCATCATCAAAATCTTCATAATCATCCTCATCATAATTAGCCATAGTCACCTCTAACTTTTCACTAATTTTAACCAAATACTTAGTATCTTCTGTTAGTACCTCTACAGCTTCTATGCGCTCTCCTTTTGCGTTGTAAAAACTTATAACATTAAGGTCATCATAACCATCTGGATACTTCTCTACCAAAAGTTTTAAAACTTCTGGAGTAAGCTTTTTAAAATCTACAATAACTCTTTTTAAATTATCCATAGTTACATATCTAATAAGTAAGCAAAAATTAATGGCGCAACAATTGTAGCATCACTCTCTATTATAAATTTAGGCGTATCTATATCTAATTTACCCCAAGTAATTTTTTCATTTGGCACTGCACCAGAGTATGATCCGTAACTTGTTGTAGAATCGCTAATTTGACAAAAATAGCTCCAGAATGGTGTATCTGTACGCTCCATATCTTGGTATAACATTGGCACTACGCAAATAGGAAAATCACCTGCAATACCACCACCTATTTGAAAAAATCCAATTCCGTTTTCAGAATTCTCTGTATACCAATCTGCCAAGAATGTCATATATTCTATACCAGATTTCATAGTACTAGCTTTAAGCTCACCTTTTAACACATATGATGCAAAAATGTTACCCATTGTACTGTCTTCCCAACCAGGACAAACTATTGGTAAGTTTTTTTCTGCTGCTGCATACATCCAAGAATCTTTTAAATCTATCTCATAATACTCTTCTAAAACACCAGAAAGTAGCATTTTGTACATATATTCATGAGGCAAGTAACGCTCACCAGCAGCTTCTGCATCTTTCCAAATTTTTACAATATGCTCTTGCAAACGTCTAAAAGCTTCTTCTTCTGGTATACACGTATCTGTTACACGGTTTAGGCCTTTTTCTAGCAAATCCCACTCTTGTTGCGGAGTTAAATCTCTATAATTAGGCACACGTTTGTAATGTGAGTGTGCTACCAAGTTCATAATATCTTCTTCTAGGTTTGCACCAGTACAGGATATAATTTGCACTTTGTCTTGACGAATCATCTCTGCAAATATTTTTCCTAACTCTGCAGTACTCATTGCACCAGCCAAAGAAACTAACATTTTAGATCCTTTGTTTAACTGATCTTCATACCCTTTTGCAGCATCTACCAAAGCAGCAGAATTAAAGTGTAAGTAGTATTTTTCTATAAAATTAGAGATAGCTCCTTTAGTCTTCATCTTCTTCAAATTTTGAAATAGTAGAGTTACCAGCTTTTAGATCTATAGCATATGTATTATCATAAGCATCATCTACACCTTCACCCATAAATTTATAACTTAACATTTTGTAGTATAATTTTGCTGCTAAAAAATCTGACGATTTATCTGCCTTATTTGGGCAAAGTTCAACAATATCAAAACCTACAACATTTTTTTCTGTAAATACTTGTTTTAAAAACTCTAGAGTTTCATACCAAAACAAACCTCCTGGTTCTGGTGTTCCTGTAGATGGTAATATAGATGGGTCTAAAGCATCTAAATCTAAGGTAATAAAAACGTTTTCTGTCATTTGGTCTACAACCTTATCCATCCAATACTCATCATTAACCATATCATGAGCAAAGAATGTTTTTTCTTCATCCATATATGTTTTTTCTATAGCATCCATACTACGTATACCTACTTGTAACAAATTAGTTTGTTGACTTGCCTCATGCACTGCGCAAGCGTGGTTACAAGCTGTTCCCTCATAAGATGCTCTTAAATCTGCATGTGCATCAATATGCAAAACAGTTAGGTTATTAAAACACTCATTAAAAGCCCTAATAGTACCTATAGAAATAGAATGTTCACCACCAAATAACGTTACAAACTTGTTACGCTTAATGTACTTTTTAGTGATTTTATGCACCTCGTCTACCATAGCTTCTGGCGAGCTATTTTCTGTAATTGCATCAGCAAGGTATATTCCTTGTTGGTATGGTTCTGTACCGGTTTCAATATCGTACAATTCCATATTTTCTGATGCAACTAAAAAAGCCTCTGGCCCTTTATCTGCTCCTTTTCCCCATGTACTTGTTCCGTCATAAGGAACTGGGATTAAAACTACTTTTGCGGTCTCCAATTGCGCAAACTCATCTGGAATGCCTGCGTAATTATTTGTTGTGCTCATATCCTAAAATTTTAAGCAGATCTTCTGCCTTTTGTTGTTCATTAAATAATTTGGTTGTTATTTTTCCTTCTGCATCTTTGTTTATTAATATGTGCTTTGGCTGTGGTATTAAGCAATGTTGTAAACCGCCATAACCACCAATACTTTCTTGGTAAGCTCCAGTATTAAAAAACCCAATGTATAAAGGTTTATTTTTTTTATATTTTGGTAAATAAATAGCATTTGTGTGTTGCTCACTGTTGTAATAATCATCACTATCACAAGTTAAACCACCAAGCAATACTCGCTCATACTCATCATTCCACCTATTAATTGGCAGCATAATAAACCTTTTATTTATTGCCCAAGTATCTGGCAATGTTGTAATAAAAGAAGAGTCTATCATATTCCACTTTTCTCTATCGTTTTGTTGTTTTTGGTATAAAATTTCATAAATAGCACCACCTGCTTCACCCACAGTAAAACTACCAAACTCAGTAAAAATATTTGGCACATCTACGCCTGCCTCATCACATGTTAATTTAATCTGATTAATGATTTCATCAATCATATATTGGTAATCATAATCAAAAACTAAAGAGTTTTTGATTGGAAAACCACCACCTATATTTAAACTATCTAGAGACGGACAAATCTTTTTTAATTTTACATAAACCTTTAAACACTTTAAAAGCTCGTTCCAGTAATATGCATTGTCTTTTATACCTGTATTTATAAAAAAGTGCAACATTTTTAACTGTACCTTATCATTATCTCTAATTTGATTTTCATAAAAAGGAACAATGTTTTTGTAGCCAATTCCTAAGCGAGAAGTATAAAACTCAAATTTTGGTTCTTCTTCAGACGCTATACGAATTCCTACTTTAAAGTCTTCATTAATTTCATTAGACAACAAGTCTATTTCCTCATAATTATCTATAATTGGTATGCAATTACGGTGTCCTTCATTAATTAACCTTGCTATGTTTGTTATGTATTGGTCTCTTTTAAAGCCGTTACATATTACATAAGTATCATCTTTAATTTTACCTTCTTGTTTTAAGTGCTCAACAATATTAATATCAAACGCAGAAGACGTTTCTATATGTATATTATTATTTAAGGCCTCATGCAATACTGGTTTAAAATGAGAACTTTTAGTACAATAACAGTAATGGTATTTACCTTTATATTGGTATTTTTCCATTGCTATAGCAAACCAATTTTTAGCTCTAGAAATATTATCAGAGATTTTTGGTAAGTATGTAAACTTTAACGGGCTACCGTATTGTTCTACTAGTTGTTTTAATGGTATGTCATGAAACATTAAGTTTTCACCATCTAACTTAAATTCTTCTTGCGGAAAATGATAAGTCTGGTCAATTAAATCAATATATTTAGTATTCATTAAATTATTATTTGATAAATTAAAATTTTAAAACACAGGAAAACCTTGTGCTTTTGGGCGTTTTTTGCGACTAAAATTTTAAAATACTAAACAATGATTTGACGTTCCGTGGTTGGCACGAAAAAGTAGTCATGCTGGCTGCAGACTATAGAGGTGTTACCGGAAGTTAGCTTTAAAATTCGGTTTCCTATCTTATAGGTTGTTTTTGGGTATGACTTCCTAATTCCCAAAAACCCGAACATAGAAACATTATACATTTATGCTCAGCTATGTGCTAAATTGCCAAAATTTAATCCTTTATTTTGACGGGACAAATGAAAACAAAAAAAATGAAAAAACTAATATTCCATCAAAAAAAATAAAAAAAATAATTTTCTGATAACACAAAGCTAACAGAACACTTAAAAACCCCTTTAAAACAAGGAATACAAGAGTTGTAATCAATTTAAAAATAAGTCTTAAAAATCTTATATTTTTAAAAAAAAGTTCTTTTTAAAGTCAAAAACACTTGTTACTTTAAGTTATTTTAATGCCGTTTATAACTTATTCTCTCTTAAATTTACAAAACAATAGTAATAAAACGTATGAAAAATACCATATCACATAGAGTAGCAGATTTTTTAAAAAACTACCCTCCTTTTAATCAATTATTATTAGAAGAATTACAAGAATTAGCTACACAAATATCTATTGTTTATAAAGAAAAAGATGCTATTATTTTTAATGAAAATGATGCGCCACATACTCATTTTTATATTATACATAAAGGTGCCGTATCTTTAAATAAAACAGAAACCAATACTATTGTAGATATTTGTGATGAAGGAGATATTTTTGGTTTACGCCCTTTAATTGCTAATGAAAATTATAAAATGCAAGCAAAGGCACATGAAGAAAGTATATTATACGCCATACCTATTGTTACTTTTAAACCATTTGCTACTAGCAACAGAGATGTTGGTAATTTTTTAATAGATAGTTTTGCCTCTAACACTAGAAACCCTTATTCTAAAAGCTACAGAGGTACCTTATACGGAGAGCCTGAAAGCGGAGAAGTTTACAACCCTAGTGCAGAGTTGTTTGACTTGCAGCCTGTAAAATATTCTAAAAAACTAGTAAGTTGCTCTCCTAAAACACAAGCAAAAGTGCTAGCTGCAAAAATGACAAGCAAAAATGTTGGTGCTATTTTAGTTTTAGAAGACAAATTACCCATTGGTATTATTACAGACAAAGATTTGCGTAACAAAATTGTTACTGGGAAACTACCTATTTCTGCTCCTGCAAGAGAGATAATGACATCTCCAGTAATTACTTACTCAAAAAAATTAACCATTACGCAGGCACAAATGGCAATGATAAAAAGTAATATTAGCCATTTATGCTTAACAAAAGATGGTACTGTTAATTCTAAGGCTGTTGGTATTTTATCTAAACATGATGTTATGCTTGCGGTTGGCAATAACCCAACAGTACTAATTAAGGCAATAAAAAGAGCCACTAGAACTAAGGAAATTAAGCAGGTAAGAAAAAGTATTATGATGCTGTTAAAGGGATATTTAAACCAGAATATACCAATGACATTAATTTCTAAAATTATTTCTGAGTTAAATGATGCCTGTATTAAACAAATTATAAAAAATTCTATTGCTAAGTTAGGTACTCCGTTACCTGTATCTTTTAGTTGGCTTGCATTAGGTAGCCAAGGCAGAAGCGAACAATTATTGCACACAGACCAAGACAATGCTCTGGTTTTTGAAGATGTACCACCAGAAAAACTAGAAGAAACAAAAGCAATATTTATAAATTTTGCCAAACAAGTAACACAAAGACTAAACGTTATTGGCTACGAGTATTGCCCTGCAGAAATGATGGCTTCTAACCCAAATTGGTGCTTAAGCCTTAGTGAGTGGAAAACAAATGTTACATCTTGGATTACAAATCCTGGTAAAGATGAAGTATTGTTATCATCTATATTTTTTGATTATAACAATGTATATGGCAACCAAGAGTTGGTTACAGAACTATCAAACCATATATTTGAAACAGCTAAAAATTACCCAAATTTCTTTTTACATTTAGCTAGCGGATCTTTACAAAACCCATCTCCTACCGGTTTTTTTAGACAATTTTTAGTAGAGCAAGATGGTGCAAATAAAGACTTTTTTGATATTAAAAGACGTGCGCTTATGCCATTAACAGATGCAGCTAGAGTTTTAATATTATCTCACTCTATAAAGTCTATTAATTATACTGCAGAGCGTTTTGAAAAATTAGCCGAGTTAGAACCCAATAACGCAGAACTATTTATTGCTGCATCATATGCTACCAAAGCATTACTAAAATTTAGAACCAAACAAGGTTTATTACATAACGATTCTGGCAGGTACATATCATTAAGCAAACTAACTAAAGCAGAGAAAATAAAACTTAAACGAACCTTTAGAACTATTAAGGAAATACAAGAATTAGTGTATATTAGATTTAAAGTATCAAACCTATTAAGATGATAAATTTCTTTAAAAAAAGTAAATTAGATTTACCAGATTATTGGCTTGAATATGAAAATCTTTTTAAAACCAAACAACCAGAAAACATACAAGATATTACGTTTGTTGTTTTAGATACAGAAACTACTGGCTTTAGTTACCAAGAAGATCGTATGCTTTGTATTGGTGCTTTAAAACTTAAAAATAATGATATTAATATAGGTGATAGTTTTGAGGTTTTTATACACCAAGATCATTACAACCAAGAAACGGCAGAAATACACGGAATATTAAAAGAAGGTAAAACTACTAGACTTGAAGAGCTAGAAACCTTAAAACTGTTTTTAGCGTACCTAAAAAACAGTGTCATTGTAGCCCACCACGCTGGTTTTGATGTTACTTTTATAAATATGGCATTAGAGCGCCATAGCTTACCCAAATTAAAAAACAAAATTTTAGATACCTCTACCTTGTATAAAAAAACACTTATACGCTCTAATTTATTGGTGAAAAAAGAGCATTATTCTTTAGATGAATTGGCAGAAAAGTTTAGTATATCTGTAAAAGATAGGCATACCGCTCTTGGTGATGCGTATATTACTGCTATTGCTTTTTTAAAGATTTTGGTAAAATTAAAAGAGAAAAAAATTACCACTTTAAAACAGTTACTCCGCATTTATTAAAACAGCATAAAAAAAGCGACAAACTAGGTCTACCAGATTGCCGCTTTTTTAAGTTATTTGCATATTATTCTTCTACACTCATTGCCATTTCATGATCATACTTGCAACAGGCAGGTAATTCTTTATAAGCTTCTTCACTTCCGGAAGACTTTTCTGTATCGTAACCAGATTCTGCTATAGCTTTATGAAATGCATCTTCATTAGTTTTATCATCATTAAAAGCAATTGTAATTTGTTTCTTTTTAACATCCCAATTTGCACTAGCTACACCGTCTACAGATTTTGCTGCTTTTTCTATAGTACTTTTACACATACCACAGTTACCACGCACACCAAAAGTAGTTTTAGCCGTAGCCAACTCATCTTCTACATTTACACTAGTGCTGTTACCACCATCTGTAGTCTGCTTTGCATCATTTTTACAACTGGTAAAGGCTAATAAGCCAAGTACAGCTGTAGTCAAAATCATCTTTTTCATAGTAGATATTTATTAATCGATGTTAATATAGTAATTTTTATTTTTTATACATTTAAAAAATGCATCTACTTATTTATATTTTTATGTTTTTTAATCGTAATGCATTTGCAATTACAGACACAGAACTAAAACTCATAGCTAAAGCTGCTATCATAGGGGAAAGCAACAAACCAAAGACAGGATACAAAACACCTGCTGCAATTGGTACACCTATAGTATTATAAATTAGCGCAAAAAATAAGTTTTGTTTAATGTTTTTAAGTACTCCACTACTTAAGTTATGTGCTTTAACTATACCGTGTAAATCTCCTTTTACAAGTGTAATCATTGCGCTCTCTATAGCCACATCTGTACCAGTACCCATTGCAATGCCAACATCACTTTTTGCTAATGCAGGCGCATCATTAATTCCATCACCAGCCATAGCAACTATTTTACCTTGTTGTTGTAATTTTTCAACTTCTTTTAACTTATCTTTTGGCAACATACCGGCTTTAAAACTATTTAAATTAAGTGAGTCTGCTACAGCCTTAGCAGTTTCATAAGTATCACCAGTAAGCATAATTACGTCTACTCCTCTATTTTGTAGTTCCTTTATTGCTTTAGCGCTTGTTTCTTTAATTTTATCAGCAATAACAACATAACCTATGACCTCTTTATTTATTGCTACATAAGAAACTGTTTTTCCTTGTTTTTGATATTTTTGTACTTCCTCTTCCATTACAGAAGAAATAGTAGCATTAGCATAGTTCATCATTAATGCATTACCCAAACTTATTTTAGTATCAGAAATAACACCTTCTACACCTTTACCTGTAACAGCATTAAAGTTTTTTGTTTTTAAAAAATCAACTTTATTTTCTTTAGCATAATTTACTGTAGCTTCTGCTAAAGGGTGCTCACTAGAATTATTTAATGAAGCTATAAATTGTGTTACTTTATCTACCGTAAAATCTTTATTAAAAACACCTACATTTTCTACTGTGGGCTTCCCTTCTGTAATTGTTCCTGTTTTGTCTACAATTAAAACGTCTACTTTATTCATTAACTCCAAAGCCTCAGCATTTTTTATTAAAACACCGTTTTGGGCTCCTTTACCAACACCAACCATAATAGACATTGGTGTTGCCAAGCCTAATGCACAAGGACACGCTATTATTAATACCGCAATAGCATTTACTAAGGCAAAAACATAAGCAGGCTCTGGACCCCAAATTACCCAAGCAATAAAGGTTAGTATAGAAACAATAACCACTACTGGCACAAAATAACTAGATATTTTATCTGCTAATTTTTGTATTGGCGCTCTACTACGACTGGCATCATTCACCATTTTAACAATCTGAGAAAGCAATGTATCTGCACCCACTTTTTCTGCTTGCATTAAAAAAGACTGGTTACCGTTAATAGTACCACTACTAACCTCATCTTTTACAGTTTTACTAACAGCAATGGGTTCTCCAGAAATCATAGACTCGTCTACCGTTGTGCTACCCTCTGTAATATAACCATCAACAGGGATTTTTTCTCCTGGTTTCACTTTTAGAACATCACCTTTAACAACGTTATTTATAGCAACTTCTTCTTCTACTCCGTTAACAACCTTAACTGCTTTGTTAGGTGCAAGTTTAAGTAACTCTTTAACAGCTGCATTAGTTTTACTGTGCGCGCGTGCCTCTAACACCTGCCCCATTAAAACTAATGTTAATATTACCGTTGCAGCTTCAAAATATACATGTACTGCTCCACTTTGTGTTTTAAACTCAGCAGGAAAAAAATCTGGTACCAATAAGCCAAAAACACTAAATAACCAAGCTACACCTGCGCCAATACCAACCAGTGTAAACATATTTAAATTCCACGTTTTCACACTTCTGTAAGCACGTTCAAAAAACATCCACGTACCATAAAAAACTACAGGTATAGACAACACTAATTGTACCCAATTCCAATATTTTTGATCTAAAATGGTATACAATGGGTTGTTAACCAGCATCTCGCTCATTGCTATTAAAAAAATAGGTAATGTAAAACCTAAGGACAACCAAAACTTATGTATTAGTTTTTTATATGTTTT
This sequence comes from Cellulophaga lytica DSM 7489, assembly GCF_000190595.1. NCBI lineage: Bacteria > Pseudomonadati > Bacteroidota > Flavobacteriia > Flavobacteriales > Flavobacteriaceae > Cellulophaga > Cellulophaga lytica. The sequence continues at coordinate 2,316,020 of NC_015167.1, read as the reverse complement.
TTCTTCTGCGGAAAGACTAGGTTCCATTGGCACTAAGTCCATACCACAAATAGGGCAATATCCGGGCTCATCTTTTACAACCTCTGGATGCATTGGACACGTATATTGTTGTTGAGTAACAGGGTTTAAATTTTGTTCCTCTACCAAATCCATTCCGCAGACAGGACAGTCACCAGCCTCATCGTAAGTTTTATCATCTTCACAATGCATAGGACAATAAAAAACACCTGTGCCTTGCCCTTTTGGCTGTGCTTCTTTTTTTGGAGTATGCACGTGCTCACCTACATTATGTATACTATACCTGTCACCATCTTTTTTTAAAGCTTCTTTAAAAGTATTTATAGGTATATGAGATTCGGATTCTATTGTAGCTTCTGCTTTTTCTAAATTAACGCTAGCATTAGTAACACCATCTACATTAGCCAGTGTTTTTTCTACGTGCCCACGGCAACCATTACAAGTCATTCCGTGTATATGATAGGTATGTTTCATTTTGTTTCTTTTTACACTACAAAATTAAGCACACAGTCTTTGTTGCACTTTCACAATTCCGATTCTTATTTATACAATTTGGTCTAGTGTTTTTCTATCCCAATTCTCCAAATTTTTATAATCGCTCATAGACATTCCTGTAACAGTTTTAAACTGGCGGGCTAAATGGCTACTTGTTTTATAATTTAAACTATAAGCTATTTCAGAAAAATTTAGTTGTCCTAACTGTATGTATTCCTTTACTTTTTCTATTTTTAAGTTGATGGTGTATTTCTCTAACGTTACACCTTCAGACTTACTAAAAAGCTTACTAAGAGCTGTTTCTGTTTTACCAAATTCTTTTGCTAAAGCCTGAAAAATATGAGCTGTTTCTCCATTTTCGATCTTATGAATTATAGCCACTTTTAATTGTTCAATTAAAGTATCTGTCTTGTTAGCTATTACTTCAAAACCAATTTGGGTAAGCATTTTACTTAAGTTTTTAAAACTACTTTTAGCACCTTTTGTAGCAATAACTTTTCCTAATTCTACAGACTCCACCACATAACCTTCAGCATTAAAAATATCTAAAACCGAAGCTATACAACGGTTGCAAACCATATTTTTTATATAAATTGTTTCTTGCATAATTAATTGAGGGTGCTATTTTTTTTAAAAAAAATTGACATAAAAAAAATACACAAATGGGCAATTTTAAAACTGCTACAATGGTGTATTTTTTTATAATGAATACATTGTAAACAATGCTTCAAAATTACTTAAAAAAAAGAATTACTAGTGTTATAAACCTCTTAAAACAATGCTTTTAAAGTTTTGCAACTAGCTTTTAAAACGATTATAAGCTTCTTTACTTAACTCCTCTCTAAAATTAGGGTGAGAAATAGATATTAATGCCTTTGCTCTTTCTTGTAAATTTTTACCATATAAATTAACCACTCCGTATTCTGTGGCTACATAGTGTACGTGAGCACGTGTTGTAGTAACACCCGCTCCTTGTTTTAAAAACGGTGTTATTTTAGAAATGCCTTTAGCGGTAATAGACGGCATTGCAAAAATAGGTTTACCACCTTTAGACAAAGATGCACCACGTATAAAATCCATTTGTCCGCCTACACCAGAATATTGCCTGCTACCAATTGTATCTGCACAAATTTGACCTGTAAGATCTATTTCTATAGCGCTATTAATGGCTGTAACCTTAGGGTTTCTGCGTATAATGGAAGTATCATTAGTATAAGCAGCTTCTTTAAAATGCACCAATGGATTATCATCTACAAAATCGTAAAGTTTTTGTGATCCTACAGCAAAGCAGGTTACAATTTTACCGTGTTTTACTACTTTATCTTCGCCTGTAATTACACCACTTTCTATTAAAGGCAAAACACCATCAGAAAACATTTCTGTATGTATACCCAAACGTTTGTGGTTGCCTAAATTACTTAACACTGCGTTTGGTATATTACCTATACCCATTTGTAAGGTAGCACCATCTTCTATTAAACCTGCTACGTGTTTACCAATTTGTTGTTCTATGTTAGATATTGGTGAAATACCGTGCGTATGTATTGGTGTATTAACCTCAACAGCACAGTCTATATCTTTTATGTGTATAATACCATCACCGTGAGTTCTGGGCACGCAAGGGTTTATTTGTGCTATAACTTTTTTTGCTGTTTGTATGGCTGGTAATGTTATGTCTACAGAAACACCTAAAGAACAATACCCGTGTTTATCTGGTGGAGACACTTGCACAACAGCAACATCTAACGGAAGAATTCCGTTTCTAAAAAGCAGGTTAATTTCGCTTAAAAAAATTGGAATATAATCTCCTTGAGTTGTATTTATTAATTGCCTAACATTGCTACCAACAAAGCAACTATTCATTTTAAAACTTTTACTATAAGGCTCTTGTGCATATTTTGCTTGCCCCTCTGTATGTATAGATACAATTTCTACGTTTTTTAATTCTTCATACCTATTACACAAAGCATCTATTAGCACATTTGGCGTCATTGCAGCTCCTTGCAAAAAAACTCTATTACCAGATTTTATAGATTTTGCGGCTTGCGCTGCAGAAACAATATTCATAACATTAAATTTTTTAGTAATTAGTGACACTCCATATTGGTAGAAACCATTTCTACAACAGGTTTAGGAGACACATAAGGAATACCAAGGCCCAAGCCTCTAAGAATAAACAACACTCCAATTACAATTACAAAAACAGGAATTAACTGTTGTACTTTTTTACGCGCAACACCTTTTAGCATTCCGCCAAAATAAACAGCAATTGTCATAAGTGGTATGGTACCTACACCAAAGATTATCATATACAAAGAGCCTTGTGCTGCATTACCCATAGCTATGGCTCCAAACAATGCCATATATACCAAGCCACACGGTAAAAATCCGTTTAAAAAACCAATAGTTAAAAACGTATCTGGAGTTCTTTTTTTAAGCTCCTTTCCTAATTTAGATTTTACTTTAGAAATAAGCTTATAAATAGGTTTAGACACATTGTATTTTTGTATTTTTTCAGATGGAATTAATACTATAACAATCATTAAAATTCCTATTGCAATTGATAGTTTTTGTTGCAAACCAAAAACATACAAACCTTTACCTAGCAGCCCAAAAACAAGACCTATTACTCCGTAAGCAAGCAACCTACCAATATGATAAATAAAGATCTGAACAGTTTTTTTTAGTTTGCTATGCCTATCTACTGGTAACATAAAGGCTATGGGCCCACACATACCTACGCAGTGCAAACTTCCCATTAACCCTAATATAAAAGCAGATAGTAACATACTTAATACGTTATACTTTGTTTGTGTAAAAATTCTTTTTTATTGTATTCCCATGCAATTTTAATGTCCCACCGACCATCTAACAAACGTTTGTCAGGTATGAGCAAATGTGTTTTGGATAAACTTATGGGTAAGCTAAAATCCAATTGTTTATTAGATGGTCTATATAGGGACACCTTACCTGTTATTTTATTAAAATCTTGATCCTTTGGAAAAGCTATTAATAAGCCATCTTCAGTTTTTTCTACAGCTAGTTTATTGGTTAATTTATACGCATTGGTAACGTCATTAATTTCTTTTTGATACCCTAACTCTGCCTTATAATACTCCTCTGTAACCAAATCATGTTTAGCCCTGTTCTCAGAATTCATTCTAACAACAAAGTATAATATAAAGCTAATGAAGCCTACAAATGCCAGTACTATTCCTGTTCCCCAATTTATTTTCATAACTTATTTTTTTTATTTGTAGCTTCTTGGTGCTAAAAAACGTGCTGTAGTTGTTTCTACTAATTTATTATTACTATACACTCCTATTTTAAGCTTGTCTTTGTCACCATTTAAAGCTGCATTATTAATTTCTATAAATAATGTGCCTTCTGCCAGCTCTTGTGCTGGCACGTTAAAGTTTTTATGTGTAACCAGTTTAATTGTTCCTTTATGGGATAACAGTTTAAAACTAACATCTGTAACATCCTCTGTAGTTTTGTTCACCAGTTTAAAAGTATATACATTACTAATTATGTTTCCTTCTTTATGTTCATATAACTGACCTGGAAGTCTTAAAATATTTGCTTCTAAATCGTTTCTTAAAAACAGCATACCAATAAGCAATCCTATTAAAATTATTAAAACTGCCGAGTAACCTTTTAGTCTTGGTGTAAATTTAAACTTGGTCTTTTTCTCTATATTATCTTCACTAGCATACCTAATTAAACCTTTTGGCAAGTTTACTTTTTCCATTATGGTATTACACTCATCTATACAAGCTGTACAGTTTACACACTCTAGTTGTGTACCATTTCTTATATCTATGCCAGTAGGACAAACGTTTACACATTGGGCACAGTCTATACAATCTCCATGACCAAGTGCTGTACGATCTTCATTTTTTCTAAACTTTTTTCTTCCATTTTCCCCTTCTCCTCTTTTATGGTCATACGCTACTACAATAGATTTGTTGTCTAAAAGTACACCTTGCATACGCCCATAAGGACAAGCTATAATACATACTTGCTCTCTAAACCAAGCAAAAACAAAATAGAAAACTGCTGTAAAAATTAATAATGATATCATTGTACTGGTATGCAACAATGGTCCGTCTGTGATGTATTTAATTAGCGTATCACTACCAATTAAATATGCTAAAAAAACGTTAGCAATTATAAACGAGATGACAAAAAAGATAATCCATTTGGTTACTCTTTTTCTAATTTTAACAGCATCCCACTTTTGCTTATCTAAACGTATTTGTGCTCCACGGTCACCTTCAATCCAATATTCTATTCTACGAAAAACCATTTCTAAAAAAATGGTTTGCGGACACATCCAACCACAAAAAATACGCCCAAAAGCAACAGTAAATAAGGCGATAAAAACCACACCTATAATCATTGATATTACGACCAAATGAAAATCTTGTGGCCAAAAAGGAAAACCAAATATGTTAAAACGACGATCTATTACATTAAACAATATAAATTGGTTGCCCTTTATTTTTATAAAAGGAGATACTAGCAAAAACAACAGTAATGTGTAACTAACTATTTTGCGATAATTGTAAAATTTACCACTAGGTTTTTTTGGAAAAACCCAAGCTCTTTTACCGTCAGTATCTATTGTACCAATAGAATCCCTAAACTTTTCATCTGCAGCCATTTTGTTTTTTTTACTAGTAATACTCCTTTGTTATTCTTCTGTTGATTCTGGTTTCCAAATTTCTCCTTGCGGTTCTTTAGGATTTGCTGGTGTTGTACCTTGTAGTGTTAATACATAACTAGCTACTTGTGCACGCTCCAACGGCTTTAATATTTGTTTCCAAGCAACCATACCTTTACCATCTCTACCACCTTCAGATATGGTGTTAAAAACGTTTTTAATACCACCACCTAAAAGCCAATATTCATCTGTTAGGTTAGGTCCTATACCACCACCACCATCTGCAATATGACAAGCAACACAACTTGTTTGGTATATTTTTTCACCAGCTTTTATATCTGCAGCATCTGTTAAAACTTCAACTGTGTTTACATCTACTAAACCTTTAGCGGTTTTTTTATACTCTTCTATTTCTATTTTTGCAGCAGCAACATCTTGCTCATACTCCAATGCTTGGTCATAATCATTAAAAACATGAAATCTAGCTAAGTACACTGCTCCAAATATGATACCTGCATAAAAAAGATACACCCACCATGGCGGTAAATTGTTATCTAACTCTTGTATACCATCATAATTATGATCTAAAATTATTTCATGCTCTTCTTCCATAGGTTTAGATCCTAATAGTTTAGCATAAACTCTTTTCCCCCATTTCCACTCAACCTTTTTAGTATCTTCTTCTAAATATTTCTGTTTTGCCTCTTCTGGCAATGTTTGGAACATTACATTTTCAATAGACCTAACTATTACTTCAGACGCTATTAATATTAGTAATACCAATACTAAAAAACCTAAAACAATTGGATAGGCTATAAACGCTGGTTGGTCACCAGAGTCTATAAAGTATTCCATTAATCCAAAAACGATAAAGAAAACTAGAGGTATCCTTATCCACCAAGGTGTCATATTTTTCATAGTACTATTATTTTGTTAGGTTGGTTTTATCATCATCTTCTAGAGGTATGTTACTTACCTCCTTAATATGTTCTTTTGTTGCTGTAAACACCCACCAAAAAAGTATGGTGAAGAACACAAAAAATATAAGTAATGATATCATAGGATAGGTTGCTATACCCTCCATACTCTCCATATGTCCTTTTATAAACTTTAGCATAATATTATTTTTTAGCAGTTGTTTCTTCTGTATTCTTTATTTTAATATCTGTACCTAAACGCTGTAAATAAGCTATTAGAGATACAATTTCCCTGTCTTTCATTTCTACAAAAGGCTTTCCGTTATCTTTAGCAAACTTTTTATCTGCCTCGTAGCTCTTTGCAAAATCTGGGTCTGTATATAGGTTCTTTTCTATTTTAGTAGCTTGCTCCTCCATAGATTTTTCTGCGTTAGCAATATCTTCTTTTGTATAAGGCACACCTAAAGAAACCATAGCCTCCATTTTGCTTTTTACATTGCTCCTATCATGTTCATTACGTATAAGCCATTGGTAGGCTGGCATTATAGAACCAGATGAGGTACTTTGCGGATCGTACATATGGTTTAAGTGCCAATTGTCTGAATATTTACCACCAACTCTTAATAAATCTGGACCAGTACGCTTACTTCCCCATAAAAATGGATGATCATAAACAAACTCTCCTGCTTTAGCATACTCACCGTAACGCTCTACCTCTCCTCTAAACGGACGTACCATTTGCGAGTGGCAACCAACACAACCTTCTCTTATATATAAATCTCTACCCTCTAACTCTAAAGGTGTATACGGTTTTACACTTGTTATTGTTGGTATGTTAGATTTTACTAGTATTGTAGGTATAATTTGCACTATACCACCAATTAAAATAGCTACTGTTGCCAATATGGTTAATTGCACAGGCTTACGCTCTAACCAAGAGTGGTATGTTTCTCCTTTTGTTCTTTTTTTAGATACTCTTGTAAGGGGTGCAGCTTCTGCCAATTCATCTTCTACTTTTTGGCCAGAACGTACTGTTTTAAACACATTATACAGCATAATAAATGCACCTAATATGTACATACTACCACCTATTGCACGCATCCAATACATTGGTATAATTTCTTTTACGGTTTCTAAAAAGTTACCATAAACTAAAGTTCCATCTGGATTAAAATCTTCCCACATTAAGGCTTGTGTAAACCCTGCTACATACATTGGCAATGCGTAAAGAATAATACCCAAGGTACCAATCCAGAAGTGGGCATTTGCTAAACCAGTAGAGTGTAACCTTGCTTTAAACATTTTTGGCACCAACCAGTAGATCATACCAAAAGTTAAAAACCCGTTCCAGGCTAAGGCTCCAACGTGTACGTGAGCAATAATCCAGTCACTAAAATGCGCAATTGCATTTACATTTTTTAATGATAACATAGGACCTTCAAAAGTTGCCATACCATAACCTGTAATGGCTACTACCATAAATTTAAGCGTAGGATCTGTACGTACTTTATCCCAAGCACCACGCAAGGTCAAAAGTCCGTTTATCATACCTCCCCAAGACGGAGCAAGTAACATAATAGAGAATGCTACACCTAAATTTTGTGCCCAATCTGGTAAAGCAGAATACAACAAGTGGTGAGGACCTGCCCAGATATAAATAAATATTAAAGACCAAAAGTGTACTATAGATAACCTGTAAGAATACACAGGTCTGTTTGCTGCCTTAGGTACAAAATAATACATTAACCCTAAAAATGGTGTTGTTAAGAAAAATGCTACCGCATTATGTCCATACCACCACTGCACCAATGCATCTTGTACACCTGCATAAACAGAGTAACTTTTTAGTGCACTTACTGGCAGCTCTAAACTATTAAATATATGCAGTACAGCTACAGTAACAAACGTAGCTAAGTAAAACCAAATTGCTACATACAAATGTCTTTGTCTTCTACGCAACATTGTTCCTATAAGGTTCCAACCAAAAGCTACCCAAACTACTGCAATAGCTATATCTATTGGCCACTCTAGTTCTGCATACTCTTTAGATGTGCTGTAACCCAATGGCAATGTAATAGCTGCGGCTACAATTATGGCTTGCCAACCCCAAAAGTTAAAATTACTTAACCCATCACTAAACATACGTGCCTTTAACAAACGCTGCGTAGAGTAATATACTCCCGCAAAAATAGCGTTACCCACAAAGGCAAAAATTACTGCGTTTGTATGTAATGGTCTTAACCTACCAAAACTTAACCATGAAATACCATCGGTTAAATTTGGAAAAAGAAACATAAAGGCTAATAACAGACCCACTGACATTCCTACAATACCCCAAAATATTGTAGCATAGAGAAATTTCTTTACGATTTTATTGTCGTAATAAAACTGTTGTACTTCCATAATTTAATTCATCTTAGTTTGTTCGATTTTTTTACTTTCTTGAGTCTCAGAGCTCTTTTGTACCAATTCGTCTTCAAAAAGCATACGTATAGATGGTGTATAAGAATCATCATATTGACCACTCTTTACCGATATTATAAATGCTAAAAAGAAAAACAACGCCACTATAATACTTATAGACAGCAACACATAAATTACACTCATACCTACCTGAATTTATAAGACAAAATTACCGGCTATGCACTTCTTATAATATGATATATATCATACTTTAAAGAAATTTTAAAAAACATTTATGAGGTATAAGCTGTTAAGATTGTGATTGTAATTAGCCTATGTAATAAAAGCTAGTATATTTGAAAAAACATTACAAAAAGAGAACTAATATGAAGTTATTGAAGAATGCATTTTTTACTGGTTTAATACTTTTAATACAGCAAGTAAATGCACAACAGTTTAATTTAGATGCAGAAATAAAACCACGTTTTGAGTTTAGAAACGGTTACAGCACCTTAAATTCTGATGCCGTTGACCCTGCTTCTTTTGTATCACAAAGAACTAGATTAAATTTTGACTACAAAGGAACTGAATTTAACGCCTTTGTTGCTGCACAAAATGTAAGGGTTTGGGGAGATGCTGCTACATTATCTACTACAGATGCAAATGGCATAACATTACAACAAGCTTGGGCAGAAGCTTTTTTAGGAAAATGGAGTTTTAAACTGGGAAGACAACATATTGCTTATGATACAGAGCGTATTTTTGGACGTGCAGACTGGAACCAACAAGGTAGAAGCCACGATGCTCTTAGAATAAAATTTAAACCAAATGCAACTAACAGAATAGATATTGGTTTTGCACTAAACGAGACATCACAATCTATTTTTGAAGAAGATTACACCCTAAATAACTACAAAAACTTTCAGTATTTATGGTACAACACTAAGTTTAACAAAATAGGTTTAAGCTTTTTATTTTTAAATACTGGTTTTGCTTTTGATGACAATAACGAACAAAAAATAGCGTACAACCAAACCATTGGTTTAACAAGTGCCTTAAATGATAATAGATGGAGTGCAAATGCATCAATTTATTTGCAAACTGGTAAAATTGAAAATTCAGATTTATCTGCTTTAAATGCCAGTGCAATCATAAACTACAGCTTAAACTCTGAGTTTTTAGTAGGGCTTGGAGCCGAGTATATGTCTGGGACAGATATGAACGAAACTACTAGCGATTTAAATTCTTTTACTCCTTGGTTTGGAACCAACCACAGGTATAATGGTATTATGGATTATTTTTATGTTGGTAACCACAGTAACTCTGTTGGCTTAGTTGATATTAACGCTAAAATTAATTACAGTAAAAATAAGTTTTCTGCCAACTTAGCACCTCACTTTTTTAGTTCTGCTGCTACTATAGTAAATGGTAACGGTATAGAGCAAGATAGCTATTTAGGTACAGAAATAGACCTTACTCTTGGGTACAAAGCATCTAAAAGTATAGTTTTTAATGCCGGATACTCACAAATGTTTGCTTCTGATTCTATGGAAATTATTAAAGGAGGAGACGCCTCTATGACCAACAATTGGGCTTGGGCTATGATTACTTTTAAACCACATTTTTTTAGTTATAATGGCAATTAAACTTTAATGTTTTACACATAAAAAGAGCAGTTTTACAAATTGTAAAACTGCTCTTTTTTTATTCTATTTTTTTACCCACTAAATTCGTTGCAATAGTAGTAAACAAAACAATACTTATAGAGCTTAAAGGCATTAATATAGCTGCAATAACAGGCATTAATTGTCCTGTAGTAGCAAAATACAATCCAATTAAATTATACAATAAAGAAAAACCAAAACTTAATTTTATAATTTTCATTGCACTTTTAGATGCGTTTATATACTGGTACAATTGCTTAAATTTTGATGCATCTAAAATACCATCACAGGCAGGTGAAAATACATTTACATTTTCTGATATAGCAATACCTACATTACTTTGTGCCAAAGCACCAGCATCATTTAAACCATCACCAACCATAAGCACTTTTTTTCCTTGCTCTTGTAAACTCTTTACAAAGTCTAATTTATCTTCTGGTTTCTGGTTAAAGTAAAGTGGAGTTAATTTGGGTAACAAAGCTTGCAAACGTTCTTTTTCTCCTTCATTATCACCAGATAAAACACCCAAATCTAAAGTTTGTTTCATTTCTTCAAACAATTTAGACACACCTTCTCTATATTGGTTACTAAAAACAAACTTGCCTTTGTATGCATCATTACTACTAATGTATACAGCTGTATTCTCTTGTGCGGTTACACTGTTATTTCCAACAAAATTTGCAGACCCTACTTTTATATTATTATCTTCTAAAACTCCTATTATTCCTTTTCCTAAATGTTCTTCATAATCATCTAAGGTTAAAATATCTTGCGCTGCTAATAAATTATAAAGGGTTCTACTTAAAGGGTGGTTAGAGGCTCTTAATGTATTTTTTAATAACGATTCTTCTTCTGCGCTTAACGCCATACCCTCATAACTAGCTGTGCTTTTTTGAGCTGTTGTTAAGGTTCCTGTTTTATCAAAAATAGCTGTAGTTAACTGTGCTAACTGCTCTATAGTTTGTGTGTTTTTTAAATAGAATTTTTTACGCCCAAAAATGCGCAACATATTACCCAATGTAAATGGTGCTGCTAATGCTATTGCACAAGGGCAAGCAATTATTAAAACCGCAGTAAAAACATTTATAGCCTTACTACTATCAATAAACATCCAAATAAATGTAGCCATAAAAGCAATACTTAAAACTGCAATTGTAAAACGCTGACTAATTTTATCTGTAATGGTTTGGAACTTGCTTGTTTTATCTATAGAAAAAACAGAATTTCCCCATAATTGTGTTAAGTAACTTTGTGATACCGTTTTTAAAGCTTCCATTTCTATTGCTCCTTGCAACTGCTTACCACCTGCCAAAATTTTATCTCCGCTTTCTTTTACAACAGCCTCAGACTCTCCTGTAACAAAACTATAATCTATACGTGCATTACCTTTTAATACAATACCATCTACTGGTATTAATTCTTCATTTCTAATTAAAAGTCGGTCTCCTTGCTTAATATCATAAACCTGCACAGTTTCTTCTTTTCCTCCGGTTGCAATTCTGGTTACTGCTATTGGAAAGTACGACTTATAATCGCGCTCAAAAGATAAAAAGGAATATGTTTTTTGTTGAAAAAATTTACCTAGCAGCAGAAAAAATATCAACCCTGTTAAACTATCAAAAAAACCAGTTCCCCAATCAAAAATAATTTCTAATGTACTACGTACAAAAAGCACCAAAACACCTAATGCAATAGGCACATCTATATTTAAAATTTTAGAAGAAATACTTTTGTAAGCAGATATTAAATAGTCTTGTGCAGAATAAAAAACTACAGGCAATGAAAAAGCAAACATTAACCACCTAAATACATTTTTGTATTGATCTAACCAAAACTCTTGCACCTCAAAATACTCCGGAAAAGACAAAAACATAACGTTACCAAAAGCAAAACCTGCAACCCCTAATTTATAAATAAGACTACGGTCTACGTTTTTTTTACCTTTGTCATAATCATCTAAAGAAATGTATGGCTCATACCCAATTTTAGCCAATAAAATAACCAACTGCTTTAAACTTAAATCTTCTGGGTTATAGGCAATACGCACCATTTTTTTTGGAAAATCTACCTGAGAAGAACTTATGGATTGTTGCAATTTATTTAAGTTTTCTAAAACCCAAATACAAGAACTACAATGTATATGAGGTATGTAAAGATTTACTATTTGATGTTTTTTTTCATTAAACTCTATAAGCTTATTTAAAATTATAGGATCATCTAAAAAGTTATACTTATCCGCTACTTCATTTGGTGTTGTACCAGCAGCAGATTGTAAGTCATAGTAATAAGTTAAGTCGTTAGACTCAAAAATTTCGAAGACTGTTTTACATCCATTGCAACAAAAATGCTTACCTTTAAATACAATAGGTATTGTGTCACAATCATCTCCACAATGAAAACATTTTTCTTTTATCATCTTTAACATTTTAGACCAAAACAAAGGTCTGTTAAAGTGCTATTTTAAAATATGACAAATGTCAGGTTTTGATTTTAACATTAACCGTAAATTTGTATTGTGAGCAAAAACAATGTTATGAGTAGGTGTGAAAATTGTATTATTCGTCAGTTTAATTCGTTACGAGCTATGAGCAAAGACGAGTTAAAAAAAGTATCTGACACCAAAGTTTCTAAAACTTATAAAAAAGGTGATGCAATTTTTGAAGAAGGAGAGCGTCTAGACGGTGTATTTTGTGTTAGAGATGGCGTGTCTAAACTATCTAAACTTAGCTCCAACGGAAAAGACCAAATAATAAAACTTGCTACTAAAGGAGAGATTTTAGGGCAACGTTCTGTAATTGCAGAAGAATCTGCTAACTTAAGCGCTGTAGCTATTAAAGATGTAGATCTTTGTTTTATTCCTAAAGAAAGTATTTTACATACTTTAAACACCAATCCTAATTTTGCTGTTGAGGTATTGCGCCATATGGCCAATGATTTAAGAGAGGCAGATGATGTTATTGTAAATATGTCTCAAAAAACAGTAAAACAACGTATTGCAGAAGCCTTTATCTATTTAAAAAATGAGTTTGGTGAAGATGAAAATGGTTTTTTAAAATTAAGTTTAAGCAGAGAAGATATGAGTAATGTTGTAGGTACGGCAACAGAATCTACCATTAGAATTATATCTGAGTTTAAAAAGAAAGGTATGATTGAGACTTCAGGAAAACAAGTTCGTATAAAAGACTTAGTTAAATTACAAAATGTAGTAAGCGGCTTATAGGTTTATAAAAGCTTCTGTTTTAAAACTGACAAATATCATAGTTTACGGTTGCTACTACTTTTATTTTTACATTGGATATTTAATACAGTCTGATGAAAAATATACTTTTACCAACAGATTTTTCTGAAAATGCAAACAATGCAATTTCTTATGCTCTAGAGCTTTTTAAAAAAGAAAATTGTACTTTTTACTTATTAAACACCTATGTGCCGGCTATACCACATAGCAGGTTTATGGCAGAAAACTCTAAAACTTTAGTTTTAGAAAAGAATACAGAAACAGCTTCTAAAAACGGTTTAAAAAAAACAATAGAATACATAAAGCAAAAACACAGTAACCCATTACACAATTACAAAACTATATCCTCTTTTGATTTGCTAACCCATGAGGTTATAGATATCATTAAAAACGAGCATATAAACTTTGTGATATCTGGTACTAAAGGAATTACAAATTTTAAACGTGTTTTTATTGGCGCAAATACAATGCATATTATAAATGCAATTAAAGATTGCCCAGTTTTAGCTATTCCAAACCATTATAACTTTGGCATACCAAAACAATTAGTTTTAGCCACTGACCTTAAAAGAAGTTTAAGCCCTGAAGCATTACAAGCTTTATTATTTATAACAAAAATGTGTAACTGTACAGTACATATTCTTCATTTAAAAACTAATACTGTATTAGATGATTTTCAAAAATCTAACTTAAAAATAATACAAAACTGCTTGGCTAGTATCCCTTTAAAACTGCATTTACTACCGTTTTACGCAAACAAATCTGAAATTATAAGTAGTTTTATAAAAGACCACACAATAGATACATTGGCATTAGTATATAATAACCGTAGTTATTTGGAGGAATTAATACAAGAGCCTGTGCTAGAAAATGCAGATTACCACACAAAAATTCCGTTATTGGTTTTACCTAGCTAACCATTAGCTATAAAAAAAGCGAAAGAAATATCTTTCGCTTTTTTTTATAGTTTTTATATTTTAAAAACGCCACCTTACAAATGCTTCCATAGCAGCATAACGTGCCATACCTAGTTGGTCATAAATATCTGCCGTTTCTTTATTACGGTCTTCTGCTCTTTGCCAAAACTCACGGCTATCTGAACCCTGAAAAACTACTCCGTCTTTTTGAGATTGGTGCTTAAAAATACCACGTCTCTTTTCTAATACCTGGTCTGGTCCCATTGGTACTGCCATTTCAATTTCATCTATCCCCCACTCTTGCCAAGCTCCTCTGTACAACCAAACCCAACAAGTGCTCATAAAAGGTTCTGCTTTTAACCTTTTAACTGCTTCAAAAATAGCATCTAAACACACCTTGTGTGTGCCGTGAGGATCTGCCAAGTCTCCTGCTGCGTAAATTTGATGTGGTTTTATTTGTGCTATTAAATCTACCGTTAACTCTATATCTTCTTCTCCTACAGGATTTTTCTCTATTGCTCCTGTTTCATAAAATGGAAGATTCATAAAATGAATTTGATCATCATTTAAACCTACAAAATGACTTGTAGACCTTGCTTCTCCTTTTCTTATCAACCCTTTTATATAACGTACTTCTTCAATATCTACTTCACTAGCTTTTTTATTGGCTAAAAACTTGGCTGCTTTTGCAAAAATACTCTTTGCTGTATCGTCATCAATACCAAACTTCTCATTATAATCACAAACAAAACTAGCAAAACGCAAAGCCTCATCATCTGCAACAGCAATATTACCAGAGGTTTGGTAAGCAACATGTACATCATGGCCTTGTTCTACCAATCGTTTAAAAGTACCTCCCATACTAATAATATCATCATCTGGGTGCGGACTAAAAATTAATACTCGTTTTTTTTCTGGGGTAGCACGCTCTGGCCTGTTACTATCATCTGCATTAGGCTTACCCCCTGGCCAACCTGTAATTGTACTTTGTAGCTTATTAAATATTTTTATATTAATGTCGTAAGCCGGACCAGAATCTGCCAATAAATCACTCATCCCGTTTTCTATATAATCGGCATCGGTAAGCATTAAAACAGGCTTGTTTAAGCGCAATGCTAAGCCCAATACTGCTTTACGTATAAGCTTGTCTGTCCACACTACTTTTTCTACTAGCCAAGGAGTATTAATTCTTTTTAATTTTGATGCTGATTCTTTATCTAATACAAATACTGCATTATTATGTTCTTGTAAAAATGATGCTGGTACTTTATTGGTAACCTCTCCTTCTACAGATTGTGCTATTATGTTAGATTTACCCTCTCCCCAAGCCATAAGAATTACTCTTTTGGCTTCCATTATTTTTTTAACTCCTAATGTAATTGCTGTTCTTGGTGTATTACTTAAACCTCCAAAATCTTTACTAGCCGCTACTCTGGTTATATGATCTAAGGCTACCAGTCTTGTTTTAGAGTTTTGTAATGAACCAGATTCGTTAAATCCAATGTGTCCGTTACCTCCAATACCCAAAATTTGTAAATCTAAACCGCCAGCTGCTTCAATTTTAGATTCATAATCATTACAATATTTAGATATGTTAGCTTTTGCTAATGTACCATCTGGAATATGATAGTTTTCTGGTAAAATATCTACTTGGTCTAAAAGTAACTCTTTCATAAACCTAACGTAGCTGTGTATAGAGTCGGGCTCCATTGGGTAGTACTCATCTAAATTAAATGTAACTACATTTTTAAAACTTAAGCCTTCTTCTTTATGTAGCCTAACCAATTCTGCATACAATCCCTTTGGTGTAGACCCTGTAGCTAAACCTAAAACACAAGGTTTGTTATCTTTTTGCTTTTCCTTAATAAGCTGGGCTATTTCTTGGGCTACTGCCTTAGATGCTGTTGTTGAGTTTTTAAAAACAACGGTATTTATGTTTTCAAATCTTTTTTCAAAACCTGTGGCCTTATCAATCTTACTTTTCAACATGTTCTCACAATTTATTTTGGGGTTAATTAAATCAAAGATTAAAAGTCTTTTTGTATAATTTGATAGTTTTTAGACTAACACCATGTTTGGTACAGTATAGGTTAAAAAACATCTAGTAAAAGACCATAATTTTTATTGCTAGTAAAACAAATTGAGGCCTATTACTTAGTAGAACCTAAATAATGTTCTGAAAACAATAAGCCAACTAAGGTATAATTAACTATGCTAGAAGCAAAGTATATTTAACATACTAATAAAGAATTAACAATAAATTAAGACACTACGTAATACATTTACATAAAACGTAAGTTTATATTTATTAAACACAAAAAAAGCTCCTAAAATGCGAAATACATTTTAGGAGCTTTTAGTAATGTGCAAAAAGTACTACTTATTGTTTAGCAGCCTTTTTAAACTTGTATGTTACACCTACATTAATTCCAAAAGAAGAATAAGGCACTTTTTGAGATAATTTTTTAGATGGGTCAGTATTATCGTTTGGTAACTCATCTACATAGTTAGTTTTCTTATTGTAACCTGCAGGTAAGTTGTCTAGAGTATAAACACTTTCTGCAACCATATTACCGTCTGGAGTAAAAAGATTTGTATTGAATTCTTGTAATTCAGAATCTTTACGTTTTAAGCTAATACCGTAATACTCGGCTTCTACATAAATACTAAAGTTGTTATCTATAGGGAATTTATATCCTAAAGCACCAACAAAGCCTAATGGAAACTTACCGTGAAAATCTTCTGTATAGTTAGTTTCTGAATAAGAACCTTCTGGAAGATTATATGGTTCTCTCTCTGCCTCAGACAATAATGTACTACTAAAAACTACAGCTTCTGTTTTACCTGCAATTTTTAATAATGCACCTGCACGACCATAAAAGTTATCTGTAAATTTGTAAGCTACAGCAACAGTAGCACCATAAGCTCTACCTCTTGCAATTGCATCTACATCTACTCCAGGTACAGTTGTTTTATTTATTGTATGGTCTACACCATTTAAGTAACCAACACCAACATCTAAACCAACTTTTTCATTAAAAAAATAAGTTCCTCTTAGTTGAAAGTTTACACCCTCTCCATAACTACCATAAGTATTCTCTACACTTGTTGTTGTTGTTTCTGTTCCTAATTTCATCTCAGCGCTTCCAATTGCATATCCAGTACCTGCCGAAATTTCAAATTGAGCATAAGACATAGTACTAATTAAAATACCGACTAATAATATTACTCTTTGTTTCAAAATATTTAGTTTTAAGTTAATATAACGTAAAGGTAGAAAAAAGGAAAATTAAGAACACGTGAATTGATGTAATTTCTGACGTTTAACACTAATATTGCATAAATGATAATTTATTATTTAAATTACAGAATAATAATAAACACAACTACTAACAAGCTTAATTATACCTAAATTTATTAAGATATATTGTAGTTTCAGTATAAGATTGTATAACAAGAAGTTTACTTACAAAACGATACAAAATAAAAAAGCTTCCGATAAAATCGGAAGCTTTTGTTACTGTGGGCCCTACTGGATTCGAACCAGTGACCCCCTGCTTGTAAGGCAGGTGCTCTGAACCAACTGAGCTAAGAGCCCTCATTCACAATTTAGAAATTTGTTTTCCGTATTGCGAGTGCAAATATATAACTGTTTTTCGTTTCCCGCAAATAAAAAATGAAAAAAAATTAAACTATTTCTGCAACAACAAAAGTACTGCCGCCAACGTAAATTAAATCTTCTTTTTTGGCTAAAGATTTTGCTTTTTTAAGTGCTTCTTTTACAGATGAATAAGCATCTCCCTGTAATAAAAAGCTACTTGCCTTAGCTTTTAACTCAGCTGCATTTAACCCTCTTTCTATTTTTGGACAGCAGAAAAAATATTTTGCATTTTTAGGAAAAAGAGGCAAAATAGCATCTAAATTCTTATCCTTAACAACTCCTAACACAATAAAAAGCGACTTATAAGTTTGCTGATTTAGTTGTTCTATAGTTAAACTTAGACCTTCTTTATTATGTGCCGTGTCACAAATTACTTTAGGTTGGTCTTGTAATTGTTGCCACCTACCCATTAATCCGGTATTTTCTACAACACGTAATAAGCCTTTTTCTATTGCTTTATCATTAATTACAAATTCTTTTAATTGTTGCAAAACCGCAACTACTCCTTTTATATTTTTTTGTTGATAATTACCAAGTAAAGATGTTTTATAAGTTTTTACAGAAATAGAATCTGCAAAAATTATAGGCGCATTTTTTAAAGCAGCCATTGTATTAAATATTGGAGCAGTATCTGTTTGGTACTCACTAACAACAACAGAAACACCTTCCTTAATAATACCCGCTTTTTCTGCTGCTATTTTCTCTAGAGTATCACCCAACAAATCTGTATGATCTAATCCAATATTTGTAATTAAAGATATTTCTGGTGTTATGATGTTAGTAGAATCTAATCTTCCACCCAAACCAACTTCTATTATTGCTATATCTACCTCTTCATTGGCAAAATATTTAAATGCCATAGCTACTGTCATTTCAAAAAAAGACAATTTATGATCTTTAAAAAAAGACATATTATCTTTTACAAAACTAATAACAGCATTCTCTGGAATTTTACTGCCATTAATTCTTATGCGCTCTCTAAAATCTTTTAAATGCGGAGAAGTATACAAACCAACTTTGTAGCCAGCCTCTTGCAAAATAGACGCTAACATATGACTACTAGAGCCCTTACCATTAGTACCAGCTACGTGTATACTTTTAAACTGTTGTTCTGGAGATCCTAAAGCTTTAGAAAATAGCTTTATATTATCTAACTTACCATTAAACGCAGATTTTCCTTTGTTTTGGTATATTGGAAGTTGAGCAAACATCCAATCTAACGTTTGGCTATATGTCATTAAAGTTTATTAAATTGAGTAAATAAGGAGTAAAATTAAAGTAATTTTAGATAATTACTCTCCTAATTTAAAGTTTACAACAACAAATCCTATTTGTCTGCTTGGTGCATTAGCATCTAAGTTCCACTTATGTAAACGTGCAGTTGCCTCTGCAGGCTTTAGTAAACAAGGATGATTGTTTGTAGTACCTTTTACACCTGGTGTTGCAGATAGCACCTTACCATTACGGTCTACTACTATTTTAACAACTACCCTACCTTCTTCATTACAGTCTTGTTTTACCTTACCTTTAGCAAGTAATTTTCTTCCAGAAAGACCATAACCAGAACCACCATTTCCTGACCCTGGAGCACCATAATAGCTAGTTGCATAAGGGTTACCTTGTGGATTACCTTTATCACCAGCTTTATTATCGTCTCCTTCTCCTCCTGTAGCTTTACCGTCAGACTTTGCTAAACCACCAAAAAGATTATCTACTTTATCCCTTTTGGCTTGTTCTGCTTTACGTTTGCGTTCTGCCTCAGCTTTTTCTGCAGCAACACGTTGCTGCTCTTTACGCTCTGCTTCTGCTTTTGCTTTTTTTGCTGCAGCATCTGCCTTGCGTTTAGCTTCTTGCTTTTGTTTTATTAAAATTGATTCTTCATTATCTTGAGTAACCAATTTTTCTGCAGCCTTTTCTTGTGCAGACTCCTGTTGTACTTGAGGCTCTGCAACTGGCTTAACTTCTTCTTGTTGTTCCTCAACAACTTCTTTAGTTGTTTTAATTGGCTCAGATTTTATTTTCTCCTTTGGCTGTACATTCCCCTTTCCAAAGTCCATCTGACCAAAATTTACGGCAATACCCTTTTCTTCTGGAGGATCCATATAAGTTAATCCAACATAAAAAAGCAACAACAAGAGTACGCTTAGCAACAACGTTGTAAGCGTAAAAGATTTTTTCTTGTGTTTGGTATCTAAGAACGACATTATTTGGCTCGCACAGCTAAGATTACCTTATAATTATTTTTATTAGCAATATCCATAACGTTTACTGCTTCTTTTACAGGCACTGTTTCTTCTGCCCTTAAAATAATTGTTGGTTTTTCTTGACCTTCTAGTGCTTTCTTTAATTCAATTTCTATATACTTCCCGTTTATTTTTTCATTATTCACAAAATACTCTAAGTTTTTATTAATACTTACAGATACATTTTGTGTGTTGGTTGACTTCCCTCTTGCCTTAGGGAGCAACAGATCTAGTGCATTTGGTGCATTTGAAGTTAGCATAAAAAACACCAACAATAAAAACACGATGTCCGTCATAGACGACATACTAAAGTCTGGACTTACTTTATTTCTTCCTTTTAATTTCATCTAAAGGAATTTTAAAGTGGTTCGTTTAATAAATCTAAAAAGTCTACTGCATTAGCCTCCATAGCGTGCACAACTTTACCTGTTCTGTTTACAAGGTGGTTGTACCCAATATATGCAATAATACCTACAACTAAACCAGCCACTGTGGTTGTCATTGCTGTATAAATACCTGAAGCTAAAGACCCCATTTCTGCTTGTCCGCCTGCAGATGCCATTTCATGAAATGCCAAAATCATACCAATTACGGTTCCTAAGAAACCAATCATTGGAGCTGCACCAGCAACAGTTGCCAAAACGCTTACATTTTTTTCTAATTTGTAAACTTCTAAGGTGCCCGCATTTTCTATGGCTGTATTAATATCATCTAAAGGCTTTCCTATTCTAGAAACACCTTTTTCTGTTAGTCTAGCTACCGGAGAATCTGTTTGCGCACATAACATACGAGCAGCCTCTAGCTTGCCATTTGTTACGTGATCTTTAATCTGATTCATAAAATTTTTATCAATTTTAGAAGCAGCCTTTATTGCAAAGATTCTTTCAAAATAAATATATAGAGCAACAAATAAAAGAATTCCTAAAATTGCTATAATAATAATGCTTCCTGCACCACCATTTACAATTAAATCTATTACTGATAGTGTTTTTTCTTCGGATACACTTTCTCCCATTACTACCTCATTAGCAGCATCTTGAAACAATAACATATATTTTCCAGTATTTAAGTTGCTCTTATAACGCTATTTTGTAAATAAAATTATACGTTTAATATAAAATCTCTAATTAAAATAAAAGATCCTGCACCTGCTAAAAACCCTACTAGAGCTAACCAAGTGATTTTCTTTAAATACCAAAAGAAATCTATTTTTTCCATACCCATTGCAACTACACCAGCGGCAGAACCAATAATTAACATACTACCACCTGTACCTGCAGAATATGCAATAAAGTGCCATAATGGATCATCCATACCTTGTGGGAACATACCAATACTTGCTGCTACTAAAGGAACGTTATCTATAACTGCAGAACCTGCACCTAATAACATTACTACAAAATCTGAATTTGGAATTGCAGCATTTAAGTTTTCTGCAAAGTGGAATAACATACCTAAAGATTCTAATGCTGCAACAGCTAATAAAATACCTAAGAAAAATAAGATACTTGGTAACTCTATCTTAGATAAAGAATGATGAACAGGACTATGGTGAGAAGCTGCTTCACTTTCTCCGTCTACATTAGAAATACTAAATTTAGAATTACTGTATATTTCTGCAAAAGTTGCAACTACCGCTAAAGACAACATCATACCTACGTATGGTGGTAAGTGTGTAATAGTTTTAAAGAAAGGAACAAAAACAATAGCTCCTAAACCTAAATACAACATTGTAGATCCAAATTTAGATTTCTTTTCACTAGCTGTTTCTTCAACCTCTTCTATATTACCCTGAAAAGCCTTAAATCTACTTGCTATAAGTGTTGGTACAACCATACATACTACAGATGGTACAAATACGTGCTCTACTAATTGTGCTGCAGAAACTTTATCTGCAATCCAAAGCATTGTTGTTGTTACATCTCCAATAGGAGACCAAGCTCCACCTGCATTTGCAGCAACAATAATCATCCCAGCAAACCACAAACGAGTTTCTCTGTTTCTAATTACTTTTTGTAAAATTGTTATTAATACAATAGTAGCTGTTAGGTTATCTATAATTGCTGATAAGATAAAAGCAAGAATGGAGAACAACCATAATAATTTACGTTTACTTCTAGTTTTTATAAATCCTTTAATAGTAGCAAAACCATTAAAGTAATCTATAATTTCTACAATAGTCATTGCTCCTAGTAAAAAGACCAATATTTCTGCCGTTTTCCCTAAGTGATGTAGTAGAATTTCATCTACGTGGCTTGGCGCTAATTCTCGCAAAGCAGCATCTACTTCAAAAACTGGCATATGAGCTAAAGCTATTACTGCCCATAACAATGCCATCATTGCAAGTGCAGGTATTAACTTATCTATTTTAAGATTGTGCTCTAAGGTTATTGCTAAATAACCAACAAAAAAAATAATTATTATAATGGTCTCCATTCTTCTTCTTCTTAGTTTAGTTTATATTAATTGTTTTAATGCTATCTCAAAAGCTGTTTTACTTAACTGCTTTTTTGAAGCGTTATTTTTATATACATTTTGCATTGCCTTTTTAATGGTTTCAGAAGTATCTTTAAAAACCAACTCATCATTCATTTCTACTCTTCTTTCCATAAAGTAAGCAAATACTCTTGCCATACCACAGTTAGATATAAAATCTGGAATTAAACTTACGCGTTCATCTGTATATTCCATTATAGGACCAAAGAAAATTTCTTTATCTGCAAATGGTACATTAGCCCCGCATGTAATAACTTCTAGGCCTGTATTTATTAACTGTGTTATTTGTTCTTTGGTTATTAGTCTAGATGCGGCACAAGGTGCAAATATTTCCGCTTCTAAACCCCAAATTTGTTTATTAATTTCTTCAAACGGAATCATATTATCCGCTACAAGAGTATTTCCGTTTTTATTAAGGTAAAGCTCTTTTACTTCTTCAAAAGAAAAGCCTTCTTTATTAATTATTCCGCCATCACGGTCTATAATACCTACTATTTTAGCTCCCATTTGACTTAGGTAATATGCTGCTGCTGCACCAACATTACCAAAACCTTGTACTATTGCCCTTTTACCTTCTACAGTACCGCCGTAAATATCATAATAGTGTTTGGCTGCTTCTGCTACACCAAAACCTGTAATCATATCTGCCACTGTATACTTACGTTCTACAGAAGGAGAATATGTATTACTTTCTATTACTTTTATAACCCCTAAACGCAATTGTCCAATACGGTTAATTTTATCTGCTTCTGTAGGTTTAAAATGTCCGTTAAAAACCCCTTCTTGTGGGTGCCACACTCCAGCATCTTCGGTAATAGGAATAACCTCGTGTATTTCATCAACATTTAAATCGCCACCAGTACCGTAATAACTTTTTAATAATGGTGCAACGGCATTGTACCAACGTTTTAAAACTCCTTTTTTTCTTGGGTCACTTGGATCAAAATTAATTCCTGATTTAGCACCACCAATTGCTGGTCCAGAAACCGTAAATTTAACTTCCATTGTTTTAGCTAAAGAAAGAACCTCGTTCATATCTAATCCTTTACGCATTCTTGTACCACCACCAGCAGCACCGCCACGCAAAGAATTTATAACTGTCCACCCTTCGGCTTCAGTCTCAGAATCTTTCCAATTAAAAACAATTTCAGGTTGTTTATCCTCGTATTTTTGTAGTAAATCTTTCATTTTAAATTGATTGTAAATTATGTAACATTCTTATTGCATTGCTATTGTTGTTAAAAATATCCCTCCCAAACGGGAGTTACTGCTGTCTCATAATTTTAATATTAAATCAATTACTAAAAGTTCAATTCAACAAATATAAAAATATTGCGGCATTTTTAAACTTTTAACAACCATAGAATGATTAATTTTTCATTAATTTTACGTTGAACAGTACTAAAACATAGAGAAAGAGAATGCTATGTTGTTGAATATATCACAATATAGACCTATATTTGTACACATAAATTAACATTATCGCAATAAGATGGACTTTAAGTTAACAGAAGAACAATTAATGATTCAACAAGCAGCAAGAGATTTTGCTCAAAATGAATTATTACCAGAAGTAATTGAAAGAGATGACGCCCAAAGGTTTCCTAAGGAAGAGGTAAAAAAAATGGGCGAACTAGGCTTTTTAGGAATGATGGTTGACTCCAAATACGGAGGAAGCGGCCTAGATACACTTTCTTATGTACTAGTAATGGAAGAATTGTCTAAAGTAGATGCTTCTTGCTCTGTAATTGTTTCTGTAAACAACTCTTTAGTTTGTTGGGGATTAGAAACATTTGGTACAGAAGAACAAAAGCAAAAATATTTAACACGTTTAACAACAGGAGAAAGTATTGGTGCTTTTTGCTTATCTGAACCTGAAGCTGGTAGTGATGCTACTTCTCAAAAAACAACAGCTATAGATAAAGGAGACCACTACGTTTTAAACGGTACTAAAAACTGGATTACTAACGGTAGCTCTGCGGATATTTATTTAGTAATTGCACAAACAGATATAGAAAAAGGACACAAAGGAATTAATGCTCTTATTGTTGAAAAAGGTGCAGAAGGTTTTGAAATTGGGCCAAAAGAAAATAAACTAGGTATTAGAGGTAGTGATACACATTCTTTAATTTTTAACGATGTAAAAGTACCTAAAGAAAACAGAATTGGAGAAGATGGTTTTGGTTTTAAATTTGCCATGAAAACGCTTTCTGGCGGAAGAATTGGTATTGCTGCACAAGCATTAGGTATTGCTGCAGGCGCTTATGAATTAGCATTAAAATACTCTAAACAAAGAAAAGCATTTGGTACCGAGATTGCTAACCACCAAGCTATTGCTTTTAAATTAGCAGATATGCACACTTCTATTGAGGCCGCAAGAATGTTAGTTTACAAAGCTGCAATGGATAAAGACAATCATGAGAACTATGATTTATCCGGTGCTATGGCCAAATTATATGCATCTAAAGTTGCTATGGATGTTGCTGTAGAAGCTGTACAAATACACGGTGGCAACGGTTTTGTTAAAGATTACCACGTAGAGCGTTTAATGAGAGATGCTAAAATTACACAGATTTACGAAGGTACTTCTGAAATACAAAAAATTGTAATTTCTAGAAGTATTTTAAGAGATTAACTTAAAATAATATTTTGTTTTAATACAAATGCTGTACAATAATTATTGTGCAGCATTTTTTTATGCAAAATCCATAAATTAACATTATGAATTTGATAATTTACACACCCTTTAAAATTAAAAATTTCATTTAATTTATCAATACACTGAAAATGCTGAATTAATTTCTCGGTTATCAATAATTCTTTAAAGATAATTTAACAATTATAATATATTTGAAGAAATGTGATAATTTATGAAGCTGAAAAAACAAGGGTTATACCTACCGGATTTTGAACATGACAACTGTGGAGCAGGTTTTATCTGTAGCTTAAAAGGAAAAAAGTCTAACGACATAATACATAAAGCCTTAGAAATACTAGATAAACTAGAACACCGTGGAGCGGTTAGTTCTGATGGCAAAACAGGAGATGGGGCTGGTATACTAATAGATATACCACATGATTATTTTACAGAAGTATGTGATTTTAACTTACCAGAACCTGGTGAGTATGCAGTTGCAAACATTTTTTTACCGCAAAAACAAAATCAAAGAGATTTTTGTATTTCTGTCTTTGAAGAAAACATAAAAAAACAAGGGTTAAAATTACTTGGCTGGAGAGATGCACCTGTAAACAAAAATGTTCCTGGCCGTATTGCTATGGAAACAGAGCCTTTTGTTAAGCAAATATTTATAGCAAAAGAAGACAGCTCACAAGATTATGCTACTTTTAATCTTAAACTATACATTGCTCGTAAAGTTACAGAGCATACAATTTTAAGTTCTAAATTATCTGAAAGTGGCTTTTTCTATGTACCAAGCTTATCTACCAAAATTATTATTTTTAAAGGACTATTAATGCCACAAGACATTAAATTTTACTTTAAAGATTTAATGGATCCAAGAGTTGTTACTAGACTAGCATTAGTACACCAACGTTTTTCTACCAACACTTTCCCTACTTGGGATCTTGCACAACCATTTAGGTACATGTGCCACAACGGAGAAATAAATACCTTGCGTGGTAATGTTTCTAGAATGCGCTCTAGAGAAGAGTTATTAAAAAGTGATTTATTTGGAGATGAAATAAAAAATATACTACCTATAATATTACCTGGTAAATCTGACTCCGCAACTATGGATATGGTTGTAGAACTGTTATTAATGACAGGCAGATCTTTACCAGAAGTAATGATGATTATGGTGCCAGAAGCCTGGGAAAAAAACCCAGACATGTCTCCTGCTAAAAGAGCATTTTACGAGTACAACTCTTGCATGATGGAACCTTGGGACGGACCTGCATCTGTACCATTTACAGACGGCAACTACATTGGTGCCGTTTTAGACCGTAATGGATTAAGACCTTCTAGATATTCTGTAACCAAAGATGGTTACGTAATTATGTCATCAGAAACTGGTGTAGTAGATATAGAACCAGAAAACATTGAGTTTCACGGCCGTTTAGAGCCTGGAAAAATGTTTTTAGTTAATATGGAAGAAGGCCGTATAGTTAATGATGAAGAAATAAAAGAAAAAATTGCTCAATTAAAGCCTTACCAAAAGTGGTTAGATAATAATTTGGTGCATTTAAAAGACATACCTTATAACGACTGTCCTTTATTTTTAGGAGAAGAAAGTTTAGAAAAAAGAAAATCTCTTTTTGGCTACACTTTAGAAGACATAAATACCATTATACTACCAATGGGCAAAACAGCAAAAGAACCTATTGGATCCATGGGGTCTGATACACCAATTGCTGTTTTATCAGAAAAACCACAACTTATATACAACTACTTTAAGCAATTATTTGCCCAAGTAACAAACCCTCCTTTAGATGGTATTAGGGAAGAGTTAATTACAGATATTAGCTTAACTCTTGGTAGTGATCATAATATTTTTGATTTTTCAGAATTGCATTGCCGCAAACTTAAAATTCAAAATCCTGTAATATCTAAAGAAGATTTAGATAAGATTAAAAACTATGATGCTAGTCCAGATTACAAAGTAACATCTATTCCTATTTTATACAAAATAGCACGTGGACACAATGCTTTAGAAGAAGCTTTAGCTAGCATATTAGACCAAGCCTCTAAAGCAATAGATAACGGAACTAACATAATTATTTTATCAGACAGAAATGTAGATAAAGACAACGCACCTATACCTGCTTTGCTGGCTTTATCTTTTGTAAATAGCGGACTTCAAAAACTAGGAAAAAGATCTAAGCTAAGTATTATTATTGAGTCTGCAGAACCTAGAGAAGTGCATCATTTTGCATTATTGTTTGGCTACGGAGCAAGTGCAGTAAACCCATATTTGGTAAACGAAATTATTGCTGAGCAAATAGAAGAAAATGACATTACAGACATTACTTTTGATGAAGCAATTAAAAATTACAACAAAGGTATTGGCAAGGGAGTTTTAAAAGTGATGAACAAAATAGGCATCTCTACATTAAACTCCTACAGAGGTTCGCAATTATTTGAGTGTATTGGTATAAACACCAAGGTTGTAGATAAATATTTTCCAAATACCCCTACAAGAATTCAAGGTATTGGCTTGTATCAAATTGAAAAAGAAATATCTAAAAGACACCAAAAAGCGTTTAACACTAAAGAAGTTGCTGCTAGTTTAGAGCTAGAAATGGGTGGCGCATATAGGTGGCGTAGAGACGGAGAAAAACACTTGTTTAACCCCCTTACTATTGCTAAACTTCAAAAATCTGTTCGTAACAACGAACCAGAAACTTACAAAGAATACTCAAAGCTTATTAACGAGCAGTCTAAACATTTAATGACCATTAGAGGTTTGTTTGAATTCTCTAACTACGATCCAATTCCTATTGAAGAAGTAGAGCCATGGACAGATATTGTAAAACGATTTAAAACGGGTGCAATGTCTTACGGATCTATAAGCAAAGAAGCTCATGAAAATTTAGCTATTGCTATGAACCGTATAGGTGGTAAAAGCAACTCAGGAGAAGGTGGTGAAGATGCAGAACGATTTTACAAAAATGAAACTGGAGATTGGAAAAACAGTGCCATTAAGCAAGTAGCTTCAGGTAGGTTTGGTGTTACATCTAACTACTTATCAAGCGCAAAAGAAATACAAATAAAAATGGCTCAAGGAGCCAAACCTGGAGAAGGCGGACAATTGCCTGGGCCAAAAGTAAATCCGTCTATTGCAAAAACAAGAAATTCTACTCCATATGTAGGACTTATTTCCCCTCCTCCACATCATGATATTTACTCAATTGAAGATTTATCTCAATTAATATACGATTTAAAATCTGCCAATAGAGAGGCAAGAATAAATGTAAAATTAGTATCAGAAGTTGGTGTAGGCACTGTAGCCGCAGGTGTTGCTAAGGCTAAAGCAGATGTTATATTAGTTTCTGGCCACGACGGTGGTACAGGAGCATCTCCGCTTACCTCATTAAAACACGCTGGTTTACCTTGGGAACTTGGTATTGCAGAAGCACAGCAAACCTTAGTTATGAATGATCTTAGAAACAGGGTTGTTGTAGAATGTGACGGACAATTAAAAACAGGTCGTGATGTTGCCATAGCTTGTTTACTTGGAGCAGAAGAATTTGGTTTTGCAACTGCACCATTAGTAGCTTCTGGTTGTATCATGATGCGTGTTTGTCACCTAAACACTTGCCCTGTTGGTATTGCTACTCAAAACCCAGAGTTGCGTAAAAAGTTTAAAGGAAAACCAGAACACGTAGTTAACTACATGTACTTTATTGCTCAAGAATTAAGAGAAATAATGGCGCAATTAGGGTTTAGAACAGTTAACGAAATGGTTGGTCAAGTTCAAAAATTAGATAGAAAGAAAGCTATAGAACATTATAAAGCAGAAGGAATAGATCTTACTCCAATTTTACACCAAGTAAGTGTTCCTAAAGAAACCAAACTATACAATACTCAAAAACAAGAGCACGACATTTACAAATCTATTGAGTTTAAAATCATAGAAAAAGCGCATCCATCTTTATTTAGAAAAGAGAAACTAACCTTAGATTTCCCTATTAAAAATACAGACAGAGCAGTTGGCGCTATAATAAGTAATGAAATTTCTAAAACCTATGGTGCAAAAGGCTTACCTATAAACACGCTACGTTTAAATTTTACTGGCTCTGCCGGACAAAGTTTTGGAGCCTTTGCAACCAGAGGTTTGACTATGACTGTTAATGGTAATACAAATGACTATTTAGGAAAAGGTCTTTCTGGAGGTAAACTAGTAATAAAAGTTCCAGAAGGCGCCACTATTATACCAGAAGAAAATGTTATAACTGGTAATGTTACCTTATACGGTGCTACAGCTGGTAGAGCATATATTAATGGTAAAGCAGGTGAGCGTTTTTGTGTACGTAACTCAGGAGCAAAAACCGTGGTAGAAGGAATTGGAGATCACGGTTGTGAATATATGACTGGCGGTGTTGCTGTAATTTTAGGTGAAGTAGGCCGTAATTTTGGAGCAGGTATGAGTGGTGGTATTGCCTATGTTTTAGACCCGAATAAAACATTTGAAAAAAACTGCAACAAAGAGTCTCTTAATTTACTACCTGTAGAAGAAGCTAATGACATTGCAGAGTTAAAAGACCTTATAGAGAGTCATTACAACTACACTATGAGTCCTTTAGCACAACGTCTATTAGAAAACTGGGAAAACAGCCTACCAATGTTTGTAAAAGTATTCCCTGAAGAATACAGACAAGCACTAAAAAGATTAGAAGAAGAACAAAAAGCTAGCATAATATAAAGCACTATGGGAAAAATAACTGGATTTTTAGAGTTCGAAAGAAAAATAGAAGACTATGCTCCTGTAGAAGAGCGCATAAAAAATTATAAAGAGTTTACACAACCACTAAAAGAAACTGAATTAAAAAATCAAGGTGCACGTTGTATGGATTGCGGAGTTCCGTTTTGCCATAGCGGATGCCCTTTAGGAAATTTAATTCCAGATTTTAATGATGCTGTATACAAAGGCAAATGGGAAAAAGCAGCAACCATACTACATTCTACTAACAATTTTCCTGAATTTACAGGCAGATTATGCCCTGCTCCTTGCGAAGAAGCCTGTGTACTAGGCATTAATGAAGATCCTGTATCTATAGAAAATATAGAGAAAAACATTGTAGAAACTGCATTTTCTAAAGGATGGATAACAGCACAACCTCCTAAAACAAGAACTGGTAAAACAGTTGCTGTTATAGGTTCTGGGCCAGCTGGTTTAGCTACTGCACAACAATTAAACAGAGCCGGACATCTAGTTACTGTTTTTGAGCGTGATGCAAAAGTTGGAGGATTATTACGTTATGGTATTCCAGATTTTAAAATGGAAAAAAACGTAATAGACCGAAGATTAGAAGTTCTTAAAGAGGAAGGAATAATTTTTAAGACTAACACACATATAGGAGTAGATATAGATGCTAACACACTAAAAGAAGATTTTGACGCCGTAGTACTTTCTGGTGGGGCAACAGTACGCAGAAATTTACCTATTAAAGGAGCAGATTTAAAAGGGGTTGTACAAGCAATGGACTTTTTAAAGCAAAACAACAAACGTGTAGATGGTATTACAGATCTAGGAGAAGAAATAAAGGCTACCAACAAAGATGTTATTGTTATTGGTGGTGGTGATACTGGGTCTGACTGTATAGGAACATCTATACGCCACGGAGCAAACTCTGTATCTAATTTTGAAATTATGAGTAAAGCAACTCCAGAAAGACCAGCAGACCAACCTTGGCCGTTTTGGCCAATGCGTTTGCGCACAAGTTCTTCTCATAAGGAAGGGGCAGAACGCTTTTTTAGCATATCTACCAAAGAATTTATTGGAGATGAAAAAGGAAACTTAAAAGGGCTTATAACCGCAGAAGTAGAGTGGATAAAAACACCTGGACAAAGACCTACATTAAAAGAAGTTCCTGGAACAGAAAAAGAATGGAAATGTGAGTTAGTATTACTTGCAATGGGTTTTACAGGGTCAGAAATGACTGTAGCTCAGCAATTAGGCTTAGAAGCCGACTCTAGAACAAATATTAAAGCATCTGCAAAAAACTATATGACCAATGTACCCGGTGTTTTTGTTGCAGGAGACCAAAGAAGAGGTCAGTCATTAATTGTATGGGCCATCTCTGAAGGCAGACAGGCAGCGCATCACGTAGATGTTTACTTAACAGGAAGCTCTACTTTACCACTAAAAGGAGAAGGAGATTTACCTAGAGTTTAGAAAAAAAAATAAAAAACGCTTTGTATTGATATTATACTATCTTTGCACTTTAAATTAAAAATAAAATTATGAGTAACGGTACAGTAAAATTTTTTAACGACTCTAAAGGTTTCGGTTTTATCACTCCAGATGATGGTGGTAAAGACGTTTTTGTTCACATTAGTGGATTAACACACGAAATAGCTGAAGGAGACAAAGTTAGTTATGACGTTGAAGAAGGAAAAAAAGGACCTAATGCAGTAAACGTTGAAGTCCTTTAATATATAAAGAATTTAACTTATTACATGCAAAGCCTGTTGTTAAAAACAACAGGCTTTTTTGTTTTTACAAGTATCAATCTTAAACAAATTATAAAGGTTAATTTCCACTATTTCAATTTATATCAAATGCGTACTTTTGTACAAATATCAATCTAAAATAAAATGAGCAACAATAAAATTGCACCCTCTTTATTAGCAGCAGACTTTGGAAACCTACAGAGAGATGTAGAAATGGTAAACAACAGCGAGGCAGATTGGCACCATATAGATATTATGGACGGCGTTTTTGTTCCTAACATATCTTACGGTATGCCTGTGTTAAAAAGTATTGCACAGCACGCAACAAAAACATTAGATGTGCATTTAATGATTGTAGACCCAGACAGGTATATAAAAACCTTTGCTGAGTTAGGCGCAAACGTATTATCTGTACACTATGAAGCTTGCACACATTTACACAGAACTTTACAAGCTATTAAAGCAGAAGGAATGATGGCTGGCGTTGCTTTAAATCCGCATACTAACGTAAACCTTTTAGAAGACATTATTAACGATATTGATGTTGTATGTCTAATGAGCGTTAATCCAGGTTTTGGCGGGCAATCTTTTATTGAAAACACATACAATAAAGTAAAAGCTTTAAAAGAACTAATTACCAAAAATAATGCAACTACACTTATAGAGATCGACGGCGGAGTTACCTCTAAAAATGCAAAAGCATTAGTAGATGCAGGTGCAGATGTGCTTGTTGCGGGTAGTTTTGTTTTTAAAAGTGACAACCCAACTGATACAATTAAAAACTTAAAAGAAATTATAGGCTAGTGAATTTATTAGATGTTGTAATTATTGGTGGCGGTCCAATTGGTATTGCCTGTGGGTTAGAAGCTAAAAAAAATGGGCTTTCTTATCTTATTATAGAAAAGGGATGTATTGTAAATTCACTTTACAATTATCCTGCTAAAATGCAATTTTTTTCATCATCAGAAAAACTAGAAATAGACAACATTCCTTTTATAAGTAATGAAGCCAAACCCAAAAAGGAGGAAGCTTTAGAATATTACAGAAGAATTGTGAGTAGTAACGACCTAAACATTAATTTGTTTGAAAAGGTAATTAATGTTACTAAAAATACCACAACATATACCTTAGAAACCAGTAAGCAAACTTACAACACTACAAACGTTATAATTGCTACTGGTTTTTATGATATACCAAACAAATTAAATATACCCGGAGAGAACTTACCAAAAGTAAGTCATTACTACAATAATCCTCATTTTTTTTCTAAACAAAAATTAGCGGTTGTAGGAGCAAGTAACTCATCTATAGATGCTGCATTAGAATGTTGGCGTAAAGGCGCAGAAGTTACTTTAATAATTAGAGGATCTGAAGTTGGTAAGCGTGTAAAATATTGGGTACGTCCAGACATTATTAACCGTATAGAGGAAGGTAGTATAAAAGTTATATACAGTGCTAATATTACAGAAATTAAAGAAAGAGAGCTTGTTATAAAAACAGCTAACGAAACTATAGTATTAGAAAACGATTATGTTTTAGCTTTAACAGGCTACAGACCTAATTTTGAATTTTTAACCAAAATGGGAATTACTTTATCTAATGATGATAAAAAAATTCCGACTCACAATACACACACAATGGAAACCAACTTAAACAATGTTTTTTTGGCAGGCGTAATTTGCGGAGGTATGGAAACACATAAATGGTTTATAGAAAATTCTAGAATTCACGCTAAAAAAATAATAAGTACTATCTTAAAAAAGAAATAATAATTATATTACACTGTTTTCAGGGATATGCGTTTCGCTAACTTACGGGTTTTTTAAACAAACAATTATCACAAACTTTGCTAACAACACCAAAACAAACAGTTAACGCATTTTTTTAAATCTTAAAATGGTTTAAAACACAATATGCAATTACATAAATTATTATTTTTTTGACTACCACCAAATCTACATACCACCTACAACAGCACATTAAATTTAAACACATTTTAGTTTTTCTTTTAATTGGAGTTTTTCAGTTTGCAAATGCTCAAGAAGCAGATAGCATCAAAAAAGAAGAGGACCCGTCTTTTTTCTCTTTTTCATGGTCTAAAATTCAAAAAGATAAGACTTTACAACCATTATATGATGCCTTAAAAGATGCTGACTTTGGGGCTCAAAGATTCTCTATTTTTGATCAACTTATAGATCATCATGCAAAAAAAGCCAACACAGACTCTGTTTTACATTATGGTAACTTATATGTACAGGAATTAGGCAACTGGGATAAACCCGAAAAAGAAAAGAAATATTTATATGCAAAGGCATATTATTTAATGTCTTTGGGCAGTTCTTTAAACGGACTTGTAGATAAATCTATTGAGTGGAATATAAAGGGACTACAAGAAGCTGAAGCAATTAACGACTCTGAATATATGTATTTACACAAGGTAAGTCTTGCAAAAAATTACATAGCCCAAAACAGCATTGACAAAGCCATTAATTTACTTAAAGAGAGTATAAGTATTTATGGCAAACAACAACCAACAATTACCTATAGAGCACTACTGCAATTAGGTAACGCATATTCACAAAAAAAAGAATATGACATAGCTAAAAATTATTACAACTCATCTTTAGAGTTAGCAAAGCAATTTAAAGACTTAGAAGCC
The DNA here is from genome assembly GCF_000190595.1 of Cellulophaga lytica DSM 7489. Taxonomy (NCBI): domain Bacteria; kingdom Pseudomonadati; phylum Bacteroidota; class Flavobacteriia; order Flavobacteriales; family Flavobacteriaceae; genus Cellulophaga; species Cellulophaga lytica. The sequence goes on along the minus strand of NC_015167.1, from coordinate 2,281,510 downwards.
GAATTAGAAATTAAACTACACAATGCCAAGCTTTTAGAAGTCAACAAAGAATATAACAAAGCAATACAAATGTATGCGCAAATAAGCAACCAAGCCAAAGCTAAAAATTTTAACGCCATATATTATGAAGGAGCGCTACTTGTTGCCAAGTTATATTATAAATTAGAAGAATACAACATTGCAAATGTAGGTCTAACTATGGCATACATCAATGCTGTAGACCATGAAAATTTACAGTTTCAAAGAGAATCACTCATCATACAAGCAAGAAGTTTTTACAAACAAGAAGATTACAAAAATGCATACGCCACAATGACACAACTCTTTGGAGTTTTAAATGAAATAAAAGACAAACAACAAAGAGAAATAATAAAGGAACTTGAAATACAGTATGAAACTATAAAAAAAGAACAAGCTATATCTGATTTAAAAGAAGATCAAATTAAACAGCAAGCCGAATTAGATAGGCAAAAAACCATTAAAGCTGCTTTTTTAATTGGATTTTTAGTGATTCTTATCCCTGTCATTGCTTTGCTATATACTTACTACCAAAAAATGCAAGCACAGAGCGAGCTGGCTAAAAAAAATGAAGAAATTAATAGTCAAAAAGTAGCCGCACTTAAACAAGAACAAGAATTAAAATTAATAAAGGCCGCTATTGAAGGTCAGGATGAAGAGCGCAAACGTATTGCTCAAGAATTACATGACAGTATTGGTGGCAACTTAGCCGGCATAAAATTGCAATTAGCAAGTGTAAAAGAAAAAACCCAAACACTAAACACAATTTCAGGTCAGTTAGATGAAACCTATCAATTAGTTAGAGACATTTCTCACACCCTAATTCCTAAAAAGTTTAGACAAGATGATTTTACGCAGCTTATAAAAGAATATACTAAATCTATCACAAGCACTGGCAAATTAAATGTAGAATTTCACCCTCATCCAGAGGATAAAATAAACACTCTTAATGAAATTGTTAAAATGGAGTTGTTTAAAATTATCCAAGAGTTAATGACCAACACCTTAAAACATGCAAAAGCATCTACTACTGATATTCATTTAAATTATTTTGAAGATAGCATTACTTTACTTTTTGAAGATAACGGAAAAGGTTTTGACACTAGTAAAAACGGAGAAGGTATTGGATTTAAAAACATTAAAAGCAGAATAGAAAAACTAAACGGTACGCTACACGTAGACTCAGCAATTAACAGAGGTACTGTAGTATCTATAGAAATACCAATTAAAAACACAACCAATGACAACATATAACCTTATTATTGCAGATGACCACAAAATGTTTATTGATGGTCTAATGAGTATTTTAAATGATGCACCTGAGTTTAATGTAATTTTAACAGCCAAAAACGGAGCACAAGTTGTAAAGTACTTAGACATTAATGGCGCAGCAGACATACATTTACTAATTACAGACTTAACTATGCCAGAAGTTGATGGCATTGAACTTAACAACATAGTTAAGGAACGTTTTACTAGCCTAAAAACTTTAGTTGTAAGTATGCATATTGATGGAACTATGATTGACACGTTGATAAGAAATAATGTAGATGGATATGTACCTAAAAATGCTGAAAAAGAAGAATTACTAGAAGCTATTAGAAGCATTGTAAAGGGTGAAAAATATTTCTCTTCAGAAATTAAAAAAGCATACACAGATGCTATGTTTGCTAGTAAAAAGGAAAAAGAAATTTCTTTAACCAATAGGGAAAAAGAAGTTTTGAAACTAATTGCAGAAGAATATACCACACAAGAAATTGCAGACGAGTTATTTTTAAGCAAACACACTATAGAGAGCTACCGTAAAAATTTAATTTCTAAGCTAAACGTAAAAAACTTAGCCGGACTAACCAAACACGCAATAAAAATAGGCCTTCTAGACGATTAACAAATCTACACCCCTGTTTTCAGGGTGTGTATTTTCACTTATTTAGGCGTATTCTTAGGCCTGTAATAGCTTCATCTTTGTAGTGTATTTAAAAAGCACTCAATTATGAAAACTAAATTATTTGTATCAGTATTAGCAACAGCATCATTATTTTTATCTTGCAGTAACGATAAAAAATCTGCAAACCAAGCAAAAACAAATGCAGATATTAAGTCGGACATTATTATTGAAAACACAAAAATAAGAACAGGTATTTCTGCTGTAGACGAAGAACGTTCTTTTATAATAGTAACAGGAAAATCTTTATTAGAAGGTACTGCAACTGTAAAAACTACCAATATTAAAGGTGAAGAAATACACTGCGAAACGTTTCCTGCGAAAAAATTAATAGACCAAGAATACAAAACAGCCAACTCTACATTAAAAGAATCTCATATTATGGAAAATGTACAAAACTATTTTGAAGTTAACCATAGTAGAGACTTGGCTAAATCATAAAAAAATATACTAGACACCAACCAGAAAACCACGCAAGTTGCGTGGTTTTTACATTATATATGCTTTACAAATTTTAACTAAAAGCTCCGCTTTTAAAGCAAAGAATCCAAAATTGAAAACACAAGTAAACTTAATTTTCAATTTTGGATTCTTTGTTTATTCGTGACCCCGGAGGGACTCAAACCCCCAACCCTCAGAGCCGAAATCTGATGCGCTATTCAGTTGCGCCACGGGGCCTTTTATTAGCCTATAAAAAAATTAAGCTAATTTACTTTTTACTATAGTAGAAATTGTTTTACCATCTGCTTTACCTGCCAACTGAGAAGATACCATACCCATAACTTTACCCATATCTTTCATACCTTCTGCTCCTGTTTTTGCTATTACACTTTCTACAACCTTAGCTATATCATCTTCTGACATTTGCTCTGGTAAAAATTGTGCAATTACTTCTGCCTGTGCTAACTCTGGAGCTGCCAAATCCTCTCTTCCTTGTTCTTTATAAATAGCTGCACTGTCTTTACGTTGCTTAACTAATTTTTGTACAATTTTTATTTCTTCTTCTTCAGTTAATTCTGTTTTTGCTCCTGACTCTGTTTGCGCCATTAACAAAACAGATTTCATAGCCCTTAATGACTCTAAAGCAACGCTATCTTTAGCTTTCATAGCTGTTTTCATTGCCGTCATTACATCTTGTTGTAAGCTCATAATTTATAATTTTTAGGAACACGAAGATAAAAAAATAAACCCGAAAACAATTATTGCTTTCGGGTTTATACACTAAATTATATAGTTTAAAAACTACATTAATCTACATTATCATGTAAAAAAGAATTATTAGAACGTAATTGAATATCGTCTCCGTCTTCACTTAACGTTGTTCTAGAAATTCTGTTTTCAGGGTTGTTCTGATTTAAATCTACACCCTGACGTAAATAAGCTGGTTTTTTCTCCATATCATTTACGGTATTAATATTGTTTTTAAACTTATGGTTAAAGTCTTTTAATTTCCTTCTACGCTCATCTGCTCTGTTTCTTAACAAATCTTCAATAGGGGTATTCATTGGATCTACCTCTATTTCTTTTTCTTCTGGAGCAGGTGCTGGAGCCGGTGTTGGTGCCTGAGTTGCTTTTGGCGCAACTGTTTTTTTCTCAAAAGCTAACTCTTCATCAATAATTTTAGGCTCTGCCTTTTCTGCTTTAGATTTAGCTCCTGTAAGCTCTTTTTCTAACTCCATATAGTCATCTAAACTATATCTTTTTTCTCCTTCTTTATTATACTCTAAAACAGGAACAACCTCTACATGATCTTTTACATCCATATTATTTACATCTTCATCATCTAAACTAAATGTAATAGTATGTTCTTGCTCTTCCTCTTCTACTTTCTGTTCTTTACGAGGAATATCAAAACTAAATGCAAACTGATCTTCTTCTTGAACAACTTTAACTTCCTCTGCATCTACAACGTCAAAATTTCTAACGTCTACAATAACAAAATCATCTTCTTTAGGAGTTTCTGCAACTACTTCATCATAAAAAACATTAAAATTCTTTATAAAATTTGTTGTAGGTATTAAATCCATTTCTGGTTTTTCATCCTCAAAAAGCGTGTGTTTAATTACTTCTGGTTCTTCTGGAGCAACCTCTTTTTTAACAGGAGTAGTTTCTGGCTCTACAACTTCATAAACAACATTTGCATTATTTGGTGTTAAGTTATGAGTAGCCTTCTGCTCGTCTTCTAGAGTATGAATTATTTTTTTAGATTCTGTATTTACAATATCATCTTGCTGATCTACATTAAAACCCGTAGCTATAACAGTAACTGCTATTGCATCACCTAAATTTTCATCTTCACCAACACCCATAATAATGTTAGCTCCGTGTCCTGCCTCAGTTTGTATATGATCGTTAATTTCACCTATTTCATCAATAGTAATTTCCTGAGCACCAGAAACTATCAATAACAATACGTTTTTAGCACCAGCTATTTTATTATCATTTAATAATGGCGAGTCTAAAGCTTTCATAATAGCCTCTTGCGCTCTAGAAGAGCCAGATGCATTTGCTGAACCCATTATTGCAGTACCACTGTTTGATAATACTGTTTTAGCGTCACGTAAATCTATGTTTTGTGTATAGTGATGAGTTATAACCTCTGCTATACCACGAGCAGCAGTTGCTAATACTTCATCTGCTTTAGAGAAACCGGCTTTAAAGCCTAAATTACCGTATACTTCTCTAAGTTTATTATTATTAATAACAATTAATGAGTCTACATTAGCACGAAGTTTTTCTATACCAGTCTGAGCTTGCTGGCATCTCATTTTTCCTTCGAACTGAAAAGGCATTGTAACAATACCCACTGTAAGGATATCCATACCTTTTGCTTGCTTAGCTATTATTGGGGCAGCACCTGTACCTGTACCACCACCCATACCAGCAGTAATAAATACCATTTTAGTATTAGAATCTAACATACTTTTTATGTCTTCCATACTTTCAATGGCAGCTTGCTCACCAACTTCTGGGTTGGCACCCGCACCTAAACCTTCTGTTAAGGTAACACCTAATCTTATTTTATTAGGCACTGTACTGTTTTCTAATGCTTGTGAGTCTGTATTACAAACAATAAAATCTACACCATTTATTCCGGCTTGGAACATGTGATTTATTGCGTTACTACCACCGCCACCAACACCAATGACTTTTATTACGTTACTTTGATTTTTAGGCAAATCAAAAGAGATATTACTTTCTAATTCAGTGTTCTTGCTCATACTGTTATTTTACTGAGTTATTTTTTTCAATTTTTCTATTTATGCGTTACTCTGCATTATCTAAAAAGTCTTTCAACTTATCAGACCATTTTTCAAAAATGGATTTACGTTCTGGTTTCACTTCTTTTTTGGTTGATGTGGTATTTGGTTCTTCTGTTTGGAAACCTTCTTCTGTTTGATTATTTTCTACTATTGCTTCTTTTTCTGCTTGGGCTTCCTCTAATGCTATTTCTTTATTTTTAGCATTTGTCTCTATTGCATTCATTAACAAACCTACGCCTGTTGCATAAAGCGGACTTGCTATATCTTGAGTAGAATCTCCTGCCAAATGTTCATTAGGATACCCTATTCTGGTATCCATACCGGTGATATACTCTACTAATTGCTTTAAATGTTTTAACTGGCTACCACCACCTGTTAATACAATTCCTCCAATTAGCTTCTTTTTTTGATCTTCGTGTCCGTAATTTTTAATCTCCATATATACCTGCTCAATTATTTCTACAACACGAGCATGTATAATTTTAGAAAGATTTTTAAGTGTAATTTCTTTAGGCTCTCTACCTCGTAATCCTGGTATAGAAACTATTTCATTATCCTTATTTTCTCCTGGCCAAGCAGAACCAAATTTAATTTTTAATAGTTCGGCTTGTTTTTCAATAATAGAACAGCCTTCTTTTATATCTTCTGTAATTACATTACCTCCAAAAGGAATTACTGCAGTGTGCCTAATGATACCATCTTTAAAAATAGCAACATCTGTTGTACCACCTCCTATATCTATTAATGCAATACCTGCTTCTTTTTCTTCTTGGCTTAGTACAGCATTTGCAGATGCCAAAGGCTCTAACGTTATGCTACCTAAATCTAAACCTGCACTTTTAATACATCTACCAACATTTTTAATAGATGATACTTGCCCAACTACTACATGGAAATTAGCTTCTAACCTACCACCATACATACCAATTGGCTCTTTAATTTCTGCCTGCCCATCTACCTTATATTCTTGTGGTAACACATGAATAATTTCTTCTCCAGGAAGCATAATTAGCTTATAAACCTGATTTACAAGTATATCTACATCATCTTCATTAATAACCTGCTCAGAGTCTGGTCTTGTAATATAGTCACTATGCTGTAAGCTACGTATGTGCTGCCCAGCAATACCAACTACAACAGAACTAATTTTTAAGCCAGAGGTAGCCTCTGCTTCTTCTACAGCCTGTTGTATAGATTTTATAGTTTGCGTAATATTATTTACCACACCTCTATGTACACCAAGGCTTTTAGATTTACCAATACCTAAAACTTCAATTTTACCGTACTCGTTTTCCTTACCAATTATGGCAACAATTTTTGTTGTTCCTATGTCTAATCCTACTGAATATTTACCTGGCTCCATAACTTAAATTTTGGTACACACTACTTGATTATTGTACTCTAAACTAACAGCTTTATAACTACCTAAAGCTTTATCTTTTATTGCTTTACTATAAAAAGCCTTGTAATTATTAAACTTAGCTTTTAAATTTTCTACGCCACCTATATTTACCACATAATCCTCTAACCTAAGCTTAAGCTGAAAATCGTTTTCATCTGCAATGTGAATACCAATAATATTTTTCTTTAAAAAATCATCAGAATTGATAAAATTCAAAAAAGCAAAGCAATTTTGAAGGCTACTATCTGTAATTTTTCCAGTAATAATTGGCACTCTTGCAGAGTGGTTACTAGATAAAGGCATACGCTTACCCTCGTCATCCAAATAAAAATTTGAATTTCCTTGAATACGCCCTAAAGGTTTACGTTGTACAATTTTAGATATAAGTTCCCCATTTACAGTAAGATAAACCTGAGCACTTTTAACCATTTTATTGGCTTCTAAAACCTTTTCTACTTTATTCAAAACTAGCGCATCTTTTGGCACGTTTGTAAGACTTCCTAAATTTTGTATTAACAATTTATTAACCATCTGCTGAGTTATAAACAAATTGTCTTCGCCTAGAAACTCAACTTTAGTTTTTACTATTTTTTTAGATTGATGCCTAACACCCGAAAAAGCGTACACTCCTAATAATAAGAGCAATAGAAACATCAATTTTATGTAGTTCCAATTTACTTTCATTTTGTAAAAGCGTTTTTTATTTTATCAATCTCCTGCCCTATATCTCCTGCTCCCATAGCTACTAACACTTCTGGGTTTTGTTTTTTTAATTCACTAATTAATTCTTTTTTAGAACATATTTTTTTATTCGGATTTTTTATTTTTCCCAACAGCCATTCCGACGTAACACCTTCTACTGGCTCTTCTCTGGCTGGGTAAATATCTAGCAATATAACGCTTTGAAATTGCGATAAACTAACTGCAAAATCGTCTATGAAATCTTTAGTTCTAGAGTATAAATGCGGCTGAAATACTGCTACAGTTTTTTTATTTGGATGCATTTCTGAAACTGCTTCATACACAGCATTTATCTCTGTAGGATGATGCGCATAATCATCAATAAAAACAAAATCTTCTTCTTTTATACGGTATGAAAATCTACGTTGCACTCCTTTAAAAGTACCTAGTGCAGCAGCAACTATTTCTGGAGATTTACCAGCTTCTAATGCCATTGCAAAAGCAACCAATCCGTTAAGTAAATTATGCCTACCAGGCTTATTAAACTTAACCCCATTTACAACTGCATTTGGTGTTTTTATACTAAAAATATAAGAACCATTTTTTATTTCTACATCTGTAATACAAAAATCAGAATCGTCTTCTATACCATAGGTAATACCACTTAATGGCAAACCGTTACGCACAAACAATTTACCATTTGGCTCTAATCTATTTACATAAGCAACAAAAGCATCTTTTAAATCGTCTCCTGTACCGTAAATATCTAGGTGATCTGCATCCATAGACGTAATACAAGCTACATTTGGAGATAGCTGTAAAAATGATCTATCAAACTCATCTGCTTCCACAACAGAATAGTCCGTTCCTTCTAATAAAAAATTACTATTAAAATCTTCAGATATACCACCTAAAAACGCTGTGATTGGAGTACCTGTTTCGTGCAGCAAATGTGCCAAAATACTAGACGTAGTAGTTTTACCGTGTGTACCGGCAACACCAAAACAGAATGTATTATTGGTTATAATTCCTAAAACTTCAGAGCGTTTTTTAACTCCAAAACCATTAGTCAAATAATAATTTAACTCTAGGTTATTTTTAGGCAATGCAGGCGTATACACAACCAGCGTATTATTTATATTTTTATAATATTCTGGTATAAGACTTACATTATCTTCATAATGAATTTCTATACCAGATGCAGCAAGCTCTTTAGTTAAAGTAGTTTCTGTTTTATCATAACCAGCAACTTCTTTACCAATAAATTTAAAATAGCGAGCCAAGGCAGACATTCCAATGCCACCTATACCCAAAAAGTAGACGCTATGTATATTTTTTAAATTCATTTATTTAATAACTTTTGCACTTCTAAAGCAATATTTTTTGTGGCATTAGGGAGTGCCTGCTTTTTTATATTTTCACCCAACTCTACTTGCCTTTCTTTATTCTGAAATAAATCTGTAAAAACAGTTTTAAATTTAACGTCTAGTTCTTTTTCTTTAATTAAAATAGCTGCATTTTTATCTGCATAAGCCAAAGCATTTTTTGTTTGATGGTCTTCTGCAACATTAGGAGACGGTATAAAAATAACCGGCTTACCCACAATACTTAATTCTGATACAGAACCAGCACCTGATCTAGAAATAATTAGATCTGCCGCTGCGTATGCAAAATCCATTTTATTTAAAAAATCGAACACCAAAACATTTTCATTTTGGCAGTTTTTATAGTCTTGATAATACAACTTACCACATTGCCAAATTACTTGTACACCTAAAGATGCAAACAATGGTAATTGCTCTTTTATAAGTGTATTTACTCTTTTAGCTCCTAAACTTCCACCTAAAACAAGCAATACTGATTTATTACTCTTTAACCCAAAAAACTCTAATGCCTGTTGCTTAGTAGCTTTCATCTCTACCAAATCTTTACGAACAGGATTACCTGTTTTTACAATTTTATTGGCCTCAAAAAAGCGATCCATACCATCATAAGCAACACAAATTTTTTGCACTTTACCGGCTAATAATTTATTGGTTATACCTGCATAGGAATTTTGCTCTTGTAACACACACGGAATATTTTTACCCGCTGCCATACGCAATAATGGCCCGCTTGCAAATCCTCCTGTGCCTATTACAGCATTAGGTTTAAATTTTTTTATAATTTGTTTAGATCTGTACAAACTGCTAATAACCTTTAACGGAAATAACATATTTTTAAACGTTAACTTGCGCTGTAAACCAGAAATCCAAAGCCCTTCTATTTTATAACCAGCCTGTGGCACTTTTTCCATCTCCATACGGTCTTTAGCACCCACAAACAAAAATTCTGCATCAGGATACATTTCCTTTAGCTCATTTGCTATTGCTATAGCCGGATATATATGTCCGCCAGTGCCTCCTCCAGATAATATAAATTTATAATTGTTCACTTAACACATCTAAAGGGTTAGACTCATCTACTACTTTTTTCTCTTTAACTGGATTTTTATTACTTGCACTAAGTACAATACCAATTGCCAAACACGTCATCCAGATAGACGTACCACCACTACTTATTAATGGTAATGTTTGTCCCGTAACAGGAAATAATTCTACCGCTACAGCCATATTTATAAACGCCTGAAAAACTATAGGTAAGCCTACGCCTACTACTAACAATTTACCAAACACACTAGGATTTGCATTTGCCACCACCACAATTCTAAACAGCAGTAATAAATAAAAAAACATTACTACCAAACCACCAACTAATCCGTATTCCTCTACAATAATTGCATAAATAAAATCTGAAGAACTCTGTGGTAAAAAGTTTTTTTGCACACTTTTACCAGAACCTTTACCTAAAACACCGCCAGATGCAATTGCAATTTTAGCACGTTCTATTTGGTAATCTTCACTAGTATCTTCACCATTAAAAAAGTTAGCTATTCTATTTTCCCAAGTATCAATTCTATTATCAAACAAATCTGGTACAGCTTTAGCTATAAGAATAAATAATGCCAAACAAGCAATACCTGTACCAACAATACCTAACAAATATTTAAAAGGGTAGCCACCTAAAAAAGTTAGCGTAAGTACCATAAAAAATATAATTGCAGCAGTTGAAAAATTGGCTGGTAAAATTAATACAACTACTAAAAAAACAGGCAGCCATAATGGAAGAATACTCTCTTTAAAAGTAACCACTTTATTTTTAATTTTTGCTAAATATCTAGCAACATAAATCATTAAAACAACAGCCGCTAAAGTTGATGTCTGGAAAGAAAAACCAACAAACGGAATGTTTATCCACCTACTTGCATTTGCGCCACCAATAGTTTTACCTTGTGCTAACGTATACCCCAAAAGCAACAGCACAATTGGCATAGCAATAATAGACAAACCTTTAAAAAAGTGCATTGGTATTTTATGTACACCGTAAATAATACCAAAACCAAGCAATAACAAAAAAGCGTGCTTTATTAGGTGACTTACAGCAGTACCATTACCAACCACATACACTAAATTACTACTAGCACTGTAGACTGGCAAAAACGAAAATAATGCCAATAGCGCAACTATGCCCCAAATAGCCTTATCTCCTTTTATATTTTTAAAATAACTTAACACTATACTTTATTATACTAATTATAAGCTTTTTACAGCTGCTTTAAATTGATTACCTCTATCTTCATAATTCTCAAACAAATCAAAACTAGCACAAGCAGGAGATAACAATACAGTATCACCACGTTGACCTATTTTATAAGCCATTTTTACAGCTTCATTCATACTTTTTGTTTCAACTAACAGATCTACAACATTACCAAACTCTTCAATAATTTTAGAGTTGTCTACTCCTAAACAAATAATAGCTTTTACTTTTTCTCTTACCAATGGCATTAACGACTTGTAATCGTTTCCTTTGTCTACTCCACCAACAATCCAAACCGTAGCAGATTTCATACTTTCTAATGCGTAATATGTAGCATTAACATTAGTAGCTTTAGAGTCATTTACATAATGTACGTGAGCAATTTTTAAAACACTCTCTAAACGATGCGCTGCACCCTGAAAATTTTCAATACTAGCCCTAATAGTAGCTTTTCTAATATTTACTAATTTAGAAGCTGCTGAAGCTGCCATTGTATTTTTTAAATTGTGTTTACCTTCTAAAGCTAAGTTATCTGTTGCCATCTCTATTGTATTATTTTGGGTCGTTATATGTATTTTATTATTCTTTAAACAAACACCTTCTTTAAACTGTTTTGTTAGTGAAAAGGGTATTAATTTTGATTTTACTGGGTGTTTCTCTAGCCAACTTACAAGCACTTCATCATCAGCATCATAAATTAAATAGTCATCTTCTGTTTGGTTTTCTGCTATTCTAAATTTTGATGTTATATAGTTATCAAACTCATAATTATACCTATCCAAATGATCTGGTGTAATGTTGGTTATAATTGCGATATGAGGCTTAAAATCTACAATACCATCTAATTGAAAACTACTAATCTCTAATACGTAATAATCAAAGTTATTTTCAGATACCATTTTAGCGTAACTATCACCAATATTACCAGCCATACCAACGTGTAAACCTTCTTCTTTTAAAATATGGTTTACCATCATTGTTGTGGTTGTTTTACCGTTACTGCCAGTAATACCAATTATTGTAGCGTCTGTATACTTACTTGCAAATTCTATTTCAGAAATTACAGGTATGTTTTTAGCTGCCAATTTTTGCACTAAGGCTACTTTGTCTGGTATACCAGGGCTTTTCATTACCAAATCTGCATTTAAAATTTTAGATTCTGTATGCTGTTCCTCCTCCCAGTCTATCTCAAAATGTTTAAGAACTTTTTTATATTCTTCTTTTATTTTTCCTTTATCAGACACAAACACATTGTATCCTTTTTTTATTCCTAAAAGTGCTGTACCAACACCACTTTCTCCACCACCAAGAATCACTAACCTCTTCACCTATCTTACTTTTAAGGTTACAAAAGTTACAATTGCTAAAATGATGCTTACCACCCAAAAACGGGTTACTATTTTACTCTCATGATATCCTTTTTTCTGGTAATGATGATGTAAAGGCGCCATTAAAAATATACGCTTACCCACACCAGATATTTTTTTAGTGTATTTAAAATAGCCCACTTGCAACATTACAGAAATAGACTCTGCAAAAAAGATTCCGCATAAAACAGGTATTATTAATTCTTTACGAACAATTATAGCAATTACAGCAATTACACCACCAATAGTTAAGCTACCTGTATCTCCCATAAAAACACTTGCTGGGTAAGCATTGTACCATAAAAAACCAATAAGCGCACCTACAAATGCTGCTATAAAAACTACCAATTCTCCTGATCTAGGAATAAACATAATGTCTAAATAATCTGAAAAAATAATATTACCAGATACCCAAGCAAAAATACCAAGCGTAAAAACTATAATTGCAGATGTACCAGCTGCCAAACCATCTATACCGTCTGTTAAATTAGCTCCGTTAGATACTGCTGTTACTATAAATATTACAATAGGAATAAATATTAACCAAGCGTAATCTTCTGCGCCATCACCCATCCAAGAAATAAGACTTGTATAGTCTAACTCATTGTTTTTTACCAATGGCACAGTAGTAGCCATAGATTTAATTTCTGGCACAGAAATAGGTGTAACAACAGAACCTTTTGTTGCTATACCGGCAATTGCATTTTCTTTAATTGTTACTCCTGGATGAAAATAAAGTGTACAACCCACAATTAAACCAAGTACAACTTGACCAAGAATTTTAAATTTTCCTTTTAATCCTTCTTTGTCCTTTTTAAATATTTTTATATAGTCATCAATAAAACCAATAACCCCCATCCAAAGCATTGTTACTATTAAAAGTAAAATGTACACATTGTCTAATTTTGCAAATAATAAAACAGGAATTAAAGTGGCCATAATAATAATTAAACCACCCATTGTAGGTGTACCAGCCTTTTGCGTTTGCCCATCTAATCCTAAATCTCTAACAGTTTCTCCTATCTGCTTTTTTTGAAGAAAAAGAATAATTTTTTTACCATAAACAGTAGCTATCAACAAAGACACAATTATTGCCATAGCAGCTCTAAACGTGATAAACTGAAACAGACTTGCTCCAGGCAATTGATACTCATTTTCTAAAAACTCAAATAAATAGTATAACATATATTGTGTGTTGTATAACTAGTGCTTACTTTTCTAAACTTGTTAGTAATTGTTTTACAATTTTATAATCGTCAAAATCTATGCGCACACCATTAGTTTCTTGGTATGTTTCATGACCTTTACCTGCTATTAAAATAATATCTTTAGGTTGTGCTAACTGACAAGCAGTTTTTATTGCTTGCTCTCTATTTTCTATTGTTAACACCTTGCGCGTATTTTGCGCTTCTACACCAGCCTCTACCTCTTTTAAAATTTCTGAAGGAGATTCTGTCCTTGGATTATCTGATGTAAAAACCACTTTTGTACTCATTTCTGAAGCAATATGACCCATAACCGGACGTTTTGACTTGTCTCTGTCGCCACCACACCCCACAACGGTGATGACGTCTTCATTTCCTGTCCTCAATGCATTGATAGTGTTCAGTACATTTTTTAAAGCATCCGGAGTATGAGCATAATCTACTATAGCTGTAATATTTTTACCAGATATGTAATATTGAAATCTTCCGTCTACGTTTTCTAATTCACTTAAAAGACGTAGAATTTCCATTTTTTCTAATCCTAACAATTGCGCAGTTGCATATATAGCAAGCATATTGTAAGCATTAAAATCTCCTATTAATTTAGACCAAAGCTCATTATCATCAATCTTTAGCAATTGTCCGCTAAACTGATTTTCTAATATTTGAGCTCTAAAGTCTGCGTATGTTTTTAATGCGTATGTCTGCTTTTTTGCCTTGGTATTTTGCAGCATAACAGCACCATTTTTATCATCTATATTGGTAAGTGCCCATGCTGTTTTTGGCAGACCATCAAACAACAACTTTTTAGTATCCCTATATTCTGCAAAAGTTTTATGATAGTCTAAATGATCATGAGATAAATTGGTAAAAATGGCGCCTTCAAAAACCAAACCTTCTATTCTTTTTTGATGAATACCGTGAGAGCTCACCTCCATAAAACAAAACTCTACTCCTGCATTATTCATCTCTGCCAAAGATTTGTTTATTGTAATAGCATCTGGTGTTGTATGTGTTGCCTTAATCTCTTTATCATCTATCATTATTTTAATAGTTGATAGTAAACCCACCTTATAACCTGCTTTTTTAAATAATTGATACAACAAGCTGCTAATAGTGGTTTTACCATTAGTACCTGTTACACCAACTAGTTTTAAATTTTTAGATGGCGTACCGTAAAAATTAGAAGCCATTATAGCCAAGGCAGCATTACCATTTTTTACTTGTACATATGTAATACCATTAACCAGGTTAACTGGCATAGTTTCACATATTATAGCATTTGCACCAGCATTTAAAGCGGTATCTATATAACTATGACCATCTACAAGTGTGCCTTTTACAGCTACAAATACATCATCTAACCCTACTTTTCTAGAGTCAAAACATATGGCATTAACCATAGTATCTGTAGTGCCATTTACAGCAACAATACCTACACCGTATAATATGTCTTTTAATAATTTCACGATAATTCTAACGTTATTTTAGACACTCCGTTTACAGCTGTTCCCTGAGCCACAGATTGTGCTTTTACTTTTCCGTTTCCTTTAACTACTACCTTTATCCCCATATTCTCTAAAAGAGATACAGCATCCATACCACTCATTCCTTTTACATTAGGAACGGTTCTGTATTTTTTTTGAACACTTTTATAGTAAGCTTCATAATCTCCATTTAACTTTTTACTACTAACAGCTAAACCTTTTACAATATCTGTTTTTGGTGATGTAGCATATATTTTATGCGCTACAGATTTAAACACAGGCCCAGCAACATCTGCTCCATAAAAACCTGCTTTTTTATCTGGGTCATGCACAACTACAATACAAGAGTACTTTGGTTCATCTGCCGGAAAATATCCTGCAAAAGATGATATGTATTGCAACTTATTTGGGTCTTTAGCCACATAGTTTTTTTGCGCAGTACCTGTTTTACCAGCCATTGAAAAATTTGGAGAATACAATTTATGTCCTGTACCCTTTTTACTTTCTACCACATTTTTTAATAAGGCTTGTACTTTTTTTACTGTTTCCTTAGAGCATATAGACGGATTTATAACCTCTTTATCAAACTTATAAATAGTTTTATTCCACTCTTTCACCTCTTTTATTAGCCTTGGTCTTACCATTTCCCCGCCGTTAGCAATAGCATTATAAAAAGTTAATGTTTGTAACGGCGTTAAAGACACCTCATACCCGTGAGACATCCAAGCTAATGAAATACCAGACCAACCTTTATCTCCAGGATACCTAATAACTGGTTTCCCTTCTCCCTTAATAGGCAAACCTAAATCTCGGTTTAAGTTCATTTCCATTAAACGGTCTACAAATTTTTCTGGATTATTTTTATAGCCATTATGTATTACTTTAGCAAAAGCTGTGTTAGAAGAATACTCAAACGCCTTACCAAAAGAAATTTTACCGTAACCTCCCCATTTAGAATCACGTACAGTTCTATCATAAATTTTCCAACGTCCGTTTTCTGTATCAACAACAGTACTTGTATCTATAATTTTATCTTCTAATGCCGCTACCATAGACACTAACTTAAACGTTGACCCAGGCTCAGAAGATTCTCCTACAGCATAGTTAAGACGCTCATAATACGTATTGTTTTTAGTACGCCCCAAGTTAGATATTGCCTTTACCTCACCTGTAGCCACCTCCATAACAATTACACAACCATGATCTGCATTATATTTTTCTAATTGACCCAACAAAGCGTGGTGTGCTATATCTTGTATATTAATATCTATTGTAGAAACAACATCATAACCATCTTTTGGCTCCACATCATTATCTGGACCAATTGGTTTCCACTGTCCTTTTGCTATTTTCTGCTTTAAACGCCTACCCTCTTCACCACGCAAATACTGTCCAAAAGCACCTTCTAGCCCAACTCTAGTGTAATGACCTTCTTCATCTACACGCTCATAACCAACACTACGTTCTGCTATTTTCCCTAAAGGATGCTCACGAACCGTTTTTTGCTCAACTATAAGTCCGCCTCTATTTGGCCCTTTTTCAAAAAGAGGAAATTTTTTAATTTTTATATAGTCCGAATAATCTAAATTACGAGCAATAAGCTTATACCTATTTTTATTAGACCTTGCTTTTCTTAATAGTTGTTGGTAATAAGATGATGGTTTCTGAAACATTTTACCCAATGCATCTGACAAAGGTTTTATATTTTCATTAAAATCTGAGTTACGAACCGTTACAGCATCAAACCTTATTGTATACTTATTTACAGATGTAGCCAACAAGCTACCATCATCAGAAATTAAGTTTCCTCTGTTAGGCTCTATAACAAAAACACGCTCTGTACGATCCATAGCCAGTTTGCGGTACTTATCACCATCTACTACCTGAATACTTATTAGCTTTACAGCCACAGCAATAGCAAACAGAAACAGAAAGCCTGCAACTATATACAAACGAGTTAATATGTTTTTTTCTGATGTAGCCACTACTTAACTGGTATTACTCTTATTTTTTTTGGTGGTGTCTCTGACGGATACAAATCCCTTTTTTTAACTTCTTCTACTATTGAAGACTCTAGCTTAAGCTCTTGTAAATTAGAGCGCCCGTCTAAAAACTGACTACGCAACTCTTTTACCTCTTCACTTAAGGCTGCAATTTTATGCACTTTAGCATCTGCACTATGCGCGCTAGCAATCATTAATGCAGCCAAAAAAGATGCAAAAAGGATAAACATCCAATTTTTAGGAGCATCACCACTCACCAAAAACTTACCTTTTAATATGTCTAACAATCCTTTTCTCATTATTTACGCTCTGCAATTCTTAATTTTGCACTTCTTGCTCTGTTATTTACAGCAATTTCTTCTTTAGATGGCACTATTAACCCACCTACTTTTTTAAACGGAACATCTATATTTCCGTAAAAATCTTTTTCTGGCTCGCCCTCAAACTTACCAGCTCTTATATACCTTTTTACCAATCTATCTTCTAATGAATGGTAACTTATTAAGCTTAATCTTCCGCCCTCAACCAACAAATCATTAGTTTGCTCTAAAAACTCTTTAATAACCTGTATTTCTTGATTTACCTCTATACGTATAGCCTGATAAATTTGAGCTAAAATTTTATGCTCTTTAAAAGCAGGCAAAAACTTTTTCAACACCTGTTTTAACTGATCTGTAGTTTTAATTTCACCCTCTTGCCTATAATCTATAATTGTATTTGCCATAGCATTAGCACTTCTTAAATCGCCATACTGAAACAATACCCTTCTTAAATCATTGTACTCATAATTATTAACCACATCAAAAGCAGAGACTGTATTTTTTTGACTCATCCTCATATCTAAGTCAGCATCAAAACGAGTAGAAAAACCTCTTTCTGCCTTATCAAACTGATGTGAAGAAACTCCAAAATCACCTAAAATTCCGTCTACCTTACGTATACCATGAAATTTTAAAAACTGCTTTATATACCTAAAATTTTCATTAATTAATAAAAACCTATCATCATCTAAAGCATTAGCAAGCGCATCTTCATCTTGATCAAAACCAATAAGCCTACCTTTTTCTCCAAGCCTACTCAAAATTTCTCTAGAGTGTCCTCCGCCACCAAAAGTAACATCAACATACACTCCATCTTCCTTAATACTTAGTCCATCTACAGACTCCTTTAACAAAACTGGATTATGATAACTCATCTTCTTCACCTCCCATTACTTCTTCTGCCAAATCCGCAAAATTCTCTGCGTCTTCCTCTATTACTTTTTCATAACTATCTTTATCCCAAATTTCAATAATATTTATAGCAGAACTTAAAACCACATCTTTGGTAATATTTGCTATTTCTACTAAATTTTTTGGAATTAACAGACGCCCTGTAGCATCTAACTCTACAATTTTAACCCCTGCAGAAAAACGTCTAATAAAGTCGTTGTTCTTCTTTTTAAAGCGGTTTTTCTTGTTCATCTTCTCCATTAGAAGATTCCATTCTTCCATAGGATACAACTCTAAACAAGGTTGAAAAACAGAACGTTTTATAACAAAACCTTTGTTTAGAACACTGGCCATCTGACTCTTAAGAGCTGAGGGTACCATTACCCTGCCCTTAACGTCTGCCTTGCACTCGTATGTTCCTATGAAGTTTACCATTTAAAATCAGCTGAATTTTAAAACTGATATCAAAGATAAAAAATAATACCACAATTTACCACTAAATACCACATTGTTAATAAGTTTCCCCACTTTAGAGATCACTTTTAGACTAACAACCTAAAAAACAGGATGTAATGTGGTGGTAGAAATCTATTTTTATCCGCTTAAAAGAATGATGATTCTTTTTACGGAAATGCCTATATTTGCTACTTAATAGCATAAGAGCTATCCTATTAATGGAAGAAAAGATTATTACAGAAGGCAAATACAGATATATAGAGATTGGGGAAGGAACACCACTAATTATTTTACACGGATTAATGGGTGGATTGAGTAATTTTCAAGGTGTTATGGAACATTTTCCCGCAAAAGGATACAAAGTTTTAGTACCAGAATTACCTATATATGACAAACCTCTACTAAAAACTACTGTAAAAAGTTTTGCAAAATTTGTACAAGAATTTATTACCCACAAAGGGCTAACAGACGTTATTTTGTTAGGAAACTCTTTAGGTGGACATATTGGCTTATTACACACAAAATTATACCCAGAGACTGTAAAAGCATTAGTTATTACAGGCAGCTCTGGTTTATATGAAAGCGCAATGGGAGATGGCTACCCAAGAAGAGGTGATTACGAGTTTATAAAGAAAAAAGCACAAGATGTTTTTTATGATCCTGAAGTAGCAACTAAGGAAATTGTAGATGAAGTTTTTGCTACAGTTAACGACCGTATTAAACTAGTTAAAACACTTGCTATTGCTAAAAGCGCTATTAGACACAATATGGCAAATGACTTACCTAATATGCAAACGCCAACTTGTATAATTTGGGGAGAAGAAGACACAGTAACACCACCAGAAGTTGCTAATGACTTTAACAAGTTATTACCGGATTCTAATTTGTATTGGATTAAAAAATGTGGCCACGCTCCTATGATGGAACACCCTGATGAGTTTAATACAATACTAGAAAACTGGCTACAAAAACGTAATTTGTAAGCTTAATTTAAAAATTATTTATCTTGAAAATAAAATCTGCCAGCTTTGTAATAAGTAACTCTAACGTAAAGTCTTGCCCTAGCGAGCCTTTGCCTGAGTATGCCTTTATTGGCAGATCTAACGTAGGTAAATCTTCTTTAATAAATATGCTAATGCAGCGCAAAAGCTTAGCAAAAACATCTGGAAGACCAGGTAAAACTCAACTTATAAATCATTTTAAAGTAAATGAAAATTGGTTTTTAGTAGATTTACCAGGTTATGGTTATGCTCGTGTTTCTAAAAAAGAGAAAAAAACATTTCAGAAATACATTACAGATTATTTTAAAGAAAGAATACAGCTTGTATGCGCTTTTGTTTTAGTTGATATACGCCATGAACCACAAAAAGTAGATTTAGAATTTTTAGAGTGGATGGGAGAAAATCAAATTCCGTTTGCCCTAATCTTTACAAAGGCCGATAAATTAAAACCCCAAGTAATACAAAAACAAGCAGACAACTACATTAACGCATTACTAGAAGGTATTTGGGAAGACGCCCCGCAATATTTTATAACATCATCTGCAAACAATTTAGGCAGAGAAGATGTTTTAGAATTTATAGATGGCATTAATGATGACTTTTATAAAGCTACCGCATCTAAATAATTTTACTTTAGATTCTTAGTTTTTATAGCGGCTATTAGTTGGTCTGAGCTTTTTAACTCATTCAACTCATTAGTAGTTATAAATTCCTTAAGCTCACCTCCACTCTCTTTAAATATAACTGGTAACGTAGTGTTTACAAATTTACTACCAACAAATTTCTTTTCAAATTCATCTTTATGTAAAAACTGAAGTTCTAAATTAGTAGTACTTCTAAATTTTTTCCAAGCTTTATCCTCTGTAAAAACACCAAAAGTTATACTACACAAATTACAATTATAGGTAGACGGGCTAAATATTTTATGTACACTATCTAACATTGCATTACCTACACCAGAATTAGCATTATAAACAAATATAATTTTTTGAATCATTGCTATTTTTTTTAAAGGTTAGTCTAAACTTAAATGCATTACTTATCATTAAAACAATTAATATTTTGTTAATTTTATCAAATACAATTTTTATTGCATTTTAAAAAAAGTATTTTCGCAGAACGTATGAAGCTGAAAGAAATTACATTATCGGTTTTTAGCGTAGTAATGATTGGGTTTCTTTTACTTGGATCTCAAAACATACACACGCTAAGCTACCACTCTGATGACGATGGCACTGCCATTGTACATTGTGAGCAGTGTGATTTTATTTTTACCAACAACCATACTTCTTTTACAAACTATAGTTTTACAACTATTGTAACACCATATATTTTTACCGAAACTAAAGCTAAAACCGTAACTAATTACAAAAAGCCTAAGGTTAAAAATACAGTTACATCTAAGCATTTAAACAAGCCTCCACCAGCTGTTTAACCCTACACTAAACACTGCTTTTTTTTATACAACAAAAAAGCACCTAATTATTTACACAAAAATATTATTATGCGCTATACGCTAACAATACTATGTATTATAGTGTGTCAGTCTTTTGTATTTAGCCAAGATTGTTCTAATATTCTTTTAGGAGAAGTAATAGACTTTCATGACAAACAACCATTAGCAGACGCTATTATACAAGTAAGAGGAAACAAGAAGCAAGTATATTCTGATGAGTTTGGAAAGTTTACTCTAAAAAATTTATGCAACGGCATTATAGAGTTAGAAATATCTCACCCAGAATGCAGTACAAGATTTGTAACAGTAGAAATTTATGGCAACACCCATAAAAAAATAACCCTAGAACATCATTTAGAAGAGTTAAATGAAGTTAAGGTTACGGGCTCTACCATTAAAGAAACCAATTCTGCACAAGAAAAAACGATAAAAACAGAGCAGCTAGAACGCTTTGGCAGCAACAATTTGGGTGATGCGCTTAAACAAATAAACGGAGTATCTAGCTTAAACACAGGTTCAAATATTGTAAAACCTATAATACAAGGTTTAGGAGGCAGTAGAGTACTTATACTTAATAATGGTACTCGTATGCAAGATATGGAATGGGGTGCAGAACACGCACCAAACATAGATATTAATTCTGCCAACAAAGTTACAATTGTAAAAGGTGCTGCTGCATTAAAATATGGTGGTGATGCTATTGGAGGTATTATTTTACTAGATCAAAATAGAATACCCAAAAAAGATACTATTTACGGCAAAACACTTGTAAACGGAGTGTCTAATGGCAGAGGCGGAAACATAACCACAGAACTTACCAAAGCATATGAAAATGGTTTTTATGTAAAAGGACAAGCATCTTACAAGAAATTAGGAGATGCAGAAGCTCCAAATTATGTATTATCAAATACAGGAGTTTCTCAATTTGGCGCTAGTATAGATTTTGGAAAACTTGGTTTTGAGAGTGGCTGGAATGCCTACTACTCATACTTTGACACAAATATTGGTATTTTAAGTGCGTCTCATATAGGTAATGTAGACGATTTAATTACCGCTATTAATAGTGATGAACCAAGTGAAACAACAAGTTTTACTTATGACATTAATAAGCCTAGACAACATGTTAAACATCATTTAGGAAAACTTAGATACTATAAGCGTTTTGAAGGCTTAGGGAAATTAAATCTTCAATATGACATACAACAAAACCATAGGTTTGAGTATGATATACGTGTTGGTGACGACAAAGAAAAAGCTTCTTTAGACCTTAAGCTTACAACACAAACACTTGCTGCAGATATTACTATTGATGCTTTTGAAAAGCAAAAATTTTCTTTTGGAATTCTAGGCCGATATCAAGATAATTTTGCCAATCCAGATACAGGTGTAAGACGTTTAATTCCTGATTATGATAAAGTAGATTTTGGAGTTTTTGCAACTACAGAATATAAACTTTCTGATGCCACTACTTTAGATGCTGGTATTAGATTTGATTATAGTAAAATTGATGCCCAAAAGTTTTACATAACATCTAGATGGGAAGAACGCGGGTACAACGAAGATTTTAATGATATAATTATTGATGACCTAGGCACACAACTTTTAACAAATCCTGAGCTAAGCTATCATAATTTTTCAGCGTCTGCAGGACTAAAACACCGATTTAATTCTGAAAATTTATTTAGATTTAATTACACTTTAGCGCAACGTGCTCCAAATCCGTCTGAATTATTTAGTGATGGACTGCATCATTCTGCTGCCCGTATAGAATTAGGCGATTTACGCATAAAGAGCGAAACGTCACACAGAATATCATTAAGCTTAGGAAAAAACACTTACACTTGGGGCTACGAGGTTTCACCTTATTATAACCTTATATCAGACTTTATTCTTTTAGAACCAACTGGTGTAGAATTCTCTTTACGAGGTGCATTTCCTGTTTGGGAATACAGACAAACAGATGCTCGTTTACTTGGTGTAGACGCATCTATCTATAATAACTGGACAAACAACTGGAGAACAGATCATAAATTTTCTATAGTTAAAGGAAAAGACAGAACTAAAAACGAAGCTTTAATTAATATTCCTTCTGCTCGTTTACAAAACCAAATAACGTTTACTAAACAAGAATGGAACAACTTTAATATTAGCCTACAAAGTGAATATGTATTTAAACAAAATGAATACATAGATAATATTATGGTATACTCACCACAACAAGACCAGGAAGTAGAACTAGATATAAACACACCTCCAAGTGCTTACCATTTATTAAAATTAGATTCAGAAATGAAATTTAACTTAAAAAATAGCAAAGCATTAACTGTTGGTTTAGGCATAACTAATTTATTGAACACAGAATATAGAGACTACCTTAACAGACAACGTTATTTTACAGACGATTTAGGAAGGTCTTTTACACTTAGATTAAAATATAATTACTAATACAAATTCCTATTAAAATGAAAACAGAAAACACAATTTTGAAAAACATTAAAAAAGCAAGTTTAATTGCATTGTCTAGTATTGCTTTAATTTCATGTTCTGATGATGACGATGCTCCAGAAGCAATTAACGATGAAGAAGTAATAACTACAGTAATAATAGAACTTACACCACAAGCAGGAGGAACAGCAGTTACTCTAATGTCTAAAGATGATGATGGCACTAATGGTCCAAACGCTCCAGTAGTTACAGTTGAAAACTTAGCAGCTAACACAACCTACAACGGTACCATTACATTACTTAATGAAACTGAAAGCCCTGCTGAAGATATTACTTTAGAAGTTGAAGAAGAAGATGATGAGCACCAATTCTTTTATACTGTCTCTGGCGCTATTAGCGGTACAGAATACACAGATATAGATGAAGATGGCAACCCTGTAGGTATTACATTTACCCTTTCTACAGGAGATGCTGGTGCAGCAACATTAGGCGTAACGTTAAGACACGAGCCTAAAAAACCAAACGATGGTACTACTGCAGATGCCGGCGGAGCAACAGATGTTGAGCAAACTTTTTCTTTTGACGTAGAATAATTTACTCTAAAGATTTAAAACTAAAAACTCCCAAATTTCTTTGGGAGTTTTTTAATTGTAATAATTTAAATAATGCTAGCCTTTTTTAAGCTCTAGCTTATCTGCAAAATACTCGCAAAAATCTTTCATTGTTGCTGTCATTTTTTCATCTTGTGTAGCTTTATAAAAAGTATCAGACAAAGACACTAATGTTTGATGAAAAAATACTTTCATTTCATCTACAGGCATATCTTTAGTCCATAAATCTATTTTTAAAGACTCTTGGTTTTTACTATCCCATACAGATAAAAGCATTGCTTTTGCCTCTTCATTCTCTATCCCTCCGTCTTCTGCAGACCAATTTAAAGCCTCTGGCACTCTGTTTTCATCCAGACCAACAGTTAACTTAATTTCTGATGTATGTAATTTTGACATTTATCTTTTTGGTTTATAATTAGATTTTTTAAATATTTCCTCAGCAGGCAGCTGTAGCATTTGTTGCAAAGTTACGTTATTATTATCCATAAAAGAACGCACAATTTGCCATCCTAAAAAACGTCCTAATCGTCCTGGCGACTCACTATCTAACTCCAACTGAAACTTAGAAAATGGTGCAGGATCTAAAAAACGCTTATTTAAATTTTTATCTGTACTATATAAATATTGGTTTTCAATAAAATTACGCCAAATTGGTTCTTCATTAGCAAAAGCCCAATCCAAATCTTGCTGAGTATACTTTATTTTTACTGCATCATCTACAAAAGGTATTAGCTTATCTTTTACATATAACTCTTTTCCATAATATACCAACTGCGCTAAAAAAGTTCTGTCGTTTGCAGGATAAGGCACAACTTTTTTTGCAAATGTATTAGCTACATCTGTTAAAAGGTATTTTTTATCTAATCCCTCTGCAATATAATTTTGTAATCCTTTGTAAAATTTGTGATCCTTTCCCAAGTAGTTATCTAATCCAATTAATAAAAGTTCTTCTGTAAGTATAACAGGATTATTATAATTTACATCAGAAATAACAGTAACCACTTTAGGCTCTGTCTCTTTAGGAAAGTAATATTTTACGTGTTTGTAAAATAACTCAAGCTCATTTTTTTGCTTTTTAAAGTCTCCAAAGGCTATATTAACTTCTTTTAACAAAGATATTTGTAATGTATCTCTTAATTTTGCGACCCATAAGCTATCTGGATATTGTACAGGAAATAAGTAAGGATACTTTTCTTTTAACACAGGAATATCTGTTGGTTTAGCATCAGCAATTTCCCTATCAAACCTAGCAACATCTAATGATACATTTACTTTGGCTATCTGTTTTGCCTCTTTAGACTCTTGTTTACAACCCAAAAAAAGGATAAAAACAAGTAAAATGATATAAAATGGTTGTTTCATTTAAAAGTAATTACAGTAACATTTTAATATTAAAATGTTAGCGTTTATTTTTACAGGATACAAAGTTAACAGTTTTCAACGTAATAAAGGAATTCTATGCAAACAGAAAAAGTAACAAACCATATTGTTAATTGGCTAAAGGATTATGCTACAAAAGCAAACATAAAAGGATTTGTAATAGGTATATCTGGCGGAATTGATTCTGCTGTAACATCTACCCTGTGTGCAAAAACAGGTTTAGAGTTACTTTGTTTAGAAATGCCAATACACCAAGCAGAGAGTCAGGTAACAAGAGCCAGCAAGCATATAGATTGGTTGCAAAGCAATTTTAAAAACGTAAAAAGACAACAAGTAAACTTAACTCCTGTTTTTGATAGCTTTATAGACACACTACCAAGTGTAACTAATGAAGAAGAGAGGTTTTTATCTTTAGCTAACGCAAGAGCAAGACTAAGAATGACAACTTTGTATTATTTTGCAGGATTACACGGTTATTTGGTAGCTGGTACTGGCAACAAGGTTGAAGATTTTGGCGTAGGATTTTACACTAAGTATGGAGATGGCGGAGTAGACCTTAGCCCTATTGCAGATTTAATGAAAAGTGAAGTATACGAAATTGCTAAATTTACAGGTATTAATTCTGACATTATTAATGCTGCACCTACAGATGGTTTGTGGGGAGATGACAGAACAGATGAAGACCAAATAGGAGCATCATACCCAGAGCTAGAGTGGGCAATGCTAGAAGACGACAAGGGTAAAACAAAAAATGATTTTAAAGGAAGACAACAAGAGGTCTTTATATTATATAAAAAACTAAACAATGCTAACCAGCACAAAATGAAACCAATACCTGTATGCGACATTCCAAATGGCTTAAAATAGCCAGTCATCGCAGATAACGTATTGTAAAACGAAAAAAAGTTAAATAATAGTGAATTCTAACAAAAAAGTATCATTTTTGTTGAACAAACATACAATTTAACCTTACATTCTCTGTCAGAATTAATGTTGTGGAAGACAGATTATGCTTAAAATTAATTAAAACCAAAAAAAATGAAAACAGTATTTATTGCAGATAGTCACCCTGTTGTGCAAGTGGGCATTACGCAGATGTTGAGTATTGAGACGGGCTTTAAAGTTATTGGCACTGCTAGAACTTCATCAGAACTTTTTGAAAAACTGGAAAATGAAACTCCAGATATTTTAATGTTAGAGATGGATTTTCCTGAGATTAACGGGATTGCTTGTTTAAGAAAAATGAAGAAGAATCATCCAGATGTTAAAGTACTTATGTACAGCGGACAGTCTGAAGATGTTTACGCTATTAGCTCTATTAGAGCTGGTGCGCAAGGTTATTTATCTAAAAACGCAGATTTAGATTACATAGTAGCGGCTCTAGAAAAAATTAGTGATGGTAAAATGTTTATCACTAATGAACTAGCGCAAAGACTAGCTTTTGATGAAGGCACACAAAAACCTAGAAGATTATTTAGAAAACTATCTACAAGAGAAATAGAAGTTTTAAAAATGCTTGCTAGCGGTAAAAGAAACAAAGATGTTGCATTAGGTCTTGGTTTAAACGAAAAAACCATTAGTACTTACAAGGCTCGTTTAATGAAAAAATTAAACGTAGATAATATGGTAGACTTATTACAACAAGCTAAAGCATTAGATATTTTCTAAGAAATAACATATGTTTTATCAAAAAAAAGTCAGCTCATTGCTGACTTTTTTTTGTTTAAAACTATTAATATTAAGCTAAAAAATAAAGCAAACAGACTATAATACAATTAGTTGTTTAATTTTACAGCTTACTAAATTTACATCTAGCAATATGCTAAAAAGATTATTTAAAAGAATAATGATTGCAATAGTAACTATACTTATAACATTAGTAATATCTTATTTTTTATTTACTAATTTTTACCCAACATTTGGTGGTGATATTACCAAAGAGCGTAAAGAAATTTATAAAGAATCTCCTCAATACAAAAACAACAAGTTTAACAACACTTTACCTGTACCCAAAGATTTAAGTTTTACAGAAACACTATCATTAGCCTACAAGTTTTTTACAACTAAAGTACCTAATGCTAGACCTAAAAAAGACTTAAATGTAAAAACAGTAGACTCTGCTGATGTTGCAAATTACAACAAAGAATCTCGACTTTTTTGGTATGGCCACTCTTCTTTTCTATTACAAATTGAAGGTAAAAACATTCTTTTAGACCCAATGTTAGGTAAAGTTGCTGCTCCACATCCATTAATGGGTGCAAATAGATTTAATACTAAATTCCCTATAGCATTAGAACAGCTTAATAAAATTGATGCTGTATTGTTTTCACATGATCATTATGATCATTTAGATTATGAAACCATTTTAAAAATTAAAGACAAAGCCAAACGCTTTTATGTACCGTTAGGTGTAGGTGTACATTTAGAAGCTTGGGGCGTAGCAAAAGATAAAATTACAGAATTAGATTGGTGGCAAAATACAAAACTAGACAACTTAACTTTTGTTTGTACCCCAGCACAACATTTCTCTGGACGTAAACTTAACAACAGCCAAAGCACACTTTGGAGCTCTTGGGTAATACAATCTAAACAAGATAACATTTACTTTAGTGGAGATAGTGGCTACTCCCCGCACTTTAAAGAAATAGGAGATAAATACGGCCCTTTTGATATTGCCTTAATGGAATGCGGACAATATAACCAAATGTGGGCAGATATACATATGATGCCCGAAGAAACCGCACAAGCTGGCTTAGATGTGCAAGCCAAAAAAATTGTTCCGATACACTGGGCTGGCTTTAAATTAGCTTTACATAGCTGGACAGATCCAATTGTACGTGTAAAAGCAAGGGCAAAAGAACTAAACCTAGATGTAATTACACCCGAAATTGGAGATGAAATTATTGTAAAAGACACGACCAATAATACCACAAATTGGTGGGAGAACTATTAAATACAACTAAGAGCTAACTCATTATTTAAGAGAGCACCCTAGCTAATTTTTTACCCAATAAAGAGTTTAAGTTTAGATAATTCATTATTTCTTGCAAAATTTCTGAATTATCTAGACTTGGATCCTGAGTTTTTTCTTGTAACTCCCCTATTCTCTTTTTTATTAAATAGCAACGTAACGTTAGTATGGTTTCACTTACCAACTGACCTATACTTACAGACTTTTCTTTTGGATATATTTCTTTACGTTCCCATTCATGTAAAATGTATTTTTCTTCTTCCATTAAAATTGAAGAAATTTCGGAGACTAAATCTTGATCTAAACCACCAATAAACTTATTTGCCTCAAAATGCTCTTTTTCATTTAAGTCTTCTATAAGTTTGTAATATATATCTCTAAACTTTGCATTGGTAAGTTCTATTTCATCCTCTTGTAAATCCAGGTAAATTTTTTCAAAAACACGCGCCTCTACAGTTTCTTTTTCTAAAATAAGGTCTCCCTTATCATCTTCTTTAAGCAACAAATCATCAAACTGCTGAGTAGTGTCTCCGTAAAGCAAAAGCAATTCTATTATCTTTTTTTCTAAAACATATTGAACATCTAACTTCTCTTGTACAACTTTATTTTTTACAACCTGAAAAGGTTTTTGCTCTTCTTTTTGTTTTTTAACCTCGTCTGCAATCTCCTTTTTACCTATCTGCGCAAGCGTGTTAAAAAGTACAGATTCTGAAATATTCATTAACTGCGCACACTCTTGTATGTAAATTTCCTTTTTAATACGGTCTGGTATCTTAGAAATACTATTTACAATATCGCGTACTGTTTCTGCTTTTTTTATTGGGTCATTGGCAGTTTCTTTTATTAATAAAGAAGCTTTAAACTGTATAAAATCTTTAGAATTACTTTCTAAATATTGATGAACTTCTTCTAAAGAATTGTTTTTAGAAAAACTGTCTGGGTCTTCACCTTCAGGAAAAGTACAAACCCTAACATTCATACCTTGTTCTAAAATTAAATCTATACCACGTAATGAGGCACGCAAACCAGCTGCATCACCATCAAACAAAACAGTTATGTTTTTAGTTAACCTATTTACAAGTCTAATTTGGTCTGGTGTAAGTGCGGTACCACTAGAAGCAACAACATTGTGTATACCTCTTTGATGAAACTGTATAACATCTGTATACCCTTCTACCAAATAACAGTTATCTTCTTTAGCTATAGCCTGTTTAGCGTGGTAAATACCATAAAGCACTTTACTTTTATGGTAAATATCACTCTCTGGAGAATTTAAGTATTTAGCTGCTTTTTTATCATTAGTTAAAATACGACCACCAAAACCTAACACTCTACCACTCATAGACTGTATAGGAAACATTACACGACCTTTAAATCTATCAAATTTTCTAACCTCTTGTCCTTCTTGTTTCTTAACTATTGTTAAACCTGTTTTTTCTAGATACTCTAACTTATACCCTTTATCTAAGGCAGTGTTTGTAAAAGAGTCCCATTGATCTAAACAATAACCAAGGCTAAATTTTTTAATTGTTTCATCTGTAAAGCCCCGTTCTTTAAAGTAACTTAAACCAATAGCCTTACCCAACTCACGTTCCCACAATACTTCAGAAAAATATTTTTGAGCATACTCAGACACCAAGTACATACTCTCTTTTTCATTAGCTTGCTCTTTTTGTTCGTCTGTACGTTCGGTTTCTTCTATTTCTATATTATACTTTTTAGCCAAGTATTTTATAGCCTCTGGATAAGTAAAGTGTTCATGCTCCATTAAAAAAGCAACTACATTACCTCCTTTACCACTACTAAAATCTTTCCAGATTTGTTTAACAGGAGACACCATAAAACTTGGTGAACGCTCATCTGTAAACGGACTTAAACCTTTAAAGTTGGTTCCAGATTTTTTTAACTGAACAAAATCGCCAATAACCTCCTCTAAACGAGCAGTTTCATAAACTTGGTCTATAGTAGATTTAGAAATCAAATTTTAGTAATTTTTAAATAAGAGGGTAAATATAATGAACTAAATATCAAAAAAATAAACTAATCTAAAATAAGTGCTATAACAACTACCCCTGTTTTCAGGGTAAGCATTTTAGCTAGTCTAAGGGTAATTTAAACTCTATAATGGCCGCACCTTTGTAACATCAAAATTAAATAAACCAATATTAATCTAAAAAAAAATTAAAAATTATGAGCTGGGGAATTTCTTTAATATTATTAAGCATTTTAGCTGTACCGTCTTTATTATTATCTAAAAAACCAAATGCCAAAGAGCTACTAGAAAAAATTGAACCTTACCAAGGTTGGATAGGAATGGTATTTTGTTTTTGGGGGATTTGGGGAATTGTTAGTGCTATTTTAACTATTGGATGGTTAAGCACTTGGCCTATCTTATGGATAACATATTTAGTAGGTAACATTGTTACTGCTGCTTTGGGCTTTATGTTAGGGTACGGACTAATTAACAAGTATGTATTATCTAAAAATGAAGCAGCAAAGGCTAAAGCCGAAGAGATGAGAGCTAAAATTGCTCCTAAGCAAGGGAAATTAGGTTTAATTGGCCTTATACTTGGCGCTTGGATGATTGTATCTTCATTTTTATTTGTAGTATCCTAATAAAAAACACACAATACTTATTTGGTTGATAAGGGCAAGAATCTTGACTAGTTTAAATTGTCTCCGTAGTTTTTACTAGCTCAGGATTCTTCATTTAAAAATCCAAGAACAAAAAAAATCCTAAGCTAAATTGCTTAGGATTTTTATATTTTTCTAATACGCTATTATAAATCAAAACGTAAGCCTACTGAAATATTATGCTGATCTACTAAGGCATCTTTAAAAATAGGACTAAGATCATACTTAACATATAATGTTGTATCTCCAAAACCTGCATATGCACTTAAACCGTATATAAGGTCTGATGTATTGTAGTCTCTTTTAAACTTATCTTTAACTTTTTTACCATTCTCTTTGTATTTTAGCTTTTGACGAGTACCAATATTAAATCCTCCATAGGCACCTATACCTATTCTAAACTTGTTATCTATATAATAACGCATTTTTTCTTCCGTTTCTTCTTTTCTAGATGGTCCAAACTCAAAATGCACAGGAAATACTAGGTTATCCATTCTAAGTTTTGCTTTGTCTAAATCATACTCAAAGTCCTGTAACTCCGTTTGGTTTCCGTTTTCTACAAAGTATAAGTTATCATCTACTTTAAGACCATTAAATTGAAACGAAAAACCATAATTTAGACGCACTGCATTAGAGTTTTTAAACAATCTAGTTCTCCAATTAATTCCCATTTCAAAAAAACGACTACCTCCTATTTTATATGGAGAATCATCTAAAGATTGTCCGTCTATAATTGCATTATTTAACCCAACAGCCAAAACAAGTTCAGACACGGTTCTAATATCGTATTTAACTTCTTGTTTTTTTGTTTCACTATAAAAAATAGATTTGTCGTTAAATTTTATGTCAAAAACATCTACCTCTACTTTACCTGGTAAAGAATCTAACCTAGCAAGCTTATCTGTACCATTACGCTCTAATAATGATATTTTATTATCAATAATAGCAACCCTATTCTCTATGTTTAAAGCTCTATTTTTTGCTGCCTCAGTTTTTAAATTTTGCGCTTGTTGTGCTGTTATTTCATTCTTCTCTAAACGCTTAGTTATAGCCTCTATTTCTGTTTTTAGCGCCTCTTTTTCATACAATCTAATTTGTTCTTTTTCTTTTAATAAAAGATCAATTTTAGATTTAATTTGTTCTTGAGCAAATGTTAGTTGCACACAAAAAACCGTTATAATTAATAAAATGTAGTGTGTAGTTTTTTTCATAATAATTAAATTTTAGATGTGTTTTATTATTCCCCTAGCATATTGCAGATACAATACACCAGAAGAAAATATAAAACTCTGATTGATGAATGTTTATTTGTTAGTTAGTACGTGCAGCTACTGCAGTTTTTAATTTGAGGTAACGCCTTTTTAGATTGTCAAAAATTTTATCTCTAAAACTTACATCTAATTCACTTTCTGCTTCTATTAACAAGGCCATAGCGTCTACAGACATACCTGCTTTAATTGCTTTTTCTGCTAAAATTTCTTGTTGTGCATTACGTAGTAAAGAGTCTACTTCTGCATCTGTAACTGCAATATTATTTTCCTCTAGCAAGGCTAGTTTCTCCATTACAACATTTAGTTTGGTATCTATAATTGTTTTCTCTGGCTGGTTAATTTTTAATTGTTTATTCGTTTTTTCATATGCAGCAATTTTTGTCTGCTCTGGTCTTTTAAATTGATTTTCTGGAGTATTAATTTTTGCTTCCTGTTTAATTACAGTGTTTTTCTCTTCTTTTATAGTTACTTCTTTAGATGCCACAACAGTAGTATTTTCTTCTTTAAAAATTGTATTTGTTTTTAAAATTGATTTTTTACTATCATCTACTTTATCTGTGTCTACAACTTGAGGAGAATTATTAATTGGTTCTGCAGTGTTAAAAAACCAAACCGATGCTATTAACAAACCAACTAAACAAGCAGCAATAGCAAAATATGCTGGCTTTTTATTTTTTTTATTAATTGGTTGACTCTCCAAACCCGCAGCAACTTTGGACCACGCATTGCTAGATGGGGTAATTTCCCTATCTTTTAGCTTATCTTTTAAATGTTCTTCAAATTTTAAAGGTGCCATTGTACTATTTTTTTTAAGATTCTATTGTAACTGAATCTGTTGTCTTTATTTTTTCTAATTTTTCTTGCAACATTTTTCTAGCTTTAAACAACTGAGATCTTGATGTATTTTCTGAAATACCCAATTGCTCTGCAATTTCAAAATGTTTGTATCCCTCAATAGCATACATTACAAATACTATTTTATAACCTTCTGGTAAAGCATCTATTAATAACTGTACTTGCTCTACATCTAAATCTGGCGTACTAGTTATATGTTTAGGTGCAGAACGCTCATATACTTCATCATCAAAAACAATATGCTGTTTTTTACGCAAGTAAGTTATACACTCCCTAACCATAATTTTACGAACCCATCCTTCAAAACTACCCTCAAACTTAAAAGTGTCTAAATACTTAAATACTTTTAAAAAAGCACATACCATAACATCCTCTGCAAATTGCAGGTCTTTTATATATTGCCTGCAAACGCTTAACATTTTTGGAGCATATTTATTATACAAGCGCTCTTGAGCATCCCTGTCTGCAGCAGCGGCTTTTTTTATAAGGGTATTCTCGTTTTTGTAAAGTTTAATAATTTTCACAGTAATGGTGTTCTATAAGTATAGACAACAAACATTACTGTAACGTTGCCCAGAAAATAAATTTATTTTAAAATAAATTACAACGCTCTGATTTTTAAAGTGATAAAGTTATTATTTTTTTCTATCTACCACGTAATTTACCATTAGTTCTAGCGAACTTTTATAATCGGACTCTGGATATTTACTTAATAAAGCAAGAGCTTCCTTTTTAAAAGACATCATTTTCTCTTCGGCATACGCCAAACCACCACTGTCTTTAACAAAGTTAATTACCTCTTTAACTCGCTTTTTGTCTTTATTGTGCTTTTTAACAGAGTTTATTAACCAACTCTTTTCTTTTTTTGTGCAGTTATTAAGTGTATATATTAAAGGAAGCGTCATTTTTTGTTCTTTAATATCTATACCTGTTGGCTTACCAATTGCCTCATCCCCATAGTCAAACAAATCATCTTTTATTTGAAAAGCCATACCTATGAGTTCTCCAAATTTTCTAAAAGTTTCTACATCATCAGAATCTGGATTTACAGAACAAGCCCCTAAACTACAGCAAGCTGCTATTAGCGTGGCTGTTTTTTGTCTTATTATTTCATAATAGACATCTTCTGTAATATCTAATTTACGTGCTTTTTCAATTTGTAACAGCTCACCTTCACTCATTTCACGTACTGCAACCGAAATAATTTTTAGAAGATCAAAATCACCATTATCAATAGACAACAACAACCCTTTAGATAATAAAAAATCACCTACAAGTACAGCTATTTTATTTTTCCAAAGTGCATTTACTGAGAAAAAGCCACGACGCTTGTTACTATCATCTACAACATCGTCATGAACTAAAGTGGCAGTATGTATTAATTCTATAACAGATGCACCTCTATAAGTACGCTCATTAACCTTGCCACCAGACACCAATTTTGCTGTTAAAAAAACAAACATTGGTCGCATTTGTTTTCCTTTTCTATTTACTATATAGTAAGTAATTCTGTTTAATAAGGCCACCTTAGAAGACATAGAGGCGTGAAACTTTTTTTCAAAAAGCTCCATTTCTTTATTTACAGGGTCCTTAATTTGTGCTACAATTTTCAAAAAAGCAATTCGTTAAATTTGGAAAGGTAAAAGTAATTAAATTATTAGATTTCAAGGCAATGATTTACGTTTTAGTAATATTATAGCCTACCCCTGAAAACAGGGGTAAAATTTTCCCTACAAATAGGTCTATTTGTTTTGTTTAATAGCGTCATCTTTGCTGTGTTATTAAAAACAAAAACAATTAATAAATCACACTTAAGATGAAAAAAAATCTATTTGTAGCAGCAATGTTACTTTTTAGCTGTAGCGCAATTGTAAACGCTCAAAAATTGAAAAAATTTGGAAGTTCTGTTGAAAAAAAAATAGGACCAAAAACTATTAAGGTTCCTTACACAGATAACATTAGCTACTTAGGTTACGCTAGCCCTGGTAATGAAGATGAAGTAAAAGACAATAAAAAGTTTTATTACATATACGTTTGGGTACCATTGGCTGCTCCTGAATTAGGAGTAAGAATGGTTTCGCCTGCAAATGGTGATAAAATTAAAAATGCGGTAAAATCTGCAGATTTTGATGAGCACGCTTCTACAAAAGACTTTTTTGACACTTACATTACCTTAGAAAGATCTGATATTGTTTCTGCTGATAAAGTTACTACAGAAGGAGCTAAAAGTGCTAATTGGGTTACTTTAGCTTCAAATGATGATACATCTGAGTTACCTAAGCAACCTAGCGGAAGTAGCTACAATTCTTTATTACGTTACAAGAGTGAGGTAAGCAACCCTACAAAAGCATTAACTGCTGGCTTGTACAGAGTAGGTTTTACTACATACAAAAGAGGAGAAGTAAAAGGTACATTTTTAGCAGAAGTTGCTGCTCCAATAAAAATACCTGGAGTTGTAATGGCTAAAACTATTGATGAGTTAAAAGCTCAAATGAAATAAAAAGAACATTGTGGTTAATGTGTTTTTTTAGTTAAAGGCAGGTGATTGGTTTTCGCCTGCCTTTTTTAGCTTTTATTTGCTAGCTGCCCACAAGCTGCATCTATATCTTTACCTCTAGAGCGCCTTACCGTAACTGTTATACCGTTACGCTCTAATGTTGTCACATACATATCTATAGCTTTATTACTAGCCTGCTGAAACTCACCATCATCTATAGGATTATACTCTATTAAGTTTACTTTTGATGGCGCAAACCTACAGAAATCTACAAGTGCATTTGCATCATTCTGTGTATCATTAATACCATCCCAAACTACATATTCATATGTAATTCTGCTTTTTGTTTTAGCGTACCAATACTGTAACGCCTCTCTTAAATCTTTTAAAGGAAAAGTAGCATTAAAAGGCATTATAGAGGTTCTAATTTCATCCACAGCAGAATGCAAGGACACTGCCAATTTAAACTTTACCTCATCATCTGCCATTTTCTTTATCATCTTTGGAACACCAGATGTAGAAACCGTAATTCTTTTTGGAGACATAGCTAAGCCCTCTGTAGAGGTTATTTTATCTATAGCTTTTAAAACATTATTATAGTTCATTAAAGGTTCGCCCATACCCATAAACACAATGTTACTTAGTTTACGGTCAAAATACAATCTACTTTCATTATCTATAGCAACTACTTGATCATAAATCTCATCTGGATTTAAGTTACGCATACGCTTTAACCTAGATGTTGCGCAAAACCTACAATCTAAACTACAACCAACTTGACTAGAGAC
Source organism: Cellulophaga lytica DSM 7489 (assembly GCF_000190595.1). NCBI lineage: Bacteria > Pseudomonadati > Bacteroidota > Flavobacteriia > Flavobacteriales > Flavobacteriaceae > Cellulophaga > Cellulophaga lytica. Next base: position 2,244,924 of record NC_015167.1, on the reverse strand, counting down.
ACAGGCTGTGGTTCTTGTTTTTGTTGGTATTAGAACCGACTCTACAATTAAACCATCATGTAATTGCACAGCGTTTTTAATAGTACCATCACTACTACGCTGCATTTGATCTACTTTTATGTGGTTTATAACAAAGTTATCATCCAACAATTGCCTTGTTTCTTTAGATACATTTGTCATTGCCTCAAAAGAGTGTGCCCCTTTTTGCCATAACCACTCGTATACCTGGTTACCTCTAAAGGCTTTATCTCCTTGAGCTACAAAAAACGCTCTAATTTGTTCCTTAGTTAAGGCTCTTATGTCTTTTTTCTTATTTTTTTCCACAGTACTAAAGGTAGTAGATAAAAGTTAATCCCGCCAATTTCTATTAAAAATAGAAAACTGACGGGATTTATATTTTATGTATTAAAATGCCAATTATATAATTAGCATTGCATCTCCGTAAGAGTAAAATTTATAGCTTTCTAAGATAGCCTCTTTGTATGCTTTTTTCATAAGGTCATGGCCAATAAAAGCAGAAACCATCATTAACAAAGTAGACTTTGGTAAGTGAAAGTTTGTAACCATAGAGTTAGCAATACTAAAATCATAAGGAGGAAAAATAAATTTATTTGTCCATCCTTCATACGTATTTAAGTGTCCGTTACTAGAAACTGCACTTTCTAAACCACGCATAGCCGTTGTACCAATAGCACAAATTCTACGTTTATTATCTATAGCAGCGTTTACAACCTCTGTAGCTTTTTCATCAATAACTAACTCTTCACTATCCATTTTATGTTTAGATAAATCTTCTACCTCTACTGGGTTAAAAGTTCCTAAACCAACGTGTAAAGTTAATTCTGCAAAATCTACTCCTTTAATTTCTAATCTTTTTAATAAGTGTTTAGAAAAGTGTAAACCTGCTGTTGGTGCAGCTACAGCACCTTCGTGCTTAGCGTATATTGTTTGGTACCTGTCTTCATCAGATTCCTCTACTTCTCTTTTTATGTATTTAGGTAATGGTGTTTCTCCTAAATCTTTTAATTTTTGTCTAAAGTCTGTATAAGAACCATCATATAAAAAACGTAAAGTTCTACCTCTAGATGTTGTATTATCTATAACTTCTGCAACTAAAGTTTCATCGTCACCAAAATACAATTTATTTCCTATTCTTATTTTACGTGCAGGATCTACTAAAACATCCCATAAACGCTGTTCTGCATTTAATTCACGTAATAAAAACACTTCAATTCTTGCCCCTGTTTTTTCTTTATTACCATATAAACGAGCAGGAAAAACTTTAGTGTTGTTTAAAACCATTACATCTCCCTCATCAAAATAATTAATAAGGTCTTTAAACATTTTGTGTTCAATTTTTCCGGTTTCTCTATGTATTACCATCAATTTAGCTTCATCCCTGTGTTCAGAAGGATACTCGGCTAACAAATTGTCTGGAAGTTCAAAATTAAAGCTAGATAATTTCATTTAATATTTTTTATGATGTTAACGGTTATACATAACCTCTGAAAATTAAAAACGATATTATTTTATGCCAATAAAAAAGCACTCAACGTTTTACGGTTTAGTGCATATTTTTTTAATTTTCTTTTTATGCGATTGCAAATATACTATGCTACAATAGGCGTTGTCAAGTAAAACACCAATTAAATAACAATTTAACCACAATTATGCTTCTTTTACACCAAATTTAAGCAGTTTAAGGTCGGTCCAGAAATCTGGGTAAGACTTAGACACCACACCTGCATCATTAATAAACAAGTTTGTTTTTAGCGCCAAAGGAGCAAAAGCCATTCCCATTCTATGGTCATTATAGGTATCTATAGCAATGTCTTTGTTAATTTTTGTTGTTGGTTTTATAGTAAGTGTCTTGTCTGTAACCGTAATAGACGCTCCTAATTTTGTAAGCTCTGTTTTTAAAGCCTCTAACCTATCTGTTTCTTTAATTTTAAGCGTGTGTAAACCTGTTAAATGGCAACCTAGTCCCAAACCAAAAACCGTAACTGCAATGGTTTGTGCTATATCTGGCGCATTACTAAGGTCTTTTGTAATTTCTTGTGTTTCTTTATCTGTGATCTTTTTTAAAACTACTTTAGCATCTAAAAATGTAGTTTCTACACCAAAATCTGTATAAATATCAGCCAAAACACTATCTCCCTGTAAGCTATCTTTTTTATAGGCTGATAAGGTAATTTCTGTACCAACAGCAGACATTGCTACAATACTGTAAAAATAAGAAGCAGAACTCCAGTCTGACTCTACAACCAGTGTAGTATTACTAACAGATTTTTTTGGCGCCACCTTAATAGTATTACCTTCAAAAGAGTTTTCTACTCCTATTTGCGTAAGTAAAGCTAGCGTCATTTTTATATAAGGCACAGAGGTAATTTTACCTACCAACTCTAACTCTAAACCATTATCTAAACTTGGTGCAGTTAATACTAATGAAGAAATGTACTGACTACTAATATTAGCTGGTAAACTTACTTTGTTTGTTGTTATTTTTTTTCCTTTAATATGTAGCGGAGGATAACCACTATTTTCTAAATAGGTAATATCTGCTCCTAAAGATTTTAATGCATCTACCAATACTCCTATTGGGCGCTCTGTCATACGTTTAGACCCTGTAAGCACAACTTCTTTACCATCTTGGCAAGAAAAATAAGTGGTTAAAAAACGCATTGCTGTACCTGCGTGATGTATATCTACTTCTCCTTTAGATACCTTAATTCCTTTTTGCATTACAATTGCATCATCAGAATTAGAAAGATTTTCTATTTTTATATTCGGATATAATGCTTGTAGTAACAATAGGCGGTTAGACTCGCTTTTGCTTCCTGTTATTTTAATAGCAGAATTTAATGTTTTATTTTCTGGGGCTGATAAATATAATTTCAATGTAAAAGACTTTAAGTGATTAAAAATAAGAACTTATTTTAATTTTTGATTGTTGTGATGACGATTATGATCTCTTTTGGTTTTAAGATCTAATTTTTTATCAAAGGCATCTTGCAAATTTATACCTGTTTGGTTTGCAAGGCAAAGCACAACAAACATAACATCTGCTAGTTCTTCACCTAAATCTTTATTTTTATCAGATTCTTTTTCACTTTGCTCTCCGTACCTACGCGCAATAATACGTGCAACCTCACCTACCTCTTCTGTAAGCTGTGCCATATTTGTAAGCTCGTTAAAATAGCGAACTCCGTGTTCTTTTATCCAGTTATCTACGGCTTCTTGTGCGTTTTGTATGTTCATTATATTTTTGTTAAAACAACCTTCTCGTTTTCCTTCTCTATTAAAATTTTATAATACGTTTTAACAGCCTCGTAATACTTTGGTGTTATAATTGCTTTGTTTATTGATTCTACGACTAATAAATGAATCTGATTATTTTTTTGAGTAACATTATATTTAAAAGATCCTAACTGCTCCGGAAGAGCTATACTTTTAATTTCTGGCAACGTTTCTACTTTGTATCCTTCAGGAATATCTACAATAATTCTATAGGTTGTTTCTGATGGATAACTAAAATCTATAGGGTAACTTCTTTTTTCTAATTTAAAAGGGTTGCTTTTAGATTTGTAAAAAAACATTGGAGAAAAATATATTTTATCACCAATTACATCTGCCTGACTCTCTTTTACAAATTTATAACTTTCCAAGATTGGTTTACCTATATCTAGGCTATTTTTTACTTCAAAATCTGATATTTCTAAATCTAAGGACTTTTCAATTTTTTCTATATAACCATCTTCATCTGCCTCATTATAATTATTTCGGTATATTCTGGCATTATGAAGTTTTACTACCTTTCTATATGAGCCCGATAAATCTCCGTTTGCAGTTAAATTAGTTGTCATCATTATTGTCTTTGTAGACTGTTCATTAGGGTACAAACCTATTGTAGATGACGCTCCGTCTTTAGCAATAATCCTGCCCTCCCAATTAAGCACTCTTGTTGGTAACACATTAGGCATACTATACATACTTGTAGCATCTAAAAGTATAATACCTTCACCAGTATCTATTGCAGAAATCACATAATTATAACCTTCTCTTGTAGGGAAAATAGGAACCCCGTTTCCTCTTGTACTCACTAAAACAGGATTTGCATTTAAACCTGCGTACCTTAGCATAGATGTTAGCATTAGATTAATATCTGCCACATTACCTACATTTTCCTTATAAGCTTTACGTACGCCATTATAGGTGTACTTACCATAAATACCATTCCATTTTACCTTACTTTTTACATAATTATAAATTGCAGCTGCTTTTTGCATAGGATCTGATAATGAAGCTACTAAAGGGTCTATATCTTGATTATAATAACCCGTTTTATTTAACTCGGTTCCAAAGCTAGGGCTATCGTAAATTGTCTTTACTACATCTTTCCAAGTTGATGAATAGTATTTAGGAACACTATTAGGGTATTGAACATAAGAGAGTTCATATTTTGCAGCTGCTCTATAATTATCTATATTATTTATATATGGTTCTTCTTTTAAGGCAGGAATATTTGTTACGCTATATATATGCTTGTTTTCAAAAAAATTTATTTTGTCATTACTAAAAGTAGTACTTACTACATTTGATGACATACTAGACCTAGTTTTGCTTTTAATATTTAAACTAGAGTTAACTCTAGTTATTTTTGGATAAATATTTAAATATCCTCTAGAGTTTAATTTATAATTATAGTACTCAGGAGAAGAAAAACTAGATTCTAATTTATTTACAGGTATACTATGCTGAAACACAAACTCATCTACATTAAAAATAAAAGGAGAATTAATTTTGTATTTAAATTCTATTACGCTACCATCTTTAATATTTGGCATTGTAAACTTTGTTTGATCATAAAATTCAGACATCTCAGACTCAAAAATACCATCCTTCTTCAACTTTGTTTCCTCAATTTTATTACCAACTAGGTTATAAGTAACAGCCTTTAGCCCTATTATTTTTTCTCTATTTCCTTGTGATGCTTTATAAAGTGGTATTGCTTTAGTTGCAAAATCATATCCTTCTTTGTTGTAAATTTTTATTCTCTCATAAACTTCGGTTACTAATTCAAAGCCACTATTATCTAAATATCTAAAATAACACTTCTTATGTTTATATAGGTAAGCTGCACTTGCAGATGAATCTAAAGGATGTACCTTTTCATTTAGTTCCTTGGTAGATACTTTTCCAAAATCAAAATCTTGAGCAGAGATTAGGTTAATAGCTAAACTGAATAGTACTACTAAACTGTATTTTTTAATCATAATAAATTGGGTTATTTGGTTGTGGGGTTCTGGTTAACTTTTGGTTTATTTTTTTACTAAAACAATTTTTGCATTGTCTGTTAACGATACTTTTTTTCTAAAGTCACGATAGTCTTTATATTTCTCCTTTGGGTAATATCCTTCTTTAATAAGTAATTTTCTTTTGTACACTACATTTTTTAAGTCTTCTGATAACTTATATGACACACTATACAATCCAAATTCATTTTCTACTAAAGTGTTATTAGGCATTGCTTCAACTTCAAAACCTAAAGGAAGTAGAATTTCAAATTCATCTTCATCAAAATATCCTCTTTGTATTTCTAATGGTAATTTTCTATTTCTGTACCTATCTGGTACTGCATTATTTCTGTTTAGTGCATTTACCATAAATAGCAACCTATTACCACTAACAGAAGCATAATTTGTTGCCTCTAAACTAATTTTTTCTGTAAAAACAATACTATCTCTATTATTTAAAAGGGTATAATTATTAATTTTAAGGTTATTTATATAGCTCCAATAAGATGTATAATGCTTTTTAATATCATCAGATGTTTTTCTTTCTATGCTAAACCTATCATCATATTGTACACCTTTAGTTGTAATTACTACATCTGCAGCAATTACTCCGGTGTTTGAAAGTGAAATATGAGCTTCTGTCTTTTGATAATTATCCTCATTTACATAACTATCTGTCTGTACCAACTCACCTCCATCTGGTTTTATAACATGTACTGTTCTTCCGTCTGTAAAATCTCCTAAAAACCCAAATGGATGTATTTGAGACGTACAATCTATCCAGTAGTACTTATCATTACTCTCTATTGCTAAAATAACGTGGTTACCCGCTGCCAATGATGCAAAACCTTTATTAAAACTTTCTTTATAATTACCCGCTTCTACGTGTGTATAAAATGCTTTTACACCAACAGCATGTAACAAGGCCATTGTGTAATTAGATAATCCTTTGCAATCTCCATACTTTACCCTATCTACATCTAAAGCAGATATTGGTTGCATACCTCCAATACCTACTTGTACACTTATATACCTTGTATTATCTTGTACATACTTGTATATAATTTTTGCTTTTTCAATGTCTGACTTAGCTTCTTTTGTTAAAGATTTCACCGTATTTATTGTAGATTCTGGCAACTCACCCCTACCATTAAGTAAGTTAGTGTACATCCACTTACCCAAATCTTGCCAAGTTTTTATTGAAGCATCATAACCACCATAAGTAAAGTTTATTGGCCTTATTTGCAGCTTTGGTGATATTTTATAAAAAGCCGGACTTAAACTTTCTTTTTTTAATGCAGGTATATTTTTTACTGTATATGAAGTACTACCGCTTTTTATTATTTTTTCAACATCTAAACCTTCTAAGTTTGCCTCCCTAATTTCTGGTTTAAAACTTTCGTCATCATAGGTAATTGAAATACTACTTTTTTCTGTACTTAAATAAAAAGAGTCTAAAAAATACCAAGCTGGTATTAATTCACCTGTATTAGAGTTGGTATACTCATAGGTAAACTCCATAGTGTAAGGGTAAGTTACTGGGGTATAATCTAAATATTTTATTCTGGAGTCTGAGTATAATGTACTACCATCTACTGCACTAACATCTTTAAAGTCCTTTTCTTTAAACTTTCCTATTTGTTTTCCTAGTTGATTATAAACTAAGGCTTGCACAGATATTAATTTACTGTCTAAATCATATCCTCTATAGGTATGTGTTGCAACATCACCGAATTTATTTAAAACAGTTACAATTCTTTTATGCTTAATATTCATTTTAGTCTTAGAACTAATATGAATGTTCATTTCATCTAACCGTACAACTGCATTTGCATTTTTGGTTAAATTGGAATTAATTAATAAAGATTGATAATTAAAATCTTGTGCTTCAGTTAGTTGAAAAAAAAGAAGCAATATAAAGCTGAAAAATAAGCGCATTGGTTGGTTTTGGTTGAGCCTAAATTAATAAAAACTCTTAAAAAACCTACAAAAAAATATACGATTATTCCTTATTTTTTGTATCTATTATTATTGTAACCGGACCATCATTACGTAAATCTACTTTCATATCTGCACCAAAAACACCAGTACCAACAGGTTTACCTAAAGTGTTTTCTAATTGAGAAACAAAAGTAGTATACAATGGTATTGCAACATCTGGTTTTGCTGCTTTTATGTAAGAAGGTCTATTTCCTTTTTTAGTAGCAGCATACAGCGTAAATTGACTTACAACAATTGCATCTCCTTTACAATCTAAAAGGGAGTTATTCATTACTCCTTTATCATCATTAAAAATTCTAAGATTTGCAATTTTACGAGTCAACCAATCTATGTCTTCCTTTGTATCATTAGTTTCAACACCCAACAAAATTAAAAGGCCTAAATTTATTTTAGAAATAAGTTTATCATCAACGGTAACACTAGCTTTTGTTACCCTTTGTATTACTGCTCTCATTTTTTGTCTCCGTAAATATCTTGTCTGTAGTTTTCTTCCTCTCCTGTTATCATTTGCACGTAGCTTTTATACCTACTCCAAGCCACCTCATCATTCTCTAAAGCATCTTTAACAGCGCATTTAGGCTCATCAATATGCAAACAATTATTAAATTTACACTCACTTTTTAGTGCAAAAAATTCAGGAAAATAGTCACCTATCTCTTCTTTTTCCATATCTACAATTCCAAAGCCACGTATACCTGGTGTGTCTATAATTTGGGCTCCAAAATCTAAATCGTACATTTCTGCAAAAGTTGTGGTATGTTGCCCTTGCATGTGCTGTTCAGATATTTCTTTAGTTTTTATATTTAACTCTTTATCTATGGTATTTACTAAGGTAGATTTACCTACACCAGAATGACCAGAAAACATACTTATTTTACCTGTCATCATTTCTTTTACCTTATCTACGTTTTTACCTGTTTTTGCAGAAATACCAACGCAGGTATACCCAATACTACGGTATAAAGCAGCCAAATATTTTACATCTACCAACTCATCCTCATCGTAAGAATCTACTTTGTTAAATAATAAAACGGCAGGTATACCATAGGCTTCCGCTGTCACTAAAAAACGATCTATAAAACTGGTAAATGTTTGCGGATTATTTAACGTTATCATTAAAAAAACCTGGTCTAAATTTGCTGCAATTATATGTGTTTGCTTAGATAAGTTTACAGATTTACGTACAATGTAATTTTTACGGTCTTTAATTTCTGTAATGGTAGCGTTGGTCTCATCTCCACTTTTTTCAAGATCAAAAGACACCCTATCGCCTACTGCAATTGGATTAGTGCTTTTTATGCCTTTTAAACGGAACTTACCCTTTATTCTACAGTCATAAAATACACCATCATCTGTTTTTACAGTGTACCAACTTCCAGTAGATTTATAAACAGTTCCTATCATTTTGTATTCTTTATTTTACTTTCTTTTTACAAAGAAACAATATATGCGCTATACTACAGCTTTTTTTTTCTCGTTTAAAAAATTATATAAACAACAAACAAATTAACAATTATGAAAAAATTATTATTTTTTGCATTTATCCTTTGCTTATCTACAGTAGATTTATCTGCTCAACAATTTAAAGTTATTACTAGTGTTGAGTCTATTGTTCCTAACGGATTAGGTAGATCTAGAATAATTTCTGCTAACGAGGAGAAAGATTACAAAGAGTACACTTCTACACAAACTGAAGAAGATAACACAAGAAATAAATCTAAAAGAGGAGACATTAGAGTTAAAGGCTTTGATGAAACTAAATTACTTAACTTTTACAATATTGGCGGAATTAGATTTCAAAACATAGCTGCCAATGATGCCATTATTACTTCTAAAATTAATGCAATGGTTAAAGAAGGCTGGGAACTTGCCTTTGTAACTAGTGCTGTTGAAAGTGAAGCTGGTAAAGGTGATGGTAAAGGTATTTTTATTACCAGATACATTTTTAAGAAAAAATAATTTCTTAAACCTTTTTTATAAAAATCCCGATGCAATTTTACATCGGGATTTTTTTTATACTCTAAATTATCCTTTAATAATTTTTTCCTGATGGTTAATTGACTCTTGGTGTATTGCTTTAAACATTTTTAAAACAAACTCTTCACTTAAGCCTTTAGATTCTCCTTCTAAAATCATTGCACCTAAAATCTCATTCCATCTTGTAGATTGTAAAACGGCTACGTTTTTCTCTTTTTTAAGAGCTCCAATTTGATCAGAAATTTTCATTCTTTTTCCTAATGTTTCAATTAACTGTGCGTCAATAACATCTATTTGTGCACGTAAATTACTTAGGTCTTTGTTGTACTCTGCTTCTGGATCAGATTCTTTTCTAATTTTTAAATCGCGCATAATTTGCACTAATTTGTCTGGTGTTACTTGTTGTGCAGCATCACTCCACGCATTATCCGGATCAAAATGAGTTTCAATCATTAACCCATCAAAATTAAGATCTAGTGCAGTTTGCGATACATCAAAAATCATATCTCTTTTACCTGTAATATGAGACGGATCATTAATTAATGGTAAATCTGGAAATCTGTTTTGAAACTCAATTGCCAATTGCCACTCTGGTATATTTCTGTACTTTGTTTTTTCATAGGTAGAAAAACCTCTGTGTATTGCACCTAAGTTTTTAATACCAGCGGTATGTAAACGCTCTATACCACCTAACCACAAAGATAAATCTGGGTTAATTGGGTTTTTTACCAATACAATTTTATCTGTACCCGCCAATGCATCTGCAATTTCTTGCATAATAAACGGACTTACAGATGTACGCGCACCAATCCATAATAAATCTATATCATGTTCTAACGCAAGTTCTACGTGTGCTCTGTTTGCAACTTCTGTAGCTGTTTTTAAACCTGTTTCTGCTTTTACTTTTTGCAGCCACTTAAGACCTAAAATACCTACGCCTTCAAAATTCCCAGGACGGGTTCTTGGCTTCCAGATACCAGCTCTGTAATAATTTACATCTGTATCTTTTAATTGATGAGCAATTTTTAAAACTTGCTCTTCAGTTTCAGCACTACACGGCCCTGCTATTACTAGTGGATGATCTAGCTTCATGTCATCCAACCATGTTCTCATTTCTTTTGAGTTTTCCATCTTTACTTAATTTTTATTCTGGGGTATTCCTTTTAATATTTCTTTTATCTTGTTTGTACTTTCCATTTCATTATAAATGCCTGTATAATTGTCTTCTTCAATCATTTCTTTAAAGGCTTTTAAATTCTGAATGTACTCTTCTAATGTTTCTAAAACATTTGTTTTATTCTGCTTAAAAATTGGCGTCCACATTGCTGGTGAACTTTTTGCTAAACGCACAGTACTCTCAAATCCACTGCCTGCCATATCAAATATATCGCGTTCATTCTTTTCTTTTTCAATAACCGTTTTTCCTAACATAAAAGAACTAATATGAGATAAATGAGACACGTAAGCTATGTGTTTGTCATGAGCATCTACATTCATATAACGTATACGCATACCCATATCTCTAAAAAGATCTAATGCTTTTTCCTGCAACTTAAATGCTGTTTTTTCTACTTCGCAAATAATATTTGTTTTGCCTTTAAACAAATTTTCTATAGCTGCAGACGGACCACTAAACTCTGTACCAGCTATAGGATGACAGGCTATAAAATTCCTCCTTTTAGGGTGGTTTTCTACCTGTTTACAAATTAAGCCTTTTGTAGAACCTGCATCCAATACAATAGCATCATCATTAATAGCATCTAATATTTTTGGCAACTCTACTACCATTACATCTACAGGAATACTAACAATTACTACATCTGCCAACTGCAAATCATGATAACTTGCCTTTTGGTCTATTACGCCTAAAGACAATGCCTCTTCTATATGTGCATCATTAATATCTACACCATAAATTTTAGCACTAGCATTTATTCTTTTAATATCCTTGGCCATTGAGCCACCTATTAATCCTATGCCAATTACAAATACGTTCATTCCTTATTTTATATAATAGTAAAGATGTTGGTCGTAAAACTTACTTATTACTAAACTTTAATACCGCTACTCCTTTTTAAAATCTACTTATTGCTTCTTTAATTTTCTCTTGGGTTACACATAATGAAAAACGTATATACCCTTCTCCGTTACTTCCAAAAATCGTTCCTGGTGTTATAAACACATCTTTACTGTACAATACTTCATCTATAAATTCTTCTGATGAAATACTACCTATAGGCAGCTTTGCCCAAACAAACATTCCTACAGCATTTTTATCATAAGTACAATTTAACTTGTCTGCTAATTGAAAAATTAAATCTCTACGTGTAGCATACACCTTATTTAATTCTGTAAACCAATCTTTACTACTTTTTAATGCTGCTATAGCTCCTTTTTGTATACCATAAAACATACCAGAGTCCATATTACTTTTTACTTTTAATACAGCATTTATATGTTCTGCGCTTCCCAAAACCATACCTACACGCCAGCCGGCCATATTAAAAGTTTTGCTAAGCGAGTTTAATTCTAAGGCACAATCTTTAGCTCCTTCTATACTTAAAATGCTTGTTGGCGCAGTATTTAAAACAAAACTATAAGGGTTATCATTCACCAATAAAATATTGTTTTTTAAGGCAAATGCAACTAACTTTTGTAATTGTTCTTTAGTTGCCACAGCTCCTGTTGGCATATGCGGGTAACATACCCACATTATTTTTACCTTAGATAAATCTTGCTTTTCTAAAGCATCTAAATCAGGAAACCAATTATTATCTGATACAAGGTCATAATACATAGGTTCTGCTCCTACTAAATTAGTTACAGATGTATATGTTGGGTATCCTGGGTTTGGAATTAAAGCCGCATCACCAACATTTAAAAAAGCCATGCTAATGTGTAAAATACCTTCTTTGGATCCCATTAATGGTAAAATTTCATTAAGTGGATCTGCAGTAACACTAAAATTATTTTTATAAAAAGCAGCTATGCTTTCTCTTAATTCTGGTAACCCTTGGTAGCTTTGGTATTGGTGTGCACCTGTATCTTCTACTGCATTTTTTATAGCATCTACGACTATTTCAGATGGTGCCAAATCTGGACTACCAATTCCCATATTAATAATAGGCTTACCATTGGCCATTAACCCACGTACTTCTCTAAGTTTTTTAGAAAAATAGTATTCCTGTATATGTTCTAATCTATCTGCAGTTATCATCCTCTTGCATTTTTGTATTCTCCTAAAACTTTAAATTCTTCTGCCATAATTTGCAATAAGGCTTTGGCTTTTTTATAATCTTTGTACTTTAAAAAAGTTACATCTACAAAGAAAGAGTATTTCCAAGGTTGTTCTATTACTGGTAGTGATTGTATTTTTGTTAAGTTAAGGTTACAATCGCTCATTACATTTAAAACTGCCGCTAAACTGCCACGTTTATGGTCTAAAACAAAGCGTAATGATGCCTTGTTTATTTCTTCTTCTGGCAACTCTTTATTTTCCTTTTTAAGAATAATAAAACGGGTTGCATTATTAGAAATGGTTTGTATTTCTGATGCTACAACTTCTAAATTGTATAATTCTGATGCTACTTTTGGCGCAATAGCCGCAATACCTTTTAAGTTATCTTTTTCTATACGCTGTGCTGTTTCTGCTGTATCTACAGATTCTACCAATTTTATATGTGAGTATGCTTTTAAAAAATCTTTACATTGTAATAGTGCCATTGGGTGAGAATGTACCTCTTGTATATCTTCAATTTTTTGACCTTCTAAAGCCATTAAATGATGATGAATATTTAGATAATGCTCTCCAATTATATGTAAATCGTTATTATAAACAAGCGCATAATTTGGTATTATAGAACCTGCAATTGAGTTTTCTATAGCCATAACTGCTTTATCTGCGTAACCCGTCATTAGTTGATGAATTAGCTCATCAAAAGAAAGACACTCTACCAATTCTACATCTTCACCAAAAAACTCATTAGCTACTTGGTGGTGGTTAGAACCCTTTATACCTTGTATTGCAATTTTTAATGCCATTTCTTTTTATCTACTTAAACGTCAATTTTTTGTATAAAAAAAGTCCCGTTATACACGGGACTTTAATTTATATCTATATTTTAAATATACTACAACAGTCCCGTACCTCTCTTAAAAAAGAAGTAAAAATAAAAACCGTTCCAGAAATATCTTGTGTTCATTGTTCTTGTAATATGTGGCTAAGGTAATTATTAAATTTAAAAAACAAATTTTATTATTATTTTTTTTCACTCATCTAACATTATTTAATACCTGTGTTATTTTTTTAACATTTTATTAAGAGTTGCGTTTTTAAAAATGTTAATGTTATGTTAATGAATATTGTTTTGAAACGTTAAAAATCGCCTTTTTTTCTTATCTGATTTAAAAACAAAATTCACTTATTTACGTTATTTTTGATAAAAAATATAAGTATGTCTATTTCGGTACAAAACATCAGTAAAACTTTTGGCAGTCAAAAAGCTCTAGATAATGTTTCCTTTACTATAAACAAAGGTGAAATTGTTGGCTTTTTAGGTCCTAATGGAGCTGGTAAGTCTACACTTATGAAAATACTTACTACTTATATTTTAGCTGATAGTGGAGATGCTGCTGTAAATGAGTTTAGCGTTGCTGATAAAATTAATGTACAAAAAAGTATTGGCTACTTACCAGAACACAACCCTTTGTACTTAGATATGTATGTAAAAGAATACTTAGCTTTTAATGCTAATGTTTACAAAGTATCTAAAACTAGAATTGAAGAAGTTATAGAACAAACTGGTTTAACACCTGAGGCTCATAAAAAAATAGACCAACTATCTAAAGGATACAGACAACGTGTTGGCTTGGCTGCTGCATTATTACATAACCCTGAAGTTTTAATACTAGATGAACCTACAACTGGTTTAGATCCTAACCAACTTTTAGAAATACGTAAACTAATTAAAGACATTGGTAAAGAAAAAACCATTTTACTATCTACACATATTATGAAAGAAGTAGAAGCCGTTTGTGACCGTGTTGTAATTATTAATAAAGGTGTAGTTGTTGCAGATAAAAAGTTAACCGACCTAAGAGACGCTAAAGAACAAATTATAGAAGTAGAGTTTGATTATAGAGTTGAAGAGCAACTACTAAACAGACTACCAAATGTGGTTGCTGTTAAAAATACTGCTGGTTTTGTTTATGAAATTACTTTTGATACTGATGTAGATATGCGCCCTGCTGTGTTTGACTTTGCTCACGACAACCAGCTAAAAACACTACAACTTAGCCGTAAAAATAAAAACTTAGAAAGTTTATTTACAGAGATTACAGGGTAAACTCTTTTGCTTTTTCTACAAACTCTAGCACAACCTCATCCAACACATCTTGTATATTAGGGTTGGTACAATTGGTTAATATACTAAGTACCAATTGTTGCTTTGGATACACAAAAAAGTTTGAGTAGCCGCCTACGCCATTACCAATATGGCCGTAATACGCATTGACTTTTTTATCTGTACTTACTTGCCAACCTAAACCATAGTAGGTAGACTCACCTTTTACTTCTTGCGCTGTTAAAAATTGTTGCTGTATAGCTTCTTGTAAAAAATCACCTTTTAAATAAGCGTTCCCTAGTTTTACAATATCTGTAGTTGTAGATAAAAACCCGCCACCAGCAAGCTTGTAATAATTGTTTACTTCCAATGCTTTTCTAAAACCAAGTTTTTTTTGAGAGTAAAACTGAGTAATACCTTTTATAAAGCTCCCTTTTACTTCAGCAAATGTGTGCTTCATTTGTAAAGGATCTAAAACTTTTTTTTGCACATAATCTTCAAAAGGTACACCACTTGCCTCTTGCATTGCTAGTGACAATAAAACCCAATCATAACTATTGTAATGGTAATTTGTTCCCGGTTTAAAAAGCAAATCATCATCCTTAAAAATAACAATACTATCTTTAATAGTATATGGTATATTTAAACCATATTCTTTTCCTCTGTAACCACGTATACCTGCGGTATGAGTAGCCAATTGTTTAATTGTAAAGTCGTACTTTTTTTTAGGATAATAAGGAACATAAGTATAAAAAGACTCTTCCAAATCTATTACACCATCTTGCACCATTATAGCTAATGCAGTTGCAGCAATGGGCTTAGAAACGCTTGCTATTCTAAATACAGATGTTGCAGTGTTTATTTGCGTTTTCTTTTCTAGATCAGAAAATCCATATCCTTTATCAAAAATAGTTTTATTGTGTTGTGTTACTTTAATAGCAATACCTGGAACTTTTGCATTACTTATTAAAGATTGCAGTAGTTTATCAGCCTTACTATAGCTAATACTATTTGTTGTTTTTTTTGGTTTATTTCTACCAATTCTATTAGAAAAATAAGAGAAGAATCTTTTAAAACTCAATATTAAGCAACTTTAATTATTACTCTTTAAATATAAGCTTTCCTTTATAAAGCTCCTCTACATTTACAACATTTGGTTTGTTAAAACTAATAACATCACCAACACCTCTAATTGTACCAGATATACTCTCTTCCGGATTTACCAGCATATCATTAGAACTTCTGTGGTTTACACTTACATTTTTAGCTAATAAATTTTCGGCATTTAATCTAGAGTCTCCAGCTGCAAAAACAACATTTAAACTTTCTGCTGTTCCTTTTAATTTAAAATAAGCAGCTCCGTTAGAAACCAAAGAAACTCTTGTACCAGATAATTCTAAATCAAAAGACCCAGTTGTAAAATCTGCTTCTGAGTCACCAAAATCTTCAGATAAAAGGCTCAAATTTGGGTAACTTAAAATCCCATCACTACTAATATCAAAACCTGTACTACTACGTATAGATGTTATATTTGGTGCAGTAACATAAAAAGTAGTTAAACCATAGTCTCTAGTAAAATTACAACCGTTAGTATTAGTTAAGAGCAACTTACCATCTACAACTTTTGCATCTATATCACTACGCAAATATTCTCCTGTTTCTACCTCAACTTTTTGCACAGGACCTTCTTTTATTACTAAAGCAGAGTTTTCAAAAATAGTAATAGTAGTAAACGGTTCTACTACTATTTCTTCTGTAATTATATCTCCTGCGTTCTGTAAACAATCAGATACATTTTCACTATTACAACCATACACTAAAGCAAGTGTTAAAGTGTATAACAAAATTGATTTACCCGTAATTTGTAATCCTATATTTTTAATCTGTTTTCTTGTAATCATCTTCATATTTTTAAAAACGGATTCCAACTCCAAACTCTACGGCCTCTGCTTTAGCAGCGTGAGATTTTAAAGTAACTGCAGCAAACATTTTATCTCCAAAGTAACGCTTAAGTCCCATTCTATTATACATTCTACCTTCAAAATCAAACGGGTAATATACATAATAGCCTAGTTGTGTTACTACAGACATTTTGTTTATGTACAACTCGTGTCCAACAAAAACACCAACACGTTTATAATCGTCATTAGCATCTACTTCCTTCTCAGGAAAAGCAATAGAATTGTATGTAATTAATTCCTTTAAAAATTTAGAAAAGAAAACATCTGCACCTAACTGAAATCCACTTTTTCTACCAATTCTTTTATCTGCATAAGCAGATAAAATATAAAAAGGAGATTGTCCCAAACCAATAACATCACTTTCATTAACACCACCTCTAAAAGCTACATTTAAGTGTATAGGTTGGTTGTAATTTGTAGTATCTGTAATGGTCTTGTATGGTATTTTTTTTCCTCCGTCTAGGTCATACGTTAAACCTGCATTTAATGCAATGGTGTTTGTAGATGTATTTGGCGCTTTAAAGTTTGCGTTAGAATAATGAATTAATGTTAGTCCGGCTTTAAAACCCAAGCCCTTATAAATATTCTCTTTATGGTAATTAACCATTGCATAGGTACTACTTAAAATATCAGACCCATATGCATTGTTTCTAAAGTTAGTTACTTTATCATAAGGGTTTGTAGTATATGCAATACCTTGCCCTACTCTAAGCTGTACATTTCTTTTAAAAAAATAAAAATTGTAATGTGCATACGCACCATAGTTTTTACCAAGCGTACTATTATTCATATCTTGGTAAATAAACGAGTATCCTAAATCTGGATAATTATAAAGTTGTTCCCAAGCCTCATCACCAAAAGTTTTTTTATTATAACTTAAAATAAAACCAGCTGGGTGCGCACTAATTAAATGCGCAATACTATTATTATGTAATGCAATAGAGCCGTAAAACTGATTTGCATCTATTACTATTTTACTTTTCTGCTGAGCAAAACACCCTACAGAAAACAAGGCAATAAAAAGGATTCTTATATTCATTGCGTGCAAAAATAGCAATTTTACACCTACAGCAAATCTTTATAGGCTAATACTTACAAAAATTAAAAAAGTTCTTTTGCTATAGCCTTAATATTGTCAGACTTACCCATAGAGTAGTAATGCAACACAGGTACACCAGCAGCTTTTAACTCCTTAGATTGTTGTATAGCCCAATCTACCCCAACTTGGCGCACTGCTTTATTATCCTTACAATCCTCAACAGCATCTACTAAGTCTTGTGGTACATCAATTTTAAAAACTTGTGGTAGTAACTGTAGGTGTTTTTTAACAGCAATTGGTTTTATTCCCGGAATAATTGGCACATGAATTCCAAAATCTTTAGCAGCCTTTACAAACTCAAAATACTTACTATTATCAAAAAACATTTGTGTAACCACATAATCTGCACCAGCATCTACTTTTTGTTTTAAGCGTTTTAAGTCAGTTAATAAAGATGGTGCTTCCATATGTTTTTCTGGGTAACCGGCAACACCAATGCAAAAATCAGAGCAATTATCCGTTTCTATAACCTCATGCAAATAAGTACCACAATTAAGTTTTTGTATTTGTTCTACCAAGCTCACTGCATATTTGTGCCCTCCTTTTGTAGGCTCAAAATACTTTTGCTCTCGCATAGCATCACCACGCAGTGCCATAACATTATCTATACCAAGGTAATGACAATCTACCAATAAATATTCTGTTTCTTCTCTAGTAAAACCACCACACAAAACATGCGGCACAGTATCTACATCATATTTATGTTTTATAGACGCACAAATACCAACCGTTCCTGGGCGCATACGCGTAAGTTTTTTATCTAACAATCCATCACGGTCTATATAAATATACTCTTCTCTAGACGTGGTAACATCAATAAAAGGCGGTTTAAACTCCATTAACGGATCTATGTTTCCGTATAATTCCTGAATATTTCTCCCCTTTACAGGCGGTATAATTTCAAAAGAAAACAATGTTTTTCCGTTTGCGTTTTTAATATGGTCGGTTACTTTCATTTTTATATTTTTTGGCGTTCCTACGGTCGGGCTTTCGGTAGTCGCTTTTTATGGAGAAAAACCATAAAAGAGCTTCAACAATACCTTAATCCCTAACGCAACAACATACTATTAATCATCTGCTATATTTGGTGCAAGCCATTTTAAAGCCGTTTCTAATGCTATATTTTTACGAGCTGCAAAATCTTCAACTTGGTCTTCTTTAATTTTTCCAACTCCAAAATAGCGAGCCTCTGGATTTGCAAAATAATAACCAGATACAGATGCAGCTGGCCACATTGCCAAACTATCTGTAAGTTCTACACCTATTGTTTCTTTTACTTTTAAAATATCCCAGATAGTAGGTTTCTCTAGGTGGTCTGGACAAGCAGGATATCCTGGTGCAGGTCTTATACCTTTGTATTCCTCTTTAATTAAAGCTTCATTATCCAAAGATTCATTACTAGCATAACCCCAATGTGTAGTTCTAATATCTTTATGCAAGCATTCTGCAAAAGCTTCTGCTAGCCTATCTGCTAAAGCTTTTACCATAATAGAATTGTAATCGTCTAAGTTTTTACGGTAATTTTCGGCTATTTCTTCTGCTCCAAAACCAGTACTTACGCAAAAACAACCTATATAATCTTCTTTACCTGTTTCTTTAGGCGCAATAAAGTCAGACAATGCAAAATTTGGCTTACCTGCATACTTCTTTAATTGCTGACGTAAGGTTCTAAAGGTATGTTTTCCGTTAGGTGTTTCTAGCTCAATATCATCATCATTAATTGTATTGGCTTTAAACAAACCAAAAACTGCTTTTGCGGTTAGTAGTTTTTCATCAATAAGCTTTGTAAGCATTTGTTGCGCCTCTGCAAACAAATCTGTAGCCTGTGTACCTACAATTTCATCAGTTAAAATATCTGGAAATTTACCGTGCAACTCCCAGCTTCTAAAAAAAGGAGTCCAGTCTATAAACTCAACCAACTTATTTAAATCATATTCCTCTATAACTTGTATTCCAAGTGCATTTGGTTTTACAATTTCTGATGTTTTCCAATCTATTTTATATTTATTTTTACGCGCATCTGCAATAGGTAAATACTCCTTATGTTTGGTACGTTTTAAAAATTGTTTTCTAAACTCTTCATAGTCTAATTTAATTGTCTTTTTAAAAGCATCTTTGGTTTCTTTTTGCAATAAATCTCCAACAACAGTAACCGCTCTAGAAGCATCGTTTACATACACTACAGCATTTTTATACTGCGGATCTATTTTTACTGCAGTATGTGCTTTGCTAGTAGTTGCACCACCAATAAGCAAAGGCACAGTAAAGTTTTGGCGCTCCATTTCCTTAGCTAAAAAAACCATTTCATCTAAAGACGGTGTTATTAATCCGCTTAAACCAATAACATCTACATTTTCATCTTTAGCAGCTTGTATAATTTTTTCTGGTGGCACCATTACCCCTAAATCTACAATCTCATAATTGTTACATGCTAAAACCACGCCCACAATATTTTTACCAATATCATGCACATCTCCTTTAACAGTAGCCATTAAAATTTTACCTGCAGAAGAAGACTCTCCCTCTTGCGGATTCTTAAGTTTTTCCTCTTCTATATAAGGCAATAAGTAAGCAACCGCTTTTTTCATTACTCGTGCTGACTTTACAACCTGCGGTAAAAACATTTTTCCGCTACCAAACAAATCACCAACAACATTCATCCCAGTCATTAAATGACCTTCTATAACCTCAATAGGTTTGTCTACACTTTGCCTAGCTGCTTCTACGTCTTCTACAATATACTGGTCTATACCTTTTACCAATGCTCTAGTAATACGGTTTTGTATAGGTTCTTCTCTCCATGATAAATCTACCGTGCTCTCTTTTGCCTTACCAACTACCGTTTCTGCAAAATCTAACAAACGTTCTGTAGCATCATCCCTACGGTCTAACATTACATCTTCTACACGCTCTAATAAATCCTTAGGAATATCATCATAAACCTCTAGCATAGTAGGATTTACAATTCCCATATTCATACCTGCCTGTATGGCGTGGTATAAAAAAACTGAGTGCATAGCCTCACGCACAGGGTTGTTACCTCTAAAAGAAAACGACACATTACTAACACCTCCACTTACACTACAATGTGGTAAATTTTCCTTTACCCAAGCTGTAGCTTCTATAAAATCTATGGCGTTGCGTTTATGCTCATCCATACCGGTAGCAACAGGAAAAATATTAAGATCAAAAATGATGTCTTCTGGTGCAAAGTTTACCTTGTTTACCAAAACATCATAAGAACGTTTAGCTATTTCTATTCTACGTTCATAATTATCTGCCTGTCCTACCTCATCAAAAGCCATTACAATTACGGCTGCACCGTAACGCTTAATAAGTTTGGCGTGGTGTATAAATTCTTCTTCTCCTTCTTTAAGACTTATAGAGTTTACCACACATTTACCTTGAACCACTTGTAAACCAGCTTCTATAATTTCCCATTTAGAGCTGTCTATCATTATAGGAACTCTAGCAATATCTGGTTCTGCAATAACTAGGTTTAAGAACTTAACCATAGCTTCTTTGCCATCTATAAGTCCGTCATCCATATTAATGTCTATAATTTGCGCCCCACCTTCTACTTGGTGGCGTGCAATATCTAGAGCTTCATCAAACTTTTCTTCTTTTATTAGCCTTAAAAACTTTTTAGAACCAGCTACGTTAGTACGTTCACCTACATTAATAAAGTTAGTATCTGGTGTAACAACCAATGGTTCTAATCCTGAAAGTTTTAAATATTTAGGTTTTAAATTTTTCATATTAGACAGTTTCTAAAGCAATATTTCTGGGTTTGTAATCTTTTACCAAATTAGCAATTGCATTAATGTGTTCTGGTGTTGTACCACAACAACCACCAACAATATTTACCAAGCTTTTATCTAAGTATTCTTTTATTTGTGCTGCCATTTGCTCTGCAGTCTCATCATACTCACCAAATGCATTTGGCAAACCTGCATTTGGATGTGCAGATACTCCAAAATCTGTTTTTGCTGCCAATACCTCTAAATGCGGTACCAATTGACTTGCTCCTAGAGCACAATTAAAACCAACAGATAAAATAGGAATATGACTTATAGATATTAAAAAAGCTTCTGCTGTTTGCCCTGATAAGGTTCTGCCAGAGGCATCTGTAATTGTACCACTTACCATTATAGGAACATCTATATTACGCTCTTCTTTTACTTCTTCTATGGCAAAAAGTGCTGCTTTTGCATTAAGGGTATCAAAAATGGTTTCTACTAATAAGATATCTGAGCCACCATCTAACAATGCTTCTACTTGTTGTTTGTAAGCTATTCTAAGTTCATCAAAAGTAACACCTCTAAAACCTGGGTCGTTAACGTCTGGAGACATACTTGCGGTTTTATTGGTGGGTCCAATACTACCTGCTACAAACCTTGGTTTGTGTGGTTCTTTTGCTGTAAACTCATCTGCAACTTGTTTTGCAATACGTGCCGACTCATAATTTAGCTCGTACACTAAATCTTCCATAAAATAGTCTGCCATTGCTATAGTTGTACCAGAAAAGGTGTTGGTTTCTACAATGTCTGCCCCAGCTGCAAAATATTTACGGTGTACTTCTGCTATAGCTTCTGGCTGAGTTAGAGAGAGTAAATCGTTATTGCCTTGTAATGGATGTTCCCAGTCTGCAAAACGTTTGCCTCTAAAATCTTCTTCGGTGAATTTGTAGCGCTGTAACATTGTACCCATTGCACCGTCTAGCACTAAAATTCTTTCTTTTAATATGTCTTGTATCCTTTTCATTGTACCGTATAATATTGTGTTGTGCGTTAAGGATTGATGCGGCATCTTTTTGGTTGCAACGGTTTGTAAAACCTGTTTGCTAAAACCAAAAAATACAGCAGAAAGCCTGGCCATTTGTGCTTGCAAACAAATGGAACGCTATAAATAAAATATCAAGTAAGGTAAATGAGAGAAGACTGTGAATGTCTTTACTAATTTGTGAGTTATCTGCCGTGTTGTATGTAACAACGTAGTAGAATGTAGCACCTTCTTTAAATAAGAATAAAGGGTTGCTAAGGTTTCATAGGGTCTAATCCCTCCACCTTTCTTGATAACGTTTTCAGTGTATTAATGAACTAATTATGCCACAAAGTAACAGCACAACTTTTTTATAACCAAATATTGCTGGTAATTTTTAAGCCTACACGTGTTTTTTACACATATAGGCTTAAAATTGTAATATTTTTACGAAATGCTTTGTACAACTTCTTTTTTGGCTTCTTTTTTTGAACCATCAAAACCTTCTACACCACCTACGGTTGTGTATTTCATTACATAGCGTTTGCCTGGGTTTATGCGTTGGTATGCGCTTTGGCACATTACGGCTGCTTCATGAAAACCAGATAAAATTAGTTTTAGTTTTCCTTTATAGGTGTTAACATCACCAATGGCATATACACCAGGAATGTTGGTTTGGTAATCATAAGAGTTGTCTACTTTTATAGCATTTTTCTCTATTTCTAATCCCCAATCTCCTATTGGTCCTAATTTAGGCGATAGTCCAAATAACGGAATAAAATTATCTACTTCTACATAGCTTTCTCCTTTTTCCTCGTCGTTGTATTTTACAACTACAGCCTCTAAATGATCATCTCCGTATAGTTTGGTTACTTGTGCCTCTGTAAACAATTTTATTTTACCTGCTTTTGCAAGTTCTGATGCTTTTTCTACAGAATCTAAAGCACCTCTAAACTCGTTTCTACGGTGTACTAAAGATACTTCTGCTGCTACGTCTGCTAAAAATATTGCCCAGTCTAATGCAGAATCTCCACCACCAGCAATAACAACTTTTTTGTCTCTGTATACTTCTGGGTCTTTAATCATATAAGCAACACCTTTATCCTCAAAATTAAGAATGTTCTCTATTTGCGGTTTTCTAGGCTCAAAAGATCCTAAACCACCAGCAATTACAACAACTGGTGCATTGTGCTTTGTGCCTTTGTTTGTGGTTACCACAAAAGTACCATCGTCTAACTTATCTAAAGTATCTGCTCTTTCTGCTAGTGTAAAACCAGGCTCAAAAGATTTTATTTGCTCCATTAGATTGGTAACCAAATCACCTGCTAAAATTTCTGGAAAAGCAGGAATATCATAAATTGGTTTTTTAGGATATATCTCTGCACATTGTCCGCCTGGTTGTGGCAATGCATCTATTAAATGGCATTTTAGTTTTAACAAACCTGCCTCAAAAACGGTAAACAATCCTGTTGGTCCTGCGCCAATAATTAATATATCTGTCTTAATCATAATTTTAATTTTGTACTTACTAATGAGTATCTACTCTCATTTAAATGTTTTAATTATTATCTTTTTTATCTACTAAGGAACTTGTAATCTGGTTCATTTTATCTACTTTTTCTTCAAAATCTCCTTTTATGGTTTTTCTATAGTCGTTTAAGTTTTGAACCATTTTATTAATATCTTCAGGTATTACGTCTTCAAAAAACTGGCGCAAACGTTTTGCTGTTGTTGGCGACTTACCGTTGGTAGAAATACCAATTTTTACATTGCCTTTGGTTACAATTCCGCCCATATAAAAATCGCAATACGGAGGATTATCTGCTACGTTTACCAATTTAAATTGCGCTCTACAATCTTTATACACTTGCACATTAACCTCTACATTATCTGTAGTTGCAACTACCATATGTTTGGCATCTAAATAACTAATATTGTAGACATCTGTAATAGTAGTAACATTAAATTTATTTGCCAGTTGTAACGTTTTTTCTGCATACCAAGGAGACACCATTGTTACCACAGCATCTGGACTAGACTTAGTTAAAAAGCGTAGTTTTTCTTCTGCCACATTACCACCACCTACTATTAGTACGTGTAGTTGAGACGTTTTTAAAAAAACTGGATATAAATTGTTACGTTCCATTACTTTATTTTTAGTGTTACTGTTTTGTTTACCTTATCAAAAATAACCAAATAACTGTACCACTTAATTTACTACTACTTCTTTTGTTTTTATCTGTTGTTGTACTTTATGTAATTGCGCTCTATGCTTTACAACTTCTCCAATTACAATAATTGCAGGATTAGACAACTCATTTTCTTGTACTACTTTTTCTATGGTTGATATGGTACCAACGCCAACTTTTTCATTAACGGTAGTTCCGTTTTGAATAATTGCCACAGGTGTTTCTGCTTTACCTTGTTGCTGAAATAACTGTACAATTTCTGATAATTTACCCATACCCATTAAAATTACTACTGTTGCGCTAGACTTTGCTGCCAAGTGCACATCTGTAGATAATTTATGATTTTTAGTTGTACCTGTTATTACCCAAAAACTCTCTGAAGCTCCCCTTTTTGTAACCGGTATATTTTGAAAAGCTGGTACTGCTATTGAAGAAGAAATCCCCGGAACCATAGCTACTGTTACACCGTGACTAGCGGCATATTCCATTTCTTCTGAGCCACGACCAAAAATAAATGGGTCGCCCCCTTTTAAGCGCACTACATTACCGTGACTTTTTGCTCTGCTTACAATAAGCTCGTTAATTTGTTCTTGTTGGTACGCGTAACACCCTTTTCTTTTACCTACAAAAATATGCTCTGCATTTGCTGCATAGGTTAGCAATTCTTTATTTACCAAAGCATCAAACAAAACAACATCTGCATTTTGCAATGCTTTAATAGCTTTTAGCGTAATAAGTTCTGCATCTCCTGGGCCTGCACCAACTACTGTAAGTAGTCCGTTTGTGTTTTGTTTGTTTGCCATAATTTTAAGCTTCTGCTAATTCTTTTTCTCTAAACTTTTGTACAACTTCTAAAAACACTTTAGAATCTCTAAGGTATGCTTCTGCAAATTCTTGCGTTGGTTTGTTGCTTTTTATTTGCAACGCCAACTCCTCAAAAGAAGTTTTTAATTCTATTAAGCCGTTTGACACAAAATGAGTATCAAAATCTTTAATAATGCTAATATGGGTATTTGTTTTTGTGTTCTGTGCTGTAAGCAATGCTTTAGCAGAGTTTACCATTGCAGAATACGAATGAAAAATACTAGCAGACCATTTTTTATCTTCCAATGCAGCAGCAGCGTTTTCAATTTTTTCTTCGCTCTCAAACAATAAAGTTGCAATTAAATCTATAACAACACCAGCACACTCGCCTACACCAATAGCTTTTTCATAGCGTTCTGTATTTCCCCAGTCTATAAAATCTTCTGGAGTTAAATTATCTATAGCTGTAAGGTGTTTTAGAAAGTCATAAAAATAATGCTCTCCTTTTTCTTTGTAATACTCAGTAAATGATTGTCCGTTTGCATTAGCGTCAAAATCGTTTAAAATTAAACGCAATGCCTCTGGACCTCTTTTACTTGGTACTTTTACAACTTTATCTGCAAAAACACCATTACCATCACCTAAATTACCACCACCTAACAATACTTGTAAAGCAGGTGCTACCAACTTATCTTTTGTACGTACAGACATCCCTTGAAAACCTATGTTTGCCATATTGTGCTGACCACAGGCATTCATACATCCACTAATTTTTATAACAACATCTTTATTGTTTATGTATTGTGGATATTCTTCTGTAATTACTCTTTCTAACTCTGCTGCAATACCAGTACTACTAGCAATACCTAAATTACAAGTATCTGTACCAGGACAAGCAGTTATATCTGATGCTTTGTTATAACCAGCCTCTACAAAACCAAGTTTTTCTAGCTCTGTATAAAAGAAAGGAACCAATTCTTCTTTTACATAAGGTATTAGGATGTTTTGACGCAATGACAAACGAAATTCTCCGGCTGCATACGCATCTACTAAATCTGCTAATTGACGAGCTTCTTCAATATAAAAATCTCCTAACTTTACTTTTATACCAATAGCTACATAGCCCTGTTGTTTTTGAGGCACAAGGTTTGTCCTTTTCCATTGCTCAAAAGCTTCTGTATTTTTAATTGCTACTTCTGGTACTTTAGCATTTGCTACTTTTACCTTTGGATACGCATCTACATCTACAGGAAAAGAATCTTGTGGAATTGCATTTTGTTCTTCTTCTAGCAATGCTCTAAAACCATCTAAACCAATATCCTTAAGCAAAAATTTCATTCTGGCTTTTGCTCTACTTTTACGTTCTCCGTACCTGTCAAAAACACGAATAACACCATCCATTAACGGAATAATTTTATCGGCCTCTAAAAAAGTATACAACTCTTCTGCGTGGCGTGGCTGCGAGCCTAAACCACCTGCTAAAAGAACTTTAAAACCTCTAACTCCGTTTTCTATTTTTGCAATAAAACCAAGATCATGCATATAAGAAAGTCCTGTATCTGCATCACTAGAAGAAAAAGAAACCTTAAATTTTCTTCCCATTTCTTGACTAATCGGGTTTCTTAAAAAATACTGAAACATTGCGTGTGCGTACGGAGATACATCAAATGGCTCATCTACATCTATACCAGCGGTTTCACTAGCTGTTATGTTACGTACTGCATTACCACAAGCTTCTCTAATAGTAATATCATCCTTTGCCAATTGCGCCCAAAGTTCTGGTGTACGCTCTATATCTACGTAATGTATTTGTATGTCTTGACGCGTAGTAATGTGCAAGCGTCCTGTAGAGTATTCTTCAGATACATCACAAATACGCTTAAGCTGTGTAGATGTTACTTTACCATATGGCAACTTAATACGAATCATTTGTACGCCTGGCTGACGCTGACCATAAATACCACGAGCCAAACGCAAGCTTCTAAACTTTTCCTCGTCTAACTTACCGTCATTAAACTGTTTAATTTTAGCTTCTAAATCTATAATATCTTTAGCTACTACTGGGTTTTCTATTTCTGTTCTAAAACTTTGCATTTGCTTATGATTATGGCTTTTATAATTACTATTGTCCTATGGATTTAATAGGATTTTAAATAAAAAAGTGCCTGTAAAAACACTTCTTTGTATGGACTTTTAGCTTAACTTATAAATCCTGCACCAGCCGTTGTATTGGTTTGGGCATCAATTAAAATAAAAGCTCCGTTAGATTTATTGTCGTTATAACTATCAAAATAAATAGGCTTACTAAGTTTAATACTAACTTCTCCTATTTCATTTAAAGATAATTTATTATTGTTTTCTTGTTCTCCCGTATAATCTGTTGCTATAACACTATTTATACTATCAATTTTAGATAGCACACGGTTTGTATTATGTTGCACAATATACTTAGTTCCTGGTACTAGGTTTTTACTATCCATCCAACAAACTGTAGCAGTAACTTGTTTTTCAATTTTTGGAAGTTCATCTGTTTTAACAAGCATATCTCCCCTAGTAATGTTAATATCATCTTCTAAGGTAATATTAACAGAACTTCCTGCTGGTGCCTCTGCATATGTTTTATCAAAAAAGAATATCTCTTTTATTTTAGACTGAGTTAAAGAAGGTAAAACAGTTACGGCATCACCAACTTTTAAGCTACCTCCAGAAATTTTTCCAGCATACCCTCTAAAATCGTGAAACTCATCTGTTTTTGGTCTAATTACTGTTTGTACAGGAAAACGAACCTTACCAGCATCATATAAATCTTGTGCTTCTAACTCCTCTAAATGACCTAAAATTGTATCGCCATTATACCAAGACATTGCATCTGTTTTGTCTACAATATTGTCACCTTTTAAGGCACTAACCGGAATATAACTAACTATTTGTTCTGCATAAGTACTTTTTGCATTTAAAGCTTCAAAGTCTTTTTTAATATTATTAAATACCTCTTCAGAATAGTCTACCAAATCCATTTTATTAACAGCAACTATTACGTTTTTAACACGCAATAAATTGTTGATAAAAAAATGACGGTATGTTTGTTCTATAACACCTTTTCTAGCATCTATTAAAATAATAGCTACTTGAGAAGTTGATGCACCCGTAACCATATTTCTGGTATACTCTACGTGACCAGGTGTATCTGCAATAATGTAACTTTTAGTTGGTGTTGAAAAATAGATATGAGCCACATCTATAGTAATACCTTGTTCACGTTCTGCAACTAAACCATCTGTAGCTAATGAAAAATCTAGGTAATCATACCCACGTTGTTCACTACTTTTTTTAATGGCTTCTAGTTTATCTTCAGTTAGTGATTTTGTATCGTAAAGTAACCTACCAATTAAGGTACTTTTACCATCATCTACACTACCTGCTGTTGCTATTTTTAGTACGTTCATTTTATGTGTATTAAGTATAAAGTTGCAAGTACAAAGACTTTGCTACTCTTACTTTTATGTTTTAAACTTCTTTTTTAACTTATATACTTTAGACTAAGTAGTCTGTACTTTTTAAAAGTACCCTTGTTGTTTTCTTTTTTCCATTGCAGCTTCAGAACGTTTATCATCTATACGTGCACCACGTTCAGATATTTTAGAATCTCTAATTTCCTCTACTACTTTATCTATAGAATCTGCTTTAGATAACACTGCTGCTGTACAAGACATATCACCAACAGTTCTAAACCTCACCCAACGTTCTTCTACAACCTCATCTTCTGCTCTAAAAACAACATCATCTTCTGCAGACCAGATTAAGCCATCTCTTAAAAAGATATTTCTTTTGTGTGCAAAATAGATTGATGGAATTTCAATTTGTTCTTTCTGAATATAGCTCCACACATCTAACTCTGTCCAGTTGCTAATAGGAAAAACACGTACATTTTGACCTATTTCTATAGTACCGTTTAACATATCAAACAATTCTGGTCGCTGATTCTTTTCATCCCATTGTCCAAAATCATCACGAACTGAAAAAATACGTTCTTTAGCTCTTGCTTTTTCTTCATCTCTACGAGCACCACCAATACAGGCATCAAACTTAAACTCTTCTATAGCATCTAATAAGGTTGTAGTTTGCAGCATATTTCTACTTGCATACTTACCAGTTTCTTCTACTACTTTACCTTGGTCTATAGAATCTTGTACATTTCTTACAATAAGCTCCACACCCAATTCTTTAACCAATTTATCTCTAAACTCTATAGTCTCAGGGAAATTATGACCTGTATCTATATGCATTAAAGGAAAAGGTATTTTAGCCGGCCAAAATGCTTTTTGTGCCAAACGTACTAGAGTAATACTATCTTTTCCGCCAGAAAACAACAAAACAGGTTTTTCAAACTGCGCTACTACTTCTCTAAAAATGTAAATAGCTTCGTTCTCCAAAGCATTACCCAATCCTTCTAAAGAGGCATTGGTTGTTGTTTGTGATTTTGTATCTTTTATCAATGTTTCCAAAATATTGGTGTTTTGTTTTATATCTTTTTTAATCCTCTTTATTCTAAGTGTGCAAACCACACTCTCTATTTTCTAATACCTTAGTAGGATCAAAATATTTATGTTCGTTTGGTAAATTACGTTCTGCTAAATATGCATCTAACTGCACATCTGACCAGTGGTAAAACGGACTTACTTTTAAAATTCCGTCTTTGCTTAAGCTTAAAATTCCTAGTGAATCTCTAAGTGCCGTTTGGCCTTTTCTTAAGTTAGTAAACCATACATCTGGCTTGTGTTCTGCCATAGCTCTTTTAAAAGGCTCTAACTTAACTTGCTCTGTAAACTCTTTATGTTTTGGATCTTCTATAGATGGTATTCCCATTACAGCATCTCTGTGTGCACTTGTTTGTAAAGGCACATATAGTTTTACGTTTAAATCTAGTGTAGAAATTAACTCTTCTGCATGTTTATATGTATTTGGTGTATTATAACCAGTGTCACACCAAATAACAGGAATATCCTTTTTAATTGCTGTTACTGCATTTAATATAGCAACCTCATAAGGTCTAAAATTGGTGGTTATTACAGCATTTTTTGCATATTCTACAGCCCAAGAAATTATTTCTTCTGGCGGAATACCTCTAAACTGAGCATTTAAATTTTTTATGATATCTTCTGTAAAACTCATCTTTACTATACTTATATGTTATTTACCCCACTTAATTGAATTCCAAACACGTTCGTGAAAAAAATACAATACCATTTTTGTAACTAATTCTATTAAACCTATAGAGAATGCTAATTTTAAAGTTCCTGTAACAAACCAAGAAATTAAAACAGTGTCTATTGTACCCACTACTCTCCAGCTAATAGACTTTACTATGCTCCTTTTAGGACTCTCTGACTGTTTGTCTGACTTGTAACTTCCTTTAGAAGTTTCTTTATTTAAAATCAATTGATCAGCAATCATTTACTTAATTTTTAATACCCTATTTAATTAGTAGGAATTACAAATGTAAAACTTTTAATGATAGTAACTGTTAAAAAACGCATAAATCCTATGGTTTTAGTAGATTAATAAAAAATAAGAAGTTTTTTTGATGAATATGAAGTATCTGTAACAGAACACAATAGAATAATTGCCCTGTTATACAGTTAAAAACAAAAAAAGAATATAGACTTTTAAATAAGGTTACTAAGAGTGGTGTTTTTATAGATTTCTAAAGCACTGTCTCTTACTTTTAGCATTAGCTTGTGAACAGAACAAGTACCCTCATCTGGGCAGTCGTCACACTTTTCATAAAAATTTAAACTTACACAAGGTACCATTGCAATAGGCCCTTCTAACACTCTAATAACATCTGTCATTAAAATTTCTGATGGCTCTTTAATTAAGTAATAACCACCACCTTTGCCTTTTTTAGAAGACAAAACTCCTGTTCTACGAAGCATTAATAAAATACTCTCTAAAAATTTTTGAGATATGTTATTTTGTTGCGCAATTTCTCCAATAGGAACCGGATTCCTATCTTCTTTTTGAGCTAAATAAGTTAAGGCCTTAAGCCCGTATTTGGTTTTTTTGGATAGCATAGTACAAAGATAGGCAAAATTGGGATTTAAAAAAGTGCTGATTTTAAGCTAACTATTTTTAAATTAAACCCTTATTATAAAAGCCTAAATATATACTTTATTACTACAACTTACCCCAATGCTTGCTTTATATCTGCAATAATATCATCTATATGTTCTAAACCTACAGAAACTCTAACCGTACCATCTGTAATACCCACAGCTACTCTATCTTCTGCTGCAAGTTTGCTATGCGTTGTAGATGCAGGGTGAGTTACAATACTTCTAGAATCACCTAGGTTTGCAGAAAGCGATAACAACTTAATTGCATTAAAAAATTCTTGGCCTGCTTGCAAACCTCCTTTTACTTCAAAAGCAACAATACAACCACCTGCTTTCATTTGTTTTTTAGCTACTTTGTATTGTGGGTGCGACTTTAAAAAAGGGTATTTTACCCAGTTTACTTTTGGGTGTGCCTCTAGATATTCGGCTAACTTCAATGCATTTTCAGAATGCCTGTCTACTCTTATCGCTAACGTTTCTAAGCTTTTAGACAATACCCACGCGTTAAAAGGAGACAATGCAGGCCCTGATATTCTAGAAAAACGATAAACCTTATCTATTAAATCTGCACTTCCAACCGTTATACCTGCTAAAACACGACCTTGACCATCTATTAATTTTGTCCCAGAATGTATCACCAAATCTGCACCAAACTTTATAGGTTGTTGTAAATAGGGCGATGCAAAACAGTTATCAATAATTAAAATAAGATTGTGTTTTTTTGCAATAACACCTAGTACTTCTAAATCTAAAATATCTACAGCCGGATTAGTAGGTGACTCGGCATATAAAATTTTAGTTTTTGGAGTGATTAAAGCCTCAATACCTTCTAAATTATGAGCGTCAAAATAACTTGTGGTCACGTTCCATTTGGGGAAAAAGTTAACAAATAAACTATGTGTAGAGCCAAATATACTTTTAGATGATATAATATGATCTCCGCTCTCTACTAACGCAGCAAAAGTTGAAAACACAGCAGCCATACCAGAAGCAAAAGCAAAGCCAGCCTCGGCTCCTTCCATTTTGCATATTTTTTCTATAAATTCTGACGTATTAGGATTAGAATATCTAGAGTAGATATTTCTATCTTTTTCCTCTGCAAAAGATGCACGCATATCTTCTGCATCCTCAAAAACGTAACTAGATGTTAAGTATAAAGGTGCCGAATGCTCTAAAAACTGAGAGCGCTCTATTTGTGTACGTATTGCGTTAGTTTCAAATTTATTATCCATAGTATTTCTTTTATTCTTGACTATCTGCTATTAGCCATTATCGCTATATTCTTTTTTCTTTACTCTATTCTCTATGTCCTATTTTCTTACCCCTTCTCTCTTATCTCCAGTTTCTATACAAAGTCTATCCTTTCTCGGCTATTCTTAAAATATCTCCAAAAACACCTCTTGCGGTTACGGCGGCTCCTGCTCCTGCACCTTGTATTACTAATGGATTTTCACCATAAGACTCGGTATAAATTTCGATAATAGAATCTGATCCTTTTACTTGTCCTAATGCACTTTCTTTAGGAACAGACACTAATTTTACATCTAAAATTCCTTTTTCTTCTTGAAGATTACCGTGCAAATCACCAACATAACGCAGAACGTGATTTGGTTTTTGGTCTGCCTTAATTTTAGAAAATGCCGTATCTAAAGCATCAGACTGACTTAAAAATTCTGTTTTGCTTCCTTCTCTTAATGCTTCCGGAATTAAATTTTGAATATTAATATCTGCAAATTCATTACTTAAATCTAACTCACGTGCTAAAATCAATAATTTTCTACCAACATCATTACCACATAAATCTTCACGCGGGTCTGGCTCAGTATATCCATTTTCCATAGCCTCTTTTAAAACTGTAGAAAAAGGTACATCTGCTTCAGAATACGTATTAAAAATATAGCTTAAGGATCCGGAGAACACCCCTTTAATTCTAGTAATATTTTCACCCGACAAGTGCAATAACTTAATAGTATCTATTAAAGGTAAACCTGCACCAACATTAGTCTCATACAAATATTGCTTCTGGTTTTTAGCTAATATGTCTCTAAGGTTTTTATAATAATCAAAACCTAAAGTATTTGCTATTTTGTTAGACGATACTAGATCAAATCCATTTTCTACCAAATCAACATAATTAGCCACAAAATCCTCATTTGCAGTATTATCTATAGCTATTAAATTTTCTAAATGATGTTTTTCTGCATACTCAAAAATATCTGTAAGCTCATAGGATTTTCCTTTTTCATTTAACGTAGTAGGCCAATCTTTTCCAATTCCTTTTTTACTTAGTAGTACTTTTTTAGAGTTAGCAACGGCAAAAACATTAAGGTTAATTCCTTTACGTTCTTCTATGGCTTTAGCAGATTTTAATAACTGTTCTATTAATGTACCACCAACAGTACCGTGACCAAAAATAGCTATGTTTACTTTTTTAGCAACACCAAATATTTGTCCGTGCATTACATTTAAAGCCTTGTGCAAACTAGCTTTTTTAACCACTAAACTCACGTTTTTACCAGACACCGTATTATTAAACAATAATGGTACAATTTGGTTTTTTATTAATGCATTGTATGGTTTATGAAACGTACTTAAATCCTGACCAACAATAGATATTACAGAAACATCTTTTTGCACTGTAATTAGATTGATGTCTTTAGAATAAAAATCTGATGCAAACTCGCGCTCTAAAACCTGTTTTGCCTTATCTGCACTTACAGCATCTACCACCAAACCAATACCACGTTCTGATGAACCTTGGGAAATAATACTAACACTAATTTTTTCATCGCCAAGTGATTTAAATATTCGTGCATCTATACCAGCCTTACCTAACAAACCACGGCCTTCTAAGTTTACAAGAGCAACATTTTCTATCACAGAAAGTGATTTTATACCCTCTTTGGTTGTTTTTGCGCTAATTAATGTTCCCTCATTATCACCATTAAATGTATTTAAAATACGTAACGGAATATTTTTTTCTAATAAAGGAATTATGGTTTTTGCGTGTAAAATAGTTGCTCCAAAATTTGCCAGTTCATTAGCCTCTGAATAGCTTAATTGTTCTATACGTTTTGCATCAGAAACATAATCTGGATTAGCGGTAAAAATACCATCTACGTGTGTATAACTCTGTAACTCTACAGCATTTAAAAAGTTGGCAAATAAAGAGGCAGAATAGTTACTACCGTTTCTGCCTAAAGTTGTTGTTTTACCATCTTCTGTAGACCCAATAAAACCTGTAATAACAGGTACAACATTACTAGCTAAACTAGAAATTAATTTTTGTGTTTTAGCTTTAGACACCTCCTCTAACACGTTTGCATTTCCAAAATTGGCATCAGTTTTTACTATTTTTCTAGAATCTATAAACTCAGCTTTTACACCTTCTTTAGCAAGTGCTTTTACAACATATTGTGCAGAAAGCAACTCTCCGTATGCCAAAACTTGATCTTTAATTTTTAAGCTATAATCACCCAACAAGGCAACACCTTCTAAAATTTGCAAAATTTCTGTGTATACCTCAGAAAAATTTAACGCTAAACTATTTTGCTGATATGCTTTAAACTCATTAAAAGCTAGAGTATACTCTTCTCCCCTTGCTGCTAAATCCAACAATTGTTCTAATACATTTGTAGATTCTCCGCGAGCAGAAACCACAACCGCTATATTTTCAGAATTAGCAACTTTAGAAGCTATTTTAGTAACTACGTTAGATACACCTTCTCCGTTAGCTAAAGACTTACCTCCAAACTTAATTACCTTAAGTTCTTCTCGTTTTTTATGATCATTAAAAATACCATTTAGCAATTGCTCTAACTGATCAAACTCTATTAAAAACGCATCATGACCATGTAGTGAGTGTATTTCACCATAGGTAACATTACTATTAGCTTGTGCCAGTTGTTTAAAGGTATCTTTATTTTCTTTGGCTGTAAAAAACAAATCAGAATCTACACCTACAATATGTATAGATGTGTTGCTATTTTGCAGGTTAATAAAAGCCTCATTACCATCTCTAGTAATATCTATGGTTTTTAACAACTGGTTCATTAACTTATATGCAGATAATTGAAAACGCTCTTGCAATTTTTTACCGTGGTGGGTTAGCCAACTTTCCACATTAAATAACTGTTGTTCTTCATTTGTGCTTCGGTTAAAACGAGCCTTAAAAGATTCTGGTGTACGGTAGCATAACATTGCGTGCATACGGGCATCATGTACAGGTTGCTTAGAGTTTACCAAAAACTGTTCTTGAATTTGACAGTTTGCAATAAGCCAGTCTGTAGATTTCCAATCTG
Organism: Cellulophaga lytica DSM 7489; assembly: GCF_000190595.1. NCBI lineage: Bacteria > Pseudomonadati > Bacteroidota > Flavobacteriia > Flavobacteriales > Flavobacteriaceae > Cellulophaga > Cellulophaga lytica. The sequence continues at coordinate 2,209,079 of NC_015167.1, read as the reverse complement.
ATGCAACCGGAATTAAATGCTGAGTTAACTTTGGATTTAGTGCAGCCATCTCCCAGGCAATACCACCTCCTAAAGAACCTCCTATTATTGCAAAAAGCGAATTGATATTTAGTTCTTTTAATCCTAATAAAAACAAATGAGCAATATCTTTAGCTACAAAATCTTTATAGTTTTCTATAATAAAGCCATCAAAACCATTACCAGGAATATTAAAAGACAATACCGTGTATTTTGTGGTGTCTATACATTTACCTTCTCCTATTAGTGTAGACCACCAGCCATCTTCACCAGAAACATTAGAGTTACCTGTTAAAGCGTGATTTACAAGTACAATTGGCGCGGTGTGCAATTCTGCTCCAAATACCTGATATGACAAGTCTATATCTTGTGTGCTACCACTTAGCGTTGTATATTTTTTTAGTTTGATATGATGCAACATAGTAAGCTGTTTTAACCTAAATAATTATTAGGTTATTTGTAATTTATTTTGAGAACGTAAGTTTATTAAGCTGTAACTGTAGATATAGCTTTAAAAGCCTCTTCTAAGTCTAACTTTAAATCTTCTATATCCTCTAAACCAACAGATAAACGAATTAAATCTTGACCAACACCTGCAGCCTCTTGCTGCTCTGCTGTTAATTGTTGATGCGTTGTACTTGCTGGGTGAATTATTAAAGATTTTGTATCTCCTATGTTTGCTAAAAGAGAGAATATTTTAGTGGCATCTGTTAGTTTTTTAGCAGCTTCAAAGCCACCTTTTACACCAAATGTAACTAAGCCACTTTGACCTTTTGGTAAGTACTCCTTAGCTAAGTCATAGTATTTATTGCTTTTTAACCCTGGATAGTTTACCCAAGCAACCTCATCTCTACCCTCTAACCAAGTAGCCAATTCTAATGCGTTTGCACTATGTTGTTTTATACGCACTGGTAAAGTTTCTAAACCTTGTATAATTTGGAATGCATTAAACGGACTTAAAGCTCCTCCGAAATCTCTTAAACCTTCTAAAATTAATTTATACGTAAATGCAGCATTACCAAGAGCCTCACTATACACCAAACCGTGGTACCCGGCAGATGGTTCTGTAAACTCTGGGAACTTTCCATTTGTCCAGTCAAAAGTACCTGCGTCTACAATTGCACCTCCTAAAGAAGTTCCTTGTCCGCCTATGTATTTTGTTAGCGAGTGTATTACCAAGTTTGCACCGTGCTCTATTGGGTTTAATAATGCTGGTGATGCTACTGTATTATCTACAATAAATGGCACTTGTGCTGCTTTTGCTTCTTTAGAAATTGCTTTTAAGTCTAAAACATCTAGCTTAGGATTTCCTAATGACTCTACAAAAAATGCTCTTGTATTTTCTTTCACTGCTTTACCAAAACTCTCTGGATTAGATGCATCTACAAAAGTAGTTGTAATACCTAATCTTGGTAAGGTTACATTTAACAAATTAAATGTACCACCGTACAAACTGCTAGATGCTACAATGTGGTCTCCTGCTCTTAAAAGCGTTAATAAACCTGTAGAAATTGCTGCTGTACCAGATGCAAATACTACTGCTCCTACACCACCCTCTGCTGCTGCTAGTCTGTCTTGTAATATTTGATTTGTTGGATTGTTTAAACGCGTGTAAATAAATCCTAATTCTGATAAAGAAAATAAGTTTGCTGCGTGGTCTGTATCTTTAAAAACATAAGACGACGTTTGATAAATAGGCACTGCTCTTGTACCTGCTGTTTCTGATGGAGTGTGACCTGCGTGTAATGCGTTTGTTGCTAATTTTTGAGTACTCATAATTTTGTTTTTTATAGTTTAAATTGAAAAAATAAAAAAGCCAAAACCGCGTCTTGCCGACTTTGCAAGATGGTTTAAAATTAAATGAGTTAAAAAGAAATTGGAAATTTACCTTTTTTGAAATAAAAAAGCTTGTTTCGTTATCTGCCTATAGTACCGATGTACTTGGTAGAATTTAGCACCTTCTTTGTATGAACAAAGGGTTGCTAAGGCTTCATTGGGTCTAATCCCTCCGCCTTTCTTGATAACTATTCAATAAGTGTTTTGAACTTTGAGCTACAAATATATGTTCAGAAAAATTTAATATCCTAATCTTTTTTGAAAAAATATTGATTTTAACCTTTTTAACAAGCTTAAATAACAGAAACACAATAATTGTTTGTTTTTGTAACGATTTTTTAAATTAAAACTTTATTTGTGTTAGGGATTGTAGTGAAAATCCTTTTTTATTTTTCTTAAAAAAGATTGCAACAAAAAGCCCGACCCTTGTGGTAACACCCAAATAAATAGCAAAATATTAAACACAAAAAAAGTGCTTTACCGTTACAGCAAAGCACTTATATATTATTAAAAACTTATTTTAAAGGTTAAAAGCGGTTTTTACTGCGCTTACCATATCTAGTTTTTCCCAAGTAAAAAGTTCTACTTCTTTCTCTACCTTACCATTGTATGGAGACTCAAAAACTTTTGTGATTGTTTTTGGTTCTTTCCCCATATGACCATAAGCTGCGGTTTCTAAATAAATAGGGTTTCTTAGCTTTAAACGGTCTTCTATGGCAAACGGGCGCATATCAAAAATTTGCGCTACTATTTTGGCAATTTCTCCGTCTGTTAAATTTACTTTTGCAGTACCGTATGTGTCTACATAAATAGAAGTTGGCTCTACCACACCAATGGCGTAACTTACTTGTACCAAAATCTCATCTGCAATACCTGCTGCTACTAAATTTTTAGCTGCGTGCCTTGCTGCATATGCTGCACTACGGTCTACTTTACTTGGATCTTTACCACTAAATGCACCACCACCATGGGCACCTTTACCACCGTAGGTATCTACTATAATTTTACGTCCTGTAAGACCTGTGTCTCCGTGTGGACCACCAATTACAAATTTACCTGTTGGGTTAATGTGGTACTGTATTTTGCTTGTAAATAATGCTTGTACCTTCTCTGGAAATTGCGCTATTACTTTAGGCATTAAAATAGAGATAATATCTGATTTTATTTGCGCTAACATTTTTTCATCGTTAGCATCAAAATCGTCATGCTGTGTAGACACAACAATAGTATCTATACGCTGTGGCACATTATCATCTGAATATTCTATAGTTACTTGCGCCTTAGCATCTGGGCGTAAATAAGAGATTTGTTTACCCTCTCTACGCAATGCGGCAAGTTCTTGTAATATTTTATGCGAAATATCTAATGCCAGTGGCATATAGTTTTCTGTTTCTTTGCTAGCGTAACCAAACATCATACCTTGGTCCCCTGCTCCTTGCTCTTCTTTAGAGCCACGGTCTACACCTTGGTTAATGTCTTGTGACTGCTCATGAATTAATGAGATAACACCACAAGAATCTCCACTAAACTGGTAAGCTCCTTTTGTGTAACCAATGTTATTAATTACCTCACGTGCTATGTTTTGCAAGTCTACATAGGTATTGCTTTTTACCTCACCTGCAAGTACTACTTGCCCAGTTGTAACTAGGGTTTCACAAGCTACTTTACTTTCTGGATCAAAAGCTAAAAAATTGTCTAATAATGCATCACTAATTTGATCTGCAATTTTATCTGGATGTCCTTCACTTACAGATTCTGATGTGAATAAATATGCCATAATATTGTGCTTCTATTGTTAGTAGAGGAATGGTAAGTTAGATTGCAAAAAAACAGGAAAAGGCGTCAAAAAAAATTAACTAAATCTGTTTTAGCATTTTTTGTAGTACTGAGAATCAGTATACGAGGTTGCAATCAGTCAAATCCTTCCTCTTAAATTAGATTGCAAAAGTATAAAATTAGATTGGTTCTAAAATAGTTTTAACGAAAAAATAAGAGGCTACAGTTACAAATTAATTTGCAATCCATAGCCTCTATATAAACAAACAATGCTGTATTACAGGTTGTACCTTACTTTTAAGGTTACATATCTAGGTTGTATAAAATACTCACTTGTGCTAACAAACAAAGTATTATCACTATCCTGATTTAAAGATTCTGTATTAAATAAGTTAGTTACTCCTAAAATATACTCCCATTTGCTATCCTTTTTTTGATAACCTAAGGTAGCATCCATAAAAGAATATGTATTTAAACTTTCTATCTCGTTTTTGTAATTGTAATAAGAGTAGTCTGCATTAAAAATAAAATCTCTTAAAAAAGTAGCATCTAGTTTTACGCTTGGCTGATGTGTATAATATTTTATACTAGAGCCATTTGGCTGCTCATAATTGTTCACCGCTAGGTTGTATCCAAACTCTATATTTGGCGCATTTAAAAAACGTGTTCCTAAGCTACCTCTGTAAGTAGTTGTAAAAGACTCGTTAATTGCCTGTTCATTATCTACTATTTGGTTAAACTTAGAATAATTCATAGTTGCTCCTAAACCAGCTTTTATTTTACCAAAAGTACGCTCAAAAGATCCGTTTGCAGAAAAGGTCTCGTCTGCAAAGTTAGAGTTAAATGGAGACGATATTCTGTTAGATGTTTGTATAAACTCTTCATCTGATGTTGCAGGATAATCTGGATTAGGGTAATTTAAGAAGTCTGAGATGTTACGTACTTGGTCTACCCTTTTGTTATATGATAATGATGCTCTAATATTGCTAAAATTAAACATATTAAAATTGTTATAACGCAATGTTAAGTTATGAGACAATGCACTTTCTAAATCTCTGTTACCCTGAAAAAGAGAATTGTAATTGTTCATTACAAAAGAAGATGCAAACTGGTTAACATCAGAAAAACTTGTCATCATTCTGTAATTAAAGTTAATATCTTCACTCTTTTTAATTTGTAATCTTGTATTAAAACTTGGTAATAAACGTACAAAATCATCTGTAACAGTAGATCCTAATTGTTCATTTTTTGTAGTGTAATTGTGTACAGATACACCTGGTGTAAAGGTAAATGCACCTGCTTTTACTCTATACTCAAAGGCCATATAAATATCACTAAAGTTATACTTAACATCGTTCTCTACAGAGCTCACTGCATCATCTAAGCTATATTTTGCTCCACTATCTAGTATCTGAAAAATTTCTGAATTAAATTTTTGTGTACTTAATAGAGAGCCAAGTGTAAACTTTACATTACTCTTATCTCCTGTAATATACCAGTAATCTATTTTTGCATCTAGCTTATTGGTTTTTACCATTTTGTCTTGCACAACATCATAACCATCTTGGGCTTGGTCCATACCTAAAACCTCATCTAACCTGAATTGATCACTCTGTGCTAAAGCAGCATTATAAAAAGGATCTTCTTCTTGAATTAAATACTGTGCCTCTACTGCAAAAATATTTTTAGCATTTAATGTGTAATAGTAATTAGCGTTTTGATTAATGCTGTAAGGATCTTGCTTTTGAACCTCATCTATATTACCCGTTAAATTAGAGAATAAATCTTGTACTTCTTTTTGACTAGATATTCTTCCAAAAATATCATAATCAAAATGGTTATCTGCATTAGGTTTGTAACTAGAACTTAATTTAATAAGAGCCAAATCACTCCTTTGGTTTGTAACACTCTCTGTAAGTTCATCTGGAGATGGTTGGCTACCGTCTGCATTAGCCTTATATTGTCTAAATGTGTTTTGTTGCATATCTGTAACATTACCAGAATAAATTGCAAAACCACTTAAATCCCACATTTTTTTTGGTGAATAACTAAAGTTAGCTGCACCAAACTTAGAACTAATTTCTTGAGCTCTATTGTTTTGTAATGTTAAAAAACCCATGTCACTAGAACCTACATTAAAGCTTGTACCAGTGTTAGCACTACCGCCATTACCAAAACCACCCGTAAATCTAAAATAGTCTCTACGTGTAAATGGCACCTCGCCAATATTGTTAAAATTGGTAATTAAGTTTATACTATAATTAGGGTTGTAATAAAATAATTTAGGGTGCGCAATATAACGTTCCTCATTACCAACGCCTGCTGTAATTTCTCCAAACCAAAAATTCTTTTTACCTTCTTTTAGTTTTATGTTAATTGCGTAATTGTCTTGATTATCTGTTACACCTTTTAATTGTCCAACCTCATTATAGTTTTTTAAAACCTGAATTTTATCTAATGCATTTGCAGGTATATTTTTAGATGCCAATTTACTATCGCCATCAAAAAAGTCTTTACCTTCTACCATTACTTTACCTACAGACTGCCCTTCTACTTCAATTTCCCCATCATCATTAACCTCTACACCTGGTAAATTTTTAAGAACATCTTCAAGCTTTTTTTCTGTACCAGTAGCAAAAGAATCTGCGTTATACTCTATAGTATCACCTTTTACGTTTACAGGCATCTCATACGTAATTTCTACACCGTCTAAACTTTCTGCTTCATCTAACAATGTAAAATCTCTTTTTACATCTACCTCCTTAGTTTCTAAAACAATTTCTCTTGTTTTAAATCCCAAGTAACTTACTTTAATGTTGTACTTAGAGTTTTCATTTACATTCATTTTGTAAATACCTTTTTCATTGGTAATTCCAAAACCATCTAACGCTTTAGTTTCTGCATTAATAGCTACTACATTAGCCATCTCTAAAGGGTTATTAAGGCTATCCTTAACAACACCAGTAATTGTTATTTTTTGTGCCTGTACAGCTCCAGTTATAGTAATACATACCATAACCATAAAAAACTTTATGAATTTGCTCATTATAAATTTGTATTATTTTTTGATAAAAATTAACGACCTCTTCCTCCTCTATTACCTCCTCTACGAAAGTTCTCCATCATTTCCTGACGCTTTTTTATCATAAGCTCATCAAAGTCTTTTTGATTAATATCTTTTCCTTTGGTTGGTGCTTTTACCTCTACAACATCATCTGCGTTCATAACAATTTTACTACAAACCAAAGTAGATCCTTCTTGTTCTACCTCTAAAATTAAACCAGGTAATCCCCAGTATTCTGCAGGACCTTGACTAATAGGAATATCTAATGTATACCAAGCCACAACTGTTTTTTCTGTAGGTATTTCACGTTCAGGCTGTTCTCCTTGTCTACCACGTCTAAACATTCTGGTCATAGAACCTACACCTGTAGTATCTATTGGAGTTGTAAGTGTTGCCTTATAAACTGTATAGTTTCCTATTTTTTTAGTTTCTGAGCCCATTTTCCACTCAGGTTTTTTTAGCTCATCCTTAATTAAAAAGTTTTTACTATACATTTCTACTTGGTTGGTATAGTTTTGCTCTTTAATATTTTTGTAATATTTACCAGTAGAACCACTACCCATAAAACGCATCCAACCTGGTCCGCTACCTCCAGGAGCCTCTAATTTTTCATCTTCTACGTAGTAAGACTCGGTTCTGTTAAACGTTAAAATATATGTTTTTTCCATAGCGCTTTTCATACGCTCCATAATTTCTTTTTTACGAGCCTCTGGCATATCTCTACCTCCAAAATCTGGAGCTTTAGTAAGCTTTGTTTCATAAATGGCTTTACCTTGAAATTCTTGAGCCGTTGCAGTAAACACTGTACTTATTAATGTTATTGCTATTAAAAAAATATTTCTCATTTTATCTGTGGTTTATATCCTTGTGGGATAGTTAGCTTTCAACTACTTAGACTGTTAACTTTTAATTTAGTTTAATTGCTAACCACCTTTTTTTTGAAAAAATCATTTTACACATACGTATATGACTTATTTTATCGTTGTAACTTTGCATAAATACAATGGTTTGCTACTGTTTTTAAAAAGTTTTGAGTTTATTACTGTAAACATTTTTAGATACTAGTCTTATCTTGTATATTGTGCGACCCCTATATCGGTCTAATAAAAAAATTAAAACACATACAGAATATGCATATTGCAGTAGCAGGAAACATAGGTGCAGGGAAAACAACTTTAACTAGATTACTAGCCAAGCATTTTAATTGGCAACCAAATTTTGAAGATGTAGTAGACAATCCTTACTTAGATGATTTTTACAACCAAATGGAGCGTTGGAGTTTTAATTTGCAGATATACTTTTTAAATAGCAGATTTAGACAAATTTTACAAATTAGAGAAAGCGGTAAAGATATAATACAGGACAGAACAATTTATGAAGATGCCTTTATTTTTGCTCCTAACTTACACGCAATGGGCTTATTAACAAACAGAGATTTTGAAAACTACACAAGTCTTTTTGAGTTAATGGAAAGCTTAGTACAACCACCAGATTTGCTTATTTATTTAAGAAGTTCTATTCCTAATTTGGTAAACCAAATACATAAAAGAGGAAGAGAATATGAAAACACCATTTCTATTGACTATTTAAGCAGGTTAAATGAACGCTATGAAGCTTGGATACACGGTTATGACAAAGGAAACTTATTAATTATTGACGTAGATAATTTAAACTTTGTTGATGATCCTGAAGATTTAGGATTTGTTATTAATAAAATAGATGCCGAAATAAACGGATTATTTCAGCCTTAAAAAATAAAAACCACACTAAATAGTGTGGTTTTTTTTATTGACTTAATAATGTCTTATATCATTTTTTATAATCTAGTTCTACTTCAATAGTATTAGAGTTATTGTCTTTAGATACATTAACCTCTATACCTTCTTTTTCTTTAGCAGCTTTTACTTTTTCTGTAATTTCTTCTACAGTACCATTTACAACTTGTACATTTTTATTTACTTCTCCGTCTTTTGTAGTTATTGTTGTAATAGTTGCTACAGCCAAATCGTTATTAGTAGCATCAACTTTTACATTAAATTCTTTTTTAGTTTGATGTTCTTCAGATGCAGTTCCATCCTCTATATGTCCGCCTAAAATAGGAGCTATAACCAAGCCAATTAAACACGTTAATTTTATTAATATATTCATTGATGGGCCAGAAGTATCTTTAAAAGGATCACCAACTGTATCCCCTGTAACCGCAGCTTTGTGTGCATCAGAACCTTTAAAAGTCATTTCTCCGTTAATCTCTACTCCTGCTTCAAAAGATTTTTTAGCATTATCCCAAGCTCCACCAGCGTTGTTCTGAAAAATTGCCCAAAGCACACCACTTACTGTAACGCCTGCCATATAACCACCAAGCATTTCTGCAATGGCCATATTATTCATACCAAATAACATAGGAACAAATGCAATTACTAACGGAAAACCTATGGTTAACAAACCAGGTAACATCATCTCTTTTAAAGATGCTTTAGTAGAAATTGCCACACACTTATCATACTCTGGTTTTCCTGTACCTTCCATAATACCAGGAATATCTTTAAACTGTCTACGTACTTCCTGAACCATCTCCATTGCAGCTTTACCTACAGCATTCATAGCTAATGCAGAGAACACTACAGGTACCATTCCGCCAACAAACAACATTGCTAATACTGGTGCTTTAAAAATGTTAATACCATCTATACCAGTAAAAGTTACATAAGCAGCAAACAACGCTAAAGATGTTAATGCCGCAGAAGCAATAGCAAAACCTTTACCTGTAGCAGCTGTTGTATTACCAACCGAGTCTAAAATATCTGTACGTTCACGTACAATTGGCTCTTGCTCACTCATTTCTGCAATACCACCTGCATTGTCAGATATTGGTCCAAACGCATCTATAGCCAATTGCATAGCCGTAGTTGCCATCATTGCAGAGGCAGCCAAGGCCACACCATAAAAACCTGCAAAAGCATAAGAGGCCCAAATAGCACCTGCAAATAATAAGACTGACGGGAATGTAGAAATCATACCAGTTGCCAAACCTGCAATAATGTTAGTACCTGCTCCTGTACTAGATTGTTGTACAATTTTTAAAATAGGTTTTTTACCCAGACCTGTATAGTATTCTGTTACTGATGAAATTACAGCACCAACTACCAAACCAACTAGGGTTGCATAAAAAACTCGCATAGAGGAAATAGCTACCTTTCCTTCTCCAAAAAATTCCATTTGCATTGTTTCTGGTAGCATCCAAGTAACTAATGCAAAACAAGAAGCTGCAACTAAACCTATAGAAACCCAATTTCCTAAATTTAAAGCACCCATAACCTGTGCCTCTTTAGCATCATTATTCTTTATTTTAACCAGTATTGTACCTATAATAGAAATTATAATACCAGCGCCAGCAATAGCCATTGGCAGTAAAATTGGCCCAATACCTCCAAAGGCATCTTGTATAGAGCCTCCCATATCTTTTATAACATAATTACCCAAAACCATAGCTGCTAAAACGGTAGCTACATAAGAACCAAACAAATCTGCTCCCATACCTGCTACATCACCTACATTATCACCTACATTATCTGCAATTGTAGCTGGGTTTCTGGGATCATCTTCAGGAATACCTGCTTCTACCTTACCTACCAAATCTGCTCCCACATCTGCAGCTTTTGTATAAATTCCGCCTCCTACTCTAGCAAACAAAGCAATAGACTCTGCTCCTAAAGAGAAGCCTGCAAGTGTTTCTAATACAATTGTCATATCGCCAACATTTGTCCATCCGTTAGGCATAAAAACGTATTGATAAAAAATTATAAAAAAAGCGGTCAACCCTAAAACTGCTAAACCTGCAACACCAAGTCCCATTACAGTTCCGCCACCAAAAGATATTTTTAAAGCATTAGGCAAGCTAGTACGTGCTGCTTGTGTGGTTCTAACATTTGTTTTGGTTGCTATTTTCATACCTATATTACCAGCAAAGGCAGAGAATATAGCTCCAAAAATAAAAGCAACTACAATTAACCAATGAGTTGTGGGTACTACAACAGATACTATTGCGAGTAATACACTTACAATAACCACAAAAACAGACAAAAGCTTGTACTCAGCATTTAAAAATGCCAATGCACCTTCGTAGATGTGATCTGAAATTTCTTTCATTTTACCATCACCAGCATCTTGTTTCATTACCCAAGACTGTTTTATAACCATATAAACCAGTCCTAATATCGCCATTATAATAGGCGCATAAATAATCATTGACTCCATATTTTTATAATTGTTTAATTATTAGCCTAGTAAATGTAAGAAAATGAAACTTAACAAAAAAACCCTTTCATATTTATCATATGAAAGGGTTTTTAGGTAATTTACTGATGATTTTACATTTTAAATCTTAAAAGCATTTTTAGATTTAAATTCACTTTCATCATATCTCTCTATACATTTATTTAAAATATCGTAAGCTTCTTTGGCATCTCCCCAACCACCTACGTCTACTTTTTTCTTCTCTAAATCTTTATACACCTGAAAGAAATGTTCTATTTCTTTTATTTGGTGAGGGTTCATATCTGATAAATCATTTAATATGTTCCAAATTGGATCTGATACAGGTACACAGATAATTTTTTCATCTGGACCTTTTTCATCTGCCATATGAAAAACCCCTATTGGTTTTACTTCTACAACACACATTGGAAAAGTTGGCTCTCCTCCTAAAACTAATACATCTAATGGATCACCATCTAATGCTAAAGTTTCTGGTATAAAACCGTAATCTGCAGGATACATCATTGAAGAAAATAACATTCTATCAAAACGTATCTTTTTTAAATCAAAATCGTATTCGTACTTATTTCTACTTCCTTTTGGAATCTCTATTAATACATCAAAAGATGTTTTTCCGTGTTTAGTCATTCTTATTATTAATTATTGTACAAAAATAGTGTAATCTATAGTAACAGAAAGTATTTTTTAGTTTAAATTAATGATAGCATTATATTAAAAATTAAACCCAAAAGAACCTGTTATACTAAAAGGTCTTGCATTTGGATTATCAAAATAGTTTCCTCTAAAGTTAAAGTCAACGCGTAATATTTTAAAAATATTGCCTATTCCAAAAGAATATTCCCAGTACATCTGGTCTGACGGTGCCATTAATGGAATATTGGTTGGTGCATTTAAAGCTATATTTTCTGATGAAAGTTCTCCCCAAACACCTCTTAAGCCTACAATTTCTCTTAAATTAAGCTTTCTCATAAACGGTATACGAGAAAACAGCCTACCATTAAAATTATGTTCTAAATGCACAGATGCGTACGTATCTGTTACAAATTCATAAAAATCTAGGTTAGGAAATGTGTTGTAGATAGAAAATAATGTTTGGTTACCTGGTATTACATTAAGCAAACCTAAAGGTACCTCTCCAAATGTTTTGCCAATTTCTACAGTACTATACAACCTACCAAAACCACCAATTTGCCATGGTTGGCCGTAAGAAAACTGAACCTTATCATAATCAAAATCACTATCCATTGGACCTTTAAATCCTTTAGAATAATTAAATAGCAGGGTACTATACTCGTCATTTATGTTTTTACGTTCTACTCCGTAACCAATTGTACGTTTACCTGGCGTATAAATTAATGTTGTAGTAAAGTCTAACTGCTTAATTTGTGACGAGATCCCTGTTGGAGACTCTGCATCTACATAATCTAAACTAAACGCATTTGGCAAAGCAGAACTTAGCTTCCTGTATGAGTTACCAACGCGTAGTCTTAAATTATTAACGGGTTCTACCTCTATACTAAAGGCAGATAAATCTATATTTGTTAATCTATCATTAGAACCTACAGTAAATACAGATGAGGAGGCAATACTTCTACCCAACACATCATTGGTAGCTGTTAAACTAAGCCCTAGTTGTTCTATATCTTGCCTGTGTCCTCCAGAAATTATTAGTCTACTTTTTTTATCTACCAACCACTTAGCAGAAATACCGTGTTTTACTTTATCATCATCAAAACCATAAGCCAAATAACCTTCTACACGCCAAGGATCATTTTGTCCAAAATAAGTACGTGCGCCTGCTCTTACACGAACGCCTTCTGCATCATTATAACCAAAAACACTGTACACGTCTCCTATATCTAAATTCCACTTATCTATTTCTACATAACCAGAACCTAAAATACTTACAATATTGTAGTAACTTTTAAACTTAGGTACAGTTTTTAAAGTATCTAAAAGCTCATAAACCCCTTTTTCATCTTTATTTAAACGCTCTAGTCTATTTTTTGTCCAAAAAGTATCATCTCTACTAAACGCTTCCGGACTGTATTCATCTACGCTTTGTTTATAGAATTTTTTGTCCTTAGGAATATCAAATTTATAATTATTGTAAATGGTAGTACGTTTACCATAAATACCTTTAGAGCTTTCTTTTTTGTTAAGACTAAAATCACTTAACATATAATCTCTCTTTAATAGAAAAACAGAATCGTTAACCACATCAAACTCCTGCTCTATGTAAATTTCTTTAACCCAGTTAATATTGGCACTTTTTGTAACCTCTAGATTAATTTTTTTAATAGCGTAGGTAGAATCGTTTACCCAAAAATCTCCTTTAAAGGTAAGTTCGTTTTTTCTTCTAGGGTAATAAATAATATTGTAGCACCATTTGTTGTCTATAAAAGCGCTGTCTGCCAAGGCATAATTGTATACATCTACACCTGTTTTAGAAAGCGGACTAGTAAAACTTTTATCAAAAAACTTTAAATAGTTGTTGTAAATATCATAGTCTGAATATAAATCTTCTACAAAAGCTGTTATAGCTTGGTTGTTAGAAAAACCAGAGTTTTTACTCCCTTGTAATTTTTCTTTTTTTACTCCTAAAACATTATCGCCATTAACTTTATGAAAAGTTTCATTTAAAAAAATAGGTAAATATGTTTTACCAGTTACTCTAGAGGTATCTAAATCATCAAAAACAAACTCTAACCCCCTAAACATTTTACTTTTAATTAGCGCACTGTCTATGGTATTAAGGTCAAACTCTACTTTTTCATACTTATCATACTCATACTGCTTGTATTTACGCAAGCCATTTTCCCTTTTTTTAGCCCATATTTTTTTAAGAATATCTATGGCAGGATTATTTTTTTTAGAAAGTTTTCCCGAAAAAATAACTACTTCATCTAACTGCTCTCCAGACTCTTTTAAAACAGCTTCTATTTTATAGGTAACTTTTGCTGTAAGCGGTATATCTAAAGTTTCATAACCTACAAAAGATATTTGCAAAACCGAATGGTTATTGTCTGACTCCATATAAAAGCGACCATCATCATTAGTAATGGTTCCTTCTGTAGAGTTTTTAAACAATACATTGGCAAATGCAACTGGTTCCCCAAATTCATCTAAAACAACACCACTTACTTTTGTTTGTGCAAAATTTAAAACACTAACAAAACAAAATAGAACAAAAAAGAATTTTTTTATCATAACTAATTCTTAAAAGCAACCTATACTCTCTATAGTTTTAAAAAAAGAAAAAAGCCTTGCCATAATAGACAAAGCTTTAGTTCTTTAGCAAAACTAAAATTTTATTTATACAATACCTTTTTTACTGCCTTAACAACATCTTGGTGATTAGGCAACCACTCTTCTAATAAAACAGGAGAGTAAGGTGCAGGTGTATCTGCGGTATTAATTCTTTCTACAGGAGCATCTAAATAATCAAACGCATTAGACTGTATGTGATATGTAATCTCTGTAGCAACATTACCAAAAGGCCAAGCCTCTTCTAACACTACTAATCTGTTTGTTTTTTTAACAGACTTAACAACGGTATCATAATCTAAAGGTTTTACAGTTCTTAAATCTATAATTTCACAGCTTATACCTTCTTTTGCCAACTCATCTGCAGCAGTGTAAGCTTCTTTTATAATTTTACCAAAAGATACTATAGTAACATCTGTACCTTCTCTTTTAATATCTGCAACACCTAAAGGCAATGTGTATTCTCCTTCTGGCACTTCTCCTTTATCTCCATACATTTGTTCTGACTCCATAAAAATTACAGGATCATCATCTTGTATAGCAGCTTTTAATAAACCTTTTGCATCCATAGGATTAGATGGCACAACAACTTTTAAACCAGGACAGTTTGCAAACCAGCTCTCAAAAGCTTGTGAGTGTGTTGCTGCTAACTGACCTGCAGAAGCAGTAGGACCACGAAAAACAATAGGACAATTAAATTGCCCACCAGACATTTGTCTAATTTTTGCAGCATTATTAATAATCTGGTCTATACCAACCAAAGAAAAGTTAAATGTCATAAACTCAACTATAGGTCTATTTCCGTTCATTGCAGAACCAATAGCAATACCAGCAAAGCCTAATTCAGAAATTGGAGTATCTATTACTCTTTTAGCACCAAATTCATCTAACATACCTTTAGATGCTTTGTAAGCACCATTATACTCAGCTACTTCTTCACCCATCAAATAGATAGATTCATCTTTTCGCATCTCTTCAGACATAGCCTCAGCAATAGCCTCTCTAAACTGTAATGTTTTCATTTATGTGGAATAAATTATTATAATCGATAAAAACGCTAGCAAAAATAGGAAATAATCTTTCAATTACAGTTAACATACTGGCAAAAAAACGATAAAATTTATTATGCATGCATAGTAAATTACAAATTTTATTGGTATCTTAGCCAAGTTATTATAAAATTGATAAAAGATGAAAATATTAGTCTGCATAAGTAACGTACCAGACACTACTTCTAAAATTAACTTTACAGAAGGAGATACTAAGTTTGATACAAACGGTGTACAATTTGTAATTAATCCAAATGATGAATTTGGTCTTACAAGAGCAATGTGGTTTAAAGAAAAACAAGGAGCAACTGTACATGTTGTGAACGTTGGTACCGCAACAACAGAACCTACAATAAGAAAAGCATTGGCAATTGGTGCTGATGAAGCAATACGTGTTAACGCAGAACCTACTGATGGTTTTTTTGTAGCACAACAATTAGCCGAAGTAATTAAAAACGGAAGTTACGACCTAGTAATTGCTGGTCGTGAGTCTATTGACTACAACGGTGGTATGGTACCAGGTATGATTGCTACCTTATTAGATATGAACTTTGTAAATACTTGTACTGGTTTAGAGATTGATGGTGATACTGTTACCGCAACTAGAGAAATAGATGGTGGTAAAGAAAAAATAAGCACTTCATTACCTTTAGTTATCGGAGGCCAAAAAGGTTTAGTTGAAGAAAGCGATTTAAGAATACCTAATATGAGAGGTATAATGATGGCTCGTAAAAAAGCTTTAACAGTAGTAGAACCAACTGATGCAACTAGCGCTACAAATGATGTAAGTTTTGATAAGCCTGCAGCTAAAGGTGCTGTTAAATTAGTTGATGCAGATAATATAGACGAGTTAATTAACCTATTACATAACGAAGCAAAAGCAATCTAATTATGTCAGTTTTAGTATATACAGAATCAGAAAACGGAAAATTTAAAAAGAGTGCTTTTGAAGTAGCTTCTTACGCTTACGCAGTAGCACAACAATTAGGTACAACTGTTACCGCTGTGTCTTTTAACGCAGATAACAATGAAACCCTAGGTAACTATGGCGTTACTAAAGTGTTAAATGTTAGTAATGACTCTCTAAAAACTTTTAATGCAAAAGCATATGCACACGCATTAACAGAAGCAGCAGAGAAAGAAACAGCTAAGGTTGTTATTATTGGATCTAGTACAGATAGCAAATTTTTAGCTCCTATTGTAGCTGCTAAATTAAAAGCTGGCTACGCACCAAATGTGGTAGAAGCACCAGAAAGTACTTCTCCTCTAAAAGTAAAAAGAACAGTATTTAGCAACAAAGGTTTTGCACACACAACTATAGACACAGATGTTAAAGTTATAGGTGTATCTAATAATGCTTTTGGAGCTAAAGAAAATACGACTTCTGCAAGTGTAGAAGATTTTTCTCCTGCAATTACAGATGCAGACTTTTCTACAAAATCTATAGAAATAGACAAAGTTGTTGGTAAAGCTACAATTGCAGATGCAGATGTGGTAGTATCTGGCGGTAGAGGATTAAAAGGTCCAGAAAACTGGGGAATGATTGAAGAGTTAGCAGACGTTCTTGGCGCTGCAACAGCTTGTTCTAAACCAGTATCAGATTTAGGATGGAGACCTCACAGTGAACACGTAGGCCAAACAGGTAAACCAGTTGCTAGTAATTTATACATTGCCATTGGTATTTCTGGGGCAATACAACACTTAGCAGGTATTAGCGCTTCTAAAGTAAAAGTAGTTATAAATACAGACCCAGAAGCACCTTTCTTTAAGGCTGCAGATTACGGTATTGTTGGTGACGCTTTTGAGGTGGTTCCTACCTTAATCGAAAAATTAAAAGAATTTAAAGCCCAAAACGCTTAATTTTTTATAAATTGTGCCCATACTAAAGGGCTGTTTAAATACAAGGTAAACCCTTTTATTTAAACAGCCCTTAGTAATTTTAAAAGTTTATATGAGTTTAGTACGATTAAAAATAAAAGGAATTTCTTATAGCCAAACGCAAAATGGCGCCTACGCACTTATACTTAATGAAGTAGAGGGCGACAGAAAACTACCTATTGTTATTGGTGCTTTTGAAGCACAATCTATTGCTATTGCACTAGAAAAAGAAATTAAGCCACCAAGACCACTAACCCACGATCTTTTTAAAAATTTTGCAGATAGATTTGCCATTGTTATTAAACAAGTAATTATACACAAGTTAGTAGACGGCGTATTTTATTCTAGTATTATTTGTGAAAGAGATATGGTAGAAGAAATTATTGACGCCAGAACTAGTGATGCTATTGCATTAGCACTTCGTTTTGATGCACCTATATTTACCTACAAAACCATTCTGGATAAAGCTGGTATTTTCTTGAAATTTTCATCTAAAGAAGAAGATGAAGACAAAGACAAAGATGATAGTATAATGGTTGATGAAATTCTACAAGAAGGTGAAACTGTAGAAATAGAATCTAACCCTTCTGATGCTTACAGAGAATTAAATTTAAGTGAGCTACATGAAGAACTTAACAAAGCAGTAGCCAATGAAGATTATGAAAAGGCTGCTAAACTACGAGATGAAATCTCAAAAAGAAAATAACACTTACACAAAATTTATTATGAAAAAAAGTTACTGGATTTTCCTATTTGCTTTTTTTGTTATATTTCCATCTATAGCACAAGATTCTATACCTGCACAAGCAGCTATAGAAACCATACAAACCACAACAGACAGTAACACCACTATAAAGCCTATTATAGACAATGCAGGATTTTCAGTTAGCAGTTTATTAAGAGGACTTTTAGGTATGGCCGTTTTAATACTAATAGCCTTTTTATTTAGTTCAAACCGCAAGGCTATTAATTGGAAGACGGTTGGTGTTGGTTTAGCATTACAATTAATTATTGCCATTGGCGTTTTAAAAGTATCTTTTATTCAGAAAGCATTTGAATTGGTTGGTAAGCTTTTTATTGAAATTTTAGAATATACCAAAGCCGGAAGTAAGTTTTTATTTGATGGTTTAATCGCAGATATGGATACATTTGGGTACATATTTGCATTTCAAGTTTTACCAACTATCATCTTTTTCTCAGCATTAACATCATTGTTATTTTATTTAGGAATAATACAATGGATGGTTAAAATTTTAGCAATTGTATTATCTAAGTTCTTAGGTATTTCTGGGATGGAAAGTTTATCTGTTGCAGGTAATATTTTCTTAGGACAAACAGAAGCTCCATTATTAATTAAAGCATATTTAGAAAAGATGAATAAATCTGAAATGCTTTTAGTAATGATTGGTGGAATGGCAACAGTTGCCGGAGCAGTATTAGCTGCTTACATAGGCTTTTTGGGTGGCGGGGATAAAGAATTAGAATTGGTTTTTGCAAAACATTTATTAGCCGCCTCTGTAATGGCAGCACCTGGCGCAATTGTAATTTCTAAAATTTTATATCCGCAAACAGAAGAAGTAAATAAAGATGTTACGGTTTCGCAAGACAAAATTGGAACTAACATATTAGATGCAATTGCAAATGGAACAACGGAGGGCTTACGATTAGCTGTAAATGTTGGTGCAATGTTATTGGTTTTTGTGGCTGTAATTGCAATGATAAACGGTGGTTTAGGTTTAGTAGGAAAATTAACTACTTTAAATGAAATTATAGCAAATAATACGGCTTATGATCAATTGTCTTTAGAGTTTATTTTAGGATATCTTTTTGCCCCATTAATGTGGTTAATTGGTGTGCCAGCAGAAGATATGACCCTCATGGGGCAATTATTAGGTATTAAACTAGCAGCAAGTGAATTTGTTGGTTATATACAATTAGCAGAATTAAAAAATGCTGCAAATGTAACACATTTCACCTACAATAAGTCTATTTTAATGGCTACCTATATGCTTTGTGGCTTTGCTAACTTCGCCTCAATTGGCATACAAATTGGTGGCATTGGGTCTTTAGCTCCTGGACAAAGAAAAGTATTGTCAGAATTTGGTATGAAAGCATTAATTGGTGGTACAATAGCATCTTTAATGTCTGCTACTATTGCAGGTATGATATTAGGCTAACACTAAGCTAAAACACCATAAATTTACAAACCAGTTAATAAGTTTTGGATATATGATTAAATCATTATCTAAAACTTATTAAGCTATTACTTATTTTTACATAAGACTAAACAATTTCTGTTTACACCAAACAGAAGAAAGATACTGCTTTAAAATGAAACAATATCACGACTTACTTAAACACGTACAAGAAACAGGTAACCAAAAAGGAGACCGTACAGGCACCGGAACAATAAGTGTTTTTGGATACCAAATGCGATTTGACCTTAGCAAAGGCTTTCCTATGGTTACCACAAAAAAACTGCATTTAAAATCTATCATTCACGAATTACTATGGTTTTTAAAGGGCGATACAAATATTGCTTACCTACAAGAAAACGGAGTTCGTATTTGGAATGAATGGGCAGATGAAAACGGAGATTTAGGTCCTGTTTACGGGCACCAATGGCGTAATTGGAATAGTGAAGATATTGATCAAATTAAAGAGGTAATTGAAACACTAAAAAACAATCCTAACAGCAGAAGAATGCTAGTTACAGCTTGGAATCCTAGTGTTTTACCAGACACCTCTGTTTCTTTCTCTGAAAATGTAGCAAATGGTAAAGCAGCACTACCACCTTGTCACGCATTTTTTCAATTTTATGTGGCAGATGGTAAATTATCATGTCAGTTATACCAAAGAAGCGCAGATATTTTTTTAGGAGTCCCTTTTAATATTGCTTCTTATGCCTTATTTACAATGATGATGGCACAAGTTTGCGGTTATGAAGCAGGAGACTTTATTCATACATTTGGAGACGCACACATATACAACAATCATTTAGAGCAAGTAGAATTACAATTAAGTAGAGAACCAAGGGCTTTACCTAAAATGATCATTAATCCTGATGTGAAAAATATTTTTGATTTTACTTTTGATGATTTTACATTAGAAGGTTATGATCCACACCCACACATTAAAGGAAAGGTAGCTATATAATTATCTAAATTACAAGTTGTGCAAAAAATAATTGCTATTGCTGCTGCGGCAGAAAACAATGCCTTAGGAAAAGACAATGATTTGCTTTGGCACTTGCCAGATGACTTTAAACGTTTTAAAAAAATCACTACAGGCAACCCAATTGTTATGGGCAGAAAAACTTTTGAGAGCTTCCCCAAACCCCTCCCTAACAGAAAGCATATAGTTATTACAAGAGACAAAAACTACACTATTAATTATAGCAATTGTGTGGTTGTACACTCTTTAGAGGACGCGTTAAAGGCCACCCAACAAGAAGAAACAGTGTTTATAATTGGCGGCGGAGAAATTTACAAGCTAGCTTTAGAGTACACGCAAAAAATAGAACTTACAAGGGTACACGCGACTTTTGACGCCGACACATTTTTTCCTGAACTAAATAAAGAAAATTGGGAAGTGGTTTTTGAAGAATACCACCCAAAAGATGAAAAACACAAATTAGATTTTACATATTTAACATATGTACGCAAATGCTAAATAGATTTTAAAAATCTAAATACGCAACATTTACAGTAGCTTTAGCTCCCTTTAAAAAAGATCTTAGAATAGACACATCTGCATTTGTGTAAAATTTATGTGAAGAGGCTACATTACCTCTATTTAACAAATTTTCTCTTTCTAGAATAGCTTTTGTTTGCCTCGCAACAGCCTCTCCAGAATCAATAATATTAACATGTGCAGGCAATAATTCTTTTAACACAGGTATTAAATAAGGGTAATGAGTACAACCCAAAACAAGGTAATCTATATTTTGCTCTAGCATAGGCTCCAAAAATGTTTTTAACAAATCTTTTGCCTCTACAGAAGTAGCCTTTCCAGATTCTATTAAAGGAACCAACCCCTCTCCTTCTTTCTCTATTATTTTAATGCCTTCTGCGTGGTTTTTAACAGTACTATGAAACAAACTACTAGACAATGTTCCTTTTGTAGCCAAAACACCCACAGTTTTAGAATTAGACTGCAATACAGCAGGTTTTATAGCTGGCTCTATACCTATGAACGAAACATTAGTGTAAGTTTCTCTTAAATACGTAATTGCATTAGTTGTAGCAGTATTACAAGCAACCACAATTATTTTACAGTTGTGTTGTAGTAAAAGCTCAGTGTTTTTTATACTAAGCCTTAAAATGTCTTCTGGTGACTTTTTTCCGTAGGGTGCATTAGCACTATCAGCTAAATAAATTGTATTTTCTAAAGGAAGTAATTTATGAATTTCTTTCCAAATAGAAGTACCACCAACTCCTGAGTCAAAAACACCAATAGGATTGTTTTGCATTACAAACTATAATTTTTTAAAAACTAAATATACCACAAAGAAACAAAAAAGGCTGTGCAAATAGCACAGCCTTTGTAATAAACTAATATGGTTTATTAGAAGTTTAATTCTTTTTTAACGTCAGCTAAAAGATCTTTACCTTTTGCTACAAGAACACCAGCACCAGGGCTAGCATCAATAACGTAATCATAACCTTGAGCAGCTGCTACTTTTTCTATAGCTTTCATTGCAGACTCCTGTATTGGAGCTAACAACTCTTGTTGCTTTTTTTGCAATTCTTGTTGTGCAGCTTGTTGTGCAGTTTGAATTGTTTTTTGATAAGTCATTATTTCTTGCTCTCTTTTAGCATTCTCTTCTGCAGTTTTAGAAGCCGCTTCATTTTGGTACTGTGTAGCCTTATTTCTAGCTTCTGTCATACTTGCTTGTATATCTGCACCTAGAGTTTCATTTAATTTTTTCAATTCTGCATCAGCTTGCTTCATTGCAGGCATCTCTTGTAACAACTGTTGTACATTAATATGCGCAACTTTAGACTGTGCGTTTACAAATGCTGTTGTAGCTACAAATAATACAAATGCTACTGCTATTTTCTTTAAATGTTTCATAATAGTAATTGAATGTTAATTTAAGTATTTAGTTAATTTTAGTGTATAGACTTTTATTAGTTATCGTCTTTTTCTTCTTTGGTTTTCTTCTGTTTAGCTGCTTTTTCTTCTAATAACTTTTTTCTTCTAGCCTCGTAAGCCTTTTTACGTTCTTCTCTTAATTTTAATTGTTCTGCCCTCTTTTCTTCTGCACTTTTTGCTCTTGCCGCATCTGCTTCTTTAGCTTGCTCTTGTCTAATTCTTAAAGCTTCTGTAATTGGCTTCTCTTCCTCTTCATCTTCAAACCTACTTCTAGCACTTTTTTTAGGTGCACTAATTTTTCTGGTTCTAGAAATTGCTCTAAGCACCAACTCACTAATGTCATTTCTTTTCTCTGCATACAACATTACAACATCTGCAGATTTATCAAAAATAAAATCGTAATTTTTATTCTTTCCTATCTTTTGCACCTCACTAAAAACTTGGTCTTGTATTGGCTGCACCAATCTTAATTTTTGCATTACCAAATCTCCTTGAGGACCAAACCTGTCTTGTTGGTATTGTAGCATTTCTTTTTCTAACAAAGCAATTTCCTCTTCTCGCTCTTCAATTAACTCATTAGTTAATAAAACTTTTTCAGCAAGTAAGGTTTGCCTCATATCATAAATCTGCTTCTTCTCACCTTCTATTTCTAGTTTCCATTTTTCAACTTTACTAGCAAGTTGCTCTGTAGCCTCTCTGTATTCTTCTACATTTTCTAAAATGTATTCCATATCTACATAGGCTACCCTAACTCCCCTTTGGGCAAAAATACTAGTTGACAATAGCAACGTAGTTAAAATTAAAAGAACTTTTGTTTTCATTTTGTTTATCGTTTTAATACATAGAAAATATCGTGCCAAAAATATTAATTACCTAAAAACAAGCTTATTAACATATGGTAAATTAGAAATATCCTTTGTAATTAAAACTGCTGACCAATGATGAAGTGTGTTTGCCATCCACTTGGTTCAGTAGAGGTTGGCAAGTTATCCTTGTCAAACCCATAACCAAAGTCAATTCCCAATAGACCAAAAGCTGGCATAAATATGCGCAACCCTACTCCGGCCGATCGTTTTATTTCAAACGGATTAAATTCAGTAAAATTGCTGAAAGAGTTACCTCCTTCTAAAAATCCTAGTGCATAAATAGATGCAGAAGGCTTTAATGTTATAGGATATCTAAGTTCCATAGAGAATTTATTGTAAACCACACCACCTTCTTGTTCGTTAGTACTTGCAATTACCGGCGTTAAAGATTGGTTTTCATATCCTCTTAATTGTATTGTTTCTCTTCCGTCTAAAGTAAAGTTACCTAAACCATCACCTCCAACAAAATAACGCTCAAAAGGAACATTACCTATATCATTATTATAATTACCCAAGAAACCAAACTCTGCATTAGAACGTAAAACTAAATCTCCTGTTAAAGTTGTATACCAATCTCCTTTAAAACTAGCTTTATAAAATTCTAACCACTTAAATCTGTCTTCCTCAATTTCTTCTAAACGAGTTTGCTCATAAGCTGTTAAATTTCTTGTAGTACGCGCCTCTTGCAACTCATCACTTTCCTCTTTTAACCCTTTGTAATCTTTATCTGAAAATAATGAATAAGGTGGTGTTGCTTTAAATTTAAACTGGAAACTAGATCCACCACGTGGAAATATTTTACCACCTGCTAAAGATTCTCTAGACAAACCAAATGTGTAAGAAAATGCATTTGCAGAACCGTTACCAAAATTAAACAAACCTATATTGTAATCTTTAAAGTCATACAATTGATATGCTAAAGAGTGCGATGCAACAAAAAAGTCATCTGGCCACTTTAATCTTTTTGCTAAACCTACAGAAATACTAGATATTGAAAACTGTCTCTTTTTATCTACTTCATTCTCCTGGTAGTCATAAGCAAATTGTTGGGTTCTAGATAAAGACATATTAAATTGTACAGGTTTTTTACCTCCCAACCAAGGTTCAGAGAAATTAAAACTATACACTCTGTAAGTTCTACTTGCTTGTAATCTTATAGAAAATGTTTGTCCGTCCCCCATTGGCACAGGAACATAAGCATCTTTATTAAAAATATTTTTTAATGAGAAGTTACTAAATGACAACCCTAACGTACCAATAAAACCACCGCCACCGTAGCCACCTTGTAATTCTATTTGACTAGAGCCAGCTTCTAAAACACTATAGTTAATATCTACAGTACCAGCATCTGGGTTAGGGTTAAGAACATCTGGCTTAATACTTTCTGCATCAAAATAACCAAGAGCTCCTAACTCTCTAATACTTCTAATTATATCTGCTTTGTTATATTTTTGACCAGGTCTTGTTCTTAATTCTCTAAAAATTACGTGGTCATTAGTTTTATCATTTCCTGTAACTGTTACATGATCTAAAAACGTTTCTTTTCCTTCTATAATTCTTATTTCAAAATTAATAGTATCATTTTCTGCAGAAACCTCTACTGGGTTAATTGTAGAAAACATATATCCATTGTTTTGATACAGGCTACTTAGGTCATTTGGATCTGGTTTTGTATTATCAGAAATTCTCTCCTTAAGTAAAACACCATTATAAGTATCTCCTTTTTTAATACCTAAAGCTCTACTTAAAATAGCATCTGGATAAACGGTGTTACCAACAAAATCTATATCTCCAAAGTAGTACTTATTACCTTCTTCTACCTTAATATTAATTTTAATATTATTTTCGTTAACATTAGTAATAGTATCAGAAATTACTCTTGCATCTCTGTAACCACTTTCTGCATACTTTTCTATTAATGTTGTTAAGTCATTTTTATAGTCTTCCTCTATGTATTTAGATTTTTTCCAAAAACGATAAAATTTCTTTTTCTTGGTCTTTTTAAGTGCTTTACGTAATTTTTTTGCAGACATTTCTTCATTACCATCAAAAGTAATGTCACTAATTTTTACTTTTTCACCTTTTTTAATATTAATAACCATTTTTTGAGCATTGGTTTCTGATGTATCTACAGCAGTAGCAATGTTTACTTTAGTGTTTAAGTACCCTTGTTTTTTGTACTTATTTTTTAAGTAATTCTCTGTGTTATTAATAAGACTTTGTGTTATTTTCTTGCCTTTCTTAAGGTCTGTGTCATTTATTATATCTGCTACTTTACGTTTTTTAACTCCGTAAACAGTAACATCTGTAAGCGTAGGACGCTCTACTATATTAAGTTCTAAAAAAACTTCTTCTCCTTTAATGTCTGTGATATAAAAATTAATATCACTAAAAAGCTCTAAAGCCCATAGCTTATTAATTACAGCACTAATTTCTTCTCCTGGAAGTGTAATTGGTTGTCCAACCCTAAGACCGGTAAACGTTATTACAGTTTGCTCATTGTAGCTTTTTACGCCTGTAATTTCTAAGCCACCTAAAATATACTTTTTACCATCTTCATAAGATGCTTCTTGCCCATAAGCAATAAGGTTAGTAAAAAGAAAAAGGATGGTAATAATAGAACCAAAAGTAATGGTTCTTTTGGTTGTGTTAGTTGAGTTGTTCGCTAGTTTTTCCAAATCTTCGTTCTCTGTTCTGATAATTTTTAATTGCGTCTACTAAATGATGTTCTTTAAAGTCTGGCCAAAGAACATCTGTAAAGTACAGCTCTGCATACGCTATTTGCCAAAGTAAAAAATTACTTATACGGTGTTCACCGCTAGTTCTTATAAGTAAATCTACGTCTGGTAAATTTTGCGTGTAAAGATGGTTATTAATAATGATTTCATCAATATTTTCGGGAGAAATTATATTATTTTTAACTTTGATACTAATTTCCTGAACAGCTGTTCTAATCTCATCCCTAGAACCATAGCTTAGTGCCAATGTTAGTGTCATACCAGTGTTTGCCGAGGTTTTTGACATAACATTCTTTAGCTCTTCACCTGCTTTTGCTGGCAATAAACTTAAGTTGCCTATTGCATTAAGTTTTATGTTATTTTTGTTAAGAGTTTTAACTTCTTTCTTTAATGAAGACACCAAAATACGCATAAGCGTATCTACTTCTAACTTAGGTCTATTCCAATTTTCTGTAGAAAAAGTATACAATGTTAAGTAGCCCACGCCCAATTTAGCACAATTTTCTACCACTTTACGTACAGTTTTTACTCCATTTTCATGGCCAAAAATACGTAGTTTACCTTTTTGCTTTGCCCATCTGCCATTACCATCCATAATAATGGCTAAATGATCTGGTATATTTTCTTTATTTAAATCTTCTATAGTATCCATAAGTATAATTTACTCAAAACAATCTGAGCACGGTTTTCTACCAAAGGTGTAAGTTAGTGTAAAACCTGAAAAAACATACCAATCATCACTAAAAATATTTCCAAATTTAGGATCTATAAGGGTTGCAACGTTTGCTTTTTCTGGATTACTAGCGTCTAAATTGTCTGTAAACGTGTATCTAGCACCTATTTCGGCGCCTAAGATAAAAAATTGATTTAATCTATACTTTAAACCAACTGTCATTGGAATAGCAAAATCTCCTTCACGCTGATCTAAATCTTGCAGAAAACCAACTTCAAAGTAATTATAATCATACCTAAAATAGGTAACACCTGTGTATAAATAAGGAGTAAAAGCCGGACCTAATTTATGTAAATTGTACTCTACAAAATTAACTTCTAAACCTGCAGAGAACTCTGTAATAGTGTTCTCCATTTTTAATTGTCTTTTTTGCCTGTAAGCTAAGTCGGACTTTAAATCATCTGCAACAAACTTACCATGAAGTATACTAGCACGCCAAGCATAACGTTTACTTTTATTCCATTTAAAAATACCACCGTAAGCAAATCCGCTTGGACTTATATAATTGGTTCTACCAACGTCGCCAATATTATTTAAACCACCTGTTAGCACACCAACTTCATAAGTTTGCGCGCTGGCGTTGCCTAAAATAAAAAATAATAGAATAGCAATAAATATTCTCATAAATCCTAAAAGTTTGCAAATATAATAATATTAGATTTTAGTAGAATCCTAATTATTACACCCCTGTTCTCTTCATTGAATAACAGTTTTATAGCACATTTATTGTTTAACAGACAATTAATTACGCTTATCTTCTCCCCACAAAAGTTTATTGCGTAGGGTTTTTAAAAAGCTTTCTGATGTGTACTCAATTAACTTAACAGTAAAGTCTGCTTTTTTTACAGTAATCTCTGTTCCGTTCTCTAATGTTACTATTCTAGAATCTAAAGAAAGTAAATGGTTTTTTTCTCTGCCAGACACTTTTAATTTCACCACAGTATTATCTGAAATAACCAGTGGTCTTGCATTTAAATTATGAGGTGCTATAGGTGTTATTACTAAAGATTTTGCAGTAGGTGTAATTACAGGGCCTCCACAACTTAAAGAGTATCCTGTAGAACCGGTTGGTGTAGAAACTATTAAACCATCTGCCCAGTACGAGTTTAAATACTCGTTATTTAAAGAGGTCTCTACAGTAATCATAGATGTGGTATCTTTTCTACTTACAGTAACCTCATTAAGAGCAAAATTAATAGCATTAAATTCTGGTATATTTACATTAGATGTTACCGCCACCAAACTCCTGTCTACAATAGTATAATCTTTAGCAACAAACTCTTGCACTACTTTTTTTACATCTTCTTTTTTAAAGGTTGACAAAAACCCTAGTCGCCCTGTGTTTACTCCTACAATTGGTATGCCTAGATCTTTTACAAAGGTAATGGCACGCAATATTGTACCGTCTCCTCCAAAACTCACAAACATATCAAAAGAAGCGTCTAAACCACTATTTTCTGTAAAAATTGAAAAATCTTCAATTTCTTTTGAGGCTGTTACAAAATTGTAAAAATCTTTTTCAAAACTAATATTGGCATTATGTAGTTTTAACTCGCTTAAAAGTTCACATACATAATCTACAGTATCATCATTATAAGTTTGTCCGTAAATGGCAACTTTCATACACTTATACGTTTAGGTATTTGTCTAAATAATTAGAACGTTCTTTTAAATCTTGCAGAAAAAGATCATCATCATTACCAAATAAAATACTATAGTTGTAACGCCTAAAAGATTGTGTAATTTCATTTAAATTGGCAGAAGTAATTTTTAATGTAATTTGCACAACATCATTTTCTATTTCAGTAATAAAAGCACCGTACAATTTTGCATTGTTACTTTCTACAATTTGCGCTACTTCGCTAAAAGAATAATCAGACATTCCTTTTGCTACAACCAAAATACCACCTGGTTCTGTAAAAAAAGGTGTTCCAATAAACAAAGCTACAATATCTGTTAAATCATAATAACCAACAAAGGCTTCGTTTTTATCTAAAACAGGTAAAATATTAGCATCATTTTTAGAAAAAACTTCTAAAACATCTAACCATGATGTATCTGAGTTTACTGTAAAATTTTCTAATTGATATTTGTAATCTTCAATTTTTTTGCCTTTTTCAAAAGATTTAAAATCATTTTCGGCAATCATACCTATCAATCTATTATCATCTACAACTGCAACATGTGAAAAAGTAGTTGTTTTAAAAAAACGAATTACCTCTTCCATACTGTCATTTATAGAGAATGTAGGAATTGTTGTTAATATGTTAGACTGTATCTGCATAGCTTAAAATATTACTGCAAATTAATAATAATTTTTTCGACCAAGGTTATAAATACCAAGGCATTTAATAAAAATAAAAAACCTTAACAAAGTAATAACAAAAGCTATGCCTTATTTGTATTTTTGCACTAGCTAAATAAAATAAAAATGACAAAATTAAGCGTAAACGTAAATAAAATTGCCACTTTAAGAAACTCTAGAGGAGGCAATGTACCTAATTTATGTAAAGTAGCAACAGATATAGAGTCTTTTGGAGCAGAAGGCATAACTATACATCCAAGACCAGATGAAAGGCATATTAGATACCAAGATGCGCGAGATTTAAAAAAGATTGTTACCACAGAATTTAATATAGAAGGCAACCCTATTAAAAAGTTTGTAGATTTAGTGTTAGAAACACAACCTACACAAGTAACTTTGGTACCAGACGCTGTAGATGCTATTACAAGTAACGCTGGCTGGGACACAATAAAGCATAAAGATTTTTTAAAAGATGTTATTGCAACTTTTAAAGCCCATAATATTAGAACATCTATTTTTGTAAATGCAGATTTAAAAATGGTTGAAGGTGCTGCTGAAACAGGCACAGACCGTATTGAGCTATACACAGAAAGCTATGCTGATGCTTACGCAGAAGGCAATAAAAATGGCGTACAACCATTTACAGATGCTGCAATTTTAGCTCACAAATTAAACTTAGGCATAAATGCTGGTCATGATTTAAGTTTAGACAACATTGCGTTTTTTAAAGAAAAAGTACCGCATTTATTAGAAGTTTCTATTGGCCACGCATTAATTAGCGAATCGCTTTACCTTGGGCTAGAAAATGTTGTAAATATGTACTTAAACAAACTAAAATAATGCCAACACTACATTCTAAAATACTTGGAGAAGGACAACCTTTGCTAATTTTACACGGATTTTTAGGAATGTCTGACAATTGGAAAACCCTAGGCAATAAATATGCAGAGGAAGGCTTACAAGTACATTTAATAGACCAGCGCAACCACGGTAAAAGTTTTCACTCTACCGAGTTTAATTATGACATTCTTGCAAACGACATTAAACAATACATTGCAGAGCATAATTTACAAAACTGTATTGTTCTTGGCCATTCTATGGGTGGTAAAACAGCTATGCAATTGGCCTGTAGCTATCCAGAATTGGTTAACAAATTACTAATTGCAGACATAGCACCAAAGTTTTACCCACCACACCATCATGAAATAATTAATGGTTTAAAAGCATTAGATCTTAACACCATTAGCTCTAGAACAGAAGCTAGTAATGAGTTAGCTAAACACATATCTAATGCAGGTGTACGTCAATTTTTATTAAAAAATTTATATTGGGTAGAAAAAGGAAAATTAGCCTTTAGGTTTAACTTAGACGTTTTAGCAGAACGTATGGAACAAATTGGAGAAAACATAGATGCTTCTGCCACATACAACAAACCAACATTGTTTTTAAGAGGCGATAAATCTGAGTATATATCTCCGTTAGATACAGATACTATAAAAACACATTTTCCAAATGCAGACATACAAACTATAACCAATTCCGGGCATTGGTTACACGCAGAAAACCCTAAAGAATTCTTAGAAAAATCGCTTACCTTTATAAAAAGTTAATTTAAAAAATTATAAGCTATGAAAACTATACTACGCATACTATTAAGCGCCATTGCTGTTGTTGTACTATCTAAAGTTTTACCAGGCATTGGTGTAGACAGCTACACTACCGCAATAATTGTTGCAGTGGTATTAAGTCTACTAAACTTTTTTATTAAACCATTACTTGTAATATTAACTTTACCAGTAACAATTGTAACACTAGGTTTATTTTTACTAGTTATAAACGCATGTATTATAAAATTAGCAGGCTATTTTGTATCAGGATTTACGGTAGATAGTTGGCTATGGGCTATTGTATTTAGCTTATTATTATCATTATTACAATCCATATTATTTTCTATCTTAAAAACCGATAAAGAAAAATAACATAGTCTTTTGTATTACAACAATTTAAAAAGTTGTAGACGTAATTAAAAAGTACTATTTTTGCAGCCCATTTTATTTAAGTAAAATCAGATTCAAGAAATGAATATTACAAAAGAGCAGATTGATGCATTAAATGCAGTTGTGAAAGTTGCTATCACTAAAGAGGATTACCAAGATAAGGTACAAGCAATTCTTAATGATTATAGAAAGCAAGCAAACATACCAGGTTTTAGAAAAGGACATGTACCAATGGGCCTTATTAAAAAACAATACGGTAAGGCTGTTTTAGTAGACGAAGTAAACAAACTTATACAAGACAACCTAAACAAATACTTAACTGAAGAAAAGTTAGATGTTCTTGGTAACCCATTACCTAAGCAACAAGATGATTTTAACTGAGATGCAGAAAATCTAGATTTTGAATTTGAATTAGGTTTAGCTCCAGAATTTGAAGCTCCAATTAAGACCAAAAAAGCAATTACTCAATATAAAATAGTTGCAGATAAAAAAATGATAGATGAGCAAGTAGAACGTATTGGTAAGCAATACGGAAAACTTATCTCTAAAACTGAAGTATCTAAAAAAGATGAAGTAACTGGAGTTTTTGCTAACGAAGAAGAAGAAATTAACAATAAAACAACTATAGAACTAAGTAATGTTAAAGCTAAAAAAGCTTTAGATGCTTTAGTTGGCAAAAAAGTTGGTGATGTTGTTACATTAAAAACTAAAGGCCTTTTTAAAGAAGATTACCAACTTTCTAGTGCTTTAGGTTTAGCTGCTGATAAATCTGCTGATTTAAATACAGAGGTTACGTTTACAATTGAAGAAATTAACGAACGTGAGCCTGCAGAAATGAACCAAGAGTTGTTTGACAAGTTATTTGGAGAAGAAAAAATTACTTCTGAAAAAGAACTTAGAGAAAAAATAAAAGAAGATACAGAAAAGCAATTTGAGCAACAAGCAGATCAAAAATTGTTAAATGACATTACTGAAAACTTTATTGAAAATGTAAAGTTTGATTTACCTACTGAATTCTTAAAAAAATGGATTCAAATGACAGGTGAAAAGCCATTAACAGAAGAAGAAGCTGCTGCTGAATTTGAAAAATCTGAAAAAGGTTTACGTTACCAATTAATTGAAGGTAAAATAATACAAGAAAACAATCTTCAAGTTGAGTTTGATGAGCTTAAAGAATTTGCTAAAGGCTTTATTAAATCTCAAATGGCACAATACGGACAATTAAATCCTGCTGAAGAAGAATTAGACAATATAGCCGGAAGAATTATGTCTAACCAAGATGAAGTTAAAAGATTGTCTGAGCAGTTAATGAGTCAAAAATTATTAACGCTTTACAAAGAAAAAGCAAACCTTAAAGTTAAGGAGCTTTCTTATGACGATTTTATTAAAGAAGTTTACGGAAAAGAATAAATTTTACCCTGTGCATTGTTAAAAAAACACTAGCACATATATGGTAAAACAAAAAATTCCGTTAAATTTAGTATCAAACTATAGCAAATAGCTTTAAAAGCAAATTACACTATAGGTCGTCACTAAAAAAAATAAGTATATTTACGGTGCCGAAAGTATAAATTTTCGGCACCTTTTTTATTTAAAAATACCAAATACTACATATGGACTACGGAAAAGAATTTAAGAACTACGCCATAAAGGACCAAGGGATAAACAGCATGTACTATGACAAAATATTAAGTACAATGTACCCAAGCAATATGACGCCTAACATTATTGAAGAAAGACAACTAAATGCTATTGCAATGGATGTTTTCTCTAGATTAATGATGGATAGAATTATATTTTTAGGAACCGGTATTAATGACCAAGTTGCTAACATAGTACAAGCACAATTATTGTTTTTAGAAAGTGCAGATGCATCTAAAGACATACAAATATACATTAACTCTCCAGGAGGTAGTGTTTACGCTGGATTAGGTATTTATGACACTATGCAATTTATTAAACCAGACGTTGCAACAATTTGTACTGGTATGGCAGCATCTATGGGTGCCGTTTTACTTTGCGCAGGTGAAAAAGGAAAACGTAGTGGTTTAACTCACTCTCGTGTTATGATTCACCAACCATTAGGTGGCGCACAAGGGCAAGCTAGCGATATAGAAATTACAGCAAGAGAAATACTAAAGTTAAAAGATGAGTTGTACAATATTATAGCAACGCACTCTGGCCAAACTTTTGACAAGGTTAGCAATGACAGCGATAGAGATTACTGGATGAAGGCTGATGAAGCCAAGAAATACGGTATGATAGACGAAATATTAGTAAGGGAAAAGAACTAAAACCGACTAATAAACACCTTACTCTAAAAGAGAAGAAGTAGACTTATGGCAAAGGAAAATTTAGAATGTTCTTTTTGTAAAAGAACCAAAGCAGAAACAAACATATTAATTGCAGGTGAAGGTGCACATATTTGTGACCGTTGCATAGAGCAAGCATATGGTATTGTTATAGAAGATACTAAACAGTCTAAAACAGACAGTTTATCTGCAGAATTGGTTCTAAAAAAACCTATGGAAATAAAAGCGTTTTTAGATACTTTTATTATAGGACAAGAACGTACAAAAAAAGTAATGTCTGTAGCAGTATACAACCACTACAAAAGATTATTACAGCCTTCTAGTGCAGATGACGATGTAGAAATACAAAAAAGTAACATTGTAATGGCTGGGCAAACTGGTACTGGTAAAACATTAATGGCCAAAACAATTGCCAAAATGCTTAATGTACCTTTAGCTATTGTAGATGCTACCGTATTAACAGAAGCCGGTTATGTTGGTGAAGATGTAGAAAGTTTACTTACACGTCTTTTACAAGCTGCAGATTACAATTTAGAAAAAGCAGAACGTGGTATTGTTTTTATAGATGAGATTGATAAAATTGCTCGTAAAAGCGATAACCCTTCTATTACTAGAGATGTATCTGGCGAAGGCGTGCAACAAGGTTTATTAAAACTTTTAGAAGGTACTGTTGTTAATGTTCCGCCTAAAGGAGGACGTAAACACCCTGATCAAAAATTTATTGAAGTTAACACAGAAAACATATTATTTATTGCTGGTGGTGCTTTTGACGGTATAGAACGTATTATAACAAAGCGTTTAAATATGCAAGCAGTAGGTTACAGCGCATCTAAATTAGATGACAATGTAGACAACACTAACATTTTACAATACATTATTCCAAAAGACTTAAAAGAGTTTGGTTTAATTCCTGAAATTATTGGCCGTTTACCAGTTTTAACGCATATGAACCCGTTAGACGAGAAAACGTTACGCGCAATACTTACAGAGCCTAAAAATGCTATTATAAAGCAATATGAAAAGCTTTTTGCTATGGACGACATTAAGTTCTCTATAACAGACAAAGCCTTAGATTTTGTTGTTTCTAAAGCTATAGAGTACAAATTAGGAGCAAGAGGTTTACGTTCTTTATGTGAAGCAATTTTTACAGATGCTATGTTTGAGCTACCAAGTAGCCAAGACAAAGAGTTTAAAGTAACACAAGAGTACGCAGAGCAAAAACTATCTTACGAGACAGTAAAAAAACTAAAAGCCGTTTCATAACAAAACGGCTTTTAAAAACTATATTATAAATATCCTAAAGTATGCTTTAGGATATTTTTTTTGCTAATACTTTAACCTTAGCCTCTTTCTTAACTTGTTCTGGTTTTACCATTACTTTTTTTAAAAGATCTAAGCTTACTTTTTTTATAATTTCTGAGTCAGAGTACATTTCATGACCATAATTATCTACAACTTCTAAATCTACTCCAATAGTTTCAGACCATTTTGCAGAAGGCCTGTACAAATCTTTACTGCCAAAAAGCATTTTTACATCTACATCTACACGCTCCACTTCTTTGCGTATTCTTGTTGCAGACACTGCATATAAAGATTTCATAGGCAAACCTTTTAAGTTTGCCTTCCAAGCAATAGAACCCCCCATACTAAAAGCAAGGTAGTGAGCTGGTTTAGTTTCTTTTTTTAACAAATGAGATACAGCTGTATCAATACCTCCTTCTACAAAAGCGCTGTGTATATTTTTCTCTGTTTGTTTTAGCAAATTTACATTTGCCAATTGCTGAATATCATAATACTCAATATCATAATACTGCTGCAAGTATGCCAGGTAAGATGTTATCCACATTCCTTTTTTTGGACCCCACATATCTGACAAAACAACTAGTCTTTCTGAATTCATAATTTATAGTTTTATATACTGGTTAGGTTTATATATTGCAATATGATATTTAACCCGTAAATAAGCCAATTTATTTGTTCATTAGAAGCAATTCATCGATATAGACCCTTTTATTAGACAATCTAGGTATTTTATGTTGTCCTCCTAATTTGTTTCTATCTTTTAACCAGTCATAAAAAAGATTCTCTCTGGCACTGTGTACTTTAGGCATTGTTAGCGTAATATTATTATAACGCTTGGCTTCATAATCAGAATTTAAAGATTTTAAAGCATTATCTAACAATTCTGTAAAATGATTAACATCTTTAGGCTCCTTTCTAAATTCTATAATCCACTCGTGAGCTCCTTTTTCTTTACCTACCATAAATATTGGAGCAACTGTATAATCTTTTATCTGTGCTCCTGTTTTTTTACACACCTTTTTTAGAGATTCTTCAGCATTTTCTATAATTAACTCCTCTCCAAAAACATTTATATGGTGCTTTGTACGACCAGTAATTTTAATTCTATACGGACTAACAGAAGTAAACCTTACCGTATCTCCTATTTTGTAACGCCATAAACCAGCATTAGTTGTAATTATAATTGCATAGTTTTTATGCAACTCAACATCCCACAACGCTACCACTTTCTGGTCTTCTAAGCCATAAGAATCCATTGGTATAAATTCATAAAAAATGCCATAGTCAAGCATAAGCAATAAATCATCCGCATTGTTTCTGTCTTGTATTGCAAAAAAGCCTTCAGATGCATTGTATATTTCGTAGTAATTAAATTGCTTACGAGGCAACAGTGCTTTATACTGGTCTTTATACGGACTAAAACTTACTCCTCCATGAAAATACACTTCTAGGTTTTCCCAAATCTCAAACAAATGATTTTTACCTGTTTGCTCTAACATATTATTTAACAACACCAACATCCAAGAAGGCACACCAGCCAAACTGGTAACGTTTTCTAACTTACTTTCATTAATAATTGCATTTAACTTAGTCTCCCACTCACTCATTAAAGACACCTTGTTACTTGGCGTACTACTCAATTCTGCCCAAAAAGGCATATTATCAATTAAAATAGCAGATAAATCTCCAAAAAAACTACCGTTATCTTCATACAACTCTTTACTACCACCCAAGCGCAAACTTTTTCCTGTAAATAATTGGGAGTTTTCATTATTATTAAGGTATAAACACAACAAATCTTTACCAGACTTGTAATGACAATCTTCCAAAGCCTCTGAACTTACAGGTATAAACTTACTTTTAGCATTGGTAGTACCACTACTTTTAGCAAACCATTTTATACTTGTAGGCCAAAAAATATTTTGCTCTCCTTTTCTAGTTCGCTCTATAAAAGGCTCTACTTCTTCATAAGAAACTATTGGTAAACGCTCTGCAAATTCTTTGTAATTGGTAATAGAAGCAAAATTATATTGCCTACCAACTTCGGTATCTTTAGCAATACTAAGCAGTTTAAACATTACTTCTTCCTGAACCTCAGCTGGGTATTTTAAAAAGAGTTCTATTTGATGATACCGCTTTTTAAGCAACCAAGAAGCAATAGAATTAACAAAAGGTATTGACATTTTTAGGTATCTTTATCCTGAAAAATTTCAGTGGTTATTTTGATAAAAATAGCCTATACAACTTTAATATTCAAATACATTTTATGCAGTACCAAGGTGTTTTACAAAAAATGCAAACCGAGAACGGAAACCCTATACAATATTATTTAGTTTTTGAGAATGACTTTTTAAATGTAAATCAGATTTTAAACAAATCTGTAGAAATTTCTTTTATAAAACACCAATGTCTTAACTGTAAGTTAGACAAGCCCATATACAGACAAGGCTTTTGCAAATCGTGCTTTTTTGAGATCCCAACGGCTGGAGATTGGATTATGAGACCCGAGCTAAGCAAAGCTCATTTAGACCAAGAAGATCGTGATTTAGCTTATGAAAAAAAAGTTCAACTACAACCGCATATTGTTTATTTAGCAAACTCTAGCAATGTAAAAGTAGGTGTTACACGTAAAGCCCAAGTACCAACAAGGTGGATAGACCAAGGAGCTCATGAAGCTATAGAAATTGTAGAAGTACCAAACCGTTATTTAGCAGGCATAACCGAAGTTGCACTAAAAGAACACGTTGCAGACAAAACCAATTGGCGTAAAATGCTTACCAATACTGTAGATGACGAAAATTTAATTGAATGGCGTAACAAATTAAAACAATATATACCAAAAGAAGCTACACAGTATTTTATAGAGGACAACCAGGAAACTCATCTAGAATTTCCGGTAATGCAATATCCAGAAAAAGTAAAAAGTCTTAATCTGGATAAAACACCTGTATACAAAGGCACATTAAAAGGC
This sequence comes from Cellulophaga lytica DSM 7489, assembly GCF_000190595.1. NCBI lineage: Bacteria > Pseudomonadati > Bacteroidota > Flavobacteriia > Flavobacteriales > Flavobacteriaceae > Cellulophaga > Cellulophaga lytica. Next base: position 2,171,595 of record NC_015167.1, on the reverse strand, counting down.
ATTAAAGGCCAGTACCTAATTTTTGAAGACAATACCGTTTTTAATATTAGAAGTAACGAAGGTTACTACGTAAGCTTAACTATTGCTTAGTAGTATCCTTTTCTGTTTCCTTTTTCTTTTTACCAAACAAGCCGCCTAAAATTTCTTTTACAGCTTCTTTTTGGGTTTCTTGTTTGGTACTAGTTGCTGTATCTTTTTTTACTGCAGTAGTATCTTTTTTACCTAATAAACCACCTACAACATCTTTTACTACCGACGTTTTAGCATCATCTTGAGTTAAAGAGTCTGTTTTAGATTTATTTTTGTTTAACAAATCACTAATAACACTAGTTGCTTTATCTTTTCCTTTGGCAATTAATTTTTGTTTTTCTATTTCTATTAACTGACTTGTTAAGTTTTTAACACCACTAGTTAAGTCTGTTTTCACCTCAGGACTTGTAAAATTACCACCAATATTAGCTGTAACCGGTATAGTTAAGTCTTCTAATTTTTCATCATCAATTTTTGCAATTAGCTTGGTTACATCACTACCCAAATATTTAGCAGGCACCTCTACAGTTGCATTGTATGCCAATTTACTATCAAATGTATGACTACCTGCAACATTCATTACAATATCTCCGTAATTAAGCTTAAATGGCTTTACTGCCACCTTTCCATTATCAAAAGTCAAAGCCGTTTTTAGTCCGTTTAAGTTTAATTTTTCAGGTTTTAAAAAGCTTAATTTATCACTTAAAGCAGTTACAAATTTTTCTTGTTTACCGTCTAACTCTGTCTGCATTAACTCTGCCAACACCTTACCAGAAATTGTAGCTAAATCTGGAGTAAAATCATCTTTTAAATTACCAGCTATAGAAATGTCTGAATTTAAATTACCTCTAATAATTTTTGCAACAGGAGCTAAAACCTCTAACATTTCTAAACCTTTTAGAGCCTGACTTATGTTAAACTGATTCATTCCTAAATTCATCGCAAAAGTTGCTGCATCATTTTTGGTAGAAACCTCTCCATTAAATGCCATTTTTCCGCCAAATAAAGACGTAGTCATATTAGATAACGTGGCAGTTTCATCTTTTACTTTTAATGTACCTTTTACATCTTTAAGTGTTAAATTATCATACAAAACTGTATTTGCATTGGCAGTAATTGTAGCATCTAAAAACGATGGTATTTTTAATTTTTCATCAGCTACAGTTTGTTTCTCTTCTGTTTTTTCAGTTGATTTTTCTGTTTCCTCAACCTCATCAACCATAAAATCATTTAAAGCAAATGTATTAGAATTTAAAGCAAAATCTCCTTTTACCTTTTCATCCTTAAACATAAAACCTAATAAGTTTGTAATTGTACCCTTGGCTGAAAAATCGGTCTTACCTGTTTTCCCCTGAAAATCATTTAAAGAAACAGTTTCTGGGTTAAAAGTTAAAGATGTAGTTGTAATCTCTACCGGGTTTTTAAGTTCGTTAGAGTTGTACTCAAAATCTTTTAAGTCTAAAGTACCACTTGTAGTTGTGTTTTGATATTGTTCCTTTTCTATAGAAGCCATATCAAAAGCTGTAGAAACATCTGCTTTAAGTATTCCTTTTAAATTTAAATCTGCAGGCACAGGGTAAGCTTGTGATATGTTAGCCAAGTTTATATTACCATCTAAATGCGCTTTTACCTTAGTATTACCCATTAAATCTGTAATCTGAGAATTAAGATTAAACCTATCTTGATCTATTGCAAAAGCTAATTTTTTAATATCAACAGAAGTATCTTCTACCAAACCAGTTGTATTATCTATAGCTGCATTTATAAATATATTAGTTACAGCCTTTGGTAAGTCTGGATATTTAAATGACGCATTATCAGAATTTAGCTTTACAGAAAATTTAGGAATATGTGTTTCGTCTACAATACCATCCAACTTACCTTCAACGGTAAATTTCCCGGTAGTTTTTACGTTTTCAATACTTTTAGTATACTCTTCTGGCACTAATGCCAAAAAGTTTTTAAACTCACTAGATAGCGTTTTAAAATTAATATTTACCTCTTGGTTATCTTCATTAATTTTAACAAAACCATCAAAAACCAAAGGCAACTGGTTTACTAGTGCCTCATTTTTTAAAAAAGAAAATTTACTTTCTTTTAAATCTATCCCTATTAATGCATCTAAACCAACCTTATTTCTGTTTAAGTAATTTGTTCCGCCCATACCAAAAGACACCAATGCATTTGTTTTGGTATCTAACTCAGACTTCTCCAAGGATAAATCTCCTGTACCGGAGTGCTGCAAATCTGTTAAAGCTAAAGCCATACCAGAAGTTTGGTCTACATATACAATTTTAGAGTTGGTAATTTTATAAGACTCCATTGCCAAAGTAAAGCTACTACCCTCTTCTTCTGTTTCTGAAACTACAGGCTCTGCTGTATCTTTTTTTGCAATATCATAATTAGCAATGCTATCTTTATTTACAATAATATTTAAAGCAGCACCATCTACCGCTAAACTTTTTATACCAATAGCCTCAGAAGAATCTTTAAAAAGTTCTGTTATTGCCATATCTAAAGCAATTTCTTTAGATGCAAAAAGCGTATCTCCTTTAAAAGGCGCATTATTAGTTAACACCAACTCATTAATGGTAACCTTTGCATTAGGAAAACTAGAAAACAAACTTAAGTCTGCACTAGCAAAGTCTAATGTAGCTTCTATATTATTGTTTACTTTGTCCTTTATAATTTTTTCTATTTTGCCTTGTAAAAAGAAAGGTGCAGCAATTAATAAAACTACTATTAACAATACTACAACACCTATAATTTTTAATATTTTCTTTTTCATACAGAACTATTTTTTCTTTTTTAAAATTTAGCTGAACCAAGCAAATACATTATCCTTTTTAAAGCTGTGATATAAATCTTACAATTAAAACAACTTTAAGCTTGTTTTATTATGACTCCAATGTTAATTCTTGGTTTATTTTTAAATTAAATCTTTTTCTCATTATATATACGAATAAATACAAGAAAGGGGTGTCTACAAATGCTATAATTATCTTAAAAATAAACCCGCTAATTAACAAACCTGTAAATTTATCCCAACTAATTTCTCCAAAAGAACACAAAAGCAGCAAAACAGTACAGGTATCTACAAACTGAGAGAAAAAAGTAGAAAAATTGTTACGCAACCACAAATGCTTTCCTTTTGTTATTTTTTTCCAGAAATGATACACCTGTATATCTATAAATTGCGCAAATAAATACGCCAACATAGATGCTGTAACTGCCAAAATTGTATTACCAAAAACATCCTTAAACATAGTATTGCTAACAGGAGACCAACTAGTAGCTTCTGAGGCAGATGCTAAATACACAATTAATAATGAAAAAAACGAGGCAAAAATACCAGCAACAACAATTTGGTTAGCACTTTTTTTACCGTAGATTTCAGAAATTAAATCGGTTAACAAAAAAGTAACCGGATAAGGAAGTACTCCCACAGAAATCTCAAACAAGGTTGCTCCAAAAATAGTAACATCACCAAAAGGTTGCCAAATAAAAAATTTTTGAAAAATAAGATTAGAAACCACTAAGGAAGTTATAAAAAGTGCTCCTAAGTATAAATATATTTTAAAGGCTAATTTTTTATCTGTTTTATTCATAAAAAGTGTCTGCTTTTCTAATTTACAACTAATTTGTAAAGATACTTAAGTTAAGCTTTTAATACCTTTACAAAAAAGATATTTAATTTTAAGATAGCGCCTTAAAAACTATTTTATTTACTTTGTTTTTAAATGAAGAAGAACGTTACAACTGCATACCTATCTATAGGTAGTAATTTAGGTGATAAGATAGTTAACCTACAAGATGCCATTTTTCTATTAAAGGAAAAAGCTGGTGAAATAGTAGGCATATCTAAAGTATACAAATGCCAATCATGGGGTTTTGAGTCTGCGGACTTTTTAAACGCCTGCGTGTCTATAAAAACAACTAAAGATGCGTTTGAGCTTTTAGATATTATTTTAAAGATAGAAAATGACCTAGGTAGGCAACGTACAGATGAAGCCGGATACCAAGCCAGAACCATAGATATAGACATTATATACTACGGCAAAGAGGTAATTAACACAGATAAATTAGTGGTACCACACCCAAACTTGCAATTTAGAAGTTTTGTACTACGCCCACTTGCAGATATTGGTCCGCAATTTTACCACCCAATATTAAACAAAGATTCTAGAAACCTTTTTCAGGAATGTAAAGATAAAGGAGCTATAGAGCGCACAGAAAGAAGATTATACCCTAACAGAGAAAGTTTACTAGCAAAAGCACAGTTTTTAGCCATAGAAGGTAACATTGGCGCTGGTAAAACAACATTAGCTAATAAAATTTCTGAAGATTACAATGCTAAATTAATTGTAGAGCGCTTTGCAGATAACCCATTTTTACCCAAGTTTTATGAAGACCAAACAAGGTATGCTTTTCCGTTAGAAATGTCTTTTTTAGCAGACCGTTACCAGCAATATTCAGACGATACATCTCAGCTAGACTTATTTAGGTCTTTTATGGTTAGTGATTATGACATTTTTAAATCGCTCATATTTGCAAAAGTAACCTTACACCAAGACGAATTTAAGCTATACCGTAAGTTGTTTGATTTAATGTATAAAGATGTAAAAAAGCCCGATGTTTTTGTATACTTATACCAAAACACAGAGCGCTTAATTGCCAACATTAAAAAACGTGGTCGTGAATATGAACAGGATATACAGACAGATTATCTAGAAAAAATTAACAAAGGTTATTTAGATTTCATAAAAAGTTATCCGCAGCAAAATACCTTTATTATAGATGTTAGCGACCTTGACTTTGTAGCTAATGACGCTGATTACGAGCACATTTTACACGAAATACAAGGTTACATTTTACGTAATCTTTAAAAAAAGCCGAGTATTAAATTAACAGTTATTTCACAATTTATTTGCAATATTCAAAACGTTTTCTTTAATTGCATATCTCTTAACAGAGGAACTAACTAACTCAAACTACATAATGGACCCAACTTAGTTGGGTCTTTTTTTATACCTTAAAACTAAAAAATGTTTTATTTGTCTTGTAGTTTAGACCACAAATCCCAAACCACAACACCTGCACTTACAGAAATATTTAAAGAGTGTTTTGTACCGTATTGCGGAATTTCTAAAACCACATCACTAGCTGTAACTACATCTTGTGCCACGCCCTTAACCTCATTACCAAAAATTAGTGCATACTTTTGGTTTTGAGTTATTTTAAAATCATTTAAAAAAGTAGCATTTTCTGCTTGTTCTACAGCAAGTGTTTCATAGCTATTGCTTTTTAACTGCTCTATTAAAGGCAAAGTTTCATTTACATACTCCCAAGCTACACTATCTGTAGCACCTAATGCTGTTTTTTGTATGTCTTTATGTGGCGGTTTAGCAGTAATACCGCACAAGTATATTTTTTCAATTAAAAAAGCATCAGCTGTTCTAAAAACAGAACCAATGTTGTTTAAACTTCTAATATTATCTAAAACAATAACAATAGGCGTTTTTTCTGCTTGTTTAAACTCTTCAATATTTAATCGCTCTAATTCGTTATTTTTTAACTTTCTCATTCTATTTATATCTAGTAAACTTATCCACAAATATCAACAAAGGTTTTGTAACCAAAGAGAAAAACTTAAATTCGTTTTGTAATTTTTAAGTTAATCAATAAGATTTTTCAATTTGCCTAAAACAAGTACACCAAAAAAGAAAAAGGTAACACCTTTAATGCAGCAATACAACGCTATAAAAACAAAGTATCCAGATGCTATGTTGCTTTTTCGTGTTGGAGATTTTTATGAAACCTTTGGTGATGATGCCGTTAAAGCATCAAAAATATTAGGTATTATTTGTACACACCGTAACAATGGTGGCGAAAAAACAGAATTGGCTGGTTTTCCGCATCACTCCTTAAACACCTATTTGCCTAAATTGGTAAAAGCTGGCCAACGTGTTGCCATTTGTGACCAGTTAGAAGATCCTAAACAAACTAAAAAAATTGTAAAAAGAGGCGTTACAGAATTGGTAACTCCTGGGGTGGCTTTAAATGATGATATTTTATCTGCCAAAACCAACAACTTTTTATGTGCAGTACATTTTGGAAGAAAAAAAATAGGTGTAGCATTTTTAGATATTTCTACAGGAGAATTTTTAACATCAGAAGGTACAGAAGAACAAATTGATAAACTGTTACAAAACTTTGCACCAAATGAGGTCTTAGTTTCTAAAACACATAAAAAGGATTTTTTAAAAGCTTTTGGTACCGAGTTTCATACCTTTTTTATAGAAGATTGGATTTTTCAGGAAGATTATGCACAAGAAACACTAACCAAGCATTTTAACACTGCAACTTTAAAAGGTTTTGGCGTGGCACATTTAGAGCAAGGTATTATGGCATCTGGTGCTGTTTTACATTATTTATCTGAAACGCAACACCACAAACTACAGCACATAAATACGTTACAACGTATTGCCGAGGAAGAATACATTTGGATGGATAGGTTTACTATTAAAAACCTAGAGCTATATCACTCCTACAACCCAAATGCTGTTACCCTTTTAGATGTTATAGACAAAACCATATCACCTATGGGTGGGCGTATGCTAAAACGCTGGTTGGCGTTGCCTCTAAAAAATGTAGAAAAGATAAAAAGAAGGCATCAAGTTATAGAGTACCTACAAGCCAATGATACCATTTTGCATAAACTACAACAGTCTATAAAGCAAATGGGAGACTTAGAGCGTTTAATTTCTAAGGTAGCAACGGCTAAAATATCACCCAAAGAAGTAGTACAACTAAAAAATTCTTTAGAAGCAATACTACCAGTTAAGCAACTTACTAGTAGCAGCAAAAATGACGCTGTAAAACTTATAGGCGACCAGTTACACGGTTGTGATATGCTACGCGCTAAAATTAAAGAAATGATTAGTGAAGATGCACCTGTTAATATGCTTAAAGGTGAAACTATTGCTAATGGATATTCAGCAGAGTTAGATGAGCTACGCGGATTGGCATTTTCTGGTAAAGATTATTTAAATAAGATGCTAGAAAGAGAAACCGAGCGTACCGGTATCACCTCTTTAAAAATAGCTAGCAATAATGTATTTGGTTATTATATAGAAGTACGTAATACCCACAAAGACAAAGTACCAGAAGAATGGATACGCAAGCAAACCTTAGTAAATGCAGAACGCTACATTACTGAAGAATTAAAAGAATACGAGAGTAAAATATTAGGCGCAGAAGAACGTATACAAGTTTTAGAGCAAGAGCTATTTTCTAAACTTGTTGTTTGGATGCAAGAGTACATTGCACCTGTACAACACAATGCACAGTTAATTGCGCAACTAGATTGCCTTTGTGGTTTTACACAATTGGCTACAGACAATAAATACACCGCTCCTGTAATAAACAACTCTACAGACTTAGAAATTGTAAATGGTAGACACCCTGTTATAGAAAAACAATTACCAGTTGGCGAAACTTATATTGCCAATGATGTTACTTTAAATAGAGAAGAACAACAAATAATAATGATTACAGGGCCAAATATGAGTGGTAAGTCTGCCATATTACGCCAAACAGCCTTAATTGTATTATTAGCGCAAATGGGAAGTTTTGTACCAGCAGAAGCTGCTAAAATTGGTTACGTAGACAAAATATTTACCAGAGTTGGCGCCAGTGACAATATCTCTATGGGAGAATCTACGTTTATGGTAGAGATGAACGAGACTGCATCTATCCTTAACAACTTGTCTGAACGTAGTTTGGTATTGTTAGATGAAATTGGCCGTGGTACAAGTACATATGATGGTATTTCTATTGCCTGGGCAATATCAGAATACCTACACCAACACCCAACACAAGCAAAAACATTGTTTGCCACACACTACCATGAGTTAAATGAAATGACAGCTACGTTTAGCAGAATAAAAAATTACAACGTATCTGTAAAAGAATTAAAAGACAATGTCTTGTTTTTACGCAAACTTACTCCTGGTGGTAGTGAACATAGTTTTGGTATACACGTAGCAAAAATGGCTGGTATGCCACAGCAAGTAATTTCTAAAGCAAATAAAATACTTAAAAAATTAGAAAAATCTCACTCTAGTGAAGAGCTCACAACAAAGCTAACAGATGCACAAAATGAAATGCAACTAAGCTTTTTTAATATGGATGACCCTCTGCTCTTAGAGTTAAAAGAAGAAATAATAGACTTAGATATTAACACGCTAACACCGGTTGAAGCACTAATGAAGTTAAATGAGATAAAAAGATTGCTTTCTGCACAAAAAAAAGATGAAGTGTAAAACGCTCATTTTATGTTATTTGAAAATGAAATTTAAAATTAGATAAAAAATATCAATATTTTTTTTCAAAATAGCTTTGTGGTTTAGAAAAATGTCTTAAATTTGCACCCGCATCTGATAAAGATGTACGCTCATAAAAATTGCGAAAGTAGCTCAGGGGTAGAGCATCACCTTGCCAAGGTGGAGGTCGAGGGTTCGAATCCCTTTTTTCGCTCAGAAAAAATTATACCAATTGCCTGTTAGTAATAACAGCTAATTTGCTCGAGTGGTGGAATTGGTAGACACGTTGGACTTAAAATCCAATGGACATTAGTCCGTATGGGTTCAAGTCCCATCTCGAGTACAAAGCCCTTGTTAATCTCACGATTTTCAAGGGTTTTTGCTTTTTATACCTTTTTGGTTTTCACCTATTTTAATTTACTCTAAAAATTTTAATTCGCATAACTTATAAAATAAGGTACTATTTTACCTACTTATTTTTATATTGCCATAAAATATAGCCAATTTTTATGAGTGACATTACACCACACAACCAAGAAGACAACCAAAACCAGCAACAACAAGAAACTCATCAAGCGCAACCTATTATTATTAACCAAAATAATAATAGCAACTCCAATCCAATTGGTATAGCCGGCTTTATAATCTCTATACTTGCATACCTATTATATTGTATTCCTATTGTGGGACACTTAATATGGATTTTAGGACTTATATTATCTATAATTGGACTTTTTAATCGTCCACGCGGACTTGCCATTGCCGGTGTAGTTATTTCTTTAATCTGGATTATTTTTTACGTTTTCCTTATTGCAGGATTATTGTTTTTTGATGCTACCACAACAGGTCTAGAAGGCTTATAAAAATATATTGTGACTATAAAAACCTACGCCCTACTCTTTCTTTTATTTCTTGTGAGTGCAACTGGCATTTGTCAGCAGTCACAAGAAACAGACACAACAAGCCATTTAAAATCGGGCTTTTATATTTTAAATGATTCTGTTGGCGTAAAAGTTTTTGTTCCAAGTTTTAATAAAACACAATACGTTAACACAAAAACATTAATTCCTATTACAGCAATTAAAAAGTGTTCTACTGTTGGTATAGGTGCTACATTTGGAAATACTGGAGAAAAACAGTTTGGTTTAAACCTAACCTTTACACCTAACGGAGATATTAAAATGCAAATTGCTACAGACATAGCTTTTGAAGAGCGTAAAAGCATAGGCTTGTTTATAGATAACAAAATTATTAATGGCTTTTACGTAAATAGTAAAATTAGAAACGGAAATTATTTTTTAGCTCTAAATTTACCTTTTGCCGAGATTAAGAAATTGGAAAAGAAAATTAATACAGAACTTAAAAAAAAGAAATAAAACACTAGTTTTAACAGCTATGAGAAAAACAATATTAATTATTGGTGTAGCACTTGCCCTTGTAAATGTTGTATACAGTTTTATGAGAGACGCAGAAACTGTGCTATTTTTTGGCAAGGATATAAACATATGGGTATATAGGTTAATTTGGGCATTTATGGCTGTACTTATTTTTAATGCTTACCGTAAAGAAGCTAAAAAATAAATTATTTAGTAACGGTAATACACCTAATTACTACAAATAAACATTAACGCATTACAACACCCTATATATACTTTAATTTGTACTTTTTAATTGAAGTACAAAAATGATGCGTAATAACATAAAAAATACAACCATAACCAGCAGATTTAATTTTCTGTACCTATTCTTGCTATTTTTTTTATTGTCATATTGTTTTTTCTTTATGTACTTATAATTAGCAAAGAAGAGATTATACTGTTTTTAATAGCCTTTATGGCTTTTGTGCTCTATGGTATTTATATGATTGTAAAGAGCCTCATTTTTTATAGAGTAGACTCTAAAAACATTAAAATTGGCATATTTAAAACATATACTTATAATGAAGTAAAGAGTATTGAGTTACATAGTTCTGTACCTTCTAAATTCATGTTTTTTACCATTTATGAAAAAGGACTTACCATACACCTAAAAAACAATAAAAAAATATACCTAAAAGAGGCTTACTACACTAACTTTTGGAAACTACGTTTACACTTAGACAACACCTTTGGCAATAAACAGATAAAAATAAGTAAACCTGTTACTAATAGTACTATTGCTATTACTAACAAAACCACATCAATACCATTTTATATTACACTAGTAAAAATAATTATATTAATAGCACTAACTTCCTCTATTATATTATTGCTAGACCTGTTTATTACCAACTACCTAGATCCAGGATATTTTATATTTAGTACAGGTACATTTCTTTTTTTGTTACTTTTTACAACACAAATGGGTTATATAGAAAGTTCTAAAAATTACATCATTATAAAAAACTTAATAAATCCGTTTGTAAAAAAAATAATACCTACAAATGATATAACCCACACAACTAAAGAAACAGTGGGCGGTGGCAGAAACAAAAGAACATTTATAACTATACACACCGTGTATCATAAAAAATTTAAAGTTACCATAGATTTTATAAGTCAAAAAAGAGAAAAAAATATTGTAAAACAGTTTAAAAAATTAGCCATCCCTTACAAAGATTACACCTAACAATATATTGTATGAAAATAACAAAACGACTTAAAATTCTATTTTTTGCATTTGTAATATGCAATAGTACATTAGCTCAAGAAGATTATAATTATTCTGACGAGCTACTTGCAACCACATTTAAAGCCTACCAAGCCGTAGATTTTGATATGGCAAACAGTATGTTTCCTTTTGTAAAGCAACGTTTTGTAGAACACTTAAAAGATACTACTAGTTTTGCTAACCCATATGATAGTTTATCTAAACATATAAGCATACAATACAGTCTAGATAGTGTAGTAAAAACATATACCTGGAGCCAAAGAGACTCCGGATGTTGCCACAGCTCTGTAATTTATGCACAATACAAAAACAGTAGTGGATCTATTAAATATATAAATTTAAAAGATAAAGATGATGGAGATCAAGATGTTTTTATACTTGGTGTACACCATATAAAAATTAATAACAAACCGCACTACTTGTTATTAGGCTGGGGAACCTGTTGTGGTGGCAAACATTACAGTACAGCCAAAGTATACAAAATAGAAGATGGTGAATTGCAAAAAAGCGACACTGCTTTTATAGGAGAAACCTCTATTTTTACAGAAGCAAACCGTGGGCAAGACATTAAAATAAAATACGATGAACAAAAAAAAATATTGTCTTATTTTAGTTACCCAGAAGATGAGGAAACTGGTTTTTACGGAAAAGAACAAACACATACCCAATGGAAACTAACCAATAAAGGGTTTAAAAAAGAAAAATAACCATTGCAACCACAACTACCAAAACACAAAGGAGACCTAGAAGCTATAGCAGACTTAAAAAACTATAGTTATGAGCAAGTAAAACCAATAGTGCCAGAGTTATTAACTTGGTTACAAGATTTAAACTGGCCCGTTGCAGGTCCAATAGCGCTATATTTACAGTCTATAGCAAAACATATTACAGATGATATTATTGCCATTTTAAGGGGCCAAGATGAAGTTTGGAAATACTGGCTTGTGTTAGTTTTTGGCACAAATGCCACAGCACCAATAGATCCAAAATTACTGGCTGAATTTAAACGAATTGCTACACAACCTACTAAGGCAGAAATAGCTGAAGAAACACAAGAATTGGCTTTAGAGGTGATTAAAAAAACTAAAACCTAGAAAAGTAACTACTTTACTTAATACTCCATAAATAACCCTATGACCCTAGAAGAATACAAAAAGAAATATACAGAAGAAGATGCTGTTGGTTGGGACTGTATAGATACTGTGGTAGAAAAAATATACCCAGAGCAAAATCCGCAGCATTATGCCCCACAATTACCTTATGCATTGGGTGGCACAGAGCCTATAGATGGCATTAGCGTGTACAACAGTAACTTGCAAGAACCCCACTTGCATTACATTTCTTATGGATTTTCTGAGCTGTATTACAATGAAGAATCTGTAGGAGAAGAATATAGCAAACTTGGTTTTGAACTTACTTTTAGACTAAAAAAATATAGTGATGAAGATAATGTTAATTGGGCGTGTAATTTAATTCAGAATTTAGGAAAGTACGTTTTTAGCAAAGAAAAATGGTTTGAGGAATACCATCTTATACCTGCAAACGGACCAATAAGAAGTAATTACAATACAGATATTACTGCTCTGGCCTTTGTTATAGACAAAGAATTAGGTATATTAAACACTCCACACGGTGAGGTTCAGTTTTTACAAATGGTTGGCTTAACCAACACAGAATATGAGGAACTAAAACAAAATCCTAGTACCACAAAAACTAAAGAACTACTAAAACAAAACAACCCTTTGCTTATTACAGATTTAGAACGTAAGTAAAAATTAACAACACTAACACCGCACCTACTCCAACTTTATGTAAATTAGCTTTACTGCACTACGTACTCTTAAACCAATAATAACTATGTTTAAAAAGTTGTTTACTTATTTATGTTTTACACTAGTTACCCTTGGTGGCATATCTCAAACCAAAAACAATGCAAATTTATTAGGTAGCTTTCCGTTTACTTTTACTCCTAAAAATAACATTGCCGTAGAAGCCATTTTAAATAAAAAAGATACTGTTAGCCTAATGCTACACACAGCTGCAGAATCTATCACTTTAATTGAAAAAAGCACTACCAAAGCTACTAGTGTACTATGGAACACAGAAGAAACTGTAGAAAGTTGGGGCGGAAAAAGCACATCTAGACATAGCAACAGTAACACGTTACAAATAGGAGGTTTTAATTGGAGTAATTTACCTATTTGGGAAAATAAAAACTCAGGCCCAGGAACAGATGGCAAATTTGGACCTAGTTTATTTAAAGGCAAAGCCCTACATATTAGCTTTACAAACCATAAAATTACGGTATACAAAACAATACCTACAAAAATAAAAGGCTATACAAAAGTACCTTTATACTCTAAAGACGGCTTTATGTTTTTAGGCGGTGTAAGTAGTATAGCATCAAAAAAATATGAGAATTCATTTTTAATTCATTCTGGCTACACTGGTTTCCTATTATTTGATGACAATTTTGCTAAAACCAATAAATTAGATTCGCTTTTAAAAATAACTGATACTAAAACGCTTAAAGATTCTTATGGTAATGTGCTAAAAACACAAAAGGCAATTTTACCTAAATTTAAAGTTGGTAAAACTACATTTAAAAATGTATCTATTGGCTTTTTTAAAGGCGCAATTGCTAGGCAAAGTATGAGTGTTTTAGGCACTGATTTTCTAAGGAGGTTTGATTTTTACATTAACACAAACAGAACGTTTATATACTTAAAACCAAACAAAAATTACAATATGGCTTATAATAATTAGCTATTTTAAATCTACAGAAAATTTAGAAGGACTAACCCCTGTATGCTTTTTAAAAAATCTAGAAAAACTACTTAAAGACTCAAATCCCAACTCAAACGCAAGTTCTTTAATTGTAATTTCACTTTTAACAAGTTGCCTTTTTGCTTCTGTAATTTGGCGCTGCTGTATAATTTGTTTTGCTGTTAAGTTTAATTTTTCAGTTAAAATCTGATTTAATCTTTTTTCAGTTATACCCAACTCTTTTGCATAATAATTAGCTTTAGTTTCTTTTAAAAAAGAGGTTTCCATCAACTCTAAAAAATCAAACACTCTTTTTTGCTTAAGGTCTTGTGCTATAAAATTTTCATTACCAATACGTATTAAACTTAGTAATAACACCTTTAAAAGTGTTTTCATCATTATGTATGATGCTGCTGTGTTGTACTCTTCTACCACTAAATTAATAGCGTTTTTCACCTTTGCAACTTGCTTAGGGGTTTTTAAAACTAATTGGGGTTGTTTATTAAAGAGCGTCATTACATCTAAGGCATACTCTATATCATCTTCTTCAATTAAATCTCTTTCAAAATTTAATAAAATTCCATTTTTAACTTCAAACGCTGTATCCGGAAAAAAATCGTTTAAAGGTTTAAAATATACAACAGCATTATAATCCGCAGTTAAGCAAAAATAAATTCCAAAAGAATTACCAGAAAGCATAGTTGTCTTTTTAGTTAAGCTTTTCTCTATCTTTATTTTATGTTTTAAATTGGCTACAGGCATCTATATTTAAAATTTAATTTAAATATAGGCATACTATATTTATTGGTTATGCTCTTCTATTTTTTTAAATGCATAATAAAGTACAATACCTATAACCAGAGCTAATAAAGCAGTTACAGTATACACAACAGCATAATTTGTAGATATATATTCTATAAAAGTTGATAAAAATTGGCCGCCAAAAACTCCCATTGAATACAAGCCTAAGTTTTTTCCCAAATTTTTAGGCGCACTAACCTCTATCATCATATGGTTTAAAAGTGGTATTGTAAAGCCAAAACCTGTGCCAATAAATACAGCACTTAAAATCAATAGAGGTATACTATTAAAAAAAGCTAGTGTAACATACCCTAGCATAAAAAATAAAAAACCCAAAGCTACCACTTTACCATCTCCTATTTTTTTAACTGCCCTAGGCATTTGACTTGCTGTAATAATAGCAATTACAGATATAAATGCCATAAAATAACCAGTGTAAGACTCTGTAAAACCAATAGATTTTGGCAAATAAATGGGTAAGGTTACAAAACTAACAAAGAACAATACCATAGACAGTAATGAAGCATAAAAAATAGTTTTTATAGCTAGCTTACTTTCTTTTTTCTCTTGTTTAGCCACAACTTCATCACTTTTAATTGTTTTAAACAATGTTTTTATGACCAACAACCAACACACAATTGCTAATAAATATATAAAAAACGGATACTGCCAATGCCACTGCCCAAGTATACCACCAATAGAAAGAAAAATTACACCACCTAATTCTATAGACATACCTTGCCAAGCAATAAGTTTCATTCTTTTTTCACCCGTAAAAAAATCTGCAATAAAAGAAGTTACTGACACTTGCACTGCAACTGTAGCTGCTCCTAATAAAAACCGGTCTAGCATTAAAATATAGTCGTTTGTAATATACGCCCCAGCAACTCCTAAAAGTGCATATGGCACCAACCCCAAACACAACATAGTATAAGAACCTGTTTTATGTAAAAGTTTACCCACTATTGGTGCAAATACTACTACTCCCAAAGATGGTAGTGTAATTAACCAACCTGGAGAAAAACTAAAATTTAAATTTTCTACAATTCCTGTTAAAGATGGCGCAATAACTGTACCTACCATTATTGTTAAGCTACTTACCAATAACAGTGTAAATATTCCTAAGTTTGTTATTTTTTTCATATTGCAAAATTGCAATACTAATTTGCTTTCTACTGTGCCATTTTTCTAATAGAGTATACCAAAATGGAAATAACTAAACTACGCGTAAACTCTTCTGCCTTTTGTATATTAAATATCAGATTCTATTGCAAAAAAATAACTCATATTAAAACTAAAATAGCATAGGTTAACTTTTAAAAAACAATAAAAATAACATTTAGGTTACTTTGTTTTTTTAACTTGTAAACCAATTAGGCATCCTATTTTACACCATAAAGCTTTATTAAATTATGAATAAACTGCTTGAAGAAGATTTTAATAATTTTGACCAATTATTACAAAAAGTAGCTATACAAGGCACTGCATATTTTAAAAATATTGATACAGAAAAAACTACTTTACCTGTGTTAAATACTATTTATGAAGGCTTAAATAAAGAGGGTATTGGAGGATTAAATACACTTAAGTTATTTAATAAAAAATTTAAAGACACTATTGTTGCTTCTTCTGGCCCTAGATATTTGGGCTACGTAGTTGGCGGGTCTACACCTGCTGCTGTTATTGGTGATTGGCTCACAACTATTTATGATCAAAATCCGCAAACAACCTCTGCCCAAGGAGATGTATCTGTGCAAATAGAACAAGAAACTATAAAGTTATTGTTAGATTTGTTTGCTTTACCACATAACTTTTTAGGCGGGTTTGTTTCTGGTGCTACAATGTCTAATTTTACTTGCTTGGCAGTAGCCAGGCAATGGTTTGGGAAACAAAAAGGAAAAGATTTTGCAAAAAATGGCATTTCTATACCAATAAATATACTATCTGCTGTACCTCATTCTTCTGCTATAAAATCTTTATCTATGCTTGGTATAGGCAGTACTAACGTTAGTAAAATAAAAGTTGAAGAAGGCAACAGAGAGTCTATAGATATTAATGATTTAGAGCAAAAAATTAAAGCTTTAGACAACCAACCATTTATACTTATCTCTAGTGCAGGAACCGTAAACTCTGCAGATTTTGATAATTTTGAAGCTATAAACACATTACATAAAAAATATAATTTTTGGTGGCATATAGATGGTGCGTTTGGTGCTTTTGCAGGATGCTCTCCAAAATACAAACATTTAGTTAAAGGCTGGGAAAATGCAGATAGCATAACTATAGATTGCCACAAATGGCTGAATGTACCATATGATAGTGCCGTTTTTTTTATTAAAGAAAAGCTCAACTTACTACAGCTTCAAACATTTCAAAATTCTAATGCTCCATATTTAGGAGACCCTTTAGAAAACTTTAATTATCTAAACTTTTTACCAGAAAACTCTAGAAGACTAAGAGCTTTACCTGCTTGGTTTTCTCTTGTTGCCTATGGTATAGATGGTTACAAAGATATTGTAGAAAACTCAGTTAAAATGGCACAAATGTTAGATGAGTATATTACTCAAAATAACGAGCTAATACTACTAACCCCTACACGTTTAAACAATGTTTGTTTTTCTTTAAAGGATAAAAATAAACAAGATAAAATACCTCTTTTTATAACCGAACTAAACAAAGAAGGTAAAGTGTATATGACACCAACAGTATATAGAAACACTAAAGGGGTTAGGGCTTCTTTTGTAAATTGGCGTACCAATAAAAAAGATATTACTGTAGTTATAACAGAAATTGAAAGAGCCCTTAAAACTACTTATCAACACTAAACCAACAATGTATTATTTTATATAAAATGAAATTTTCTTTTTACGTTCTCATCTTATCAATTGTAGTGCTTACTTCTTGTAAAAGCACTACAAAAACCATAATAACCAATACAAATAAAGACATTACATATTGGGGAAGAGTAAATAGTAACACTACAGATAGCACAGACTTACACTGGTCTGGTACATCTATAAAATTAAATTTTGAAGGCACTAGCATACAAGCATTATTACAAGATGAAAAAGGAGAAAATTATTATAATGTTCTTGTTGATAATGACAGCGCTAAATTATTACGATTAGATACTACAAAACGCTATTATACGCTTGCCAGCAATTTAAAAAAAGGAAAGCATACTGTAGAGCTATTCAAAAGAACAGAATGGGATAAAGGAAAAACAAGCTTTTTTGGTTTTAAACTGAATAAGCAAGGTAAAATATTACCAAAAGATGCCCCTAAAGCTAGAAAAATTGAATTTTACGGAAACTCCATTACTGCTGGTTATGCTGTAGAAGATTTTACCGGAAAAGACAGACCAGATAGTACATACACAAACAATTACCTAAGTTATGCTGCCCTAACTGCCAGACATTTTAATGCAGAATACAGAGCTATTTGTAAAAGCGGAATTGGAGTTACAGTAAGTTGGTTTCCTATAATAATGCCAGAGCTTTACAATAGACTAGACCCCAATAACCAAAACAGTGTATGGGACTTTTCTTTATACCAACCAGATGTAGTAGTTGTAAATTTATTTCAGAATGATTCTTGGATAGTGAATATGCCAAAAAATGAAGAGTTTAAACACCGGTTTGGGTACAAAAAACCAGAAGATGACTTTTTTATTACTGCTTATCAAAACTTTATTACTAGCTTAAGAAAAGAATACCCTAAAGCTAAAATTATATGCGCTCTTGGAGCTATGGATGCCACAAAAGAAAACTCTAAATGGATGAATTTTATTAGCAAAGCAGCAGCTAAAATAGCAGATAAAAATGTTTACACACATTTTATGCCCTATAAAAACACTCCTGGACACCCAAGTATAAATGAGCAAAAAGAAATGGCCAAAAGTCTTATTGCTTTTATTGATAAAAACATAAACTGGTAAGTATTTTTTTTATTTTACAATTACATTTCTGCAATGTAAAATTTAAACGTGCTAATTTAAAAACAAACAAAGCTGTAAGTTTTTTCTACAGATTTAACATCATATACATTACAACTCTCCCTTAAATTTATATTTTAGCAGATCCTAAATAATCTACCAAAAATATGAAAACCAAAACCTATAATGTAATTGTTATTCTTATATGCTCACTTTTTATAATGAGCTGCAACAATAACAAACCAAAATGGAAACAACTTTTTAATGGTAAAGACCTTAAAGGTTGGCAAGTAAAAATAAGAAACCATCCGTTAAATGATAATTACGCCAATACTTTTAGCGTAAAAGATGGCAACATACAAGTGCGTTATAACAACTACGGAGATTTTAATCAGCAATACGGACACCTATTTTACAAAAAGCCTTACAGCGCATACTTAATTGGTGTAGAGTACAGGTTTGTAGGAGAGCAAGCCAAAGGTGGTGAAGGTTGGGCTACTAGAAATAGTGGTATTATGATTCACGGACAGTCTCCTAATACAATGACGGTAGAGCAAGATTTTCCTAACTCTATAGAAGTACAACTTTTAGGAGGCAACGGAAAAGATGACCGCCCTACTGCTAATATTTGCACACCTGGTACACAGTATGTGTTTAATGATGAGATAATACAAGAACATTGTGCAAAATCTACATCTAAAACATACCACGGAGACCAATGGGTACGTGTTGAAGCTTTGGTTTTAAAAGATTCTTTAATAGTACATTATGTAAATGGTGAAGAAGTACTGCGTTATACAAAACCTCAACTAGACCCTGTAAACGGAGCCAAAGAAGGAAAACCATTAACTAGTGGTAGCATCTCTTTACAAAGTGAGAGTCATCCTGTAGATTTTAGAAAAGTAGAAATAGTAAACCTAGAAAAATACATCACAGATAAAGCTAAGCTTACAGAAGTAATTAACGAACTACTTACCAAAAAGTAAAAAATTAAAAGCCTTTAGTAAAATCTAAAGGCTTTTTTATTCAGCTTATTTTAATAGGCAGTTTTTAATTTAGAACGCATTGTTTTTGCAGCAGCCACCAAATTTTCTAAAGCAGCTTTTGTTTCTGGCCAATCTCTAGTTTTTAATCCGCAATCCGGATTTACCCAAATATTATCTACAGGCAACAACTTACTTGCTTTTTCTAAAAGATCTTCTATCTCTTGCAATGTAGGTACACGTGGCGAGTGTATATCATAAACACCAGGACCAATTTCATTAGGATATTTATAATCTACAAATACGTTTAATAAATCCATTTTAGATCTAGAGGTTTCTATAGTAATTACATCTGCATCTAATTTAGTAATATGCTCTATAATATCATTAAACTCAGAATAGCACATATGCGTATGTATTTGCGTTTTATCTGCCACTCCAGAAGTAGCTATTTTAAAACTCTCTACAGCCCAAGTTAAATATGCATCTCTATATTCTTTTCGTAATGGTAAACCTTCTCTAATAGCAGGTTCATCTACTTGAATAGCCTGTAAACCTGCTTTTTCTAAATCTACAACCTCATCTCTAATTGCTAAGGCTATTTGCTTACAGGTTTCAGACCTTGGTTGGTCATTACGTACAAAAGACCATTGTAAAATAGTAACCGGCCCTGTTAACATACCCTTTACTACTTTAGAACTTAAAGACTGTGCATAGGCAGACCAGTTAACTGTCATTGCCACTGGTCTAGATACGTCTCCAAATAATATTGGTGGTTTTACAGCTCTACTACCATAACTTTGTACCCAACCAAAACTAGAGATAGCAAAACCATCTAGTTTTTCTCCAAAATACTCTACCATATCATTACGCTCACACTCACCGTGTACAAGTACATCTAACCCTATTTTTTCTTGAAAACGTATGGTTTCTTCAATTTCTTTTTGAATTAATGTATTGTAAGCATCTAAACTAAGTTCTTTTTTCTTGAATTTAGATCGCCAACTCCTTACTTCTTTTGTCTGTGGAAAAGACCCAATAGTTGTTGTTGGGTATACTGGTAACTTTAGTTTATTTTTTTGAATTTTTTGACGTGTTGAAAACTCTGCATTACGCTCACTATCATTTGCAGTTAACAAACCTATTCTTGCTTTTACCGCAGCATTATGTATAACTAAAGATTCTTTTTTTGCTTTATGCGCCTTAGTGTTACTTAATAATTTAGCAACAACCTCTTTACTTGTGTCTCCTATAGCAAGTTTTTTAATTGTAACCAACTCATCTACTTTTTGTTTAGCAAAAGCCAACCATTGTTTTACACTTGCAGGTAACGTTTCTTCATTCTGTTCCAAATCTAAATCGTAAGGTGAGTGCAATAAAGAACAAGAGGTTGCTAACCAAACATTCTCTTTTCCTATTTTTTCTTCAACCTTTTTAAGTGTTGCAATTGTATCTTCAAAGTTATTTTTCCAAATATTTCGTCCGTCAACCAAACCTAAACTAAGTATTTTATCATTCTTAAAATTAGTCGCATTTAAAACATCATCTAATTGTAAAGAACAACGCACCAAATCTAAATGTAAAGCGTATACTGGTAACTGAAGTACAGTTTCTAAATTATCTCCATAACAATCAAAATAACTAGTTAAAATAATTTTTAAGTCGGGAAATTTACCGGCTAATTGGGTATACAATTTAGTTACTGCCTGCCTATCTTTAGCTGTAAGGTTTAATGCCAAACAAGGTTCATCTAATTGTACGTGTGTTGCCCCAGCTGCAACCAACTCTGTTATCAACTCAAAAAATACAGGTAACAAATTGTTTAACAAATCTATTTTATTAAAGCCCTCCTCTTTTTCCTTTCCTAAAAGCAAATAAGTAACCGGACTTAATACTACTGGTTTTGTAGTAATGTTATGTGCTAATGCTTCTTTAAACTCCTCTACAGGTTTTAAAGAGAACAATTCAAAATCTTGATTAGCTGTAAACTCTGGCACTAAATAATGATAATTGGTATCAAACCACTTAGTCATTTCCATAGCAGTAACATCAAACTCATTATTTTGTAAGCCTCTTGCCATAGCAAAATATAAGTTTAGCTTAGATTCTTTTTCTTTTATTTTCTGATATCTTGCAGGAATACAACCGTAGGTTAAGGTAGCATCTAAAACCTGATCGTAAAAAGAAAAATCGTTAGACGGAATAAGATCTACTCCTGCCTTTTGCATTAATTTCCAATTGTAAAGTTTTAACTGCTTACCCATTTCTACCAATTCGGTTTTAGTAGCTGTACCTTTCCAGTACTTCTCGCTTACTTTTTTTAACTCTCTTTTAGCTCCAATTCTTGGGTAACCTAAAACATTAGTTTTCATAGCATTGTAAATTTATTATTCTATGCAAAGTTTAGTATAATAAATATTTTAGCTAAATAAGTTGTTGATTTTAGAAATAACAACTACAAGATATGTAGTAAAAAGAATAATAATCTTTTATACATTTGTTTCAAATCAATTTTTAGATAAATTTTCTATGAGCAACTTAGACCAGATAGATGTACAACTTTTACGATTACTACAATTAAACGCTAACCTAACTTCTAAAGAATTGGCCAACAAAGTAAATTTATCTACAACGCCAGTTTTTGAAAGAATAAAAAGGTTAGAAAGAAATGGATTTATAAAAAAATATGTTGCTGTTTTAGATGCCGAAAAGTTAGAGAAAGGATTAACTGTTTTTTGTAATATTAAACTAAAGCAGCACACTAAAGATATAGGGCACAATTTTGTAAAAGAAATTAAGTCAATAAAAGAAGTAACAGAGTGTTACAATATTTCTGGTGATTTTGATTTTTTACTTAAAGTGCAAGTAAAAGATATGCTGCATTACCAAGACTTTGTGTTAAATGGCTTGGGCTCTGTAAAAAGTGTAGGAAGCACGCACAGTACATTTGTAATGGGAGAAATAAAAAACACCTACGCTATACCAATTTAGATATACTGTAGGTGTTTTAAAATCTTGTATTCTTTATTTAGAATCTCTTTATTGTTTTTATGGTGTGCATAATACCTATAGATACCGTAGACCATTCTGTATTATCTCCTAATTGTATGCCTGTATATGATAAATTAAGCTCTGTACTTTCTCCCATTAAATAACCTATTTGAGGTCTGTAATAAAAGCCACCTTCATTATCATCATTTAGTCCAAAACCCTGACCTAAATCTGCGCCAAAAGAAAAAGAATTGGATGTCCAAACACGCACAGAAGCTGCAGCTTTTAAAAACTGAATATCAGGTAAATCATTAGTAATAGTGCCTGTATGGTATTTTTCTGCAAAGCCGTGTATGTAGCCACCAGTTACACCTAAGTCTACTACTTCACCCAATGCCCACATATGGCCTATATCTGCAGCAACTATTAAACTTACATTATCTGTATAATCATCTAAAGGAATACCACCTTGTATACCTATTTTTAATCCTTCTTGTGCAGATAAGTTTACAGCCATTACTGCAAACACAATTAGTAACGTAATTTTTTTCATTTTTTGTTTGGGGTTTAGTTATTTATTGCCAAAACTAAACGCTTACATAAAAGATGCATAATTAATGTTGCAAAACACTTGTTTACCGTTGTAGAACAACTGTTTTATAAAGTTGTACAGTAAAAACTTATTTATTTATTGAATTTAAAATCCAATCTAGCTCTGGATCGTAATTGTTTGCACGATCCTCTAAAGTAGGTGTAATAACTATGTCTGGTTTAACGCCATACCCCTCAATTTCAGTTTTAAAAGGTGTTTCTAAAACCATTAATCCAAAGTATAACATTAGCTTAGAATTTGGCAGTCTAACCAATTTTGTTTGGCCTGCAACAGTACTATTATAAGCACCGCCTGTTTCCTCACCAACAATAATGCCTCTTTTACGTGCTTTTATAACATTAGAAAATACAGAAGATGCAGAAAAAGAACGGCCATTTATTAATACATACACATTACCTTTATAATTATTTTCTTTAGGTGCTGCTATCTTAGATTCCTTAAACTTATATACTAGCTTCCCATTTTTTTTGTGCGCCTTAAAAACTTCTTTAAAAAATAGAAACGGCACAAATAAAGACTTGTATGCTGCTCCATAAACTGTTTTGTTACGAGACATATAAGACTTTATCATTGGGTATCTTGTGTTTACCTCTCCTTCCTCAATAAACTTAAATTTATCCTTTGCTAAGTAAGAATATAAATCGTGAATTTCTACCAATCTACCACCTCCATTATCACGTAAGTCTATAATTAAATTTTCAGTTTTTGCTGAGTCTATTTTTTTAAAAGCCTCTTCATAAAAAGCTTCGTAATCACCTCTAGTAAAGCTTCTAATTTTCATATAAGCAACGCTACTATCTTCACCTATAAAATCTAAATTTCTGTTATAATACTTTTCAGAGTAACTATATCCGTATTTATGATAATCCTTTAGTTCTTTCTTTAACTTTTTTGAAGCAAGTTTTCGTTCTTCTTTCGTCTTTTTAATTGGTTTTTTATCATTTAAACTATCTTTTTTTGCTTTAGGAAACCTTGTAGAGTCTCTTGGTATTCTTCTAAAAATTTTGGTATATAAACTATCATTTTTAGAAAATGTAACCTCTAAACTATCTAATCTACCTTTATCATAATAGTAATATCTAGCTAATTTCTGCGCAGAATATTTGTTATGAAAAGTTGTGTTATAGCCGTCTGAAGAAAAATAAGTTTTGTATTTTTTTAGCAAGTCATCAACAGAATCATCTCCTAACTTAACCACTCTACTACCTACCATTGTACTGTCTTCTCCAAGAGTATTCTTAACCAAAACAGCATCTTCTACATTCTCAAACCTTAAATAAGACCATTCATTTTTTAGTTTATTTAAAGCTTTACCTTCTTTACGTGTATATTTTTTTGTTGGCACAGAAATACCTGCATGTCCTTGCCTAACCTCTGCTACAACAGGAGCTAATTTCTCATAAAAAGCGTAAGTTGTCATAGGCTCTGTAATACTATCCTTTAAGGTTTTAAATTTTGCATCTAACTCCTTTTTAGACGTATAAAGATATAATTGAGGGTGTAATTTTTGTAGTTTTCGGTAAGCTACATCAACATCTTTATGCAGTTCTTCTACATTATGCAACTTAGTTATTTGCTTGTTGTGTTTGTCTACACTTGCGCAGGAAATAAGCAGCACAAATACTAAAAAGGAATATAAAATTTTTATCAAAGGTTTGTGGTTTAGTGGTTTGACTTTATATTTTTTATTAAAAAACATAACATATTTTATGCCAATAAAGTTAAATTATTGAATACATCGAAAATAATTTTTAACAATATTTTATTTTCATCAATCCTAAGTCTCTATTTTGTACCTTTAACTTGTATGAAGAAAAAAATTGCCATACTCCTTTTTATACTAATTGCATTGCCTTTATTGGCAATTTTTTGTTCTAATAGCGTTATTAAAAATGCCGCTAATGGAAAAACCTATTATGCAGTAAACACTGTACCACACAATAGAGTTGGCTTGGTTTTAGGCACAACTAGCAAACTAACAAATGGGAGTCCTAACCCTTATTACGTACACCGTATAAATGCAACAATTGCTTTGTACAAAGCGCAAAAAATAGACTTTGTTTTGGTTAGTGGTGATAATGGCAGTAAGTACTATAATGAGCCAGATACTTTTAAAAGAGATCTTGTAAAAAAAGGTATTCCTGCAGAAAAAATATTTTTAGACTATGCCGGCTTTAGAACTTTAGACTCTATGGTGCGTGCACACGTTATTTTTAGCTTAGATAATGTTACTGTAATATCTCAAAAGTTTCATAATGAAAGAGCTATTTATATTGCAGAAAAAAAAGGCCTTACTGCTGTTGGTTTTAATGCTAAAGACTTAAACGGAAAAGCAGGTTTAAAAGTGCAAACCAGAGAATATTTAGCACGTGTTAAAGTGTTTTTAGACATATTGTTTAATACTGAACCTAAATTTTACGGCGAAAAAATAGTGATAGAATAGTACATACTACAATGCAAAAAATTACAACTTTACTTAAAAATTTAGGGCCAGGGTTACTTTTTGCAAGTATGGCAATTGGCACCTCTCACCTAGTATTGTCTACCAAAGCTGGGGCACAATATGGTTGGATAATGTTAGTACCTATTATACTTGCTAATATTTTAAAATATCCTTTTTTTGAGTTTGGTATTAGGTATACCAACGCTACTAACAAAACACTTATAGAGGGCTATTTAAATCGTGGTAAAGGGTATTTATGGTTTTATGCACTAATTACACTTGTGTCTACATTTACCATTTTAGCAGCTTTGTATTTGGTAACTTCTGGTTTACTTATAAATCTTTTAAATTTCACAAATGCATCTATAACCCTAGTTGCATTTGCTTTATTTGCTTTTATATCTGCACTACTTATTATTGGTAAATATGTTTTTTTAGAAAAATCTTTAAAAATTATAGTTTCAATTTTAGGAATTGCGCTTTTAGCTACAACTGCTATGGTTATTTTTAAGGGTAAGGTTAATGAAGTTGCCAACTTTAATCCTCCGTCACTTTTTAGCAATGCCAGCATTTTATTTATTATTGGTTTAGTTGGTTGGATGCCTACTGCCGTAGAAACCTCTAGTTGGTTAAGTATGTGGACCATTGAAAAGCAAAAACTAACCAACAAAAAATTAAACCTTAAAGAAGCATTGTCTGAATTTAACTTTGGCTACATTGTTACTGCAATACTTGCTATATTTTTTATGACAATTGGGTGCTTATCTCTTTATGGCACAAATACAGAAATGAGTAGTAGTGCTGTAGGTTTTGCAGATCAACTAATTAATTTATTTACTGTACATATTGGTGAGTGGACAACCATTTTTGTTGCTACAGCTGCTTTTGCAACAATGTTTAGTTCTTGTATGACGGCTCATGATGCAATTGCAAGGGTTAGTATTGATGTATTACAAAAACTAAAAAACAAGCCAAATAATACCACTGAAGAAATAAAAAAACAAAGTAAATCTTATTTTACGATAGCCGTACTTGTGCTTACGGTTATAAATTTGGCTGTAATTGTATTTTTTAATTCTAATATGGGAAAAGTAGTAGCTTTGGCTACATTTGTATCTTTTATAGTAGCTCCTGTAGTTGGTTATATGAATTTAAAAAATGTACTAAGTACAGATGTAGCTAAAGAGCACCAGCCTAAAAAGTGGTTACAAATACTTACTTACCTGGGCATTTTATTTTTAAGTCTTTTTGCTGTTTACTATTGTTATATAGAAATTATTGCATAAAAAAACCGACTCTGTAAAAAGTCGGTTTAAACTACATACTGTGTTTTATAGTGAGTTATCCATAATTTCCTTAACAATTTCTGGATTTAGCAACGTACTAATATCACCTAAATTCCCCGTATCATTAGAAGCTATTTTACGCAAAATACGACGCATAATTTTACCACTTCTTGTTTTAGGCAGGCCAGTTACAAATTGTATTTTATCTAGCTTAGCAATAGGTCCAATGTGTTCTGTTATTTGCTGATTTATTTCATTTCGTAAATTATCTCTATCTCTAGTTTCACCAAACTCTTTTAAAATAACATAACCATACAAAGCATTTCCTTTTACATCATGCGGAAAACCTACAATTGCAGATTCTGCTACAGCCGGATGCTCATTTATGGTATCTTCAATTGGTGCGGTACCTAAATTATGTCCAGATACAATAATAACATCATCTACACGACCTGTAATTCTGTAATAACCAACACCATCTCTTAATGCGCCATCACCTGTAAAATATTTGTCTTTATAGGCAGAAAAATAGGTATCTCTATATCTTTCATGATTGCCCCAAATAGTTCTTGCAATAGAAGGCCAGGGATATTTAATACACAAACGCCCTTCTACTTGATTTCCTTTTACTTCTTGTCCGTTTTCATCCATTAAGGCAGGTTGTATACCAATAAAAGGCAACGTTGCATATGTAGGTGTTGTCGGTGTAACATACGGTATAGGAGAAATCATAATTCCACCAGTTTCTGTTTGCCACCACGTATCTACAATAGGACTATTATTTTTACCTACATTATTGTTATACCAATGCCAGGCTTCCTCATTTATAGGTTCGCCTACAGAGCCCAATACTTTTAAGGAAGATAAATCATGGTTTTCTACAAAATCCATATTTTCTTTTGCTAAAGCTCTAATAGCTGTTGGTGCGGTATAAAACTGAGTCACTTTATGTTTTTCTACAACTTCCCAAAAGCGTCCAAAATCTGGATAAGAAGGCACACCTTCAAACATTACTGTAGTAGCGCCATTTGCTAAAGGACCATAAACAATGTAAGAGTGGCCAGTAATCCACCCAATATCTGCTGTACACCAATAAATATCATTTTCTTTATACTGAAAAATATTTTTAAACGTATACGCTGTATACACCATATAACCACCTGTAGTGTGTACCATACCTTTTGGCGTACCAGTAGAACCAGATGTATATAAAATAAATAATGGATCTTCTGCATCCATTATTTCTGCCACACAATCTCCATAAGCTTCATCTAACAGTGGTTGTAACCACTTATCCCTACCTTCTACCATTGTAATCTCTGCATTGGTACGTTTTGCTACCAAAACAGTTTTTACCCCAGGACAATCATTTAAAGCAACATCTACAATACCTTTTAAATCAATAGACTTTTTACCTCTAAAAGAACCATCAGAGGTAATTACAAGTTTACAATCAGAGTCATTAATTCTTGTTGCCAATGCATTAGAAGAAAAGCCTGCAAAAACAACAGAATGTATAGCTCCTATTCTTGCACAAGCTAATAAAGAAACTGCTAATTCCGGAATCATAGGTAAGTAAATACAAACCCTATCACCTTTTTTAACGCCGTTTTCTTTTAATACATTAGCCATTTTACAAACACGCTTATGCAACTCGTAATAACTAATGTGTTGCGCTTCCTCATTAGGGTTGTTAGGTTCAAAAAGAATTGCTGTTTTTTCTCCTCTAGTTGTTAAATGTCTGTCTATACAATTCTCCGTAATATTCAGTTTTGCATTTTCAAACCATTTAACCTCTGGTTTAGAAAAATCCCAACTTAAAACATTATCCCACTTTTTCCTCCATAAAAAATGTTCTTCAGCTATTTCTTCCCAAAATGCTTCTGGGTTACGTACAGATTTTCGGTATACCTGAAAATACTCCTCTAAATGCTTAATGTGATAATTACTCATACGTTATTTGTTTTGTGCTTATGGTTACCAATAACTAGTATTGCATCATTAAAACAATAGTTATTTTGTTTGATGATAATGCACATCAACCTAAAAGAACTAAAAAACATAAACACAATAAATTTGCTAAATATGTGATTTTTTGCTCTTAAAACTATGTTTTAAAGAATGATTTCCTATAAAATTAATTGAATTATTAAATATAGGAAAATATAGAAAAGTATTCGTTTAATTAGTACAAAAAAATTATAGTAATATTCAATAAACTTAACTAGCTATAAGAAATACATTTAAGCATACTATAATTACAAAAAAAGAGCTGTATTAATACAGCTCTTTATAATTTAAAACAACAATGTTGCACCTACGGTTTTCTGCGTGAAAGTAGTCTATACAATACACACCATTTACACATTTGTTTAGTACGTGATCTTCTCCGTAACCAATAGTGTATAAAATATTTTTAGAAGGTATACCGTTATTTAAAAGGTATTTTTTAATATTATCTGCACGTGCTTGTGAAATTCTAAAGTTAGATGAAGAACCTCCCTTACTGTCTGTATGCGATTCTATTTGAAGGTTAAACTCTGGGAACTTTTTAATTATTGTTATTGCCTTATCTAACTCTTTTATAATATCTGGTGTAAGTTTACTGCTTTTGGTTTTAAAAATAAACTTATTTAACTTAAGCATAGATTTTCCTTCTTTTTCTACCACAAAATCATCTGCAAAGTCTAAGTATATAGGAGTTTGTTTTTTATTTTTTAATTCTTCAGCAGTATAAAACTGTCTAAATAAAGAGTATTTCTTTTTAGAAGCTATTATTGTAATTTTTTCTTGCCAAGGCACTTCTATTTCATAAGAACCATCTTCTGCAGACTCTAACTCTTTTATTACTTTATTATTTTGGTCTAGTACTTTTATAGCTACATTACCAATCCTAATATTAGTTAGTGGATTTAAAGTTTTACCCTGCAATACAATGGTATTAAGTTTAGGCTTTTCTGCTACTGTAAAACCGTAAATATCATCTTTACCTTTACCACCATCTCTATTAGATGAAAAGTAACCTTCTAAGCCGCCAGTAGTATTATTTTTTACAATAAAACCAAAGTCGTCTTTAGCGGAGTTAATACCTTTTCCTAAATTTATTGGTACACCTGCACTGCCATCTGCCTTTAAATTAGACTTGTAAATATCCATACCTCCGTAGCCATAAAAAACATCAGAAGAAAAATATAATCCGTTTTCAAAAACAAAAGGAGAAATTTCATTTCCAGGAGTATTTACCCTTGGTCCTAAATTTATTGGCGCAGACATAATTTGTCCATTGCTGGTATTTACATAATAAATATCTGTACCTCCATAGCTGCTATCTTCAAAATTAGCAGCAAAATATAAACGCTGAGAATTTGCATCGTAAAAAGGATAATAAAAGCTAGTACTTAAGTGCTTAAGTATAAAATTAAACCTATTGTTACGGTCTACTTCTGCAATAGAAAGTGCATTTTTTCCTTTTTCATCATACAGCATTTCACCATTTTTTTCATTAGATAGCACATAAAATAACTTATCTAACTCTGCAGAGTAATATGGTGTTGCCTCATGAAAGTTAGCTTTAGGAATACTGTTATATGGTTTTACATTGGTAATATCACCATCATCCTCTATTTCACTTTCATAAATATCTAAGTATATTCTCTCTTCTTTTTTCTTTTTTTTCTTTGCTAAAGTAAGCACTCTATCACTAGTGAAAAGTAATTTATCTTTGTAAAATGATGGTGAAAAGTCTGCCGCAATACTATTTCCTTTTATATTAAAAATAGTATAGTTAGGTAGTACTACGTCTTTTTTATTTTCAATATCAAAATTAAACTTTGCATTTTCTGCCCAAGATGCTTCTTTTAAAATAGTATCGTTTTCTAAATACTTATTCATTTCATCTTTTCCAGATATTGCGTATAAACTACGTAGCATTTTGTTGTAATGAAATGGAGTAACTATAGCATCACTTTCCAAAATCATTTCATAAGTTTGCCACGCTTTTTTAAACTGTTTTGTATTAAAATATGCCTCTGCGTAGTTTAAAAACTGTTGCGTAGTAAGTACAGTTTCTTTACTCTCTTTTTCATATTCTTTAACTGCCTGCTCATACTTATATTGAAAGAAATAACGATCTCCTGCAGACTTCAAATTTTGAGCACAAACAGATAGTACAACTAAATTTAAAAGTAAAAAGCTAAGTTTAAATTTCATATTGTTTGTATTAAAAGAATCTTGGTGTGTCTATTTGTTTAGGTTTTTTATTGTCTTTTGGGCCTTTACTCCTTTTTGTTCCGCCAGATTTACCTAAATAAAACTTTAAAATAACCTCATGAGAGCCATCATTATAGTTTTTAAATGCATTTGTAGAATAGTCATAAGAATATCCTACATAAATAGAGTTAGACACTTGAAAACCTGCTAAACCGCTTACCGCATTATCAAACCTGTATGATGCACCTACGGTCACCAAATCACTAATTAAAAAATTAGTAGATAAGTTTACGTTTAAAGGAGAATCGGTAATATAATTTACCAAAAATGCCGGTTTAAACTTTAGTTCATCACTTAAATCAAAAACAACACCACCAATAAAGTTAACCTGAGTTTTATCTTCTTCAATAACAGCAACCTCATCATTATACAGCGTACTTGTTAGCAAGTTAGGTACAGAAAGCCCTAAATACCAATTGTCTGCATATACAAATGTACCTGCGCCAATAATTGGGTAAAACTCATTGTACTGTGTATCTTGTATTGCTGGTTCATTCTCATATTCAAAATCTCCTTTTGTAAAATCGATATCTAAAATTGATGCTCCTGCATTTATACCAAAAGACCATTTTACATTGTCTGATAATTTTACCTGGTAAGAGTATGATACATTTATTAAAGACTGACTCATTGGTCCTAACTTGTCTGAATATGCATTAAAACCAAGTCCTGTTTTTTCATTAGAAAAAGGAATATTTGCTCCTAAGCGTATTGTGGTAGGTGCACCAGGAACACCTACCCATTGGGTTCTATACAAACTTATAATTTCTGGATCCTCTACACTACCAACATAAGCAGGGTTAAAACTACCAATATTGTACATATACTGCGTATACTGTGGTTCTTTTTGAGCATAGGAATTAGCTGCAATAAAAAACAACATTAGTATACTTAGGCACTTGTATATATGAAGGGATTTTTTCATTTGTTTTTGTATCATCTTATGATTTGAATCCATCCTTTTTTAACTTCTGAGCCATCTGCCAAATCTAACACATAAAAGTAAGTTCCGTTTGGCAAGTCTCCTTTTTTCCAAGTACCGTCCCAATTGTTTTGGTAATTGGTTACGCTATAAACCTCGCTACCCAATCTATTAAAAATAGTTAAAGTATTATTTGGATAAGTCTCTATACAATTAATGCGTAAAAAATCATTAACTCCGTCTGAATTTGGAGAAAATTGATTAAACATAAATCCGCACTCGTCATTACTTCTTGGCTCTATACTTACGGCAACAGATGCTATGTTATTATCTACATTAGCCTCATCAATAGGAAAAGAATCTGTAATTTCTACAGTATTTACGTGTGTACCTTCTTCTAAAACCATAGCTGTAATTTCTAGAACCTGAGTTTCATTCCCTAAAATTTCATCTAACGTCCATACGCCTGTTGTAGCATCATAATTACCCGTAGTAGTTGTGTTGGATACGTGTGTAAAACCAGTTGTACTATTTAAAATATCTGTAACACTTATATCTGTAACCAAACCATCTGTTTCATTGGTTAATGTAATTGTAAAAACAACAACATCACCTACAGTGGCTGTTACTTTGTTTACAGACTTAGAAATAGACATATCTATCTGCTTAATAGCAACTGTAGCAGAACTTTGGTTGTTTGCTGTTGCTGTATCTACAGGGTTACTACTTGTTATTTCTGCGGTATTTATGTGTGTACCACCATCTATAACAGTAGCTGTAATTTCTAATGAGGTACTTTCACCTGCTGCTAATTCTGCAATTGACCAAATGCCAGTGGCGCTATTAAAACTACCTAATTGTGCTATATTAGAAACATATTCAAAACCAGTAGTTTCATCTAAAACATCTGTAATTTCTATAGCTGTTACAGGATCTCCGGTTAAGTTTTCTACAGTAATAGTAAAAACTACATCTTCACCTGTAAAAACTTCATCTCTATCTACTATTTTTGTTACAGATAAATCTGTATCTGTAGGTGCACAATCTAACACCGTAATAGTTATAGTAGTAGACTCTGCTGTACAAGGAGCAACAAAACCTGTTGTTGTATATGTAAATTGATACTCTCCTAATGGCTGATTTGCAAAATCTACACTATTTGCATCTATTGTAATAGAACTAGATGCAGGTTGCGAAGTTAATGTCCACTCACCAGTATCTGCACCTGTTAATTGATCATCTAAATTTACTACCGTTACTCTTCCATTACCTGGTAAAGAACAAGCTGTAGCATCTGTACCTGTACCAGAAGAAGGTTGTGTATTTATTGTTGCCACAACCTCTACCCTATCTGAAGTACAACCGTTTGCTGTAGCCTCTACGTAATACGATGTAGTAACTGATAAAGATGGAGTATCAAAATTTAATCCTGTATGCACCAATGTTCCTCCAGAAGGAGCGTCATACCATAATAAAGAACCATCTGTTGTGGTTCCTGTTAATGTTACAGAACCTTCTCCACATCTAGAATCAGAAGTCCCTGTAACAGTTGGGCTACTATTTTGAACTATTGTAATTTTTAAAGGCGGACTAACACAATTGTTAGCTTCATCTAAATAAAACCCATAAAATTCTCCCGAAAATCCTATTATAGAACTATCATAATAAGAAGAATCATCTAACAAATCATCACTACTACTCCAAGTAAGCACTGTACCTGCTGGTGTAGCACTGGCTACATAGTCATTTAAATCTTTAGTAAAACTATCACAAAAAGTAGTTTCTTCACCAGTTCTTAACTCTGGAGCATCTGGTGCTGTTGCACAAACAGGCTCGTTATCTACAATAATAATCCTAGCAGAAGCTGCTAAAGGGTTTATATTGTATTCTGAGTTTTCAGATAGTGTAATAATTACAGTTTCATCTCCTTCTATTAAGGTGTCATCTACCACACCATCTATATCCAAATTAATACTATTATTAAAAACTGGGATTAATATTGACCCACCTATTGAAGCATAATCTGTACCATTAGTAGCTGTACCAGTTATGGTATAATTTACACGTAAACCAGTAAATGTATTACCTGTTCTAGAAATTCTAAAACTACCTGCCACTTGACCAGTTTCTTCAGCATCATTAGTTCTCTGTACAGAAACATTTTGTCCAAAAGCAAAAAAACTAAAACAAAAGAACATCACTAAAAGACTTAAAGTCCTTTGCTTTTTAATACATTTAAAACTGCCTAATTGTTTAATTTTCATTTTTCTTTTATAGATAGTGTTACTCAACTATAATTTATAACAGATAGACTACAATATTAACCAAAATGCCATTCGTCGATAAACATAATCGACAAAGGACATATTTTACCCCCAAGTAACAGTTATTGCCTGTAACTTTACTTATTTATTTGTGAGGCATTTAAGCTAATTCTGCCGATGTAGTTTCTGATGCTCTATTAATTTTTTTCACCAAGCCTTGTAAAACTTTACCAGGACCAACTTCTGTAAATAATGTTGCACCATCTGCAACCATATTTTGCACACTTTGTGTCCATTTTACAGGAGCTGTTAATTGTGATATTAAATTCTTCTTTATTTCCTCTGCATTTTTTACCGCCGTAGTAGGTACATTTTGGTAAATTGGGCAACTTGGCTCACTAAAAGTTGTATTTTCTATAGCCGCAGCTAACTCTTCTCTTGCTGGCTCCATTAAAGGCGAGTGAAATGCGCCACCAACTGGTAATAACAAGGCCCTTCTGGCACCTGCTTCTTTTAATTTTTCACAAGCAGCATTAATTGCTTCTACTTCTCCAGAAATAACCAATTGCCCTGGACAGTTATAATTTGCAGCAACAACAACACCGTCAATTTCTTCGCAAACTTTTTCTACAACAGCATCTTCTAAACCTAAAACAGCTGCCATTGTACTAGATTGCATTTCGCAAGCTTTTTGCATTGCTAAAGCTCTTTTAGATACTAGTTTTAAACCGTCTTCAAAAGTTAGTGTTCCATTTGCTACTAATGCTGAAAATTCTCCTAATGAATGTCCTGCAACCATATCTGGCTTAAAAGTATCTCCCATTACTTTACTCATTATAACAGAGTGTAAGTATATTGCTGGTTGTGTAACTTTAGTTTGCTTTAAGTCTTCTGGTGTACCTTCAAACATAATGTCTGTAATACGAAAACCTAATATGTCATTTGCTTTTTCAAATAATTCTTGTGCCAAAGGGTACTTCTCATAAAGATCTAACCCCATTCCTACAAACTGTGCTCCTTGACCAGGAAATATATATGCATTCATCTTTTTTATTTTTTAAATTGATTGACAAAAATAAGTAAACTTATGTAGAACGCATATTGCTTTTATCAAAGTTTATTCCTTGTCTTTAAACCAACTAGAATATGTTACGTAATTATTAGCTATGCGGTTCACTTCTCCTTCGCTCAATTCTATGCTTATATCCTTAATCTTCTTTGCTGGCATACCTGCAAATACCGTTCCAGAAGGTATATGCGTACCTTTTGTTACAACTGCGCCTGCAGCAATAATGCTATTACTTTCTACCACACAATCATCCATTACAATACTTCCCATACCTATTAAAACATTGTCTTTAATAGTACAACCGTGCACAATTGCATTGTGACCAATAGATACATTATTACCAATTGTAGTAGGACTTTTTTTGTAAGTACAATGTACAACTGCACCGTCTTGTACGTTTACTTTATCTCCCATTTTTATAAAATGTACATCTCCACGTAATACAGCATTATACCAAACACTACATTGTTTACCCATTACCACATCACCAACAATAGTTGCATTTTCTGCTATAAAACAGTCTTCTCCTATTTGTGGTGATTTACCATTTACTTCTTTACAAATCATTTACGTATAAAGTTTAAAAAATTATTCAAAATAAGATAAAAGCGCTTTCTTTTTAGATGCAGAAACCAATAACTCTTTACCATTGTGTAAAACCACACTACCACCTTTACCTTTCTTATATTTAGCTATAGCATTTACGTTTACTAGGTACGATTTATGAATGCGTGCAAACGGAAAATCTTCCATTGCTTCTTCAAAATACTTTAGTGTTTTACTTACTAATATCTTTTTATTATCTAGGTAAATTTCGGTATAATTATCATCGGCTTTGCAAAAAAGAATATCAGCAACATTTAAAACCTGAAAACCATCTTGCTGCGGTAATGTTATTTTACCATCTATTTTATTAGTTTTTGGCTGTAAAATTTGGTCTTCCAAAGCATTTTCTTTGCTTCTAATTTCACCTACATATTCTACCGCCTTAATTAACTCGTCTATATTAATGGGTTTCATTAAATAATACGCTGCATGACTATTTAAAGCATCCATTGCATACTGGTTATATGCGGTAACAAAAACAGTTTCAAAAGTTCTGTTAGGCACTTGGTCTAGCAAATCAAAAGCATTGCCAAATGGCATTTCTACATCTAAAAAAATTAAATCGGGTTGGTGTTTATTTATCAGCTCTAAGCCTTCTTTTATAGATGCTGCTTCACCAAGTAAATTTACACTAGCACAATATTTAGATAAGTAATTGGTTAAAATTTCTCTACTATTAGCTTCGTCTTCAACTATAATTGCGTTTAATTTCATTTCTTTATTTTTTAATAACCAACTACTACTAATCTTTTTTTAAGGTTAGTGTAACTTTTGTTCCTGTTCCATTACTGCTTAAGTCTGTAACAACAACATCTACCTTATCCTTATACATACTATTTAAAATAGCAACTCTTTTTTTAATATTACCCATTCCTTTAGAGCGTTGCTTTTTTTGATTTTGCGTTTTTAACTCGGCAGATTTTTTTCTTCCTATACCATTGTCCTCTATAGTAATTTCTATTGCCTCTTTATTTTTTTGTTTTAGGTTGATGTTTAAATACCCTAATTCGTTTTTGTAGCGTAATCCGTGCCAAATAGCATTTTCTATATAAGGTTGAAGCAGCATTGGCGGAATTTGAAAAGCTGCAACATCTATATTAGGGTCTGTTGTTATAGAGTAATTAAATTTATCTGGAAAACGAGAATGTTCTAACTTAACATACAACTCTAACAACTCTAACTCTTTTGTTAACGGTATAAAATCTTCCTCAGAATTTTCTAAAACGGCACGCATTAAGGTAGAAAACTCACTTAAAAAACGGTTTGCACTACGTTCATCACTCTTAGAAATGTAATTATTAACAGAATTAAGGGCATTAAAAATAAAATGCGGATTCATTTGTGAGCGTAATGATTTTAATGCCAAAAGGTTGTTTGCTAACTTTTGCTGCTTATTGCTTCTGTAAAAGAAAAATGCTGCAATACCAAAAAGAAACATACCCAAAACTAAAGCGTAAATTATAATTTTTTGCTTGGTAGATGTTGTTGTGTACAAATCTTGCTTAGTCTGTTCCAAACTAGACTTACTTTCATAAAGTTCCTTATCCTTTTCTAAACCAGTTATACGGTTTTGCTTTTCTGCTATTTGTTTACTTAAGCGCTCTGCTCTAGATATTTCTTGTTCTTTACGCGCATACAACGTATCTGCTACAGCTGCATATTTTTTATAGGTTTCTAAAGCTCTAGTATAATCTCCCTTATCATCATACACTTCAGATAGTTTGCGTGTTGCGTCCTTTTGCACTACTAAATCATCTTCAATAGCTGCTTCAGAAATACTTTCTTCTAAATACGGTATAGCCTCATCTAACTTATCTTGTACAATTAAGTTAG
Organism: Cellulophaga lytica DSM 7489; assembly: GCF_000190595.1. Lineage (NCBI taxonomy): Bacteria > Pseudomonadati > Bacteroidota > Flavobacteriia > Flavobacteriales > Flavobacteriaceae > Cellulophaga > Cellulophaga lytica. Next base: position 2,133,812 of record NC_015167.1, on the reverse strand, counting down.
TTGCAATTTTGTAATTTATGCGTTGCCTAGTTATTGGCACCTCTACTTTATCTAATGTAGTACTTCTTTTTTCTACTTTCTTCTTAGCTGAGTTTTCTAATAGCTCTATGTCTTCTAAACTCTGCTTTCTAAGCTTCATTTCTTCATTATACAGATTGTTTTTATTATAAAAATCTGCAGCTCTTTCACTTACCTCTAAAGCACGTTGTGGAGCCTCTGACTCGGCAGATTTTAACGAGTTTTTAAAGTAACCTACTGCCTCTTTAGTTTGGTTAGCATCACCATAAGCCTCTGCTATTTTGGTATTTAAATCTGTAATTTTTGGCTTTACAAGTTCTTTTTTAGCTATGTCTAAACCTTTAGTATAGTTGCCTACTGCTTGTTGGGTATTTTTCATCCCTTTATAAGCATCACCCAAACCTTCATACACAAGTATTTTTTGGTACATAGACAGTTTTTTATTGCTTAGTAACGTTGTAAAAAGTGTCTGTGATTTTTTGTATTCTTTATTTAAAAGATAAGCATTGGCCAACAATAACTGAGACTCACCTGTAGTGTTATAAGTTAAAGACTCCTTGTAATTATCAACAGCAAGGTCGTACTGCTTATGATATTGGTATATTTCACCTAATAAGGCGTAAGATACTGCACGCTCTTTATTATTACCTCTTTTACCTAATTGCTCCAAAGAAAGCCTAATATAGTCTATACTTTTGCCTATATCTGTTTTTTTAAATTGCTTGGCAGAATCTATATACATTTTATGCAAAGCACTTTTGCTTATTTGCGTATCCTCATCTAAACCTTCTACCAAAACATCTACATCTTCATCATCTTTAATCCGATATTCTACAGTTTCAAATTCTAAACTTTTAAACAATAAATAATCTCCAACTTCTGCTTTTATGCGGTAAGCTCCAAAAGCATCTGTATATACAACACTGCCACTAGTAGCAGAAACTTCTACACCAGAAATAGGACTTCTTTTTTCTTTAGTTTTTACTGTACCCTTTATGGTAAGTTTTTTAGTAGTATTAACCTGAGAAAAAGCAATTGCTGTTACAAACAACAATAAAAATAGTATGTGCTTTTTTAACTTCATTTTTACAATTAGATATGGTAAACTTAGTTGTTTTATCTGACTATAAAAAATGCTAAAATGCTGCTTTAGCTATAAAAACCTCTGCTTAAGACCTCCTTACAAAGTTTACTGGTTTGTTTACTCACTCAAAATACCAGTTCCCTCATTACCTGTTTTTAATTATAAACATTAAAAATACTTTTACCCTGTAACAAATAAAAAAGTAACAAGATGAAAAATGTAAAACAAATAGCAAGCATAGCATTACTAACCTTTTTTGTAGGAAGCACTTTAAGTTGCGAGGCAAAAAGTAAAAAGGAAATAACTTTAGCCACACAAGCTTTAGTAGAAACTAAAAAGCCAGATAAAAATGTAGTTAAAGTAGCCTTGTTATTAGACACTAGTAATAGTATGGACGGATTAATAAACCAAGCAAAGGCACAGCTTTGGGATATTGTAAATAAATTTAGCTATGTAAAATGTGGTAATGAAGACAGACCCCAATTACAAATTGCATTGTATGAGTACGGTAACAGTACTATTGAAAAACAAGACGGTTACATTAAACAAGTAATTGGTTTTAGTACAGATTTGGATGAAATATCTGAAAAGCTATTTTCTTTAACTACCAATGGTGGAGATGAGTATTGTGGCCAAGCAATAAGCACGTCTATTAAAGATTTAGATTGGGGCAAAAACCCTGATAACTTAAAAATGATATTTATTGCTGGCAACGAACCCTTTAACCAAGGCAAAATAGATTATAAAGATGCTACGTCTGATGCTAAGGAAAAAGGTATAATAGTAAATACTATTTTTTGTGGAGACTATAACCAAGGTGCAAATAGCTACTGGAAAAGTGGTGCACAATTAACAGGTGGAGAATACATTGCTATTAACCACAATAAAAAAGTTATACATATAGATACACCTTATGATGATGTAATTATTACGCTTAATAAAAAATTAAACAAAACATATGTGTCTTACGGTAGTTTAGGCAGTTCTAAAATGGCATTACAATCTGTACAAGATGATAAAGCTGCAGAAATGGAAGAAGCTGTTATGGTAAAAAGAGCAGTTAGCAAAAGCTCTAGATTGTATAATAATGCCTCTTGGGATTTAGTGGATGCTTCTAAAAACAAAAACTTTAATGTATCTAAGATAGAGAAAAAGCAATTACCAAAAGAGCTACAAAATAAAACTAATAAAGAAATTGAAGCTTTTATTGAAACTAAAAAAATAGAACGAAAAAATATTCAGCAACAAATTAAAGAAGCAAACCAAAAACGTGAAGCTTATATTGCTAAAAACCAAAAAGAAGGTTCTAAAGGCGAGTTAGAAAATGCAATGATTTCTGCCATTGTAAAGCAAGGAAAAAGCAAAAATTACACTTGGGACAAATAAACTACAGATAAAAAAAGCCTGTGATTAAAAGATCACAGGCTTTTATATATTTTATTTTTTTTTAATAATTTACAGCAGGGCACTTACAGTCAAATCTTTTTTCTGATACTTGTCCAAAATTATAACCTAAAGTTAGTTGATGAAAACCTCCATTATCAAACCTAATATCTCCCATTTGGTACGAGTAATTGTAAGACACTAAAAAGTTTTTATAGTTAACACCAACAATAGGTGTAATTAATTGTAATCTTTGTTCTTTGGTACTTCCGCTTGTATTTTGGTACAAAGCACCATCAAAACTACGCCTGTATGATATTCCTCCCCAAAGTGTACCAAAGTCCATACTACGGTAAACTTTAGCATTCATATCTATAGTTTTTTCTTTGGTAAAATCTGTCATTTGCAACATTAAAGATGGCTCTAATTGCCAATCTCCTTTGCCAAAAACATAGCCTGCAGACAATACGTATCTTCTTAAATTGTCTACAACAGTAGCATTTGGGTCATCTGCTCTGTCTTTATAATACACATTACGCTTGCTATTTAATACATTTAAAATAGTAGCATGGGCATAAAACTCCATATAGTTATATGATGCTCCCAAATCCATATTATAGTATGATGAGCTAATGTTTCCACCAGTAATAATAGGGTCTGGCGTAACAGAATTAAACTCACTTTCATCTAAATTACTCTGCATAATACCAGCACTAATACCAAAAGAAAGCTGATTTAAGTTTCGTAAATCTCTAGAAAAACGCAAATGGTGTGCGTAAGTTAATTTTACACCTGTTTGTGAATGGTAACCGTTAGCATCATTAAAGATAATTGCACCAACACCACTTTTCTCATTTAATCTAAAATGTGCATTTATAGTTTGTAAGTTAGGAGCTTCTTCTACATCAAACCATTGTTTTCTAATAGTTGCTCTAATTTTTCCTCCTTCACCTATACCTGCCATAGACGGGTGCACTAAGTAATAGTTATCCGATAAATAATCAAAATAGACCGGTATTCCTTCTTGTGCTGTTACACTAGAAACACCAAGCAACAAGAAAGAAAACAAGGCTAAGTATATGTTTTTCATAAATAAGGGCTAAAAGTCCAAAAGTATTAAATTTATATTAAAACGTTTACAACCACAATATTATTATGTATGCTATGAGTGATTTTGTTTGTACTTTTGTAAAAATTATTTTTTTAAGATGAAAGAGCACAATATAACTATATATACAACAACAAATCCGGCTATTTTAAAGTTTGAAACAAATCACTTTATAACAAAAAATAATAGCTACGAGTATAAAAATATTGATGAAGCTAAAAACTCGCCTCTAGCACAACAGTTATTTTATTTACCTTTTATAAAAACTGTTTATATATCTGGTAACTTTATAGCATTAGAGCGTTTTGATATTGTTGCTTGGGATGATGTTAGGGATGAAGTTGCACAACAATTAGTAGATTATTTAAATAGTGGCGAAGTTGTGGTACATGAACAAGAAGATCCACAAAGTGTGCCTGCAACAGTATACGCAGAAAACACACCTAACCCAGCAGCTATGCGTTTTGTAGCTAATAAATTAATTGTACCAACAATTTTTGAGTTTAAAAACAAAGAAGAAGCAAAAGATTCTGACTTAGCTACAACTTTATTTCAGTTCCCATATGTTAAAGAAGTCTTTTTAGATGAAAACTATATTTCTGTTACAAAAACAGATGAAGCAGATTGGAATGAAATAACGCTAGAATTAAGAGAAAGCATTCAGGCTTTTTTAACTGAAGGAAAAGAAGTTGTATCTGCCAATAGCATAAGTAAGCAAAAACAAGAAGCGCCTGCTACACAATTACAAGATGAAAACTTAGACGATACCTCTAAACAAATTATAGATATTTTAGAAGAGTATGTAAAACCTGCTGTAGCTAGTGATGGCGGCAACATTATGTTTAAGTCTTATGATGAAAATACCAAAAAAGTAAATGTAATTTTACAAGGAGCATGTAGTGGTTGTCCGTCTTCAACTTTTACCCTTAAAAACGGTATAGAAAATATGCTAAAAAATATGATGGGAGACAAAATTGGAGAGGTAGTTGCCTTAAATGGTTAACAATCAGTTTTAAATGTGAATTAATTTTGCTATTTTTAGAGAAATCTAAACACATTAATTATGGCAATTTTAAAAGTTATTGAAGTATTATCTAACTCTGATAAGAGTTGGGAAGACGCAACAAAAAAAGCAGTTGTGCAAGCATCTAAATCTGTAAAAAACATTAAATCTGTTTATGTGCAGGACCAAAGCGCAATTGTAAATGATGGTGAAGTAACAGAATTTAGAGTAAACCTTAAAATTACTTTTGAAGTAAAATAACGTTTACTACACAGAATAACACAAACAAATAGCGCCTAACGGGCGCTATTTGCATTTTAAAGCACTATTAATTTTACTTTAAATTAACTTTTTAAACTATTAGTAACTATTAATAAAATAAGCCATTACAAGGTCTTTACAGTCTTAAATTAAAATTTACATACAATTACCAATACAACAAATAAACAATTGATAAAGACAGCCTAATAAAGTTACACGGCATTATTTTTAAACCATTAAAATGAGTATGAATATAATGTTAAAGCCCATTTATAAAACTATATTTTTTCTTTGCTTTGCATAAAAACATTAAATAAATATGAAGATGGATTTCTTATCAGACTACGAAGAATATGCAGAAAAATTTATAGGAAAGTTTTGGGAGTTTTTACCAGACCTAATAGCGGCAGCTTTAATATTAATTGTTGGACTATGGGTTACTAAATTTATTAACCGTATGGTTGCTAAATTCTTTTCGGTTAAGGATTATGACCCAACTCTAGAATCTTTTTTACAGAGCTTTATAAAAATTGCTCTTAAAGTAGTTTTATTTGTATTAGTAATTACACAATTAGGCGTACAATCTTCTTCTCTAGTAGCTGTTATAGGTGCCGCTGGTTTAGCAATTGGCTTAGCTTTACAGGGTTCTTTAGCTAATTTTGCTGGTGGTGTTTTAATTTTATTGTTTAAGCCTTTTAAGGTTGGAGATTTTATAACAGCACAAGGTATAGACGGTACAGTTAAAGAAATATCTATTTTTACTACCAAGCTAAATACTTTTGGTAACCAAGTTGCAATTATACCAAACGGCGAATTGTCTAACAACAACATTGTAAACTACAATATAGAAAGTACACGTAGAGATAAAATTACAGTTGGCATTGGTTATAGCTCTAATATTAAACTAGCTAAAGAAATACTTTTACAAATTTGTAGCGAAAAAGAAACAATATTAAAAGATCCTGCGCCAGAGGTATATGTTGCAGAACTTGCAGATAGCTCTGTAAACCTTTCATTACGTTTTTGGGCTAAAAACGAAGATTTTTGGGAAGCACACTTTTACGTTATGGAAGAATTAAAACTTAGGTTTGATGATAATAACATTGAAATTCCTTTTCCACAACGTGTTATGTATCAAGGTCAATAATTAAATTTTAAATAAATAAAACCATAACCTCATTTAACTACCGTTAAATGAGGTTATTTTTTGGATTTAGGTTTTTGAAGCATAAAATCCTTTAAATAATAAGGCTCAAAATAAGCCACATCTTCTAAAGCTACATTTGTAAACTTTACAAAAGACAATGCACACATTTCTTTTGCAGAAGGTACAGCATCTAAAATATATACTGCTTTATTACTTTGTAACGTATCTTTAATTTTGGCTGCTCCAGAACCTATAAAATGTACTTTATTATACGTGCTTAACACATCTTCATAGGAAGTTTCATCAATAATTTTTGCTTCTGTTTGTGTAACTTGGTTGTAATCTGTGTCATAAACAGCAGAGTACACCTCCATACGCCTTGCATCTAAAACAGCAACAACAGCCTCATTCTTTTTTGGTTTTGTTTGATGCGCTAAACTAGATAACGTGGCAACAGAAATTAGTGGTATATCTAAAGAGAAACATAATCCTTTAGCTGCAGAAACTCCAATTCTTAACCCTGTATAAGAACCAGGACCTTTACTTACTGCAATTGCATTAATATCTGTTATTGATAATGATGCATTTTGTAACACTTCCTCTATAAAAATATGCAACTGTTCTGCATGCGAAAAACTAGCGCTATTAAATTCTTTTAGCGCTAACATTTTACCGTCTTTAGCCACACTTACAGAGCAGTTAGTAGTAGCTGTTTCTATATTTAAGATAATTGCCATAGCTTACAAATATACAAGTTATAACACAAAAAAAGTCCATTAAACAATTAGCTCAATGGACTTTTTATGTTGTATAGTAAGTTTACTCTAGTGTAACTGGTATACCGTAGTAAATTTCTAATATTTTAATTCTAAAGATGTAATTATACTTTGCGTTTACAACATCTATAGCTGCATTATCTAATCTAGATTGTGACTGACTAAAATCAAAAGCATTCATTAAACCAACATCAAAACGTTCTTTAGCAAAATCATACGCTTGCTTTCTTGCATCGTACGTTTTTTGCGCTGCCTCATATCTTTTTCCAAAAGACCTAACATCTAAGTAAGCCTGGTTAATGCTTGCTTCTAATGCTAATTTTTCTTGCTCTGCTTGCAGTTTCGTTTGCTCTAAATTAAGTTTAGACCTTCTAATGTTATTACGTACACTAAAACCGTTAAAAACAGGCACACTTAAACTCATACCATAACCAATACCATCATTCTCTGATAACTGATCTGTAAAACTTGCATTAGTAATACGTTTAACAAAACTAGAGTAACTAGTATTATAACCAACAGATGCACTAAGTGTAGGATACAGAGCCCCTTTAGCTATTTTAACATCTTTTTCTGCTATATCTATATTAGTCTCTGCCAATTTTATATTACCTCTAATTGTAAGTGCTTTATCATACACTTCCTTAGCCGTATAATTGTATATTTCTGATGGAGGAACATTATAAGTGGACTCTGCTATATCAAAATTTTGATAATCTGTAATTTGTAATAATTGAGCCAAAAATAACCTTCTTAAAACAACATTATTTTCTCCATTTACTTTTTGTTGCTCATAATCTGCAATAGTAGCTTCTAGCTCTAGCAAATCTCCTTTTGGCACAGTACCAGCTTCAACTAGTGCTTTTGTACGTTCGTAATCTTGATCAGAAATTTCTGCCTGAAGTTCTACCACCTTTAAAGACTCTTTGGCTGCCAATACATCTAAATAAGCATTTGCTACATTAAGCACAATGTTGTCTTTTATACCATCTAACCTATATTGACTAGCAATGGTATTTAATTTTGCTTTATTAAAGTTATGTATGTTACGTAAACCGTTAAAAAGTGTAACTCCAGAAGATACACCAGCGTTTAAAGAGAAAAACGTACCTGATACCCTTTGATTTGTAGTTTGATCAAAACCAGAACCCTTACTCCATGAACCATTAGTTGAACCATTTAAGTTTGGTAAAAAATCTCCCAAAGCATCAGACTCTCCTAATTTTGCACTTTGCAATTGCAGCTCTAATTGTTCTACGTCTATATTGTTTTCTAGTGCATAATTTATACACTCTTCAATACTCCATTTTTTTTGCTGTGCGTTAGTTAGCCCAACAACAAATAGAAGCAGCACTATTGTTATTTTAAGTTTCATATATTTTAGTTTGATGATTTTACTGTTTTTACCTACTATTCTTCGTCAGTAGTTTTTTCTTCATCATCACCTTTTTTAATAGGCTCAGTTTTGTTCCAAATTTTAACAGCATCATTTTCTGTAAGTCCAGATAGTATTTCTACGTTTACACCATCAGAAATACCAATTTCAATATCTTTACGCTCAAACTGCTGATCACCTTTAGCAACTTCTACATAAGGTTTATCTGTATTTTTATCAAACTGTAATAATGCTTCTGGTAATACCATAACATCATTTTTCTTTTCTAATATAAAAGATGCATTTGCGCTATAACCAGCACGTATCATTACACCTTCATCAACCACAACATCACCCTCAATTTTAAATTGAACAGCACCTGTTTCTTCCACTCCCTTTGGCGCAATAAATCTTAATTTAGCATCAAATTCTTTATCATCTACAGCTCCTAAACTAACTTTTAAAGGCATACCAACTTTAAGTTTTCCTACCTCACCTTCATCTACTTTACCCTCAAAAATCATTTTTTTAAGGTCTGCAATAGATGCTATAGTTGTACCATCATTAAAGTTATTACTTTCAATTACCTGGTCTCCTTCCTCTACAGGAATTTCTAAAATTGTACCACTTACTGTTGCTCTAATATTTGTATTTGCACTAGAAGAACCACCAGCAGAACCTTTTCTAATAATTTGATAATCTGCTTGTGCATTAGATACATCTTGTTGAGCTTGGTCATACCTTAGTTTAATATTATCAAACTCTTGTTTAGAAATAACGTCCTTTTCAAATAACAACTTATTTCTTTCAAACTCTAATTTTACATTATTTAATGCCAATTGGGCAGTTTTAACTCTACCACTAGCTTGGTTTAAAGACTGCTCATTAGGCACAACTTTAATAACGGCAATTAAATCTCCAGACTTAACCTCTACTCCTTCTTCTAAATATATTTTTTCAATAATTCCAGAAATTTGAGGCTTAATTTCTACTTCTTCCTCCGGTACTAATTTACCAGTAGCAACAGATTTTTTCTCTATACTAGAGATAAATGGTTTTTTTGTTTCATAAGAAATTGAAGACTTACTATTTGTCTTAATAAAGAAGGCTGCTGCCCACAATACAGCCAATACAGCTACCACTATTAGTGTATATTTTAGCACTTTATTCATTTTGATTGATTTAGTTATATTTAGTTATTATTTTATTCTTCTCTTAATGCATCTATTGGTTTAATACTTACAGCTCTTTGCGCAGGTATTAAGCCTATTAATGTTCCCAAAACTACCATTATACCTAATGCACCTAACACATAGGATATTGGTAAAGTAGGGTTTGTATATGGAAAATCTGTTCCTTGCGTAGCCGCATCTATACAAAACAATACAAATGCCCCTAACACAATACCCATAATACCAGAAACAACTGTTAAAAAAACAGACTCTAGTAGAATTAGGTTACGCACCTCTCTAGGTGTTGCTCCTAAAGCACGCCTAACACCTAACTCTTTAGTACGTTCTTTTACAGATATTAGTAATATATTACCAATACTAATTACACCTGCTAATATGGTTGCTATGCCTACTATTAAAGACAAAAATGTAAGTCCTTTTGCAAAGCCAGTAATTCTATTAAAAATTTCTCCTAAGTTAAAAGCTCCAATAGCTCTTTCATCATCAGGATTAACTCTGTGTATACTTTTTAATACCGCTTTTACATCTTTTTCTGCTTGTATAACATCTGCATCATCATAAGCTGCAATTGTTAGCCAATCTACATTTTCTCCTGTATTGTATAATTTTTTATAGGTAGAGTACGGTATATACATATCTGTATCGCCTTCAAAGCCACCACCAGGAACGTATTTATGTACACCTACTATTTGAAAATAAATATTATCTACCCTAACAAATTCTCCTATTGGATTTTCTCCTTCTTCAAAAAGTTCTTTTTCTGTACGCTCTCCTATAACTACAACTTTACGAGCTTGCTCTATATCTTCATCATTTATAAAACGACCACCATCATATATTTTCTTGGTTGCTATTTTTGTATAAATAGGAAAATCTCCGTAGACAGGTGCTGTACCAGATTTTTGTCCTCTAACCACTGCTGCCTGGCTACCACCAAATACTCCTTTTGCGTTTCTTGGAGCTATGTATTGTATTTCTGGAATTCTGTTTTTTAATGTATTTACATCATCTAATTTTAATTGTAAAGAACGTCCCGTTTTAAACCCTTCATAAGGCATACTTGTACTCTGTGCCCAAACAAACATACTGTTCATTGCTGTACTCTCAAAAGCACGTTCAAAACCGTTATCCAAACCTTTTGCTGCACCAGCTAAGGCTATGTATATAAAAATTCCCCAAAGCACACCAACTACGGTAATTGCTGTTCTGGTTTTATTTTTTCCAATAGAACCAAAAATCTCTTGCCAAGTATTACTATCAAATATAAACTTCATACTATTCGTCTCTTAATGCTACAATTGGTTTAATCTTGGCCGCTTTTCTGGCTGGCACATATCCTGCTAGTGCACCACATATTATTAATAGAATGGTTGCAAAAATTGCAATTCCGGTGTCTATATATGGGTCGGTAATAAAATAATCTTCTAAAGTATCTCCCATTGCATTGAGGAGTACTGTACCTAAAATCATCCCTATAAAACCAGATATTGTGGTAATAAAAATAGATTCTAACAAAATGGTACTAATTACAGATTTAGGCGTAGCACCTAGTGCTTTACGTATACCTAATTCTTTAGTACGCTCTTTAACAACAAAAACCATAATATTACTAATACCTATAATACCCGCTATTATTGTCCCAAATGCTACAAAAGAAACTATAATTTGCAACACACTTGCTAGTTGCTGATTTTGCTTTAGCTGATCTGCAATGTTTCTAATAAACAACCCATTTTCATCATTAGGATTGATAAACTTTTTGCTTTTAAGATATTTTTCTAAGCTATTTTCTAAAGACATAGCTCCAGAGTATCCTATTTGTGGCCTAAAACCAAGAACTATTTGACCTATTTTGTCTGTGTTTTTTTCTATAAGTTGCCTTGTAGTGTACGGAATGTAAATTTTTCGTTCTTCATTATCTCCACCATCATCCTGAAAAACCCCTATAACCTTAAAAGAACTACCTGCAATATCAATATATTCTCCAAGAGATTCTTCTCCTTTAAACAAATCTTTTTCTACCAACCTACCAATAACGGCATACTTGGTTTTGTCTTTTATATCTTGATTGTTGATATAACGACCCTTCATTATTATAGTCTTCTCATTAAATTGATGAGAAGGAGCTACACCCATATTAGTATAATTATTAGACTCGTTTTTGTATTTAACCAAACCGCCCCTAGTAATTCTTGGCGTAACATAGTCTACAAACATTGCAAAGTTTTTTTCAATGTCCTCAAGGTCACTATTATCAAACTCTATTTGCCTATCTGCTTTGTAACCAGAATAAGGAACAGATGTTCTACCAGGAAATATAAAGAATACGTTGGTTGCATCATCTCCAAAAAATTTAGCAAACGTATTTGTAAGTCCGTTACCAAAGCCAAAAAGTACAACAAAAATGAAAATACCTATTGCTACTGTAAAACCAGACAAAAAAGTCCTAAGCTTATTTTTTTGAATAGTTTCAAAAATTTCTTTCCAAGCGTCTCTACTAAACATACTGCGAAGCTCTTACTTGGTCCACCTTTTTATCTTCTACAATTACACCATCTTTTAAGTGCACAATACGTTTACACATATCTGCAATGTCTGGCTCGTGCGTAACTATTAAAATAGTATTTCCGGCGTCATTAATCTTTTGTAAAAGATCCATAACCTCATAAGATGTTTTACTATCTAAGGCACCTGTTGGCTCATCTGCCATTAATACTTTAGGTTCTGCTGCCAAGGCTCTAGCAATAGCCACACGTTGTTTTTGTCCACCAGAAAGCTCACTAGGTAAATGGCCTGCCCATTGTTTTAAGCCTACTTGCTCTAAATACTTAAGTGCTTTTACTTGGCGTTCTTTTCTGCTAACACCTTGGTAATATAAAGGAAGTGCTACATTTTCTGCTGCACTTTTGTAATTGATAAGATTGAAAGATTGGAAGATAAACCCTAAGAATTTATTTCTGTACTTAGCCGCCTTTGTTTCATTAAGATTTACAATTGGCACACCATCTAAAGTGTAAGTACCTTCATCTAAAACGTCTAACATTCCTAAAATGTTTAGGAGTGTAGATTTTCCAGATCCTGAAGAACCCATAATGGCTACAAGTTCTCCTTCTTCTACATTAAAATTAATGCCTTTTAAAACGTGTAACGAGTTGCTACCCATTTTGTAAGACTTATGAAGGTCTTTTATTTCTATCATTGGTGTTAGTTTTTTTGGCTTTGTACTTAGTACATCTGTAAGACTACCCAACTTATATTTAGTTACACATAAAATGTGAAAAAAATGTTAAAGTTAAATACGGTACAATCACAATAGCCCTAAAGCCTTTAAAAATGTACTTTTTATAACCTATAAGAAATTATAAAAAAAGTTACAATAGTAAAATACTGGTACAAGTATGCTAAGAAAACTAAAATTATATAACGTTATTACTAACGGAATGTTAAAACCAACTAAGCCTTCATTTTTTTGTAAACAAAATAAAATAATACACCTACTAAAACATAGGGCACAGCCATAAGGTACTTTATTCCATTATTTACGCCTTCTGCTACAGCAACATTCCCTTCACTTTCTAAAACAGCCCTACACATAGCACATTGTGCTTCTGATGTCTGCGGAATTAAAAACAAGAATATAACAGCAAAAAATAATATTTTTTTCATAACGGTAGGTTTAAACATAATAAGGAGATATCATTACGTATACAATAACACCCGTAACAGCTACATACAACCAAATTGGAAATGTAATTTTTGCGAGTTTTCTATGCGCATTATACTGTTTTAAATAGGCTTTAGCATAGGTTTTCATAACTAAAGGAATTATTATAATAGATAGTATTATATGTGTAATTAGTATAAATAAGTAAATGTACTTAACAATACCCTCTCCACCATAAGCCGTAGATTCTGATGTCATATGATAGGCTATATACATCACTAAAAATGCTAATGAGAAAACAATACAAGTGGTCATTAAATTTTGATGTAGTTTTTGTTTGCCATTTTTTATAGCAATAACAGCCGCAATTAAAAACACTGCCGTAACGCCGTTAATAGTAGCATAAATAGGAGGCAAAAAAGATAAAGGTTCTACGTTAGGTATTTTAACACGAAACAAAAGTGCTACAACAACAGGCACAATAATAGATACAATAGTAATTATTGTATTAAACCTTTTTTCCTTAAAATTCACATCTTCAATCTTACTCATCTAACAACTTTTTAATATCTTCTTTTAATATGCTAATTTGTTCTTTTTCTCCTTCTTCATTAGCACCTTCTTCTTCAGAAATTGTTCCCCTGTAATATATAATTGGGTTTCCAAACTCATCTACTCTAGAGCGTATGTAACCTCTTTTATCTACTAAGGCAAACATACCAGAATGTTCAAAACCGCCAGGTACATTAGGGTTTTGTTGTGCAAATATATTAAAGCCTTGGTTAGCAAGTTTATATATTTCATCTCTTTGCCCTGTCATTAAATGCCAATCTAAATTTGTAATACCGTAAGTTTCTGTATACTTTTTTAATGTAGTTGGTGTATCTGTTTTAGGATCTATACTAAATGATGCTATTCCAAAATTCTCTACATCTTTAAAGCTATTTTGAATCTGTACTAAGTTTTTGGTCATTACAGGACAAATGGTTGGACAAGAAGTAAAAAAGAATTCGACAATATACACTTTACCTAAATAATCTCTATTGGTTACAACTAAACTATCTTGATTAATAAAGGTAAACTCTGGCACTCTTTTTTTACTACCATTGATTTCTACGTATGCAAGGTCTCCTTTGTTATCCTTTTTGTTCATACGGTCATTCTCAACTATGGCATCATCCTTAATTCTGCTTACTATTTTAGGTATAAAAATAATTCCGAACACTAAAATTATAAACGAAATCCAGATATAGTTATAATTTTTCTTCTTCATACAATAGAGTTTATTATTACTTACGCTCTGCGTTATTCTTTTTTAATGCCATACGGTATTCTGCTAAAATGATTTTTACGTCATCTTCCATCTTATTATTTAACTCCGCTACAGAAATAGTGTTAAATCCGTATTTAGTACCTTCATCTTCATCATCTGTTCTTCCACGCAGATTTAAATCTTTATCCACTATAAATACATAAGGAGAGCTTAAATCGTCTTCTAAAACAATATCAGTCTTTAGTTCTTTATGAAACGATTGTATTTGAGATGCGTTACCGTAAACAAATTTCCAGTTTTTAATATCTGCCAATACAGACAATTCTTTTTTAAGCTTTTCAACCTCTTGTTCTTGCCCATTGGCCACAAGCATTACAAATTGAAAATCTTTAAACTCAAAAAAGTGTTTGTATATTTTTTGATTTAAATTAAATGCAGTTCCTTTTTTCTGATCTACATTGTTACCCAAAAAACCTACAATAGATATTTTGTTTTTTAAATGTGTATCTGTAGTAAAAGCTGTTAAATCGCTAACATTTTCTGTTAGCACAGGAAGCCTACCAAAATTATGTATGCCACTGGCAAAAAAAAGGTAAGCTACAATTGGTAGTATAAATAAAACTACCATTACAAAGGTTTTTTTCATAATGGTACAAAAATAAAAAAAGACGGTCTAAAAACCGCCTTTATGTATTGTTAAATGATGCTAAATGTTAGAAGTTCCACTTTATAAAACCACTGTGGTAAACATCATAAATGTAACTACCTTCTGTAAGTAGTATAAACACTAAATAACTAATTAAAAATACTGGTGTCCATACTATAGATCTTCTAAATCCTTTTTTCTCGTCACGTAAGTGCATAAAGTCCCAAGCAATGTAATATGCCTTAACTATTGTAAGCACAATAAAAATTAAGTTTAGAGGCTTTAAATAGATAAATGGAGACAATAAAAAATTCATTGTAGAACCAAGTATACCTGGTTCAAAAGCAGATATTAATGGTTTCATTAATACCGTTGGTTTATAGATACCTAAAACTACTTCTATTAAAGTTACAAAAGATAAGAATGCTAATACACCCCATATTTTTTGAATGTTATTTTTAAACTTCCAACGCCCTCTAAAAATTTCTAATTTATGTTCGTGTGCCATTTTATACTATATTATTATACGTAATGTAATTTTTTTTTTAAAAACTGCTATTATACAAGGTAGAAGAAGGTAAATACAAATACCCAAACTAAATCTACAAAGTGCCAATAAAGACCAACTTTTTCTACCATTTCATAATGCCCTCTGCGCTCATAAGTACCTATAATTACATTAAAGAAAATAATGATATTAATTAATACACCAGAGAATACGTGGAAACCGTGAAAACCAGTAATAAAGAAAAAGAAATCTGCAAACAATCTGCTTCCGTACTCATTGTGAATTAGGTTTGCCCCTTCTACTACGTATTTAGATCCAGCTAATCTTTTTAAAGATTCCTCTCTAGATAAAACTATCTTATGTCCGTCTTCATTAATATTTTCTACTCTTACTAATATATTTGGATCTGCTTTAAAACCTGTTACAACTTCATTAACTGAGTATGATGGCAAAGCACTTTCTCCAAAAAACCAAACACCTTTATTATTTGTATGGTCTATTCTTTCCTCATGTAAAGGAGTTGCAAAATCTCTAATTGCAGCTCTCTCTCCTGTGTCTGCATTAACAAACTGTAGTATTCTACCACCTTTTGTTTCAATAGCTCCAAAATCACCTTTAATAAAGGTAGCCCATTCCCAAGCTTGTGAACTTAAGAATATAATACCACCAATTACAGTAAAGAACATGTACCAAATAACACTATTCTTTTTCATTTTATGACCTGCATCTACAGCTAATACCATAGTTACAGAAGACATAATTAAAATAAATGTCATTATAGCAACATAAATCATAGGATAGTTACCGTGAACTAAAGGAACGTGTGTAAACACTTCATCTGCTATAGGCCAGCTATCTGCAAATTTAAATCTAGAAAATCCGTAAGCAGCTATAAAGCCCGAAAAAGTTAATGCATCAGAAACGATGAAAAACCACATCATCATTTTACCATAGCTAGCGCCTAAAGGTTTGTTATTACTTCCTCCGCTCCAAACACTTTCTGCTGTACCTGTTGTTACCGTAGTATCCATATACAATTTAAAATTTATAAACTAAGAACGCTTAACTACGCTCTATTATTTTTAAAAAACACTTAAATAAACCTTAAGTCTAATTAAGTTTCGCAAATTTACATTTTTTTCGGCTATACAAAAACCAAATTTTAACTGAAATTAACTTTATTTCTATTTATTATCGATATAAATAGAAAAACAAGATTAAATAAACCCATAACAAATCTAAGAAATGCCAAAAGGTTGCTCCAATTTCTAAACCATTAACCTCTGTAGATGAGTACTTACCTCTAATTTGGTTAACTATTACCACTATTAAAGATACAAGTCCGGCTACTACGTGAGCAACGTGTACTACAGCAATTAAAAATATATAAGACATTGTTATGCTACTTGTTGGTCCTGTAAAGTAAAAACCATTCCCTATTAACTGAGAAAAACCAACAAATTGTAATATTATAAAAGCTATACCCAACACTAAAGTAGTCCACAAATATATGGTTGCTTGTGACTTTTTATCTTTTTTAGTTGCTTGTACAGCTAAAAAGTATGTAATACTACTTACTACAATAATTAAAGTACTCCAGAAAAAAGCAGATGGCAAATCAAAATCTTTTAACCAATCTTCTCTAGAACTACTAACAATGTAAGCACTTGTCCATCCCGCAAATGCCATAATTAAACTAACAATACCAAACCAAAGCATCATTTTTTTAGCATTGTCTGATTTTTGTTTTTCTGACTTATGAGTTAAATCCATTTAGTAAAACTTATTTATTTTATAAGGCAATATTATAGTTGCCCACTACTATTTTATTACACAAACTTATCTACCACATATACCACTTGCATAAGTGTAATATAAGTAACACTGGCCAACATTAATTTTCTTGCAGATGCATTGTCTCTATTATCAAACAAACGAAAAGCAAAAAACAACATTACGCCACCCATTATAAATACAATTACGGCTGCCACTACAGATAATTGTAATGTTCCAGTAACACCAAAAGCAGGCACTACAGAAATTAACATCATCCAAACCGTATACATTATTATCTGAATAATTGTTCCTTTGTCTTTTTTACCGGTTGGCAACATTTTAAATCCTCCTTTTTTATAATCTTCATCTAACATCCAACCCAAAGCCCAAAAGTGAGGAAATTGCCAAAAAAACTGAATCATAAATAACGTCCCCGGTTCTATTCCAAATTCATTAGTTGCTGCAACCCAACCCAGCATAAAAGGTATTGCCCCAGGAAAAGCCCCTACAAAAACCGCTAACGGAGTAATGGTTTTTAACGGTGTATAAACGCAGGTATATAAAAATATTGATATTGCTCCAAACATTGCTGTCTTTGGATTTACAAAATACAAAGAAACAATACCCGCTATGGTCATAGCTATTGCCACTACAGATGCCGTTGTAACCGTCATTCTACCAGAAGGAATAGGTCTGTTTTTTGTACGGTTCATTAACGCATCTAAATCTTTTTCTATAATTTGATTAAATGCATTTGATGCCCCTACCATACAGTAACCGCCAAAAGCTAAAAGTAATAGTACTGTAAAATCTATTTTATCTGCGCCTAAGAAATAACCAGCTATTGAAGAAAAAACTACACTTACAGCTAGCCTCGCCTTTGTTATTTCTTTAAAATCTGCAAATGCCGAAACATCTGTAGCTTCTTTTACTGTACCAACCGCAGTTTTCATTCTTATTTTTTATGGACTGCAAAGATATAACCTAAATGATTTCTTTACAACCAATTATGAAGGTTTATATTTTTGTTAAAATTTTTACCCAATACAAATAAAAAGGCCTGCTTATTTACCATAAGCAGACCTAATATTGATAGACAATTAACACTATTCCAATTTAAAATTAATTGGTATTGAATAAGGTACTACAACATTGCTTTTCCCTTGCTTACCCGGAGTCATTTGTGGCAACTTAGAAATAATGCGTTGTGCTTCTTTTTCTAATATTTTAGACGGACCTCTCATTTGAACATCTTTTACCATGCCATCTGTACCAATTTTAAACATTACACTTACCCTACCTTGCTCTCGCATTTCTATTGCTGCATCTGGATACCTAAAATAGCGTTTAACGTGCTTTTGCATTTTTTCATTAAAACAGTCCTTTCTTTTTTCTTTAGCTACTTTTTCACAACCAGGAAATATTGGAACCTCCTCAACAACATCTAAAGGAATTATTGGATCTTCTATAATTTTATGTTCTACAATGCTACTAACTGCTACAGGTTCTTCTGGGTCTGACTCAGTATCGTCTATAAAATCTGTAAAATCCTCAACTGCATTATCTGGAGTAATTTTAATTTTATCAGGATTTACCACTGTTTTTGCCAAAACCTTAACTTTTGGTTTATCCTCTTCTACTTTAAAATTATTAAGGTCTGGGTGGTACTCCACCATTTCTCTCTCTTGCACTACTGGCTTAGTAGTATTTTCTTCTACAAATGCATAAGAAGACTCTAAAGCCAAATAAACTAAGCCCATTGCCACAACTAAACCAATTTGAAAGTTTAAGAAGCTGTTTTTTCGTAAATTTGCATCGTGCTTACTCTTTTTTGGAGTTGCATTGGTAGACGCTCTGTTGTTTCCATTGCCGTGGAAACCAACAGAATTTTCTGTGTTTGTTTTCATAATACTATTTTTATTTGTTACAATTATGTTAAAACACAAATAGTATACCAAAAAACCCCAAGCAATAGCTTGGGGTTTAATTTTTTACAGAAAAAAAAGAATAAAAAAATCCGAACCTAATTGGTTCGGATTTTTTTTATATATTTTTAAGCGTATTTGCTTATTGTAATCTAAATGTAATAGGTAAACTAAATGGAACACGTACAGCTCTACCTCTTTGCTTACCAGGAGTCATCTTAGGAAGTTTACCAATAATTCTGGCAGCTTCTTTTTCTAAGTTTTTATCTGGACCACGCATTTGAACTTGACCAATAGAACCGTCTTTTTGAATAACAAAACGTACACTTACTCTACCCTGAATACCCATTTCTTGAGCAATTTCTGGATATTGGAAATGCTTTCTAATGTGCTTGTTCATTTTTTCGTTGAAACAATCTCTTAAAGCCTTAGCTCCTTTTTTCTTTACTTTTTCACATCCAGGAAAAATTGGAACATCTTCAATTACAGAAAAAGGTACATCTACATCTACTTCTACTTCTTCTTCAACAACATCTTCAACATCCATTACTTCCTCTTCCTCATCAGACTCAGTATCCTGAATAACAGATTCCTCTACTTCTACATCATCTTCAACAACAGCAATTTCTTCTGGTGCTGCTGGTGGTGGTGGTGGAGGTGGTGGAGTTTTAATCTGTTCTGTCATTGGAACTTCTTCATCTAACATATCATCAACATTCTGTGTAATGTCGTATGTATTATCTTCATCGTATTTTTTGTACTCTAGTGCACGCCAAACTATAAACATAACAAGAGCCAGTCCTATTGCAAAATAAAGACTGCTGTTTTTTGTTAAGTCAGCTTGTGGATTTTTCTTTGGTTCCATAGGTTTTAATTTAGTGTTCGCTAATTTAAATAAATATTATCTAATTAAGCAATTAATTTTTTCATTTTAATATTCTTTCTTTTAAAAAAAGTTGCTTTGCAACAAATAATCCTACAAAAACACCTATTGTATTGGCTACAAAATCTAAAAATTCTGCGCTTCTGGTAACGGTGATTGTGTGCTGTAATATCTCAATAATTATGCCATATACAATTAAAATAAAGGCTAAATACCAAATAATTAATGTTTTAACTTTTTTTATGTTAAAAAAATCTTTTAAAGACAACACACCAAGTAATGTGGCTACACTATAAAAAGTGAAATGTACTAGCTTATCTATATATGGTATTTTAACAGAAGGAAGATCTGTATTACTGAAAGAAAATAAGCTGAGTAATGTAATTAACACTACCCAGCTTATAAATAATATGGTATAAATTGGCTTTTTAACCACCAATTAAATCTTTATAATCAGCATCAGACATTAATTCCTGTGCCTGTGAAGCATCACTAATTTTAATTTTAATCATCCAACCATCTCCATAAGGATCTGTATTTACCTTTTCTGGCTCATCTTCTAAAGACTCATTAAACTCAATTATTTCTCCTGATAATGGCAAAAATAAATCTGAAACAGTTTTAACGGCTTCAACAGTACCAAAAACCTCATCTTTATCTAAGGTCTCATCTAGTGTTTCTACCTCAACATAAACAATGTCTCCTAACTCACCCTGAGCAAAATCTGTAATTCCTACAGTGGCAACATCGCCATCTATTTTAACCCACTCGTGATCCTTAGTATACTTTAATTCTGATGGTATGTTCATTTTAGTATCATTTTAATTAATGCAGCAAATGTAACAGATAAAAAATGATTTGAAAATTATTTATTTTGAAAAATTACAAGAAATAATTCTTTTTAAAACAGCTACTTAATATTTACCAGTAAAACACTTACAAAACTGAAGTAAAAATTAGTTACCAAAGTTATACTTAAATGTAAAACCTGTATTAATTGTAGTTTGCGGAAATGCAGTTGAAACTGCAAATTTAGAGAACGAATGATCATAAAAGAAAGCAACCTCTAACGATTTGCTTAACGCATAATCTGCACCAAACTTTAATGAAAACACATTTTGACCCGATGTAATTTGATTATTATTTAACTCTAAGTTTCTAATAATGGTAATATTATCCTTTAAAGTAGCATCTAACTTTAAGTTTAAATCTCCTTTAAAACGCATTTTATCTCCTCCTATATTGGTAACAAAGTTTACATCTTTAAACCTATACCCTAAACCAACAGTATAATCTTTACTATTAAGCTCTGTAAGTAAGTTATTATCAAAACTCATTGTTAAAGCCCTCATTGTTTGTAGCTCTGCAACAACACTCATAGAGTTCTTCATTTCAAAATCTAAACGAACCAATGGGTTAAATTGATCTGTTAACACAACGTTTGCCATAATATTCTCTGGTAAGAAATCTTGAGTTTCAGGATCTATAGTTGTATTTTCTCTTTCTAAATTAGTTTGAAAAGAGTTGATGTTATATGAAGCCCTATAACCGTGACTAATAGAGAAACGCTTAAATTTTTCTTTAAACCAATTTACACGCATTAAACCTGTGTACTTTAATCTCCAGTTAGGAATAGGAAAGTTTCTAAATGCTCCTAACTTTACTTTTGATGCATCTTGCCCTGTGTAAGCAGCAATAAACGCAGGCAATAATACATTCTGACTAGTTTTACCGTAACGCTCTGGGTAACCTTCTGCATCCCTAGCTCCTGTATTACCTGCTAAACGATTGGCAATAACTAACCTATTTTCTTTAAACTGATCAAAAGTAGTCGACTCAAACTCATCACTTTTTGTAAAAGCTGTTTTTATCATCATTGTAGAGATACCAAAATTCCCATAATTGTTTCCTAAAAGGTTTTGATACTCATACTCTCCATTTTCAAATGCAACTGAAAAATTTTCTTGGTAACGTTCAGACAAGTTTCTGTTTGCTGTAATATCTATAGTTAAATCTTTAATTGGTTCTGCAACCGCAGTAATATCTAACTGTCTATTTGTTTCTTGTACAAACTGCTCATTAAATTCTGAAAATGTTGTTAACCAACCTCTCTTAGCAGCATCATAACGTACATCTTCTTGACTACCAAAAACAAATCCTAAACTAGGTTTAGTTGTTCCTACAAAACCAATTGAGTTTGTATAACCCGGTAATTGTTTACCTCTAGTTTCTGTATAATTAAAGTTTACACGCTTAACCATTGTAATTAAATCTGTGGCAATTTTTCCAAATCCGCCATTTTTTGCTTTAGGCGTATTACCAGCTTTATCTTGGCGAGTTGTTGTTAATTGAGATTTGCCTTTAGATTTTTTTAACCCAACCATATCATACAATTTTTGCATAGTTAAGTTTGCTGCTATTGTATGTGTACTTGCGTTTTGTATTCTATTAATATCTTCACCAGCTACCTCTTTTAAAGCATCTCCACCACGTTGCCAGTCAAAATTACTTGTGTAAACATATTGCGCATTAATAAAATCTAAAGCTGGTATTTTATTAAACGGAATATCATAATTTAACTCAAACTGTTGTGCGTGTCTGTTTGGCTCTCCTATATCAAAAAAGCCATCCCAAATATTTAATTGATCATCTATATCTACTCCTATATCATCTTTATAATAATTACGTATTATATTGTTGTTTGAAGCAGATATATTAAAACGTAATGATTTAGTTAAGTTATAATTTATATTGTATTGCCAGTTAAACATATAATTACGTTGTTGTAGCTCTGGCAAAGCTAAAGCATCTACACCTGGCTCTACAACATCTCTAAAACGTTGTTGATTAAACTGACGATTTATATTTGAGTTAACTGCTATGCTTGTTGGTAATAAATTTAAATTGATGTCTTTTAACCATTTTAAATATTTACCTGTAAATAATGAATCTTTTTTAGCAAAAGGTGCTATTTCTACTGGTTCAAAATTATGAGCATACGTTAAACCAGCAACCACATTTTGGTCTTTTAATTTAGCAATTTCAAAATCTCTATGGTTTACCTCATTGTATGAATAATTAAAGGTAAAGTTTTCTACATCGTAAAAATTAGCATCTGCCTCTTCTCCTCTATTTTTACGCACACCAATAAAGTTTATACTTGTTCTTTTTGTGTAATCTTCTGCTTGTTCTTCTATAGCATCTGCTTCTTCTTTTGTTTGTGCAGCTGCAATTCTATCCTCTAACTTTAAGTCATCATAAACTGGATCAAACTCTGGCGTAATTAACTGCTCAGATATTCCGTAATTAAATGGTAATTGTATACCTAGCTTTTTAGGTAACAACTGCCCCAGGTTAATATTTGTAACAGCATCATAAGACATTGCATCTTCTCTGGCACGTTCATTTGGCATTTGATCTATACCACCAAAACCAGATGTACTTTTGCTTCCTGTAACAGAAACATCTGCAAAATCTGCAAGATTTAAATCTACGGCACCAATTGCTGCCCAGCCACCATTGCTATCTAAACCAGCCAAACGCAACTCATTAAACCAAACCTCTCCACGTGCAGCAGCATCACTAGTGTTTTTTACACCCACCATCATACTACGTATACTACCTAAAGATGGGTTACCTCTTAAACCTATACGCATTACTCCAGGCTCACGAGCATCAAACTCATTTACAGGAACAACTTCACCGTCTATAATTTCATAATAGTTTATTTGACTTAAAGTTTGCCCAGCTATACCGTAGGACTTTATTTTGTTTAAGTCTGACAACTCTATAAGTATCTCGTTATCCTCTGGCCAAATCTTTTCCCTGTCACTTTCTCCGTGAGCAGTAAACTCTAAAGGAACTTCTATTTGGTAAAAGTTTTCACTAAAATCTGTACCTAGCCTTAAAAAACCAACCAAAGGTCTTTCTCCATCTGGAAAATCGGTTTCTAAAATTTCTTCTGCATGAATAAACATTTTAAGACGCTCATATTGTCTTACATCTATATTTACATTTTTAAATACACCTCTAGAATCCTGAGACTCTAAGTTTTCTATTTTAAATGATAGTGATTGTTCATTTTGCTGTACAATAGTATTGTTATTATTAAGTTGCTCTCTACGCAAACCTGGAGGCAAGTCATAAATAATTGGTGATCTTGTATTGTTTTCTTCAATATTAACTGTTGCAACATCTACAAAAGTGCCATCATCATCAGGATTATTATCTACATCTGGCTCTAAAGATTTTGTATAAGTACGCCAGTCACCCCTAACTAAATCTAAAGTTGCAAAACGCATTACAACATCATCAGAAAAACCAGTTAAATACATACGCATAAAACTAATAGATCTAAAATCTGTAATACCTCCAATGGCATCTGTAAAATCACTTAACGGAATTTTATACTGTATCCATCTTCTATTTAAAACAGAACCATTAGGTAAAGTTGGCGTTTGGCCTTCTTTAATATCAGTTACATACTTATCATTAATAGTAGTGTTAGGCTTAATAGGAATTCTGTATTCATAATAACTGTTTACAGTATTCATTGTTAAATCTCTATCTATATCTTCTACATCTGGCAATGTAGTAGAACCCCTGTTTGTATTGGTTACCTGTACAGGAGAGTTGCCTTGCGGATTGTTGTAATTTATGTAACGCTCTAAAATACTACCTTCTTTATTTAGGTAATACTCATAATTATCTAAAGCAGGATCATCTGCAGGGTTATTTGTAAAAATTGATGTTTCATCTGAATCACTTAAACCATCATACCCTAAATCTTGTAATGTTCTGTTGTTTTCTTCTGCATCAAAAGCATAAACAAGAGACTGTGTTGCTGGTACTTTACCCCATGATGTTTCAGAAACTAAATCGTTGCTAGATATACCTGGCAAACCATTTTCATATTGCTTTTTACCATCTTTTAAAATATCTTCAGATATATTACCAATGTTAAATACCAATTCACCAGAACTTGTGGTTTCCCCATCTACGTAAGGATCTAAAACCCAAAACTGAACAAACTCTACATTGGCTTGCTCAAAATTTGTACTACTCATTGGACGCATAATTCCCGCCCATTTATCTTCTGGAGCAGTAGTATTAAAGTCTGCATTGTTATTGTAAGGACCTTTAAGGTTTGGATAGTATGCCAAATCTAAAGTTCCTTGAGTTGTAGATTGCCCCTGTGCAATTTCTACCTTAGGAAAAACCTCATCTATAAAAACTCTTCTGGTTGCATTTAAAGAAATATCATTATCATTAATTCCTGATGGTCTTTGGTTAGAATAAAAAAGACGATCTATAGAATACCAAGCCATTTTAGCTCTTCCAAATCCATTTCTAAGATTTTCTGTATCATCTGGAGAACTACCATATAATTGTCCGCTTGGATCAGCAAACTCTAATGGCGTACTTGCCAAATACCACCCCAAAGAAGATCGGATATCAATTAAAGATTGTGCTCCTTCAAAATCATCTACATAGGTTGTAGTTTCTCCTTCAAAATTTGCATTTTTAGGCGAGTTTGGTTTTAATAAAGCTACCTCACCACGTATAGATAAGTTAGATGGAACATCTGTATCTATATTTGGCAGTTTATTTACCAACCTAGTTAAAAAAGGAATTTCTGTAGAGAAGTTTCCATTTAAACCAAACATTGTATTATTAACTGGCTCTACACCATAAGAAGATTTTTGAGTAAGCGGACGTTCATTTAAATTTAAAAAAGTACCCCCTAAAACAAATTTCTCATTAAACTGATGCTCTACATTTACTCCTGTAAAACGTCTAGTTTGTTGTCCAAACACTGCATTATTTTCTACCGAAATATTAATTGGTGTATTACTAGCCTCCAAACTAGGGTCTAAAATTTGTACTGTTCCTGCAGAATAGTTTACGGTATAATCTATACCTTCTTGTAATTGTCTGCCCCCTGCGGTTACACGTACAGAACCCCTTGGAACATTAAAAGCACCAATAGGAATGCCATTAATACCCTGAGATTTGTATTTACCTTTAATTATAAACTTATTTTTATCTGCATCTTCTAAGGCTGCAGATTTAGTACGTGAGTACATATTTCTGTACACATACTTTTTTTGGTTATCATTATAACCTTGGTCATTATCTACATCATAAACACCACCACCTAACTCATCAAAAATATACTCACCAAAAGGTTCTACTTTGGTAAAAATTATATTTCCGTTTTGAGAGTCTATAGTTAAACCTTCTACATAATCAAAAAAACCATCTCCACCAGATTGCACATCATTATACGCATTTAACCTATCTAAATTAAACACATCTAATAAAATACGTTCTTGTAATGGCTTTGGTGTTGTAGGCCACCCAGAACCTGCGCCCTCTGCAACAGGAGTTATATAGTTTCTTGGTGTTGGGTCTGTATATAAAATATTAAGCTTAAAATCTTCTTGACTTAGTTGATACGCACCTGTGTTGTAGATGTTTTTCATCATTAAATCCCAAATAGGATCTTGCACAGCAGTAATATTACTCTTAAGTAATTTTAACACCAAAGTATTGTTTTCTACCACAGGAGTAGCACCTGCTGAAACCGATGTTGCCTCTAAACCACCATTTGCAAACTCACCTACTTGGTATACATTACCTTGGTAAGTGTACTGAAAAGCAACAGCTAAAACCTCATCATTACTTAAACGCTGACTTAATGAGATATATCCTAATTGAGGATGAAAAGTATACTCTCCTTTTCCTACATCTAATTTTCTTGCATTCTCTAAAATTGTATAATCAAAGCCCTGGTTAACAGTATAACCTGACACATTAAAACCAGCTTGTACGGTTGCTATATCTCTAATTTGACTTGTTAACGCACCACCGTTACCTATTAAAGCAGGGTCATAATCATTGGCATTGTTAAGTGGTAAATTACCTGCTGCACTAGCGTTAAAAAACCCTGCAGGAGCTCCGCCACTTTTACCTATTCTTGTTTGGTCTGTGTTAGATTCTCCTAAATCTTGTATAGCAACAACATTTCTAACATTTAATGTTTCTTGTCTTCTGTTTGTTACCCAAACTTCTAATCTTGTAATTTGTACTTGACTACGTATATATGGGTAATTTTCTAAAGCTGCATCATAGTTATCTCTAAAATACTGCGCTAAAAAAAAGTGTTTATCCTCATCATAATCTAAAGCCGTAAAAGAAAACTCTTCTACCGTACCGCCACCTTGTGCAACAACTGTATTATTTTGTGATCTTTGTTCCGATAAAACTGCTGTAACCAACGTTTTGCCAAATTGAAGCTGTGTTTTAACACCAAATAAACTTTGCGCCCCTGTAATTAAAGAGCTATTTAGTGGCATACTAATATTACCTACTTCTATTTTTTGTATAATATCATCTTCTGTTGGCGTATAATCTAATTTAACTAGATTCTGAAAATCAAAAGTAGCTTCAGTATTGTAGTCTGCACTAACTTGTAACCTTTCTCCAATTTTACCAAGCATACTTAATTGTATCTGCTGATCAAAATCAAAACTAGTATTAGTACGTTGTCTTGGAGATAAAGATGGATTATCATTCTTTTGCCAAATAACACCTAAATCCATTGCAACAGAACCTGTTGGAATAACCTCTATGGTATTACCTCCAAAAATAGATTGAAAAAAATTATTGTTTACATAAAAGTTAGGCAATAAATTTTTTCTTGCTTCCTCACTACCTGCTTTTTTTCCAGAAAAAGCATCTGCTTTTTCTTTAAAATAGTTTTTCATTCCCTCTTTACGAGCCAACTCAAAATATTCATCTGGAGTTAAATAAATTGGGTAACTAATATTAAACTCTCCTACTTTTTCTGAATATACATATTTATCTAGATCAGGGTCATAAGTATATTTAGAAACAATACTGTTAGGATTAGGCAAAGTAATTTTACCAAGTGCAACACCCGTTTTTGTAGAATCTTGTTCTTGCTCTTCACCATCTTGTGCAAATGCAAAAGTTGGCGCACCTAAGAAAAGCACACATATAATTAATAACCTATATAATGGTGAAAGATTTTTTTTTGCCCCTGTTTTCAAACTTATTACAAATTTTTCAGCGCCAACTTAATAATGTTTTCAACGCTTAATGTTGGGTCTTGACTAACAACTACGTCAACAGTTTTTTCTGCTTGCTTACGTGCAAAACCAAGAACCTCTAAAGCAGATAACGCTTCTTCTTTATTTGTATTGTTTGAAGAAGTAGAAACTTCATCAATATCGTATATTTTTAATACTTTATCTTTTAAATCTAATATTACACGCTGTGCAGTTTTTGCTCCAATACCTTTTACAGATTGTATAGTTGCAACGTCTCCGCCCGCAATTGCATCTCTTACCTGGGCAGGTGATAATGATGATAACATTGTACGTGCAATACTAGGGCCTATACCAGATACAGAAATTAATAATCTAAAAATTTCTCGTTCAGATTTTTCTGCAAAACCAAAAAGTGTGTGTGAGTCTTCTTTTACTTGTAAATGCGTATACAGCTGAATATTTTCTGCATCAGACACCTTGGATAAGGTATGCAGTGATATGTTTACAAAGTAACCTACACCATTACACTCAATTACTAAAAATGTTGGATTTTTCTCTACTAATTTTCCTCTTAAATGTGTAATCATATGAATGGTATAGGTTGGTTTGTATTATTTTATTTACTGATTGTTTTTAGCTTTTCTTCTTTTTTCTCTCTCTTGTGCATCTATTACAGCTACTGCGGTCATATTTACCATTTCATCTACATCTGCTCCTAATTGAAGAATATGTACAGACTTTCGCAAGCCTAACATAATTGGACCTATTGAGTCTGCATCATTTAACTCTTTAAGCAACTTATAGGTAATGTTAGCCGACTCTAAGTTTGGAAAAATAAACGTATTAACCTTTTTACCTGCTAATTTAGAAAACGGAAACTGACTCTGTAACAGCTCTTTATTTAACGCAAAATCCATTTGTATTTCTCCGTCTACAACCAAGTTTGGATGTTTGGTATGTAATATTTCTACCGCTTTTCTAACCTTAACAGCATTTGGCTCGTTAGAAGACCCAAAGTTAGCATAAGACGTCATAGCCATTACAGGATCAAAACCAAAAGTTTTAGCTACGTTAGCTGTCATTAAAGCAATATCTGCTAACTCCTCTGCATTAGGGTTAATATTTATTGATGTATCTGCTACAAATAAAGGTCCTTTATCTGTAACCATTATGTTTACTGTTGCGGCTTTTTGCACATTAGATGCTCTACCAATAACTTCAAAAACAGGTTTTACTACTGTTGGGTATGCCCTAGAGTAACCAGAAATCATACCATCTGCATCACCTACTTCTACCATCATAGATCCAAAATAGTTACGCTCTCTCATTTTAGCTTTGGCGTAGTAAAAGGTAACTCCTTTACGTTTTCTGTTTTCCCAAAACTTAGTAGCGTATAATGTACGTTGCCCTTTAGACTCTGTTGCTTTAGTATCTATAATTTGCACGTCTGCATCAAACTCTAACTCTGCTTTA
This sequence comes from Cellulophaga lytica DSM 7489, assembly GCF_000190595.1. Lineage (NCBI taxonomy): Bacteria > Pseudomonadati > Bacteroidota > Flavobacteriia > Flavobacteriales > Flavobacteriaceae > Cellulophaga > Cellulophaga lytica. The sequence goes on along the minus strand of NC_015167.1, from coordinate 2,104,241 downwards.
AGTTCTAATATAGTTTCTTTTTTACCTAATAAAATTGGCTCTGCAATACCTTCTTCATAAGCAATTTGTGCTGCTTTTAGTACATCTAAATGATCTGCTTCTGCAAAAACAATTCTTTTAGGATTTACTTTTGCTCTGTTGTGTAATAAACGTACAACTTTATTGTCATTACCAGAACGTCTAATTAATTCCTCTTTGTATTTATCCCAATCTTCAATAGGTTGTTTTGCTATACCACTATCCATAGCAGCCTTTGCTACAGCTAAAGGAATTTCTGCAATTAATCTTGGATCAAAAGGCTTAGGAATAATATAGTCTTCACCAAAAGTTAATCTTGTTTCTCCGTACGCAATATTTACTTGCTCTGGCACTGGCTCTTTTGCTAACTTAGCTATGGCTTTAACTGCTGCCATTTTCATAGCTTCATTAATACCTGTAGCTCTTACATCTAGTGCTCCTCTAAAAATAAAAGGAAATCCTAAAACATTATTTACCTGGTTAGGATGGTCAGACCTTCCTGTAGCCATTATAATATCTTTTCTTGTTTTTACAGCTAAATCATAATTAATCTCTGGATTAGGATTTGCCATTGCAAAAACAATTGGGTTACTTGCCATAGACAATAACATTTCTGGAGAAACAATATCTGCAATAGAAAGTCCTACAAAAACATCTGCATCTTTCATAGCCTCATCTAAAGTGTCTATTTTTCTGTCTGATGCAAACTCAGCTTTTTCTTCAGATAAGTTACCTCTATCAGATCTTATAACACCTTTACTATCTAGCATTACAATATTCTCATCTTTAGCTCCAAAAGCTTTGTACAACCTTGTACAAGAAACAGCAGCAGCACCTGCACCACTTATTACAATACGTACTTCTTCAATTTTTTTACCTGCTATTTCTAATGCATTTAATAATGCCGCTGCAGAAATAATAGCTGTACCGTGCTGGTCATCATGCATTACAGGAATATCTAACTCCTCTTTTAATCTGCGCTCAATTTCAAAAGCAGCAGGTGCACTTATATCTTCTAAGTTAATACCACCAAAAGTAGGTGCTATCATTTTTACAGTTTCTACAAACTTATCTACATCTTTAGTATCAACCTCTATATCTACACCATCAATATCAGAAAAAATCTTAAATAACAGTGCTTTCCCTTCCATAACAGGTTTAGATGCCTCAGGACCAATATCACCCAATCCTAAAACAGCTGTACCGTTAGATATTATAGCAACTAAATTACCTTTAGATGTATATTTATATGCGTTTTCTTTGTCTTTTTCTATTTCTAAACAAGGCTCTGCTACTCCAGGAGAATAAGCTAATGCCAAGTCTCTTTGTGTTGCATAAGGCTTAGTAGGAACAATTTTTATTTTACCAGGCTGTGGTTTTGCGTGGTAAATTAAAGCTTCTCTTCTATTCTTCTCGTTGCTCATTGCTTCTAATTTTAAGGTGCAAATTTAAGGGTATAGTACCAATTAAATTATAATATTAATCTAAAAAATCTATGTTACGTTGTAATCCTGAGAATTTAGTACGCTTTACTGCAGATTTCTTGAAAACTTTTCTAAAAACATCTTCTGTTATTTCTTGCCAATCTTTTTTTGTCATAGATAGCAAATCTGGATGCGGATTAAATAACGGCTCATTGTGTGGCTTAGAAAATCTATTCCAAGGACACACATCCTGACAAACATCACATCCAAAAATCCAATCATCAAACTTACCTCTAACCTCAGCAGGAATTTCATTTTTTAATTCTATTGTAAAGTATGATATACACTTGCTACCATCTACAACATACGGATCTACAATTGCCTGCGTAGGGCAAGCATCTATACAGGCGGTACAAGTACCACAATGATCTGTTACTGCACTATCATAAGCCAGTTCTATATCTACAATTAACTCTGCAATAAAATAAAAAGAACCTACTTTTTGTGTTATTAAATTACTGTTTTTACCTATCCAACCCAAGCCACTTTTTGCAGCCCAAGCTTTATCTAAAACAGGTGCTGAATCTACAAATGCCCTACCTTCTACCTCACCAATATTGTTAGTAATAAACTCTTGTAATTCTCTTAATTTAGATTTTATAACGTGGTGGTAATCTTGCCCATAAGCGTACTTAGAGATTTTTAATGCATCGTTATTTTGCGTATCTTCTGGGTAATAATTTAACAATAAAGAAATTACAGATTTAGAACCTTCTACAAGCTTTGTTGGATCTAAACGCTTATCAAAATGGTTCTCCATATAAGCCATTTGACCATTCATATTTTTGGTAAGCCATTTTTCTAATCGTGGAGCCTCTTCCTCTAAAAACTCAGCTTTAGACACGCCACAAGATATAAACCCTAAGCGTTTTGCTTCATCCTTAATTAAAGCCGTTGTTTTTTCTTTATTTACTAGTGGTAACTTCACATCACAAATTTAATGGTTTACAAGCAATAAAAATTATTTAGTAAGTGTATTAAATACAAACACTACTTAAAAGCTGCATAAACAATAACTTAACAAAATACTTACATAACTTTATTATAAAACATATAAATTGCTTATTTTACTATTTATGAGCAAGCTTTACAATTCTAAATACTACCACAGAGATTTATCTTGGCTACGTTTTAACCACAGAGTTTTACAAGAAATTAAAGACAAACAAAATCCTTTGTACGAACGTATAAAGTTTTTAGCAATTTTTTCTTCTAATTTAGATGAATTTTTTAAAGTTCGTGTATCAGACATTAGACAAATAAAAGACATTAAAAAGCCGTTACGCAAAAAGCTTATAACCAAACCCAACAAGGTTTTAGCCGAAATAAAAAAACAAGTAGATATACAACAACAAGAATTTGGAGCTATTTTTTTAAACGAAATTATTCCTGATTTAAAGACAGAAGGAATACACCTTATAAATTATAAAGATTTTACCCTAAAGCAAAAGCAGTTTGCAGAAGACTATTACAATGCCAACTTAAAAAATTCGCTTAGTATACAAACAGAAAAAACAGCAACTAAAAACTCTATTTTTGCAGAAAATGAAGCATCATACCTAGTTACATTAAAAAATAATGAAGAAATAGAACTTGTAGAAATTCCTGAAAACAAACCTCGTTTTATTGTGTTTCCTTCTACAAACCAAACCTACTTTGTTACTTTTATAGATGATGTTTTAAAATACAATTTAAACAAAGAAAATAATACCAATTACTACGCCTTAAAAATATCTAGAGACGCAGAGTTGTATATTGAAGATGAGTTCTCTGGCAATTTAATGCAGAAAATAATAGATGCTTTACCCAAAAGAAAAACCGGACAAGCAACACGTGCTTTAATAGATGCAAGTGCACCAACAGCACTTTTAAATGCAATAAAAAGCACATTAAACGTGTACAATACCGACATTATTTTAGGTGGCATTTATCATAATTTTAAAGACTTTTTTAGTTTCCCTAATCCCACCAAAAAACAATTAAGCAATACTAAACTAGAGCCATTACCACACCCTTTACTAACTAAGCACAACTCAGTTTTTAATGCAATAGACACTAAAGACCAACTGATACACTACCCTTACCAATCTTTTGAACCTGTTATAAAATTGCTAGAGGAAGCTGCCTCGTCTAAAGAAGTAAAAACTATAAAAATAACACTGTACCGCTTGGCAAAAACATCTAGGCTAAATACTGCTATTGCTAACGCTGCAAAAGCTGGTAAAAATGTGGTTGTGTTTATAGAAGCAAAAGCTAGGTTTGATGAGGACAACAATTTAAAATGGGGTAAAATATTTAAAAATCACGGAGCAAAAGTTATTTATAGTTATCCTGGCATAAAAGTACACTCTAAAATAATATACATAGAAAAAGAAGTTAGTGGTAAGCTTAAAACCTATTGTTATATAGGAACTGGTAACTTTAATGAAAAAACTGCCACCTTGTATACAGATTTTGGTTTAATGACAGCAGATACAAAAATTTGCAAAGAACTAAATCGTGTTTTTCTAGTTTTAGAAGGTGTTTTAATTGTTCCAAAGGCTAAAAAATTACTGGTTTCCCCTTTTACAAGCAGACACGTTTTTTCTAGAATGGTAGAAAAAGAAATTGAATTGGCACAAGCAGGCAAACAAGGCTTAATTATTTTAAAGATGAACAGCCTTGAAGATAAAAAAATGATTCAATTGCTATATAAGGCAAGTAATGCTGGTGTACAAATACGTTTATTAATTCGTGGTATCTGTTGCTTGGTACCAGGCATAAAAGGACAAAGTACAAACATTACCGTAACAAGTATTTTAGACAGGTATTTGGAGCACGGCCGTGTGTATCTTTTTGGCAACGGAGGCAATGAAAAACTTTTCATTGGCTCTGCAGATTGGATGAAACGTAACTTATCACACAGAATTGAGGTAATTACTCCTGTAGAAGATAAAGACAACTTTAAAATAGTTAAAGATATTTTACAAATTCAGTTATCAGACAATGTAAAAGCCAGAGTTATAGATGCTAAACAACAAAATAAGTACGTCACAAATAACAAAAGCACAACACATTCACAATTAAAAACTTACAACTACTTTAAAAATATGTAGATCTATTTACAAGCACAAGAGTTTTGTTTTTTATTAGGTCTTATCACAAAATATTTAATACATTTGTTATGTAAACTTTAGGGGTGTTCTTTTTAAGAACTGAGAAATACCCTTTGAACCTGATGCTGTTAGTACAGCCGAAGGGAAAAGTTGAATTCTTTTTATGATTTCTATCTTTTAATGTTTTTTCCGTTTCTGGAGATTGCATTTTCACACACAGTTTACGATTTAATTGGATTTTTTTAACGCTATACCCTAGCACTTAAAATGTATCGTTATGGTACCCATAAACGTAAATAACAAAGAGCACGTAGTTTCCTCAGACACTACAATAGCCACATTAATACAAACTCTAGAAATTACCATTTTTGGTGTTGCAATTGCTATTAATGGCAATGTAATACCAAAAACAGACTGGAGCACTACTATTTTACAACCTCATGACAATGTATTGTTAATACGTCCTGCTCAAGGAGGCTAACCTAAAACTTTAAAAGATTTTATTATGAAAAAAAAAGACACCGCACCCAAACAAGACGGTATTACAAGACACCCTTTTCCTAATTCTAAAAAAGTGTATGTTTCTGGCAAACTATTTCCAGAATTAAAAGTTGCTATGCGAGAAATAGAGTTAAGTGACACCGTAGATTCACTTACCAAAAGTCGTACTCCAAACCAACCTGTAACTGTTTATGATACTTCTGGTCCTTATACAGACCCTAATAAAGATATTGACGTTCATAAAGGAATAGAACGCATACGTGAACAATGGATTTTAGACCGCGGCAACGTAGAACAATTAGATGGTTTTTCTTCTAAATACTGTAACGAGCGTTTAAATGATAAAAACTTAGATCATTTACGTTTTGGACACTTAAAAAAACCAATGCGCGCAAAAAAAGGAGAAAATGTATCGCAAATGCATTACGCAAAAAAAGGCATTATTACTCCAGAGATGGAATACGTTGCTATTCGTGAAAACCAACGTATAGATGAAATGACTCGTTTATCTAAGCAACACCCTGGCCAAGATTTTGGCGCTAGCATTCCTGCTAAAATAACACCAGAATTTGTAAGAGACGAGGTTGCTCGTGGCCGTGCAGTTATCCCTAGCAATATAAACCACCCAGAAGCAGAACCTATGATATTAGGCAGAAACTTTTTGGTGAAAATTAATGCAAATATTGGAAACTCTGCCACCACATCTTCTATAGAAGAAGAGGTAGAAAAAGCTGTTTGGGCTTGCCGTTGGGGAGCAGATAATATAATGGACTTGTCTACCGGACAAAACATCCATGAAACTCGTGAGTGGATAATACGTAACTCTCCGGTACCAATTGGAACCGTACCTATTTACCAAGCCTTAGAGAAAGTTAATGGCGTAGCAGAAGATTTAACTTGGGAAATTTTTAGAGATACTTTAATAGAACAAGCAGAACAAGGTGTAGATTACTTTACCATACATGCAGGTGTACGTTTACGCTATGTACCAATGACAGCAAAACGTATTACAGGTATTGTTTCGCGTGGCGGATCTATAATGGCAAAATGGTGTTTGGCACACCACAAAGAAAGTTTTTTATACACGCATTTTGAAGAAATATGTGAAATAATGAAAGCCTATGATGTTGCTTTTTCTTTAGGAGATGGTTTACGCCCTGGTTGCATTGCAGATGCTAATGATGAAGCTCAATTTGCCGAATTAGAAACACTAGGTGAGCTTACAAAAATTGCTTGGAAACATGATGTACAAACTTTTATAGAAGGCCCAGGACATGTACCAATGCATATGATAAAAGCTAATATGGACAAGCAGTTAGAGGCTTGTGACGAGGCTCCTTTTTACACATTAGGCCCACTCACAACAGATATAGCTCCTGGTTATGACCACATTACATCTGGTATTGGTGCTGCAATGATTGGTTGGTTTGGCTGCGCAATGCTTTGCTACGTAACACCAAAAGAACACTTAGGCCTTCCTAATAAAGATGATGTACGTACAGGTGTTGTTACTTATAAATTAGCTGCACACGCGGCAGATTTAGCCAAAGGTCATCCCGGTGCTCAGCACAGAGACGATGCCTTAAGTAAAGCAAGGTTTGAGTTCCGTTGGGAAGATCAGTTTAACCTAGCACTAGACCCAGAATTAGCTCGTGAATACCATGATGAAACCTTACCTGCAGATGGTGCTAAAATAGCCCATTTTTGCTCTATGTGCGGACCAAAATTTTGCTCTATGAAAATATCACAAGAGGTTAGAGATTTTGCCGCTGTAAACGAAATAAAAGGAGACGAGGTTTTCACAAAAGGTATGGAGGAAAAAGCTAAAGAATTTAAAGACAAAGGATCAGAAGTGTATTTGTAATATAAAGTGGAAGTTCCTACGCCTTTTACTACGTAAGGCGTAGGCGGGCTTTCCGTTATATCTTTTGCTAAAAAAGGCAAAAGGATGCCACTACAATCCCTAACTTAAAAAAAAAACAATAAAAATGATTGTACTTATAGCCCCAGAAAAAGATGTACCTAATGAAATAGAAATACTTCATCAGTTATTTAACGCTGGCCTGCAGTATTATCATTTAAGAAAACCTTTTAAAGATCTAGACCAGCATACAAATTATCTAAATAAAATAGAGTCACAATACCACAACCGTATTGTTGTACATTATTATCATGAGCTAATAAATAGCTTTAACTTAAAAGGCATTCATTTTCAAGAACAAAAACGTAGAGATACTATAGACAATCCTACACGGTATTTTAAAAACTTAAATATGTTTGGCAAAACAATAAGTTCTTCATTTCATAATCAAGAAGAATTAAACAATTGTTATTTTGAGTTTGATTATCACCTGCTTAGTCCTGTTTTTAATTCCATTTCAAAAAAAGATTACAAAGGGCGTGGCTTTAATGTAAATCACATAAACAAAACAATTGTTGGTATGGGAGGGGTTACAGCAGAAAACCTTAGCAAATTTAACACATTAGGGTACAAAGGTGTTGGTGTTTTAGGTGGAGTTTGGAGCGCAGAAAAGCCTGTAGAGGCATTTAAAAGAATAGATGAAACATTTTATCTAGTACAAAAAACAAAAAATAATGATTAGCAAATTACATTATATAAGTCAAGGTAAGACTCCAGAAGTACATTTAGCCAACATACAAAAAGCGTGTTCTTCTGGTGCAGATTGGGTACAGTTACGTTTAAAAAATGTAGATGAAGAAAGCTTATTGCAAGTCGCTCTAAAGGCAAGAGAAATAACTTCACATTTTCAGACTAGATTAATTATTAACGATCATTATAAAATTGCTAAAAAAGTAAATGCAGACGGTGTACACTTAGGAAAAACAGATGCTTGCCCATTAGAGGCACGTGAGCATTTAGGAAAATGGATTAGTATTGGTGGCACGGCAAACACCTTAGAGGATTGCGAAAATTTATTAAAAAAAGAAGTAGACTACATTGGACTTGGACCATTTAGATTTACACAAACTAAAAAAAATTTGAGTCCAACTTTAGGACTACAAGGATACCAAGCAATTTTAGATGAGTTACAAACAACTACCCCTATAATTGCCATTGGCGGCATTACAATTGCAGATGTTCCTGAGCTTTTAAAAACAGGAATTTACGGCATTGCAGCATCAACAGAAATTACTGCCAATTTTAATAGCATTGCCACGCTAAATAAAGTATTAAACACACCAGCTACACAAGAGCAAGTGTACAAATTTGATAAAAGTAAAAATGATGAACGATAATTTAAAAATAGCAGACAAAGAGTTTTCTTCTAGATTATTTACCGGAACAGGAAAATTTAGTTCTTCAACCGTAATGAAAAATGCGTTACTAGCATCAGAAAGTGAATTGGTTACCGTAGCACTAAAACGTGTAGATGTAGCTAATGAAGATGACGATATTTTATCACATTTAAATCATTCTAGAATAAATCTTTTACCAAACACCTCTGGCGTGCGTACTGCAAAAGAAGCTGTTTTTGCTGCGCAATTATCTAGAGAAGCATTAGAAACCAATTGGGTTAAATTAGAAATTCATCCAGATCCAAAATATTTATTACCAGACCCAATAGAAACTTTAAAAGCTGCAGAAGAACTTGTAAAACAAGGTTTTGTAGTTATGCCATACATACACGCAGACCCTGTTTTATGTAAACGTTTAGAAGATGTTGGCGTACAGTGCGTAATGCCATTAGGCGCACCAATTGGCAGTAACAAAGGATTAAAAACAGTAGATTTTTTAGAAATAATTATAGCACAAAGTAACGTTCCTGTAATTGTAGACGCTGGCATTGGCGCTCCTTCACATGCTGCCTATGCAATGGAACTTGGTGCAGATGCTGTTTTGGTAAACACTGCAATTGCAGTATCACAAAATCCTATTGCTATGGCAAATGCTTTTAAGTTAGCTGTAAAATCTGGTCGTTTAGCCTATAATGCAAAGCTAGCTCCTATAAAACAAACAGCAGAAGCAAGCTCACCTTTAACCTCTTTTTTAAATGAGTAATTTTACATCACTTTTTAATAGTTATAATTGGGACGCCATTGTTTCTGATATTTACAGTAAAACTAATGCAGACGTAGAAGCTGCGTTGCAAAATAACAAACGTACTTTAGAAGATTTTAAAGCCTTAATTTCTCCTGCTGCTAAACCATATTTAGAGCAAATGGCACAAATGAGTAGTGCGTTAACAAAAAAACGCTTTGGCAATACAATGCAAATGTACGCACCAATGTACCTAAGTAATGAGTGCCAAAACATATGTACTTATTGTGGTTTTAGCTTAACCAACAAAATACCTAGACGCACGTTAACAGATGCTGAAATTTTAAAAGAAGCTGCCTTTTTGCGTAGTAAAGGGTATAACCATATTTTATTGGTAACTGGCGAGGCTAACAAAACTGTTGGTGTAGACTATATAAATAACGCCATTAAATTGCTAAAAAAAGAGTTTGCTAACATTACCATAGAAGTACAACCATTAGACCAAGATGAGTATGAATTACTTGTTAAAAATGGCTTGTATGCTGTTTTAGTGTACCAAGAAACCTACCACAGAAACGAGTATAAAAAACACCACCCAAAAGGTAAAAAATCTAATTTTGATTATAGACTAGAGACACCAGACCGTTTAGGAAAAGCTGGCGTACATAAAATTGGCGTAGGCGCTTTATTTGGATTAGAAGATTGGCGAGCAGACAGTTTTTTTACTGCACTACATTTACAGTATTTACAAAAAACCTATTGGCAAACTAAATACTCTATCTCTTTTCCTAGGCTTAGACCACACACAGGTGGTTTAGAACCAAAAGTAGTTATGGAGGATGCAGATTTAGCGCAGCTTATATGCGCTTACCGTTTGTTAGACGAAGATGTAGAGCTCTCTATGTCTACCCGAGAAAGCGAAAAATTTAGAAATAATATTATTAACCTAGGAATAACATCTATAAGTGCAGAGTCTAAAACCAATCCTGGTGGTTATGTTGTAGAACCACAGTCTTTAGAACAATTTGAAATTTCTGATGAACGCAGTACAGAAACTATTGCAGAAATGCTACAAAGCAAAGGTTTTGAAGTTGTTTGGAAAGACTGGGAAAGTGCTTGGTAAAGATATTAGGTAAAAAAATAAACATATATTAAATAAACTAGTAAAACCACACCGTAAAAAGCAGTTTTTCTTATAATAAAATTAAACTCGCTTGGTATATTTTTATCAGCTTTAACTGTAATAACAGAATATACTAAAACAAGAAATATAGGTATACCTAAAATTAATTTTAAATTTTTAGCATCAACAATAAATAGACTTGTAACCATTATCATAAAAAACAACCCTACTAAATTATTAAGTACTAATTGATTTATTTTATATTTGGTTGCGTATTGTATTAATCTTGTTTGTGTATTTGTCTTTAAAGACTCTAGAATTTCATTAAAACCAGTTACTCTATTAGATATAAACACCTGCTTATTAATACCATAAAGCTTTAAACCATACTTAGAAAGTTTTTGATTTTTAATTTCTTTAAAAGCTAATCTGGTGTTTTCTCCATTAGGAATACAGTATTCCACAGAATCATCTGTAATTTTAATTGAAGTTTGTTCTAAAACCTGCCTAACAGACTTTTTTGCAGAAAAAAGGCCTCCAATATAGATTATAAGAAAAATACCAATTGAAATAAGAAGAAGGTTTTTGTCTTCGGTAAATGCATTATTTTCAATCTTATTTGCAATTAAAAACGCAGCAATTAAGGCTCCCAAAATTAACGGTTGTATTCCTAAAACTTTTTTTAAAGCAAGCTTTTTAACTGCAGATTTAGAAAAAGTATAAGTATTTACTTCCATAATTTTTTTAAAACAAACCTCCTTGTACGCTTCCTTTTATTCTTCCCAAATGTTTGTATGCTAACTCTGTTACTTCTCTACCACGAGGAGTACGCATAATAAAGCCTTGTTGTATTAAAAAAGGCTCATACACTTCTTCTATAGTTTCTGCACTTTCAGACACTGCTGTTGCCAAAGTAGTTATACCAACTGGGCCTCCCTTAAATTTATCTATAATAGTAGTTAATATTTTATTGTCCATTTCGTCTAAACCGTGTGCATCTACATTTAACGCATTTAATCCAAACCTAGAAATTTCTATATCAATTTTACCATTACCTTTTATCTGTGCAAAATCTCTAACTCTTCTCAACAAAGCATTACAAATTCTGGGTGTACCTCTGCTTCTACCCGCTATTTCTATTGCAGCTTCTAAATCTATAGGCACATTTAAAATATCTGCACTACGTTCAGCTATAGTAGACAGCAACTCTGTAGTGTAATATTGTAACCTACTTTGTATACCAAAACGAGCACGCATAGGAGCTGTTAAAAGCCCAGAACGTGTTGTTGCACCAATTAGGGTAAAAGGATTAAGATTTATCTGTACAGAGCGCGCATTTGGCCCTGACTCTATCATTATATCAATTTTATAGTCTTCCATAGCAGAATATAAATATTCTTCTACAATAGGACTAAGTCTATGTATTTCATCAATAAAAAGAACATCTCTTTCCTCTAAATTGGTAAGCAAGCCTGCCAAATCTCCCGGCTTATCTAAAACAGGACCAGATGTAACCTTTATACCAACACCTAACTCATTAGCCAAAATATGCGCCAATGTAGTTTTTCCAAGACCAGGAGGCCCATGAAAAAGGGTGTGATCTAAAGCTTCTCCTCTTTGGTTTGCTGCTTCAACAAAAACTTTTAAGTTTTCTAAAACTTGATCTTGACCAGCAAAATCATCAAAACTTAAGGGTCTTAATGCTCTTTCTATATCAAACTCTTCAGAAGAAAAATTTTCTGATGTTGGGTCTAGGTTTTCATTCATAGTCTAACAAAGATACTAGAAATTATAGGCTTTCATAATAGAAAACATCAATCTAAAATAGTCTATTCCTTTTTTATTAATTGTGATGCATTTAGGAAATCAACTATTGTAATTTTAGGTGTACCGTACAAATATGTTCTAGAACCACCTTTAGAGGAAAGTTCTAAGTTTTCTGATACAAATATTTTCGCATCTGGAGATTCATCTAAATTTAAAGACACATTTGTACCTTTTAAGGCTTCTGCTCTTAATTGTGAATTTCCAAAAAGGTCTATATTAAAATCTGTAACGGCTCCTTGCAACTTTGCATCTGCGTTACCATGCATTGTAATTTTAGCCGCTTTAGCAACCATATAAAGTCCCAAGTTGCTTTTTTGATCTAAAGTAACAGACACATCATCGCAGTCTACATTTAACTCTGCATTACTTGCACCAGACATAGAAATACCTACACTGTTAGCCAAGGTATTTAAATTTAGTTTTGCACCTCCTTGCAGGTTTATGTCTAAATAGTCTGTAGTAACAATATCTTTCATATCTAAACGACCATTAAGCATTGTAATACCGTTTAAATTAACATAATTAACTGTAAGCTCTAACTTTTTTTTAGATACAATTCTATAGAAAGAACTAATTTCCAAAACGCTATCAATAACTTCAAACTTAAGTACATCTAATAGATTGTCATCACCTATAAAAGTGTAACTGTTTTCTCTTGCTTTTTTTAATTCTAGGCGTAAATTATCTGCTACTTTAATAGCATTAAAAGGGGTCAACTCATTCGTGACTTCAATAACAGTTTTACTGCCCTTAATTTTTGGTTTTTTTTGTGCAATACCTGTTGCCGTAGCAAGCAAGAACACACTTAGAATAAATTGCTTAAACATATTGTGAATTTAATGGTTAGTTTGTGTTTGTAAACAATATACTAAAATACTAGTTATAAAGAATAAAATTGATAGCAAAAAAAAAGCCTTTTAAATAAATTTAAAAGGCCTTTATAATTTTATATAAAATCTAGTGAGTTAGTTCTTCTTCACCAGCTTGAAGCGGTACTATCTGAGGTACAAAATCTTGCCCAGGTAATACGTAATCTCCGTTTTCATTAGTTTTACTATAATCATATGCCCATCTGTGAACTTCTGGTATTGCACCAGGCCAGTTTCCGTGAATGTGCTCTACAGGAGTTGTCCACTCTAACGTAGTTGCATTCCATGGGTTTTGCTCAGCTTTTTTACCGTAGAAAATACTGTAGATGAAATTACCAACAAATACCAATTGTGTTGCACCAGCTATTAAAGCAAAAACAGTAATTAAAATATTAACATCTGTAAGCTCATCAAACATAGGGAATGCAGTGTTTTCATAATAACGTCTTGGTACACCAGCCATACCTACAAAGTGCATTGGAAAGAAAACACCATAAGCACAAATTGCAGTTATCCAGAAATGAACATAACCCAAGTTTTTATTCATCATTCTACCAAACATTTTAGGGAACCAGTGGTACACACCAGCAAGTAAACCATATAATGCAGATATACCCATTACTAAGTGGAAGTGAGCTACTACAAAATAAGTATCATGAACATTAATATCTAATGTACTATCTCCTAAAATAATACCAGTTAAACCACCAGTAATAAACGTTGACACAAAACCAATCGAGAACAACATTGCTACATTCATTTGTAAGTTACCTTTCCAGATTGTAGTAATCCAGTTAAAAGCTTTTACTGCAGAAGGTATAGCAATTAATAATGTTGTAAATGTAAATACAGATCCCAAGAAAGGATTCATACCTGATATAAACATATGGTGACCCCATACAATTGTAGATAAGAAAGCAATAGCAATGATAGACATAATCATAGCTCTATAACCAAATATTGGTTTACGAGCATTAGTTGCCATAACATCTGATACAATACCCATTGCAGGTAATATAACAATATATACTTCTGGGTGTCCTAAGAACCAGAATAAGTGCTCATACAATACAGGAGATCCACCTTGGTAATGTAACACCTCGCCTTGTATAAATATATCAGACAAGAAGAATGATGTTCCAAAACTTCTATCCATTATTAACAACAATGCTGCTGAAAATAATACAGGGAAAGAAACAACACCTATAATAGCTGTAACAAATAGTGCCCAAGTAGTTAAAGGTAATCTTGTCATAGACATACCTTTTGTTCTTAAGTTAATTACTGTTACAATATAGTTTAATGAACCTAATAATGATGATGCAATAAATATAGCCATAGAAACCAACCACAATGTCATACCTGCACCAGAACCAGATTGTGCCATTGGTAATGCAGAAAGTGGTGGGTAGATTGTCCAACCTGCTGCTGCTGGTCCAGACTCCACAAAAAGAGAACAAACCATAATAACTGCAGAAGTAAAAAACAACCAGTATGATATCATATTTAACAATCCTGAAGCCATATCTCTAGCTCCAATTTGTAGAGGAATAAGTAAGTTACTAAAAGTACCACTTAAACCAGCTGTAAGTACAAAGAATACCATAATAGTACCGTGCATAGTTACCAATGCTAAATATACATCGGCATCCATAACACCACCTGGTGCCCATTTACCCAATACAGCTTCAAATAAAGGAAAAGATTCACCTGGCCAAGCCAATTGCATTCTAAATAACAATGACATTGCTATACCAATGAAACCCATTATTAAACCAGTAATTAAATACTGCTTTGCAATCATCTTGTGATCCATACTAAATATGTATTTAGTAATGAAGGTTTCTTTGTGATGATGTCCGTGATCGTCGTCGTGTTCGTGTGTTCCTGACATAATCAGATATTCTATTTTTGTTAGTTAACTTAGTTTCTTAAATCAATTATTTTACAGCTACTCCTGTTGCAGCTTCGCCACCAAAAGTTTTTTGAGAAGCTATCCACTTGTCATACTCTTCCTGAGTCTCAACAATTATTTTCATTTGCATATTGTAGTGAGATTTACCACAAATTTTATTACAAAGTAAAATATAATCATACTCCCAAGGATCGCTATTTGGCTCTCCGGCCGCAGCTTTAGCAGCTCTAATTTTATTTGCTCTTTTTACCTTATCAATTACATCTGGATCTTGACGCATTTCTGCTGTAGTCTTAATTGGTGTAAATGAAAATTGTGTAATCATACCTGGAACACAGTTCATTTGTGCTCTAAAATGAGGCATATAAGCTGAATGCAATACATCTTGAGAACGCATATGAAAATTAACTTTTCTACCTACTGGCAAATGCAATTCTTTAACAATAATATCATCTGCCCCGTTAGGATCAGACTCATCTAAACCTAAAATATTTGCATTATCAATGTCAATCATTCTAACATTAGCTTCACCTAGTACATTATCATCTCCTGCATACCTAGCAGTCCAATTAAACTGTTGTGCATATAATTCTACTACTAAAGGATCATCTTCGTCATTAATATCCATAATGTTTGTCCAAGTATATAACCCCCAAAGGATTAAACCTGCCAAAACAATTACTGGAATAATTGTCCAAATAAACTCTAACTTATGATTGTCTGCATAAAACAACGCTTTCTTTCCTTTTTCCCCACGGTATTTGTATGCAAAATAGTGTAATAGGAACTGCGTAATAGTCTGTACAAAGAAAATAATAAGCATTGATACAAACATCAAACTATCATATTCTGCACCATGAGCAGAAGCAGACTCTGGCAACAATACTTTAGTATACTTGTAGAAACTAAATATTGTTATACCATATATAAATACTAAGAAAGCAAACATTAGGTAACCGTTAACTTTGTTATCGTTATCCGTTGCTGTTTCATTTTTAGCCGCTCTAAGTTGCGACAATTCAAAAATTTTGGTCATTTGCCAAATTGCTATGGCTATTAAGACTAAAACCGTTATAGTTAAAACTGTAATCATTGTATGATTTATTTTATGCTGTTGTAAACTTCCTTATTAATAATGAAAATGCTTGCTTTCGCCAATAAATGGGTTCCTTTTTGGTTGCAATGGAGCAGTTGACAAGGCTCTAAATACAACAAAGATAAATAAACCAGCAAAGAACAATACAGAACATATTTCTGATAATCCTATTGACCATTGATCTCCTACAGTTGCAGGCATAATCATATTAAATATATCTAAGTAGTGACCTGCAAGTATAACTACACCTGCCATAATAACAAACCAGTTAACTCTTTTATAATCACTATTCATTAACAATAATAATGGGAACAAGAAGTTCATAGCTATCATTCCAAAGAACGGTAAGTTATAATCTTGTATTCTTGTTACGTAATATGTAACCTCTTCTGGAATATTAGCATACCAAATAAGCATAAACTGAGCAAACCATAAGTATGTCCAAAAAATACTGATACCAAACATAAACTTAGCTAAATCATGAATATGGCTATCATTAACATCTTCTAACAATCCTTTAGACTTTAAGTAAATTGTTACCATAGCTATAACTGTTATACCAGAAACAAACATACTAGCAAATACATACCAGCCAAACAAAGTACTAAACCAGTGTGGATCTACGCTCATTATCCAATCCCAAGACATCATAGATTCTGAAACAAGATAGAATACTAAGAAACCTGCAGACCATCTAAAGTTTTTAACAAAGTTGGTATTATCATCAGCTTCATCTTGCGCTAAAGATAATTTACGAGATATAGTTCTGTAAGCAATCCATCCTCCTAAGAAAATAGCAGCTCTAATTAAAAAGAAAGTTCCGTTTAAATATCCTGCTTTTCCTTGTAACAATTTATCTTCAGCTACAACATCTGCATCCATCCAAACAAATAAATGGTTCATATGTGCAACAGAAGCTGCAAGAATAACAAATACAATTATACCTCCTGGAACTATATAAGATGTTATACCTTCCATAACTCTAAATAACAAAGGAGACCAACCCGCTTGAGCCGCTCTTTGTATTGCATAAAATGCTAACACACCTAATGCTATCATAAAGAAAAAGAAAGCTGCTACATACAATGCAGACCAAGGCTTATTTTGCAATTGATGTAATAAATGCTCATCATGTTTACTATCATATCCTTCTGCGTGAGCAGTTTCTCCATGAGCATTAGTGTTATGTGTTTCTGCAGCAGCTTGGTGATCGCCATGACCATCACTATGACTTGCTACAATTTCTTTAGCGTCTTCTACTGTACTAGGCATTGTAATAAAACCTATAGCGATACCTATAGCACCAACAGCCATTAATATAAAAGAAGCTATTTTTAGTCTGTTTGAAAAAGTGTACATATTCTTAATCTATGTATTATTTAGTTAAGTCTTGTTTCAATTGCATTACGTATTCTGCAACTTGCCAACGTTCATCGTGATTAAGTTGATTAGCGTAAGAACCCATCGAATTTAATCCGTAATAAATAGTATGGTAAGTGCTACCTACAGTAATATTTCTTCCTGCATCTGCATAGCTAGGAACACCTAATATTTTTTCTCTCTTCACCAAGTTCCCTTGACCATCACCTTTATTTCCGTGACAAATTGCACAGTTAATAGCGTATAGTTCTTTTCCTTTAGCAAGGTTAGCTTCAGTTTTTAAAGAATCTAATGGGCTACCTTGTAAACGTGCCAACTCTTTACCTTCTATATCATTTGCAAACTCGTAAGGCATATGACCTCTAGAAATAGTGTTCTCTACTGGCAGTGCAGCCTCCATACCACTAGGTAAAAAATCTACTTGTTGGTATGTTTCATAACCTACTGCTTCGTACATATTAGGCATATACTGGTAATTAGGACTATTCTTATCTGCACAAGATGCCATAAGAAGAGCAACTCCTAAAACCAAACCTATATTTTTAAATATCTTCATAACTATTATTAAGACTATTTTTCTGAAATATTAATTTCTACTGCTCCTGTATCTGCTAATAAAGATTTTAACTCTTCTTCATTATCATGAATTTCTATTTCCATTAAAAATAGATCATCAGTAGTTCTTACGTCTGGATTCTCAGCTTGTTTAAAAGGCCATAATTTACTTCTCATATAAAAAGTAATAACCATTAAGTGTGCTGCAAAGAATACAGTAAGCTCAAACATAATAGGAACAAATGCGGGCATATTTTCTAGGTAACTAAAACTAGGTTTACCACCTATATCCTGAGGCCAGTCCTCTATCATGATGTAATTCATCATAAGAGTTGCTATTGTGATACCTATACACCCATAAATAAAAGCAGTTATGGCTATTCTGGTAGGAGCAAGCCCCATAGCTTTGTCTAATCCGTGAACAGGAAAAGGACAATATACCTCTTCTATATGATGCTTAGCTGCTTTTACTTTCTTAACAGCGAGCATCAATATATCATCATCATTATAAAATGCGTGAATAACTTTAGATGCCATAATTATTTATTGTTATTTAAGTTCTTGGCTTGTCCAGCCCAATCATCTCTCTGTGCTCTTCCTGGGAAAGATCCTGTTATAGAATCTAACAAATCATACTCTTTCTGAGTCATTTTACTAACCTGAGCAAAGCTATATATCCCAATCTGATTTAGTGTCTGTTCCATCTGTGGACCAATACCTTTAACCTGCTTAAGGTCATCTGGCGTATCTGTTGCCACATCAAACTTACCTATAGAACTTAATAAGTCTGAAACCTTTTCTTCATCATTATTAACAACTACCTCTTCAGCAGGAACTGCTGTTGCAGCAACCGTATTTGTATATATTGTTTTTTCTGGCATAGTATATAATGGTTTACCAGCATCTCTTAATTTCTTGTATTTACTACCAGAAGACTTAAGAATTGATTTAACTTCTGCCTGAGCTATTACAGGGAATGTTCTAGAATACAACAAGAACAATACAAAGAAGAAACCTATTGTACCAATAAAAATACCTATATCTACAAATGTAGGAGAGAACATTGTCCATGAAGATGGTAAATAATCTCTGTGTAATGATGTTACAATAATCACAAAACGCTCAAACCACATTCCTATGTTTACTACAATAGATATAGCAAAAGAGAACATAATACTAGTACGTAATTTTTTAGACCACATAAACTGTGGAGAGAAAACGTTACAAGACATCATTGCCCAATATGCCCAAGCGTAAGGACCTGTTGCTCTGTTTAAAAATGCATACTGCTCATACTCTACTCCAGAATACCAAGCCATAAACAGCTCTGTAATGTATGCACAACCAACTATAGAACCAGTAATCATAATTACAATGTTCATTAATTCTATATGCTGAATTGTAATGTAAGCTTCTAAACTACATACTTTTCTCATAATTATAAGCAATGTGTTTACCATTGCAAACCCAGAGAAAATTGCACCCGCCACAAAGTAAGGAGGGAATATTGTTGTATGCCAACCCGGAATTACAGATGTAGCAAAATCAAAAGATACAATTGTATGTACAGAAAGTACAAGTGGAGTTGCCAAACCAGCTAAAACAAGAGAAACCTCTTCAAAACGTTGCCAATCTTTAGCTCTACCTGTCCACCCGAAACTTAATAAACTATATATTTTTTTCTGAAACGGCTTAATTGCTCTATCACGCAACATTGCAAAATCTGGTAAAAGACCCGTCCACCAGAAAACTAATGATACAGATAAGTATGTAGAAATTGCAAATACATCCCATAATAAAGGTGAGTTAAAGTTTACCCATAATGAACCAAATTGGTTTGGAATAGGTAATACCCAGTACGCCAACCAAGGACGACCCATATGTATTATTGGAAATAAACCTGCTTGTACTACAGAAAAAATTGTCATTGCTTCTGCAGAACGGTTAATTGCCATTCTCCATTTTTGTCTAAAAAGCAATAGTACTGCAGAAATTAATGTTCCTGCGTGCCCAATACCTACCCACCATACAAAGTTGGTAATATCCCAGGCCCATCCTACTGTTTTATTTAATCCCCAAGTACCAATACCTGTAGATACTGTGTAAATTATACAACCAACTCCCCAAAGGAATGCTATTAATGCAATAGAGAAAACAATCCACCACTGCTTATTTGCTTTCCCTTCTACAGGAGCAGCAATATCCACAGTTACATCGTGGTATCCTTTATCTCCAATTACTAGGGGTTTTCGTATAGGTGCTTCGTAATGCGACGCCATAATTTATGTTCTAGTTACGTTCCGTTAATTAATTATGATTCTTGTGTATTTCTCACTTTAACATGATAGAAAACATTTGGCTTTGTACCAATGTGCTCTAATAAATGATACATACGGTTGCTTTCTTTTAACTCAGCAACTTCACTTTCTTTATCATTTACATCTCCAAATACCATTGCACCACTACTACATGCAGCAGAACAAGCTGTTTGGAATTCACTATCTTTTACTGTGCGTCCGTCTCTCTTAGCATCTAAAATAGACTTTTGAGTCATTTGAATACACATAGAGCATTTCTCCATTACTCCACGAGAACGAACATTTACATCTGGGTTAATTACCATTTTACCTAAATCGTTATTCATATGGTAATTAAACTCGTCATTGTTATTATACAAGAACCAGTTAAAACGACGTACTTTATACGGACAGTTATTTGCACAATATCTTGTACCAACACATCTGTTATACGCCATATGGTTTTGACCTTGTCTACTGTGAGACGTTGCAGCAACAGGACAAACTGTTTCACATGGAGCGTGATTACAGTGCTGACACATTACTGGCTGAAAAGCTACTTGAGGATTAGCAGAAGGATCTTCCAACTCACCAAATCCACCTAAAGAACCCTTATCTCCAGTTAAACCATCAAATTCATCTTTCTTAACATTATCTCCTTCAAACGTATCTTCAGAAGAATAATATCTATCTATACGCAACCAGTGCATATCTCTAGACTTACGCACTTCATCCTTACCAACAACAGGCACGTTATTTTCTGCGTGACAAGCTATAACACAAGCTCCACAACCAGTACATGCATTTAAATCTATTGACAAGTTAAAGTGATGACCAACAGAGCGATCAAAATCATCCCAAAGACTAACTGAAACAGCGTCCACTTCGTTATGATCTAAAGATACTTTAGGAACAGGATTCCATTCTGCATGATCTTTAGTATTAAAAATTTCTAATGTAGTTTCTTTGATTATATCACCTCTACCCATTAATGTCTTATGAAGCTGTACACAAGCAAACTCATGCATACCTTCTGCTTTAGACACGGATACAGATTGATTAGAAACACCTCCTTGATATAATGCATACGCATTAACACCAGTTTGCATTTCTGCTTGTAAACCAGCTTTTCTTCCATAGCCAAAAGAAAGCCCTACAGAACCAGAAGCCTGACCAGGCTGAATAATTACTGGAACTTCTTTTAACTCAACATTTCCTACTTTAAGATTTACTTTACTACCATCTAAACCTCCGTTAGCAACATGATCATTAACAAGACCTAACTTTTCAGCATCAGCTTTAGATACAGTAACGTAATTATCCCAAGAAACTCTTGTAATTGGATCTGGAAACTCTTGCAACCATGGATTATTAGCCTGCTGACCATCACCCATACCTACTTTAGAGTACAAAGCTAACTCCATACCAGATGAAGATGCTTTAGATAATTTTGAAGCCGCCATAGATAAGTCTACAAGAGACGATACTATTGGCTCTTCTTCAGAAACAATTGAAGCTACAGTTTCCTCTACAACATCTATAATAGTTGAAGGAGCTTTATAAACACCATCATGTAATGCCTGGTTCCACTTCCCTTCTCCTAATATAGAAGAACTCCAAGTTTCCTTAATATAATCATAATACGTTTTATCAGAACCCATCCACACTAATAATGATGATTGGAACTGACGCGTATCAAAAATTTCTTTAATTGTTGGCTGCATTAATGCGTAATGTCCTTTTTTAATTTGAACATCACCCCAAGACTCTAAGTAATTAGGAGCAGCAGCAGCATAAGAAGAAACAGCTACAGTCTCATTATTACTTTGCGAAAAAGCAACAGACAAATCTACCTTAGACAACGCATCTGTAAACTCAGTTGCATTTGGCATTGTATAAGCAGGGTTTACACCATCCATAATAAGTGCACCTACTTTACCAGCTTTCATATCTGCTACTAATTTAGCAACAGCTTTAGCATTACCTTGTCTTACATATTTTGGAGCTTTAGCATCAAAAGCAACACTTGCTTGCTTCTCATTAATTGCTAAAACAACTGCTTGCGCATCTTTATCATCTAGCCCCGTAACAACAACAGCCTTACCTTTAGCCTTTTCAAACTCTTCTGCAGCAGCCAAAACAGCCTTTTCTGCAGCAGCAGGTAACTCACCTCCTACAGACACATTCATCACTTTAGCATAAAATTTAGCTAAAGCAATTTTTTGTTGCGTAGGAGTTAACAAAACTCTTTTATCTGCATTAGCACCAGTTAATGACATATTTGCCTCAAACTGGATGTGCCTTGACATTTTACCATTTTTTGGAACACGACCAGCAGAATATCCACTGTCATATCCACCACCTTGCCAATCACCAAGAAAATCTGCTCCAAAAGAAACAATTAACTCAGCTTTTTCAAAGTCATAATCAGCCAACGCTCTTTCACCATACTTTTCTTCAAAAGCATTTAAAGCAGCATCAGCAGAAATAGCATCATAAGTAACATGATTTACATTTTCACCGTAAACACCCTTAAACTCAGCAATCAATCTAGAAGTAGACGGACTAGCGTAAGTTTGCGTTAACAATGCTATTTGTTTACCAGAACCTTTTAACGCAGTAAGTTTTGATTTTACCGCAGCATCTAAAGCAGACCACTCTACAGCCTCTCCTTTAGCCAAAGGACCTTGCAATCTTTTACTATCATATAATGACAAAACAGAAGCTTGCACACGAGCATTTGCAGACCCGTTTACCTTAGCATCTGTATTATTTTCAATTTTTATTGGCCTACCCTCACGAGTTTTTACCAAAACACTTGCAAAGTCAAAACCATCTGCTATTGTTGTTGCATAATAATTAGCAACACCAGGAATAATTTGATCTGGCTGAACAACATAAGGTATTGATTTTACAACAGGCCCTTCACAAGCAGCCATTGTTGCAGCAGCAGTACTAAAACCTACATACTTTAAGAAATCCCTCCTATTAGTAGAACTACTCGCTAAACCTTCCTTATCACCTAAGAAATCTTCAACAGGAATCTCCTGAACAAATTCGTTCTGTTTTAGCGCCTCAACAATGGAATCGTTAGGATTTAACTCCGCTTCGCTTTTCCAATATTTTTTGTTTGATGACATACGATATATCTGAAATTATCTTCTTTTACAATCAATTAATAGTGACACTTACCACATTCTAAACCACCTTGCATAGCAGCTGTAAGCTTCTCTACACCATATTTCTTAGAAAGCTCTTCATGAATTTTATCATAATAAGCATTACCTTCCATTTTCACATTTGTTTCTCTGTGACAATTAATACACCAACCCATAGTTAAAGGAGCATGCTGACTAACAACTTCCATTTCCTCAATAGGACCATGACATGTTTGACATTCTACACCTGCAACACTAACATGCTGTGAGTGATTAAAATATACAAAATCTGGTAAGTTATGTATTCTAACCCACTCTACAGGCTTAGACTCACCAGTATATTTTTGATTTTCTTCATCCCAACCAACAGCAGCATAAAGTTTCTTTATCTCTTTTGTATAAAATTCATTGGTGTAGCCATTTTCAATATCAGACTGAGAAGGCCCCTCTGGATTACCTTTGTATTCATAAATTGACTTATGACAATTCATACAAACATTTAGTGACGGAATACCAGAAGTTTTAGAAACTCTAGCTGAAGAGTGACAATACTTACAATCCACCTTATTATCACCTGCATGCACTTTATGAGAAAAATGAATTGGCTGAACAGGCTCGTAACCCTGATCTATACCAACCTGCATAAAATACCCATACACAAAATAAGCACTAGTAAGCAACAAGAATACAACAGACACCAAAACCAAAAACTGATTTTGAACAAACGCCTTCCAAATAGGAATACGCTTTTCAGCTCTTTCTCTTTCTACATCAATACCGTTTGCCTTAGCAATGTTACGCAACGTTTTGTTTACCATAAACAACATTGCAACTAATAAAGCAAAGACTAAAGCCAAAGCACCTAATATAATCTCATTAGAAACCCCACTATTAGACCCAGCTTCTCCACCACCTGCAACAGGAACAGACACCACACTAGCAGGCTTCTCTTCTACTGCAGAAGTATAAGCTAAGATATTATCAATATCCTCATTACTCAATGTAGGGAAAGCAGTCATTGCAGTATTATTATACTCTGCAAAAATCTTATTAGCATAAGAATCTCCAGACTTAATAACACCTGAACTATTTTTAACCCACGCATAAATCCACTCACGATCCAAACCTTCTTCCTCTAAACGAGACTCCACATTCCTTAAAGCAGGACCAGTACCCTTCCTATCTAAAGAGTGACACGATGCACAATTCTGATTAAAGATCTGTTTCCCCTTTGCAGGATCAGCATTTTCTGATTGAGAAAATAGGGATACTGAAAATAGCATTGCAGCTATCAGATTGACACCCAAAAATTTAGAAAGTTGATTACGGTATAAAACCTTTTTCATATTTAAAATATTTCTATCGAAATCCTGGCACGATAATTACTATATAACAGGCACACGCCCTATATCGCTTCTTAAATTGAAGGCAAAAATACGACATAGACTTAAATTTGGAAATGTTAAGGGATTGATAATTTATAATTTATAATTGTTCTAAATAATAATTATGCCTTATGTTTGATTTATAATATTTTACATTTGTAAGCGCTTATTAATATTAACTTACACTACTCATGAAAACACTTTACACAACCTTACTATGCTTAAGTTTTAGTGCTTTTTGCTTTGCACAAGAAGGACAAATAACAATTAAGCAAGATGAAGGACTAGAAAAGCTCTTAAACCTATACGCCGAAAACAACAAAACATCTAAATACTACACCATACAAATACACTCTAGCCAAAGCCCAAGTAAGGCTAACAGTGAAAAAAATGAAGCAGAACAAAATTTTAAAAATTGGTACTCTGAAATTAGTTTTTACGAACCAAACTACAAAGTTAGAATTGGGAAATTCAACACAAAATTTGAAGCTCAACAAAAACTTATAGAGGTTCAAAAAAAATACCCAAATGCATTCCTAATAGCAGACCAAAAGGAGAAATAAAATAAAAAGAACAACAAGCACACTAAAGAGCAACTTAATCATAAGTTGCTCTTTTTTTATACCCACAAGAAAAAGTAAAGTTTTTATGTGTTAAAATAAATTTTTAATTTTATAAGAAACAAAACCCTAAACAAATGAAAAATAAAAAAATCTACTTAAGCATATTTACACTAACATTATGCTTCACAATATGCACTGCTCAAGAAGGAGAAACACTAACAAAACAAAGTGAATCAACCACTATACAAACTACAAATAGTAAGCTAATTTCCCCTCCATTCTCTATTCAAATACACCAAAGCGAAACCCTTAAAGATGCAAACAACATAAAATCTAAAGCAAGAAGAGATTTCCCTGGAATTACCTCATATTTAAAAAACGATAACAACACATACAGCATAACCTTAGGAAAGTTTAAAACCCTTAACGAAGCCCAAGAAAGACTAAAAACAATTAAAAGAAAATACCCTCAAGCCGTTCTATTATCCAATCAAAAAGAATAAACGAAAAGCATTTAAAAACAAAAAAGCGACTCATTACTGAGTCGCTTTTTTATATCTAAACTAAAGTTATTATTTCAACTTCTTTTTAACAGCTACCTCTTGGAAAGCCTCTACAATATCACCTTCTTTAATATCATTGTAATTCTTAACCTGAAGACCACAATCATATCCTTTAGCAACTTCTTTAGCATCATCCTTAAATCGTTTTAAAGAAGCAAGTTCACCAGTATATATTACTACACCATCACGTATTAAACGTATACCTGCATTTCTAACTAATTTACCTGTTAACACCATACAACCGGCAATTGTACCAACCTTAGATATTTTAAAAGTCTCACGTATTTCTGCAGTACCAAGAATTTCTTCCTTCATCTCTGGAGAAAGCATTCCCTCCATTGCATCCTTAAGATCATTAATTGCAGCATAAATAATAGAATACATTCTAATATCGATTTCTTCTTTTTCTGCAATTGCTCTTGCATTACCCATTGGCCTAACATTAAATCCGATAATAATTGCATCAGAAGCCGAAGCTAACAACACATCAGATTCGGTAATAGGACCAACCGCTTTATGTATAATATTTACTTGTATTTCCTCTGTAGATAGTTTCTGGAACGAATCTGTTAACGCCTCAACAGAGCCATCAACATCACCCTTAAGTATTATGTTAAGCTCCTTAAAGTCTCCCAATGCAATACGTCTTCCAATCTCATCTAATGTAATATGGCGTTGCGTACGAACAGATTGTTCTCTTTGCAACTGAGAACGCTTAGAAGCTATTTGCTTAGCCTCACGTTCATCTTCTAAAACATTAAATTTATCTCCAGCTTGCGGAGCACCATCTAAACCTAATATAGATATTGGTGTTGAAGGACCTACCTTTTGAACATTATTACCACGTTCATCTTGCATTGCCTTAATTTTACCACTACAAGTACCTGCTAAAACATAATCTCCTATCTTAAGCGTACCCGCTTGTACCAAAATTGTAGAAACATAACCTCTACCTTTATCTAAGAAAGCCTCAACAACAGTACCAGAAGCTAGTTTTTTAGGGTTAGCTTTTAACTCCAATAACTCTGCCTCTAGCAATACTTTTTCTAAAAGCTCTTTAACACCTGTTCCTTTTTTAGCCGAGATATCTTGAGATTGTATTTTACCACCCCAATCTTCAACCAATAAATTCATTTGTGCTAAACCTTCTTTAATTTTATCTGGGTTAGCCGTTGGCCTATCAATCTTATTTATTGCAAAAACAATTGGCACACCAGCTGCTTGAGCATGACTAATTGCCTCTTTTGTTTGTGGCATAATGTCATCATCTGCCGCAATAACAATAATAGCAATATCCGTTACCTGAGCACCACGTGCACGCATAGCCGTAAAGGCCTCGTGACCCGGTGTATCTAAGAACGCTATTTTTTGTCCGTTATCCAACTGAACACCATAAGCACCAATATGCTGTGTAATACCACCACTTTCACCGGCAATTACATTTTCTTTACGAATATAATCCAACAAAGAAGTTTTACCATGATCTACGTGACCCATTACAGTTACAATAGGGGCTCTTTCTTTTAAATCTTCTGGAGCATCTTCTTCCTCTACTATAGATTCTTCAATCTCAGCAGCAATAAATTCTACCTCATAACCAAACTCCTCTGCAACTATAGACAATGTTTCAGCATCTAAACGCTGATTCATAGTAACCATAATTCCAAGAGACATACAGGCAGATATAATTTGTGTACTAGAAACCTCCATCATAGTAGCAACCTCTCCAACAGTAACAAACTCTGTTACTTTTAAGATTTTACTTTCTGCTTCTTGCTTCTCTAGATCTTTTTCAGTCTGCTGACGGTGTTGATCTCTTTTATCTCTTCTATATTTAGCTCCTTTACCTTTTTTAGATTTACCTTGAAGTTTCTCCAAAGTTTCTCTAACCTGCTTTTGCACTTCTTCTTCAGTAGGCTCAACTTTAACAACAGGAGCATTAAATCTACCTTTGCCTTGTCCGCCTTTACCTCTGTTTCCGCCTTGACCACCTTGTCTGTTATTACCTCCTGGCTTGTTATTACTAACAATTCTTTTACGACGTTTTTTCTTATCTGCGCCAGCACCAGTATTTTTAGGAGCCTCTTTCTTTTTAGGTTTATTAAACTTAGACAAATCAATTTTTGCACCCGTAAGCTTAGGTCCAGATAATTTTTGATATTGCGTAGTTATAACCGTATTTTCTTTTGTTTCTGGCTCTTTAGTTTCTTCAGGCTTTTTCTCTGCCGCTACTTTTGGCTTAGACTCTTCCTTTTTAACAGGAGCAGGCTTTTTAGGAGCTGGTTTCTTTTTACCTGCATCTAAATCTATTTTACCAACAGTTTTAGGACCAGGCAATTCTACCTTACCAGTTTTAACCGAAGACTCCTTAGCCACTGGTTTTTCAACCGGCTTAGGCTGTTCTTTAGCAACAGGCTTTTCTACCTGAACAGGTTTTTCTTCCTTAGGAGCTGCTTTTTCTTCTGCAGGAGCTGGCTTATTTTTAGCCGAATCAAGATCTATTTTACCAACAGTCTTTGGTCCAGACAATTCAGCCTTAGCCCTAACAATTTCTTGCGCAGCTGCTCTTTTTTCTCTTGCCAAACGCTTTTCCTCTTGCTCTTGTTCCAATTGCAATCTAAGCGCTTCTTTTTCTTTACGTTTTTCCTCGCCAACTTCCTTAGAAGCAACTTTTTTACTCATGTCAGTTTGGAATTCATCCAAAAGAACTTGGTATACCTCATTGGAAATCTTAGTAGTAGGCCTTGCCTCCACCTCATGTCCTTTGGACGAAAGGTGGTCTATAGCCCTATCTAAAGAAATATTTAATTCCCTGAGGACCTTATTGAGCCTTATTGTTGCATTCTCTGCCATAAACAAGTATTCGTATTCTTAAATTTTTGCTAATATATAGCTTAATCTTCTAATTCTTCTTTAAGTATGCGTACAACTTCTAAAATAGTTTCAACTTCTAAATCTGTACGCTTTGCTAAATCTTCAGAATCTTGCTCCAATACGCTTCTTGCCGTATCTAAACCAATCTTCTTAAATTCCTCTATAATCCAGTTATCAATTTCATCAGAGAACTCTGTTAACTCAACATCCTCTTCTACCCCTTCACGGAATACATCAATCTCATAACCAGTTAATTGACCTGCCAATCTAATATTATGACCACCTCTACCTATTGCTCTTGAAACCTCATCTGGCTTTAAATAAACCTGAGCCGTCATTTTTTCATCATCTAATTTTACAGATGATATTTTTGCAGGACTTAATGCTCTTGTAACTAACAACTGTGGATTGCTAGTCCAGTTAACAACATCAATATTCTCATTACCTAATTCTCTAACAATACCATGTATTCTAGAACCCTTAACACCAACACAGGCACCTACAGGATCTATACGATCGTCATAAGAATCTACTGCAACTTTTGCTTTTTCTCCTGGGATACGCACCGCCTTTTTAATAGTAATTAAACCATCAAAAACCTCTGGTATCTCCTGAAAAAACAGTTGCTCTAAAAATTTAGGAGATGTTCTAGACATTATAATAGAAGGCTTATTACCTTTTAATTCTACGCTTTCTATAATACCACGTACATTATCTCCTTTTCTAAAGAAATCTGAAGGTATTTGCCTGTCTTTTGGCATTACTATTTCATTACCTTCATCATCCACTAAAATTACAGCTCTGTGCCTTATATGATGCACCTCTGCCGTGTATATTTCACCTTCTAAATCTTTAAATTGCTTATAAATTGTAGTATTATCATGCTCATGAATTTTAGCTATTAGGTTTTGACGCAATGCTAAAATTGCACGCCTTCCTAAATCTATAAGCTTAACCTCTTCAGATACATCTTCTCCAACTTCAAAATCTGGTTCAATCTTGCGCGCATCTGTTAATGAAATTTCTTCATTAGGTTCTTCTACCTCTCCATCTTCAACTACAATACGGTTTCTCCATATTTCTAAATCCCCTTTATCTGGATTTATAATGATATCAAAGTTATCATCAGAACCAAATTTCTTTTTCAAAGCATTACGAAATACTTCTTCCAAAATTGCCATTAACGTTACCCTATCTATGAATTTATCATCTTTAAATTCTGAGAAAGATTCTATTAGCGCAATATTTTCCATATTGATTTATTTATTAAAATTTTAATACAACTTTTGCTTCCTTAATATCAGAAAATAAAATTTCTTCTTTTTTCTGAACGGTAACTTTTCCTTTTCCAACGGGCTTTTGCTCTCTAGCTTTCCACTCCAGTGTAATAGTTTCTTCCGTAGCGGCAGTTAATTGCCCTTCAAAATTACGACCTTCTATTGTTTTTACCTCTAATTTTCTACCAATATTTTTTGCATACTGCCTAGGTAAAACCAATGGAGAAGATGCTCCTGCCGAAGCAACTTCCACAGAGAAGTCTTGCTCTTCCCTATCTAAGTTGTGATCTATAGCCCTGCTAACCGCAACACAATCCTTAAGTGTAACACCATTATCACCATCTAAAACTATATTAATTTTAAAGTCTGGTGTTATAGTAAAATCTATTAAGAATAGTGAAGGGGTTTCTTTTAAAGCCCCTTCCAACAAAGATGTAACTTGCTCTTTAAACATAACTCTTTTTACAGAAATTTTATTAAACCAAAAAAAGTATAGTTAATAAAAGAGGGGACTATTTAAGTCCCCTCATGAATACATTATATTCTTTCAGCGATGCAAAGATACATATTATTTTTCACAAATTAAAGTGATCCTAACTGTAGTTTAGGTAATTATGTATATTTTTAAAAACTAAACACAAACTAACATCCAAAAATGGAAATATTATCCTCATACAATCTTATTATCGCCGCATCGGTCATTATTATTATTTCTTTCCTTTTTAACGGAATTTCTAAAAAAACAAACATACCATCCGTTCTAATGCTTATTGTTTTAGGCGTGATACTAAAGTATGTTTTAGAGTTTATTGGAGAAGACAGCATAAACTTTTTTCCGTCCTTAGAACTACTTGGCATTGTAGGTTTAATAATGATTGTTTTAGAAGCCGCACTTGAACTAAAGCTGAAGCGAGAAAAATTAATCCCTATTTTAAAATCCATGGCAATTGCTTTAGTTGGTCTTCTTGCATCTGCATACGTTGCCGCACTAATTTTAAATCAATTTATAGACGGAATGACAATGCAATCTGCTTGGCTTTATGCAACACCACTATCTATTTTGTCTAGTGCAATCATTATTCCTAGCGTAAGTGGCCTTCCCGAAAACAAAAAAGAATTTCACATTTACGAAAGTACCTTTTCTGACATTATGGGAATTATGATGTTTTACTTTTTAACAGGAAACCTAAACCCTACAGAAGATGCAGGCAACGGAGCTGCAAGTTTTGCAGGCAATATTGGACTAACCATAGTAATATCTATCATTGCCAGTTACGCAATTATCTTAGTTTTTCAACAAATTAAATCACAAGCAAAACAGTTTTTATTAATTGCAGTATTACTGCTCTTATATGCGTTGGGCAAAAAGCTACACCTATCTTCTTTAATAATCATTTTAATATTTGGGTTAATAATTGCCAATATGAATTTATTTTTTGGCGGGTTTTTATCTAAATACCTAAACAAAGAGCGAGCCGAGCAAATTTACCACGAACTACATATTATTACACTAGAAACAGCCTTTGTAGTGCGTACATTCTTCTTTGTTATTTTTGGTATCACCATTGTTATATCTTCTTTATTTAGCATAAACGTAGCAATTACAAGCATTTTAATAATTGTATCTATATATATTATCAGGTTTATTATTCTACGCGTTTTTGTAGGCGGAGATATTTTTCCACAACTTTTTATTGCACCTAGAGGACTTATTACCGTTTTATTATTCTACGCAATACCACAAGAAGCACAAATTGAAACTTTTGATTCTGGTATTTTACTTTTTGTAATTATTGGCACAAGTTTAATTATGACAGCCGCTATGATTAAAGACAAACGTAAAATGAATACTATTTTAGATGAGATTGATGAAGACATAGATGAAATAGATAAACTACATGATGAAAATGCCTCTGACGACAGTTATGAAGCCACAACCAACAACACAGACACAGAACTACCTAAAAAAGATAACACAGGCAACACACACAACACAGAAGACAATGAACACATAAATGACTAAAACAAAAAACCCGATATCAAATTGATATCGGGTTTTTACTTAACATTAGTTGGCCCACAAGGACTCGAACCTTGAATGACGGTACCAAAAACCGGAGTGTTGCCAATTACACCATGGGCCAATGCTTGTTTTGAGGGTGCAAATTTATAATAAACTTTCGTTTACACAAAACATTTTTTAAAAAAATTTTTAAACTTTGTTAAACCTTTATAAAATTTTATCTCTCATATCTCAATTTATTACTAAATTCGCCTTAATTCATAAACAAAAAAAACCGTATGTTCTCTAACAATTTTAAAAAATGGGATACCATCCTTGGCTGGGTAGCCTTTTTAATTGCATTTATTACTTATCTAATAACTGTAGAACCTACAAGTAGCTTTTGGGATGCTGGGGAATACATTGCTACTTCTGCAAAACTACAGGTAGGACACCCTCCTGGAGCTCCATTACTACAAATAATAGGCGCATTTTTTGCAATGTTTGCAACAGACAAAACACAAATTGCTAGTATGGTTAATTTTGTTTCAGGAGCATCTAGCGCCTTTACAATTTTGTTTATGTTTTGGTCTATAACCAATTTAGCAAAGAAACTTATACTTAAAGAAGCTAATAGTGTTTTAACAAACAGTAAAGCCATTGCAATATTAGGTAGCGGCTTAGTTGGCTCTTTAGCTTTTACTTTTTCTGATAGTTTTTGGTTTAACGCTGTAGAGACAGAAGTTTACGCTATGGCCAGCTTTATAATGGCCTTACTTTTATGGCTGGGCCTTAAGTGGGTTGATGAACTAGACCAACCTAGAGGAAACAGATGGATTATTATGATCTCTTTTGTTGTA
The DNA here is from genome assembly GCF_000190595.1 of Cellulophaga lytica DSM 7489. Lineage (NCBI taxonomy): Bacteria > Pseudomonadati > Bacteroidota > Flavobacteriia > Flavobacteriales > Flavobacteriaceae > Cellulophaga > Cellulophaga lytica. Next base: position 2,071,399 of record NC_015167.1, on the reverse strand, counting down.
GGACTTACATTTGGTATACAGTTTATGGGTTTTTTAGCTATACCTACAGTAGGACTATTATTTTACTTTAAAAAATACAAAGAGACTACAATTAAAAACTTTTTAATTGCCAACATTGCAGTAATTGCCGTTTTAATGTTAGTCTACAAATTTTCTCTAACATACGTTTTAAAGCTTTTTGGTTGGAGTGAAGTTTTCTTTATTAATAACATAGGCCTACCATTTAACTCTGGTTCTATTATAATGGGTATAATTTTTATTTGCGCATTTGCTTTTGGCTTAAATTACACCAGGAAAAATAACTTTAAAACTGCAAACACTATTGTTTTGTGTTTAATGTTTTTATTTCTAGGATTCTCTACCTGGCTAATGCTTCCAATACGTGCGAATGCAAATGTAGTTATTAATGAAAACGATCCATCTGACGCAAGATCATTACTAGCATACTATAACAGAGAACAATACCCTGGTGTAGACAGTCCTATATATGGCGCATATTATTCTGATGCTTTTTCTTCTGGAGGAGAACCTAAAGATGGTAAACCAAAATACGAAAAAGATCTAAAACTTGGCAAGTACATAATTGTAAACAACTACAAAGATGCAGACCAAGGAGCAGATAAAAATCACACAGGTTTTTTACCTAGAATGTGGTCTAGAGAAAATGCCGAAAACTATATGAAATACTATGGCGCATTAGATTTTAAAATAAAACCTAAATATTTAGGCAATCAAAACTTAAGAGACATCTCTAGACAACTAAAAGACGGTCACGCTACAGGTGAAATAGGAACAGAGCAATATATTGGATTTTTAAGAGAAGCTAATAGCGAAGGCTACATAGAGGTTATACCACCAAGCATATGGGACAACATTAAATATATGATGGATTTTCAGTTTGGATATATGTACTGGCGTTACTTTATGTGGAATTTTGTTGGTAAACAAGATGACGTACAAGGAAGATACAACAACCATGGTAACTGGATTAGCGGTATAAGCTTTATAGATAACCACCTAGTAGGCAGCCAAGATAATTTGCCAAGTGATATTTTAAACAACAAAGGAAGAAACACATACTTCTTCCTACCTCTTATATTAGGAATTATTGGTATTCTTTTTCAAATAAAAAAAGACCCTAAACAATTTTGGACCCTATTAGTATTCTTTTTATTCACTGGTTTAGCCATTCAGTTTTACACTAATCCTGCCATATTTCAACCTAGAGAAAGAGACTACTCTTTAGTTGGGTCTTTTTACGTATTTGCAATTTGGATTGGCATAGGAGTTGCTGGCTTGTATGACGAACTAAAAAAAATAACCTCTGCAAAAATTATTGCTCCAATAATTACTATTGTCTGCCTATTAGCTGTACCAACACTTATGGCCTTTCAAAACTGGGATGATCATGATAGATCTAACAGGTTTACCGCAAACAGTACTGCAAGGTCTTACTTAGACTCTACGCAAGAAGATGCAGGAGCAATTTTATTTACTATTGGAGACAATGACACTTTTCCGCTATGGTACCTACAAGAAATTGAAGGTTACCGTACAGATGTACGTATTATTAACACTAGTTTATTTGCTACAGATTGGTACATAGACCAAATGAAAAAGAAAGCTTACACAAGTGACCCTATACCATCTCAGCTAACACATGAAAAATACAGATTTGGCTCTAGAGATGTTATCTACGGAAACCCACTAGAGCAATTTAAAGACAAAAGGTTAGATATTAAAGATTTTATGAACTGGATTGCCAGTGACAAACCACAGAATAAACTTAGATATCTTTACCAAAGGCAAGGCGCAGACCTTAGTCAGTATCCAGATAATCTTTTAGATTTAATTTATTACCCTACCAATAAAATACGCGTACCAGTAAACAAGAAAAATGTTTTAGAAAGCGGATTGGTAAAACCTGAAGACGAAGATTTAATTGTAGATTATATAGATATTGACTTACCAGGTTCATTAAGTAAAAACCGTTTACTAATGCTAGACTTACTAGCTAACAACGACTGGAAAAGACCTATATATTTCTCTGGTGGTAGTTTTGATAACGGCGAATACATTTGGATGAAAGATTACTTACAACTAGATGGCTTAGCATACAAATTGGTGCCAATTAAAACTAAAAATGCAAACCCTTATGATATGGGGCGCATAGATAGCGAGTTAATGTATAGCATTGTTAAAAAATGGGAATGGGGTAATTCTGGAAGTTCTGATATTTACCACGACCCTCAAACAAGATCGCAATCTATTAGCTTTAGAGGTAACCTTGCAAGACTTGCAGAACAACTTATTGAAGAAAACAAAATAGAAAAAGCAAAAGACATTATAGACATTGCTGTTACCAATATGCCTGTAGACTATTTTGGGTACTACGCCTTTGTAGAGCCTTTTGTAGATGGATATTTTAAAGTTGGCGAAACACAAAAAGCAAAAGATTTATTTGCTCAGCTAAAAACTAAGTATCAAGAAAACTTAGCATACTACAACACATTAGATCTAAGTCAACAATACGTTAGAGAAAATGATATCTTAGGAGACCTTGAAAGCTATTTTAGACTTATAGATATACTTAAATCTAATAATGAGACCAAGTTAGCCGAGCAAGAAGAATTGATTGCTACTGAGTTCTTAAACAAGTTTTCACATTTTAACAGATCCAGAAGACTAATACAGGAAGAAACCCCTGAAGAACTGCCAATGTCAGATCCAGATTTACCAGACTCTAGTACAGTAGACACAAGTGCTACTGTACTAGAAGATAGCATAAACTAACACAAGAATAACTTGTGTTAGTTTATATCATAATAAAATATAATTACTATTTTTTATAGGTATTCTTTAAGCAACGCAATAAGTGTATTTGCATCTTGCTCTCCGCTTTGGCGCCAAACCATTTCGCCATTTTTGTAGATCATTAATGTAGGTAAGCCTTTTACACGCAATGCCTGCGCAAGCTCTTTATTTTTATCTACATCAATTTTAATAATTTTACCTTTATCACCTAAAGCCGCAGCTACATCCCTTAAAACAGGGTGCATTTGTGATGATTGCTCATTCCATTCCGCATAGAAATCTAGCAATACAGGTACTTGTAAATCTATTAGTTCTCCAAATTTAGACATAAATAAATCTTTGGGTTGTTAATCAAAAGTAAGAAAAATTGTTAAATTATACAGTTTAAGCCATTTTTTTACCACTAATGCAGTCGCAAAACTAAGCCAACTCTTTCTTTTTAAGTGTAATTACCGTAATCTCTGGCCATATACCTACCCTACCCGGATAGCCCAAAAAGCCAAAACCACGATTAACATTTATATACTGCCCCATTTCTTTGTATATACCCGCCCAATAGCGGTATCTCCATTTAATGGGACTCCATTTTATCCAGCCAGGAATTTCAATTCCAAACTGCATTCCGTGCGTATGTCCACTTAACGTTAAGTGATAATGGTAATCATCATTAATAACCTCATGCTCCCAGTGAGAAGGATCATGACTCATCAATATTTTAAAATCATCTTTACCTACATTTGCAGTAGCCTTTTTTAAATCTCCTGCTTTTTTAAATCCACCAACACCCCAGTTTTCTACTCCAACTAAAGCTATTTTATCACTCCCTTTTTGCAGAAATCTACTATCATTTAAAAGTAAATCAAAACCAATCTCTTTCTGTATCTCTTTTAACTTATCTAAATTAGCTTCTTTTAGCTCATCAGAATCCCAGTTAACATAATCACCATAATCATGATTACCCAATACAGAGTACTTACCATCTTTTGCTTCAAGCTTAGAAAAAATATCTTTCCAAGGCTCCATTTCATCTGCTATATTATTCACCATATCACCAGTAAATAATAAAACATCACTCTTTTGCTCATTAATTAAATTAATAGCATATTTTATTTTCTCTTCATCATCAAAACTACCACTATGTACGTCTGATATTTGTGTAATTTGATATCCATTAAAAGCATCTGGCAAATCATCAAAAGCCAATTCATACTTTAAAACTTTAAAATTATATTTCCCTTTAGCCATACCATAAAGCAAAGCTCCAAACGGCAAAGAAGCCAAGCCTAAACCTATTAAACTTAAAAAACGTCTTCGACTAGGCAACACAAACTCTTTAGATGTTCCAAAAAATTTAGTATAAAGCCCTGCTAAAAAACGAATAATATCTTCAGAAAAAAGAAAAATAATAAGCACTAAATTAAATGCCATTACACTTAATAAAAAGCCAAAAGCATAGCTCATAGAAATACTAATAACCCTACCTTCATTACCCACACTAAATTGGTAAATAAAATTGATAACAGCCAAAAGTGACACCCCAATATAAAGGTAATGCAGCCAATTAACTTTAGTTGCTGTTTTTAATGCCTGAAAAGCATAAAACCCCAAAACCGAATAAATTAGGACAAAAATAATCCAACGAAGCATAATCTATTTTTTTTTGCAAAGGTATTTGTTTGTTAAAGAGAAACACCTATTTAAGAGTTATTTAACAAAGCAACCACTTGTTTTATAACCTCTACACTAGATGTTGCAATTTGATTTTCTACCAAAAAAGAATTAGAAATCATAGGTAAAGGCACATCTTCATCTAAGGTTTTACAAAAAATAGTACCTGACATATGCAATGCTTTAAACCCTTCATTTTTAAAATTGATAATATTATCTACTCTTAATCCGCCCCCTGGCATTATCACACAGGTTGATCCTTTTTTGTTTAATTTAGAGAGCAAAGGAATACCCAATAAAGCCGAAGCTTTTTGCCCGGATGACAACACATAATTAACACCCATACTTTGCAATGTTAAAAATGCTTCTTCTGGATTCTTAAGCCAATCAAAAGCTCTATGAAAAGTAAATTGCAAAGTCTTTGCCTCATTAATTAAAATTTGAGTTCTTTCTTCATCTAACAGAAAATTTTTAAGCAAAACACCTGTAACAATACCCGCACAACCCAACTGTACACATAAAGCAATATCTTGTTTCATTACTTCAAATTCAGAATCTGAATATGTAAAATCTCCACTTCTAGGCCTAATCAATACGTGCACAGGTATATTCACCGCATTTAGCACAGCTTTAATAAGACCATATGAAGGCGTTACACCACCAACACCAAGTTCTACACACAACTCTATTCTGGTAGCACCTGCTTTTTCTGCATTTATAGCAGATTCCAATGAATTTGCGCACACTTCTAAAATCATATTCATTATATTTAAAGCCTAAAATTAGTTAACCTACTATTATGAAACGAAGAAAGTTTTTAAAAAATTCATCTTTAAGTACAGCCGGTATCATTTCCGCTCCATTGTTAGCATCTTGTGACCAGAAAAAAACAATTACATCTAATACTGAAGCAGCAACGGTAAAGCCTATTGCTATTTGTACATGGAATTTTAAAAATGCAAATGATAAAGCCTGGGAAGTTTTAGCCAAAGGCGGAAACTCTTTAGATGCTGTTGAGCAAGGTGTAATGGTTGAAGAAGCAGACGCTAACAATAATACAGTAGGTTTAGGCGGCAGACCAGACCGAGACGGCAATGTAACATTAGACGCCTGCATTATGGATAAAGATGGCAATTGCGGCTCTGTAGTTTATTTACAAAATATTGTACACCCGGTATCTGTAGCACGTAAGGTTATGGAAGAAACACCTCATATAATTTTAGCTGGTAAAGGAGCAGAACAATTTGCTTATGAACAAGGATTTAAAAAAGAAAACTTACTTACAGAAAAATCTAAAAAGGATTGGCTGGAATGGAAGAAAACTTCTAAATACGAAACTATAATTAACATAGAAAACCACGACACTATTGGCATGTTAGCTATGGATAAAAATGGCGACATTTCTGGAGCTTGCACCACTAGCGGCATGGCATACAAAGTTGGTGGACGCATTGGAGATTCTCCAATAATAGGCGCTGGCTTATTTGTAGATAATGAGGTTGGTGGCGCAACTGCTACCGGTGTTGGAGAAGAAGTTATTAAAACCGTAGGTAGCTTTTTAATTGTAGAGTTAATGAGACAAGGTAAATCTCCTCAAGAAGCCTGTGAAGAAGGTGTAAAAAGAATAATGGCTAAAAATAAAAACCGTGAAGATTTTCAGATTGGCTTTTTAGCAATGAATAAAAAAGGAGAAACAGGTGGTTATTGCGTACACCCTGGTTTTACATACCGTAAAACAACAAAAGACAGCAATACCAATGAACAAGTAAATTCTTTTTACAAGAAAGATGAAATACAAAACAACAATTAGTAGTTTTGACACTTAATTAAGATTATAAAATGGCAGATCAAAAAAGACTTTTTTTACTAGATGCATATGCACTTATTTTTAGAGGATATTATGCATTTATAAAAAACCCAAGAATAAACTCTAAAGGACTAGACACATCAGCAATATTAGGTTTTACAAACTCTTTATTAGACGTAATAAAAAGAGAAAGACCAGACCATTTAGCTGTATGTTTTGATCGTGGCGGCAGCGTAGACCGCGTAGAAATGTTTGAAGCTTACAAAGCCAACCGCGATGCCACACCAGAAGCCATAAAACTTGCCATTCCCTATATAGAAAATATTTTAAAAGCAATGCACATACCTGTTGTTGTAAAAGAAGGGTATGAGGCAGATGACATTATAGGCACACTTGCCAAAAAAGCAGAAAAAGAAAACTACAAAGTGTTTATGGTTACACCAGATAAAGACTTTGCGCAATTGGTTTCTGAAAATATTTTTATGTACAGACCAATGTTTGGTGGCGGATATGAAACTTGGGGAATACCAGAAGTATTAAAAAAGTTTGAAATTGAAAGACCAGAACAGGTTATAGACTACTTGGGGATGATGGGAGACTCTGTAGACAACATCCCAGGACTACCAGGTGTTGGAGAAAAAACAGCTAAAAAGTTTCTTGCTACCTACGGAAGCATGGAAAACTTACTAGACAATACCCACGAACTAAAAGGAAAAATGAAAGAAAAGATAGAAGCCAATAAAGAATTAGGCTTACTCTCTAAAAAGCTAGCTCGTATTATGCTAGATGTTCCTGTAGATTTTAATGAAAAAGAATATGAATTAGACCAACCAGACCTTCCAAAAGTTACTGAAATTTTTGAAGAATTAGAGTTCAGAAGACTTGCAGATAACCTTATTAAAACATTTGCTACAGAAACTACAACCAACTCCGAAACCAATACTGAAAAATCATCTAAAAAAACAGCAAAAACAAGTACTGCAGGAGCAGGCCAGTTTTCATTGTTTGGCGGTGGCGGTAGTGCTTCTGCAACACAAGTACAACAAGAGCTTTCTAGCAGAAAAACAAGTAAAGACATTCCGCACATATACCAAAGTGTTGCTCCAGGAATGGCTATGAAATTGTTTTTACAGAATTTAATGAAACAAACATCCGTTTGTTTTGACACAGAAACAACAGGGTTAAATCCGCTAACAGCAGAATTAGTAGGAATTGCTTTTTCATGGGAAGCAAGTAAAGGTTTTTACATCCCTTTTCCTGAAGACCAAGACCAAGCCCAGGAACTAATAGAGCAATTACGTCCGTTTTTTGAAGATGAAAAAATTGAAAAAATTGGTCAGAATTTAAAATATGATATAAAAGTTTTACGCAAATACAACCTTATTATTAAAGGAGCATATTTTGACACTATGTTAGCTCACTATCTAATAAATCCTGATATGAGACACAATATGGATGTATTAGCAGAAACATACTTAAACTACACCCCTATTTCTATTACAGAATTAATTGGTAAAAAAGGTAAAAATCAATTATCTATGCGCCAAGTTCCAATAGAAAAACAAACAGAGTATGCAGTTGAAGATGCAGACATTACTTACCAATTAGCTAGTCATTTTAAACCAGAGTTAAAAGATGCTAAAACAGAAGAGTTATTTAACGACATTGAAATTCCACTACTAAGTGTTTTAGCAGATATGGAGTTAGAAGGTATAAACCTAGATGTTGATTTTTTAAACTCACTATCTGAAGAGCTAAATACAGATATTAAAAATCTAGAAACTAGCATTTATGAAGCCGCTGGGGAAGAATTTAATATTGCATCACCAAAACAATTAGGAGAAATACTTTTTGGAAAACTAAAACTTGTAGACAAGCCTAAAAAAACAAAAACAGGTCAGTATTCCACCGCAGAAGATGTACTATCATACCTTGCACAAGACCATGAGATAATTAAAAACATTTTAGAATACAGAGGACTTGCTAAGCTTAAAAGCACATACATTGACGCATTACCAGACCAAGTAGAAGAAAGTACTGGACGCGTACACACAGATTATATGCAAACAGTTGCCGCTACAGGAAGACTAAGTAGTAACAACCCTAATTTACAAAACATACCTATACGCACAGAACGCGGAAGACAAGTACGCAAAGCGTTTGTTCCTAGAGATGAAAACTACACACTACTTGCAGCAGATTACTCACAAATAGAACTACGTATTATTGCAGCTTTAAGTGATGAAACAACAATGATTGAAGCATTTAAAAACGGAGAAGACATTCATGCCTCTACAGCTTCAAAAGTATTTAACGTTCCTTTAGACCAAGTTACAAGAGAGCAACGTAGCAACGCTAAGACAGTAAACTTTGGAATTATTTACGGTGTTTCTGCTTTTGGACTAAGCAACCAGACAGATTTAAGCAGAGGAGAATCTAAAGAGCTTATAGATGCTTATTATGAAACCTACCCAAAACTTAAAAAATACATGAGTGAGTTGGTAGATTTTGCAAGAGACAACGGTTACGTACAAACAGTTTTAGGAAGACGTAGGTATTTAAAAGATATTAACTCTAGAAATGCCGTAGTACGTAGCGCAGCAGAACGTAATGCCGTTAACGCCCCAATACAAGGTAGCGCTGCAGATATTATAAAAATTGCAATGATAAACATTCACAAAAAACTTACTGGAGGCAATTTTAAAACAAAAATGCTTTTACAAGTACATGATGAACTTGTTTTTGATGCTCACAAAACAGAACTAGAAGAAGTAAGAGCACTTATTAAAACAGAAATGGAAAACGCATACTCACTTGCAGTTCCTTTAGATGTAGAAATAGGAACAGGAGACAACTGGCTAGTTGCCCATTAACTAAATACACAATAAAAAAAAAGGACATTAGAAAAACCTAATGTCCTTTTTTTATTTATTAGTAAAATGGTTTTAGTTTTTTGTAAAAACAATATCTAAACCATCATAATTATCTTCATCAATATCTTCACCTGCAATAATTAAGGTACTACCGTTTAAGTCAACCGTAATAACAGTTTCTCCTCCTGTAGGATCTGTAATTGTTAATTGGTCATCATTTAAATCCCAAGTACCAACTAAAGTATCTGTCTCTTCAGGACAATCAACCTCTATACCTGCGCCATTAGATTCAATTACAAAATAATTTAATTTATCCTTACCTACAAATGTATCATCTGCATTAAAAGTATATGTAATTATTTTACAACCTTGATCTATAAGATTCTTTGCTATTTCTTGAGGAAAATTCACCTCTGAAGATTCTTCCCTTGTAACATCAGAAATCACCCAAGTACCTACTAAACTATTTTCAGAAAATAGTTCTTTTTCACTATCTGTAGAGCAAGAAAAATTTAACAAACAGATAGACGCTATTAATAATATGCCTTTTTTTATCATTTTATTTAGTTGATTATTTTTACTTTAAAAAACGCAAAATACTTTATTATAGTATAATAGCACTAATTTTACCTATAATATAAACCTGTATGTTGCCTTTAACAAAATAGTATTATCTTTTTTGCGGTCTAAAATTTGCCTGTTTAAACTCCTTCCAAGTGCATCATCTGGATTGGCGTTACTCGTTAAACCTTGTGACCAAACCAAGAAAATTTCCGAACCAGGAATATATTCCCATCGCAAAACTAAATTAGATCTAAATTGCACAAAAGAAAAGTCTGGATCACCAAACTCATAATCTGCAATTCCATTAGCATCTTCATCTACAATATACATCCCATTTTCTAATGCTATCTGGTTAACTCCATACAGTGTAATTCTATCATCAATACTACTTGCAATAGGATTATTTACATAATTAAAATTAGTGTAAGTACCTCTAGAAATAAAAGGTTGTCCATAATACTGAAGACTTAAATTAGGATTTAAATTATAGTTTAAGCGTATAGAACTACTAAATGTATTTTGATCAATTTCACCTAAAATATACCTTGTTATATTATTAACTGTACGCTGGGTTACATATTGAGTTTTACTTTTCTCTGTAGAAAACTCATTATCCATAGACAAACTAAACGCATCTACTGGTTGATAGGTGAACCTAAACACATATCTATTGTAACTAAATGTATCCTCTGCACCTCTGTTACCAACATAACCTACAGTAGAGTAAAACTTTTTTCTGTTATCTGACCCTGCAAATAACGCCAAACCACCTTCTTTTGCATAACGCCAACGTGGTCCACCACGCAAATTAGCGTTACTATAAAAAACAGGGTTATATGTTGCCTCTACTTCTGTCCACCAATTATTTTTATAACTTATATTACCATTAAACTGGTATGACATAATATTATAGTTTCCATCAAAGTCAAAAGTAGAATATTGCCCCAACTGCAAACGTATATTTCGGTAAAAATCTGTAGGCTTTAAAAATAAACGCTGAACTTCTGCAAACTGAGTAATTTTATCTGCCTGACGCAAAAAACCTATATCATTTAATTCTAACTCTGGAGAATACCAAAGTACACCACCCTCATAACGCCAATTACCACCACCAGCCTTACCAAATTCTAACTTACCACCAGAACCAGACAAAGATGTCCTAGAGGTATCTAACCTAACGTGACCGGCATCTACCCTGTTAAACAAATGCGTAATAGATTTTTGAGTATTAGTTATAGCCTCTTTAGAACCACGAACAGAACTTGCAACAAAGTTACCCTCTACATAATACTCTCTATTTTTCCAGTTATGCTTAAAATCTACACCGGCAGAAACAGCAGATTTACGTAAAAAGTCTAAATCATCTTCTAATCGTCTATTTGTTGATGTAAAAATTGCACCAACATAAGAGTTCCTATTATTAAAATCTTTTTGAGCTCTTGCAACTAAATAATTAGTAAGCGGCTCTACAAGTTCATCTCTTTTTTCTCCGTTAGCATCTATTTCTGCATACATTTTACCAGTAACACTCTCTAAAAGCCCTAAAGACCAACCACTTTTAGTTTTACCAGAGAATTTTGCTGCTCCAAGAATTGTTGTGTTTTTAGGCACATCTGCATACTCACCATCCTCCAAGGAAGGTCTTCCGTGAGGGTTTCGCCCAATACGTCTACTGTAAAATAAATTATCTTGACCACTACCAAATTCATAGTCAAAAATGTTTTTATTTTCTATAAAAAATGGACGTTGCTCCCTAAAAAATATCTGAAAACCATCTAATGCTATTGCTCCTGGGTCTGCTTCTACTTGACCAAAGTCTGGATTAACTGTTAAATCTAAAGTTAAATCGTTTGTTATACCAATTTTAGCATCTAAACCACCATTAAACTTATAATCAGACCCATCTCTATAAGGATTGCCAACTTCTTTTGGATAACTATCATATTGATTGACCACAAAAGGTTGAATTTCTAATTGTTTTTGAGGCTTAATATTTAACAACCCACGTAACTCACCAAACTCACTAACATAACCAGAAGACTCTAAAGGAATACGTTGCCAAATGGAGCGCTCCTCGGCTCTAAAAATTCTACGTTTAACTTGTAATCCCCAAACCTGCTCTTTAGCATCGCCAAATTTAAGCTGACTAAAAGGTATTTTAAGTTCTGCCGTCCAACCTTCATCATCTAATTTAGAGCTACCATACCAAATAGGATTCCAGCTACTGTCCCAACTACTACCGTTTTCAGATATAAACTCATCACCCTTAACACCTGCTACTGTAAATGTAAAAGAGAAAGCTGTTCTTTTATCATTATAACTATCAATATTAATTTCTACCCAATCTCCTTGAAAACCATCTCGCCTAGACAAACGTTTTTCAATTTTATCTAAATCAGCGTCATAACATTTAAAAGCAACATATAAAAACTTATCATCATACACTATTTTAAACTTGGTAGGTTGGGTTGGACTAGTATTTTCATCTGGCCTCCACTCTACAAAATCTCCTTGCCACTCTACATTATTCCAAGCAGCATCTGTTAAATAACCATCTATAACAGGAGATTTTTTATTTTCTACACTATTTGTAGTGTACACCCTCTTAGGAACTTGTATATTTGCACTTTCTTGAGAAAAAAGCGCTGTAGTTAAAAATACTAAAGCACTTGTTAGACTAAACTTTAACATTGGTTATTCTGGTTATTTTTTAATATAAGGCGTAAAAATAGCACTCCTATTATATAATTGTAGCTAAAAAAGACAAAATTTTGTTAAAATCGAAAAAAATAAAGCTTGGAAAATCAAGAAAACAATAGCATTTGAAAAAAACAATAAAAATAAACGGAAATAAGCATTTGTATTTCAAGTAAATAATTGTACATTTGCACCCCGTTTATCGGGATTAAGTAAATAATAAAAATATATTAGTGTGGATACATTAAGCTACAAGACAATTTCAGCCAATAAAGCAACCGTTTCTAAGGAGTGGTTATTGGTTGATGCTGAAGGAGAAACGTTGGGTCGTCTTGCTTCTAAGGTTGCAAAAATCTTAAGAGGAAAGAACAAACCTAATTTTACACCACATGTGGACTGTGGGGATAACGTAATTGTTATCAATGCAGAGAAAGTTACTCTTAGCGGTAACAAATGGCAAACTAAGACTTATATAAGACACACAGGTTACCCTGGTGGACAAAGGTCTCAGACAGCTATTGAAATGTTGGAGAAGAACCCAGCACGTGTAGTGGAAAAATCAATAAAAGGAATGCTACCTAAGAACAGATTAGGAGCAGAACTTTTTCGTAATTTAAAAGTTTACGTAGGTCCTGAGCACAACCAAGAGGCACAAAAACCAAAAGCAATAAACTTAAAGGATTTATAATGGAGGTAATTCATAAAATAGGCAGACGTAAAACTGCTGTTGCACGTGTATATGTTTCTGAAGGAAAAGGTAACATTACAATCAACAAAAAAGATTTAAATGAATATTTCCCTACTGCTACTTTACAGTACAAAGTAAAACAACCATTTGCTTTAACCAGCAATGATGAAAACTTTGACGTAAAAGTAAATGTTTACGGAGGAGGTATTACTGGACAAGCAGAAGCTATTAGACTAGCTCTTTCTAGAGCAATGTGCGAAGTAGATGCTGAAAACAGATTGATATTAAAGCCAGAAGGTCTTTTAACTAGAGATCCAAGAATGGTAGAGCGTAAGAAATTCGGTCAGAAGAAAGCCCGTAAGAAATTTCAATTCTCTAAGCGTTAAGAATATATTCCGGAACATTGTTCCGGTTTTTTTACATCAGATTTTTTCTGATTTTATACCGTTGGTAATGCCAACAAAAACAAGTTCATTGAGAAGCCTTTAGAAAAAATTCTAAAGCATAAATTAAAACAAGTTGTCGTTGTTTTCTGCTACCATACAGGAAACACTAGTTTAGCATCTAAATGTTAGAGACTGCATACGCACTACTTTAGCATTGCTAAGTAAAACGGAACGTAAACTATTACAAAAAAATGGCAAACAAAATTGAAGTAAAAGACTTATTAGAAGCAGGTGTACACTTTGGTCACCTTACAAGAAAGTGGAACCCGAATATGGCACCATATATTTATATGGAGCGTAACGGAATACACGTTATTAACTTATACAAAACAGCTGCAAAAATTGAAGAAGCTAATGAAGCTTTAAAAAAGATAGCAGCATCTGGTAGAAAAATACTTTTTGTAGCTACCAAAAAACAAGCAAAAGACATTGTTGCAGACAAAGCAGGAAAAGCAAATATGCCTTACATCACTGAAAGATGGCCAGGTGGTATGTTAACTAACTTTGTTACTATTCGTAAAGCTGTTAAAAAAATGGCTTCTATTGATAGAATGAAAAAAGATGGTACTTTTTTAACTTTATCTAAAAAAGAACGTTTACAAGTAGATCGTTTAAGAGCTAAATTAGAGAAAAACTTAGGTTCTATCTCTGATATGACTCGTTTACCAGGAGCTTTATTTATTGTAGATACAATGAGAGAGCACATTGCAGTTAAGGAAGCTTTAAAATTAAACATTCCTATTTTTGCAATGGTAGATACAAACTCTGACCCTAGACCAATAGACTACATTATACCATCTAACGATGATGCTTCTAAATCTATTGAAGCTGTATTATCTCACGTTTCTGAAGCTATAATAGAAGGTTTAGCTGATCGTAAATCTGACAAACAAGCTGAAAAAGAAGGAAAAGATTCTACTCCTAAAGCAAAAGCAGCTCCTAAAGCAGAAGCTAAAACTGCTACAGATGATTTAACTAAAGTTGAAGGAATTGGACCTAAAATTGCTGAGATTTTCCAAAACGAAGGAATTAAAACTTACGCAGACTTAGCTGCTAAATCTGTTGAAGATTTAAGCGCTATATTAACTGCTGCTGGTTCTAGTTTTGCATCTAAAAACCCTGGTTCTTGGCCAAAGCAAGCTAAAATGGCTGCTGATGGTAAATGGGATGAGTTAAAAGTATGGCAAGACAATACTAAAGGTGGTATAGAATAATCTATTCACAACCTTTTATATAAATAAAACAAAATATTAATTTAACATCGTTCTAAAAAATTAATCTTTATTTAGAGCAATATTAAAACTTAAAATAAAATGGCAAAAATTACAGCTGCAGAAGTAAATAAACTAAGAAAAGCTACTGGCGCAGGAATGATGGACTGCAAAAAAGCTTTAGTTGAAGCTGAAGGTGATTTTGACAAAGCAATTGACGTATTACGTAAAAAAGGTCAGAAAGTAGCAGAAAAAAGAGCTGATCGTGACTCTAGCGAAGGTGCTGCAGTTGCTAAAGTAAATGCAGATGCTAACAAAGGTGTTGCAATAGTATTAGGTTGTGAAACTGATTTTGTTGGTAAAAACGAAAACTTTTTAGCACTTGCTAACCAATTAGGAGAATTAGCACTTAACTACAACTCTAAAGATGAGTTTTTAGCTGCTGATTTTGACGGTATGACAGTTGCAGACAAATTAGTTGAGCAAACTGGTGTTATTGGTGAAAAATTAGAAATTAACGCTTTTGAGACTGTAGAGGCTCCTTACGTTGGTTCTTATGTACACATTAACAAAATTGCTGCTGTAGTTGGTTTTACTGCTAAAGTAGATAACATTGAAACTTTAGCTAAAGACGTTGCAATGCAAATTGCATCTATGGGAGCTACAACATTATCTTACAAAGATTTTGACCCAGCTTACATAGCATCTGAAACTGAAGCAAGAATTGCTGTTATTGAAAAAGACAATATTGAGTTAGAGCGTTTAGGGAAAACTCTTAAAAACGTACCTCAGTACATTTCTATGGCACAATTAACTCCAGAAGTTATGGCTGCTGCAGAAGAAAGTGCAAAAGAACAACTTAAAGCAGAAGGTAAACCAGAGCAAATTTGGGACAAAATTTTACCAGGTAAAATGGAAAGATTTGTATCTGACAACACTACTCTTGATCAAGAGCAATGTTTATTAGACCAAAACTTTATTAAAGATGAAAAAATTAACGTAGCATCTTACGTTTCTTCTTACGGCGATGTAGCTGTAGCATCTTTTAAAAGAGTTGCTCTTGGATAACAAAAGACAAAACTTTTAAAGTTATAATTAAAGCCGTTTCCTTTTTTTAGGAAACGGCTTTTTTATTTTATTACAACAACTATAACGCAACAAAATAATAGAATAAAATATGAGACATACTTTACCGTTCATTTTTTTCATTATTTTTGCTAACCATAAACATCACCAAAAATGCAATACAAAAGAATACTTTTAAAATTAAGCGGAGAAGCCTTAATGGGCTCTAGACAATACGGCATAGACCCTGTAAGACTTGCAGAATATGCTACTGAGATAAAACAAGTAATAGACAAAGGTATTCAGGTAGCAATAGTAATTGGTGGAGGAAATATTTTTAGAGGTGTTGCCGGAGCAAGTAACGGTATGGACCGCGTACAAGGAGACCATATGGGAATGCTGGCTACCGTAATAAACGGGCTTGCCTTGCAAAGCGCATTAGAAGACGCAGGCGTACAAACAAGACTACAAACTGCAATTAAAATAAACGAAGTAGCAGAACCATTTATTAGAAGAAAAGCTATGAGACACCTTGAAAAAGGAAGAGTAGTTATTTTTGGTGGTGGAACAGGTAATCCATATTTTACAACAGATTCCGCAGCTGTATTACGCGCTATTGAAATTGAAGCAGACGTAATATTAAAAGGAACAAGAGTAGACGGCATTTACACATCTGACCCAGAAAAAGATGCCAATGCAACTAAGTTTGATAAAATATCTTTTCAAGATGTACTTAATAAAGGCTTAAAAGTAATGGATACCACCGCGTTTACATTAAGTCAAGAAAATGAATTACCTATTGTGGTTTTTGATATGAACACAAAAGGAAATTTATTAAAACTACTATCAGGAGAAAATATAGGAACAGAAGTAAATTTATAAGTGGTACAGTTTATGCTGAACCAAGATTAAATAGTAACACAATGAACGAAGAAATTAATTTTATATTAGACAGTACTAAAGAGAGTATGAATGGCACAATAGACCATTTAGAAAAAGCATTTATTAAAATTAGAGCAGGTAAAGCTAGTCCAGTTATGCTATCTAGTGTTATGGTAGACTACTACGGATCTGCAACTCCACTTTCTCAAGTAGCTAATGTAAACACTCCTGATGCCAGAACAATATCTGTTCAGCCATGGGAAAAAAATATGCTTCAAGAAATAGAAAAAGCCATCATGAACTCTAATCTTGGCTTTAACCCAATGAACAATGGTGATTTTGTTATTATAAACGTACCACCATTAACAGAAGAAAGAAGAAGAGATTTAGCAAAACAAGCTAAAGGAGAAGCAGATGATGCTAAAATTGGAATTAGAAACGCAAGACAAGAAGCAAATAAAGAAATTAGAGCTTTAGATGATGCATCTGAAGACTTAAAAAAGAATGCAGAAGCAGATGTACAAGATTTAACTAACTTGTATACAAAAAAAATTGACGCTTTACTAGTTACCAAAGAAGCAGAAATAATGAAAGTTTAATTTTTTTTAAAATGAAAATAAATTACAGAGAAGATTTAAGCAAAATTGAGATTATTGATAATATTAAAAGTCAAAAAATCAACGGTAAAATCTTCTCTGTACTTATTATTTTAAGCTCTGGTTTAAATATTATTAACAATAAGAGCAACTTACTCTTCTACCTCTCCATAGTCCTATTAATTGCATCAATAAGTTATGCAATTTATATGCTTACTCAAAAATCATATAGATCTACCTACAACCTAAATGAAATAAGTAGTCTTAAAGCAGTTAAAATATTAAACATAACGTATTACCGATTTCAGCTTATCAATAAAATACATAGAGACTTAGAGGTTTCTGAACAGCATACTTCCTTAGCAGCACTTATAGATTTCTGCAAACAACACAAAATCAAAATAGGAGATTAAGTTTTATTTAGGTTTAACACGTATTTAAACCGCATTTTTTGGGAACACTAACAATCATTCTTTACCTTTGCGCACCTTAATTACATATAATGGTTGCAAAGATTACGCAAGGTTTTTGGGCAAAAACTGCTAGGATAATTCTAAGAAACAGAATTCTCATTATACTACTTATAATAGCTTTTACCGTTTTTCTAGGTTTTCAATGGAAAAACATGAAGTTTTCTAACTCAGAAGCTAACTTATTACCAGATCACCATCCGGTTAATATTAAATACCAATCATTTTTAAAGCTATTTGGAGAAGAAGGTAATGTAATTGCAATAGCCGCAAAAGACAACTCTCTTTACACTCCAGAAAAATTTAATAGATGGAACAAACTTAGCAAACAACTAGATGCGTTTCCAGAGGTAGATTTTGTATTATCTACAGACAACCTTAAAGAACTGGTAAAAACAGAAGACGGACAAAAATTTTTACTTCAAAACTTTATAAAGTCTAAACCAAGAACCACAAAAGAAATAGATAGTTTAAAACAGCATTTATTTAATAATATGCCGTTTTACGAAAATCTATTATACAATAAAGAAACAGGTACAATTAGAACTTTAGTTTACCTAGATAAGGACATCGTAAACACATCTGTACGTAAAGATTTTATTTTAAAAGATTTTAAACATCTTACAGAAAAGTTTGAAAAGGAAACTGAGATGAATTTGCATATATCTGGAATGCCATATATACGCACAATGAACTCTAAAAATATTATAGATGAAATAAACAAGTTTATACTTGCAGCCCTTGGCGTAACTTCATTAATTTTCTTTTTCTTTTTTAGAAGCTTTAGAGCCACATTTATATCTATGTGCGTTGTAATTATTGGTGTAATGTGGGCTTTTGGCATATTAGGCTTATTACAATATGAAATTACGGTACTAACCGCCTTAATACCTCCACTTATTATTGTAATAGGTATTCCAAACTGTATTTTTTTAATAAACAAATACCAACAAGAAGTTAAAAAGCACGGTAACAAAGCACTTTCCTTACAACGTGTAATATCTAAAATTGGTAATGCAACGTTAATGACAAATATTACCACTGCATCTGGCTTTGCAACTTTTATAATTACAGACAGTCAATTACTTAAAGAGTTTGGTATTGTAGCATCTATAAACATCATTGGTATTTTTATACTATCACTTTTAATAATACCAATAGTTTACAGCTTTTTACCAATGCCTAAAGACAAGCATTTAAAACACTTAAACACAAAGTGGATTGACACTTTTGTTAGCTGGATGGAAAACATTGTTAGAAACAAAAGAATTAGCGTCTACATTGTTTCTATCTTACTATTAACAGTTAGCATTATTGGCATTTACCAAATAAATATTTCTGGAAGTGCTATTGAAGATATGCCAAAAAAAGCAGAGTTTTTTAAGGACATTCGCTTTTTTGAAAAAGAATTTAAAGGCATAATGCCTGTTGAAGTTGTTATAGATACTAAAAGAAAAAATGGTGTTTTAAAACCTGCTACATTAAAAAGAATGGATAGGTTTGGAGAAGTAATTGAAGATATTCCAGAACTGTCTCACCCAATATCAGTAGTTAACCTTGTAAAATACTCTAAACAGGCCTTTTACAACGGAATTCCTAAGTATTACCAATTACCAACCACACAAGAAAATAATTTTATTATGGATGTGGCCCGTAACTCTAAAAGTAACGGAAACTTACTAGAGAGTTTTGTAGATTCTACTGGACAAACTGCTCGTATTACAACTTTTATGAGAGATGTAGATACTGAGCGTATGCAAGATATAGAAGGACGTTTACAAGAAAATTTAGACAAGATATTTCCAAAAGAAAGATACAACACCTTTTTAACTGGTAAGGCTTTATTATTTTTAAAAGGAACTAAATACCTTGTAAACAATTTGGTTTTATCATTAGCACTAGCTATTGGCCTAATAGCTCTATTTATGGCTTACTTGTTTAGGTCTTTTAGAATGATTGTAATATCATTAATACCTAACTTACTACCATTAATAATTACAGCAGGCGTTATGGGCTTTGTTGGTGTACCAATAAAACCTTCTACTATTTTAGTATTTAGTATTGCCTTTGGAATTTCTGTAGACGATACCATTCATTTTTTAGCAAAGTACAGACAAGAGCTTGTAGTGAATAAATGGGCAATTAAAAAATCTGTATATGCCGCACTAAGGGAAACAGGAGTTAGTATGTTTTACACTTCAATTGTTTTATTCTTTGGCTTTTCAGTTTTTATAATTTCTAACTTTGGAGGTACTGTAGCATTAGGAGCATTAGTATCTGCAACGTTATTATTTGCAATGTTAGCTAATTTAATACTACTACCTTCATTACTACTTTCTTTAGAACGCAGTATAGCAAACAAAGAAGTGCTTAAAAAACCACAAATAGATATTTTACCTAAAGAAGAGGTTAAAATCAAGAAAAAAAATCAAATCAATAATCAAAACTAATTTGAGTATTTTAAAGACGATTTAAAAAAAGTTATCTTTATCACTTAAAATAAGAAGCATATTTTATAATGAACACAAACAGCATTAAGGATTTATTGTCCGGAAAACATCTTTTACAAGAAGTAACCGTAAGTGGTTGGGTAAAAACATTTAGAAGCAACAGATTTATTGCTTTAAATGATGGTTCTACCATACAAAACATTCAATGTGTTGTAGATTTTGAAAAATTAGACGAAAGTTTACTAAAGCAAGTATCTACAGGTGCAGCAATAAAAGTAAAAGGAACCCTAGTAGAAAGCCAAGGGAAAGGACAATCTGTAGAAATACAAGTAGCTTCTTTAGAAATACACGGAGGCGCAGACCCAGAAACTTACCCTATACAACCTAAAAAACACACATTAGAGTTTTTAAGAGAAAAAGCACACTTACGCGTAAGAACCAACACTTTTTCTGCTGTAATGCGTATGCGCTCAGCTTTATCTTTTGCTGTGCACCAGTATTTTCAACAAAATGGTTTTTATCACGTACACACACCTATTATTACGGGTTCTGATGCAGAAGGAGCTGGTGAAATATTTAAAGTATCTACCTTAGACTCTAAAAAGCCGCCTTTAAAAGAAGACGGATCTGTAGACTATAGTGAAGATTTTTTTGGCAAAGAAACAAACCTAACTGTATCTGGCCAATTAGAAGCAGAAACCTACGCAATGGGCCTAGGTAAAGTATATACATTTGGACCTACGTTTAGAGCAGAAAACTCTAACACATCTAGACACTTAGCAGAGTTTTGGATGATTGAACCAGAAATGGCTTTTTATGATTTAGATGCTAATATGGATTTAGCTGAGGATTTTATTAAAAGTGTTTTATCTTACGTATTAGAAAACTGTAAAGATGATTTAGAGTTTTTAGAAAAACGTTTGTTAGACGAAGAAAAAACTAAGCCTGCTGCAGAACGTAGTGAAATGCCATTAATTGAAAAATTAAAGTTTATAACAGACAACAACTTCAAAAGAGTTAGTTACACTGAAGCTATAGAGATTTTAAGAAACTGCAAACCAAACAAAAAGAAGAAGTTTAAATACATTATTAATGAATGGGGAGCAGATTTACAAAGTGAACACGAACGTTTTCTTGTAGAAAAGCACTTTAAATGTCCAGTTATATTGTTTGATTATCCTGCAAAAATAAAAGCATTTTATATGCGTTTAAATGAAGACGGAAAAACAGTAAGAGCAATGGATATACTTTTCCCAGGAATTGGAGAAATAGTTGGCGGCTCACAAAGAGAAGAACGATTAGATGTGCTTTTAGAGAAAATGAAAGCATTAGATATAGATGAAAAAGAACTATGGTGGTACACAGACTTACGTAAATACGGAAGCGCAGTACACAGTGGTTTTGGATTAGGATTTGAGCGTTTGGTGCTTTTTGCTACAGGAATGGGTAATATTAGAGACGTAATACCTTTCCCTAGAACACCACAAAATGCAGAGTTTTAAAATACATAACAATATATAAAAAGTCATAAAAAGAATTAACATTAATGCTTAAACAACACCTACAATTTAAGTTATCACAAAAGTTGTCTCCACAACAGATACAACTTATGAAGTTAATTCAACTTCCTACACAAGCTTTTGAACAACGACTAAAGCAAGAGTTAGAAGAAAATCCTGCATTAGAAAGCGGTAAAGAAGAAGCCGAAACTATTGAGGATGAGTATGACGATTTGTACGATAATGACACTGAAAAAATTGAAGCTGAAGATATCAATATTGATGAATATCTTTCTGACGACGAAATTCCAGATTACCGTACGCAAGCAAATAACTATAGTGCAGATGATGATGAAAAGAGTATTCCTTATGCAGCCGGGACCTCTTTTCATCAACATTTAATGACACAATTAAATACCGTTTATTTAGATGATAAAGACTGGGCAATTGCCGAGTTTTTAATTGGTAGTGTTGATGAAAGCGGTTATATACGCAGACCAATTACAGACATTATGGATGATTTAGCTTTTACACAAAATGTATTTGCAGAAGAAGCAGACATAATTAAAGTACTAAATTTAGTACAAGAGTTAGATCCTCCTGGTGTGGCTGCAAGATCTTTAGAAGAATGCTTAATTATACAGCTTTCTAGAAAAGAACAGACACCTGCTATAGAACTAGCAATTCAAATACTAGAAAAGTCTTTTGATCAGTTTACTAAAAAGCACTACAAAAAACTTCTGCAAAAACACAACATTACAGAAGATGAACTAAAAGAAGCCATTTCTGAAATTGAAAAATTAAATCCAAAGCCAGGTGGCTCATATGCTGGTAATACTAGAATAATAGAACATATTGTACCTGATTTTTCAATTAAAATTGCAGACGGAGAGCTAGAGCTCACTCTAAACGGAAGAAATGCTCCTGAATTGCACGTATCCAGACAGTATAATAATATGCTAGAAGGCTACAAAAATTCTAAAACAAAATCTAAATCACAGAAAGACACAGTTTTTTTTATAAAACAAAAGCTAGATGCTGCCAAGTGGTTTATAGACGCTATTAAACAAAGACAACAAACGCTTTATGTAACAATGAGCGCTATTATGAACTACCAAAAAGAATATTTTTTAACTGGAGATGAGCGAAAGCTTAGACCAATGATTTTAAAAGATATTGCAGACACTATTGGTATGGATGTTTCTACTGTATCTAGAGTAGCAAATAGCAAATATGTAGACACACCTTATGGTACTAAATTGATTAAGGAATATTTTTCTGAATCTATGAAGAATGAGCAAGGTGAAGATGTATCTACTAAAGAAATTAAAAAAATACTAGAAAACGTTATTAGTGAAGAAGAAAAGAGAAAACCTTTAACTGATGACAAGCTAGCTGCTATTTTAAAAGAAAAAGGGTACCCAATAGCAAGGCGTACTGTTGCAAAGTACAGAGAACAATTAAATATACCTGTAGCAAGGTTAAGAAAGCAGATTTAATGAAAGGGTTTCACAAAATTATATCCTCTATATTTCACCCTTTATTTATACCCATAATTGGCTGCATTTGCTATTTTAAAATTACGCCACAATATTACACTCAAAATCACTTTTTTGGCAACACATTGCCTATTTTAATACTAACTGTTATTGTTCCTATAGTATGTTATATTATACTTAGGAGCGTAGGACTAATAACATCATATAGCCTACCCACCATAAAAGAAAGAAAATATCCACTATACATAAGTTTAGCTTTACTTTTGTTAGTGGTTTACAAAGTAATACCAAACAATTATAGTTCAGAACTGTTTTTTTACTTTTTAGGCTTAGTTGCTGCTATCTTTTGCTCTTTACTATTGCTTTTAATACGTTTTAAGAGCAGTTTACACGCAACAGGAATGGGAAGTCTACTTATGTTTTTAATTAGCCTTAGCGTCCATTTTGAGATAAATATTATTTACGCTATTGCCATCACCGTTTTTTGTACTGGCTTAGTGTCTACTTCTAAATTGTATTTAAAAACCAACACTACCTTAGAAATTATAGTAGGTTTTTTAATTGGAATTAGCTCTCAGCTACTAACAATTAAATATTGGCTATAAAATATAGAAATTAAATCCTACTCGTATTGGCTTCATAAGTAGTTGTTCATCGTCTACAAAAGCATCATCTAGC
Source organism: Cellulophaga lytica DSM 7489 (assembly GCF_000190595.1). NCBI lineage: Bacteria > Pseudomonadati > Bacteroidota > Flavobacteriia > Flavobacteriales > Flavobacteriaceae > Cellulophaga > Cellulophaga lytica. The sequence goes on along the minus strand of NC_015167.1, from coordinate 2,047,492 downwards.
AAACTATTTAAGCCATAATACACATGAATGTTCCAGGTATTATAACCTATATTAAATTGTAGACCATATCTAAAGTTTACAATATCAGTATTACTAAAAACCTCTTTAAAATCATCAGAAACAAACTTAGACTTAGAAGAAAAAACATACCCCAATTTAGCACCTCCATAAATTCTAAGAAACTTATATTTAGTAGGTGTAGATTTTCGCCATCTAAACTCTATAGGGAACTCTACCATATGCGTAACTATTTTGCTACGTTCATAATCTAAATCTTCATCTGCAAAAGTGTAACTTATACCCTCACTGTCTTTGGTTGCAATTAAATTTGAATAGTAGTTATTTACTGCGTAACCAAAACCAACACCAAAACCAACATTCCTTTTTTTATTAATTGGTAAATCTTTTATAAAACCAAGTTGTAAACCATAGGGCAAATTACGCTGCGTAAAGCTAGAAGGCTTATTACCATAAGTATTATAAGTAAGTCCTATATAAAACTGATCTTCCAAATAAAGACTATCTACGGTTGTATTTTGAGCAGATAAAGAAAAACATATAAGTCCAAATAAAATACATAAACGAAACATATAGTACGTATAAAAGTTACTGTATAAAAAAAACGCTTCAAATAGTTTTACCTATTTGAAGCGCATATAATAGTTTAACTATCTAAATTATTGTAAATTTTTAAAAGCATCACCTTCATAAGTGGTGTAGTTTACTTTTAACGCATTTACTTTTCTTAACTCTTCTTTAATATCCATAACAATACCCATATTGGCATTCTTATCAATTTTTAAAGCTGTTGTTATAGAACTTTGAACCTCTTGAGGCTTCTTAGCTATTTCTTCTAAAACGTAATCTCCTACTTCAGAAACGTTAGCAAACTTATCGTTTAACTGTATTTTTGGCTCTTTACCAAAAGCGCTCTGATATTTTTCTGTAGGCTGACCAACAAAAATATAAACTACTCTGTCTTTCTTTTCTAGCTTTTTAATTTCAGTTGCGTTTGGTAACTCATTTGCTACCAAAGGTTCGCTATCTTTCATTACTGTAACTGTCATAAAGAAAAACAAAAGCATAAATACAATATCCGGAAGAGAAGCCGTAGAAACTGGAGGCAATTCTCCGTCTTTTTTCTTTTTAAATTTTGACATATTCCTTTGTATTAAATGTTATTAGTTTGTTGTAGTTTCAGCTTCAGATAATTTTTGAGGATAAAGATCTTGAATTTTCTTAATCTTAACCTTTAATTGCTCCTTAACATCATCTGGAGTTTCTTGGTTAGAGTATGCCGCTTCCATTTCTGTAAAAGACATATTATAACCTAACTTTTTAGCTGCTCTATTACGTAAAAAATTATACGCTGCCACTAACTCATTCTGTACTGTTATATAAACAGAATACTTAGTTTCACGATCATTTTTTAAAGATATAACCGCTTTTATTGGGTTATCAGAAGACTCAGGACTTCTTGCACCTTCACAATAGCTACAGTACTCAGGATCTCCTTTTACTGCTCCACCATTATCTAAAAATGCAATTGCAGCCTCTTTTAAATCTTTAAGATCCATTAGATCTTCTTCTACTAGCAATTGACCATCTTTACCTATTTGTACAGTAAAAATATTTTTTTGCTTAAGTATAACTTGCTCATCAGTAGGCGGCTCTTTAGGAGGCAACATACGATCTAAACCTGCATCCGTTTCTATAGTAGTAGTTACTAAGAAAAAGATAAGGAGTAAGAAAGCAATGTCTGCCATAGAACCGGCATTTACTTCTGGTGCTCCACCTCTTCTTGCCATAATTATTATTTTTTATTTACCAATTAGTTTTTTTACACTTGGTACAACCATAAGAACAACAGCTACTGCTACTAAAATTAAGAAGGTATAAATACCTGTTCCTATGTTCTTTACTGTACTAGTTGTAGTATCATTATCCGTTAAAAACTGAGGATCTAAATCTTCTCCGTTTGATAAAAAGTAAGAAATAATTACTACAAGTGCAAATCCACCTAAAGCAAATAAAGCTTTTTTAAGGTTTTCTGGTGTAGAAAACAAGTTTTTTAGTGTATAAACCAATGCTACTACAACTGCTACACCTAATAAAAGGTAAGTAATCATAAACATTACGTTCATTGCACTACTGTTTGCTGCCTCTGCTGCTACCTCAGGAATTGTAAAATCCCCTGATGGTAAAAAATACCATAGCACAGCCGATATAACGCCTATTACAATTAAGGCTATTTTTATTATTTTTTGCATAATGCTTTTGTATTAAGGTCCGACTTATTTTTTGTGATCTACCAACATATCAATCAATGAGATTGACGAATCTTCCATATCATTTACAATACTATCAATTTTAGCAATGATGTAGTTGTAAAAAATTTGAAGAATAATGGCAGTAACAAGACCAAATACAGTTGTTAATAATGCAACCTGAATATCACCTGCAATTAAAGATGCACTTAAGTTACCAACTGCTGCAATCTTTTGGAAGGCCTGAATCATACCAATTACTGTACCCATGAAACCAAGCATAGGAGCAATAGCGATAAATAAAGACAACCAAGAAACGTTTTTCTCTAACTGACCCATTTGTACACCTCCGTAGGCAACAACCGCTTTTTCAGCAGATTCAATACTCTCACCAGCTCTATCTAATCCTTGGTAGAAAATAGACGCTACAGGTCCTTTTGTATTTCTACATACTTCTTTAGCTGCTTCTACACCACCAGATGCTAATGCGTCTTCAACTCTTTGTTTTAGTTTAGTAGTGTTTGTGCTTGCCATGTTTAAATAAATAATTCTTTCAATTGCCACTGCAAGACCAAGAATTAAACATAAAAGTACAATACCCATAAAAGCAGGTCCACCAGTAATAAATTGTTCTTTTAATACTTGAACAAAACCTTTTGGCGCTTCTTTCTCCGCTGCATCTTGTAATAATGTAGCTGCATTTACTGTATTTGTACTAAAAACAAACAACCCAGCTACAGCTAGGATAGATGATAATCTTTTCATTTTCGAAACTTAATTTAGTTAGTTAATAGGGTTAAAGATAAAAAAAAAATGTTATAATAAAATTAAACGCAAACTTATCTGCAGAGAGGAAGGGATTCGAACCCTCGATACACTTGTGATGTATACACACTTTCCAGGCGTGCGCCTTCGACCACTCGGCCACCTCTCTCTTCATAAGTTTAACGGCGTCCAAATAACAAAAAAAATATTAGTTAAAGAAATATAATATGTTATTTTTATTGCAATTCTCCTCGCAACGGAGTTTCAAAAAGTGTTTTAAATAGCTTTGGAGACACTCCTGTTCCTAACAAATACATTAACTTAGTTACAGCCGCCTCTGTTGTAATATCCTTACCATTAATTATTTGCAAGCTTTGTAATTCCTCACTGGTTTCATACTGACCAAGTAAAACACTACCTCCAGAGCACTGCGTAACATTAACAATGTACAATCCGTTTTTTATTGCTTTTTTTATTTCGTTTAGCAACCATTTCTCTGTTGGAGCATTACCTGCACCATAAGTCTCCAAAACCAACCCCTTTAAATCTGGAATATTTAACACACTTTTTAGTACATTTTTATTTAAACCAGGAAATAATTTTAAAACAGCAACATTATCATCTAGGTTTTTATGCACCTTTAATGCTTTTGTATGCTTCTTTTTTCTTAAATATTCCTTATTTACTTTTAAATGCACACCAGATTCCGCTAATTCTGGATAATTTAATGATGCAAAAGCCTCAAAATGTTCTGCATTAATTTTTGTTGTTCTATTACCTCTATACAATTTGTATTCAAAATACAAACATACCTCTTGTATTATTGCTTTATCATTCTCCCTTAATGCAGCTACTTGTATAGATGTAATTAAATTCTCTTTTGCGTCTGTACGCAAATCTCCAATTGGCAATTGAGAACCAGTTAAAATTACAGGCTTACTTAAATGCTCTAACATATAACTTAAAGCAGATGCCGTATAACTCATTGTATCACTACCGTGCAAAACCACAAAACCATCAAAATCTGCATAATTGTCTTCAATAATAGTAGCAATTTTAACCCAATGCGTAGGGTTCATATTAGAGGAATCTATTGGCTCATCAAAAGAAACGCTATCCACAGAACAATCCAACTGCTTTAGTTCTGGTATACTTTTCATTAAATTATTAAAATTAAAAGCTTTTAAAGCTCCTGTTTTATAATCCTTAACCATACCAATTGTACCACCAGTATATACCAATAATATTTTTGTAGCATTTGCCATATCACTTACTTGTTTTTAAACACCAAAAACGTCTAAAGAGTTTTTAGTAGTTATGTCTGCTATTTCTTTTATATCCTTATTATATATGTCTGCTAATTTTTCAGCTACGTTAATAAGGTATGCACTTTCATTTCTTTTACCTCTAAAAGGTGTTGGCGCCAAATAAGGAGCATCTGTTTCTAAAACAATATGTTTAAGATCAATTTCATTTAAAAACTTATCTATTTTTCCATTCTTAAAAGTAACTACCCCTCCAATACCTAATTTCATATTATATGATATTGCAAGTTTTGCCTGCTCCAAAGTACCTGTAAAACAATGAAAAATCCCTCTTAAATCATCACCTTTTTCTTCTTCTAAAATTTCAAAAACTTCATCAAAAGCATCTCTGCAATGTATAACTATTGGTAATTTGTATTTTTTTGCCAATTGTATTTGATGCTTAAAAGCTTGCTGTTGTTCTTTTAAAAAGGTTTTATCCCAAAATAAATCTATTCCTATCTCTCCCACAGCATAAAATTTACGCTGCTCTAGCATTTCTTCAATATGCACCAACTCTACATGATAATTATCTTTTACATGTGTTGGATGCAAACCCATCATCAAAAAAACATTATCTGGGTAAGCCTCCTCTAAACTCAACATAGAACTTGTGTAAGTTGAGTCTATAGCAGGAATAAAAAATCGTTCTACCCCTTTATCAATTGCATTTTGTATTGCAACAGCCCTGTCTTCATCAAAGGCCTCACTATATAAATGTGTATGTGTATCTGTAAATATCATACTGCAAAAATAGAATTATCTTATATATTTTGATGTTTTTAAATTGATATAGTTTGATTTTATCTTTTCTGATAAAGATTGATATATATTTGCACTAAAATTGAATATATGTCTAGCTTAAAAAAATTCTTACTTCAAAAAGATTACACCAAAATTAAACTTACATTAACTCCTACTAATCATTTTGAAATTAAAGCTAAGATTAACAATGTAGCCGGAAAATTTATTTTAGACACAGGAGCCTCTAACACCTGTATAGGTATAGATAAAATTGAAAACTTTAAGCTTACCTCTGAAGATTCAGAAATAAAAGCTGCTGGTGCTGGCGCTACAGAAATGGAAACATTAATTTCTTCTAACAACACCATAAAAATTGGAGATTGGAAATACAAAAAATTAAAAATTGTTTTGTTTGATCTTGTACACGTTAACCAAGCTCTTATTAACCATAATGCATTACCAGTAGATGGTATTATTGGAGCAGACATATTAAAAAAGACAAAAGCCATTATAGACTACAACAAAAAATGTGTTTATTTTAAGCTGTAAATAACAGATATCTTATTTATTAGTATTGTACCGATTTTTTAATGTCATGTTTTAGCAAAAACACACTTTTGTTTGCAAAACATTCTAACCATGTCTACATCAAAAATAAATCTATATTGCATACTAGCAATTGGCATTTTATTTACAACCAGTTGTTCTAATGACGACAACAACTACCAAAAAGCAGAAACAAGTATTTTAGAAGAGAAAATTACAACTCTTTATGGCTCACTAGAAACGCTACAACTACCAGAAGAAACAAATTTAAACAACATTCCTAGTGACCCTAAAAACCCGCTTACACCAGAAAAAGTTGCCTTAGGAAAATTACTTTTTCACGAAACAGGCCTAGCCTTAAACCCAACAAAAGAAATAGGAGCCAACACCTACTCATGTGCAAGTTGCCACCACGCAGCGGCAGGTTTCCAAAGCGGCAACATACAAGGTATTGGCGAAGGTGGTTTTGGCTATGGTGCAAAAGGAGAATCTAGACACATGTCTATAGATTATTTAGAAGAAGACTTAGATGTACAACCCATAAAATCTCCAAGCATACTAAACACTGCATACCAAAAAGTAATGTTATGGAACGGACAATTTGGAGGAACCTCAGAAAATACAGGAACCGAAAGTAGCTGGACAGTTGGCACTCCCAAAGAACGCAATAACTTAGGTTTTGAAGGCGTAGAAATACAAGCCATAGCTGGCCTAGGTGTTCACAGGCTTTTAATAGACACCAACTTCCTAAACAACAACGGATACAAAAGTATGTTTGACGCTGCTTTTCCTAACATCCCAGAAGAAAATAGATACACAACCATAACAGCTGGTTTAGCAATTGCTGCTTATGAACGAACAGTGCTTGCAAACCAAGCTCCTTTTCAAGAGTTTTTAAAAGGAAATAAAGCTGCTTTATCCCCTAAAGAAATAAGTGGCGCTAACTTATTTTTTGGTAAAGCAGAATGCTATAAATGCCACACCGGACCAGGCTTAAACAAAACAGGGTTTTACGCTTTAGGAATGAACGACTTGGACCCAAACAGTTCACACATTAATATTGATGAAGCCACAAAAAAAGGTAGAGGCGGTTTTACAGGAAAAGAAGAAGATAATTACAAGTTTAAAATACCATCTTTATATAACTTAAAAGATGTATCTCATTTTGGTCATGGAGGAAGCTTTACTTCTATAAAAGAAGTTATAGAATACAAAAACAACGCCATACCTGAAAACAATAATGTTCCTAAAAATCAATTAGCATCAGATTTTATTCCGCTAAATTTAACAACAGAAGAAATTGATGATTTAACTGCTTTTATAGAAAACGGATTGTATGACAATAACCTAAAAAGGTACACTCCGGAGAGCTTACCATCAGGCAACTGTTTTCCTAACGCAGATAGCAAATCCAAATCTGATATGGGTTGTAACTAAAACACTCCTAAACAAGAAAAGGGCTGAAGTTAAACTTCAGCCCTTTTTTTATCTCTAGATTCAAGACTACATTTCTAACGCCTTCTTAACATCATTATTCATTAATAATTCTTCTGGATTTTCTAATGCTTCTTTAACTGCAACTAAGAAACCAACAGATTCTTTACCATCTATAATTCTATGATCATAAGATAAAGCCACATACATAATAGGAGCAATAACAACCTCACCATTTTTAGCTATAGGACGCTCTACTATATTGTGCATACCTAAAATAGCACTTTGCGGAGGATTAATAATTGGTGTAGATAACATAGAACCAAAAACACCACCATTAGTAATAGTAAATGTTCCTCCTGTCATTTCATCAACTGTAATTTCTCCTTCACGAGCTCTAATAGCCAAACGTTTTACCTCTGCTTCTACTCCTCTAAAAGTTAAGTTTTCCGCATTTCTAATTACAGGAACCATTAAACCTTTTGGTCCAGATACAGCAATACTAATATCTGCAAAATCATAAGAAATCATTTCCTTACCATCTATCATTGCATTTACAGATGGGTACATCTCTAATGCACGTACAACCGCCTTAGTAAAGAAAGACATAAAACCTAAACCAACACCGTGTTTAGCTCTAAAGTCATCTTTGTACTGGCTACGCAATGCAAAAATAGGAGACATATCTACCTCGTTAAAAGTAGTAAGCATAGCCGTTTCATTTTTAGCTGAAACCAAACGCTCTGCCACTTTACGACGTAACATTGATAATTTAGAACGAGTTTCTCCTCGGTTACCTCCAGTAGTTGGTGTCCCCATAGATGGCACAGCTTTTACAGCATCATCTTTAGTTACTCTACCATCCTTACCTGTACCTTTTACAGCAGATGCCTCAATTCCTTTTTCACTTAATATTTTTTTAGCTGCAGGAGACGCTGTCCCTGTTGCATATGTTTTTGCAGTTTCTGCAGGCTTTGGAGCCTCTGCTTTTGGTGCAGTTTCTTCTTTTTTCTCTTCTTTAGCAGGCGCATCATCAGCACCTTCTGGTTTTGCTGCAGATGTATCTATTAAACAAACAACGGCACCTACTGCTACTGCATCACCTTCTTCTGCTTTTAATGTAATTACTCCGCTTACTTCTGCTGGAAGTTCTAAGGTAGCTTTATCTGAATCTACCTCTGCAATAGCTTGATCTTTCTCTACATAATCTCCGTCTTGCACTAGCCATTCCGCTATTTCTACTTCGGTTATCGATTCTCCCGGTGAAGGGACTTTCATTTCTAAAATCATCCTACTTTATTTGATGTGTTATTGTGTTTATCTTTTTGTCATATTGTCTTTGGTTTTATCAAAGACATAATCTATTACTTGTTGGTGTCTGCGCTTAGAACGTACTGCACTACCAGCTGCTGGTGAGGCATAAAAACGTCTAGACGCTACTCTTAATTTATTGGCATCTTTATAATGCATCATGATATGACTCCAAGCTCCCATATTTCTTGGTTCTTCTTGTGCCCATACAATATCATCTGCATTAGTATACCTACCAATAATTTCTGTTATTTTTTCTGTTGGCAACGGAAATAATTGTTCTACTCTTACCAAAGCAACATCTTCTCTGTTTTGCTCCTCTTTTTCGGCAAGCAAGTCATAGTAAAACTTACCAGTACAGAATACTAGAGATTTAACTTTACTAACATCTGCTGTAGTATCATCTAAAACCTCCTGAAAAGTTCCGTTAGCAAGCTCATCAATTGTAGATACCGCCTTTGGATGTCTTAATAAACTTTTAGGAGTAAATATTACTAAAGGTTTTCTAAAATTAACTTTCATTTGTCTACGCAGAATATGAAACATTTGTGCAGGTGTAGAAACATCTGCAATGTACATATTATCTCTTGCACACAATTGCAAGTACCTTTCCATACGTGCAGAAGAATGCTCTGCACCCTGACCTTCATAACCGTGTGGTAACAACATCACCAATCCGTTTTGAAGCTTCCATTTATCTTCGGCAGCAGAAATGTACTGATCTAACATAATTTGAGCTCCATTACTAAAGTCTCCAAATTGAGCTTCCCAAATAGTAAGTGTTTTTGGGCTAGCCATAGCGTAACCATAATCAAAACCAACAACACCATATTCAGACAACAATGAATTGTAAATTTGAAATCTGGCTTGTTCCTCAGACAAGTGGTTTAATAATATTATTTCTTCTTCACTTTCTTCAACCTTCATAACTGCATGACGGTGAGAAAAAGTTCCTCTTTCTACATCTTGCCCAGACATACGAACACCAAAGCCCTCTTGTAACAACGTACCGTAAGCCAAAAGTTCACCCATTGCCCAGTCTAATTTGTTAGTTTCAAAGAACATTTTTTTACGATCTTTAACTAACTTTTCAACTTTACGCAAAAACTTTTTATCGCTAGGTAATTCTGTTATCACCTTAGCAATTTCTGTTAATTTGTCTTTATCATAAGTAGTATCTACAGCCTCCATCATCTCCCATTCTCTAACAGATGCAAAACCACTCCACTCATCTGCCATAAAAGGCGTAATAACTGTTTTATCTTCTTTTCTAGAATCTTCTAACTCTTCTTCTAAAGAAGCTTTGTATTCATTTTCTAATTCTTTTACAAATCCTTTTTCTATAACTCCTTCTGCAAGTAAACGCTCTGCATAAATATCTCTTGAGTTATTGTGTTTAGATATTGCTTTATATAGTTTAGGCTGTGTAAAACGAGGCTCATCACCTTCATTGTGCCCATATTTTCTATAACCTAATAAATCTATAAATACATCTCTATTAAAACGCATTCTGTACTCCAATGCAAATAAAGAAGCGTGTACTACAGCTTCTGCATCATCTGCATTTACGTGTAATACCGGACTTAAAGTTACTTTAGCAACATCTGTACAATAGGTAGATGACCTAGCATCTAAATAGTTTGTTGTAAAACCAATTTGGTTGTTTACTACAATATGTATAGTACCATTTGTTTTATACCCATCTAAGTTTGCCATTTGTACAACCTCATACACTAAACCTTGACCTGCAATAGCAGCATCTCCGTGCACAACAATTGGCAATACTTTTGAAAAATCTTCAGGGAAGTGAGCATCTTGTTTAACTCTAGCAATACCTTCTACTACCGCACCAACAGTCTCTAAGTGAGATGGATTTGGTGCAATATTCATTTTTATTTTATTTCCGTTACTAGCTTTACGCTCAGATGTCCATCCTAAGTGATACTTAACATCGCCATCAAAAATTTCTTGCTCGTAATCTTTACCATCAAACTCACTAAAAATATCCTTAGCTGCTTTACCAAAAATATTAGTAAGCACGTTAAGTCTACCACGGTGAGCCATACCCATTACAAACTGCTCTACTCCCATTTCTGCTGCTCGTTCTACAACAGCATCTAAAGCAGGGATTAAAGACTCATTACCCTCTATAGAAAAACGTTTTTGCCCAACATATTTTGTATGTAAAAAACTCTCAAAAGAAACTGCCTGATTTAGTTTTTTAAGAATATGCTTTTTTCTATCTGCGTTAAACTTAGGGTGATTGTCATTTACGTTTAACCAATTTTGAATCCACTCTACTCTTTCTGGCTTACGTATGTACATATACTCAACGCCAATAGCGTCACAATATATGCTTTTAAGATGTTTTATAATTTCCTCTAAAGAAACAGCTCCAATACCTAGGATTTCTCCTGCAGTAAAAACGGTGTTTAAATCTTCACTAGACAACCCAAAATTGTCTAACTCTAAAGTTGGTGAGTATTTTCTTCTTTCGCGAACTGGGTTTGTTTTAGTGAACAAGTGTCCTCTGCTTCTGTACCCATCAATTAACTTAATTACTTTAAATTCTTTCTGTAAAGACTGTGGCATTGCAGCTTCTATTGCCGGTCCGTTTTCAGAAAACTCTTCTTGTGCTGTTTCTTGACCAAAGTCAAAACCTTGAAAAAAGGCACGCCAGCTAGGCTCTACACTGTCAGGGCTAATTAAGTATTTATCATATAAAGTCGCAAAAAATGATGTATGCGCTGCGTTTAAAAACGAATATTTATCCATTGAAATTCTTCTCTGTCTTGTGAACAAAATTTATTCAAAAATACAACTTTTAGCTTTTATAAGCATATCTTAGTGCGTAATAATGTAAAAAAATAACAAGAATGAGAAAAAACAAGCATTTCCTTTCAAAATTATTGATTATAAGTATCTTGATAACAGCTTTTGCCTCTAATACCACAATTGCACAGGTTAGCGCAAGCTATAGTAACTTTTGGGAAAAAGTACAATTTGGAGGTGGTTTAGGCATTGGATTTGGAAACGACAGCTTTAACGCTAGTGTTTCCCCTAGTGCTATTTACCAGGTTAACCCAATGTTTGCTGTTGGTACAGGCTTAAATTTTAATTACTCTAAATTTGGAGACCATAAACTTACCGCGTATGGCGCTAGCGCATTAACGTTATTTAATATTGTACCTGCTATACAACTATCTGCGGAGTTTGAACAAATGCGAATAAACCGTGATTTTGGCATAAATGGCAGCACTATAGAAGATAATTACTGGAATTCTGCCTTGTTTTTAGGTATAGGATACAGTAACCAAAATGTAACTTTTGGCATACGTTATGATGTTTTGTATGATGACGAAAAAAGCATTTACGCAGATGCATTAATGCCTTTTGTTAGGGTTTACTTTTAATCTACTATTTGCATTTTTTTAAGTAGGAATGATGCATTCATATTTTTACAAATACCATCTTTAAACTTATAGTCAAAATGTAGTTCATTATTTATAATTTCTGCATCAAAATAATGATTTTTTACACCTGGCAACTCATCTGCTGCTTTACACAAACTTAAATCGTGTGTAGCAATAATTCCGGTAGATTGAGACGCCACTAATTTCTCTACAAATTTACGAGAACCAATAGCTTTATCTGTACTATTTGTTCCTTTTAAAATTTCATCCAAAACTATAAAATAACGATCGTTTTGTATTTCGTCAACAATAAACTTTAATCGTTTTAACTCAGAAAAAAAATAGGACTCATCATCTGTAAGTGAGTCTGTTGTACGCATACTTGTTATTAATTTTATTGGCGAATATTCTGCCGAAGTACCACAAACTGGTAAGCCCATATTTGCCATAACAATTTGCAATGACACAGTACGCAAAAAAGTACTTTTACCTGCCATATTTGCTCCTGTTACTATAAAAAACTCCGCATTATTAATAGTGATATCATTTTTTATACTTTTTGCAGGATCTAATAATGGATGTGCCGCATTTTTAACCTGTAGCACTTTACCTTTAGCAGCAATTGTAGGATACACATAACTTGGATTATTAAACGCAAAATTACCTAAGCTGTTATACGCATCAAAAAAAGCTATAACACTAAACCAATCTTGTACCAAATGTCCGTATAGCTTTATCCAGTTCTCTATTTTATAAGATTGATGAACATCCCACAACAAAAAACCATTTCCTAAGAAACCAAAAATCATATTATTACGCTGATCTAAGGCTCCTAAAATTCTTGAAAACTCATGTAAAACAGCAGACGTTTTTTTACCATCTGTAACAACAACTGCTCTTTTTTCTTTTAATAAGTCTGATGTAAACTCTACATCTTCTATAGCCACAATAAGTTTTTGATATTGCTGAAAAGTACTTTGTATTTTTCCCATATCTGCAGCCAGTTTGCTTACCTTTTTAAAATATGTACCTGTAACAAGTAAACCTATAAAAAACCAACCTGCTACAAAAAAACCAGAAATAAAACCCAAAAAATATAAGACAAAAAGCAACACCGTAATTACCGTAAACACAGTAGGCACAAACCTCATAAAAGAAGGAATAAACGCTGTATGTTTCTGCATCCAAGAAACAATTGTTTTGTATGACACTTCTGCTTTTACAAGCGTAGCAATAGCCGCAAATTCTTGCCTCCATTTAGGCTTAGAAGCTAACTCCTTTACAGCGTTTTGTTTTTGCGCTATATTATCTATATCATTTGCCGTAAATTGATTAGCCAACTCTTCACTACCTTGCTCCAAAGCAGTTCTATTACTGTATTGGTAAAAAGAACCTTTACCAAACAAATCTACATCTTGACTATAAAAATGAAGTGGATCTGCAAATTCCTCTCCATCTGGAAGGTTATGAAATTTACGATGCAAAACATCAATCTCAATTTCATTAATTTTTATAAGTGCTATAAATTTATGATACACATATTGCAAATCTGAATGTCTAGACACTAAAAACACAAACAACACTATAGCCAATAAAATAACCGCCATTACTGCTTTGGTGTTTCCTATAAAAAAATAAACACCAAAACCAGCTAATAAAAATACCGCCAACCTTAACAAACTAGACAGCAATAATTTAGATTTAACCTTAGCAGATTCTTCTTTATAGTTAGTAATATTTTGTTTGTAAAATGCAATAAGTTCTTTCATAAAAATAATGTAGTGGTGCGTAATGTATTATGCAACTAAAAAAATATTATTCCTTTAGCTTAGCTAACTCTGCTTGTTGTTTTTTGGTAAGTTTAGATACTACTAAATTGTATGAATGATCTATTAATTCTTTTAGTAAACTAGGAGAAATACGTTCTATTAGTATTGTATTCCAGTGTTTTTTATTCATATGAAAACCTGGTGCAATATCACCATCATACTTTTCTCTAAGTTTTAATGACAACTCTGGGTTACACTTTAAATTAATTTGAGGTGGCAAGCGCTCTAACGGTAACAAGGCAAACATTTTACCCAAAACCTTAAAAACCAAAGTATGCTCATCAAAAGGAAACTCTTCTGTAATTCCTTTTTTTAAAATGCAATATGCCCTAACCTCTTCTACATTCATAAACAGCAAGTTTAAACTGTTGTAGAATCATATACAATAACCTTATCCCATAAGCGAGCAGATTCTTCTATAAAAGTTAAGTGTGCCTCTTCATCTTGGTATTTTTGTTGATTTTCTGCCGATGTAAACGAAACCAATAAGCTAAACGTAAAACTACCATCTACCACATCTCTAGTAGCTGCTGGTGGTGTACCTATAAAATTAGTACTTGCATATTTAGAAGCATTTAAAAACTTACGTAATGATGTTACAAAAGCTTTTTTATCATCTTCGCTATCTGGATTTTTTAACCAAAAATATACGTTATGCACAAATGCTGATTCAAAATTATTTACGCTCATAAAACACTATTTATTTATTTCTTTTTCTATTTGCTTTACCTCTTGTTTATTTTCAATTTTTAACGCAGAATAATCTAACGTCCACCCAATAGTTTCTACAATAGACTCTATTAAAAGTATTGCCTCTAACGCTTCTTTACGGGCCGTATCCATTAAACCACTTACAGGTATTTTCTCTAAAATATGCTCCTTTGCCTCTTTATTCACATTAGTTAAATCCTCTGGAGAAAACGAATTAAATAATCCGTTTTTAATATCATAAAACTGAAGCTCAGGAGAAACTGACAACACCTCTGGCTCTGGAAAATTCTTGAGTATAATTCTCTTTTTACTATCATCTGCATTTAAAAGAATTTTTTTTAGATCATACCCAATTTGCACTTTAGCGTTTATAATTACTAATGCCTTTTTTTTACTACTTACCAAACTCATAAAATGCTCTTTGGTATTGTGGTATTGGTATACTTCTGCAAAATCTCCTTCTACAGATATTAATTTACAAACCCTTTTTATTTTTTCTAATAAAACAGTAGACTGTGTATGTGTAACTTCTTTGGTCTTTTTAGTTCTAAAAAAGGAATACACCCAATACATAAGTATAGCCCCTAAAATTAACCCTAAAAAAACCTCTATTAAACTATCCATTATTTATTTTATACGTTACAAAACAGCACTATTTAATACTGTTTTACTCTTCAATTTTATACAAAACAGGCCTACTAGGACTTGCATCATTCTCAAAAGGAGCTACTTGCAAATTTAAAAAATATGTGCCATCTTCAATAGTATTAGCAACATATATAAATTCTGTTATAGTGGCATTTTCTCTAATTTTACCTTCAAAATTCCAAAATGCCTTATGAGAAACTAACTTACCATCATCTTTTTCCTTATCAACAGATGGCAAATCTATTAGCAAGTGCTCTACTCCTTTTTCTCTTAAAAAAACAGCTCCTTCCTCTAACAAGTAAGGTGGATTGGTATTGGAATATTGCGCTCCTATTTTATCTTCTAAATTAGGAATTGTTCGTATAACAACAGCCTCTCTCTTTTTTTTACCTAAAGCATATTGCAATTGCTTTTTAGAAATAACAAAATCGTCTCCTATTTTTTCTGGTGCAATGGTAATTACTTCTGCCAAAAAGAAAAATTGTTTTAATTTTTGATTTACAGACACAAATTTCTCTGTAATATGCCCCACACACTCTGTATGCGTACCGTGTGCATGCGGATTAAAACTTATATTATTAAAGTTTACAGATGAACCCTCACTTACCAAACCAACAAAATCACCATCTGTATGTGGCTCTATAACTGGCGCACCAACATACCAAGCATTTACATTAGACTTATCCCCTTTTAAAGGCATAGAAATATCTAATGCATCATTTAAATTTATTGAATATTTTTTTGTTCTTACTGTAATAACTGCCTTCATGAATCTCTTTCTATATTAATTTATAAGTTAACAATAAACAAATCTGCTGCTATACCATCACTTAAAAATTTACCTTTTGCTGTCACTAAAAGTGTATTATTTTTAAGTTGCAACAGACCTTTTTCAATTTTTTTATTTGCCTCTTTTTCTAAATAAGTCACATATTTTAATCCAAAATCTTCCTGTACCTTTTGTAGTGAAACACCCCAAATAGTTCTTAAACCGGTCATAACATATTCATTATACCTATCCACTACAGACAATTCTTCTATCTCTTGTGGCAGCTTATTTTGCGCTAATGCTTTTATGTATTTAGGGTTATTATTCACATTCCAACTCCTGCTTTCCCCGTTAAAAGAATGTGCAGATGGCCCAACACCAATATATTTTTTACCCAACCAATATGCGGTATTATTTTTAGAAAAAAAATCTGGTTTTCCAAAGTTAGAAAACTCATAATTTACAAAACCCTCTTTAGCCAATTCTTTTACCAGAATTTTATGATGCTCTTGAGCAACACTATCTTTTACAGGAGCTATTTCTCCTTTTTTAATAAATTTTTCTAAAGCAGTTTTTGGCTCTACTGTAAGTGCATAACTAGAAATATGTGGCAAACCAAAAGATAAAGCTTTGTGTATGTTTTGCATCCATTTATCATTGCTCATTCCTGGAATACCGTAAATTAAATCTATTGTTATGTCTGAAAAGTATTTGGTTGCCAAAGCAATACAACTTTCAGCCTCTTTAGCATTGTGCGCCCTATTCATCAGTTTTAAATCGTCTTCAAAAAAAGACTGCACTCCAATACTAAGTCTGTTTACCTTTGATACTGCAAGTTGTTCTATTTTTAAAGTAGATAAATCATCCGGATTAGCCTCCAAAGTTATCTCTGGATTTTTAACAACATTGTAATTTTCGTAAACTTTTTTTATAAGCCTATTTATTTCATTGGCATTTAAAACAGAAGGCGTACCTCCACCAAAATAAATGGTTTCTACACTGGTTTGCTTAAACTCGTTTTTACGTAAAACAAGCTCCTTAGAAATAGCCTGTAGCATTTCTTCCTTTTTCCCCATAGAGGTAGAAAAATGAAAATCGCAATAATGACAAGCCTGTTTACAAAAAGGAATGTGTATATAAATACCTGCCATTTTTTTATTTTTTTACCCTATTTTGGTTTTGCTTTACAAAAGAATCCCAACCAGAGTAACTTTTACCTGTTTCTAATTTTCCGCTATTGTAAAAATGACACACTGCAGCAGCCAAACCATCTGTAGCATCTAAGTTTTTAGGCAATTCTTTTAACCCTAAAGTACTTTTTAACATCCCAGCTACTTGCTCTTTACTTGCATTACCATTACCCGTAATTGCCATTTTAATTTTTTTAGGCATATACTCAGTAATTACTAGTTGCCTAGATAAACCAGCAGCCATAGCAACACCTTGTGCACGGCCTAATTTTAACATAGACTGTACATTTTTACCATAAAAAGGCGCTTCTAAAGCCATTTCATCTGGGTGATACGTATCTATAAGCTCTATAGTGCGCTCAAAAATAAGTTTAAGTTTGGTGTAAGGGTCATTATACTTCTGCAATAAAAGTTCGTTCATTTGCAAAAATTCCATTTTTTTACCTACCACTTTTATAAGGCCAAAGCCCATAATAGTAGTACCAGGATCTACCCCCAATATAATTCTTTCTTTAGCCACTAATTTTTATTTGGTATTTATTACTAAAGGAATTCTAAATTTAGCACGTACAGGTATTCCTCTTTTTAAAGCTGGTTTTAATTTAGGCAAGCTTTTAATACCACGAGAAATAATACCGTTAAACCCTGGTATTTGATTTGTAATAACAGAATCTTGCTCTATATCTAAAACAGAAATTTCTCCTTTGCTATCTATTAACACATCTATACGTATTGTATCTTTTATAGCTCTATCTAAAACAAACTCAAAGTCCCCTAATATTTCTGAGTAATGCAACAACAACATTTCTTCAAAACACTCTTTTTGTACTTCTTTTGAAGCAAGTTCGTCACACCCTTCAAACAAAGGAAATTGATCTATAGCATTCCAATTAATACCCTCCATTTCTTGCTTAATAATCTTCTGAGTTTTTTCGGCTCTAGAATCAAAAAAATCGCAAGAAACGCAAAGAAATATCATAAGAAATAAAGCTGCTCTTTGCATAAAAACTAAATTCTAGGCGAAATTTACAATTTTTTAATCAAGTGAACAGCATAGCACCAAAATTAGCACACCAAACTACACTATTATTTTGCCTAAAAAAGCAACTACTCTTTATAATACTGCTTACACTACACCAACAACAGAACACCCATTAGCACTATTTTACCTAAAAAAGTAATAATTAACATATATCAGGTTAATTTTTTATATTTATAACCACTTCAGAAATAAAAACTTATTTTTTTATTATGAAATTAAATTAAACTGCTATGAAGTTAACATACAAACAAACAGAGAAAAGGCCTGAAAACTCTTTCCTAGCTCGCCAAGATAGAATGCCATGTATTGAGCAAAATTGGCATTTTCATAAGGAACTAGAGCTTATCTATTTTATAAAAAGCACAGGCACTCGTTATGTTGGTAACTCTATAGGAAATTTTGCACCAGGGGAATTGTATTTAATTGGAAGCAATGTTCCACACCTGTTTAAAAACCATAAAGAATATTACGCAGATAAACTAGAAGACGAAGCGGTAAACCTCATAGTAATTAAGTTTGAAAATGATTTTTTAGGTTCAGACTTTTTAGATTTGGCAGAGGCAAAAAAACTACAAGTTCTTTTTAAAAAAGCCAATATGGGACTTCAATTTTCTAAGGCTGCAACATACTTAGCTCATAACCACATACTAGGTTTAGTGGGTAACAAAGGCTTATCTAGAATAATTGGCTTGTTAAAAATTTTAGACATTTTATCTGTAAGTGAAAACTATAAACCTTTATGCTCAGAGGTTATAACAAACACATACAACAAAAACGAAAAAGACCGTATGGCAAGAGTAATTTTATTTTTAACTGAAAATTTCGACAAAAAAATAGAATTAGAAGAAGTAGCCTCTATAGCTTTTATGACTCCAAATGCTTTTTGTAGATACTTTAAAAAAAGAACCCATAAATCTTTTACGCAATACCTTAATGAAATTAGATTAAGACACGCCTGCAAACTTTTAATAGAAGGAGAAATGCAAATTTCTACAGTTTGTTACCAATCCGGATTTAATACGCTTACAAATTTTAACAGACAATTTAAAGCATTAATGAAAGTAACACCTTCTGAATATATGGAGAAATACAATAAAAAAATAACCTCTATTATTTAATTAGGTAGTATAATGCTACTAACAGTTAAAAATGTCATATAACTATTTGTCCGTTGCCGCTATATTTGACTTTTATCTATAACAACCACACCAAACTATGCTTGCTTTAATTACATTAACCGTTTGTATTGCCTTATTAATTGTAGCTGTTACTGTTTTTAAAGTTCATCCTATACCTGCCTTATTAGTTTTTGGACTTATACTTGGTTTAGCCACTGGCGGGACAGTTACAACCGTAACAGAAAGTTTATTAAATGGTTTTGGAAACACTTTAAAATGGATTGGCCTTATCATACTATTTGGCGCTTTGCTTGGGGAGATTTTATCCAACACTGGAGGATCTGATTTAATTGCAGATAGTATTATAGCCCTCTTTGGCACAAAATACCTACCATTAAGTATGTCTATAATAGGCTTTTTAATTGGAATACCTGTTTTTATGGATGTTGCCTACCTTACACTTTTACCCACACTACACGTACTATCTAAAAAATCTGGCCATTCAATTTTGGTATTAGGCTTATCATTAGCTATAAGTTTAACTGTAGCCCACGCATTAATACCTCCTACACCTGGACCCCTAGCAGTAGCATCTGCTTTTAATATTAGCGTAGGAAAAATTATACCTCTTAATATAGTTGTTGCAATTGCTGCTATAATTGGCTGCTTGGTTTGGCTTAAAGTGAACAAAAACAAACTACAAACCACTAACACAATTGACACCAACAAACTACAAAAAACAGAAAACAAAAAATTAGGAGGATACAAAAAAATCTTACCTTTTGCCGCCTTACTTACTCCTCTTATTTTAATGTCTGTAGGTGCAATTATAAAAGAGGAAAATGCAATTATAGCTTTTATTAAAAACCCTATATGGGCATTGCTAATTGGCATTTTATTTGCATTACCACTACTTGACAAAAAAGATTTTTCAAGTAAATTAAATAGTTATTTTAATACTGCTGGCGCTAAAACAGCTATTGTTATTTTAATTACTGGGACGGGTGGTGCGTTTGGTCAGGTTATAAAAGACACTGGTATTGTTAGCTCCCTTTTCTCAAACACAGACTCTATTTCTTCAATGGGTATAATTGTGCCATTTTTACTTAGTATGCTTTTTACAACTGTAACTGGCTCCATTACAGTTTCACTAATAACTACTGCATCTATAGTTGCTCCATTAATTAGCAATGGCACACTAGATCCTACATTTACAACCGCCGCAATTTGCGCAGGATCTTTAGGAATTATACACGTAAATAGTAGTTTCTTTTGGTTGTTTAAGGAAATACATAATGTTTCTGTACCAAAACTTCTAAAATCATTTAGTTTACTAACCGCTATCGTTTCTTTATCTGGAGGAGTAATGGTTTTTTTAGCTTACACATTTTTAAGAGACTAATGCAATTGTCAATTTTGTGCTTATAGGGTAAAATAATGCTGCTCTAAGGTAAAATTCTTCAATAATCACGTTCTATATTAAGGTTTCTTTGTGATATATAAATGAAAAGTAAATTCATAACTCTTCATTACTAACATCAACTAACACAAAAAACCACTCTAGAAATGAACACATATTCATTAGCTATTATCCTAGTAATATTTGCAAGTTTTTTTCAGGGCACTTTTGGCCTAGGAATGAAATATATAGCACCATTAAAGTGGGAAGCTTGGTGGCTAATTCAATCTTTTGTTGCAATGATAGCGGTACCTGTAATATGGGCTTTTATTGTAATTCCAGATCTGTGCGGTGTTATAGCTGCAACAGACTCTAACACATTTTGGACTGCTGCTCTGTATGGCTTTTTATGGGGAATTGGAGGTATCCTTTTTGGCGTAAGTGTAGAAAAAACAGGAATATCAATTACATACGGCATTGTAATGGGACTTGCTGCTTCAATGGGTTGTATTATTCCTCTATTTCAAATAGAAGGTGCTTTTTCTCAACCATCTTTTCCTATAATTTTGGTGGGTGTGCTATTACTTTTAGTGGGTGTAGCCATTACTGCTGTTGCTGGTGTAAAGAGAGACAAGCTTAAAAGTAGTAATAGCAATGCTACAAATAAATCTATAAAATTAGGTGTGTTAATTGCAGTTGCATCTGGTGTATTATCTGCTTTTTTAAACGTTGGTTTTTCTAATGCTGCTCCTGTAGCAAAAATAGCTGTAGATAATTATGATGTTAGCACACAAAATGCAAGTTTGGCTTCATGGGTTGTTGTTTTAATTGGCGCCTTTGCAATGAATGGCGGTTATGCCATTTTTAGATTGATAAAAAACAACACTTGGAGCTCTTTTAAAGTTAATAACAGCAAAAAAGCCTATATGTGGGCTGTAGTAACTGGCATATTCTGGTTTGCTGCACTTGGTGTATACGGACAAGGAGCAGCATTAATGGGAGATTTAGGACCAGTTATTGGATGGCCAATTTTATTAGGCTTAGCGCTTATAATAAGTAATTTTTGGGCATACAGAGCTGGCGAATGGAACAATGCTAACGGTCCGTTTAGAATATTAATGGGCGGACTAGCAATACTTATCACTGCAATATGCATTTTAGGGTACGCTAATTATTAAATACACAACAACAACCATAATTATAAAAATACAACCCTAATTGTTTTACAAGCTTTTAGGCACTAAAAAATCCACTTTGGTATGAAAATAAAAAACATAGAACCTTACGTAATTAGCCACGAGTTGGATACACCCTTTTATTTTTCGCAATGGCAATACAATACCAGAAAAATATGTCTTGTTAAAATTACTTTAGAAGACGGAACTTACGGCTGGGGAGAAGGCTATGGCCCTGCTGGTGTAATTAAAGCTGGTATAGAGTTTTTTAAACCTTTTATCGTAGGAAAAAAAGCAATTGAAAACGAAGTTCTGTGGCAAGAAATGTACAGAAGGTCTATGGACTATGCCAGAAGCGGAAGTTTACAGGCTGCTCTAAGTGCTATTGATGTTGCCTTGTGGGACATTAAAGGTAAATTATTAAATAAATCGGTATCTGTTTTATTAGGCGGTTTAAAAAATCCCACCATTCAACCTTATGCTACAGGCTTATATTTTACACGTGTAGACGATTTAGAAAAAGTGCTGATTTCTGAAGCTAAACTATACAAATCTCAAGGTTTTAAGGCAATAAAAATGAAAGTTGGCTTAAGCATAAAGGAAGACGTAAAATATGTTGCCGCTATACGTAAAGCTATTGGAGACGACATTAAATTAATGATTGATGCAAACCACGCATACAGTTACCAAGAAGCAATAGAGCTGTGCAGAAAAGTAGAAAAATATAACATTTCATGGTTTGAAGAACCTGTTTCACCTGAAGATTATGAAGGGTATAAAAAACTACGTGAAAACACATCAATTCCTATTGCGGGTGGCGAGTGCGAATACCTAAAATTTGGTTTTAAAAGATTGCTAGAAAATAACTGTGTAGATATTGCTCAACCAGATATTTGTGCGTCTGGAGGCTTAACCGAAGCAAAAAGAATTGCTGCACTAGCACAGGCTTTTAACAAAGACATTGTACCACATTCATGGGGTACTTGGATTGCTATTAGCGCGGCCGCACATTTTGTTGGCAACCTAGATAAAAATCCAGGTAGAATGTATAATGACTTACCAACTATGGAATTAGACAGGTCTGAAAATGCCCTAAGAGATATTGTCACTAAATGCGACCTTACTATTAATAACGGACTATTATGCGTTCCTAACACTCCTGGTTTAGGTGTAGATGTAAATATGGACGAATTGGAAAAATACCTTGATAAAGAAACACATTACAATGAAAAAAGAATTGAAATTCGGTAACAAAAAACTGTATATAAATGGCGAGTTAAGAGATGCTTCTAATGGAGCGTCTTTTGATGTAATATGTCCTGCTGATGAAAAAGCTGTTGCTAACCTAGCATGGGCCAGTAAAGAAGATACAGAATATGCTTTAAAAACTGCTGAAGAAGGTTTTAAACATTGGTCTAACTTACCCATAAAAGAACGTTTAAACTGGATAGATAAACTAAGGAGTAAAATACTAGAAAAAAGCGACTTACTGCGCAGTAGTATAATGCATGAAATGGGAAAAACTTGGGAAGGCAGCGAAGAAGACCTTACAAGCATTACAAATTCACTTGAATATTACTCTAAGGAAATTACAAAACGTCATGACATAGAAATAGAAGACAAAGAAGGCACACACCAGCATAAAATTGTTTCTCAACCTTTAGGTGTAACCGTTGCTTTTTTAGCTTATAACTTTCCTTTACTAAATTTAGGTTTTAAACTTGGCCCAGCATTAGCTGCGGGATGCAGTATTATTCTAAAACCATCAGAATTCTCTCCTTTATCAGCATATATTAT
Organism: Cellulophaga lytica DSM 7489; assembly: GCF_000190595.1. Taxonomy (NCBI): domain Bacteria; kingdom Pseudomonadati; phylum Bacteroidota; class Flavobacteriia; order Flavobacteriales; family Flavobacteriaceae; genus Cellulophaga; species Cellulophaga lytica. The sequence goes on along the minus strand of NC_015167.1, from coordinate 2,024,030 downwards.
AGGAGAAATTTGTCATGAAATAAACTTTCCTAAAGGTGTAGTAACTGTTATTTGTGGTAATGTTTCTAATGTGGGCATTCCGTTATGTGAAAGTAAAACACCTAGACTAATTACTATGATTGGCTCCACAGAAACTGCTCAAAAATTAATAGAGCAAAGCAGTAAAACATCTATAAAAAGGTACAGTATGGAGTGTGGCGGCAATGCTCCTTTTATTGTTTTTGATGATGCAGACTTAGAATTAGCCATAAATATTGGCGCTGCATTAAAGGTTGGTAACACAGGACAAATATGTGTTGCTCCAAATAGGTTTTACATACACTCTTCTGTTCTTAAAGAGTTTACAGAAGGTATGGTTGAAAAATTTAAAAATACAACTATTGGTTTTGGAAAAGAAAACAAACCAGAAATGGGACCACTAACCAACAAGCAATCTGTAGAAAAAGTACAACGCATACTAAAACAAGCAGTAGCAGAAGGCGGAAAAATAGAATTTGGAGGAAATGCGTTAGATCAACCTGGATATTATTTTGAACCTACTGTAATAAGCCTAAATAACCCTAAAGCTCCAATTTTACAAGAAGAAATTTTTGGGCCAGTAGCTACTATTGTTCCTTTTTCTACTAAAGAAGAAGTTATAGAATACGCAAACAATACAAATGCAGGTTTAGCCTCTTATGTGTTTTCTAAAAACGAAGAAACTCTTCAATATTTTTCTGATAAGCTAGAGTTTGGAGAAGTGCAATTAAACGGAGTAAAGTACGATATTTACTTGCCTCATGGTGGTGTAAAAAATAGCGGAATTGGTGTAGACTGCTCTACATATGCATTAGATGATTATTTAATTAAAAAGAGAGTTTCAAAAGCCCTAAACTAAATGGCACTACCAAATTACTTTATTAGCTGCGATTGGGGAACTTCTAACTTTAGATTACGAGTTGTAGAAACAACTACATTAACAATTTTAGCAGAACACAAAACAGATTGCGGCATAAAATTGCTTTATGAAAATTTTTTAAAACAAAGAGAAAAAGAACAAACTCAATTTTTTGCAGACTACTTAAAAGAACAGATATCTAGCTTGCCTAAAGAGCACCAAAAACATATAATTGTTGCTGCAGGTATGGCATCTGCAAATATTGGTTTGTTTGAGCTTAATTATGCAGACTTTCCACTTAACACCTGCGGAAATAATTTAATTTGGAAACATTTAGTCTTTAATAATAACATAGAAATACTTTTAATTTCTGGCGCAAAAACTAATTCTGGAATGATGCGTGGCGAAGAAATACAAGCAGTAGGGTTAGAACAAGAACTAAAACCGTATAAAAAAGGATTTCTATTATTACCTGGTACACACAGCAAACACCTAACTTATGATAACGGAATTTATACGGATCTAAAAAATTATATGACTGGTGAATTATTTGAGGTACTTTCTAAAAAAAGCATTTTAGTTAATTCGGTTAGCACTACCTCATCAACATTATTAGAAAAACCTTTTTTAGAAGGCGTTTCACTTGGACTGCAAGGACAATTAAGTGCAAGTTTATTTTCAATTAGAGCTAAAGATTTACTTCAAACCAAAACAAAAGAAGAAAACTACTTTTTTTTAAGCGGACTTTTAATTGGTGATGAAATTAGTTACTTGGAGCAGACTACAGAAAACATATTTTTAGTTGCTCCAGATCCGGTTTTTAGTCTATACAAGTTAGCGTTAAAACAAATAATTAATCCAAAACAATTAATTCTCTTAGATGATAAAATATTAGAGAATGCTCTGTTGTTAGGTCAAAAGAAAATTTTATTACAGTATGAAAACAACAAAGCCCTTTAACTGGGAACTACATAACAAAGCACCAATTGTAGGTATTGTAAGAGGCTTACCTTTAGAGACGGTTGTAGGTATCGCAAAAGCGTATGTTACAGCTGGTTTGTCTACTATAGAAATAACAATGAATACTGTTGGTGCAGCAGATATTATTGCAACAATACAATCTAATTTTCCTGATTTAAATGTTGGTGCTGGTACTGTTTGCACAATAGAAGATTACAATACAGCAGTTGCAGCTGGCTCTCAGTTTATAGTAACACCAATAATAAATGAAGAAGTAATAAAAAAAGCAGTAGCAGACAAAATTCCTATTTTCCCTGGTGCTTTTACTCCAACTGAAGTTTACAAAGCTTGGTCTTTGGGTGCTTCTGCCGTTAAAATATTTCCTGCTACGCAATTAGGCCCAACTTATATAAAAGACGTATTAGCGCCGCTTAATAATATTAAACTATTACCAACTGGTGGAGTATCAAAAGACAATATAAAATCTTTTTTTGCTGCTGGTGCTACTGGGGTTGGTATGGGTAGCTCTCTATTAGACAAAAAACTTATTAAAAATAACGACTTTAACGGCTTAGCAGATCATTTTAAAAGCATTAAAGAAGAAATTAAAGCCTACATATAATTATTAATTTACAAGGACAGATTATGGAAATGATAAAAAAAATTACGGCACTTTGTATACTAACATTACTATTTTGTAGCACTTCTTTTGCTCAGAAAACTATAACATTAGAAGATAGCAAGATAAAAGTAACAGTAGAAAACAAAACTGGTAATTTTACTGTAACTGAAAAAACATCTGGTCAAGTATGGAATCCAGATCCTTGGGAAAATGCTGCTGGTTTACTAACACTTGTAGATAGCAAAAAAACTAAGCAGACAGTAAACATATCTAACAGTAAAAATATAGAACTTACTAAAAAAGGTAAAAATACTGTTGTAATAAAATTTAGCAACCCTACTTTTAAAGACGGCTCTGTAGCTAAAGGTGTTACACTACAAACTAAATTAAGTTTAGACACCAAAACATCTAAATTAAGAGTAGAAATTATAAGCTACACATCTAGCAACCACAAACTACTAAGTCTAAGGTATCCATCTCGTTACTTCAGTTTAAAAACCGACCAAGATATAGGTGCAGCTGTAATACCACAAAAACAAGGTATTATTTGTCCTTCTTATATTTTTCCTATGAATGGTGGTCGTTTTTGCAAATGGGATGACACTACATACAACAACAAATCTATTGGCACATTAGAGCTTTTTAATAACGGTACTGGCTTATCTATGCCTTGGTGGGGAACGTACAATAAAAAATCTGCAGTAGTTGGCATTATTGATAAAGACGTAAGACCAAAACTATTTTTTAATATTAATAATAACGGTCAGTACTTATTTAATGCAGAAGGTAAAATGTCTACCTACCAAAGAGTACAGTTTTTAGATCCTGTATGGGACATATCAACACCCAACCAAACAATTGGAGGTATATCATATTCTTTTATCCCAAAAGGAGACTATGTAGATATGGCTAAAGAATACAGAAAAGAAGCTAAAAAACGTGGTCATTTTGTTTCTTTAAAAGATAAACTAGCAAGAAACCCAGATGTAGATAAACTACCGGGATCTATCTACTTTGGTATTTACGGTGGTTATCCACATTATGTAAATATGCCAGGAATGGCTTTTACTTTTAATGATTTAAAAGATATGATTACTACAATACACGACACCTTAAAAGTAGACAATGCTTTTATTCACGCTTGGGGAACTTTCTCTAACTACGTACCTAACAATTGGCCAATAAGCGAAGAACTTGGTGGCGTTAAAAAACTTAAAGAAGCTGTAGACTTAACTAATAAATATGGTTATTTATACTCATCATACCACTCCTACTCTGCTTTGTTAGAGAACGATCCAGATTTTTCAACCGAGTTTATGTGGAAAGATGCTAACGGCAAATTACAAGAAACCAATAGCAGGTGGGCACGTGTAGATAGTAAATATCAATTAGGGTTAGCAAAAAAACACATTACTGAAGAAATAAAAGCTTTAAACTTAAAAGCAGATATTACAGATATTACGTTTGCTGCATACAGAGAAAAAGGGAAAGAAGACCGTATTGCTCTTGCCAAATACATAGACTCTTTAAACCTTGTAAACGGCACAGAACACGGACAAGAAGCTTGGATTCCGTATTTTGATATGTTTGAAGGTTTGACATACCTTGGCAATCCTCCGCTTTCTACTATTTCTAAAAAAGCCCCACTTTTTAGTCTTGTATACCATGATGCTATTGCAGTTTTTGGAAAAATACAAGATCCTGACAATGAGGTTACTAATAATGGTGATTTTAGAATTAAATCATTACGTAGCATACTTTTTGGTAGAGGAACAACTATTTTCTTTGCTCCGTATGAGTTTAATGGCATGGCAGATATGATAAAAATGGCTAACAAATTAGTAAGCCCAATACATAAAGAAACATTTTATGCTGAATTGGAGAGTCACGAGTATTTAAGTAAGGATTTTAAAGTACAACGCACAAAATTTTCTAATGGAACAACTGTAATTGTTAATGTAGGTAACGTAGACCAAAAAATAGAAAACGGACAAACAATTCCTGGTTACGGTTATTATGTTACCAGAGAAAACGGAAAAATAAATAAAGGAAGTTTTAAAGTTAGCTTACTAGAAAACTAATTACTAAGGCATTTTTAAGCGTTTTTATGAGACACGGACTAACAATTGCGCTTCTATTTTTTATAGTTGCGCAAAGCGTAACAGCACAAAATGATTGGGAAAACGAGCACATTTTTGGAATCAACAAAATGGAAGCACGCGTTGCCAGTTACTCTTACAAAAACTCAACAGACGCATTAGAAGGCGACAGAAACAAAGCACGAGTAAAGTCTTTAAATGGCATTTGGAAATTTAAATACACTGCTAAATCTACAGATAGACCAACAGATTTTTATGCTGCCAATTTTAAAGGTGAAGACTTTGCAAACATTCCTGTACCATCTAATTGGGAGTTACAAGGTCACGGGCAACCTATATACACAAATATTACGTATCCTTTTACTCCCAATATACAAGACCCAAATTTAAAGTACGGATGGCGAGGTCCACAACCTCCAATTCCACCTAAAATATATAGAGATAACCCTGTAGGTAGCTATTATAGAGATTTTAAAATTCCTGAAGAATGGAAAAATCAATCTGTAATTCTTCATTTTGGCGGTATATCTTCTGCTTTTTATGTTTGGGTAAATGGCAAAAAAGTAGGTTACAGTCAAGACAGTCGTTTAGCTGCTGAGTTTGATATATCTGCTTATATAAATCCTAATACTACAAATAGAGTTGCAGTACAAGTGTTTAGGTGGAGTGACGGTAGTTATTTAGAAAATCAAGATATGTGGCGTTTAAGTGGTATTCACCGTGAGGTATTACTATTAGCACAACCCAAAATAGCAATTAACGACTTTTATATTAAAACTAAGTTTGATGCCAATATTGAGGATGCAAAATTGCAAATTAGACCCAAGGTTTGGATAAAAGAAAATAAAACCAATTTACAAAACTGGACTATAACAGCAATGTTATTTAATGCTGATAAAAAAGAAGTCTTAGACAAAGAAATTTCTGTGCCTGTTAGTACTGTTTTTAATGAAAGATGGCCCGCAAGAGATATCACAAAATTTGGCTTATTAGAGGCAAATATTAGAATGCCAAACAAATGGTCTGCAGAAAATCCGTATTTATACACCGTAGTTTTAAATGTAAAAGACCCTAACGGAAAGATAGTAGAATCTAGGAGTCAGAAAATAGGCTTTAGAAAAGTTGAGTTTAGTAAAAAAAATGAACTGTTAATTAACGGAAAAGTTGTAAAACTTATGGGTGTTAATAGGCACGACCACCACCCAACAAGAGGTAAAGCATTAACACGTGAAGATTTACGCAAAGATGTAGCGCTAATAAAACAATATAACTTTAATGCTGTACGTACATCTCACTACCCAAACGACCCATATTTTATAGAACTTTGTAACGAGTATGGTATTTATGTTATGAGTGAGGCTAATATAGAAACGCACCACCTAGGTAGTTACATACCACAAACACCGTCATGGACAGCACCTATTTTAAGTAGGGTTTACCGTATGGTAGAACGCGATAAAAACAACCCAAGTATTATATCTTGGTCTTTAGGAAACGAGTCTGGTACTGGCCCTGCTTTTGCAGCTGCCGCCGCTTGGATAAAAGATTATGACAGCTCTAGATTTATACATTATGAAGGCGCACAAGGAGCCCCAAACAACCCTGCCTATATAGAAAACGCAGGTTTTACCTCTAACAATTGGCCCAGTATGGCCAACCCAACAGACCCAGCGTATGTAGATGTTATAAGCAGAATGTATCCAGATCACGAGCAATTAATAAATTTAGCCAATAGTCCACATATTAACAGACCAATTGTAATGTGTGAGTATATGCACGCAATGGGAAACTCTATGGGTGGCTTAGGTGAGTTTTGGGATATTATAAGAGCTAAACCAAATTTAATTGGTGGTTTTATTTGGGATATGGTAGACCAAGGGTTAGAGAAAAAAGACCCAAATGGCAATATTTTTTATGCTTATGGTGGCGACTTTGGTGATGTGCCCAACGACCACAATTTCTGCATTAACGGTGTTTTTGCTTCAGACAGAACTCCAAACCCACACGCGTGGGAGGCAAAATATGTTTTTCAGCCAGTGGCTTTTGAAGCTGTAGATTTAGCAAACAAAAAAGTACGAATTATAAACAGGTTTACCACAACCAATTTAGATAAGTACACCATTAAATGGAGTGTTTTTGAAAACGGTAAAGAGTTAGAATCTGGAGAGCTTGATAGTCAAGATATAGCAGCTTCTTCATCTGCCATAGTTACAATCCCTTTTAAAAGCAATAATCTAAAAAGTAATTCAGATTATTGGCTACGTTTATCAGCACACGAAAAAACAGATCGTTTGTGGGCAAAAAAAGGTTATTTAATAGCAAAAGAGCAGCTTAATATAAAAACCAAAAAAGCTACATCAACTTACACATCAAGCTCTAATAACCATATTACTACTTTAGAAACCGATAAGACAATTACAGTCAAAGGCACAAAATTTTCTGTGTCAATATCTAAAGAAAACGGACAATTAGCATCTTACAAAACAGAGGGTAAGGAACAGGTTATTTCTCCTTTAAAGCCAAATTTTTACAGACCTCCTGTAGATAACGATATTAGAGGAGCAAGTAACAAAGTGCTTAAAAAAGGAAGACAGTTTTGGAAAAATATTATAGACAGTGTTAAAACAACTAAAGTTACAATTAGTAAAAAACACGAAAAATTTATTGAAATTACGTCTGAGCAATACATAAGTAAAAAACTTAGTTTTAAAACCTCATTTACAGTTTATAATGATGCTACTGTACTAATTTCTTTTAGCACCCAAGCTAGTAAATCTTTACCAGCTCCTATTAGAATTGGGCTAACAATGGGTGTTAGTAAGCAACTAAAAAACACTAGTTATTACGGTAATGGCCCGTATGAGAATTATAGTGATCGTAAACGTAATTCTGAAATTGGAGAATATCATACCAAAACAGATGCTATGTTCACCAATTATGTAATGCCGCAAGAAAACGGTAATAGAACAGAAACGCGTTGGCTAAAATTAACTAATAATAAAAAAAGTGGAATAGCCATAATAGCAATGTCAGAATTTAGTTTTTCTGTTTGGCCGTATTCATCAGAAAATATAGAACAAGCAAAACATCCTTATGAGCTTACTCCACAAAATTATTATACACTAAATATAGACTATGCACAAACTGGTTTAGGAGGCACACTATCGCACTTATTACCAAAATACACATTAAAATCTGGCGAGTATAATTTTCAATTTCTTATTCAGCCATTACAATAAACTTTAAACTTAAAATTATGGATTACAAATTTAGTCACATAGGCATACCCACCACAGAAAATAAAAACTGGGACGGATTTTACGAACCTGGAAAAATACACTATACAGAATTTAACAAGGATGAGTATAGTATAGAATGGGTAAAGTTTGATGCTGATAGTCCAATGCCAGAACTAATGCGTACTGTACCACACGTAGCTTATTTTGTAGATAATATGGAAGATGCTTTACAAGGCAAAGATATTTTAGTTGATACTTTTTCTCCTGCAGAAGGTGTACGGGTAGCTTTTATAAAACACAACGGTACTCCTGTAGAATTTATGGAAGTAAAAGAATAACATACTTGGTGTATACAAGTCAATTATTAACCTTAAACACTACAATAGGGTTAAAATAATACCATACCTAGGTAATTTGCATTAATCACGATAAGCAATTTTTCATTTAATTTGTTCCAAGTCACTCATTTTTAACAATGATACACAAAGAGATGAAAAGAAATTTAATTTTTATTCTACTACTAACAGTAGCAATTAACCTTAATGCACAAGAAAAACCAAATATCATTTTCTTGTTTTCTGATGATGCTGGTTACGCAGATTTTGGTTTTCAAGGCAGTAAAATAATGAAGACTCCTAACTTAGATAAACTAGCTAAATCTGGAGCAAAGTTTACACAAGGCTATGTAACCGACGCCACTTGCGGGCCGTCTAGAGCAGGCTTAATTACAGGAAAATACCAACAACGCTTTGGGTATGAAGAAATAAACGTGCCAGGTTATATGAGTGCAAACTCTAAATTTTTGGCAGATGATATGGGCTTACCCTTAGACCAATTAACCATTGCAGATCATTTAAAAAAACTAGGGTATAAAACTGCTATGTACGGCAAATGGCATTTGGGTGACGCAGACCGTTACCACCCTACCAAAAGAGGTTTTGATGAGTTTTACGGATTTAGAGGAGGTGCCCGTAATTACTTTGGTTACAATGATGTTTCTAAAGCAAACTTAGACAACAGAATGGAAAGAGGCTTTGGTAATTACCAAGAACCAACAGAATACGTAACAGATGCATTAGCCAAAGAAGCAGTTTCATTTATTGAAAAAAATAAAGGCAATCCATTTTTTATTTATTTAGCCTTTAATGCAGTACACACACCAATGCAAGCCACAAAAGAAGACCTAAATAAATTTCCTAATTTAACAGGAAAACGAAAAGAATTAGCCGCTATGACTTTAGCCTTAGATAGGGCTTGTGGCACTGTTTTAAACAAGTTAAAGGAACTTGGTTTAGACAAAAATACAATTGTTGTTTTCTCTAACGACAATGGCGGACCTACAGATAAAAATGCATCATTAAACCTACCACTAAGCGGCACAAAATCTAACCATTTAGAAGGCGGCATTAGAGTTCCCTTTTTAATAAGTTGGCCAAAACAAATAAAGTCTAAAACTGTATACAATTTTCCGGTAAGCACACTAGATTTACTCCCTACTTTTTATGCAGCAGGTGGTGGCAATGTTGCAGATTTAAAAGATATAGATGGTGTTGATTTACTTCCGTACATTAACGGACAAAACAACAGCAGACCACACAATACTTTATTCTGGAAAAAAGAAGTACGCTTAGCTTATAGAGAAGGTGACTATAAATTAATAAGATTTGCAGATAGACCTGCAGAGTTGTATAATTTATCTACAGACATTGCAGAGCAAAACAATATAGCATATAAACATCCAGAAATGGTAAAGTCTATGTTTAAAAAAATGTTTGAATGGGAATCTAGCCTTCAACGTCCATTATGGATGCTTAAAAGGTCTTTTGAAAATTATGACATAGACCGTATGGACCGTTACAGAACCCCAGAAATGGTTAAAAAAGAAATAGAACAATACGCCATCCCTTTAAAAGAAAGTAATGGATATAAAAAAATAGAAAACTAACTATAACTCAACTTAATATATGAAACACATTACAATTTTGGCATTTAGCGCACTTGTGCTTGCTTCGTGCGGCCAAAAAGAAAAAACTAATGATACCGTTATTACTGCTAATACAGAAAGTAAAGATTTGGCTTTAAATCTAGACCCCAATGCAGGCATTATTAACAATGCTAATAGTCCGCATGTTGCTTTTAAAAGTATAGATATGGGCGACTGTCAGTGGACAGAGGGTTTTTGGGCAGATAAGTTTAAAATTGCTGAAACAAAAATGGTTCCTTATATGCGTAGTTTATTAACCGGTGATACTGGCCACGCGCTTAACAACTTTAAAATTGCTGCCGGCTTAAAAGATGGTGAGCACAAAGGAATGCATTGGCATGATGGTGACTTTTATAAATTTATGGAAGCCACAATGTATGTTTATGCGCAAAACAAAGATGAAGCTTTACTAAAAGAAATAGATAGCTATATAGACATTATAGGAAAAGCGCAAGAAAAAGATGGCTACCTACAAACTCAAATACAGCTAAATGAAGATAGGTCTAGGTATGAAAACAGAAAGTTTCATGAAATGTACAATTCAGGACATTTATTAACAAGTGCATGTATTCATTACAGAATTACTGGTCAGACTAACTTCCTAGACATTGCCGTTAAACACGCAGATTTGTTATACTCTTTATTTATGACAGATGATGAACGCTACGGTCGTTTTGGATTTAACCAAACTCAAATTATGGGCTTGGTAGAACTGTACAGAACTACAAAAGACAAGCGTTATTTAGAATTGGCTGAAAAATTTATAAACAACAGGGGTGCCTACAAGGTTGCAGAAACACCAGAAACCAAAGGATATCCTATTGGGGATATGGTACAAGAACGTACTCCTTTACGTAAGTCTGATGAAGCAGTTGGCCACGCCGTTTTAGCATTGTACTACTACGCAGGCGCAGCAGATGTATACGCAGAAACAGGAGAGCAAGCCTTAATTGATGCTTTAGATAAATTATGGATGAATGTTGCGCTTAAAAAAATGTATGTAACTGGCGCTGTAGGCCAAACTCACTATGGAGCATCAACCAACAGAGATAAAATAGAAGAAGGTTTTATAGATGAATATATGATGCCTAATATGACTGCCTATAACGAAACTTGTGCAAATGTTTGCAACTCTATGTTTAGCTACCGTATGTTAGGCGTACACGGAGAATCTAAATATGCAGATATTATGGAAACCGTATTGTACAACAGTGCATTGTCTGGTATTAATTTAGAGGGAGACAGGTATTACTATGCCAACCCACTTAGAGTAATTCATGGCTCTAGAGACTATGATAAAATGAACACAGAGTTCCCTACAAGACAAGCTTATTTAGACTGTTTTTGTTGTCCTCCAAACCTGGTACGTACCATAGCAAAAGTATCGGGCTGGGCTTATAGCAAATCTAAAAATGGTATTGCCGTAAACCTTTATGGTGGCAACACACTAAAAACAACACTAACAGACGGTTCTAAAATAGAATTGAAGCAAGAGACCGCTTACCCTTGGAATGGAGATGTAAAAATAACAATGCAAGAATGTAAAAACACTCCTTTTGATATGCTTGTTAGAATTCCTGATTGGGCAGAAGGCACAAAAGTTTTTGTAAACGGAAAAGAGGCTGAAGTCTCTGTAAAAGCAGGTGAGTTCACTACTATTAATCGTGAGTGGAAAAAAGATGATGTTATACGCATTGCAATGCCATTAGACATAAACTTTGTTGAAGGCCATGAACGTATTGAAGAAGTGCGTAACCAAGTAGCTATAAAAAGAGGTCCGCTTGTATATTGTGTAGAGTCGGCAGATTTACCAAAAGATACTAGTATTTTAGATGTCTTTATTAAGGGTGATGCGTCTCAATTAAAATCAGAATATAGACCAGACTTTTTAGGTGGTGTATCTGCTATAACAGGTAATGTTTTATTACGTAAAGACGCTGCTAAAACAGATAAAATGTACCATAAAGTAAACAAGCCACAATGGGAAAAGTACAATACTACATTTGTACCATACTATGCATGGTCTAACAGAAATAATGAAAAAGAAAGCGAAATGACTGTATTTTTACCAGTTGTTTGGGAATAAGATTTAGTTTTTATTAGTAAAAAAAGGGGATAAGTTTTACAACTTATCCCCTTTTAATTTGTGTTAATTATGGTGTATTAAACTAACTTATAATCTTTAAGTGGTAATGTTCTATATCTATTACCTGTTGCTTTAAAAATTGCATTTACAATAGCTGGTGCAATAACTGGCACCCCTGGCTCACCAACACCTGTTGGTTTTTCGTTATTTTCTACAATTTCTATATGTATGTTTGGTGCTTGTGGCATACGTAACATTTGGTAATCACCAAAATTGGTTTGTTCAATAGCGCCATCTTTAGCAGTAATTTTACCATAAAAAGCCAAAGACATACCAAAAATAGCAGCACCTTCCATTTGTGCGGTAATTGTATTTTTATTTACAGCCAAACCACAATCTATAACAGAATGTATGTTGTGTACTTTTACTTTATTATTTATAACAGATACCTCAACCACAGACGCAACATAAGATAAAAAACTATAATGTACTGCAAGCCCCATTGCATGTCCTTCTGGTAATTTTTTACCCCAATCTGCATTTTTAGCAGCCTGCTTTAGCACGTGTTTTAAACGAGCAGTATCATACTTATATTCATTTTTAGTATCTTCAATGCGGTCACTACCAATAAGATTTAATCTAAACTCAAGCGGGTCTACTCCTGCTTCATTAGCTAACTCATCAGCAAAAACATTAATAGCAAAACCGTGTGGTATGTTTATAACAGAACGCATCCAACCAATTCTAACATGCGCTGGTGCTCCTCCTGTTTCTACCTGCATATTAGGAATCTCAAAAGGTACGTTTGTAGCACTAGCAGCTTCAAAAGGAGCAGGATCTACAGTTCCCGGAGCAAAAGTAGACGCTATAGAAGGCAACGCAAAACGATGCAACCAACCAGTTACTTTTCCGTCTTTATCCAAACTACCTTTCATATATTGTGCAGCTATAGTATGGTAATAACTATGTTGTATATCATCTTCACGTGACCATACAACTTGTACAGGAGCGTTAATTGCTTTTGAAACGGCTGCTGCTTCAACCACATAATCTGGCTTGGATTTTCTACCAAACCCACCTCCTAAAAACGTAACATTAACAGTTACATTTTTTTCATCTGTTTCTAAAAAAGCACTAACTTCTGTTCTTGTACGCTGTGGTTCTTGTGTTGGAGCCCAAACTTCGCACGTATTCTCTTGTACCCAAACAACAGCATTAGGCACCTCCATAGGTGTATGCACTAAATGTGGTAATTGGTATGTACTTTCTATAGTTTTTGTTGCAGATTTAAATGCAGAATCTACATTACCTACCGTTTTAGCAACCTTTCCTTTTTTCTGCACATTGGCTGTTATCTGCTTCATATACTCTTCAGTATCATAATTAGCATTTGCACCAAAATCCCACTCTACTTTTAAAGCCTCTTTACCTTTAAAAGCAGCCCAAGTATTTGTAGCAACAACAGCTACACCTCCTAATGGACCAAAAGGTTTTTCTACCCTAGGAATTTCCACAACATCTAAAACACCTGCAATTTTTAAGGCTTCAGTTTTATCAAAAGATTTTACTGTACCAAAAGTAACTGAGCAACGTTTTATAGCTGCAAATTTCATATTATCTAAACGCTTATCTAAACCAAAAACTGCACTTCCGTTAGATAAGTTTTCTACATCTTTACTTGGTAAATATTTACCAATAAATTTAAAATCTTTAGGATCTTTTAAAACAACATCTTTAGGAACCTCTATAGTTTTAGCAATCTCTACAAGTTCTCCAAATCCTATTTTTTTTCCACTATTACTTATAACAAAATGGTTTTCTGCTTTTAGTTCTGATGTAGGAACCTCCCATTTTTTAGCTGCTGCTGCAATTAAAACTGCCTTTGTAGCGGCTCCAATTTTACGCATTTCTTCATACAAAAGACGTACACTTTTAGAGCCATCTGTATTTTGATCACCGTACTTAACATCACCTACAGCCTGCTTTATACTTACTCTATCCCAATCTGCCTCCATTTCATCTGCAATAACAGACGTTAAAGAAGTACGCACACCTTGACCCATTTCTGATCTAGACGCTACTAAAATTAGATTTCCATCAGAATTAAGCTGAACAAATAAATTAGGATTAAACTCTATTACTTCTTTAGGTTCACAGCCAATAAAAAGTGTTGTTCCAGAGGCAATTATTAATCCGCCTGAAGCCAAACCTAATCCTTTTAAAAAACTTCTACGACTTACATTTTTTACATCTTTCATACTAGCCTTTGTTTTTTAATTCAACAGAATGGTTTATAGCCTTTTTTATACGCGGATATGTACCACAGCGGCAAATATTACGCACCATAGCATTATTTATATCTTCATCAGAAGGGTTGCTATTACCGTTTAACAATGCAGTTGCTGTTATTAATTGTCCAGATTGACAAAAACCACATTGCGGAACATTATGCTCTGCCCAAGATTTTTGTAATAACTGAAGATTTTCTGTCTGTCCCTCAACTGTAATTAATTCATTTTCACCCACAGCAGAAACAGGAAGCTGACAAGAGTTTACCGCATTACCATCCATTAAAACCATACAAGCACCGCAAAAACCTTTTCCGCATCCAAATTTAGTTCCTGTAAAACCTATAATATCTCTTATTGCCCATAACAAAGGCATTTCTGGATCTACATCTATCGTATGTATTTCTCCGTTAATTTTTAGTTTGGTCATAAATCCTATATTTAGTTTTGTAAAGATGTCTATGTTTTAAATTTAAGCAAAAATAAGCACAACAAACCGCTATAATTAACCTATTAACACTTTATTTTACCAACATAAGTAAAATTAAACATATCCTAAAAACACTTTTAAGGTACCCAAAAAGCAATGGTTACTCATTAAAATAATACAAGTATAAACAAATAGGGTAAAATAGTGCAACGCAAGGATAAACTAAAAGAACATTTAATTGCTTGTTTTAGGTTATTTTGATAGCACTTAATATTAACTTTTGAAATACTAAATGAGATACGCGCAATTAATATTACTACTTTTATTTATAAGTAGTTGCCAATCACAAAAAGAGACAAAAAAAGAAATCAAAAAAAAGCCAAATATTTTATTTATTGCTGTAGATGATTTACGCCCAGAACTTGGCACTTATGGTTCTGAAATTGCCATTACTCCTAACATAGACGCTTTAGCTAGTAATGGCTTACAATTTAATAATGCCTATTGCCAAGAAGCAATATGCAGCCCTTCTAGAGCTAGTTTAATGACAGGAGCCAGACCAGAAAGCATAAGCGTAGTAGAAAACTTCACCTATTTTAGAGATGCTAACCCAGATATTGTAACACTACCTCAGCAATTATGGGCAAACGGATATGAAACCGTACACACAGGCAAAATTTACCACGGAAAATACAATGACCCTAAATTATCATGGAGTAGAAAACCTGTGCCACATAGCCAAATGAGCGCTAGTAAAAAGCCAAAATTTGGCTTTAAACTACCAGAAAACATAAAATTGCATAAAGAAAATAGCGCTGCTATGGTAGCCAAGTACGGAGAAAATGCATTACGTAATGGACTAGGTAAAGGTCCGGCTTATGAGTTTGCAGATTATCCTGATAATGAATATGAAGATGGTTATAATACAGACCTTGCAATAGCAACTTTAAAAGATATGCTAAACAAAAACCCTAACAAACCATTTTTTTTGGGATTAGGAATGAAAAAACCACATTTAGACTGGCAAGCTCCAAAAAAATATTGGGATATGTATAATGAAGATGATATAAAATTGGCTCAACAAAAGCAAGGTCCAAAAGACGGGGCTGCTATGGGGTTACACGCTTCGTTTGAGTTAAGAGCTAGAGCAGACATTCCTAAAAAAGGAGATATTACAGATGAACAAGCAATTAAATTAAAACACGCATATTTAGCCTGTGTAAGTTATATAGATGCACAAATAGGACGTATGTTAAAAGCCCTAGAAGAATCTGGACAAAGAGACAACACCATAGTTATATTATGGAGTGACCACGGTTGGCACCTTGGTGATATGGGCATTTGGGGCAAAGCAACAAACTATGAAATTGCAACAAGAGTGCCTTTAATAATTAACACTCCCAATATGCCAAAAGAAATAAAAGGCAAAAAAACAGATGCCTTAGTAGAGCTTGTAGATATGTACCCTACTCTTTGTGATTTAGTAGATGTAGCAGTGCCTAACACAGTAGAAGGACAAAGTTTTAAACCATTATTAAGCAACCCAAATTTAGATTGGAAAAAAGCTGTTTTTAGTCAGTTTCCTACACCAGCGTTAAGAGAATGGGCTGCTAACCCATTATCTAAAGGAATGAAAGAAACATCATTTGGCCCTTTAATTGAAGAAGTTGAAGAAAAGATAAAAAAACAACAAGGAGATAAATGGAATAGAGATTTGTTTGAGAACAAATTAATGGGCTACTCTATGCGCACAAAAGAATATAGATTTATTGTTTGGAAAGATTATAAAACCAAAAACGCAAAACCTATTTTTATTGAACTGTACAACCATTTAAACGACCCTAACGAAACTATAAATATAGCTAAAGAAAATCCAGAGATTGTAAAAAAGCTACTTGTTCAATTTAACAAAGGTTGGAAAGGCAATTTAGCACAACTTAACTAAGTATTAAGAGTATGATTTTTAATAAAAACTCAAAGACACTTGTATTAGCAGTTTTACTAACTGCATTAAGCTGCAACAACAAACCTAAAAAAGTTGCCCAAGCAGCAACAGAAGTTAAAACAGAAACAAAACAACCTAATATTTTATTGGTTCTTTGTGATGATTTAGGGTATTCTGATGTTGGTTTTAATGGCAGTACAGATATTAAAACACCAGAATTAGACAAACTAGCAAATGCAGGAACCATATTTACATCGGCTTACGTAGCACATCCTTTTTGTGGACCAAGTAGGGCTGCACTATTAACTGGTAAATATCCGCATACTATAGGCTCACAGTTTAATTTACCTGCTAACGGAGAATCTTTAGGCAAAGGAATTGATACCAACGAGCAATTTATAGCTAAAACATTACAAGAGTCTGGCTATTACACAGGAGCTATTGGAAAATGGCATTTAGGCGCCACAGAAGAGTTTCATCCCAATCAACGTGGTTTTACAGATTTTTATGGCTTTTTAGGTGGAGGGCACAATTATTTTCCAGAACAATACCAAGCACAGTACCAAAAGCAAAAAAAAGCTAAGAAAAAAATAATTAGAGATTACATACTTCCGCTAGAACATAATGGTAAAGAAGTTAAAGAAACAGAATATTTAACCGATGCTTTTTCTAGAGAAGCATCTCGTTTTGTAAAAGAAGCGTCAAATAAAAAGAAACCGTTTTTTTTATACTTGGCATACAATGCACCGCACGTACCACTTGAAGCAAAAGAAGAAGATTTGGAAAAATTTTCAGTCATCAAAGATAAAGATAGAAGAACTTATGCTGCTATGGTTTATGCTGTAGACCGAGGGATTAAACAAATAGTAAACACTTTAAAAGAAACAAATCAATTAGAAAATACACTAATTATCTTTTTAAGTGATAATGGAGGCAATACAGATCATGGCGCTACAAACAATCCTTTACACGGAAGAAAAGGAGATACTTGGGAAGGTGGTTACCGCGTTCCTATGTTTATGTATTGCCCAAAAAATATTGCAAAAGGGCATACAAACAACTTCCCTATTACAAGCTTAGACCTTTACCCTACACTAGCTCATATAGGAAAAGCAAAGCTTCCTGACAACAAAGTTTTACACGGAAAAAATGTTTGGGAATCTATACTAAACAACAAAAACATACACAAAAAAGAAACGTTGTTTGCTATGCGACACAGAGAAGGCTATACAGATGTAGCTGCAAGAAAAGACGAATGGAAAGCATTAAAAGTTAGTAAGCAACCTTGGAAACTATTTAAAATTACGGAAGATATAGGCGAAAAAAAAGATTTAAGTGCTACACACCCAGACATATTAAAAGGGCTTGTAAACGATGCAGAACAATGGAGTAAAACACACACAGAACCACTGTGGTTTGACCCAACCTATTTGCAAGAAATGTGGAAAGACAGCACAATGGCTACTTTTAATAATACCTTTGCATTACCTAAATAAATACAAACATATATTTTAATACAAACTCCTTATACTACTAAGGAGTTTTTTTACGCCTACTGTTAGGTGCTGTAAAAGAAACAATTAACGCTCTAAAAATTAATTATAGCGGTTACCTACCCCAAAAAACTCCTCTTTACCCTAAAATAGCCCCTTTTTAATTAAAAAGGTTAAAATAATGTTATCGAAAGGTAAAATTGATAAATAGATACCCTGTTTTTTACACTTCTTTTGAATTATGAAACTAATTTTTATGATATGCTCATTATTATTGTTTGAAATTACGTTAAAAACAATGTACTGCTTCATATCTAAAAAACAACTAAAAACTACTAGGCTATACTTATACTAAATAAGTATTAGACAAAACACTATGTAACTAAAAAACTCCTAACGTAACAACTCAGAATTATGAAAAAACCAAAAATTAAAAAAATAGGAAAGTACTTTCTCCTATCTAACAAATTGCTATTAACGCAACTTTTATTATTTAGTTTGCTAACCATACCTTTACATGCAAGTGCTACACCTAATGCACCTATACTACCACAACAAAAAACAATTACTGGTACCGTTTCAGATGAACTAGGCCCAATGTTAGGCGTTAGTATTGTTGTAAAAGGAACTACAAACGGTACTACTACAGATTTTGATGGTAATTATAGTATTACTGTAGAAGGAGATAATCCTGTATTAATATTTACTTATATAGGATACAAAGCACAAGAAGTAACAGTAGGTAGCCAAACTACAATTAATGTAACAATGGCTGCTGATGCAGAAAACCTAGAAGAAGTTGTTGTTTTAGGATATACTACTCGTAAAAAAGGAGAAGTAACAGGTTCTGTAAGTGCCATAAAAAGTGAAGAGTTAGAAAAAACATCTAACAAGGATTTAGCTAAATCATTAGCTGGTAAAGTTTCTGGTTTAATTGTAAATGATAGAGGTGGGTATCCTGGTTCTACAGGTGATGTATCTTTATTAATTAGAGGTAAATCTACCTTAAACAATAACTCACCATTAATTTTAATAGATGGTGTTGTAACAGGAACTTTTTCTCAACTATCTCCGCAAGACATTGCATCTATAACTATACTAAAAGATGGTGCAGCAGCAATTTATGGAGCTAGAGCAGCAAATGGTGTAATATTAGTAACTACTAAAAGAGGTAAATCTGGTAAGCCAAAAATTAACATCTCTTCATCATACAACCTATCTTCTTTTTCTGTAACTCCAGAACTTATGTCTTCTGAGCAGTACGCAATTTACGAGAATGAAATTAATGATAGATTAGGGCAAGCTCCTCGTTTTACACAAGAACAAATAAATAATTATGCAGCAGGTACAGACCCTATTAATTACCCTAGCACAGATTGGAGCGATTTAACCTTTGCTAAAACATCTCCAGAATCTAGAAACTCAATTTCTATTTCTGGTGGTAGTGAAGATGTAAAATATTTTGTAAGTGGCGACTTTATTAAACAAGTAGGTTTATTTAAGTCTGGAGATTTAAGATTTAGACAGAACCAAGTTCGTTCTAACTTAGATATTAAATTAACAAACAACATAAAATTAGGTGTAGACCTTTCTGGTAGGTTTGGAAACACGCAAGAGCCAGGTGTAGATGCTAACTTTATATACAAGCACATTTATACTAACGAACCTACAGAAGTAGGTATTTACCCAAATGGTTTACCAGGATGGGGAGGAGAAAACGGAGCTAACCCATACGTTATGTCTAGTAACGAGTCTGGCTTTGTTAAAAGAATTGACAATACATTAAGAGGTCGTTTTTCTTTAGATTGGGATTTAAAATCTATTACTCCGGGATTAACATTTAAAACTTTTGTTGGTGTACGTAGACAAAATAACGATCAAAAATCATGGTATACGCCATGGACGGTTTATTCTTTTCAGGAATCTACAGGAGAATATGTACCAACAACAGGTAAGTCTCAAAGAGGAGGAGAAAGAATACTTACTGAAAGCTTCTGGAAGTTTGATGAAGTACAGGCAAACGCTACTTTATATTACAAGAAAAAACTAGGAGAAAATCACTCAATCAACACATTTGTTGGCTATGAGCAAGCACAGTCAGAACAACGTTCTTTTTGGGCTCAACGTCAAGGTTTTCCTACCAAAGAACATACAGAGCTTTTTGCAGGTAGTGATGAAGGTCAACAGTCTTTTGGTACATCACAAGAATGGGGAAGAGTTAACTATTTTGGTTCTTTCTCTTACGATTATAAAAAGAAATATTTTGTAGACTTTACAATTCGTCATGATGGCTCTAGTAACTTTGGCCCTGGAAAAAGGTATGGTACCTTCCCAGGTGTTGCTGCATCATGGGCAATTAATAAAGAATCTTTTTTAGACAATGCAGACTGGTTAACAGACCTAAGACTAAGAGGTTCGTGGGCAAAAATGGGTAACGACCGTATTGGTGCTTTTCAATACTTAACTCGTTTTGATTATGGCGGACCAACCAATACTGCTAATCCTAATTACTATGTTTTTGGTAATCCTGGAGTAACTTTTAATGGCTATACTCCAGACAATGTTCCAAACCCTAACATTACTTGGGAAACTGCTTATATGAAAAATATAGGTTTGGCTTTTTCTATGTTTGAAAGTAAACTTACTGGTGACTTTAACTACTTCTACCAAAACAGAGAAGATATATTAGTTACTAGAGCAGCTGCTATACCAGATGCAGCTGGTTTAACATTACCAGCAGAAAACATTGGTAAAGTAGATAACTTTGGTTGGGAACTAGAGTTAGGCTGGAACCAACAAGTAAATGATAATTTTAGCTATAACATTGGCGGTAACGTTACCAAAGCTAAAAATGAAGTGGTATTTTTAGCAGAAGCTAGTGATGTACCAGAATGGCGAAAAAGAGAAGGGTATTCTATAGACTCTTACATAACTTATCCAACAGCAGGAATTTTTAGAGATCAAGCACAAGTAGATGCTACAGATGTTAAACTAGGCGGTACTGTAGAAGGAGAGCCAATATATTTAGATACCGATGGTAACGGTAAAATAGATGCTAATGATAGAGTTAGAGATTACAGTTCTAACATTCCACAAATTCAATATGGTGTTTACGGTGGTTTTAAATACAAAAATTTTGATATGAGCTTCCTTTTTCAAGGGCAAGCAGAGGCTAAAATGTTAGTGTTTTTTGATCAAGCAGGAGCAAAACCAGAATATGTATTTAACCAAAGATGGACACCTACAAACAGAGACTCTAGATACCCTAGAGCTTTTGGACAAAGTGACAAGTATAGTGGTAACCAAAGTGGAAATTCTGAAAACTTTCAAGGAGCAGATTTATGGTTGCATGATGCATCTTTCTTAAGGCTAAAAGAAATAGAAGTAGGTTATACTATTCCAAAAGACAAAATTGAGTTTTGTGATATAAAAATATTTGCAAGAGGACTTAACCTAATTACAATGTTTTCTGATGTGCAAAAGCTAGGTTTAGACCCAGAAGCAGCCGGTTACAATAACTTTAGAGGTAGTACTTACCCGTCTTTAAAAACATATACATTAGGTGTAAACTTTAGTTTCTAATTTAAAAAAATACAGATATGAAAAATTTAAAATTAATATATACATTTATAGCAATTGGCCTGTTTTGCTTGTCTAGTTGTAATGATGTATTAGATGTAGAGGCTACAGATGCCTTTGCAGAAGACTTAATATATAACGACCCAGAACAGTTAGAAAGACTAGTATATACTGTTTACAACAGTACAGAAAGTTGGGGCGTTAATAAAAGGCAATGGTGGGGACGTAGATTTAATCTAGAGGTAGGTTCTTATGAGGCTATTTTTAATTTTAAACTACTAGACCAATTTAGACTTAGAGCTGGTATGACACCTGGTACTGTTGGTATGTTAAACGGAAAATGGGATAACTATTGGGATTATGTAAGACTTGCTAATGAGTTTTTAGATAAAGTAGATGATAGCCAAGCAATGCAAAAAGACCCAGAAAAAGTAGCTGTTTTAAAAGCTGAAATGCGTTTTTTACGCGCTAATGTTTATAGCAAATTAATTCGTTTTTATGGTGGTGTTCCTATTTTAGAAAATGCTTTAGGTTTAGATGACGATTTTGCTTTAGTACGTAATAGTTATGAAGAGTGTGTAGATTTTATTGTTACAGAGTTAGATGATGTTGCTGCTGTTTTACCAGAAACAAGACCAGGTAGCGAGTTTGGTAGAGCAACTAAATTAGCTGCATTAGCCGTAAAGTCTAGAACATTATTATATGCCGCTAGTAAATTACATGACCCTGCATTTGCTCCTAGTAATGACCCACTATACACCTACTCTAAACCTACAAAATGGCAAGATGCTGCAGATGCTGCTAAAGCTGTAATAGACCTAGTTGGTGCGCGCGATTTAATTGCTGTTGCTAATGCAGAAGAATACCAAAAATTATTTTTATCACCCAATGAAGACATTCTTTTTGCAAGGCCTTACAGTGCTCTTTATTATGATTTTGGCACAGATGCAAACTCTTTGCCAGACCAAACATTTTCTCCTAGCGGATACAGTGGTTGGGCTTTAGCTGCTCCTACTCATAACTTTGCTTTACAATTTAATATGGCAGATGGTAGCACTACTAATGACGCTAGCTTTGATCCTGCAAACCCTAATATCAATAGAGAAATGAGGTATTATGCAGATCTTAATTACAACGGAGCAGAATTTAGAGGTCGTAAAGTACAGTATTATTTATCTAATGATACAGGTGCTCACCCACACGGCTTAGACTCTGAGCAGGGTTTAGGCAACCAACAACATTCCTCTAAAACAGGCTATAACATTAGAAAGTTTCAAGATGAAAGTATTGGAACTTTAAATGCAGAAGGTTTGGTAGACGGTTTAACTGGTATATCTCCAGAGCGACCTTACATACTATATAGGCTAGCAGAAATTTATTTAAATTATGCAGAAGCACAATACCATTTAGGTGATGAAGCTACAGCCAGAACATTTGTAAACAAAATATCTACTAGAGCATTGCAGCCAGACATTACTGCTACAGGAGCAGATTTACTTGAAGCTATAAAAAGAGAAAGACGTATAGAATTATGTTTTGAAGGTCATAACTTTTTTGATGAAAGAAGATGGATGAATGAAGACCACTTAGGGTTTGATGTAAAAGGATTAAGATGGACAAAAACTACTGATGGCTCTGAAATTAGTGAAGAAGTAACTGTGGTAGAAAGACCTTGGATGGCACAACACTACTACCTTCCTATACCTGCAACAGAAGTAGAAAAAGCACCAACTATGGTACAAAACTTTGGTTATTAATATAACAGTTAGTTTAGTTCTCAATTGTTTGAGTTAGTTTATTTGTAAACACTAAAGAGCCTTACTTATGTAAGGCTCTTTTATTTTATAGCTCCATTAAATAGAGTTTATGTAATTTACTAAATTTACGTCTCTATCAATTTTCATTTTTTTACGCAGCCTATGCCTTGCTACGTGTACACTACCTAAAGAAATACCAAGTAAATAAGCCATTTCTTTTCCACTAAAATTAAGTTTAATTAATGCACACACTTTTAAATCTGCAGAACTTAAATCCGGAACTTTTTGTTTTAAACGCTCATAAAAACCTTCATTAAGAGCTAAAAATCTATTATTAAAGGCTTCCCATAATGTAACAGAACGTTTTCTTATTAACTTTAAAATTGCTGGTGCTTTGTTAGATGTATTTTCTTTTTCTATGTAATTACTTAGTTCTTTTATTACTTTTTCACGCTCTATTAGCTGCAATGTATTAATCATTAACTCACTATTTTTAATTGCAATTTGCTCATTAGAGTCTTGCTGCTTTTTTTGGTGTTTTAAAAAGCGTAACCTAGATCTAATTACCAATGCTGCTATTATTAGCAAAAACACTATTGCAAAAAACAGTATTCTAAATCGTAATATTTCTTGTGTTTGGCTAGCCAGCTCTAACTTTTGATTGTTTAACAATTCATTTTTTGCATTTAGTTGCTCACTATAATGGCTATGTATGGTTAAAAAACCTTGGTTACTATCATTTCTTGGGTTAAGGTATCTGTCATTTATTTCATTAGCAATACGCAAATTCTGGTAAGAGCTTTTATAGTCTTTTAGTTTGTACAAAACATCTGCATACCTAGAGTACACATAACTTCTATAAAAAGTTAATTCGCCCTCAACATCTTTTATTGTCAAAGCTTTTTCATAATTCTGTTTTGCAAGCTCTGTTTTTTTCTGCTTTCTGTATATTCCTCCTAACCTTGAGTAAAGTACAATTAAAAAACTATTATGTATTAGTGACGACTTTTTGTTAATAGCTTTAATAGAACTAGTTAATAGTTTAGATGCTTCATTTAAATTGCTACTCTTTTCTAATATAGATGCTCTTTTTTCGTCTAAATAAGCTTTGTAAATGGGGTCCATTTTTTCTCTTTTGGCAATAGCAGCACAATTTGCAATGTATTTTTTTAGCATTACAGTATTAGATGTACGTTGGTAATACAAGGCTAAATTGTAATTTGCGCTATACATATCCTTTGCTGGTATTTTTTTTTCATCAAAAGAAATCTTAAAATAAGTATAGGCCTTTTTAAAATTTATACCAGCCAAATCATCTTGCTTAAACAAATAATTTAAATACCCAATTTCTTCATTTGCTCTAGCCATTAAAAGTGTGTCTTTTAATTCCTCTGCTCTAAACAAAGCATCTCCTCCGTACATAAAAGCATCACTATAATTCAAATTAATTCGCTCTAAATAACACAAACTAAGTAAACTCTCAATTACTGCAGATGAGTCGTTCTTTTTTAAAGCAATAGCATATTCATTTTTAGCTTCTTTTAAACTAGTGTCTAAATATTCTTCTGTAATAACAGGTTTATTTTTAAAGGCCTTAAACTGTTGGGCTTGTAAGGTGTTAAAAAATATAGCATTAAGTAAATACGCAAGAAAAACAAATAACTTTAAACGCTTTAATATGTTGAAAATCATACATTTAATATCATTTAATTTAAAATTTAAATTACTTTAAAGTTAAGTAAAAAAACACGAAAAAATAGCAATGTTAAGTTTTTGTAAGGTGATATTTTACTGCTTTTATAAGAGTTTAATCTAGATTTGAGAAGACTCACAAACTTAATTTTGAATGAAAAAGTTAATTAAGATAATCTGTTTTATTTTGATAACAACTAGCTGTTATTCTCAAAAAAAACCTAATATACTTTTTATTGCTATAGACGACTTAAGACCAGAATTGGGTTGTTACGGATCTAACATTGCTATTACTCCAAATTTAGACAAGTTAGCAACTGAAGGCTTGTTGTTTAATAATGCATATTGCCAACAAGCAATTTGCGGACCATCTAGAGCTAGTGTGCTTACAGGCATACGCCCAGAGACTAGTGGTGTTTACCACAACTATATAAAGTTTAGAGATGCAAACCCAAATGTAGTAACCCTACCACAACAATTTAAAAATAACGGTTATGAAACCGTGTATTGTGGTAAAATTTTTCATCATGGTGATTTAGATGATGGACTGTCATGGAGCAGACAACCTGCAATTGATAGTATGCTTTTAAAAAACATTAAAAGACCTGGAGGTTTTGTACTAGAAGAAAATAATAAAGATAGAAAAGAACAAAGAGCTAAAATGATTGCTAAGTATGGTGAAGTTGCCAAATACGGATTAGCAATGGGTACGGCTTATGAAAACGCAGATGTAGCAGATAATGAATATTTAGATGGTTACAACACAGAACTAGCCATTGCAACAATGAAAGAAATGGCAACCAACAACAAGCCATTTTTTCTTGGTTTAGGCTTTAACAAACCACATTTAAACTGGACATCTCCAAAAAAATATTGGGATCTATACAACCCTAATACTATAAAACTGGCATTAGAAAAACAAGGCCCAAAAGGAGGTGCAGAAATGGGCTTACACGCTTCTTTTGAGTTAAGAACCAGAAGTGGCATACCAAAAAAAGGAGAGTTAAATAACAATTTAGCTGTTACCTTAAAGCACGCATACTTAGCTTGTGTAAGCTATGTAGATGCTCAAATAGGTAAAATAATAACTCAGCTTGAAAAAGAAGGACTAAGAGACAATACCATTATTATTATTTGGAGTGACCACGGATACCATTTAGGAGATATGGGTATTTGGGGTAAAGCTACCAATTATGAAGTAGCCACTAGAGTTCCTATGCTATTTTGGGCTCCAAATATGCCTAAAAAAAGCAGCGGTAAAAAAACAAATGCCTTGGTAGAACTTGTAGACATTTACCCAACCTTATGCAGCTACGCTAATATTCCTGTACCAAATTATGTAGAAGGCTACAGTTTTAAACCAATAGTAAACAAGCCAACTAAAAAATGGAAAACTGCAGCTTTTAGTCAGTTTCCTACACCAGCACTTAGAGAATGGGGAGCTTACCCACTAAGGCCTGCAATGAAAGAAACCTTTTTTGGCCCGCTTATTAAAAATGTAGAAGCAAGAATAATTCATCAGCAAAAAGGCAAATGGAATAGAAATGTATTTGAAAATACACTTATGGGATATGCTATGCGAACAAAAGACTACCGCTTTATTGTGTGGAAAGATAAACACAAACCTAAAAACGAACCCATTTTCATAGAGCTGTATAACCATAAGTTAGATCCATCTGAAACTGTAAATATTGCCAGTAAAAATCCAAAATTGGTAAAAAAACTAATGCTACAGTTTACTAAAGGGTGGCAAGGAAATAAACCAAAATTAAAGTAAAACCAAACAAACTTTTTACAAAATATAGAATTATGGAAAGAAGAGATTTTTTTAAAAAAGGAACCAAGGCCGCAGTGGCTGCTAGTGTTGTGCCAATGATAACCACTGCCCACGGAGGTCCAAAAGATATTGTTTACAACAGAGATACAGACAAATGGTATAATTTAGGTAGCGGAAAAACAGGTATACCAAACCGTAAAAAAACAGCAGATTATGATGTTGTTGTTATTGGTGGTGGCGCAGCTGGTATAAGTGCCGCAGTTGCTGCCGCACGCAATGGGTCTAAAACTGTACTTGTGCAAGACAGACCTGTTTTAGGAGGTAATGCATCTAGTGAAATGCGTGTACATTTAAATGGTGTAAACAGATTAAAAAACGGAAAAGCAGAAAGAGAAACTGGTATTATTGAAGAAATGCTACTTTTAAATAGGTTTTGCAACGAACAAGAAGCCTATACTGTTTTTGACCATGTTTTGTACGAGTATGTTATGCGTGAGCCAAACCTAACTCTAATGCTAAACACACAAGCAATAGAAGCTGTAATGTCTGGTTCAAAAATTAAATCTGCTTTATGTTGGCAATCTACAACAGAAATGCTGTACACACTAAACGCACCTATTTTTATAGACTGTTCTGGAGATGGTTTGTTAGCTGCAACGGCAGGAGCAGAATACAGAACAGGTAGAGAAGCTGCATCTGAATTTAACGAAACATTTGCACCAGAAAAAGCAGATGGTTGGCAAATGGGAGCTACCCTACTTATGTCTTCTAAAGATATGGGAAGACCTATGAAATACACTCCTCCTTTTTACGCAATAAAATACGATTATAAAAAAGCACATCCTAAACGTAATATTGCTGGTTTTCAAAACGGAATTTGGTGGATAGAGCTAGGTAGTGATGATGATATTATTGCAGATTATGAAGAAAACAGACACCGTTTAATGGGGTATTTACATGGCGTTTGGGATTACATAAAAAACTCAGGTGAATTTCCGGAAGCAGAAAACTTTGCCTTAGATTGGGTTGGCTCACTGCCATGCCGTAGAGAATCTCGCCGTTTTATAGGAGACTACATTGTGTCTGAAAAAGATTTAACAGAGTATAAACATTACCCAGATGCTGTTGCTTTTGGTGGTTGGCCAATAGATGAGCATATTCCGGGAGGAATAGACAATATTACTGAACCACCAACTCATTTTCATTATCATTTTCATGATCTTTATGAATTTCCGTTTAGAAGCTTGTACTCTAAAAACATCACTAACTTAATGTTTGCTGGGCGTAATGTTAGTCAAACTCACATTGCGCTATCATCTAGCCGTATTATGGCAACTTGTGCATTAATGGGGCAAGCAGTGGGTACAGCAGCAGCTATTTGTAATCAAAAAAACACAACACCTAGGGAAGTTGGTAAAAAATACATAAATGAGTTGCAAGAGCAATTGTTAAGAGACGATGTTTACATTCCTAAAAGACCTGCAAAAGATCCGAATGACTTGGCTAAAAAAGCAAGTTTAATTTTTGCTTCTACTACTTCATCTGGCGATGCAAAACTACTTACCAACGGAATTTCTAGAGACATAGACGGCAAAATTAATCATTGGATGTCTAAAGGATTACCCGCAGAATTACAATTAGAGTGGAATGCACCTATAGCACTATCTGCCGTAGAAATAAAATGCGACACCAATGTAAATCGTAATATTATGATGCGTAAAGACAGTAGAAATGATGAGTTATTTACAAATGGTGTACCTGAAGAAATGACCAAAGCAATTAAAATACAAGGTAGGGTAAATGGCAAATGGACAAACCTAGGAGCTATTGACAATAACCAAACTAGGCTTATTAAATTTAAGTTTAACAGCACCAAAGTAACCGCCATTAAAATTAACATAACAGAAACGTATGGCGCTAAAGATGTAAAGTTATTTGAGGTTCGTTGTTACGCATAAATGATGCTAAATAAATTAAACATATATAGTTGCATTGTGTTTTTCTTTTTGATTCCGCTTCAAAAAGAAAAACACAGCTACCAAAATTATTATGCTAATAATTACAGCACTATAAAGCATGTGGTTACAGTACAGCACCCAGGAGAAAAAGCACCTACCAAAGTAGTACTTACACAAGTTAAAAATGCTGCAGGTATTACCACAGAGTATTTTATGGACGTACAGTCTGTAATTTGTTTAGAAAATGTGTGTAAAGTAATTCCGGTTCGTATGTACTGGAATGCCATAGGAGAATACCAACGGTACACTTTACAAAAAGGAGCAACTTTAGAAAAGTATGAAGCAGATGTATTTGCACCCAAAGATTATGATAAGTTACACACCATACTCAAAAACAAAAAATCACCTTTTAAAGAAGTGTACATAGAAGATGTTTTAACAGTAAAAAATGAGTTAAGTGACAATATAGATGCCATATCTGGAGCAACAGCATTAGACCTAGCTGAAGAAGACACTGTACCTGGCGCAGCACTTACCTGTTTTACGCTTTGGCATTGGGCTAACGGAGAAATAATATCAATTGCCCAACAAATAACTGCAAGCACAGCAACAGATGCGCAATTACTTGCTTTTATAAACAAAAAAAATACAACTTACTACACACTTGCTTTAGCAGAGTTGAGCAAAAGAAAATTGTATAAAAACAACTTTATAAACGCAATTTTTAAAAATTTAAAAGAGACACAAAAAGAGGTAAAACCTACTATTAATTACCTAGAAGGTTCTCCTAAAAACACCTATTTAAAAACCATTAAAAAGCTATTTATAAATGGGAATTTAACACAAAAGATAGCCGCACTAAAATCTATAAAAAATACTACACACAATATAAAACCCAAGTATTTAGACAGTATTAGTGCTTATGCTGGTAAATTAAAAACGTATCAAGAGATAGCTGCATTGTTGCAAATGCTAGAAAGTAAAAATTACTTTTCAGAAAAAACCGCAGATCACCTAATACCATTACTAAATGCTAACTTTATTACTGCTAGGCGTGTGTATTGGTTTTTACAAGATAAAAATCTAACTAAGAATCAAAAAAGTGCAATTACCAACTTTAAGCAACTGCATAAGAACAAATTATAACTTAATTTAAAACACAATTGTATTTAGTAAAGAGTCTTGCCCACGCAAGGCTCTTTTATTTTGTTATAAATTTAAACAGCTACTAAAACGTTATATGTTAATTAATTACAAGTTTTTTCTTGATTTGCAAGAATAACCTTATTTTTGTACCTTAAATAACTTACCTTTAATTTATTAATAATTATAAAAACCAATAAAAATTTACAAATGATATAAAACTAAACGTCTTTTTTAAGCCACCATTTCTTCCCCAGAAAAGGCAAGTAATTTTTGAACGCTATTACGGGCTATAAAAAGAAAACAAACCTAAGAACTTTAACCTATGAAAATGAAGAAATTACTACAAATTTCTGTATTTGTACTCTTGCTAAACAGTTGTAGTCCGTCTAACGAGTCTTTAGCAGATAAATACAAGAAAAAAGGAGATATAGAAAAAGCCATAAAACACTACAAGTTGGCTATTGAAGACGGCAGCACAAAATCTATGAACAAGTTAGCATTATTATATGTTAACAACCATAACCTTAGTGAAGCTAAAAAATATTATCAAATGAGTTTTGAAAGAGGCAATGAGTCTGCAGCTCAAATACTAGCTTCTTTGTGTGCAAGTAATCAAGATTATGAAGGCACAATTAAATACGCAAAAAACCTTGCAGACAAAGGCAACTTAGACGTTGTTTACAACTTAGGCAATGCTTATTTAAAACTTAAACAGTATGACGAGGCTATAAAATACCTAGAGCTAGACTCTACTTCTGTTTTTACGAAAAACTTATTAGGAGAGGCTTATTACAAAAAGGGCAACTTGTTAAAGGCAGAAAAAGTATGGAAATCTGCTGTAGACAATCATAAAAAAGGAAATGCAAGCTCATTACAAAAGTTATTAAAACTCTACCTAAAACAAGGCAAAACAGCCCAGTACAACAAATATAAAAGGCTAGAATAAAATAATACGGTATTATATTTAAACACCATACAATAAACACATTAAAACATCGTTTAAGTGTGTGGAAAGTCCCGTGAAATGCATTTTTTGTGTTTTTTACAACCTACTATAAGTAAAAAAAGCTACGGCCCCATGATAGCACCAAAAGAGCACATTAAAGAAAGAGAGCGATTAGACTCGCTACAATCTTATTCTATATTAGATTCCTTACCAGAGTCTGACTATGATAATATTACCGCTATAGCTGCAGAAATCTGCAATATGCCTATGGCAATGATAACACTTATAGACAAAGACAGACAGTGGTTTAAATCTAGCTACGGTATAGATGTAAATGAAATGGACAGGCAAGTATCTTTCTGTGGGCACGCAATACATGAAAACGGACAAGTTTTTATGGTACCTAATACTAGTGAAGATGAACGCTTTCATGACAATCCTTTGGTAACAGGAGACACACATGTTATGTTTTATGCAGGTGTACCATTTACTACAGAAGAAGGTTTGCCACTAGGCACATTATGTGTAGTAGACCAAAAACCAAACACACTTACAGAGCATCAGCAAAAATCTTTACAAGCCTTATCTAAACAAGTAATGAATTTACTTAGCCTTAGAAAAAGCAAAAAAAGATTAGAAGAAGAACTACAAAAGCAAGAAGAAAAAAACCTAGACCTAGAACGTTTTGCTTTTATTGCTGCGCACGATTTAAAGTCTCCTTTAAACAACGTATCTAGCTTAACAAGTATGTTTTTAGATATGTACCAGTCTAAAATAGATGATGAGGGCAAACAAATTTTAAAGATGATTATAGACTCATCAGACAAATTAAAAGGCTTAATAGAAGGTTTATTAGATTACAGCAGAAGCGAAAGTATTTTAGGTAAAAACAAGGTAGATGTAAAGGTAGAAACTGTAAAAAATACCATTTTTGGTTTGTTTTCTTTTGAACAAAATATAGATTTTACCCTAAAAAATACAATTACAGACTTGTATATTAATGAAACTGCATTAGACCAAATATTAATAAACTTGGTAACCAATGCAATTAAATATAGTGACAAAAAACAAATAAAGATAGAATTGGGTGTGTCTGACTCAGAAACTCATTACCAGTTTTACGTAAAAGATAATGGCCCAGGAATACCCCAAGAAAAACAAGAACAGATTTTTAAAATATTTGAAGTAAACGCCAACCAAGACAAATACGGTATACGTGGTAATGGTATTGGTTTAGCTACCGTAAAAAAAATAGTAGAAAAATCTGGCGGAAACATACAAGTAAGCTCTACTTTAGGCCAAGGAGCCACCTTTAGCTTTAGTATAAAAAAATAAAAACGTTAATTATAAGTAATTGTAGCCATACAATAAACAACAGCCCTAAGTAATTAGCTTAGGGCTTTTTTTATGTAAACAAACCATACACATTTTAATACCAAACAAGCAGCAAAATGGTACAACCATACATTTTATTTTTTGCTATAAAAAAACATTTATAAATTGTAAGAAAAATAAGTAACTCGCAAAAAGTGCATTTATTTACCCATATTGGTGGAATAAACGCAATACATTGCGTTTATTTACTAGTTGGCGGTAATTACAGAAAAATCATATGACAGAAGATATTTGGAAACAACCTGCAAAAGGATTTACTGATAAAAGTATTGGAAGAACGGAAGAACAAATCGTTCAAAAAGAAACTGAAATTGGATTTAAATTTCCAAGTCTTTACAGGGAACATATGAAAATCCAAAATGGTGGATATTTATGGAAAAGTGCTCTAATCCATAATGGTGATGTCAATGAACTTTTATTTAATGGTTCAACAATTGACCAAATTATCAATCACGGAGGTTATAAAATTTTAAAAGATGTATTGCTAGAATATATGGACAAAGAAGAACTTGAAAGTTCGACAGAATCCGAATTCATTAATTTAGAAAGACTTCCTATTCTCTCACATATGGATGGTCATACAATGTTATGTTTTGATTATGGTTATAATGTTGAATCAGCATATGAAATTCCTCAGATTGTACATTTTGAATTAGAATGTGCTGATAATGGATATGAAGAAAAACTAAGAGTTAAATCCTATGATGACTTAATTAACAAATTAGTCTATTACGGTTATGAATCAACTTCATTTTTTATTGGACTAAAATCTGATGAGCCAATAGAGCAAATTGCAGGAATAATTAATAAGACGTTTGACCTAGAACTTGAGCAAAAGACAAATGATGGTTATGGGTGGTATAATTTTGAGAAATGGTATTACGGAGAACTAAAGATAAATTCAAAGCTATCTGCTCATCTTAGAATAACCCCAAATAAATTTCAAAGTAAAACCTTTCTTTTCCAAAACAACAAAGATTTTAATTATGTTTTGGATATCGACTTAAGAATTGGAGTAGAATCATTTCAAGACAATTCAAATTATTTAAAGTCAATTATTGAGGAATTTCTTCAACCATTTTTATCAAAACAAAACTGGGACTTTTTACAAATTCCATATCATAAAGAAAACCCTGAAGAGATAGAAAAATTGAAGAAATCATTTGAATTCAAAGAGAAGTCGAATGATGAAAAACTACCGCCAACAATGTATAAAAGCAATGGCGGAGAAAGTGATAAAACAAACGATAATACTAGTAACAAAAGCAGGTCTTGGTGGAAAAGGCTGTGGTCTTAAATCCGCCACTGCTCTTATACTAAACGTTGTAGGTAATTTAACAAAACCGAAACGAAACTAATGAACGAAATAAGTTTACCATATCATTTAATAATTCCAAGCCAGATTTCAATAATGACTTTGGGAATAATACTTCTGAAAAGAAAAAAGTTATTCGCGAATGGAAAATGGAAATGGTTTTGGATAAGCACAACTGTGTTTTTCGGAATTTATCTTCTGATTGTTGGAGGAGCGACTTATTCTGACATTACATCGGAACTGGCTCTACAAAAATTTGACTTAAATGGAGACGGATTTTTTAACGGAGAGGAAATTACAACTGAGCAAAAAGAAGCGATGCAAAAAATGATTTTGGATACAGGACGGAATTTTTCATTTATAACCGGACTGATTTTTTCTGGAATTATATCATTGTTTGTTTTTATTGGTGGAAAAATTGTTGAATATGTAAGTATGAAAAGAATAAAAACTGCACCTAACAATACCTAAACCTAATGCGGACTTTGGGGCAAAACAAAAAGGTTCTGTGCATGTGTATATTTATAATGCACCTACTGTGTGGCTCAATACTAATCTAAAAAAAATAGCATATTATTACACGCTAGCAGCAAGAACACAAAAACACTATATAAACAAAATACAGGGTGTTAACTTCTCTAGTTTTTTATGTATAATTACAAATTGTACTAAAAATATGCCAATTACACATTTCCATTATTACAGTATAAAAAATTAATATATATTATAAGAAAATAAAACAACCAAATAACAAACTAGCAAGCCAAATGTGCATTTACTCACCCATATTGGCGGAATAAACGCAATAAATTGAGTTTATTTACTAGTTGTGTGTCATTTACAAACAAAAACCTGAATACAAAAAATGAAAAATAAAACATACAAGAAAATATCTAATTGGTACCGAAAATTCCAAATTAGTAAATCACCTCAAATGAATTTAGTTTGGGGATTCTTTTTATATACGCTCATTGGATTTATTTTACTGTCTATTCCTTTTTTTCACAAAACCGACATATCCGTTTTAGATAATTTGTTTATTTCGACTTCTGCAATTTCAACTACTGGACTTGTAACTATAAGCGTTTTCGATTCCTATAATTTTTTCGGTCAGTTTGTTATTATGGCATTAATACAAATTGGCGGAATTGGATATATGACGCTAACGACATACTATTTAATATTTACCACAAAAAAAATAACTCATTGGCATAGTAAGTTAATAGGTACTGAATTTACTTTACCCAATACAATTCAGATAAAAGATTTCATCAAAAGCGTTATTGTTTTTACCCTAATAATGGAAACTATTGGAGCTATACTTTTCTACTTTGCCTTTACCAATTCAGGAATGGGAAGTTTAAAAGCAATTTGGTTTTCAATTTTTCATAGTATTTCATCGTTTTGCACAGCTGGATTTGGATTGTTTAATGATGGTTTCGAAAGCTATCAAGACAATACTTTTATTAATACAATTATTTCTGTATTAGCAATTTCTGGTTCTTTGGGTTTTATTGTAATTACAGATTTGTGGTATCGAATTAGAGGTAAATCAAAAGAAATTTCGTTTACAACTAAAATCATTGTTTATGGCTTTTTGTTTTTGCTTTTTTTAGGTACTTTACTCATTTACACAACAGAGTCATCATCTATTCTTGGCTCAAATAGTTCACTAATGACCTCTTTCTTTCAAGCAATGTCAGCTATGACAACTGTTGGATTTAACACGATACCTATCGGTGAATTATCTTTGCCAATATTGTTGCTTGTAACCTTTCTTATGTATATCGGTGCTTCGCCTTCGGGAACAGCAGGAGGAATGAAAATAACGACATTAACGGCAATGCTATCGATATTGAAAAGTCGATTGTTTGGTCAGAAAAAAATCACATTTTTAAACCGACTTATTCCATTTGAGAGAATATATGTTGCGACATCTACTTTTATGCTTTATACGAGTTTAATTTTCTTGTTTTCATTTTTACTTTCTTACTTTGAAAACTTTTCTTTTGAAAGCATATTATTTGAAGTAGCATCCGCTTTAGGAACTGTTGGATTAAGCACAGGAATTACAGGAGATTTATCTAATATTGGGAAAACATTGATAATTATTTTAATGTTTATTGGTCGAGTTGGAGTTCTAACTTTTGGATTTGCTTTGTTGCAACAAAAAGATAACGATTCTAAAAAAATCAGAGCTGATGATTTGGCTGTATGAAAAAATTAATATAAGGAAAAATAGAAAAAAACGCCACACAACAATGGCTATAAGTAATTGCTTGTTCTCGCCTTCTTTGGAAATTCCGCAGGAATTTCCAACTTGGTGTGTACTTGCAAAGTTAAGTGCTAACCCACGCAACTACTCATAGCCGAGACCGTTAACATTAATTAAAAAAAATACAAATATGACAAGAGAAGATCATTTGAAATTTTGTAAAACCTGTGTTAATAGAAAACCAGATTTCAAACAAGGCTTGATTTGTAATCTAACTGGTAACATTGCTGATTTTAATAATGAATGTGAATTTTACGAAAAAGATTTAACTCCGCCACCTCCTCCAAAAAATAACGTTGGATTTGACATAAAAAATATTACCGCTAAATTTACTGTTGAAAACTCAAAAAAAATACTATTAAGTCTTATTCCTTTAGTTTTAGCTTTAGTAATATATCGACTTCTGGGAATAACGAGACAAACTATTTGGGGTATACTATCAATAATACTAATAGGAATATCTTGGGGTGTCTTTTTCTCTGTTTTAAAAGGGATATTCTTTCCAAACAACAAAACTAAAAAATTAATATTGCTTTTATCTGTATTGTGTATAATACCTACTACTATTGTTTTTGACAACATTTTTTATGGTGATGAAATAAATACGATATTGAGTAATTTAAATGAAGAATCTCCTAAGACTTCAACTGTAATACTAGAAAAAGAGTTTAGAGATGCATATATAATAAAACGAAAGGAAATAGCCGCTAAATGGATTTATTCTTATCAAATAGAAATTGAAAACAAAATTATTGATTGTCAATTTTCATCAACAAAAGATTTATATAAAGTCGGGGATTCCATAATTGTTGCTTACGACAAAAAAACACCTGAAATAAGTAAAATATTAAAAAAAGCAAACTAATGTTAACACTATATATAGTAAATAGGGCTGGTTTGTGTTAGTTCAAAAGTCTGTGTTTATTTGCGATGTCGCAAAACCTTTTGATTTGGTATTAAAGAAATAAATTAAAACAAAATATAAAAATTCGGCTCTGTGTTTATCCGAAAAATTAGTGTCTTTTTGCACGCTACGTTCCATACACAAGTCCGTTGCCATCAATTATGAAAAACATCCTGCAAATCACAATATTTCTATTTTCAATCGGAGTTTTTGCTTGCGATTGCGATGAACCGAAAATAACGGAAAAATTTATTGAGTCGGAATTTGTCGCTAACATAACAATTCTAAAAATCTATCCGAATCAAAAAAATGAACAAGGATATAAAGCAGACATAAAGATTAATGAATTGTATAAAGGAGAACAATTGAAATCAATTTATGTTTATGGCAGAAGTGATAATGGAATTGGAAGTTCTTGCGACATTTATATTCCTACAAACACAAAGTTAGTTGCTTATGCACGAAAAAACAAAGACGGGAACTTTGGAATTGGAATGTGTTCTGGTATACTGTATCTTAATAAAACTAATCAGAATAGACAGAAACGTGAATTAGATATTTTAAGAACATTCAAGAAAAATAATATTAATTCGACTGATAAAATAAGTTATCGAGAAATATCAAAACTTCATAAAAACTTAGAACAATTTAAAGGAATTGAACTTGATAAAAATTTTGGGATTTATGAAATAACATTCGCATCTGATTTGACAATTAAAAGTGTGACTGAAATAAGTGGATTTGGAAATCCGATAGACCAAAAACTGACAGGAATTATCAAACAAACGGAATGGACAAGTAATGACAATGGAATTAATGACAAAGTACCTGACAATAGTAAATTAATAATCGGAATTTATTATTACTCTGAAGAAAAAGGAAATCCGAGTTTTTTAAGTCAATATTATCACTAAAAAACTGCGTAGAACAACGTATAAAATTCATTGCTTGTTTCTCGCCTACTTGCGAATCCCGAAACGTCGGGACTCGCGGATTTTCTATTCGGTTTGTATTTGCTAAATTAGTAGCTGAAACACGCAACTACGCTTAGCCCAACCGTTACCTTTATTAAAAATAGCCAAAATGAACGAAATTGAAAAACCAATAAAAAGAGGTCAATTAAGACAAGTTTTAGGAAAAGAATACTTTATCCTAAAACGAAAATGGAATTGGTTTTTTACGGATAAAAAATACTCAAAAAGCAATGCAAAAAAAGATTTCGATTATTCAGTATTCAAACACAAATCACTAATTCTAAGACCGCTAAAAGATGTAGAAATGTATCTTCAAGAAAACAAAAGAACAAATCTTGAAATTGCTATAAAACATCTAAATCAAATTGAAATTAAACCGAATGAATATTTTTCACTCTGGAAATTAGTTGGTAGGCCTACAAAAAGAAAAGGCTATTTAGAAGGTTTAGTTTTAAAAAGCGGAAAAATTGATAAAGATATTGGCGGAGGACTTTGCCAACTTGGAAATTTGCTTTTTTGGATTTTCGCACATAGTCCATTAACAATTAAAGAGCGATATAGACACGGATTTGATGTTTTTCCAGATGTAAATAGAAAAGTACCTTTTGGTGCAGGAGCAACTTTATCGTACAATTATATTGACCTACAAATAAAAAATGAAACAGATAATAATTTCATCATCAAATTATGGATGGACGAAACTCATTTATACGGAGAATTATTATCTAAAGAAAAATTGAATGAAACATTTAAAATTGAAGAAAGAAATCATCAAATAAAACAGCAAATTTGGGGAGGATATTCACGACATAATCAGATTGTTAAAATAACGTCAACAGAAAATACAATTACCGAAAAAGTTATAGTTGAAAATCACGCTATTATGATGTATAATCCGTTTCTTAAAAATTAAAATAATAAAGGGTAAAACCGTGTATAATTCATTGCTAGTATTAGTATGCTTACAAATTACGAAGCGTAGGAACTAGTAGACTTTTTATCTGTGATTTACTTGCTAACTTTAGTGCTTAAAATCTGCTACTGCCAATACATTAGACCGTTCTGCATAATTTACTAGAATTGCAGAATAAAAGAAAGTCAACAAAAAATGAAACGAAAATGCCTTTTCCAGTAGAAGAAAAATATATAATAGAAACAGAATCTGAACTGAACGTAACATTCTCAACTGAATTTAAAAACCGAATGAAAAAATCAAATGGTGGAGAAATAGACACTGATGATTTCTTCTTTCAACTTTACCCATTTTTTGACAAATCTGAC
Source organism: Cellulophaga lytica DSM 7489 (assembly GCF_000190595.1). Taxonomy (NCBI): domain Bacteria; kingdom Pseudomonadati; phylum Bacteroidota; class Flavobacteriia; order Flavobacteriales; family Flavobacteriaceae; genus Cellulophaga; species Cellulophaga lytica. Next base: position 1,985,008 of record NC_015167.1, on the reverse strand, counting down.
AAAAAAAGAATGATATTAAACTATAACAATCATTAGTTACCTCGTTTTTTACCAAAACCTCATTAATTTTTACAAAGCTTAAACAGTAGTCTGCACGTAATTTTGTGTTATAATTTTAAAACACAGAAAAAATGACAAATACTAATGCACTGGCACAAGCACGCTCGCTTACATTGCCTACTCGTGAAGCTTCTCTTCATCGTGAAGAGTCGGTCTCTCATTTTTGGAATAACAACCGTAAATTACTTGAAGATGCTTGGGTAGAATGGGAAATTGAAAATAAAGACAATTTATTAATACCAGACCAATCATTATTAGATCCGCTTTTAAGAGAAGCAGTTAATAGCGCTTGGAAAAATCCAGAAAAAGAAAATGCTGTTGCAGATTTATGGGAAGAGATTATACCAGGTGTTTACAAAATACAATTTTTTGATCTTGAGCGTTTAGCAGAATTTCGTAATTATTTAGAAGCCGCAGCCAACTCTAAAATTCCTGCACGCCCACCATACGGTATACAATTAAACCGTTATGGGGTTATGTTAGACCCAAGATCTGAGGGACACCTTGGCGCACCTAATTTTCAGGCATTTTATAATGATATTATGGACCGTTATATGAGGCCTATTTCTCGTTTATTACTTGGCACACAGGGTTATGATAGTCAAACTTTTGGGTTTTCTATTAGATACAATCCAGACAAAGAAAAAGACTTACAAGCACACACAGATGCTTCATCGGCTACTTTAAACATTAACATTAACCTACCCGATGAGGAGTACACCGGCTCTGAAGTAGATTTTTATGACAAAAGCACTAAGCAAACGGTACAAACGTTTTTTGAGCCAGGTAAAGCAATACTTCACCGTGGTAACGTACCACACGCTACACACCCAATAACAAGTGGCCAGCGTAGCAACTTGGTTGTATGGCTATATGGAGATCGTATGCAAATACCAAGAGGCAGCACTAGTAGTTATGGTAATTTTGGTAGTGCTGGTTCTAATACTGCTGCTCCAGAAAACATTACACCTCGCCAACGTTGGAGCTTGCCTAAAGAACCAAAAGATACTTTTGCTCCTTTTTAAAGAAAAAAAAGCTACAATAACGCTCTTTTTATACAAAAACAGTAAAAAATACTATTGCCATACCGTACAACAACAATTGCTAGTACTTGCCTATATGTAAACCTTAAGGCATTGGTACTAGCTTTTTTTGGTTAACAACGTTTTATCCTGTTTTAATTTGTTAAATTAGGCTTGCTAAAAGCGTATGTTTTTAAAGCCAAAAAACAAGTTAAAAAGTATGAGTGCAGAAGAGAATTTAAAAAAGCTAAATTTAGAGCTTCCTGAAGTATCTACACCAGGTGGCAGTTATATTTCTGTTAATGTTAGAGGAAATATAGCGTACATAGCAATTCAATTTCCAATAATTAACAATACTTACCTATACCAAGGGCGTTTGGGAGATAAAATTTCTACTCAAGAAGGGTATAAAGCAATGGAAATATGCGCATTAAATGTATTGGCACAGGTAAAAAACAAAATAGGGTTTAATGCTATTGTTGGCCTAAATCATATTGATATTTATTTTCAGTCGGGGCAAGACTGGGATGATTCTCCCATTGTTGCAAACGGAGCATCGGACTTATTTGTTAAGGTATTAGAAGATAAAGGAAAACATTCTAGAGCCATTTTTGGGGTTCATAAACTACCTCGTAATTTTAGTGTGGGCTTAACAGCTACTTTTACCCTAAAGTAATAATTAACTAACAATACCACTAAAGCGTAAAACAGAATACAAAAAACAATAGCTGCTAAATATGTACGGTTTATAACAAACCCGGTTTTACACCCATTTACTTAAAAAGTTTCTAATACATTACTCCATACTTTTTTAAAAATAAATTATATTGCTAAAATCATTAAAAAGTATAAAATAAAATGGAACGATTTAGTAAAAAGTTTATTGCCACAAAAGATTTGGAATGGGAAGAACTTGGCGGAGGAGTGTCAAGAAAATTCTTAGGGTATGACAACCAAATTATGATGGTAAAAGTAAAGTTTGAAAAAGGTGCACTAGGTGCTCCACACCAACACTTTCACACACAAGCTACCTATTGTGTATCTGGTAAGTTTGAGTTTGAAATTGATGGTGAAAAGAAAATTGTTGAAGCAGGAGATGGGGTTTATATAGAACCAAATTTACTGCATAGCGCTGTTTGCCTAGAAGAAGGTATGCTTATTGACACGTTTAGCCCTGTTAGAGAAGATTTTTTAAGCGGTGGCGGTGTTTCTTATTTTGGAGATAAGAAGTAACACTTAAAAAACGCTGTTTTATAAGTAAACAGTAAACTATTTATTAAAATTTCCGAAGCTTCGTTGCACGCGTTCCTGAGCTTCGGATTTTTTTTGGCTTATATTAAAAAAACTATGAGAAAAATTAAATTACTACTTGCTCTATTTTTATTTTCTAATTTATTAAGTGCCCAAACTGAAAATGAAATTACAACGTTTAATAAAAAGCTAAATCAGTTCTACAACGTACGTGATTTTTGCATTTCTAATAACGGTAATGAAGCCTATTTTACAATACAAAGTCCAGATGGTGGAATTTCTCAGATAGCCACACTAAAAAAAGAAGGCAACAAATGGTTAGAGCCAGAACTACTACCCTTTTGTGATGAGTTTATGTATTTAGAGCCATTTTTAACTCCAGATCAAAACAGACTATTTTTTGTGTCAGACAGGCCTTTAAACAACTCTAGTAGTCAAAAAAAAGATTTTGATATTTGGTATGTAGATAGGGATACCAAAAATAACGGTTGGTCTAATCCAAAAAACTTAGGAACACCAGTAAACTCTAGTTTAGATGAATTTTACCCTACCGTAAGCAGTACTAATAATTTATATTTTACAATGGCTTCTCCTAAAGGATTAGGTAAAGATGATATTTATTTTTGCGAATGGAAACAAGGCAAATACCAAGAACCCGTTCTTTTAAACAAAAATATTAATAGTGATGGTTATGAGTTTAATGCATTTATCTCTAAATCTGAAGACTTTTTACTATTCACAAAATACAATGCCAAAGACGGTCAAGGAAGTGGGGATTTATACATTTCTAAAAAAGACAAAAATAACAACTGGTCAAAAGCTAAAAACTTAGGGCTTCCTATAAACACAAAATATATGGAGTATTGCCCTTTTTATGATGAAAAAAATCAAAAATTATACTTCACTAGCAAAAGAAAAAACATTAAGCCTCAAGAGTTTAAAAAAGTTTTAGACTTTAAAAACTATATAAAAGAGAGCAAAAATGGTTTAAGTAAAATATATGTTACCAAATTAAATATAATTAAAAACTAAACTTATAAATACGTAAGTGGTACAATAATTGGTTAAGACACACAGAACCAAAAATCTTATGTTATGAATAACTTTAAATTATTAATCTTATCACTATTTATTTTAATAATTACAGTTTCTTGCAGTAGTGATGATGATGATGCCAGCCAAGAACTATACTCGTCAGAAGATTTAACCATTTTACACAATAACAGCTCTAAAGCCTGGAAATTAGAAGCGTATTATATTGATTACAATTCTAAACAAAAAAGTGAACAAAACGATTGTCTTGTAGATGATATTTACACTTTTAAACAAGACGGAATTATAGAAGTAGCAACGGGATTAGAAAATTGTTACTACGGAGATAACGAAATTGCCGAAGCAGAATATAGTTTTTATGAAGATGAAGGGCGTTTATACATAACTATAATAAGAGGCGAAGTAACTGAAGATCTTGTTAAAAGTACTTCTTTTACCTTACAACTTATAGAGCTAACAGAAAACAGAATGGTATTTGCTAGTGGAGACAAAGACAACTATAAAATATCTTTAATATTTATAACAGAATAAGTCTAAAAATCTAAAAAGCCTTGATATCACTATCAAGGCTTTTTTATTGTACTCGAGGTGGGAATCGAACCCACACTCCGAAGAACTGGATTTTGAATCCAGCGCGTCTACCAGTTCCGCCACTCGAGCAATTGTAACGGGCTGCAAAAGTAAAAATAATTTCTAATTATTTTACAAAAAATAAAAACAATTATCCTTTAGCTTCACAAATAAATTTATAAATTTGCACCTCGTTTAAAAAAAGGTATTTAAAATACTGATAACGACCAACATAGAAATCAACAACACAACAATGTCATACACAGTCCCAGAACCTAAAATTTTTGCCTGTACACAAAGTACTGCTTTAGCTGAAAAAATTGCCAAATCATTTGGATCTGACTTAGGAAAAGTAAAATTCTCTAGATATAGTGATGGCGAGTTTCAGCCTTCTTTTGAAGAGTCTGTTCGTGGCGCAAGAGTTTTTATTATTGGATCTACAAATCCAAGCTCAGAAAACTTAATGGAAATGCTTTTAATGTTAGATGCAGCTAAAAGAGCATCTGCAAGACACATTACAGCTGTTATGCCATACTTTGGTTGGGCAAGACAAGACCGTAAAGACAAACCTAGAGTACCTATTGCTGCTAAATTAGTAGCTAAAATGTTAGAAACAGCTGGTGCAACAAGGATTATTACAATGGACTTGCACGCAGACCAAATACAAGGTTTCTTTGAAAAACCTGTAGACCATTTATTTGCCTCTACATTATTTTTACCGTACTTAAAAAGTTTAAAACTAGACAATTTAACTATTGCTTCTCCAGATATGGGAGGTTCTAAAAGAGCTTATGCATATTCTAAAGCATTAGAAAGTGATGTTGTTATCTGCTACAAGCAAAGAGAAAAGGCAAATGTAATTTCTCATATGGAGCTTATTGGTAACGTAGAAGGTAAAAACGTAGTACTTGTAGATGATATGGTAGATACAGCAGGTACATTAACAAAAGCAGCAGATCTTATGATGGAAAGAGGTGCACTTAGCGTAAGAGCTATTACAACGCACGCTTTATTATCTGGTGATGCTTATGAAAAAATTGAAAAATCTAAACTTTCAGAACTTATTGTAACAGATTCAATTCCGTTAAAAAAGCAAAGTCCTAAAGTTAAAGTTGTAGAATCTGCAGAGTTATTTGCTGATGTTATGACTAGAGTACATAACAATACGTCTATTAGTTCTAAATTTTTAATGTAATATAGATCTAATACACTAATTTCGCACATTAATTAAATATATATAATGAAGTCAATTACAATTACAGGATCAAAAAGAGAAAGCGTGGGCAAAAAAGCAACTAAAGCCTTACGTAATGCTGGAATGGTTCCTTGCGTAGTATACGGAGGAGAACAACCACTACATTTTTCAGCACCAGAATTAGCGTTCAAAGATTTAGTGTACACTCCAAACGCGCACACAGTTGTGATAGATTTGGAAAACGGAGAAAAAGTGAATGCTGTTATTCAAGACATTCAGTTTCACCCAGTATCAGACAGAATTATACACATAGATTTTTACCAATTATTTGATGATAAAGCGGTAACTATGGATATTCCTGTTCGTTTAGTAGGTAACTCTCCAGGGGTTAGAAATGGTGGTAGATTATTATTTAGAAAAAGAAAGCTTACTATTAAAGCTTTACCAGCTAAATTACCAGATTTCTTTGATGTAGATATCAATAAATTAAAAATTGGTGGTAACATAGCAGTATCTTCATTAGTAAATGATGATTTTACTATTTTACACCCAGACAATACAGTTGTTGTACAGGTTAAATCATCTCGTAACGTTGTTGCTGCTGATGATGAAGAAGAAGAAGGAGAAGCTGAGGCTGAAGCTCCTGCTGCTGAGTAAATCTTTACAGATACAAATTAAAGCATCCTGCCTTGGAATTTACCAAGTTTCAGGATGCTTTTGTATTTTTGGTGCTTTTGTTACATATGATAGCACAAATATTAAAATCAATTTTTAGAACAAAACCGTTGTTCTTTTTAGAAGAAAAAGATCCTATGAAAAAGTTTTTAGTAGTTGGCCTAGGCAATATAGGCACAGAATATACAGAAACAAGACATAATATTGGGTTTAAAATACTTGATGCCTTTGCTAAAAAAGAATCTTTAACTTTTGAACCACAAAAATTAGGCGCTGTTACCACATATAAAATTAAAGGGCGCACTATTCTTTTTTTACAACCATCTACTTATATGAATCTTAGCGGAAAAGCTATTAGGTATTGGTTAGAGAAAGAAAAAATTCCTTTAGAAAACTTATTGGTTATTACAGATGATATTAACCTACCTTTTGGTACAATACGCGTTAAAACTAAAGGTAGTGATGGCGGCCATAACGGCTTAAAAGACACACAAAACATATTACAAACTACTTCTTACAACAGATATAGATTTGGTGTTGGTGCCGATTTTGGAAAAGGCAGACAGGTAGATTATGTTTTGGGGGAATGGAACCAAGAAGAACAAGAGAAAATGCCAGAACGCTTAGAACGTTCTATTGAGCTTATAAAATCTTTTGTACTAGCAGGCATAAAAACTACTATGAACCACTTTAACAACACTTAATTACCTAACTTTAAACTCATAAGTACCAGAGTCTGATAAGTTTCCTTCTTCATCTACAGTTACAACTTTCCAATAATACACTGTATTGGCTACCACACCTACTTTTACTGTTGTATTATCTGGTGCGTTAGTTGCTAACAAATCTGTAGGCGGTGAAACACTACCAAAATACACTTGGTAACTAGCTATATCATTATCTACATCTTCTGCTACCCACTCTAATTCTACATCGTTATTGGTATCCTTAAACACTGTTTGTCCAGATTTAGGCGCTATTATTTCCGCAGCAAAAGGCGGATATGTAGTTTGCGATCCAGCATTGTAAAACTTCCAAATTTCACTGGCTGTTGTCTGCGAAACCTCATCGTTTTTAGCTATTACAAACCAAGAATAGGCTACACCTTTATCTAAAACAACCTTTTGTGTTATGGCTGTTGTACTTAGTGTTTGTGTTAAGTTAGTATTTAGGTTAGTTATTTTAACTTCATACAAATCTGTTCTTGCAGATGCATTCCACTGCAACTCTACCTCACTTGTATTTGTTGTACCTATAGTAATACCAGTAGTACACTCAGAGCTTTTTAAAGGAAAAAGAAGTTCTGGTGATGATGGTGGCTTTGGAGAGCTTTTAGAACAAGACAGTGCCAATAATAGACACAAAAGCATTAGTAATTTTTTCATTTCTTAATTAATTTTGTTTCACCTTTAACCGCTCCTCCATCAAACAACACTACATACATCCCTTTTGCTAAGGCAGATACATCTAAATTTATTTTTCCGTCTTGAACAGCGTATTCTTTCTGCTCTAATATTTGTCCGCTTAAAGTGTAAATAGTAACCGTTACAGAGCCAGATAAAGTACCTAAATAAGCCACAGCCTTGCCTTGTGTTGGGTTGGGTGATATTACCGGATTTGCTGCAATATAAATTTGCTGCTGGTACACCCCTTGGCATTCTATACCTGTTGACACTTTTACTGTATTTAAACCGTTTTTAAGCGCCAAGCTAGCTGTTTTATCTGTAGTTTGTAGCGTTACTCCATTTAACTCTACATTGTACAAATTAGCACCACTTAACTGCAAATTAAGTGTTTTGTTCTGTACAGCAGATAATACTTGTAACACATCTGGTTGGGTAACAACAACTGTTACACAATAATCTTCATAAGTAATTGTACCGTCTGTACCAGATATACAAATTTGGTACGTACCAGCACTTAAATCGTCTAAACTTACTGTATCTGTAAATGCTTCTGTAATATTAACTCCGTTACCAGTTATGGTTACACTGTAATTAATTTCTTCTACAGCATCAATAAAAATTTCTCCATCATTGCTAGTGGTACAAGCTTCACTCTCTATAGAAATTGCAAAATTATCTGGTCTAAATCTATAAATGGCACAACCATTAACATCTACCTCTGCCCCATTTGGTGTTCCTAAGCAAGCATCATCTCCATCATCAAAAACACCATCATTATCTGCATCTGGCCTAGACAAACCTTCTACGCAAATTTCTAAATTAAAGTTATTTATTTGCCCTCCATCAGAAGAGGCACCATCCTTAACTTCTAAAATCCATTCACCTAAAACAGATTCGCCATTTAATGAAGCCAAAGAACCTAACGGCCTAACACTACCTTCAATTGCCGCATTAGCTCCACTGCCACATACAAAACTTGGACTATCATCATCAAAAACAGCATTAATATCCTGAAAATCACCACAAGAATTGGAAGTTAACACCACTCTTGTTCCTTGAGGAGATATTAGACTTATTGTTAAATCGCTTAAAAAACTATGTGCAATATCTACACTAACATTAACATCTGTAATTGGTAAATCGTCTAAAAAAGTAATTTTAGACTGTAGTACAGACGTACCTACAGTTGGTATTGTTTTTGGTAAGTCTTGAGCCTGTTTAGTATTACAACTAACTAAAGCCGTAGTAAAAGTATATGCAGGTCCAAAAGTACCTTCGGCACATAAACTTTTTGGCTTAACACGCCAGTAATATGTTGTTTCTGCCAACAAATTAGTAGGTCTATAGCTTGTAAAAGGAGTAGATTTAGTTTCTATTATGTTTGCAAAAGCTGCATCTGTAGCTATTTCTAAATCATAAGAAGAGTACGCTACGTTTTCTTCCCACAGTAATGTTTCGTTCATATTAACACCAGCTGCACCATTACCTGGAGAAATTAACCCTACATCTGCAAAACTAGTATTGCCAATTACTAAGGTAACAACCACTCCTGTAGTGTTAGAAACCGAGTTAGAAAGTACAGTAAGCTCATAAGTTCCTGGCGCTACATTTTGGGTGTTAGACAAAGTAAGGTCTACATCTGTATTATTGGTATCTGCTGTAGGCGCAGAAAATGAAACACCTAAGTTTGCTGGCGCTCCAAAAACACTAAACGTAGAGGTCTCATCAAAACCATTATTAACAGTATACTTAAAAGGTATTACCACGTTGCTAGGCTGACAAACGTTATAAGTTAATTTTTCAAACTCTAAATTAACATCTGAGGTATTTATTGTAAAGTTAGATGAATTTATTGCGTAATACACATTATCTGTAGGCATTACACGTATTCTAGCTGTTGTTGTTACCACATTTGGTATTTGCACTATGTGCGAACCATCATTGACTACATTCTCTGCCAATAAGGTAGGGAAAGACAAACCAGAATCTATAGACAAATATATATTTACCGTTTCTGTATTAACAGGCGCTGCATTAGTACCGGCAACATCCCAAGTTACCAATTGCACAGAGCCAGATTGGTAAACAACATTAGAACTTTATGATGTTACAGCAAATGGCCCAGCTGCATTAACAACCCTAACATTCATAGTTTCAGAGGCTACTTGTCCGCCACCTACTGCATTGTCCCTTACTGTAAATGCAAAATTTAAATCTCTTTCTACATCAGAAACTGTTTCCCAAGAAGAACCCTCAGATGGGTTTGTTTGTGTTAAATTACCCTGTATTACACGTTCTATTTTAGGAAAATAACGCTCTTTTTCTGTACTTGGCTTTAAAGATCTAAAATTTGCTCCACTAGGATTTTCTGGCCCAAAGTTAGTACGTGTTACTACTCCGTTATCTATTTGTTCCCAGGAGTACGTTAACAAATCGCCTGTATCTAAATCTGTTGCCTCACCAGACAATACAAACGGTGTAGATTTAGGGATAATATAGTTAGATAAAGGACTTATAACTGGCGGATTATTGGTAATTGCAGTATTTACGCCACAACTTAAACCACTAACATATTCTGCTATCTGAAAAATACTATAATAATGAAAATAATCATCTCCATTGCTCTGTACATTATTGCCATCTGCAATACCTGCATACCCCATTATTGTAGATCCACTTGCTGGTTCTGCTTGCACCAAAGTACCTTCTGAATCAAAAGACCAGGTATGGTTAGCCCCAAATTGATGCCCTATTTCATGTGCAACAAAATCTACATCAAATAAATCTCCTTCTGGTGTACTGCGAGAAGAGTATGCTCTACCTTTCCAATTGTCGTCACAAACAGACCCAACAGTACCTGCATTACCGCCGTTTGGTCCTTGATGAAAAAGGTGTCCAACATCATAATTAGCAGCACCTATTACTGTAGAAAATGTGTTTTGGGCTTGCGTATTTAAACTACCAGAGTACGGATCTGTTGTTGCATCTGTATAAATTACCTCATCTGTATTTGCTACTAGTTCTAAATGTATTCCTAAATCGGTCTCAAAAACCTGATTTACCCTAGTTAGTGTTGCATTTATTGCTGCCAATGCATCTGCCACGCTACCACCATGATAAGCTGTGTACTCACCAGATGCAGAAATAGCTATTCTGTATGTTCTTAAAGTTTGGTCGTTTATTTGCTTAGCTGCAGACGCTTTTTTACTTGTAGCTATTACAGATTCTGTTTCACAAACAAACGCATCTTTATGCTGGTGTGCACTTGCTTTGTATATAACGTATTCTCCTTTGTTTTGCTTTGTAGGCTGCATATAAGTTGCTTCTTCCTTATCTGCATTAACCATCATACTTTGTATACCCTTGTGAGAAACACTAAAACGTATTCTTTGGTTAGGATTTACAACTCCTTTACCTATGTATGACTTAATATTAGGATATTTTGCAGCCAAACCTGGAGCAAAAATTGCATGTTCTTCCACATAAAAAGCTTTTAGTTCTGCGTTAGCATCAGGAAAATACATTACTTTTTTTCCTTTAGCACTTATATTTGGCTGTAAAGAAGCAGAAAAAGAAGATTCATCTAAATAAAACGTTTTTGCTTTATTTACATCTATATTTTGTATAGTTTTAGACGCTAAATTATGTTGTAAGCTACCAGTTTTCCAATAATTCTGTTGTGCAAAACCGTAAAAGCTACCAAATAATATGGTTATTGAAAAAACAAGGCGTAGTTTTGTAATCATTAAAAGCAATTTAATATTCAAAAATAGTCTTTTTATTATTTTAGTCTCGTGATAACAATTAAAAGCATTACAAAATTCGACAAAGCACACGCTACAGTTATTACAATTGGTACTTTTGATGGTGTACACATTGGCCATAAAAAGATACTAGAAAGACTCATAAATAGTGCCAAACTATTAGAAATAGAAAGTACTGTGCTTACTTTTTTCCCGCATCCTAGAATGGTTTTGCAACAAGATAGTAATATTAAATTACTTAACACTATTGAAGAAAAAGAAATGATACTAAGCAACTTAGGCTTAGATTTTTTAATTATTCATCCTTTCTCTAAAGAATTTTCTAGGCTTAGCGCAATAGAATTTGTTCGTGACATCTTAGTTAATAAACTCAATACCAAAAAAATTATTATAGGATATGACCATAGATTTGGGCGTAACCGTAATGCAGATATTAACGACTTAAAAAATTACGGCACTACGTTTGATTTTAATGTAGAGGAAATTACCGCACAAGAAATTGATGACGTATCTGTAAGTTCTACAAAAATTAGAAAAGCATTAGCAGAAGGCGATGTTAGCAAAGCCAACAGTTACCTTGGCTACAATTATATGTTAACCGGTATTGTTACCAAAGGTAAAGGCTTAGGGAGACAATTAAATTTTCCTACTGCAAATATTTATATAAAAGAAGAGTACAAATTAATACCTAAAAATGGTGTGTACGTAGTTAAAGCCAAATTAAACAATTCTACTGTTTTTGGTATGATGAATATTGGCTACAACCCTACTGTTAACGGAACAGAAAAGACCATTGAAGTAAATTTCTTCAATTTTAATGATGATCTTTACGGCAAAAAAATACAGGTAGACATTTTAGAGCGCATTAGAGATGAAGTAAAGTTTGACTCTATTAACGATTTAAAAGTTCAGCTTACAAAAGACCAAGAAACTGCTACTAGTTTAATTGCTAAACTATGACCACTTTCCTATTTAAAAAAATAGACAATGCCGGCTTAATTCTATTTAGAATATTTTTTGGCATACTTATAAGTTTAGAATCCTTTGGAGCTATACTTACTGGCTGGGTAAAGGCCAACCTTGTAGAACCTACTTTTAATTTTTCTTTTATTGGTTTTGAGTGGCTAAATATTATTACTGGCCCTAGTATGTATGCCTATTTTATTATTATGGGTATTACTGGTATTTTTATTTCTGTAGGATACAAATACAGGTACAGTATGCTTGCCTTTGCATTGTTATGGAGCTGTGTGTATTTAATGCAAAAAACATCATACAACAACCATTATTACCTATTAATGTTAATTTCTTGGATAATGGTGTTTTTTCCAGCTAACACAGACCTTTCTGTAGACGCTAAAAATAACCCAGAACTACGCACTACCAAAATGCACGCATATTATAAATATATAATTGTACTACAGCTAACCATTGTATACACATATGCTTCTGTAGCCAAATTGTATGCAGACTGGTTAGACTTTGGCTTTATAAAAGTGCTAATGCAAAACAAAGCAGACTATTTTTTAATTGGCGAGTTTTTACAACTTGCTTGGGTGCACAAAATTGTAGCTGTTTTTGGTATTTTGTTTGATTTACTTATTATTCCTGCATTATTATGGAAACCTAGCCGAAAAATTGCTTTTATTTTAGCTATCTTTTTTCACTTGTTTAACTCTATTGTTTTTCAAATAGGCATTTTCCCGTACTTAGCTTTGGCTTTTACAGTTTTCTTTTTTGAGCCACAAAAACTTAGAGATATCTTTTTTTTAAAAGAGAAAAAATACAAAGTACATACACTTGTCCCGCCAAAACACAAAAAACTTATTGTAGGTATTTGGGTTATCTATTTTTTATTTCAGTTGGGGTTACCCATAAGACATCATTTTTTTAAAGACAATGTTTTATGGACCGAAGAAGGGCATAGACTTAGTTGGCGTATGATGCTACGCTCACGTTCTGGCAGTGTTACTTTTACTACAGTAGACAAAGACACAAGTGAAAAAAAGCGAATTAATTTAAACAACTATCTTACTAAAAAACAACGCAGAAAAATTGGAGCATATCCAGATTTTATTTGGCAATTTGCACAACATTTAAAAAAAGAAGCCAAAAAGGAAAATAAAAATATTGCTGTATACGTAAACTCTAGAGTTAGCATTAATGGTAAACCATACCAACCTTTTATAGATCCTAAAGTAGATTTAGCACAAGAAAAATGGCATCATTTTAAGCACAATAATTTTATTTTACCTAGTCCAAAATAAATCACAAGCACTAAACTCTTCAACTTTTACGCATTCTCTTTTGCGCAATCCCTTTTTACCATTAAATTTGCTTTTAAAATTTAAATAAATGCTACAGCTTCAAGCTATCCGAGAACAAAAAGACGAGATTATTATCGCCCTAAAAAAGCGTAATATAGATGCAGCTCCTTTGTTAGAAAACGTACTTTCATTAGATGAAAAACGTAGAGATGCACAAACCAAATTAGATAACACACTTGCAGAGAGTAATAAGTTATCTAAAGAAATTGGTATGCTTTTTAAGTCCGGAAAAGCATCTGAAGCAACAGTTTTAAAAGAGCGCACCGTTGTTTTAAAAGAAGAGTCTAAAACATACCAAGAAGAATTAAATACGGTTGCTGAGGAATTACAAAGTTTACTGTACCAAATTCCTAATGTACCACACCCTAGTGTACCTGCAGGAAACACAGATGAAGATAATGAGGAAATTTTTAGAGAAGGAGATATTCCTGAATTAATAGAAGGTGCTTTACCACACTGGGAACTAGCTAAAAAATATGACATTATAGATTTTGAACTTGGTGTTAAAATTGCTGGTGCTGGTTTTCCTGTTTATAAAGGAAAAGGTGCTAGATTACAACGTGCACTTATTGCTTACTTTTTAGACAAAAATACAGCCGCTGGTTACCAAGAAATTCAAGTTCCGCATTTGGTAAATGAAACTTCTGGTTACGGAACAGGTCAGTTACCGGACAAAGAAGGACAAATGTACCACGTTACTGCAGATGATTTATACTTAATACCAACTGCAGAAGTACCTGTAACTAACATTTTTAGAAACACTATTGTTAACCAAAAAGATTTTCCTATTACATACACAGGTTATACACCTTGTTTTAGGAGAGAAGCTGGTAGCTATGGTGCGCACGTGCGTGGCTTAAATAGATTGCACCAGTTTGATAAAGTAGAACTTGTACGCGTAGAGCACCCAGACAATTCGTATGCTGCTTTAGATGGTATGGTAGAACATATAAAAGATATTTTAAGAGAATTAAAATTACCATACAGATTGTTACGCCTTTGTGGCGGAGACCTTGGTTTTACATCTGCTCTTACGTTTGATTTTGAAGTGTTTTCTACAGCACAAGACCGTTGGTTAGAGATTAGCTCTGCGTCTAACTTTGAAGCATACCAAGCTAACAGACTTAAACTACGTTTTAAAGATGAAAACGGCAAAAGCCAATTTGCACATACTTTAAACGGAAGTTCTTTAGCTTTACCACGTGTTTTAGCCGGGATTTTAGAAAATTACCAAACAGAAAAAGGCATTAAAATACCAGATGTTCTTGTGCCTTATTGTGGTTTTGACATGATAGATTAAGGTTCTTTAACAAGAACTTCTTATATTCTTGGTATCTTTACTAAAAAATAGATTTCTTGAGAATATTTATACTTATACTAGCCTGCTGTTTTGCGCAACTTTCCGTTGGGCAAAACAGCTTTTTAGCTAAACAGTATTATGATGATGGTGATTTTGACAAGGCAGTAGTTTTTTACGAGAGATTAGTAAAAGAAAACCCAAGAAGATCTGACTACCAAACGTTTTTAATTAGTTGTTACCAACAGTTAGAGCGTTATTCTGATGCCGAAAAACAAATTAAAAAAAACTTAGATTCGCCCAACCCAATACCTGTTTATTATATAGACTTAGGACACAATTATACCTTACAAGGCAATAATGAAGAGGCCAAAAAATATTATGACTTGGCTTACTCTAAAGTAGAAGAAAACCCAAGAAACGGATACGGCTTAGCATATAAATTCCAAAACTACTCACTTTTAGAGTATGCCGCAAAAACATACAACAAAGCAATGGAATTAAACCCGGCTTTAGATTTTAATTTTCAGTTAGCACGTATTTATGGGGAACAAGGTAATGTAGAGAAAATGTTTACCAGTCTACTAAATATAGTTGCTAAAGATCCTAATAGAATGTCTTCGGTAATACGTAATTTAGACGATTTTATTACCACAGATTCTGATAACAGAAACAACACAATACTAAAAAAACTTATTCTTAAAAACGCACAAAGAAGTCCGGATATTATTTGGAATGAAATGCTAAGTTGGCTTTTTATACAGCAAAAACAATTTTACAGTGCTTTTAGTCAAGAAAAAGCAATTTACAAACGCTCACAAGACAACAGCTTAAGAAGATTACAAACATTAGCTAATATTTGTGTTGATGAAAACGAAAAAGAAACTGCACAAGAAATTTATAATTACATTGTAGTTAACAGCCCTAGGGTAGATAATGTAAAATTATATGCAGAATTGCAAAGGATAGCATTAGACTTAGACTTGTCTAACAACAAAAATACAGATGCTACACAAAAAGCATTTGCTGTATTGCTAGAAACTTATGGTTACAAACCACACAGTATAATGTTACAGCTTAGGTACGCTAACTTTTTAGCTTTTAAAAAAGATGAAACAGAAGAAGCTACATTTGTATTAAAAAAAACACTAGAACTACAGCTTAACAGGTATGAAGAAGCTAAAATAAAAATGGCTTTAGCAGATATTTTGGTATACAACAAGAGGTTTAATGAGGCCTTAATTTATTACACACAAATACAAAAAAACCTAAAAAATGATGTTTTAGCTCAAAACGCGCGTTTTAAGGTTGCAAAAGCTAGTTTTTACAAAGGAGATTTTGACTGGGCTTTAGCACAATTAAAAGTGTTACGCAGTTCTACATCTCAACTTATTGCAAATGATGCTATGCAACTTAGCCTTTTAATTTCTGACAACAGCTTGCAGGACTCTACCCAAACAGCCTTAAAAAAATATGCTACTGCAGATTTATTAGCCTATCAAAATAAAACCACAGAAGCAATAGCAGCTTTAGATGATATTTTAGAAAATCACAAAGGAGAAAAAATTGAAGACGAAGCTCTGCTAAAACAAGCAGAACTTCTTATAAAACAACAAGAGTACGAGAAAGCAGAGCTTAATTACCTAAAAATTATAGAGTTTTATAAATCAGGAATTTTAGCAGACGATGCACACTATGCCTTAGGCGAGTTGTACCGTACAATACTGTACAAACCAGAAGAAGCTAAATACCATTACGAGAAAATAATATACGGCTACCAAGACAGCTATTTTTTTCCTTTAGCCAGAAAAGAGTTTAGAAAACTTAGAGGAGACGCTATAAATTAGTTATAGCTTTGCAAACTGTACAAAAATAAACATTACACTAAAAAAAAGACTATGTATATATACAACGTAACCATTAATGTAGAGGAAGAAGTGCACGATAAGTGGTTGTCTTGGATGAAAGAAACACACATACCAGATATGTTAGCAACTGGTAAATTTACTGGCGCAAAAATGTGTAAGGTTATTATAGAAGAAGAAATGGGAGGTGTAACATACTCTGTACAATACAGCACACCAAACAAAGAAACTTTAGACGTTTATTATAAAGATGATGCAGATAAACTACGCCAGGAAGCAAACAAGCTTTTTGCTGGCAAGTTTGTAGCTTTTAGAACAGAGTTAGAAGTTATTGGAGAAGCAGTATTAACTCCTGCAAAAAAATAAAACTACCTTTTGCAAAAAACAAAGTTTTAAACAATTAGCTACATAATTATGTCTAAAAAAAAGAAAGAATTTTTCAAGAAAAACAAGGCCCAACGTAAAAATGATAGTCCAGTTAAGGCTAAAAAACACCTTGGCCAGCATTTTTTGACAGATGAAGCTATTGCCCAACAAATTGCAGAAACACTAACTCATAATGGGTATACTAATGTTATAGAAATTGGTCCGGGTACTGGTGTACTTACCAAGTACATTTTAAAACATGATTTAAATTTAATAGCTATGGATTTAGATACTGAATCTATAGCATATTTAAATCAGAATTTTTTACTAGAACACCCAGAACTACTTAACCGAAAAGGTACATTTAAAGTTGTGGAGGCAGATTTTTTAAAACAAGATTTAACTACCATTTTTGGCGACGAACAATTTGCAATAA
The DNA here is from genome assembly GCF_000190595.1 of Cellulophaga lytica DSM 7489. Lineage (NCBI taxonomy): Bacteria > Pseudomonadati > Bacteroidota > Flavobacteriia > Flavobacteriales > Flavobacteriaceae > Cellulophaga > Cellulophaga lytica. The sequence goes on along the minus strand of NC_015167.1, from coordinate 1,967,721 downwards.
GTGGCAACTTCCCGTATAACATATCTACACAAATTGTATTTAAAACATTAGAGCATAAACAGCAAATACCAGAGTTTACAGGAATGTTCCAAAAAGAAGTTGCAGAGCGCATTTGCTCTAAAGAGGGCAGCAAAGCATACGGTATTTTATCTGTATTAACTCAAGCTTACTACCACGCAGAATATTTATTTACAGTACCGCCAACTGTTTTTAATCCGCCACCAAAGGTAGATTCTGGCGTACTAAGACTAACACGTAAAGAAAATTTAGACATTGGTGTAGATGAAAAATTACTGTACCGTGTTGTAAAAGCAGTTTTTAATCAGCGTAGAAAAACCATTAGAAACAGCTTAAAAACCTTTGAACTTTCTGATAATTTAAAAGAAGACCCTATCTTTGGCAAACGTCCAGAACAATTAGCCGTTGAGGATTTTGTAGCACTTACAAAAAAGATAGCCAATGACACCGTTTAAATTAACAGACGAATTTTTACAGCATATAGAAACATTAATTTCCAATCAAAAAGACGCAGATATTCAGCTTCTTTTAGAGGAAATACACTATGCAGATATTGCCGAAATAGTTAATGAGCTTAATACTGATGAGGCTACTTATATAATTAAATTATTAGAGAGTGATAAAACCTCTGATATTTTAACGGAGCTAGATGAAGATGTAAGAGAATCTATTTTAGGAAACTTATCTACCAAGGAAATTGCAGATGAGCTTAATGAACTAGATACAGATGATGCCGCAGATATTGTTGCAGAGTTACCACAAAACATTGTACAAGAGGTAATATCTGAACTAGAAGACAGGGAACATGCAAAAGACATTGTAGATCTTTTACGATATGATGAGTATTCTGCAGGTGGATTAATGGCAAAAGAGCTTGTAAAAGTAAATGTAAACTGGAACGTGCTTACTTGTGTAAAAGAAATGCGTGCACAAGCAGAAAATGTTACTAGAGTACACTCTATTTATGTAGTAGATGATGAAGAAAAACTCAAAGGAAGGTTATCATTAAAAGATTTACTTACCACATCTACAAAAACACACATTAAAGATGTGTATATCCCAAAAGTAGACTCTGTTTCTGTAAACGAAAAACCAGAGGAAATTGCAAAAATAATGTCTAGGTATGACCTTGAAGCTATACCTGTTGTTGATGAAATTGGCAGGCTAGTTGGAAGAATTACTATTGATGATATTGTAGACGTAATTAAAGAAGAAGCAGATAAAGATTATCAGATGGCTGCAGGTATATCTCAAGATGTAGAAGCAGATGATAGCATATTAGACTTAACAAAAGCACGTTTACCTTGGTTAATATTAGGCCTTTTTGGAGGTGTAGGTTCTGCCACTATTATGGGTACTTTTGAAGGTGTTATAAATGGCCATATTTCGCTACTATTATTTACACCCTTAATTGCCGCTATGGCTGGTAATGTAGGTGTGCAATCTAGTGCAATTGTTGTGCAAGGTATTGCCAACGATGATTTAAAAGGCAGTATGGTAAATAGGCTTATAAAAGAAATACTTTTATCTGCACTTAATGGCACTATACTAGCCATTATACTTTTTTGTTTTGCTTGGCTTATGGAGGGCGATGTTAAAATGGCATTTGCCATATCTATATCATTAATAGCAGTTATTATTGTTGCTGGTATTATTGGTACGTTTGTACCTATTTTTTTACACAAAAGAGGTATAGACCCTGCCATTGCTACAGGACCATTTATTACAACCAGTAACGATATTTTTGGTATTATAATCTATTTTTCAATAGCTAAAATGTTCTTATAAAACATAAGCTGTATCATTCTTAATTTCTTCTAACACAAAAGAACTTTGCACGTTAGATATACCCTTAATTACAGATAATTTATCTAATACAAATTGTTGGTACTGCGTCATATCACTAACAGCAACTTTTAGTAAAAAATCATAATTACCAGACAAGTGTTGGCAGCTCATAATTTCTGGCAAATGGGCCACATTATTTTTAAAATTATCTATTAACTCTCTAGAGTGTGTTGCTAGTGTAATATGGCAATACACTTTTATGGCTTTATTTATTTTTTCTTCATTAAGCAGGGCAACATAACCCTTAATATAATTTTGCTGCTCTAACTTTTTTATACGCTCAAAGGTAGGAGATACTGTTAGTCCTATTTTATCTGCAATTTCTTTAGTGTTCTGTTTTGCATTTTGTTGCAATAACATTAGTATTTTTTTGTCTACAGCATCCATACCAGTATATTTTTTTGTTAAGCCGATAAAATTTAATCAAAATTAGAATAATACTATTGAAAATAACCACATATGCAGTATAATTTATCAAACTAACAACAAATTAAAGACACTTTGCCTGAAAATACTAATTTTACAGCATTAAAACCTACGCTACTACTATGTATAAAAATATATCAGTAAAAGACACAGAACGTCTTCATAAATTAAAAGAAAATATAGAACAAGCCAGGGATTCATTTTTAGGTTACCCTGTATCTAAAGATTTTAATTACGCTGAGCTTAGTAGTTTTTTACAATACCCAATAAACAACTTAGGAGATCCGTTTGAAGATGGCACGTATAAGGTACAAACCCACGAAATGGAAAAGGAAGTTGTTGCATTTTTTGCTAAACTATTTAGAGCACAACCAACAGATTATTGGGGCTATATAACCAATGGTGGCTCTGAAAGTAACTTATATGGTTTGTATTTAGCAAGAGAATTATATCCAAAAGGAATGGTGTATTACTCAGAATCTACACATTATAGTGTGCGTAAAAATATTCATTTATTAAATATTCCTAGCATCATTATTCGTTCTCAAGAAAACGGAGAAATAGATTATGAAGATTTTGAAAATACGGTAAGAATGAATCGTCATAAACCAGCAATTGTACTTACCACTTTTGGCACTACAATGAAGGAAGCTAAAGACGATGTTTCTAAAATAAAAGGCATTTTAAAAAACTTAGCTATACAAGACCATTATATACATTGTGATGCTGCATTATCTGGCACATACGGTGCATTTATGGAGCCACGTATACCGTTTGACTTTAAAGACGGTGCAGATAGTATATCTATAAGCGGACATAAATTTATAGGCTCGCCAATACCATCTGGTGTTATAATAACAAAGCGCAGTAACAGAGATCGTATAGCAAAAGGCATCTCTTATATTGGCTCTTTAGACACTACAATTACAGGATCTAGAAATGGTCATAGTCCGTTATTTTTATGGTATGCACTTAAAAAATTAGGTGTAGATGGCTTAAGAGCACGTTACCAAAAAAGTTTAGAAACAGCTGTTTATTGTGAAAATAGGTTAAAAGAAATTGGTGTAAATGCTTGGCGAAATCCAAACGCTATTACTGTTGTTTTACCTAAAACAGCACTAGAAGTAAAACAAAAATGGCAATTAGCCACAGAGGGTAATGTTGCCCACGTTATATGTATGCCCAATGTTACAAAAGCACAAATAGACGAGTTTATTTATGATATGTCACAAGCCAGTACTATTGAAGAAGAAGAATTTGAGCTAGATTTTTAGATTAACACTACTAGTTTAGAACCCAAAAAGTCAATGGATACAATTTCCATTGGCTTTTTTTAATGTCAAATAGTTATCTTTATAGAACTACAAAGCAACTACATATGACAAAAAACCTTTTACATATTTGTGTCTTATTACTTTTATTTAGTGCGTGTAAACCTAAAAACAAACCTGCTACCGCAACAGATAACACAGACCATAATACAGCAAGTAGCTCACCTACAAAGATTAGCAATACAGCTTTAATTATTTTAGGTACTGTACAAGATGCAGGGTCACCACAAATAGGCTGTAAAAAAGACTGTTGCAAAAACTTATTTACAAACCCAGATCCAAACAGAAAAGTAGTTTCATTGGGTGTTGTAGACAACCAAAACAAAGCCACATTTTTGTTTGAAGCCACACCAGATATTGCAACACAAGTAAAGGCCTTAAAAAACAGTGCTAATTTTAATGCACAAGAAATTCCTACTGGTATTTTTTTAACACACGCACATATTGGTCATTACGCAGGTTTAATGTTTCTTGGGAAAGAAGCTATGAATGCTAGTAACACACCTGTTTATACTATGCCAAAAATGAAAACTTTTTTAGAGGAAAACGGTCCTTGGAGTCAGCTTGTTGCAAATAAAAACATAGCTATTAAAGCAACAGAAAACAAGCAAACACTAGAACTTACCTCTAATTTAAAGGTGGTTCCGTTTACAGTGCCACACAGAGATGAGTTTTCGGAAACCGTAGGTTATACTATAATTGGGCCAAATAAAAGAGCATTATTTATTCCTGACATAGACAAATGGAATAAGTGGGGCCAAGATATTACTACTGAGATTGCCAAGGTAGATTATGCCTTTATAGATGCTACTTTTTTTGATGCCGAAGAAATAAACAACAGAGACATATCAGAAATTCCACATCCGTTTATTATAGAAAGTATGGGATTATTTAAAGAGCTACCAGCTACAGAAAAAAGCAAAATTAACTTTATACATTTTAATCATACAAATCCGGCTCTAAACATAAAAAGCACAAAGGCAAAACAAGTAATAAAAAACGGCTTTAACATTGCGCAGATTAATACTGTTTACAATTTATAAAATACCTATTAATACTATATTTACTCTAAAATTACACCTATGAAAATTAAACTGTTTTATCTTATAGCTTGTGCACTTTTCACTACAATTACCAACGCACAAACCTATGCTAAAAATGGTATGGTAGTATCAGACAATAGTGCGGCATCTAAAGTTGGCACAGAAATACTAAAAAAAGGCGGTAATGCAATAGATGCCTCTATAGCAACTGCTTTTGCACTAGCAGTTACGCACCCACAAGCAGGTAATATTGGCGGTGGTGGCTTTTTGGTTTTTATGAAATCTGATGGCAACGCCACAACTATAGATTTTAGAGAAAAAGCACCTTTAAAAGCTACAACAAATATGTTTTTAGATAAAGATGGTAACTTAATTGCTGGTTCTAACCACAACGGGTTACAATCTGTAGGTGTACCTGGCACAGTTGCAGGTTTATATATGGCTCATAAAAAGTATGGAAAATTGCCGTGGGCTTCATTAGTGCAGCCCGCTGTAGACTTGGCAGAAAATGGTGTACCGCTATCTTACACATTATACAAACATGCTTTACACTATAAAAAAGAATCTGAATTTATGGCTAACTATTTCACCAATGAAAAAGGTGAAATAACACAAATGGATGAAATTTGGAAGCAACCAGTACTTGCCGCTACGCTAAAAGAAATTAGAGACAACGGTAAAGATGGTTTTTACAAAGGGAAAGTTGCCAAAGAAATTGCTCGTTTTATGAAAAAGAACGATGGATTAATTACACTCAAGGATTTGGCAAAATATGAAGCTGTAGAAAGAGCCCCTTTAAAAGGCACTTACAAAGGTCATGATATTTTTGTAATGCCACCACCAAGTTCTGGTGGTGTTGCACTATTAGAAATGATGAATATTATGGAGTTAGCAGATTTTAACAAAGCACCTTTTAACTCAACTCCTTACGTACATTTGGTTGCAGAAGCTATGCGTAGAGCCTTTGCAGATAGAGCAGAACATTTAGGTGATCCTGATTTTAATTTAAATATGCCTTTAGAAAAACTTACCTCTAAAGAATTTGCTAAAAATAGGTACAACAATATAGATTGGCAAAAAGCATCTGTAAGTGACTCTACCAAGTACGGACAAATTTATGATGGTACCAACACCACACATTTATCTGTTTTAGATAAAGATGGCAATGCTGTCTCTTTAACATATACCTTAGAACACTCTTATGGCTCTAGATTAGGTTCTCCTAAACTTGGTTTTATTTTTAATAATGAAATGGGCGATTTTAATCCGCAACCAGGCTATACAAACAGCAAAGGCCTAATTGGCTCTGCTGCAAACATTATTAAACCAGAAAAAAGAATGCTTTCTAGTATGACGCCTACAATTGTAGCTAAAGATGGTAAGGCTGTATTGGTAATTGGCAGTCCAGGCGGAAGAACTATTATAAACACAGTTTTTCAGACAGTATTAAATGTTATTGAGTTTGATATGCCTATACATATGGCTATTGAAACTATGAAAATTCACCACCAATGGTTGCCAGATCGTATTTTATATGAAAGAGGCCTGCTATCACCAGATACCGTAAAAGCTTTAGAAGCAATGGGACACACTATGGAACCACGTGGCCAACTTGGTCGTTTAATGGGCATTACAGTTGATTCTGATAATAAAGTCTATGTAGGAGCATCAGACTCATCTAGTCCAGATGGTGGTGCTGTTGGTTATTAATTTTAATACATTTTATTTTGAAAACTATTAACCTACAAGAAAAACAAAGCAAGTTTAACAAACAGTGGCATCCGCACCAAATTGCTGTTGTAGACAATATGCAGGTACTTTTAGCCAAATTAAAGGGCGACTTTGTTTGGCACGCACACGAGAATGAAGATGAACTTTTTCAGGTATTAAAAGGCACACTTTATATGCAATTTAGAGACCGTACAGAAATTGTAAAAGAGGGTGAAATAATTGTGGTACCAAAAGGCGTAGAACATTGCCCTAGAACAGAAAACGATGAAGTTGTAGAGGTATTGTTGTTTGAAAAACTATCTACCTCACATACAGGCAATGTTATTGACAAAAAAACACAAACTGAATATCCAAAAATATAATAATGAAAGTATTGCATTTAGATAAAAATCATCCTTTAATAATAGAACAATTTAAAGGTTTTGGTTTTACAAACGATGTAGATTATACCGCAACTAAAGAAGAAGTAGAAGCTATAATTCATAACTATGAGGGCTTAATTATACGCAGTAGATTTCCGTTAGACAAAACATTTTTAGACAAGGCAACCAATTTAAAATTTATAGGGAGATTAGGTGCTGGTCTAGAAAATATTGATACAGATTACGCTACCCAAAAAGGCATTTTTTTAGCCTCTGCACCAGAAGGTAACCGTAATGCTGTTGGCGAACATACATTGGGGATGATTTTATCTTTGTTTAACAAACTAAACAAAGCAGACAAAGAAGTCCGTAATGGAAAATGGGACAGAGAAGGCAACCGAGGAATTGAATTAGATGGCAAAACTGTGGGTATAATAGGCTATGGTAATATGGGCAATGCATTTGCAAAAAAATTACGTGGTTTTGATGTAGATGTTATTTGCTATGACATTAAAGATGGTGTTGGAAACGAAAATGCAACACAAGTAGACTTAGAAGAATTGCAACAAAAAGCAGATATTTTAAGTTTGCATGTACCACAAACACAGCTTACAAAAAATATGATAACAGCGAATTTTATAAATGGTTTTAAAAAACCGTTTTGGTTATTTAATACTGCACGTGGCAAGTGTGTTGTAACGGCAGATTTAGTAACTGCATTAAAAGAGGGTAAAATATTAGGCGCAGGACTAGATGTTTTAGAGTATGAGAAAGCTTCTTTTGAACATATGTTTACAGATAACGAGCTACCAGAAGATTTTGAATATTTAATAAAATCTGATAACGTATTACTTAGTCCGCACGTAGCTGGCTGGACGGTAGAAAGCAAAATTAAACTTGCGCAAACAATTGTAGACAAGGTTAAAGCTAAATTTTTGTAAATTTAAAAGTGAACCAAAAGAACAGCAGATTATGCAATCTAAAGCAACAACACCAGACCAATATATAAATGAGTTACCAGAAGAGCGCAAAGAAGCTGTATCTAAAATTAGAGAAACAATTTTAAACAATATTCCTACTGGTTTTACAGAAACTATGAGTTATGGTATGTTAGGCTATGTTGTACCACATACTTTGTATGCAGATGGCTACCATTGTGATCCTAAATTGCCGCTCCCCTTTATGAATGTGGCATCGCAAAAAAACTTTATAGCATTGTACCATTCTGGTATTTATGCAGATCCAGACTTGTTAAATTGGTTTACTACAGAATATCCTAAGCATTGCAAACGCAAGTTAGATATGGGCAAGAGTTGTATCAGGTTTAAAAAGTTAGATGATATCCCATACGAGTTAATTGGCGAACTAGCTACAAAAATGACAGTACAACAATGGATAGATTTATACGAGAAAAACACTAAAAAATAAAACCAATATGAAGAATAGAGTTACAGGTTTAGGAGGTTTCTTTTTTAAAACAGAAGACCCAGATAAAATAAAGCAATGGTACAAAGAAAGATTAGGTCTGGATACAGACCGCTATGGTTGCACTTTTTGGTGGAAAGATAAAGAAGGAAAAGACTGTAGTACACAATGGAGCCCTATGAAAAATGACACTACGTATTTTGAACCAAGCAAATCTTCTTTTATGATGAATTTTAGGGTAGAAAATCTAGTAGAATTATTAAAAGTATTAAAAGCAGAAGGCGTTACTATTGTTGGTGAAATAGAAGAATATAGCTACGGTAAATTTGGATGGATACTGGACCCTGACGGAAATAAGTTAGAATTATGGGAGCCAATAGACGAAGCTTTTAAGTAATAATTAAAAAAAATTACTACATTTAACCCACAATTAAATTAAACCAACACACAAAAAATTATGTCAGAAGAAAACAAAGATTTTAACACAGAAGCAAAAGAAACTGCTAATGAATTCTCAGAAGGTCTAAACAATATGGCTAATAACGAAAATAAGAAAATGCTTGCAGGTATTTTAGGTATTCTATTCGGTTATTTAGGAATTCATAAATTTATATTAGGCTACCAAAAAGAAGGTATTATTCAAATAATAGCAAGTGTGGTAACTTGTGGTGCAGCAGGAATTATAGGATTTATTGAGGGTATTATATACTTATTAAAATCTGATGAAGATTTTTACAACACTTACCAAGTAGGTAGAAAGCCTTGGTTCTAAAGAATTAAAAACACTACAATACAATAAGGCTATCTATTTTTTAGATGGCCTTTTTTATTTTACAGACTCATAGTTTAAGGGCAATGTATTTGCTATTCTAAGCAAGCCCATATCACCACCAAACAACACCACATCTACAGGAGAGTGGTTGCCGTAAGCATCTATATAAAAAGGGTTTTGAGTTACAACAACAAAAGAATTACTCCACCTATTATACAGTATATTTAATCGTTCTAAAGACTGAACTACTTTAGCGCTGCCATCTTCTATTTTTTCTACTTTGTAATAGTCATAAGGGTTTACCTCTAAGCTTTCTTTAAAAATTCTAAAATTTTCTTCTGTAAGTCTCTTTGCAGACAAAGCCCTCATAAAATGCAATGTAGATCCCAAATAGGTAATTTCTCTATTTTTAACGTACTTACGTTTTACCTTTTTGTTTATCTCTGTAAATAATGCTGTACCTGCGTAAAATACAGACCCTGTAAGTCTAAAGCCATTAACATTAGTTTTATATCGAACCTCAAAATCTTGCAAATAATACGATAACTTATACCCTAAAAACTTATTTACTACTATAATAGGTTTATTTACATAAGCGTAAAGAACATCTTCTTTTTTACTGTAATACAAGCGTATGTCATCTTCATTTAAAATTTTACATTTTTGCGCAGGTAAAGTAGTTCCTAAAAACTGATTTCTAAAGATGCGTAACTTCTTTTCCCTACTCCAAGTATCGGGTTCTAAAACAACTTCATTTAATTGCTCTACTTCTTCTTGTAAATAAATAGTGCCAAGATCTTTTTTACCTACTGCACTTATAATTTTATTTTTATAACCAAAGTAACTTATAACAAGTGGCGCTGTGCTATTTTTTTCTGTGGAAATACTAAAATATCCTTTTGTATTGGTAACTACACCAATTGTGGTACCATCATAAAATACAGAGGTACCAATTAGGGGTTCTTTAGTATTTGCATCTAAAACATAACCCGTAACTGTTTGCTGTGCGGTGACTTTTAAAAAAACAAATGCAAATAAAAAAAAGAGTGTTGTTTTCATTTGCATTTAATATTATTCTGCCTGTTCGTTATTGTGTAGTTTCTGCTCTAATTCTGCCTGAAATTCTTCCATAACAGGCTTTACTGTACTCTCTGGTATATCTGCAATTTTTATATACATTAAACCATCTACAGAGTTGTTAAAAAGCGGATCTACATTAAAAGCTACCACTTTTGCATTTTGTTTAATGTATTTTTTAATTAAAACTGGTAATCTTAAATTTCCTGGTTCTACCTCATCAATAAGTCTATCAAACTTATTTAAATCGGCTTCAGTTTCATCAAAAATAAATTCTTTATCTGCATCTTTTAATTTTACTTTAAACTCCTTTTTAGGTCTAATGTATTGCGCCACGTAAGGATCCCAGTAGTTAGACTTCATAAACTCTATCATTAAAGATTTAGAGAAATTAGAAAACTGATTACTTATACTTACACCACCAATTAAGTATTTGTACTCTGGGTGCCTAAGTGTTGTATGCACAATTCCTTTCCATAATAAAAATAAAGGCATAGGTTTTTGCTGGTATTCTTTAACAATGTATGCCCTACCCATTTCTATGGTTTGTTTCATCATACCATACAGTTCTGGTTCTAGTCTAAAAAGATCTTGCACATAAAAGCCATCTATACCGTATTTTTTAAATATTTCTCCACCAAGTCCCATACGGTAAGCACCAACTATAGCTTTACCATTGTCATCCCAAAGAAATAAATGATGGTAATAATTGTCAAACTCATCTAAATCTATAGCCTTGTTTGTCCCCTCTCCTATTGCTCTAAAAGTAACTTCTCTTTGCCTACCAATTTCCTGTAAAATAAATGGCATATCATCTGCTGTAGCCAAAAACACTTCATAAGATTTACTTTGCAATAGCCTACAGTCTTTTTTACGAAGCTCTTCTATCTCTTGTTCTATAAGTTCTCTACTAATAGGTGTGGCTATTTTTTTAGGTGCCTTAGGTATTTTAAGTGTTGTAGGTACTTTATCTATTAACCTTTCTTTTTCAAAGGCATTAGAAAGCATATATGTTTTTCTACGTAATAGATCTGTAAAATCTACCAAGCTCTTTTGCTCATTTTGAGTTTTTACAGATATAGGCTGACCAATTCTAACCTTAATAACCCTGTTTTTTTGTGTAGTTACTTCAGAAGGTAATTTAGCGGTTCTAAAAACATCACTAATTTTAGACAACCTGTAAAACAACCTGCTATTTTTTGCGTGAAAATAGATAGGTACAACAGGCACCTCTGCTTTTCTAATTAATTTTAAAGCTGTTTCCTCCCAAGGTTTATCTACAATTAATTTTCCGTCTCTGTAGGTAGAAACCTCACCTGCCGGAAAAATACCTAATGGATGTCCGCCTCTAATATGAAGCATCGCATTTTTAAATCCGGCTAAACTACTTTTTACTTCCTTTCTACTCTCAAAAGGATTTACAGGTAATATGTAAGGCGACATTGGCTCTATTCTGTTTAACAGAAAATTAGCCATTATTTTAAAGTCTTCCCTGTGTTGTAATAGTAGTTTTAACAACAAAACACCATCTATACCACCCAGCGGGTGGTTAGATATAGTGATGTATGCTCCGTCTTTTGGAAGTCTTCTAAAATCTTCCTCAGGAATCTCAAATTTAATTTGATAATGCTCTAAAATAGCATCTAAAAAAGCAGTCTCTGTTAGGTGCTTATGATTGTCATAAAAGGTATTGATACTAGAAATTTTAGTCACCTTCATTAGCAACCAACCTATAAAAGTGCCAATAAAGCCAAACTTATCTACTTTAATGGCTTGCGCAACTTCTTTTGCTGTAACTAATCCCATACATTATATTGTGATAAACAAATATAACTTATTAGTTTTAATGTAAAACAATGTTGCTTATTTTAATACCAACAACATATTACTTTACCACTAATTGCACCGTTTCTTTAGCTCTTTGCTCTAGCAATATTTCTTTACCGTTTTGTATACTATCTATTGCTTTTGCATTAAAATGACGAATAGTATATAACGATACTCCCTCTTGATGGTTTACCTTAAACTTTCCTTTTAGCTTGTTTAATAAATCTGGTAACTGATCAAACTTATTATCTACACAAACAGAAAAACTAATAGCAGAATTTTGTATTAAATCTACCTTCATTTTATGGTCATGCAACAATTTAAATAACTCACTAATACTATCTTCCACAATAAAAGAAAAATCTAAAGAAGAAAGTTTCATTAAAACCAAATCTCTTTTAATAATAAAACAAGGCACTTTTGGCTCTATTCCTTCACCTTTACCAACAGTAGTTCCTGCATCTAATGGATTTAAAAAAGATTTTACACGCAGCGGAATTTCTTTACGCTGTAAAGGCTGTAATGTTTTTGGGTGAATTACAGAAGCTCCGTAAAAAGCAAGTTCTATTGCTTCTCTGTATGATATTTTGTTTAACAGCTGTGTTTCTTCAAAATACCTTGGATCTGCATTTAAAACACCTGGCACATCTTTCCAAATAGTAACCTCTGTAGCATTTAAGCAATACGCTAAAATAGCAGCAGAATAATCAGACCCTTCTCTACCTAAAGTAGTGGTAAAGTTATTATCATCACTACCTAAAAAACCTTGTGTAATGTTAAGTTTGCTTTTATCTATACCTGCAGTAATTTTTTCTTGTGTTTTATCCCAATCTACAATAGCATCTCTGTAATTGTCGCTAGTTTTTATAAACTCTCTAACATCTAACCAATTGCTTTGTATGTTAACTTGGTTTAAATAAGCACTTAATATGGTAGTAGAAAGCAACTCTCCGTACCCTACAACTTGGTCATAAACAAAGCTACGTTTTGGTGATTTGTTCCATGCTAAAAAGCCTTGTACCTCATCAAACAATACTTTTACTTTACCATAAACTTCATGTTGTGTATTATCAAAAAGATCATTTAAAATATCCGTATGAAAATCTATAACCTCTTGTATTGCTGCTGGCAAAGCCGCTTTATCTTTAAAATATGCATTTACAATATCTTCCATTGCATTTGTAGTCTTGCCCATTGCAGAAACCACAACTAAAGTATTTGTATGTCCTACTTGTTGCAATACGTTTACAACATTTTTTACTCCCATAGCATCTTTTACAGAAGCGCCACCAAACTTAAAAATCTTCATTCTATTATGTTATATTTTGTATTAGCTAACCTATTACCTACAGGTTTGCTATATAATTTTCAATTCCTTTTTCATCTAAATGCACAACGTCCCAATCTCTTTTTACGTCTGCACCTTTGCTTTGGTAAAACTTAATGGCAGGCTCGTTCCAATCTAAAACTTCCCAACATATACGTTTAACACCCTGACTATGGCCGTACTTTATAACCTCATTTAACAACAAAGTTCCTATACCAGAACCTCGCATTTTTAGGGTAACAATTAAATCCTCTAAATGCAAAACAGGACCTTTCCAGGTAGAGTATCTGTTGTAAACCAAAGCCAAACCAACAACTGTATTATTTGCTTCTGCAACAAAGCAGTGAAACAATTTATGATCACCAAAACCATCTAAAATTAAATCATCTACAGTAACCTCTACCGCTTCTGGTTCTTTTTCAAAAAGCGCCAATTCCTTAATTAAATTAAGCACTTGCGGCATATCTTCCTTAGTTGCATCTCTTGTAATAAACTCCATAATTATTCTCTAATAAACTGCAAAGTAACACGTTTAAGCGACTTTAAATAACGAAAACGTTGTAGTATCACAAAATTATCGATATTTGTACTTAAATAAAACACAGCTATTAATGGACAAAAAAAACAAGACTTTAGGAGAATTCATTATTGAAAACCAATCCTCATTTCAATATTCTTCTGGAGAACTTTCTAAACTGATTAACGCCATACGTTTAGCCGCAAAAGTGGTAAACCACGAGGTAAACAAAGCAGGATTAATAGACATTTTAGGAGCCGCTGGCGACACCAACATACAAGGTGAAGACCAACAAAAACTAGATGTTTTAGCAAATGAAAAGTTTATACAGACGTTAAAAAACAGAGAAATTGTTTGTGGTATAGCATCTGAAGAAGAAGATGATTTTATTAGCATTAATAGTCAAGATGAGCAACACCAAAACAAATATATTGTACTAATAGACCCATTAGATGGCTCATCTAACATAGACGTAAACGTATCTGTAGGTACTATTTTTTCTATATACCGCAGGGTAACACCAGTTGGTACACCGGTTACAATTGAAGATTTTTTACAACCAGGAGACAACCAAGTAGCAGCAGGTTACATTGTTTATGGTACATCTACAATGTTAGTATATACAACAGGTGACGGCGTAAATGGTTTTACATTAAACCCAGCAATTGGTACATTTTACTTATCGCACCCAAATATGCAATTTCCAGAAACAGGTAAAATATACTCTGTAAACGAGGGGAATTACATACACTTTCCGCAAGGTGTAAAAGATTATATAAAATACTGCCAGCAAGAAGAAGGAGACAGACCATACACGTCTAGGTATATTGGCTCATTAGTATCAGATTTTCATAGAAATATGATAAAAGGTGGCATTTATATGTATCCAAAAAGCAGCAAGGCTCATGAAGGCAAACTACGCTTGTTGTATGAGTGTAACCCAATGGCATTTTTAGCAGAACAAGCTAATGGTAAAGCAAGTGATGGTAAAGGCCGTATTATGGCTTTAAAACCAACAGAATTACACCAACGTGTACCTTTCTTTTGTGGAAGTACTAAAATGGTAGAAAAAGCAGAAGAATTTATTGCAAAAGCAAATAAATAAAACCATATTAAAAATAAAAAACGAGGCAAAAGCCTCGTTTTTTTTTATACTTTAAAAATACTATTTGCTTATTTTCTAACAAGCATAGCATAATCTTCAAAATCTAATTTACCACCAAAAATAACAATAGATCTAGTAATAACTTTATCTGCAGACTCATTAGAATATCCTAAACCAATAGCATATTTTTTAATAAGTACTCTTTCATCATCATCAATATCATGATCTGCAAAAATAATTTTAAACAAATCGTACATACGCTCTAAACGTCTGTCTAAACTTGTTGGCGGATCTATTGGGTAAGCCCCTGGGTTTTTCATTACCTCTTTGTACTCAGTTTCAGTAATATCTAATTTACGTGCAAAACGGTCTAAAACAACTTTTTCTGCATCGTTAACCTCACCATCTACACTTGCTAAAGAAGCAATAGATGCAAAGTGTGCAACATTTTTTCTATGTTGACTATTACCGTATAAATCTTTAAAAGACATAATTTATTATTTAATTTAGATTGCAAATATAATTTTTTGCAATAATAGAACTTCAAAATTTTAAAATTATTTTGGGCGTTCGTTAAAACAGCTGTTTTTAACGCCGTGCTATACGTTACTAATCCTCGCAAAAAAGCTGCGGGTTATTCACTACTATCACTAACGCGGTAAAAAGCAACAACCCTGTTTTAAAATAAGATTTTACTTACATTTATAACAAAACAAACCCGTAAGTAATGAAGCATTTTATAGTACTCATCTTTTTTAGTTTAAGCATTATTAGCGCTCAAACGCAAAAAGGAAAAGCCACCTATAAACTAAAACACCCGCAAATAGATGTAGTAGACACAACAAAAAAAACTTCTACAATGGGCAACCAAATAACAGAGTCTATAAAAACAGCCCAAGAGCTTATAGCGTTTAATTTGGCATTTAATAATAAAGAGTCTGTTTTTTACAGAGAAGAAAAACTATACACAAACCTAGACAAGTTTACTAAGGGTATGATAGACATTTTAAGTAAGGGCACCTATTACAGTAATATAGCTACAAACGAAAAATTAAAATCTACCTCTTTTGATAACAAAAATTATATAGTAAATATTTACCAGCCACAACCTTGGAAAATTACAGACACAACCAAAACCATACTTGGTTATACTTGCCATAAAGCCACACTTACCAAAACAAATAAAAAAACAACAAAAGACTATACTGTAGAAGCCTGGTTTAGTAAAGATATACCCTACTATTTTGGCCCAGACGAGTACAATGGCTTACCAGGGCTTATTTTAGAACTAAAACTAAACCCTAAACAAACAATATACTGTACAAGTGTACAACTGCAGAGTAAAAAAAATAAACTACTTACAAAACCTACCGAAGGAACTTATATAAATTCTAATGAAGAGTTTGAAGACATTGTAAAAACATTAGCCTCTAAAGCAAAGCAAAAACATTAATAATGTAAACAAAAAAATAAAGAAAAAGAATACAAAATATTTTTAAACTAAAAATATAGTTTTATATTAGCAAGGTCATCATCAATAAACAACAGACTATATATGAAACATTTACTCTATATAATTTTACTACTACCTCTTATTTCTTTAGCTCAAATACATAGCGGTACCATAACCTATGGCATTACGGTAAATAAGCAAGACGATAGTAGTTACAAAGGCAAGGAAGGAGTAAAAGAAACAATGATGTTGGTAAGTAAAGCTGCTGAAAACGTAAACTACAAACTTCAGTTTAACGCAGCATATGCAAAGTTTAATGTTGACAACAGATTAGCCATAAAAGATGGTGATTTAGAAGAGTTAGCAATTATTATTTCTGGAAACAATGGAACTTATTACACATCCTTACCACAAAAAAAACAAATAATAAAAACAGATGCAGGTATACATATTGACGCTCCAATAGAAAATGAAAATTGGAAACTAACTAAAGAGACTAAAAAAATAGGAGATTTTTTATGCTATAAAGCAACGTTAGCGAAAACTGGCTCCAAGAGAAGTTTAATAGCTTGGTACACACCGGAAATACCATTTGCTTATGGCCCCAACAATTTTGTAGGAAAAATACCTGGCCTTATATTGGAGGTAAAAACTTCTATGACAACTTACAAAGCCAAGGAGATAAAACTAAACCCTAAAAAAGAAATTGTTATAAAGTGGCCTAAAGAAAAAAACAACATGACTGTTAGCGAGTATAAAAAGGCTGGTGATAAACTCTATCAAGATCTTAAAGATGAGCGTAAAAGGTAAAAATAGTATGGTTGTAAACCTTATGTTTCTAGTGTTGTCCTTAACAAGTGTAGTAGCGCAAAAAACAACATCTGGCAGCATTACCTATACAATTAATTTAGCTCCAGAATTAATTAAAAGCATTTCTAAAACAAATAACCCTAATACAAGAGCAATATTAAAAAACTCAAAAGAGGTTAGTTACGCTTTAAATTTTAATAGCAAATCATCTACCTATCAAAAAAATGAAAGCTTGTATAATGAAAGCAAACAAAAACTAAACTTAGTTGCTACTGGTGCAGGCGGAACAGGTATATTCTACTACAACACAGAAGATAACGCTTTACTTAAACAACTAACAATAGGGGGAGATACATTTTTAATTACACAAAACGCTAAAAAATGGAAGCTTTTAAATGCTTCTAAAAAAATAGGAAAGTACAATTGCCACAAGGCAACTCTTTTAAATAAAAACAATAAAGAAACCAAAGTAACGGCGTGGTACACTTTAGATATTCCTTTACCATATGGCCCAAAAGATTATAATGGTCTACCTGGTATAATATTGGAGTTGTATGAAGGTAAATTCTTTTTTAAAGCATCTAAAATACAGCTATCAAATAAAAATAAAATTATAGAAAAGCCAGTAGACGGACTTAAACTAACACAAGAGGAATTTAATAACAGGTTTAAAGGTTTTTTTGATGAAAAATAGTGTTGTAAAAATTGCTCTTATAATTAGTGCTAGTTTAGGTTTTATTTCAAATAATAGCTACGCCCAGAACGCTAAATTTCTAGAGATTATTTATAAAAAAGATATTAGTTTAAAAGTTGATACGGCAAAAAACAACGCTCATCAAATAAACTTATCTGAGTTTAATGCACCGTTATCAGATGCTGCTAAAGATATAAGATACAGCTTAAAAATATCAAACCACAATTCTGTTTTTAAAGTTGTGGAGAGTTTAAATAATGATTCTAAAAATAACATATTAAAAAAAGCCGCAATAAATATTGGGGGAACAAATGGAGACTTTTATATAAATAAACAAGACTCAACAGCCATACTCAACAAAACTTTGCTAGACGCTAATTTTAGAGTTCTATTAAAGCCTAAAAAATGGAAGATACATAAAGAGAATAAACTTATAGGAAAGTACCTATGCTATAAAGCAACAACAATTGACACTGTAAATAATAGTAAAGGAGTTCATAAATTTAGAGTAAACGCCTGGTTTACAACTCAACTAGCTTCCTATTTTGGGCCTAGTGCATATTATGGGTTACCTGGCTTAATTTTAGAAGTTGATAATGGCAAAATGAAATTGACTGCCACTGAGGTAACTTTTGTGAAACCATTTCAAATTAGAAAACCTAAATCTGGTAAATTAATTACTGAAGATGAGGACAGCTCAAATCAAATTAAAGCTGAAAAAAATATAAAAGAACATTTTGATGATGTATTCAAGTAAAATGAAGAAAATTACAAAATTGGTCTTAATACTAATTCTACTAAGCAACCTTACTTATAGTCAAGAGCTGAGTGGTATTATTAAGTATAATGGATCTTTAAACAAAACTTATATAGATAGTATACTAAAAACAATTTACAATAATAAAAATATTCCCCATACTCATAAAGAATTTGCCAAAAATGAATATGGAAGTGCTGTTGATGTAGATTACTATTTACATTTTAAAAATAATCAATCGTATTTTTATTACAATGATGCTCTAGAATTAGAAACTGGACACAATCCAACATCGAGCTTAATAGGTAAAATGCCCTTTTATAGAAATATAAAAGCAAATAATATTATAGAAATAAACCAATACGTAGGAACAATAAACAGAAAACCTCTACAATGGAAAATAACTAATAAAACAAAAAAAATTGGCAAATATGTTTGTAACCAAGCATTGGCAACTGAAACTTTATTTAGCAGACAAGGGCATTATTATACAGAAAAAGTAGAAGCTTGGTTTACCACAGAAATACCTGTAAGCATTGGTCCTAAATTATATACTGGTTTACCTGGTTTAGTCTTAAAGGTTAAGACAGATAAATTTACAATGATGGCAACCGAAATTAACTTAAACCCCAAAAAAGAAATTAGCATTACAGTGCCTAATTTGGATAAAATAATAACCCAAGAACAAGCTAATAAAAAATGGGAAGAATTAGCAGAGGCTAGTAAGCAAAGAAGATAATGACTAAAATGGTTCAGATTTGCAATCAATATTCCCGTTAAAATATTGTTAAATTAAATAATCATTGTAATAATAATAATACATTTAAGGAGTCAAAAATAATATAGGTTTTTTCAAAGTCTACCTATACCATTTTTGGCAACTAGCTAGTAACCAACGTTGGTTTTTTTATTTAAAGACTTTGATAAGTGACTTTGAGCTTATTTTTATTTACTAATCAACCTAAAAAATAAATAGGTTACAAAATTAAAATTATGAAAAAGAAAATATTTAGTATCGCTGCTGTTGTTTTGTTTATGAGTACTAATGCGTTTGCTTCAATAAATAAAACTGAAGAAGATATAAGTAGATACTCATGCGAAGATTTAGCTTGGGATGTTATGGAATATGTTTATGACCAAGAGGGAGATGGTTTTCTTGCAGCTGAAGCAATGGATTATGTACTAGCCCATTGTGTTGATTAATAACTAAATTTTGAAAGTGTAGATAAATTTCTACACTTTCTATTATATCCAAATAATTTAAATGAAAAATATATTACTACTAATTTTACTTCCTATACTTTCGTTCTCTCAAATAAAAGAAGGGGTTATTGTCTACAAAATAGACATGAATAAACAACAAGCTGTGCTTGATAAAGAAAAATCCTCTATTGGTATACAAAAATATGAGTACCTTTCAAATGTATTTAAAGCCTCAAAAGAATTAGAATTCAATTTATCTTTTAATTCAAAATACTCTTTATTTAATCCATTAGACAATTTAGATGTTGGTAAAACTAACTATTTTAAAGGATTAGCTTTAATAATGTCCTCGAGTAAAGGAAAATACTATACTTCATTATCTCAAAAAAAACAGATAATAGAAACTAGAAGAAAAATAAACTTTGATTTACCCATAGAAAAAGGGAACTGGAAATTAACTAAGGAAACCAAAAAGATAGGAGATTTTTTATGTTATAAAGCTACTTTTTTGAAAACCACAAAAAACGGTAATAAGACAATCATAGCATGGTACTCCCCCGCAATACCATTTGCTTATGGCCCAAACAATTATGTAGGGCAACTACCAGGCCTCATATTAGAATTAAATGACATAATGGCTACTTACAAAGCCAAGGAGATAAAACTAAATCCTAAAAAACCAGTAGACATAAAGTGGCCCCAAAATATTAAAACTATGTCTAAGGATGAGTATAAAAAAGCTGGTGACGAGTATTATAATAAATTAAAGAAAGAGAAGAGATAGTATAATAATGCGCAAACACCTATATAAAATTATATTACTATTATTTATTAATTATACTTACAGCCAAGAAATTACATACAAAGGCTTTGTACAAGACAGTGTGCAAAGCCCTTTACCTAATGCTAATATTTTAGCTTTTCCAGATAGTGATGATGCAGAAACTGCTTTTGCCATTACCAATGAAAAAGGTGCTTATATTTTACGTTTGCAAAAAGGCTATACCTACCAAATTAACATTAGCTACATAGGCTACAAAAAATTAGTGGTTAACACTACAGCAACAGAAAAAACCACTAAAAACTTTGTTTTACAAGAAGATGTAAACACTTTAGACGGTGTAGAGATTACCTATAAAATACCTATAGAGGTTAAAGAAGATACTACTGTTTATGATACAGATGCCTTTACCAATGGTAAAGAACGCAAACTACGAGAAACCTTAAAAAAACTACCTGGTTTAGACGTAGACAGGGAAGGTAATGTAACCTCTAACGGTAAAAAAATTACCAATGTTTTGGTAGACAACAAACCCTTTTTTACAGGAAACACCAAAATGGCTGTAAACAACATACCCGCCAATGTTGTAGACCAAATAGAGGTTATAGATAACTATAGTGAAATTGCTATGCTTAAGGGATTGCAAGACACAGATAAAATGGCACTAAACATTAAACTTAAAAAAGATAAAAAACGCTTTTTGTTTGGAGATTTAGATGTTGCTGCGGGCTATAAAGACAGGTACGCCGTACACCCAAATGTATTTTACTACAGTCCTAAAACCAATATTAATTTTATTGGTGATATAAACAATACTGGCGAAAAAGCATTTACGTTTAGCGACTATATGGAATTTGAAGGCGGTTTTAGCAAAATACTGGCTGGTTCTGGCAGTATGTCTAGTTTGTTTCAGTCAGACTTTAGTCAGTTTTTAAACAACAATAATTTTAAAGAGCGTAGTCAAAAATTTGGTGCGCTTAACGTACGCCAAGCCATAAATAGCACCACAGATATTAGTGGTTATGTTATTGCATCTAAAACAGATACCGACACAGAAAACCAAACCGAGAATATTTACCAAAACAACAACGATCCTTTTACAGAAAACAGAACCACAACTGGCAATGCCAATAACTTTTTTACCATTGGTAAAATAACACTAGATTATGACCCAACCTACAAGGAAGATTTTGCTTTTAATACGTTTGTAAAACTAACCAATAACAACGGTTTAAACACCATTAATACAAACAGCCCAACAAACACTAATAGCATACATACCGCTAATGACATAGATGCACTAACGCTAAAACAAAATGTAACCTATAGTCGTAAACTAACAGACAACCATACCGGTACTTTAGAGGCCACGCACAGTTATACCATAGACAAGCCCAACACAAATTGGCAAACAGATAAAGGAATACTACAAGGATTAATTCCGTTACAGGCAGATGATGTGTATAACATACAGCAAACCAAAGAAGTAAAAACACATAGTGTAAATGCCATTGTAAAAGACTATTGGGTGTTAAACAACTACAACCACTTGTATTTTAGTTTGGGTGTAAACTCAACCTTTAACTCTTTTGTAAATGAAGATGTGCAGCTCTTAAGTAGCGGAGAAATAAACAATTTTAATACTGCTAATTTTGGTAACAATTTACAGCATAATTTTATAGACACTTATGTAGGTTTAGAATACAAATTTAGAACTGGTATTTTTACGTTTAAACCTGCCGTATACCAACATTATTTTAACTGGTCTTTACATCAGTTACAAACAAAAACAACCAATACAAAAACGGTACTTACACCAGAGTTTACCACAGAAATTAAATTTAAAAACGGTGCAAAAGCAACTTTTAAATACAAAGCAAATGCTCGTTTTCCTTCTGTAAACAACCTTGCAAGTAATTTTATACTCCGTAATTTTAATTCGGTTTTTAGAGGCAATGCCAACCTAGAAAATGAGTTTTTTCATACCACAAGTTTTAATTACTCTAAAAGAAGTTTATTGCGCGGTTTATTTTACAACTTAAATGTTAGATACAATAAAAAAACAGAGCAATTAAAAGGAGAAACGCAGTTGCAAGGCATTAACCAATTTAATTCTTTAATACTATTTACACAACCGGAGGATAGCTGGGTGTTTAGTGGTAATTTTAATAAAAGAATAAAAAAAATAAGGGCTAAATACAGAGGCTCATACAACTACAGTAATTTTTACCAGCTTGTAAACGCAGAGACACAAAAAAATACCTCTGGGAGATTCTCAAATACCGTAAGCCTAGAGACTGTTTTTAAAAAAGGCCCAAATTTAGAGGTTGGCTATACACAAACCGATAGTGACTACAACACATCTGTAGGAAAAAACAAGTATAGAAGCACCAACTTTTTTACCTATTTAGATTATGTTTTTCTAGAAAATTTTACCTTAAAAGCAGAATATAATTTTGATAATTATGTGAATAAAGACCGAAACATAGATAATAGCTTTGACAATGCTATGGTTTCTCTTTTTTACCAACAAGAAGATAGTCCTTGGGGTTTTGAAATTAAAGCTACTAACCTGTTTGATACACAGTTTAAGCAAGACAATTCTTTTAGTACATTTTTAATAAGCGATAGTAAAACCTTTATTTTACCACGCATTGTTCTTTTTAAAATTAGCTACAAACTATAATTGTTTAAAATTGTAGCTTTATATTTGCAAAAAATGTATTGACTTTTGGGAAAATCTCTCATTTTAAAATCGTTGGCACAGCTTCCGCAAATGCAGAAACTGCAAACTACTATTGCCAAAAATGAAAAAAACACAACACTTACAGGTTTAACAGGCTCTGCCCTATCCTTTGTAATATCTGAAACTTTTAAAGAAGCAGACACCCCTTTTCTGGTTGTTTTTAGCGACAAAGAAGAGGCTGCTTACCATTTAAATGATTTAGAGCAATTGGTAGGCGAAAAAGATGTACTGTTTTATCCTGGTAGCTACCGTAGACCTTACCAAATAGACGAGGTAGATAATGCTAATGTGCTGCTACGTGCAGAGGTTTTAAACCGAATTAATTCGCGTAAAAAACCAGCATTACTAGTTACGTATCCAGATGCGTTGTTTGAGAAAGTGGTAACCCGCAAAGAACTAGATAAAAACACACTAAAAATTAAGGTTGATGACACCATTACCCTAGACTTTTTAAATGAGGTGTTGTTTGAGTATAAGTTTAAACGTGTAGACTTTGTTACCGAACCTGGAGAATTTTCGGTTCGTGGTGGTATTGTAGATGTTTTTTCGTTTTCTAATGATGTACCTTACAGAATAGAATTTTTTGGTGATGAGGTAGATAGCATTAGAACTTTTGATGTAGAAACACAATTATCTACAGACAAAGTCACTAAAATTACCATTGTACCCAATGTAGAAAACAAATTTTTAGACGAAACAAGAGAAAGCTTTTTAAAATATATTGCCGCAAAAACTGTCATTTTTTCTAAAAATACAGAACTTTTACATGATAGGTTAGACTCGCTTTTTGCAAAAGCAGAAGAAGCTTTTACAAAACTTACAGGCGAGCTAAAACACGCTCAGCCTAAGGAGTTGTTTGTAGACTCTAATCAGTTAAAAAAAGAGTTTGATGGGTTTAATGTTATAAGCATTCATCAAACAGCAACAAATGCAGATAAATCTATTGTTTTTCATTCTAAACCACAGCCTTCTTTTAATAAAAAGTTCGACTTACTAATTGAAAACCTAGATCAAAATCACGCTAATAAGTATACCAATTATATTTTTTGTGCTACTGAGCAACAAGCAAAACGTTTTCATGATATTTTTGATGAAGTAGAACAAGATGTACATTACAAAACAGTTGTATTACCTCTTTTTCAAGGTTTTATTTTAGACGATATAAAAGTTGCATGCTACACAGATCATCAAGTTTTTGAGCGTTACCATAAATTCAACCTTAAAAATGGCTATGCAAAAAAGCAAGCCATTACACTTAAAGAACTTACCAAGTTAGATATTGGAGATTATGTAACACACATAGATCATGGCGTTGGTAAATTTGGCGGTTTACAAAAAATAGATGTAGAAGGTAAAAAACAAGAGGCCATAAAATTAATGTATAGTGAGCGTGATGTGTTGTACGTTAGCATACACTCCCTACACAAAATATCTAAATTTGCGGGCAAAGACGGTAAGCCTCCAAAAATATTTAAACTAGGTTCTGGTGCTTGGAAAAAACTGAAGCAGAAAACCAAAACCAGAGTTAAACAAATTGCGTTTGACCTTATTAAAGTATACGCCAACCGTAGGCTTAAAAAAGGATTTAAATACGCTCCAGATAGTTATTTACAGCACGAGTTAGAGGCTTCTTTTATTTATGAAGATACCCCAGACCAAAGTAAAGCCACCGAAGATCTTAAGAAAGATATGGAGAGTGATAGGCCAATGGATCGTCTTATTTGTGGCGATGTTGGTTTTGGTAAAACAGAGGTTGCTATACGTGCCGCCTTTAAAGCGGTAGATAACGGCAAACAAGTAGCTGTTTTAGTGCCAACTACTATATTGGCTTTTCAGCACCATAAAACATTTGCAGAGCGTTTAAAAGATATGCCTGTAACGGTAGATTATGTAAACCGTTTTAGAACTGCAAAAGAAAAAAGAGAAACCTTAGAACGTTTGGCAGAAGGCAAAGTAGATATTATAATTGGCACACACCAATTGGTAAATAAAAACGTAGTTTTTAAAGATCTAGGTTTGCTAATTGTAGATGAGGAACAAAAATTTGGTGTTGCTGTAAAAGACAAGTTAAAGTCTATTAAAGAAAATGTAGATGTACTTACATTAACTGCTACGCCAATACCAAGAACGCTGCAATTTAGTTTAATGGCAGCCAGAGATTTATCTACAATAAACACAGCGCCACCAAATAGATACCCAATAGACAGCCACGTTGTGCGCTTTACAGAAGACACCATTAGAGATGCAGTTTCTTACGAGATACAAAGAGGCGGACAAGTGTTTTTTATACACAACCGTATAGAAAATATTAAAGAGGTTGCTGGTATGTTGCAACGTTTGGTTCCTGATGCTAAAATTGGTATTGGTCACGGACAAATGGACGGTAAAAAGCTAGAGACTTTAATGCTTGCTTTTATGAATGGCGAGTTTGATGTTTTAGTGTCTACCACCATTATAGAAAGTGGTTTAGATGTTCCTAACGCCAATACTATTTTTATAAACAACGCCAATAATTTTGGTTTAAGTGATTTGCACCAAATGCGTGGCCGTGTAGGGCGTAGCAATAAAAAAGCATTCTGTTATTTTATTACACCACCTTATGACTCTATGAGTAACGATGCTCGCAAGCGTATACAAGCATTAGAACAATTTACAGAGTTGGGTAGTGGTTTTAATATTGCAATGAAAGATTTAGAAATACGTGGTGCAGGTGATATTTTAGGTGGTGAGCAAAGCGGATTTATTAATGAAATTGGTTTTGATGCCTATCAAAAAATATTAGCAGAAACTGTAGAAGAATTAAAAGAAAACGAGTTTAAAGATTTATACGAAGAGGTAGAAGGTAAAGACAAAGTGTTTGTAAAAGAAACTCAGATAGACTCTGATTTTGAACTTTTATTTCCTGATGATTATGTAAATAATGTTACAGAACGATTAAACTTATACACCCAATTAAACCAAATTACCACAGAAGAAGGTTTAGCTAAGTATGAAAAAGAATTGGTAGACCGTTTTGGGGAAATACCTAGTCCGGTTGAAGATTTACTAAACTCGGTTCGTATAAAATGGATTGCAAATAGCCTAGGTTTAGAAAAAATTGTACTTAAAAAAGGTAAAATGATTGGCTATTTTATTGCAGACCAACAATCTGGTTTTTACCAAAGCCCTAAATTCACTAAAGTTTTACAATTTGTACAAGCCAATACCGCTATTTGTAAAATGAAAGAAAAACAAACTAGAGCTGGCTTACGTTTACTTTTAGTTTTTGATAAAATTACTACTGTAGAAAAAGCATTAAAGAGCTTGGCTCCTTTTAATACGCATTAAAATGATTAAAAATATTTAGTTTGGTTCGGTTTTTGAAAATAAGCTATATAACTAAGCATTAACCATTGCTAAAAAAAGCATACTATGAAAAAAACGCTAACATTATTATTTGCTCTTATTGCTATGTCATTAACAGCACAGCACACCATATCTGGCACGTTTTCGCCAGCCAAAGAGTATACTTGGCTTATTGCATACCAACTTAAACCTGGTACACAAGTTTATGTTGCAGATACTAAAATAGAAGACGGTAAATTTAAACTAGAATTACCCCCAAATGCAGCAGCCGGAACTTACAGGCTGGTATATGCCGTACCACAAGAAGAGTTTAATTTTGATGTTTTGTACAATGGCAAGGAAGACATTGTTCTTAATTTTAATGCACAAGATGGGGCCACCTATGCAACATCAACAGAAAACAAAATAGTAAACAGTTATTTTTTAGAAATTAATGCGTTGCAAAAGCAGGTTATAGACTTTTACACATCTAACAGCACTAATAAAAAAGAGTTAGCAAAACTTTACAATAAAATAAATAGCACACAAGCTAAGTATGAAGCTGATGCTAAAGATTTAATAGCTCTTAATTTTATTAAAGCAAATAAGCCATACGTAGCAAGTAGTTTTGAGTCTATCTACGAATTTGTAGAACATAAAAAGCAAAATTATTTTTCAGCAATAGATTTTAAAAATGAGCAATTACAGGCTTCATCATTCTTAACAGATAAAACATTAAATTATGTGTACACATCTTTGCCGTTAAATAAAATTACAAAAGATGCTACAGAAACAGTTTTGCAACAAAACATACAAACTGTTGCTAGCAAGTTAGAGGGTGTTAATGATACTTTTAAGTTTAGCTTGTTTTATGACTTATGGATTTATGCGGCAAGCGCAAAGTATAATAAAACATCAGATTTTATATACAGCAACTACCTAAAAGAAATTGGCGCTGTAACTAATAATCAAGAATTAATAAAAGGTATAGAAGCGCATACAAGGTTAAGAATTGGTGCAAAAGCACCAGAAATTACTTGGAATGATGGTAAAGATAGTCTTAGTAAATTATCTGGAGCTGAAAACTACGTTGTTGTTTTCTGGAGTAGTACATGCTCTCATTGTTTAAAAGAATTACCACAACTAAACAAAGCAATACAGCAATACAGCAACGTAAAAGTACTTGCTGTTGGTTTAGAGGACGAGTACAATTATTGGGACACAGAGTCTGCTAAACTTAAAAGTTTTACACACGCATTAGCCCTAGGCAAGTGGGATAGCAAATACGCAGAATTGTATAACATTTCTGCCACACCTACCTACTTTATTTTAGATAAAGACAAAAGAATTGTAAACAAGCCAGAAACCTACAAAGAGGTTCTAGAATATTTAAATAAAGAATAGTACAAATAGACTTATAAAGCCTTTAGATCTTTTATAGTTTTAAAGGCTACATCTACCTGCTCATCATTTACTAAAATAGTAAACTCATTGGTTGTAGAAATCACCTCAAAAAGTACAATACCTTCCCAAGCTAAACGCTGAAAAATAAAATAATAAATACCAGGAACAGATACATTCTCTGCTGGTAATTTTACAGTAATAGAAGATAAATTTTCTGCTTTTTGGGTACATCTTTCGTGCTTAAACAACTCTTCTACTGTATTATCTAAAGTATTATTTACCACAATATTAAGCTCATTTACTCCTCTAGAAGAAGTATAAAAAACATCTTTATTTTTGTTAACTTCTCTAATTAGCTTTGTTTGGTTATCTAAGATAGAATCAGACAATAAAAAAGTGAAATCTGTTAAAGAAGACCTCACCGTAATTTCTCCTATATTTTTAAGGACTTTTACAATTTTGTGCGTAGCTCTAAACTCTAAATCGTCAGATAACCTTTTTAAAGCCATAACAATAGCTCCGTTTCTAATATCTTTACCTAATTCAGATTCTATTTCTGGCTTAATTATTCTAGATAACGACGTTAAGTTAATAATGCTTTGTGCCAAAGCACTTTGTAAAAAAGGCTTCTTTTTAATGTACTCCTCTACTACGGATGATATTGTTTTCATCTTGCTGTTAGTTTAAATTAATTTTTGGTTGTTTGTTTTGCGTGTATTAGAAAAATATTTTTCAGTATAAACGAAAAAAATCATCTTTACATTACAAAATTAACAAATTGTTTTAAATGTAACAATTGTAATATGATAAAAATATGTAGGTTCAATTTTAAAAATGATAAAATGCATCCTTTAAATGCTCAATTTTTAAATTATCTGCATTTTTTAAAATTGTAATAATATCAAATCTAACATCTACATCTAAATCATTATCAGACACATAATGATCTGCAGCCATAACAAGAAGTTTAATTTTTTTAGCGGTTACCGTATCTGCAATATTCTGTAAAGCGTCACTACTTCTAGACTTTACCTCTATAATGGCTAGTGTGCTTTTTTGCTGTGCAATAATATCTACCTCAGCTTTTAAATAACGGTAATTAAGGTGCTTAATAACGTAACCATTATCCTTTAAAAACTCTACTGCTAGTTTTTCCCCTTCTTTACCAAACTGATTGTGAATACCCATAAAAAAAATTTAACACACAAATTACAGCATTTCATCGAAAAAAAAAGCTTTTCATCATCTAAAACCGCTTAATTTACGTAGGTAATAAAGTTGCTTTGTTAAAATTTTTGACCATTCATATACGGTAATGTATATTTTAACGTTAAAAATAAACACACAACCTAATAACCGATCAATACTAATGCAATAATTATTATGGAATATTTTGTGAATTGCAATTCTGCATCGCTAAACCCCATAGCTGGCTCACTAGACAAACAAAAAGCTGAACATCTTTACAGAAGATTAGGTTTTAGTGCCTCTGTAGACACTATTACAAACGCTGTAGGACAAAATGTGTCTGCATATGTAGATAATTTAATAGCAGAGGCTATTAGTATGCCAGAAATTGCAGCACCTATATGGGCAAATTGGACAGGTGCAGATTATCCTGAGGATGATGACGCTAGAAACCAATTAAGAAATCAACAAAAACAAGAGTTTATAAGTCTATACATAAATGGTTTAGTTACAAATAATTTAAAAGATAGGTTAAGTTTCTTTTGGAGCAACCATTTTGTAACGGAATACAGAAACTACATGGCTCCGCCTCTATTGTATAGGTATGTAGATTGTTTACAACGTAATGCAATAGGCAATTTTAAAGATTTTGTAAGTGAAATTGGCCTTAATGACGCTATGTTATTTTATTTAGATGGTGTGTACAATAATGGTAACAACCCTAATGAAAACTATGCGCGTGAGTTGTATGAATTATTTACATTAGGTGAAGGTAACGGCTATACAGAAGAAGATATTATAGAAACCGCTAGAGCCTTAACTGGTTGGGTAGAACGTGGTGAAGAAAGTTATACTCCAATTACTTTTGACCCAACAAAGCATGACACAGGTAGTAAAACCATTTTTGGCCAAACAGACACCTTTGATTATGATGGTGTTATAACTAATTTATTTGACCAAAGAGAAGAAAAAATAAGCTGGTTTATTTGTAAAAAATTATACGAGTTTTTTGTTCACCCAGATTCTGATGACGAAGAAAACAACGGTAATGCAAAACAAATTGTTGACGAATTAGCGGCAGTATTTAGAGGTAGTGGTTTTGAAATAGCAGAAGTATTAAGAGTGCTATTTAAAAGTGAACATTTTTATGATGACGAAGCTGTTGGTGTAATAATTAAGAGTCCGTTTGATATTTATATAAACCTAATAAACGAAACTAATTTTACGTTTGATGAAGATACAATTGCAAGTGTAGAAAACACATGCAGACTTCTTGGACAAGAAATTTTTAACCCACCAGGAGTAGAAGGTTGGTACAGAGATAGGTATTGGATAAATACTAATTTTATGATTGGCCGCTGGCTATCTGCAGAACTTTATTTGCAAACAGCATACAATGTAAGTTCTGAGCAATTTAGAGATTTTGCTATTTCTGTGACACCTAATGCATCTACAGAAAGTAATCCAGACAGGGTTACCGATGCCATTTTAGATAAATTATTACCAAAAGGTATTGCTGCAGACGAGCTACAAAATGCATATGATGTATTTAGAGACGATGCACTGGTACAATATTACGCTCCTCCAGAAGGAGACGGTACCTGGAGCTTATATTACCCAGGTGCAGAAGTATTAGTTTTTCAGCTTATGATGCATATTATTAGACAACCAGAATTCCAATTAAAATAACCATTTATTATGTGCAATACAAATTCTAAAGTACAACATGCAGACAAAGAGGCTCATGACTTAGAGCATAAAAAATGGAACAGACGTTCTTTTTTACAAGCAATGGGGATGGTTGGCTCTGGTTCTATGCTATTAGGTAGCAATGTACTTAACGCTTCGGCCACGTCACCTTTGTCTACTGCAATTGCAGATGCAGAGTCAGACGGTAAAGTTTTAGTTTTAATAAGACTTGCAGGTGGTAATGACGGTTTAAGTACTGTTATACCAATAGAGCAATATGATACTTATGCAAAT
The DNA here is from genome assembly GCF_000190595.1 of Cellulophaga lytica DSM 7489. Classification (NCBI taxonomy): domain Bacteria; kingdom Pseudomonadati; phylum Bacteroidota; class Flavobacteriia; order Flavobacteriales; family Flavobacteriaceae; genus Cellulophaga; species Cellulophaga lytica. Next base: position 1,936,569 of record NC_015167.1, on the reverse strand, counting down.
GCAAGACCTAATATATACATACCAGAAAGTAAGGTTTTAAAATTAACCGATAATTTTGGTGTTCCATCATACATGACCTCTTTAGAGCGCATGTGGGGAGAAGGTCAGTTTAAAGCAGTTCATGGCGTAGGTTATGAAGGTCAGAGTTTATCTCATTTTACAGGATCAGATATTTTTGCAAATACCGATTTAACAACCACTGGTTTTTCTGGTGAAAAAACAGGTTGGATGGGTAGACATTTTGAAGAATTATATCAAGATTATTTAATTAACCCGCCAGAAGCTCCTGCTGCTATCCAAATAGGACAATATGGTAGCTTGGTTTTTCAGGGAGAAGAAACAAATTATGCATTTGTAACAAGTAATATTAACCAACTAGAACGTATTGCAGAAACAGGTAACCAATATGAAATAGCTGACGAAACTATTTTTGGCGATTGTATGTATGGTGACCAAATTAAGTTTTTAAGAGGTGTTGCTAATACTACTTATGAGTATTCTGGTAAAATACATGAGGCTTATGAACGTGGTGAAGCTTTAGGTTGCGGTATTGAATACCAAGACAATAGTTTTGCACGACAATTAGCTGTATTAGCCAAGCTAATAAAAGGTGGCTTAGGCACAAAAGTATATATGATTTCTATGGGTGGTTTTGACACGCACGGAAATCAGCCATTAGTACATGAACGCTTAATGACAAATTTATCTGTTGCCGTAAGCGATTTTTACCAAGACTTAGCCTGTACAGAGCAAGATGACAAGGTTTTAAGTATGACCTTTTCTGAGTTTGGACGTAGAATATACGAAAACGGATCTAACGGTACAGATCATGGTAAAGCAAGTCCTACACTATTCTTTGGTTCTGCGTTAAACGGTAGTGCATTTGTTGGTGATCATCCATCATTAGAGGATCCTAATGAAAGAGGTAACCTAGAGTATACAATGGATTTTAGAGATTTATATGGCACTGTTTTAGCAGAATGGTTATGTGTACCTAGAGAAGCTGTAGAAAGACATTTATTAGGGCGCACTTATGTGCCAGTAGATTTAGGTTTTAGTTGTAGTGGAGAAGATTTTCCAGATATTGCTATTGATGATGAAACTCCTGTTTTACCTGGACCACCAGACGGAGGAACAGATCCTACAGAACCAGACCCTGTAATAGAAAATATGGTAGTTCACAAACCATATTACCCTACAAAAGGAAACCCAACAATACATTTAGAAATGCCATTTACGGCACACGTAGATATTCAAATTTATAACATTTTAGGGCAAAACATAGGCACAGTATACAATGCTATGACTACAGAAGGCTCTCAAGAAATTAACATTAGAGAACGCCTACCTGTAAACCTTGCCACAGGTAAATACATTTACAGAATAAGTGTTCAAGATCAAAAAATGAGCAAATCTGTAATGGTATCTTAATCAGTTTACATTACAATTAATATTACATTAAAGCACCTATTATTTAATTTAGGTGCTTTTTTTATGTCAATTTAGTATTGTTCTTTTTTGTTTTAAAATCTAACTCCTTTTTAACTCTAGAATTTTTGTTTTTATACACACGTGTAATATCATCTTCAGACTTAGGAGTATCTTTTATAGCATCTAAATCTACAGATTTTAAAACATCTTTACGTACTGGCTTACCACTCATAACTTTATCTTTTTTATACAATTACAACTAAAAAATACAGCTTATATTTTAAATAATCGTTGTATTGCGCTAGTTTTTAAAAGTAGCTAGTGGTTGTAACACGCATTTATTTCTATCTTTTCTTTAGTACTGCTTGCTAAAAATGTATTTTTGCAGCTTAATTCAATTTTAATGGCACAACAAACAAAAACACCAAGTAGATATACAATTACAGCAGCGTTACCTTACACAAACGGACCAATACATATTGGCCATTTGGCAGGTGTATATGTTCCTGCAGATATTTATGCACGTTATTTAAGAGGCATCAATAAAGATGTTGCCTTTGTTTGTGGTAGTGATGAGCACGGTGTTGCTATTTCTATGAAAGCCAAAAAGGAAGGCATTACACCTAAACAGGTTATAGATAAATACCACGCAATCATTAAAAAATCTTTTTTAGATTTTGGAATTACTTTTGATAATTACTCGCGCACATCTGCACAAGTACACCATGATACAGCTTCTGAGTTTTTTAAGAATTTGTATGACAAAGGTGATTTTATAGAAGAAACTACAGAACAATTATATGATGCAGAAGCTAAACAGTTTTTGGCAGATAGGTTTGTAATTGGTACGTGTCCAAAATGTGGCCATGAAGAAGCTTATGGAGACCAATGTGAAAACTGTGGATCTACATTAAGTGCTACCGAATTAATAAATCCTAAATCTACCGTATCTGGTGCTGTACCTACTTTAAAAGAAACAAAACACTGGTTTTTACCTTTAGATAGGTATGAGGACTTTTTAAAAGAATGGATTTTAGAAGGCCATAAAAACGATTGGAAACCTAATGTTTACGGACAATGCAAATCTTGGATAGACGATGGTTTAAAACCACGTGCCGTAACCAGAGATTTAGACTGGGGAATTCCTGTTCCGGTACCAGGTGGTGAGGGCAAAGTACTTTATGTTTGGTTTGATGCACCTATTGGCTACATCTCATCTACCAAAGAATGGGCTGCACGCGAGGGCAAAGATTGGGAGCCATATTGGAAAGATGAAAACACAAAAATGCTTCACTTTATAGGTAAAGATAATATTGTTTTTCACTGTATTATTTTCCCTAGTATGCTAAAAGCACACGGAGATTTTATTCTACCTGAAAACGTACCAGCAAATGAATTTTTAAATTTAGAAGGCAATAAGTTATCAACTTCTAAAAACTGGGCAGTTTGGTTGCATGAGTATTTAGAAGATTTCCCAGATATGCAAGATGTTTTGCGTTACACACTAACTGCAAACGCTCCAGAAACTAAGGATAACGATTTTACTTGGAAAGATTTTCAGGCACGTAATAATAACGAGTTGGTTGCCATTTTTGGTAATTTTATAAACAGAGTTGTGGTATTAACAAACAAATATTACAACGGTGTTTTACCTACTCCTGCTACATTTTCTGAAATAGATAAAGCTACTTTAGAAGAGGTTAAAAAATACCCAGAAATAATTTCTAGTTCTTTAGAACGCTATAGATTTAGAGAAGCCGGACAAGAATTAATGAATTTAGCTAGACTTGGTAACAAGTACTTAGCAGATGAAGAACCTTGGAAAGTTATTAAGCAAGATGAGGAACGTGTAAAAACCATAATGTATGTTGCTTTACAAATAGCATCTGCATTGGCTGTACTAAGTGAGCCATTTTTACCTTTTACATCGGATAAACTTAAAAACATTTTAAATGTAAGTGCTGCAAATAATAACGTAGAATGGAATACTATTGCTACCCAAGACGTATTATTACCAGCCGGACATACAATTAACAAAGCAGAATTGTTGTTTAGAAAAGTAGAAGACAAAGAAATTGAAGCTCAACTAGCAAAGCTAGAAGCAACAAAAAAAGCAAACTTACAAATGAGCAAAGAAGTAGCTGCACAAAAAGACACCATTACTTTTGACGATTTTACAAAGTTAGATATGCGTGTTGGTACCATTATAGAAGCAGAAAAAATGGCTAAAGCAAAAAAGCTATTGGTTTTAAAGGTAGATACTGGTTTAGATACCCGCACCATAGTTTCTGGTATTGCAGAAAGCTTTACTCCTGAAGAAATTGTAGGCAAAAAAGTTACTGTTTTAGTAAACCTAGCTCCAAGAGCTTTACGCGGTGTAGAGAGTGAAGGAATGATTTTAATGACAGAAAATGCAGACGGAAAATTAGTTTTTGTGAACCCAGATGAAGATGGTGTAAATAGTGGCGAAACAATAAATTAATTTTGTAATTTTATAAAAAGAAGAAAATTATGTTATCAAAAAATATAGAAAAAGCACTTAACAATCAGATAAAAATAGAAGCAGAATCTTCTCAGATTTATTTAGCTATGGCTTGTTGGGCAGAGGTAAAAGGTCTTGAGGGTGTTGCTGGTTTTATGTACGACCAGTCTAATGAAGAGCGAGACCATATGCTAAAACTGGTTAAATTTGTTAATGAACGTGGCGGACACGCACAAATTTCTGAGCTTGCCGCACCTAACGTAACCTTTAATTCTTTTAAAGAAATGTTCGAAAAATTATTTGAACATGAAGTGTTTGTTTCTAATAGTATTAATGAGCTAGTACACATTACCTTACAAGAAAAAGATTATGCTACACATAACTTTTTACAATGGTACGTATCAGAACAAATAGAGGAAGAAGCTATGGCACGTACTATTTTAGACAAAATAAACCTTATTGGAGATGATAAAGGTGGTTTGTATTTGTTTGATAGAGATATACAGCAACTAACAGTGTCTACAGCCTCTACAGAAGATCCACAATAAGTTTAACAAAATAATTTTATTTAGATTAATTTAAAATAACTACTTTTGCCGTACTATTTTTAGGCATAAGTAGTTATGGGCAAAAAAAAGGATAAGAAAAAAGAAAAAAAAGCATTAAAAAAATTGCTAAAAGCAACTCCTAAAGTTGCAGATAAGGTAAAAAGCAAATGCTGTAAAAAATATAAGAAATCTGAAAACAAGCGTTGTAAAAAATGTCCTTGTTTTGATTTGCTTAAAAAAGTAGCCTAAGACTACGCACTTCATCTAATTTACAGTTTTTTTCACACCTAGTTAATACAACATCTAGTATCTTTACATAGTATTTGGACTACAAATTTATTGCATTATCATTTTATGCAAATGAGTTACTGTGTGGTCTAAAAAAACAGTTATTTCGTATATACATAAATCAAAATAAATTATGAAACAGTTAATAGTACTACTACTTGCAGTAAGTTTAGTTTCTTGCGGAGCATCAAAAACCGTTAGAACATCAAAAAAAGTAATTAAAGGAGAATGGACACTTAGCAACATATCTTATAGTGAAGCTGGTGAATATAATGTTACGCTTTTAAACGATGTATCTAAAGAATGCTTTCAAGGTAGTTCTTGGTCTTTTATACCTAACAACAACACTGGTAAGTATAGCATAAACAATGCAAATTGTGCTACAGGAGAACGTAACTTTATTTTTACAATTCAGGAAATTGATGAAACTACTGGTTTGTACGACTTTCTAATTAAGCCTACAGACGCAAAAGGTAAAAGTCAAAACAACGTAGGGTTTAGATTATCACTTGCATTGTTAACAGAGTCTAATATGACCTGGACACAAACTTTATCTGTAGATGGCAAACCATTTACAATTACAATGAACTTTACCAAAGCAGATTGGTAAAAAAACACAACCCATTAATTATTAAATAATTTAAAATTAACACATGAAAACAACAATAAAAAAAATAACAATAGGTGTATTTGCATTACTATTAATGGTAAATTTTACAAGTTGTGATGCTGTACAAAACGCAAACAACAAACAAAAAGGTGGTGCAATTGGTGCTGCTGGTGGTGCAATTTTAGGTGCTATAATTGGTAACAATGTAGGCAAAGGAGGCAATGGCGAGCTAGGTGCAGTTATTGGTGGTGTTGTTGGTGGTGGTGCTGGTGTGCTTATTGGTAATAGAATGGATAAGCAAGCACAAAAAATTGAAGAAGAAATTCCGGGTGCACAAGTAGAGCGTGTAGATGATGGTATTGTTGTAACTTTTGATGAAAACAGTGGTGTATTTTTTGACACAGCTAAATACAACATTAACGGTGCATCTAAAACATCTTTAGATAAATTAGCTAATGTATTTATAGAGTATCCAGATACCAATATTTTGGTTGTAGGCCATACAGATAGTTCTGGTGCTGCAGATTACAACATGACGTTATCTAAAAACAGAGCAAACGCAGTAACATCATACTTAACAGCTAAAGGAATTGCTGCTAGTAGATTTACTACAGAGTGGTTTGGAGAAGAAAAACCAACGCATGATAACAGTACACCAGAAGGTAGAGCAAAAAACAGAAGAGTAAACGTTGCTATTTTACCTAACGAGAAAATGATAAATGATGCTAAAATGCAGTCTGGCGAAAACTAGAAAAATTATAGCACAGAAATTCGATTAAATCAATTGAGTTAAATATATTAGAGACCTTATAAAACTAAATTTATAAGGTCTTTTTTAATGATAAAATATATACTTAAACACACGCAGTTACCAGAACTAAGTGTAAAAAATACTATAGAGCTTTTAAATCAAGATTGTACCATACCTTTTATATCTAGATACCGTAAAGAAAAAACAGGAAATTTAGACGAGGTACAAATTGGTGCTATTGTTACCTACAAAGCTCAGTTTGAAGCCTTAGAAAAAAGAAAAGCAGCAATACTAAAAGCGTTGCAAGAACAAGATGTTTTAACGCCAGAACTACAAACAAAAATTGCTGCCACAGACAACCTTACTACCTTAGAAGATATTTACCTTCCGTTTAAGAAAAAGCGTAAGACAAAGGCAGAAACCGCTATTAAAAACGGTTTAGAGCCTTTAGCCAAAATAATAATGGCACAGCGTAATGATGAAATTGAATATACAGCCTCTAGATACCTAAATGATGTTATTGTTAATGAAGATTTGGCGTTAGAAGGAGCCAGACATATTATATCTGAATGGATTAATGAGCGCACAGATATTAGAAACGGTATACGCCACCAGCTTGAAAACTATGCCCTAATTACCACCAAAGTTATTGGCACTAAAAAAGAAGACGAAAAAGCCCAGAAGTTTAGAGATTATTTTGACTGGAGCGAGGCTTTAAAACGATGCCCATCACACAGGTTACTTGCCATTTTAAGAGCAGAAAAAGAAGGTTTTATTAGGGTTAAAATAGAAATAGACAATGATAGAGCTTTAGATAAAATTGAAACCCGAATTATAAAAAGTAACAATGCCTGTGCACAGCAAATAGAGCTTGCTATACAAGATGCTTACAAAAGACTACTTCTCCCCTCTTTGTCTAACGAGCTTTTAAAAAATGCTAAAGAAAAAGCAGATGCAGATGCAATAGCTGTTTTCTCTAAAAATTTAAAACAATTACTATTAGGTTCTCCTTTAGGCGAAAAAAGAATATTAGCCTTAGATCCTGGTTTTAGAACCGGTTGCAAATTGGTGTGTTTAGATGCCCAAGGAGATTTGTTGCATAATGAAACCATTTATCCGCATGCACCACAAAACAAAAGCACAGAAGCAATTAAAAAAATTAGCTCTTTAGCAGATGCTTATAAAATTGAAGCCATAGCAATAGGTAACGGTACAGCCTCTAGAGAAACAGAGCAATTGGTTAAACGCATACAATTTAAAAACCCATTAGAAGTTTTTGTGGTTAGCGAAGCAGGCGCATCTATATACTCGGCATCAAAAATTGCTAGAGACGAGTTTCCTAATTATGATGTTACCGTGCGTGGTGCGGTTTCTATTGGGCGTAGACTTGCAGATCCGTTAGCAGAATTGGTAAAAATAGATGCAAAATCTATAGGTGTTGGGCAATACCAACATGATGTAGACCAAAGCAAACTAAAACAATCTTTAGACACTGTTGTAGAGAGTTGTGTAAATGCGGTTGGTGTAAATATAAACACCGCAAGTACATCTTTACTAAGTTATGTATCTGGTATTGGACCAAAATTAGCCGAAAACATAGTAAATTACCGAAACGAAAATGGTGCTTTTACAAGCAGAACAGCCATAAAAAAAGTACCACGTTTGGGCGGAAAAGCATTTGAGCAAGGTGCAGCTTTTTTACGCATAAAAAATGCCAAAAATCCGTTAGACGATTCTGCCGTACACCCAGAGAGTTACAGCATAGTACAACAAATAACAAAAGATGCCAAAGTACCTATTGAAGAGTTAATTGGCAATAAAGAGGTTTTACAAAAAATAGACCTACAAAAATACTGCACAGATACTGTTGGTTTACCAACATTGCAAGACATTGTTAAGGAGTTAGAGAAACCAGGTTTAGATATTAGAGAAAAAGCCAAAGTATTTTCTTTTAACCAAAACATACGATCTATAACAGACCTTGTTGCTGGACAGTTATTACCAGGTATAGTAAACAATATTACCAATTTTGGTTGTTTTGTAGATGTTGGTATTAAGGAAAGTGGCTTAATACACATATCTAACCTGGCAGACACTTTTGTAAAAGACGTAAATGAGCACGTAAGCCTACACCAACAAATAGTGGTAAAAGTATTAGAGGTAGACGTTGCCCGTAAGCGCATACAACTAGCTTTACATAAAAATATGTAATACTAAAAAGGCTTTCTAAACCAGTATAGAAAGCCTTTTTAGTTTATGGTTAGTGTTTAGGTTACATTACCCTTTACCAAGCATTAAAATCTCGTTACAATTCACCTCTGTACCATATCTTTTTTCGCCTTCTTTGGTCTCGTAAGACCTGTTAACCAATTTGCCCTCTAAAGCAATTTCTTTTCCTTTGGTTAAAAAGTTCTCTACAATTTCTGCAGTTTTACCCCAAGCAACAACATTGTGCCATTGGGTATCTGTTATTTTTTCTCCAGCAGCGTTTTTGTACGTCTCATTAGTAGCTATAGAAAAGCGTGCAAGCTTTTTACCACCATCTAAGTTTATAATTTCTGGATCGTTACCTAAGTTCCCAATTAACTGTACTCTGTTTTTAAGTGCGTTCATAATTTGTGTGTTTTAATGTTTAACAGTTACTACTACCAAAGCACTATTGCAATGGCACTGCAAACCTAAAACCGCAACCAAACTTTATACGGTTACAAAGCGCTTACTTTCGGTTGTAACTATTTGTAGTCGTTTAAAAATGATTAAAAAATTCCTAAATAAAAATACAAAACGGGGTATATTTAATGCATTTTACACACAAAATTGGGCTAATTACACATTTACGTAATTACAATACAGAAAATAATTATAAATTGTGGGAAAAATAACAGTTAAAAATGTAAAATGTGCGTTTATTCAACCATATTGGCGGAATAAACGCAATAAAATGAGGTTACTAACTAGTTAGCTTTAATTGTTCCGAAAAATGAAAATCGTAACCGAAAAAATAAATAGCGAACCAAATCATTCCATCTCGAAAAAGGATGTGAAAGCGATTATCGAAATTATTCCTGATGATTGGATTGGAATTGCTCACATTTTTTCAATTTCTTCTCAACTCTTTGAAAATTCGAATTGGGACAGACCAGTTATTCAGAATAACACGACATTTAAAATATTATCACGCGGAATTGACCGAAACGAAATAATAAAAGAATTACTAATTGAATTGGCTATTAGACCAACCAAAACGTATCCACCGAAAGGACATTCTTTGACAAAATCACAACGGAAAAAATTAGAGGAATTGATAATGCCATATTATAATAAATTGACTGAATAAAACGGAATTATCACTCAAGCGGAATTTGAGCAAGTTTGCGGAATTGAAAATCGGAATAATAATAAAACGTGTTCACTCAAATGTGTCACAACTAAAAGCTAACAATGTATAAAAATAATGCTAAATTAGTTGCTTAATCAAAGGTTAGTACGCTTTTGTTACGTCTGATTTTCCTTCGGAAAATCCTCGCACACAAAACCGCACTATTCTTATACGTAACCGTTAGCAGCAAGGTAAAAAAAACAACTAACAGAACAATGAGTGATAAAACAAATCAAAATCCACTTTTAGCCGTTCAACGAGAAAAGGCAGGTTCTGAAACGTTTGAAAAATATTCATACCAATATCATTGGGCTTTATATCGTGTTTTAAATGACCATATTAAAGCCAATGAGTATGCAGTATTTGTGGAACTTCACGAAGATGTAGTCGTAAGCGACTCGTTAGATGCTTCAAAAGCTAAATTTGAATTTAATCAAGTTAAAACTACAAAAGGACGATTTACTGCAAATAAATTGGTTCATCAAAAAAAGAACAAAAAATGTGTGTTAGGTAAACTAATAAGCAGTGGATTTGAAAAACCTTTTAAGGATAGAATAACAGAATTAAACTTGGTTGCACTTAATGACTTTTCACTTACTCTCAAAGAAGAAGGTTTAAGTCTTAACAAAATAACTTTGAATGATTTGTCTGATGCTCAATTTAAAGAATTAGAAGATGAAATACGAAAAGAAATGGGGATTTCATCGTTACCTTCTAATATACAATTTATCGTACCAGAGCTATCAGAAAAGAATTTTCAAAATGATGTAATTGCTTCAATTGCTAAGTTAGTCTCTAATTTATTTCCAAATTCTCATTGTAGTCCTGTTGAGATATACCGTTTACTAATAGATGAAATAAATCGAAAAGGAAAAGTTACTTATGATTTCACAAAATGGAATGATTTACTAATAAATAAAGCACTTACATCTATTACAGTTACTGAGGTTATTAATTCATTTACAAGCATCAAAGACGAAGCAAAAATTGAAGTTGAATTTCACACAATATGCTCGGAAATAGGATTAAATTCAATTAATTCTAAATTATTAAAACGACCATTTGATAGATACAGAGCTAAAAGAATCAGCAATAGTAGCACTCTTCAATTGGACACAACCAATTTCTTTGCTAATGAAATTCAATTAAATTTAGATAAAGGGATTGATGATTTAGGAAAATTAATCGACAACGTAAAAAAACAAATCCCTAAAAAAATTGAGAAGCAATTTAACAATGAACTAGAAATAAAGAGTGCCATTATTTGTGAATATATATTGTTGTAAAAATGAGTAAAGAAAATTTTAAAATATTAATACGAAATCTAAGAACTTCAAAAAATGCTAAACTTAAAATTCAAACGTCTGCTGATTCTATCAAATTCAACAAAATCAGCAAATCAATTCGAATTCAGCGAAACTTTGAATCTAATCACGGCAGTTGACAATAGTGTAGGTAAATCAACATTAGTTAAACTTTTATTTTGGGGTATTGGATGTGAACCAACTTTAGATACTAATTGGAGCACAACCGATAGTAAAACTATTGTGGAATTTAGCGTTGACACTAATGATTATACTGTAAAACGATACAAAAATCAGATTTCCTTAAAAATCAAGGATGAAGATTTTGTCGATTATGAAAAAATTACTGGAGAATACTCTCAAAAAGTAGCAGAAATTTTGGAATTCAAGGCTCTTCTACCAAATCGTAGTACGGGATTAATGGAAACACCACCACCTGCTTTTTATTTTCTACCATTTTACATTGACCAAAAAAGAAGTTGGTCGAAAGCTTGGGACAATTTTGAAAAATTGGAACAGTATAAAAATTGGCGAAGCACAATAGTAAAGTACCACGTAGGGTTGCTTACACCGAAACATTTTGAACTAGAAAGTAAAAAAGCTGAAAAAAAGGACACTAAAAACTTAGTACAGTCTCAAATAGAGAGAATTGAAACAACATTGGATGTGGTGGAAGAATATATTCCTCATATTACAAATGCAACAACTGAAACCAAAGAATTTGAATTATTGACGGAAGAAATTAAAGTTGACTTAAAAAATCTACAAGAAGAACAAGAAAAAATACTTAGTCAATTAACCTCATTAAATGGAGATAGAGTATACTTAGAACAACAACAAATAATCACGGAAAAGATAATTTCAGAACTCGACAAAGACTACAAATTTACAATTGAAAACATAGAAGAAGATGAAATAGAATGTCCATTATGTGGGGTTGTTCACGAAAACTCAATAATAAATAGAACTTCAATAATGACAGACAAAAGTCAAGCGGAGAATCAATTACAATCGATTTTAACTGAACTTGACAAGATTAACAAAAAAATTGATAACGCTAATTTCAAATTAGATAAGGCACGAGAGAGCATTCTAAAAATAAATGAGAAATATGTCATTAGCGAAGAACTACCTGTATCTAAACACATTGAAAACACAAATTCGGTAAAACGTGATGATATAGAAATTAAAGATTTTAATTTCAATCAAATTATAGAGAATATTGCAGGTAACGCAATTAAAAAAAGTGTGTTAAATGATAAAATTGAAAAAGTTAATTCTGTAGACACACTTAAAAAGGACATAAGGCAATTAGGTAAAGAACAAAAGGGTTTAATTACTCTTGAAGATATTGAAAAGATTAACAATTCATTCAGTTCAATTTTTTCTGATTATATAGAGTTATTAGATGCAGAAGCAGTCAACATTTCATCAATTGAATCGCCTTTAGATTATAATAAAGTCATAAAAGAAGGTGGAGCTGCTGAGGGTTCTAGAGCCATTCTAGCATATTATTTAAGCATTTTCACAATGGTGGAAGAATATGGAAACGAAGTGAAATCAGCATTAGTTATTGACACACCCAATCAACAAGAACAATCTGATACGAATTATGAGAAGATAGTAAATCTGCTTACCAATAGAACATCCAAAAAAACACAAATATTATTGTGCGCAATGGAAAATGAACATTTAGTCCAATTTAAGAAAAAGGCTAAAATTATAACCTTAACAAAAGATAGATTATTGCTTAAATCAGAGTACGAAAAAGTAAAGAAAGTGTTCGATAATAAATAAAACCCAGCTGCTAACAAGGGCTATAATTAATACGGGGTTTGGTGTTTAATCCAGCGTTTAGTGTATTTTTATAATGTCCGCCAAATCTTTTGATTTGGCTTTAAAAATGAAAAAATTAAAACAAAATAAAAAGTTTTGGCTAAGTGCTTAATCGGAAATTAATCGCTTTAAATTCACGTACTAATCATAGCCGAAGCCGTTAGGTGTAATGCCAAATAACCAATAAAACTGAATGTTTACAAAAAAGGAATTAATAACTAAAGAAATTGACTTCTCATACTTCAAAGAAAGTCTAAATTCTGAAAAAAAATATTTAGAACAATACTTTGAAATCAATTCTGAAAAAATATCAGAGACAAATAACCAGTTTTCTGATAAACTTTTAGAACAAATTGAAGAAAACCCAAGTCTTGAAAGTAAAATAATAGCTGAATATGAAAGTAGTTTTAGAGCTATTAACTCTTACTATTTTCATTCATCTATCGCATTAATCCACACTTATTTCGAAAGTTACATTTCGCAATTGTGTAATATAATAACAGACCACACACTCTCAAGTTTCAGCCTTCAACTACTAAAAGGTAATAACTTAATAAAAACAGCATTAGATTACCTAAAACTTACCACTGGATTAAACGATGAAATAATTAACATACACAAACCTCGATTAGGAAAGTTCCAAAATTTGAGGAATAAAATCATTCACGAAAACTCAACTTATAAAGACGATACCGATAAAGCTAAATTAGAAAATGGTTTCAGTGGGAAAATTGAATTTGATGAAACCAATAATAAGTTCTTTTTAAAAGATGACGAATTAGCGATTGAATATCTTGAAAAATCAAACATTTTTTTAAATGAAATTATAATAATATTATCTGAAAAAGAATTTGTAATAGAAAACACTACACCAAACACCGTATAAAATTAATTGCTAGTGCAAGCCGACTTTCGAAAATCCTCGCGGATTTTCTATTCGGTTTTTATTTGCTAAATTAGGTACTTATATACGTATAAGTATTATATAAAAAACACTTAGTAAGAAATTTAAAAATAATCTACTCTATTCAATAATTCAATACAAATAATAATATCTAAATTAAAAAATACTATTTTAAAGATTATATAGGTTAAATTATGTACTTAAAATTAAAGTTCTCAATATTATTTTTGCTGTTATCCAATTTAACACAAGCCCAAAAAGCAACTTGGGATAAAACTTTACCCACAAAGGAACTAAAGGTTCAAGAAATAAAAAACCAAATCATTGATAAAGAAGAAAAATTATATCAATTAATTGAAAGTTTACATTATAATTCACCTATTTATGATTGGGAAAGCTATATAACATTTGACAGTAAAGAAAAATTACAACTACATATTGATCGTTATCAAAAAATTATAAAAAAAATTAGTCATAATCCCAATCTATTTTCAATTTGCAATGAAATTAACAATTTGAATCATAAAATAAATGCTAAAAAAGAAGATGCCTGCAAGCGTTTAAACAAGGATTTAAGTATGGCTAAAAAAAATGTTAGAAACGCCAAAACTAGATTAAAGGAATTATCTGGAATAGAAGAAAAAGAAAATAATGACGTAAATTCTCACCTAAAAGAAATGGATTTATTGGATGAAGAGATAAGGAATGAATCTGAAAAAAGCAAAACCATTTCTAATAAGCTAGATGCTTTAAATGGAAATAACAAAATTAGTTCAATTGATGACTTCTTAGCTACTACTAATAATACACCTACCGACTTTCTTTCTGAACAAGAAAATAATAATATTGATGACTTTTTAAGCGATTCTAGAGAGGACTCTAGTGACGATTTTTTAAGTGAAGCAAACAATAGTACAGATTTTAAAATCACTACAAAAAACAATTTACAAGGCGTAGTTAATACTAAAGGAGATATTTTAATCCCTTTTAAAAACTGGGAAATTTTAGAGTACAAACAAGGCATTGCTAAAGTTTCAATTGTAGTAAAAGAGAAAAATTTTGGGACAAAAGAATCTCCTTATTTGTATTTAAGTACAATCTATAAAATAGGATTTGTGGATGCATCTGGGAATTTAATTAATGAATTTACTTTAAAATCAAAAAGAATAAAAAGACGCTCTTATAAGGTTACTGGACTATACCTTCTACATGATGATTATAAGAGAGATAAAAGAAAAGAGGAATATGAAAAAAATCAAAAAAGACTTAAAGAAAAACAAGCTTTAAATAGGGCAAAAGAATGGGAATTAAATCAGATATACCAATGAAAAAAATCACAATACTTACCTTCTTTTTTCTAATTTCACAAATTAGTTTTGGACAATTAGATAATGTTACCAAGAACAAAATTAAAGCTTATTATTTTACAGCAGAAGAGCTTTACAACAATGGGGCTTACTCTAAAGCATTAGACAAGTTAGAGAGTTTAGAAGAACTGTCTAAAGGTATTAAATTAGCAACCTCTCAAAATTTAAAGGTTAAAATATTAGTAAAACAAAACGAATTAATAAAAGCTAAACAAGAGTTAGAAATTCTTTATACCTTAAACCCTTCTAAAGCCATCTTTAAAGATATTGCATCATATTCAAATAAAATTGATGAAGGTATAGAAGCAGAACAAATAATATTAGAAAAAAAACGTGAACAAGAAAGAATAGAGAGTGTTATGCTGTCTACTGGCACAACACGGTCTGAATATGATGAACTTACGAAGCTATCAATTTCTCAAGGAGGCAATGGGTTATTTAATACTGAAGATGTAAAACAACTTAGAGAAAATAAGAGAATAGCTAGGATAAAATTAGAAGATGAAGAGAAACAAAAAATAAGAGAACAAAATAAAATTGATCAAAGTAATTGGGATAAAACTCTTAGCATAAAAACTGAAGAATCTTTTAATAAATATTTAAGCAACTCCAATAACACGCTATATAGGCTTGAAGCAAAAAAATATCTGTCTCTTGGCTCTATAAAAAAAATAACTTTGTTACCCAATGGTAAGCTTCCTGAATTAGAACGATATACATATGCAAAAACAGGAAAAGTAACTGAAGAAATGCCCCCTTATTTAAATGTGGCAGACTTTGAAGAATTAAAGTTTTATTTTAATCTTACGAGTATTAAAACACATCGGTTTTACGCTTTGGAAAAATTTCATGAAAATATAAAAGACTTATCAAAGTTAAAGAGTATTACATATTCCTCACAAAAGTTAACCAAATTACCTAATATTTTTGAAAGTTTACCGAATATTACTTTTTTAAATTTCTATGACAATAAATTAACTTCCATACCTAAAAGTATGTGGAAGTTAAAAAAACTTACTAAATTAAATTTAAGTAAGAATAAATTAACTTCTATTTCTGAAAACTTAGGGTATTTAAAAAATCTAACAACTTTAGATTTAGGTCACAACAATATTAGTTCTTTACCCGACTCTTTTAGCAACCTTATTAATCTAAAATATTTACATTTAAGTAAAAACCCAATTAACTCAATACCTGATTTTATTGGAGATTTTAAAAAACTGAAAACATTATACTTAGATCGTACCAATATTCAAAATTTGCCAGAAAATCTCAGTAATATTGATGGACTAACTATCTATTTAGATAAAAACCTATTTTTAAAGTTAAAATCAGATATAAAAAAAATACAGAAGAAAAATTCCACAATAGAAATAAAAAAAATGGATTATTAATATATACATAATTAATTAATTACCAGTCATAGCTAACTTACAAATCCTGAAGCGTATGTACTCGCGGATTTTCTTTATCAGTAATTATTTACTAAATTAGATACTTAAACCACGCCACTAATCTTATACAACCCGTTGTGGTTAATGCTGAAAATTACTTGTAAAAAAATGACCAAAAAGCGAATTGATACAAATCTACATTATATTCAATACGTAGGTGGGCGAATTGGATTAGTAGTTGTTATTGGATTTCTAATTTACAGTATCTGGATTCAAAGGACTTCCGCAATTATCTTTTGCTCTTTATTCCTTTTATATACTCTTTTTCTTTTAAAAAAGGTTTTTGACAAACCGATGAAAATTGAATTTGACGAAAATTATATTTATCTCGAAAATGGAAATAAAATGATTGAATTAAATAAAATTATCGGAATTAAATGGAATCGAATTTTATATCAGTCTGGCGGAATTAAAGAAAAAATTAAATTGCCGAATTTTTATTTTATGAATAAAAACTGGATTGAATTAAAAAAATTGATATGTAGTAAAAAAAAGTAATGCGAACTCTAGGACAAAACCGAAAAGTCTGTGCATATTATCAAAGTCTACTAAATATAAAAATTGGCATTTATAGTAGAAAAATAAAAACAGAACATAAAATTAATCACATCTTTTTATTTAGTATGCCTACTAGAATTTACAGAAGGATAGTTAATGTAACTAAATATTTAACTATGTAATAAAACATATCTATGAGCACTAAAAAACTTATTTCTTTAAACAAAAACTATTACAGTACCTTAGTGATGACATCAAATTATCTAAATAAATACTTTAACCTTAATATTGGTACATTTTTTGATGTATTAAAACGGGATGATAAAACTAGTTTTTAGTGAATTTCTATCACTTTTAAGAATCTTTTATACGTGTAAGATAATTGAAGAGTCTGATTTATATTATGATCAGTTTAAACTAGCTAAAACCTTAAATATTTTTATCAAATCCTTTAATCTTGAGTTAATGAAACTGAAGAATTTAAAATTTTAAACTCATTACAATTAATTTAAATTTTAACATTATGAAAACACAAATTGCTTTATTTTCACTTATCCTTCTTTCTCTTGGTGGTTCAGAGTATACAAATAATTATAATTTGCAAACTCCCATTGCTAACCAAGCAAATTATAAACCAAGCAAAACTAATGTGTTACCCAACAATGACAAAACAAATTCAATAGTAAAAAGTCAAAATCTCTGGAAAAATATTAAAGCAAAAGATACTGTAAAAGAAAAAGAAAACTACAAAATTCTAAAAAGTAATCCAGCTTTAAAATACTCTATTCGAAAAATAGGCCAAGGGAATAGAGTTATCTTTTCGGTAAATAACGGCTTAAGAAAATTGCCAGACCTAATCTACAATCAATCTAGTGGCATTTACACTGAAACAAATCGCAACAAACAAGGGTTTGATAATGTAATATTTCCATTTAAATGCTCATTATCTACCTCTGTGAATTTTAATGAAAATCCATTTAATAATATTGGCGAATTACTTAATGATTTTGAAATTGAAATTAATGAGCCCGGACTTTGGGAAGTATCATTTAGAAACTAATTTTTTAAGAATTTTATTCAAGGTGAAACATTGAATATTAACAAATGTGTAAATAACTTACAAATCCATTGCTAGTTCTAGCTTACTCACAAGTCCCGAAGCGTCGGGACTTGTGGATTTTATATCTCTGATTTATTTGCTAAATTAGTTTGTTAATCACGTAACTATTCTGATACATAAAAAACTAGATTAAATTAATGAATAAACTACTAATTGGATTAGCAGCTATAATCTTATTTGGTTGCAATGCCAAAATCAAAAAAGAGAAAGAAAACAGTAAGAACGAACAAAACCCTAAAACAGAATTAAACGGAAAAATTAGGGTTTTAAATTTTGGAACTGCTCATTTAAGCCAAACATCAGATGCAAATTCTTCTCAAATAAATTTAAATGACCCAAATGAAAAAGCTGACTTAAAAAAACTCGTTGAAAAAATTGTTGAATTTAAGCCCACTATTATTTGCCTTGAGTTAGAACCCAAAAATAATAGCTATATAGCTTCTACATATTCAGAATATCTAAAAGACCAAACTAATAGATTAAATTACTCGGACGAGTTAAATTCAATAGGACTTGAAGTGGCACGATTGAGTGGTACAAATAGGATTTATGGTATAGACAGCCAAACAGGTTTTGATTACCCAAGTTTAGTAGAGATTGCCAATAAAAAAGTCGCTGATAGTCTTTATATTTCACAAGTTATGAATAACTATAAAAGGGTAAATGCTTTAAAATTTAAAGAACAATTTAAAGAGATTAACACAAGAAATTATAAAATGGAAACATTTAACTTATATAATTTTTTGGCGACACAACATACCAAAGGAAACCAAGAAGGAGTTAATGAAATTACTAAATTCTACCAACGGAATCTAAAAATGTATAGTAATTTTAATGATATAGAAATGACCAAAAACGACAGGGTCTTTATCCTTTTAGGTGCTACACACACTGCCTATTTTGACATTTTTCTTGAAAATAACCCAAAAATTCAATTAGAAAATCCGAATAAATATACTGATTACTAAAAAATACTAAGCAAAATAAAATATGATAGTAAAAATTAAGTGAAAACCCATTAATTTTTATTTAAAAGATTTCCTGTAGGCATTGTTAAATATTAACCCAGGTTTTTACAATGGCATTGCTTAGTACTTGGTTGTTTACCTAAACCAAAACCTTCATATTTTATATGATTTTTATTTGCTAAATTAGTTTCTTAATCACGTAACTAACAATATACAAACACTTTGCGCGTATTATGAAGAAATATATTCAAAACAAAAAGATTTTACTTACAACTTATAGTTTGGTCTTATTTAGTTTTTATTCTTGCATAACAGGAAAAACGTATTCAGCTAAAATAGCTAAATTTCAACCAAGTTTTTGGGGAGAAATTAAAGAGAATATTGTAAAAGAAGTTACAGATACTACGGTAGTGTTTATTAATGGAAAAGTAACTGATTATAATAGGCCTGCAGGAGAAGGTGTTGAACTAATTTTTACTAAAAAAGAAAATAACAAGAAATTTAAAACTGTAACCGATTCTATTGGTAATTTTGAAATAGAAGTAGTAAAAGGATCATACGAATTACAGCTAATACCATACATATACGGCAGAACTCCAACCTTAACCTTTGAAAATTTAAATTTTAAATCTGGAGAAAAACGTGAATTGATAATTTATACTGAATCAAATTATGAGACTATAGCAAAAGACACCATTTTTGAGAATAAAAAAGCCTATAAAAAATATACTGAAAGGTAACCATAAATACTACTGACAACAACACCTATAAGCATTACGGATTTTAGTCCTTACTACAAAAGTTTAGTGAATATTTATTAAGTCTACCAAATAATTTTGAATTGGCTTTATTTAGCAATACTAAAATACTCAAACTAAGTACTTAATAGTAAATTAATTGCTTATTTACTCCTGCACTAACCATATCCAAAACCGTTTTTAAAATATAAATAGTAGATTACTGCTTTTTAATGTACTTTAAAGTTTAAAAACATTTATTTCTTCTCTAAATTTTGGATTTTATAACAACGGATAATCTCAAAATTAAACGCTTTTAAATAAATAGTAGAACACAAAAAAATGAACAAACATTCAACAGTTTTTTTCACTGAAATCAGTGAGAAATAATGATTGAAGAATATATATTTTTGTGAATGAGACAGTTCACTATGTATCCTTACCAATAATTAAATTTAATGAAAACTAAAATTACGCTTCTATTACTATTAATAACTACAATAGCTGTTGCACAAGAATATAACTCTTTTATGCTAGAACAAATTGAATCTCATGAAAAATTTTCTTACGAAGGTGTTTTTGAACTATTTAATGCACAAAAAGTTGATGCCGAAATAGATCAAAATTACAAATTACCGTGGAACTCTACATTATATACAGAGGCAGACTGTAAAGCAATTCTAGATACATTGGCAAAAAATGGAGCAATAAATATTAAAGAGGGTAGCTTTTCTAATCACGTTTTAGAATTAAATTCACATTTTCCGGAGTTTGCTAAAAATAATTTAATGGATAATTTTAAATTATCTATTAAGGAAAGTAATATTACCAATGAAGATCTAAATTTAAAAATACAAAATAGTGGAACTATTTTCTATGGCTCCAATAGTTCTTCTGTATATAAAAACGGTAGCACAAAATTACACCGTTGGCGAACACTTAATGCTACTTTTAATATTAATACAAACATAAATACAGAAATATACAAGGGCTCAGTAATATTTGAAAGCGGATTTGTTTATGGATATGATTACGTAAAAATTAAAAAATCTGATATTGGAACAAAAATGAAAATTGGCAATTACAAGTTTAAAGTTATTGATGTTATGAATAATACTGTCATATTAGATTTTAAAAACAACATTAACCTTTTAGATTTTGATTTGATTAATTTAAATGAAAATGAGGAACGACTCATTGCAACAAATGGTATGTCATCTGGTGCCAAAACACTTTATAAAGATATATATCAAAAGTTTAAAGAAAACCCAAGCCTATCATTTGACGAATACAAAAAGACATTTCATTCTAAATTTTTAGACCTAATTAAAAGTACTGACTTAAGTAAAGAAGCTAAAGAAAAGTACTTAGGTAAAGAGTATGTTGCTTTTTCGTCATCCACTAAATTAGAAAACGCCTATTTATACCTTCCCAAATATTATTCAAAAACCTTTAAAATTAATTTACCTGACAATTAAAAAGAGATAAGTATTGGCAAATGGCATCAATTATAATTGCCTATTTACATAAAGCTTAATTATTATTTTAAACACATAAACTTAACACCACTCCAAAGCAACATTTATGCATATTATAATTAATAACGCACAATTTAATAAAGAAGATTTAGTTAAATTAATAAATGAAAGTAAATAAAAAGCAATTACACATATAACATCAAAAACCAATATTAGCTTAAAAGACGCCCATAATATAGTTGAAAATTTGAATGATAATCCTAACTACTATGATAATCAGGTATTAGATATTGCAGAAAAAGATTTTTCTACAGAAGAAACCATCACTATTAACGAAGAACCAACGTTCATTATAAATAAAAATTCAACTACCAATAAAGATGCCTTCACATTTACATCTAATAATAAATTAGACCAGATAAAACAAATTAAGGAAAGTTTAAATGTAGATTTAAAAACGGCACAGAAAATTGTAGAGGAGTTACATGAGAAAATGGGTGGTGGAATTGTAAAATATGTAGAAAGCCGTATGGTCAAGGAAAATGGTGAGTATACTACCATTAAAAACGAATTTTTATTGAACGAAATAATCTCTGAAAAGGAGTTTAACACCCTTGTTAAAAATGCCAAAAAACAGTAACATTTTAAAATAAAGTTAGCAAGATATTTATGATGTTGAGTTAAACCATAACATAAAACAACGCATTAAACATAGCTAACACACACTACACATTATTAAAATATGAATATAAACAAACTTTTAATAACCTCTTTACTATTAACTTTTACTGCAGGCTTAATGGTATTTATAAAACTAAGCTATTATTTTTGGAGTACACAATTTGATGCCTTAATTTATTTAGCTATAATTTTGGTTTTAATCGCTGTACTATCAGCTTTAACAGCCTTTGTACAATCATCAATACAATTTTACACGACTCAAAAATTTGAATGGAATTGGCTATTTAGTTTTATACTAGTATGTCTATATGCTATTGGGTTTACATACTATTTAATATTTAGCTAATCTTAGAACAACCATTAATTCTAAAATAAAAAAATATCTACATCTATTTTTATGAAAACACTATTTACTTGTCTATTTCTATTAACAACCATTTGCAACGCCCAAAATAGTACAATGAAAAAAACCAACATAACCGATTTAGAAAAATTGAACCTAAAAGGAAACGTAAAGAGTGTAAACGAATTTTCGCAAGTATTACACGTAGATGATGCACCATCTATTGAAAATGTTAAAACGTTTAATACAAACGGATTTTTAACAAATGAAACCATCTATTATCGGGGGAAAGCAAGAAGTACTGAAGAATATACATATTTAGACGGAAAATTAAAAACCAAAGTTGAAACACTATTAACATCCAGTGGCTACACAACTACATACAGATATGACTACAAAGAAAATGAAATTGTAGTAAAAGTTTTTGAAGATGATGAATTAGCAGAGTCGTCGATTAAAAAAATAGATAAAAACAATAACGTTATATACACTAAAGACAGTAACCTATTGTTTAATACCTACTGTGAAAAAACATACAAATACGACAAAAACGACAACCTACTGCTAGTAACCGAAGACTGCTACAATGAAGATGGTAAAAACTACAGCAACACTATAAAATATGAATATAAAGATGCATTACTTGTAAAAATGCAACACTCAAATACAATTACTAATGACAATATAGGCTTTACAGAGCAATATTATTACAACAACTTAAATGAGTGTACAGAAATAAAAGTTTTTATAGATAACAAATTAGATAGCAAGCAAACCAAAGTATACGATAATAGTCTATTAACAGAACATCATTTTTATGAAAATGATGATGAAATAAAATTTATAAAATACGAGTACGACCAAAAAGAGAATATCACAAAAAAAACTGTTAATGAAGTATCTTCTAATGGAACTGTAACAACTATTTTTACTTTTAAAATTAGCTATTACAACAATTAACTACTGTAAATCAATTTATTGAGAATATAAAAATTGCTAATTATCAATGAAAGATTATTAAAGCCTAAACAAAGATGTAAACTAAAAACAATTATAAAATTAAGGTGTTATTACTTTTTTTCGTAACCGTTCAATCCATAAATGCTCAAAATTATATAGATTATTATGAGAACGGGAAAAATTAGAAAATAGCCTATGTCCATAAACAAACACGCTAACCTCAATTGTCCTAAATAAATACCTATAAGCAATATATTAAAGATTCTAAATAATATTTGTAACGTTTACTACCACAAGAGTACAAATAATATAGATGTGTGTACTTATTATATATCTTGAACAGAATAGACATCAAAAAAATAAATAATTAAAATCTTTATGAAAAAAAATAAAAAACTACCCATTGGAATTGCTATTGGAATAGGAATAGGAACCGCTGTTGGTGTTGCAACAGATAATCTGGGACTATGGCTTAGTGTTGGAATTGCCGTTGGGGTTGCTATAGGAACCACACTTGATAAAAAAAATAAATCGGAAGAAAGCAATAGACCTTAAAAACAAGTTTAGCTAATGAAAGAAATTTTAATTTGCTAAACTAGGTGCTTAACTATCTAAATAACCTAACACAACCAAAAAGTATACAACATCCGAAAATTTGTATAAGCATTTAAGCCTATTACTACCTCATCTTTGCAATGTTATTTTAATCTATAAAAAAACAGACAGCAATGAAAGCAAATAAATTTGGCAAAAATGGTTGGACACCAGAAAGAATTGATGATTTAAGCGGTAAAACATTTGTTATAACAGGCACTACAAGCGGAACCGGATTTGAAGCAGCTAAAATATTGCTGTCTAAAAATGCTAAAGTGGTAATGCTTAACAGAAACCCTAAAAAGGCAGAAGACACCATTAAAACTTTAAAGCAGGAAGTTGGTAGCCATTGTAATGTTTTAAATATAACTTTAGATCTATCTAAACAAGCCTCTGTAAAAAAAGCTGCCCAAGAGGTGCTTAACACCGTTACTAAAATTGATGCGTTAATTTGTAATGCTGCAATTGCACAAGTACCAAAACATACACTAACAATAGATGGTTGGGAAAGTCAAATGGGCACCAATTACTATGGAAATTGGACATTACAAGCTTTATTGTTTCCGCTTATAGAAAAATCTAACGGGCGCATTGTAACTGTTGGTAGTATGGGGTATAATATGGGAATTAAAACCATAAAATTTAATGATTTAAATTGGAATAAAGATTATACACCTAACAATGCATATAGCCAAAGTAAATTAGCACAAATAATGTCAATTTACGAACTACAAGATAGGTTAAAAGAAGCTGGCAAAACTAACGTTAAGGCCTATGCTTGCCACCCAGGAGCATCAAGAACAAACTTAATTAACACAAGCGGAAGCTTGCTTATGCGCTTTATGTTTTTTCTAATGAAACCATTTACACAATCTGCAGAAAAAGGTGCTTACCCGCAATTAATGTGTGCTACAGAAGAAAATTTAGACCAAACGGGTTTTTACGGCCCTACTGGAAGAAGCAATTGGGTTGGCCCTGTTGGCGCACATAAGTTAGAACCACACGCTAAAGACGAAGCGGTTTCTAAAAAATTATGGGAGCTTTCTGAGAAAGAGACAGGTGTAAAATGGAATATTTAAATTTGTAGTATGCAACATTTTAAAACATTATCTGCTTATTTAGATTATTTAGAGCTACCAAGTCCAGAGCATCCAATGCTTAGTGTTTTTAACTCTAAAGGAAATGGTAATTTACCGTGCCCTAAAGAGAGCTCGCCGCCAATTACAAACGATTGTTATTCTATTAGCTTTAAAAAGTTTGTAAAAGGAAAATTAAATTATGGGCGTACAAAGTATGATTTTACTAATGGTGCTTTATTTTTTATTGCTCCAAGGCAA
Source organism: Cellulophaga lytica DSM 7489 (assembly GCF_000190595.1). Taxonomy (NCBI): domain Bacteria; kingdom Pseudomonadati; phylum Bacteroidota; class Flavobacteriia; order Flavobacteriales; family Flavobacteriaceae; genus Cellulophaga; species Cellulophaga lytica. Next base: position 1,911,499 of record NC_015167.1, on the reverse strand, counting down.
GTTTTACAATGGGATAGTAGCGTGGTTTTTGAGCAAAAAGGTTTTTCTATAAATTTTCATGAAGATTTTATTAAAGGGACAGAGTTAGCACAGCAAATAAAAAACTATGGTTTCTTTTCTTACTCTGTTAATGAGGCATTGCATCTTTCTCCTAAAGAAGAAAAACAAATGGAATTAATAGCTTCTGCCATAGAAATTGAATATCAAAACAACCAAGATGCGTTTAGTAAAGACATTATTATTTCTCAACTAAGCACGCTTTTAAAGTATGCTAACAGGTTTTATGAAAGACAGTTTTTAAACAGAAAAGAGTTCTCTACCTCTTTATTAGAACAATTTAACAGGCAAATATCTACCTATTTAGAAACTGGTCTACTGCAAGAGAAAGGAATACCCAGCATAGAACAAATAGCAAGTAAAATGTTAGTGTCTCAACGTTATTTAAGTGACACTCTAAAAAAAGAAACTGGCAAAACTACTACAGAACATTTACACCTGCATTTAATAGATGAGGCAAAAAATATACTATTACAACCAAATAAAAGTATTTCTGAGGTTGCTTATGAGTTAGGGTTTGAATATCCGCCTTACTTTTCTAGGTTATTTAAAAAGAAAGAAGGTATAAGTCCAACGCAATACAGAGAAAAATATAAACTTAATTAAAGTATGGAACTATTAAAATTAGCAACAGAATGGGCAAAAGCAGAAGTGTTCTCTACACGTTTTTTTATTTTATTTGCCTTCTTATTTTTAATTGCAAGTATTGGCTTTTGGCAATTAGGAAAAACCGATTTAGCAAAGGCATACATTATTCCTACTTTGGTAGCCGGTGTATTGCTTATGACTATAGGACTTGGTTTATTTTTCACCAACAAATCTAGAATAACACAATTTAAAAAAGCATTTACTACAAATGCAGCTGCTTTTTATGAGTCTGAAATTGAACGTACAGAAAGCACGTTAAAAGAATATACCGTTGTATTTAAAGTTATCCCTATTTTAATAGTTGTTGCCGCATTGGTAATGTTATTTATTACAACACCTATTTGGCGTGCCATTAGCATTACTACTGTTGCTATGCTTATTGTAATTTTATTGGTAGATGGCACAGCTTATGCAAGAATTGAAACTTACCACAAAGAGCTAAAACTACTGAATAATAACAGTTAAAAAACGAAAAATAAATTATTAATTTTCTAATAACTATTAATTAATCTGCCTATCATTTTTGCCAACTAACTTTGGTTTTTGTTCGTATTAACTTAAACCAAATTTTAAAATGAAAAACCTACTTACACTAAAAACAATAACTTTTATTATTGTTTTAGGCAACCTGCAATTTGTTTTAGCACAAGATGCTAACCATATGAATAAGCAAAGAAGATATGATGAAATCTCTTGGCTTATTACCCACAATGCTAATAATAATGATATTGATGCTCCACAAGGTTTTTTTGGCTGCTTAGGAGGAAGAAACCAAAGTAAAGGTATAAAGGCTCAATTACAAAGTGGCGTTAGAAGCTTTATGGTAGACATACACAGAGTAAACGGAGAATTAAGACTAAAACATGGGTCTCCTAATATGTGTATGATGGATGCTAAGGATTTTAATAATATAATGGAAGAATGGTTAAGAAATCATCCATTGGATATAATAACACTTCACATACAAACAGGAGCTAATTTAGGAATAAGTGGTTTAGATGATATTTTTTACGGCAGAAGAACGGGTTACAAAAACATATCTAACTACATATACAACCACAGTACTTTTGTTAGCGCTAGCAGACCTGCAAATTCTGGCTCAGATACCTACCCTACAATTCAAGAAATGATTACTAAAAACAAAAGGTTAGTTATTTTTACAGAAACAAACTACAATAGTAATCTTTATAGATATGAGTTTTCACACACAGTACAAAACCCTTATAGAGCAAGTCAGGTGTCACAATTATGGGATACAAATAAATTTATAGCAGACAGAGGCGTAGACCACAAAACCATACTAACCGTAAACCATTTTGCAGGAGACGCACCAACATACAACGCAGACAAAAATAAATCTAAAGATGCCAACAAAGACGTGAGTAAAAAAGCGGTAACTGCTTGGTTTCAATTTGGTCATAGGCCTTCTATAGCCGTAGATTATTATAGTTTATCTAATAGTAACGGAACCATACCACAAATTAATGAGGTAAACACTTTTAATGAGGTAAGAGGTAAATTTACAGATCCCAGTAACACATCAAAACACATAAGAGATGTAAATGTGTACTTAGCTGAACTTGTAAACGGCCAATGGAAAAAAGTAAAAAATGTAGCATATAATGGAGTAAGAGCTAAATGGCATTTATTTTATTCTTTTCCTGCAAGACCAAACGACAATAGAGCGCTGTTTTTTGAACATCCTAACTATAATTTTTCACCAAGATTTATTAAAATTGGAGATTATGATGGTGCACAAAGCAAAACATTTACTATAAACATAACTGCCAATCAAAAAAGCGCCTCAAGATCTTTTGTACAAACTACCAAATTAGATCCACTGGCAGTATACCCAAATCCGTCAACAAATGGGACTCTAACATTTAAATACAATACAGAAAAGCCTAAAACTCTTATACTAGATTTGTATGATTTAAACGGACAACATATTAAAAACGTAACTCATAAAACAGTTACAGGAGAAAATGAATTGCAATGGAATTCTAATGGTTTAAAAGGGATTTTTATTCTTAAAGGAAAATTAGGAAAAGAAACTATTAGTAAAAAAATACTATTTAGATAGTTAAATAAAAGCAAGTATACAGTTAAGTATAAACAATAAAATTTATGCTTAACTGTAATCTTTATAATTTAATCAAAAATCAAAACAAATTAATATACAACCAACTGCCAACAAAATATTTAGCAATTATTTAAACTAAAAAAATGATAAAAAAAAGCATAACTACTATTTTAATTTTTACTGTAATTATTACAACTTTTTTAGGCTGTAATGAGAGTGACGATAACAATACTGAACCCAATGAAAATATAATTAAGATTGAAGATGCTAAATTATTTGATTTTCCATTATTTGGTATTACACCAATTTCTATAGAAATAATACAACCTACCATTATAGATAATAAGGAAACAGTATATGGTGAAATTAATATTGTAGTGCCAAACTCCGTTTCTTTAAGTAAAATTGCTGCTACCTTTACGTCAAATGAATTGAACTTGAGTAAATTTAATGTTTTACCTGGCAACACCTCCTCACTAAATTACGAAACACAAAATCACATATACACTGTAGTAAATGTGTTAGATGAATCAGAAGAACTCTTACATTACACTGTAAATATTAAAAAAGAAGTAATACAAACACCACCTACACTTACAGTAACAGATTTTAAGTTTGAAGCAAGTAAAAATTCGCAATTAACTAACGATGTTACCATTGAAAAACGAGTAGATGATGTAAACAGCCAAACAATTTATTTATTTGTTCCTACTGGCACAGATTTTTCTAATTTAACACCAACGGCAACATTTGATGCCGAAGATGTTTTTTATACACAAGACTCCTCTATTTCAATAACAGATGTAAATACAGCATACCCTACTACAGAAACTAGTTTTGATTTTGCTTACCCAAAAAGATTTATTATTGTATTGAGAGATGATGCAAATAATACTATAAAATGGGTAAATGTATTTGTTGATGTAAAAAACCCTGTGGCAATAGAGAATACAGATATTACTACGCCAGATATAACAACAACAGCAAGTTCAACTTCTTTTAGAGGTATTACTACATGGAAAAATGTTGGAAATCATATCTTAGAATTTAATATGGCAACTACCTATGAAAATAAAATACCTACTTCTGATATAGACTTTATTACAGCAAGAAGAAATTTTACTTCAATTGGCCTTGCTCCTAAAGAAAGTGCTGACATAAACGTGTTAGTGATAAAAGATTTACCAGTAGGTGAATACAAATCTACAGCTGTGTTCCATTCAAAATTTGTTAATCATGAAGCAACAGCAGATTTAATACAGCCAGTTAAACTTAATATTACTACAAATGTTACAAATTAAATTTTTTAAAACAAACCAGTAGTAAAAATACCATTTAAATAGTTCAACAAAATTAATATAGCCAGAACTGCGTGCGTAGATTCTTATAAATTGCTATATTGGAATTTTACTATAAACATTTACGCAAATGAAAAAACTAAACATATTAAATACTTTATTTTTAGTAGTGATAAGAAGAAACTAAAATGTCTATAAAAAACACACAAATTTCAAGAGTCAAAATAAGCAACAATATGATTTTGGCTCTACTAATTTTTTTTACAACCTTAGCGAGTACTGCACAAACTATTAAAGGAACTGTTTTAAATAAAGAAACCAACAAACCGGTTGATAACGCAAGTATATCTGTCGTTAACACCAGTAATGGAACATTTACCAACGCAAGAGGTGTTTTTAAATTAAAAAATACTTCTGGTTTATCGCCATTAACAAAAATAAAGTTTTCTAGTCTTGGATATAAAACCTTAGTTACTACAGTGCAATCTATAAAAGATGCAAATTATATTGTTTACTTAGAGTCTAATGCAGAAAAATTAAAGGAGGTTGTTGTTTCATCTAACAAAAAATTAAAAAAAAATATTAGTTTTCAAATATTGGCAGAAATGCCATTTGGTGTATCAAACTTCGGATCTACAATTATTAACAATAAACTATATGTTACCGCAGGGGATTTATCTTTTATTGAAGAAAATGAAAAAAGAGCTATAGACAACTCTGAAACAATGGGAGAGCTAATTAACAATTTACGAATTAACGGCTCTTGGGTAAGTTACAGTAATAAAATACAGGTTTATAATTTTGAAAACAACTCTTGGGAAGTTTCAAAACAAAACCTGAATAAAAAAGCTTACCACAAAACAGTTGCTGTAAATGAAAGTTTATATGTTTTTGGAGGAAAAACAATATCTCCAAACAAAAAAAGAGAGTATTTAAATAATAAAATTGAAGTTTTTAATACAACTACCAATGATATTGGTATTGATGATGCATACCCACACCAAGCAGTTAATTTTACAGCTGTAACCTATAAAAATAACATAATTATTATGGGGGGCTCTACCAAGGTATTAGACAACGGAAAAAAATTGTATCGTAACAATTCTTACTTATTTAATACCAGTACTGGTCACTGGTATCAATTAACAAAAATGCTAAAGGACAAAGAGGCCAATGGCGTATTAGCAAACAATAAAGTTTTTTTAGTTGGTGGTTTTCATAACGGACCATTAAAAGATATTGAAGCTTACGATTTAGAAACCGCAGAGTGGGAAGCACAGGGAAACTTATTTGATGGAATTGAAAGACCTGCTCTAGCCTCTAACAATAATATCATATATATTTTTGATTCAAAAAAAATACTTACTTACAATACCAAAACAAAACTTTTAAAAGAATACAAAATAGACATCCCTTTAAAATATGCTAATATGCATTATTTAAATGGCAAGCTATACATACTTGGTGGCTCTAACTACTTTAATTACAAATCCAAAGCATCAAAAAACCTGTATACTATTAAATTGTCAGAATTTAAAAATACTAAGCCTCGTAAGGAAAAGTATCTAGACTAAAATTAAAAACAAGCTGTTTAAAGCTTGTTTTTAATTTTAATTACTACAAGGAATACTACTTCTAATTCAACTTAAAAATAATATCTTGTTCTTCTAATTCTGCTAATAATTGTGTGGTAATATTTATCTTTTGTTTACGACTAGACAAGTCTACCTTTATTTGCTCTTCCATTTCATAAACCTCAAATTTTAAGGGATGCTTCCCTTCTTGCTCATCAGAATTTAGAGTCTTTTTTAAATTAAAAACATCTTCTTCCTTAAGCGTATCTATATTTAGTTTTATGGTAAGCTTTTTAGCGTATTGTTCCATAACATCTTGCAATAGCATAAAGCTATTAAATTGCAATCTAGGATCTCCTTTTTTTCCGGTATCCTTATTGATCCAACCTTCTCTAATAAACAGTTTTACGTACACAAAAGAGCTAATCATTAAAAAGTGACGAAACTTTAAGTACTCCTCTCCAAATATTCTAAAGTCATATGAGTCTGTATAATCTTCCATAGAAAACATTGCCCAACCCTTTCCGTTTTTAGAAACTCTATGTTGCACGTCTGTAATTACACCTGCAATAGAAAGCTCTTTATTTACATATTGCTCCATATTATGTACAGCAGCAATACCAGAATTACAAAACGATTTTATTTCTGATTTAAAATCATCTAGCGGATGACCAGAAATATAAATACCTACAACCTCCTTTTCTTTTCGCAGTTTTTCCATAGTCCCCCACTCTTCACAAGGTGGTACTACAGGTTCTGGAATTTGTACATCACTAGCTTCACCAAACAGACTTACTTGAGACGAGTTTTGGCTTTCTTGAAACTTAGAGCCATATTTCATTACTTTTTCTAAAAACGTAATTCCGTCTCCTTCATCATGCAAATATTGTGCTCTATGGGTATCTCCAAAAGAGTCAAAACCTCCTGCTAGAGTTAAGTTTTCAAAAGCTCTTTTATTTGCAGCACGTAAATCTATACGTTTTGCCAAATCAAAAACAGATTTATACGGACCGTCTTTTTTTCTGTTTTCTACAATAGTTTCAACAGCACCACGACCAACACCTTTAACAGCTCCCATACCAAAACGAACTGCACCAGCGTCGTTTACAGCAAATTTATAGTAAGATTCGTTTACATCTGGCCCCAAAACCTCTAACCCCATACGTTTACACTCTTCCATAAAAAAGGTAACTGTTTTAATATCATTCATATTATTAGACAATACCGCAGCCATATATTCTGCTGGGTAGTGTGCCTTACAATATGCAGTTTGGTAAGCAATCCATGCGTAACAGGTAGAGTGAGATTTATTAAATGCATATGCCGCAAAAGCTTCCCAATCTTTCCAAATTTTTTCTAATTTATCTACTGCATGTCCTTTTGCAGAAGCCTGTTCTATAAATTTAGGCTTCATTTTATCTAGAACGTGCTTTTGCTTTTTACCCATTGCCTTACGCAAGACATCGGCTTCACCCTTGGTAAAATCTGCCAATTTTTGAGACAAAAGCATTACTTGCTCTTGGTAAACCGTAATACCATAGGTTTCTGCTAAATACTCTTCACAGGCATCTAAATCATAAATAATTTCTTCGGTACCGTGCTTACGAGCAATAAAGCTTGGTATGTATTCCATTGGCCCTGGACGGTACAATGCATTCATGGCAATTAAATCTGCAAACACTGTAGGTTTTAGTGATCGCATGTGTTTTTGCATTCCAGGAGATTCATATTGGAAAACCCCTACTGTTTCTCCTCTCTGGAAAAGCTCATATGTTTTTTGATCATCTAACGGAAAATTCTCTGGATCTAGCTCAACACCATGTTTTGCTTTTACAATTTTTACGGTGTCTTTAATTAGGGTTAGAGTTTTTAATCCTAAAAAGTCCATTTTTAACAATCCAGCACTTTCAACAACAGAGTTATCAAACTGCGTACAATACATGTCTGAGTCCTTTGCTAGTGCAACAGGTACAAACTTCGTAATATCGTCTGGAGTAATAATAACTCCACAGGCGTGTATACCTGTGTTACGTACAGAACCTTCTAAAACATAAGCTTGGTTTAGTGTTTCGGACTCTAAATCATCTCCTTCAGAAATTTCTAAAAGCTCATTAATTTTGGCTAGTTCCTCACTATTAAACTTACTTTTTAACGTTTTTTCATCTACACCAATAATTTTTTTAAGCTTAGACATGTTAGGAATAAGCTTTGCCATACGGTCTGCATCACCCAACGGCAAATCTAACGCGCGGGCAGTATCTCTAATTGAAGATTTGGCTGCCATTGTACCATAGGTAATAATTTGCGCCACTTGGTTAGAGCCATATTTATCTATTACGTAATCCATTACACGGCCACGCCCTTCATCATCAAAATCTATATCAATATCTGGCATAGACACACGATCTGGATTTAGGAAACGCTCAAAAAGTAAATCGTACTTAATAGGATCTAAATTGGTAATCCATAAACAATAGGCAACAGCAGAACCTGCTGCAGAACCACGACCAGGACCAACAGACACGTCCATTTTACGAGCCGCTCTAATAAAATCTTCTACAATTAAGAAGTATCCAGGATATCCTGTTTTTTCAATTACCTTAAGCTCAAAATCTAAACGCTCATCAATCTCTGGTGTAATTTCACCATATCGTATTTTTGCGCCTTCGTATGTTAAATGCCTTAAAAACTTATTTTCTCCACGCTTACCACCATCAATTTTATCTTCCTCAAAAACAAACTCTTCAGGAATATCAAAAGCAGGTAACAGTACATCTCTAGCAAGTGTAAACGTTTCTATTTTATCTACAACCTCTTGTATATTGGTTATTGCCTCTGGTATATCTTTAAAAAGCTCCTTCATTTCATCAGAAGATTTAAAATAATACTCCTGATTAGGCAAACCGTAGCGGTAACCACGACCACGGCCTATTGGTGTGCTTTGTTTTTCTCCATCTTTTACACACAATAAAATATCATGTGCATATGCATTTTCTTTTTCTACATAATATGTATTATTGGTTGCTACCAATTTTACGTTATGTTTTTTTGCAAACTTTATTAAAACCTGGTTTACACGGTCTTCATCTTCTTGGCCATGGCGCATAATTTCCATGTACAAGTCGTCTCCAAACTGCTCTTTCCACCAAAGTAACGCATCCTCTGCTTGATTTTCACCCACATTTAAGACCAAACTTGGCACCTCTCCGTATAAATTACCTGTAAGTACAATTAAATCTTCTTTGTACTGTTCTATAATTTTTTTATCAATCCTAGGCACATAATATTTACCATCTACAAAGGCAATAGAAGACATTTTAGCCAGGTTATGATACCCATTTTTATTTTTAGCTAAAAATACTATTTGGTATCCATTGTCTTTTTGAGACTTGTTGGTATGATCCTCACACACCTGAAACTCGCATCCTATTATTGGTGTAATTTCTTTTTCTGGAATAAATTCATGCAAAGGCTCTTCGCCTTCTTCCAATCTATTTTCCTGCGTAGCTTCATACCGTATTTCATTAGCATCATTTCTAGATTTTACACCTTTGTTGTGGTTAAGAACACCATTTACAAAGTGAAAAGCTCCCATCATATTTGCATGATCTGTCATTGCAACAGCAGGCATATTGTTTTTAGCTGTTGCTTTTATTAAATCTGGGACACTAATGGTAGATTGTAATATAGAAAACTGTGTATGGTTGTGTAGGTGAGAAAACTCGGCCGACTCTAAAGTTGCTAAATTTTCTTTAATTTCTTCTTTACTAACACCACCAGTATCTTTAGCCCAAAGTGCATCTGCTATTTTTTTTGATGCCTTTTTTAGGTTAATGTGTTTTAACCCTATAAGTTCTATTGGCTTAGGATTAGCTTCTGAAAAGTTTTTAAAATAATCTGGCTGAACATCTAACTGTTCTGCGGTATATTGTTGCTTACGTATAAGCTCTAAAAAACAACGTGTAGTTGCCTCAACATCTGCTGTTGCGTTGTGCGCTTCTCCAAAAGGTTCACCAAATAAAAATTGATGCAATTCTGTTAGTGTTGGCAATTTAAATTTACCTCCACGACCACCGGGAATTTGGCACAAGCTAGCTGTATGCTCTGTACACGTATCTAACACTGGCAGCTCTTGCAACTGGTTTTCTACCTGAAGACGATGAAACTCTGCCCCCATAATGTTAAGGTCAAACCCAACATTTTGCCCAACTACAAATTTTGTTTTTTCTAATGCAGTATTAAATTTCTCTAAAACCTCTGCCAAAGGCACACCATCTTGTTCTGCTAAAGCAGTAGAAATGCCGTGTATTTTTTCGGCATCATACGGAATATTAAATCCGTCTGGCTTCACCAAATAATCTTGATGCTCAATAACATTACCCATATCATCATGCAATTGCCATGCAATTTGAATACACCTTGGCCAGTTGTCTGTATCTGTATAAGGAGCATCCCAGCGCTTAGGTAATCCGGTAGTTTCGGTATCAAAAATTAAGTACATAGTGTAATGTTTGTAGTCTTAAAAAAGCAGTGGATAAAAATACCAAAAACCATTGGTTTTATAAAGCCATTTAAAGAAGAGTTATTAACGGTATAAAAAAAGCAGGACTTTCGTCCTGCTCCCTCAACAATTAACCAAACATACAAGATAATTATGAAACCATTTCCTGATACACCTTTGCAGTGTTTAACGCAGATTGCACACTATTGCGCTGCGCAATTAACAGGTTTTCTGTAGATGGTGCTAACACCATATCTTTGTCATTTAATATATCATCATACTCTTCTATAAAAGATTGTTCTCCGCGTTCTACCTCGTCTAAAATGCGTTCTTCTTCATTAGAAGATAAAGTAGCCGTTAGGTTCATCCAAGTTCTATGTAAGTCACCCTTGATTGTTCCACTTTTTTCTGGCAAGTGTCCATATGCCAAAATCTCAGACTTTAATTGGTGACCAAAATTGTAACGTTGTTCTGCTTTACCCTCTAAAAATCTTTTTACAGACGGGTTTTCTACTTTTTCTGCGCCAAGCTTGTACCCTTTCTCGGCGTCGTAAGTTTTTTCTAATAAATTGTTTAATCTGTTTGTAATTTCTTCAGTATACTTCATAATATCTCTTATCATTTAAATTAATTAACATTGCTGACTATCAACAATCTTGTTCCTCTAAATTATAAACTGAAACACCCAATAACAAGAAAATACATCGGTTTAGCCTAAGTTTAACGCCAACTCTTAATAATTGTTAAGTTAAAACCATTATTTTTGCTGCATAAAGTATTGCAGATTAAACAGAAAGTGTATATTTGCACCCGCTTTTAAGCCAAAAGCAATTAAACGAATTAATAACAGGGGTCGGGCACCCTACAAATTTAATGTGATATGCCAGTTAGAATTAGATTACAAAGACACGGAAAAAAAGGAAAACCTTTCTATTGGGTAGTAGCAGCAGATTCTCGTGCTAAAAGAGATGGTAAATTCTTAGAAAAATTAGGAACTTACAATCCAAACACTAACCCAGCAACAATTAACTTAGACGTAGATAGTTCTGTAAAATGGTTATCTAATGGTGCACAACCATCTGATACTGCTAAAAGAATTTTATCATACAAAGGTGTATTATTAAAGCACCATTTACAAGGTGGTGTACGTAAAGGTGCATTAACTGAAGAGCAAGCAGAAGAAAAATTTAATGCTTGGGTTGCTGAAAAAGAAAAATCTGTAGCTGGTAAAGTTGAAGGTTTAGATAAAGTTAAAGCTGATGAAGCTGCAAAGAAATTTGAAGCAGAAAAAGCAATTAACGAAAAACGTGCAGCAGATGCAGCAGCGGCAGCAGCTCCTGTAGCAGAAGAAGCGCCAGCAGATTCTGAAGATGCAGCAGCAGCTTCTGAAGAAGAATAAATTTATACAAAAAACGATATGCAAAAGGAAGATTGTTTCTACTTAGGTAAAATCGTTTCAAAATATAGTTTTAAGGGCGAAGTGTTAATTAAGGTTGACGCAGATGAACCCGACTTATACGAAAATATGGAATCAGTGTTTATTTCTTTAGGAAATAACCTGGTTCCATTTTTTATTGATAAATGTAGGTTACATAAATCTAGTTTATTACGTATTAGGTTTGAAGAAGTTTTAAACGAGTCTGATGCAGACCGCATTATGGGCTCTAAACTTTACCTACCACTTACAATGTTACCTAAATTAACAGGTAACAAATTTTACTTTCACGAAGTTATAGGTTTTACTTTACAAGATGATGTACACGGAGATATTGGAGAAATTACCAGTGTTAACGACACCACATCACAAGCACTTTTTGAGGTTGAAAAAGGAGATAAACAATTGCTAATACCTATTAACGATGAAATTATCACCAAAGTAGATCGTGAAAATAAAACCATTTTTGTAACCACACCAGAAGGCTTAGTAGACTTATACTTAAGCTAAATTTAGCTTGCACATAATAAAACCTGTATTTTTGCGTATATACTACACATATTATGCAGAACAATCAGAATATAAAAGTAGCAGTAGATGCCGTTGTTTTTGGCTACCATAACAATGCACTTTATGTATTGTTAGTACAACAAAAGTATGGTGTTTATAAAGATCAGTGGGTTTTACCTGGCGGCTTAGTACATAATGGAGAAACATTAACTAATGCCGTACACAGAGAATTACAAGAAGAAGCAGGCATAAACATTAACTACCTAGAGCAACTGTATACTTTTGGTGATGACGTTGAGCGAGATAAGAGAAACCAAGTAATATCTGTTTCCTATTTTGCCTTGGTAAATCCAGATAATTTAAAACTATCTGCCGCTACAGATGCACAAGACGTAAAGTGGCAAAACATTAATAACATACCAAAACTACCGTTTGACCATAATTTAATAATAGATACTGCTTTTAAAAGAATAAAAGCAAAACTACACTACCAACCTATTGGCTTTGATTTGCTTCCTAAAAAGTTTCCTTTTTCGGATTTAGAGCATTTGTATGCAACTATTTTAGAACAAGAAATAGACCGAAGAAACTTTAGAAAAAAGATTTTAAGCTTTGGTTTTATAAAAAAATGCAACGAAAAACAAAAAAATGGCAGCGGTAGACCAGCACAGCTATATACCTTTGACCCCAACAAATACAAAGCTTTAGAGAAAAATGGAATGCACTTTGAAATTAAGTTTGCGTAAATTTAACACAAATAATTTTTGTTAATTCATTTTCTCGATTAACTTTGTGTAAAAATAACGCAAATGATATTAAATTTAGATCCACAGTTTAACCCGTTCCCAAATCAGAAAAGCATCGAATTTAAATCGTTTTTATTTTCTGGTGGTGAACCTCACATTAAAATTGAAAACAATTTTAATACCTCAGATACTATAACAGTAACACACAGACTGCAGTCCTTTAATGATGTTGGCTTATTGCTACTTACTATAGACGCCTTAAAACGTATGGGCGTAAAAACAATTAATGCTTTTATACCATATTTTCCGGCTGCTAGGCAAGATAGGCTAATGGCTCCAGGAGAATCATTATCTGTAAAAGTGTATGCAGAATTAATGAATAATCTTCAATTAAATGAAGTTATTGTTTATGACCCACATTCTGAGGTTACCCCTGCTCTATTACACAATTGCACTACAATTACAAATTACACTTTTATACAAAAGGTTATATCAACCTTAAATAACAATGTTTTATTAATATCTCCAGACGGAGGTGCGCTTAAAAAAATTTATAAAGTAGCCGAATATCTAGGAGGTAAAGAAGTAATAGAATGCTCCAAAACTAGAGATGTTAAAACCGGCAAGTTATCTGGCTTTAAAGTGTACGCAGATGATTTACAAGGCAAAGATTGTTTGGTTGTAGATGATATTTGCGATGGTGGTGGAACTTTTAATGGTTTAGCTCAAGAATTAAAAAATAAAAATGCTGGCAACTTATACCTAGCTGTTAGTCACGGTATATTTAGTAAAGGGTTAGAGAGCTTAAGCAGTTATTACAGTGGCATTTTTACTACAGATTCTTTTAACTCAATTGAAGAACAACCAAAGGTTAAACAAATACCACTTGCTACCATACTACAATAAGACATTAAAAACAAAATATAGATATTATGAATCCACTATTATATACAGACGGTTACAAAGTAGACCACAGAAGACAATATCCAGAAGGTACAACCTTAGTATACTCTAACTGGACACCAAGAAAAAGTAGAATAGACGCTATAGATGAAGTTGTATTTTTTGGACTTCAATATTTTATAAAAAAATACATTATTGAAGAATTTAACACCAACTTTTTTAACAAACCTAAAAAGGAAATTGCAGAAAAGTACAGCAGAAGAATTAATAATTATTTAGGACCAAATGCTGTTGGTATTAAACACATAGAAGATTTACACGACCTTGGTTATTTACCAATGGTAATAAAAGCATTACCTGAAGGGTCTAGTGTGCCTATACGTGTACCTATGATGACAATGTACAATACATTACCAGAATTTTTTTGGCTAACTAATTATTTTGAGACTATTTTAAGCACTACTATTTGGATGCCTTGTACCTCTGCTACCATTGCTAAACAGTACAGGAAAATATTAGATAAGTATGCAGAAGAGACATCTACAGCTCTTGAATTTGTAGATTGGCAAGGTCACGATTTTTCTATGCGAGGTATTGCAGGTATGGAAGCTGCTGTTATGAGTGCATCTGGACATTTACTTAGCTTTTCTGGCACAGATACAATTCCTGCTATAGACTTTTTAGAGGAATATTACAACGCAAACTCCGACAAGGAATTAGTTGGTGGCTCTGTAGCAGCTACAGAACACTCTGTAATGTGTATGGGAACAAATACTGGAGAGCAAGAAACTTTTAAAAGATTAATTACAGAAGTTTACCCTAACGGAATTGTTTCTATTGTTTCTGACACTTGGGATTTATGGAAAGTACTTACCGAATACTTACCTAACTTAAAAGAAGATGTGTTGGCAAGAGATGGCAAAGTTGTAATTAGACCAGATAGTGGAGATCCTGCAGATATTATTTGTGGTAATCCTAACGGAAAAACTGAAGAGGAGAAAAAAGGAGTTATTGAATTGCTATGGGAGATATTTGGCGGACAAACTAACAGCAAAGGCTACAAAGAATTAGACTCACACATTGGTGCTATTTATGGCGATAGTATTACTACAGAACGCGCTACAGATATTTGTGAACGATTAAAGCAAAAAGGGTTTGCGTCTACAAACGTAGTTTTAGGTATTGGCTCTTTTACGTACCAATACAATACTAGAGATACTTTTGGTTTTGCAATGAAAGCTACATATGGCGAAGTAAATGGTGAAGGAAGAGAAATTTTTAAAGATCCTATTACAGATGATGGAACAAAAAAGTCTGCCAAGGGTTTACTTAAAATTGAAAAAGAAAACGGAACTTATAAACTTGTAGACCAAGTAAATTGGGAGCAAGAAAAAACAGGAGAATTAAAAGAGGTATTTAAAGATGGTAAATTACTTATTGATGATTCTTTACAAGATATTAGAAATAGAGTAAGATAAACTTCTTAATTTTGCAACCGTAAGAGGCAAGCTTTTTTACAAGCTTGCCTCTACTGTTTTAAAAAACTTTATAATGAGCAAACCTTTTATTTTTAAACAGTTTACAATAAACCAAGACCGTTGTGCTATGAAAATTGGTACAGACGGAGTTTTATTAGGCGCTTGGGCATCTGTAGACCACAATCCGTATTCAATTTTAGATATTGGTGCTGGTACAGGAATAATAGCGTTAATGTTAGCACAGCGTAGTGCTGCAGACAATATAGAAGCTATAGAATTAGATGCTGATGCCTATGAGCAGTGCACAAATAACTTTGAAGCATCGGACTGGGCAGATAGACTATTTTGTTTTCACGCTGGTTTTGATGAGTTTGTAGATGAATACGCTACAGATGAAACAGAAGAAGATGAGTTGTATGATTTAATTGTATCTAACCCTCCTTTTTACGCAGAAGAAGTTACTAGTGGTAATAAAGCAAGAGATAATGCACGCCAAAACACATCCTTACCTTTTAGTGAGTTGGTAAGTGGCGTGGCCAAATTATTAACTACAAACGGAAGATTTGCTACCATAATACCATATAAAGAAGAAGAAGAATTCATCAAACTAGCAGAAAATTTTAAACTATACCCGCTAAAAATTACCAGAGTTAAAGGCAATGTAAAAGCAGAGGTTAAACGTAGTCTGTTAGAGTTTCAAAAAACACCTTGCACCAACATAAAAACAGAAGAGCTTGTTATAGAGAACGATAGACACGTATACACCGAAGATTACATTAATCTAACTAAAGATTTTTATTTAAAAATGTAACATTTAGTCTTTGTATTGTTATATTTCTTTACCTATCTTTGGTTACATATCCTAATACATAGCTATGAAACCAGACTTATTTGAAGCACCAGATTATTATAACATAGACGATTTATTGTCGGAAGAACATAAGTTGGTGAGAGATGCAGCCCGCCAATGGGTTAAGAGAGATGTATCTCCTATAATTGAAGATTATGCTCAAAAAGCAGAATTTCCAAAACAAATAATAAGTGGTTTAGCAGAAATAGGGGCTTTTGGTCCGTATATACCAGAAGAATATGGCGGTGCAGGATTAGACCAAATTAGTTACGGTTTAATTATGCAAGAGATAGAACGTGGTGATAGTGGCGTACGCTCTACAGCATCTGTACAATCATCACTAGTAATGTACCCAATATACACTTACGGCACAGAAGAACAACGCAAAAAGTATTTACCTAAACTTGCCAGTGGTGAGTTTATGGGCAGTTTTGGACTTACAGAACCAAACCACGGATCTAACCCTGGTGGTATGGAAACCAAGTATAAAGATATGGGCGACCATTACCTTTTAAATGGTGCTAAATTATGGATCTCTAATGCTCCTTTTTGTGATGTAGCTGTTGTGTGGGCAAAAAATGAAGAGGGTAGAATAAACGGACTAATTGTAGAGCGAGGAATGGAAGGTTTTTCTACACCAGAAACTCACAACAAATGGTCTTTAAGAGCATCTGCAACAGGTGAGCTTATTTTTGACAATGTAAAAGTGCCAAAAGAAAATTTATTACCAAACAAAAACGGATTAGGCGCTCCGTTAGGTTGTTTAGACTCGGCTCGTTACGGTATTGCTTGGGGTGCAATAGGCGCTGCAATGGATTGTTATGACACCGCATTACGTTATGCAAAAGAACGCATACAATTTGGAAAACCAATTGGTGCATACCAATTACAGCAAAAAAAGCTAGCAGAAATGGTTACCGAAATTACTAAAGCACAATTACTAGCGTTGCGTCTAGGACAGCTTAAAAATGAAGGTAAAGCAACAACAGCACAAATATCTATGGCAAAACGTAACAATGTAGATATGGCTTTAAATATTGCTAGAGAAGCTAGGCAAGTATTAGGAGCTATGGGCATAACTGGTGAGTACAGTATTATGAGACATATGATGAATTTAGAAAGTGTTATAACGTATGAAGGTACACACGACATTCACTTGCTTATAACAGGTATGGATATTACAGGACTTAATGCCTTTAAGTAAAAAATAATTCCTTATCTTTACACAGTCTAAATAAGGGTTGTCTTGTTTACAAAAACAACCCTTAAATATGTAAGATTATGGAAACACTACAACACATTTTAGTTTTTATTACTGTAACTATTGCATTTGGGTATATTGCTAAAAAATTCTTTCTTCCTAAATCTCTTTTCACAAGCAACAAAAGCAAAAAGTCTTGCGGGTCTGACAATTGCGGCTGTAGCTAAATAGGCTGCCAAATACTCAGTATTTTTCTTAAAACATTCACAATTTCGTTAAAGAAATAAGAATTGTATATTAAAATTATCAAAAAACGCTTTTTTGTAGTCTTTATATTACTTTAATTAGCCGTCAGCTAAAAAACTACAAAAAAGAGACCTATTAAACTACTTATAACCAAAGTATTACACTATTTTTTTTAGTTGTTTTAGCTTCATTGGGCAACACAAACCACATTGTTGTAGTCTATACTAACAAGAAACAAAACTAAAAAATCAAAAATGCGTAAAACTATTCAGCTTGCTCTACTTATCTCTATTTTACTTACGGGTAACTTTTTAAAATCCCAAGAATTAAATGCTAGTATAAAAGATGCAAACAGCAAAGAGCCAATACCATATGTTTCAGTTGTTTTATCTAACAAAAAAGGTGTTATTACAAATGGCGAAGGTAAATTTTCATTAAGCACTGCAAATACAACTGCTATAGATTCTATTTTTATTTCTTGTATTGGCTACAATACCATTGCGCAACCAGTATCTACTTTTACAGATAGTATTATTTATATGAAACCTAAAACAATAGAGCTTAGAGAGGTACTGGTTTCTAATAAAAACTACACTGGAGAAGAAATTATAGATATGGTTAAAGATAGTTTAGAAAAAAACTACAACAAGGATTTCACTAGAAAAAAAATGTTCTTTAGAGAGTCTTACTACCAAGGTTTCGATAAAACGAATTACACATTTATGAAGTCTACAATTAAGGAATTAAATAAACCTTTTATTGATAGTATTTTAAATGCTGTACCCAAAAGAGATAATAGTTATTCGGAAATTTTATGTGACTTGTACGGGAACTACAATAGAGAAAATATGAAGATTGACGGTATAAAAGCTTGCAAATTATATGATGAAAAATCGGAATTAGATATAAACAACCTTGAGGAAAAGTTTAATGAAATTATAAAAGATAACGTAAGACCAGATTCTTATTTTAAAATAAAATCGGGCATATTTAGCACAAAAGTAGATGCAGAAGAAATGGGCGTTGCAGACGTTAAAAAAGACAGCACAGAGTTACAGAAAGAGCTTGAAAAAAGGAAAGAAGAAGAACGTATAAGAAATGTAGGCTTTGCAACTCATAGAAAACACACTATAGGAAGGCAGTTTGAAAACTTGTTTTATATGGATGATGCCAAATTAAATGTAATAACAAAATCTGGCCGTTACAATTTTACTATTACAGACTACACATATTGGGGAAATGCGCCAGTATACATATTAAATTTTGAACCAAAAAGAGGTGAAGATTACAAGGGTACAATGTATGTAAACGCAGATGATTTTGCGGTTATAAGAATAGACTATGAAAATGTAAAAAACTTAAAAAGTATAAAACTGTTTGGCATATCTTACCAAGAGCATTTAGCAAATGGTAAAATGATTTTTGCTAAAAATGAAAATAACACCTATGACTTACAATATTTAGAAAGAGAAACCGGAAGCAAATCTGGTATTAATAGACCATTAAAAATAATTGAAAAGAATAAAGTTGTAAAAGGAAGAAATAAGCAGAATGAACTTTATGTTAAGTTAGATATGGCTTTTACTAATGTTATAAAATATGAAATTGTTGTTTTTGATGCAGAACCAATAACAAAAGCTGACTTTACTAATTTTGAAGAAAAGAAGGGTGTTAAACCAGAGCTCTTGCGTAAATACGATCCTGAGTTTTGGAAAGGGTATAATATTATAGAGCCTAACCAAGCTATTAAAGAGTTTACAGCAGAAGAGTAACTACAATATTACGCCTGCAAAAAAGTAATTAATAAAAGCGCCCAACCTAGGACTAGCCCCAAGCCTCCTAGGGGCGTAATTGGCCCTAAGAATTTCATTTTTTTTCCTTTAGCAGATGATATGCACAGACCATATATACTAAAAGAGAATAAAAATATACCTATAACAAAGGCATAGCCCATTACAACCTCTATGGTAGAAGAAAAACTATAGTTAAAACCTAAAACTAACAACACAATAGCATGATACATTTGATACTTTACACCAGTTTCAAAATTTTTGAGTTGGTCATCTGTGAATATCTTTTTTAAGGCGTGAGCACCAAAAGCTCCAAAAATAACGGCCAACATACCGTAAAGAGCTCCAAATACTTTTATAGTAATAATCATAAGTATAATTTATAAATGAATTATTTAATACTAGACAAGCTATCTAACTTATTAGAAAAAACAGTATATAGTTTCTCTGTCTCTAAAGAATCTGAAACGTTAAAAAATAGCTGAAGAGAATCTTTATAAGTAACCTTTACCTTATGCTTAGATAATTTATCTACAAAAATATATACATCTGTATTGTAGACAGAATCTTTAAAAATACCTTTTTCTGTTTCACTTACAGAAAACCCATTAATACGTTCTAAAGATGGAATTTTTTCTACCATTTCTACAGCATTAACATCTGTAAAATTGATTGTTTTATAATATACACCAGATAATATTTTAAATTGATTGTTTTCAATTTTTATCCAGTTTTTATAATGAGCCATAAAAGCAATAACTACCACCATAAGTGTTAGTACTATTACTATATTCCAAAGCCAGTGTTTTTTTCTATTCTTCATTGTAAATACGAATGTACAATTTTTAAAAAATAAGAAGAATAATTACCCTCTAAATAAAAAGAAATCTTCTTTCATTTTTTCAATAGCTACAGTACTATTTGTTGTAATATAATCTATAGCTTTATCTGTAAAACCCTGACCTTTTTCTGTTAAGGATATAATATTGTTGTTTATTACTATCATATTATTTTTCAAAGCCAAATCTACTACTGTTTTAGATTGCATTTTACCCCAATTTATATGCTCGTTTAAGTGGTTTATGTGTCGTTCAGACTCCTCACTATGGTTTTGTAAATGCAACATAAATGTAAGTAAATACACTTCTACCTGTTGTCTTTTTTGCCTAAACAACACAGATATTAAGCCTTTACTTGGTGCAAACAAATACACTAATAAAAATAAAACTCCTAAAACCGTAGTCATAGATCCAGCTATAGAAGCGTCTAGATAATGCGCAACCCAATACCCTATTAAAGCAGAAGCCACACCCGCAACAACAGCTATTACTAGCATTTTTATTAAGTTGTTTGTTAACAAGTAAGCCATTGCTGCAGGAGCAATCATAAGAGCTACAACTAATATTGCACCAACAGCATCAAAAGCACCAACTGTTGTAATAGAGGCTACAGACATTAAACCATAATGCAATACTAAAGGAGAAAAACCCAAGGTTGCAGCAAGTTGCTTATCAAACGTGCTTACTTTTAGCTCTTTAAAAAAAGTAAACAACAATACTAATGTTACTAATACAATACTACCAATAACCCAGAGCGATTTTGCACCTATATCTACACCATTTATAATAAGCCTATCAAAAGGAGCAAAAGCAAGCTCACCTAATAAAACAGCATCTACATCTAAATGCACATCATTAGCATTTTTTGCAATTAAAATAACGCCAATACTAAATAGCGAAGGAAAAACCAGTCCTATAGCGGTGTCCTCTTTTACGAGTCCGGTTTTTTGAATATACTCTACTAAAACTACTGTAATAACACCTGTAACAGCAGCAAGTAATATTAACCAAGGTGAGTTTAAATCTTCTGTTATAAAAAAACCAATTACCAAGCCTGGCAGTATAGAGTGACTAATAGCATCGCTAATCATTGCCATTTTACGAAGCACTAGAAAAGTACCAGGTATAGCACAAGCAATAGCCACCAAACAAGCAATAAGTTGTATTTCTAATTGTGCGCTACTCATTTTCTTCTAATTGATTATATAAATTTGCAGCCGTACTAAAGCCTTTTTCTGTTAAAGACCACATTGTTTTGGTTACTGTTATTAACTCTCTGTCTTCTAATTTTTGAAGTGATTTACGTGTAAACCCGTGAAAATTATTTAATATTTTTATAGCGTGAGGATGATTTATATTGTCATGAGACGCTACAATTTGATACATAAAAGCTAACGTTTTATTTAACTCTAAATCTTTACGGTTGTTACGGTATCTAATCTCCTTAAACAACAATCCTCTTTTAGGTGAAAAAATAAACGAAAACAACACAAAAACAGCCGCTATTAATACAATTACTGGTCCTGTAGACAAATTATTAGAACTTGCACTAATTGCAGTGCCAAAAACTCCAGAAAAAGCACCAAAAACAGCAGCCAAAACCACCATTACACCTAAACTATTTGTCCACTGTCTTGCTGCAGCTGCAGGAGCTAACAGCATAGCACTCATTAAAACAACACCAACAGTTTGCAAGCCAACTACAATAGATATAACTATAAAAAATGTAATTAAGACATCTAAAAATTTCACATTAAAACCTAGTGATTTAGTATAATCTGCATCAAAAAGCAACAGTTTAAACTCTTTCCAAAACACCAACAAAATAAGCAAACTTAAACCAGCTATAACACACATTGTCCAAACATCACTGGCTACTAAAGTTGCCGCTTGCCCAAATAAGTATTTATCTAAACCAGCTTGGTTTGCATTGGGCATTTTTTGTATAAAGGTTAACAACAACATTCCAAAACCAAAGAATAGAGATAATATAAGTCCTAAAGCGGTATCAGATTTTAAATGTGTTTTTTTTACAATGCCTCTAATCCAAAAAGTACCAACCAAACCGCTTACCAAAGCACCAATTAATAAAGTATTGCTGTCTTTAGCTCCTGTAATTAAAAAAGCCAAAGCAATACCAGGCAAAGCTGCATGGGATATTGCATCTCCTAGCAAACTCTGTTTACGCAACACCGCAAAACTCCCTAGCATACCACACAAAGCACCTAAAATTGCTGTACCCAATGTTATTGTTTGCAGGGTATAATCTGTAAATAAAAGATTAAAATATTCTGTTATGTTCACAATTTAATTGTTTTATATAAACTTACTCTTGCACACTTACTTTATAGTTTATACCATAAGTTTTAGTTAGGTTACCATCATTAAAAATATCTTTAACAGGCCCTGTTGCTATTTTCTTCACATTTAAAAACGTAACCCAATCAAAATATTCTGGTACAGTTTGCAAATCATGATGTACCACAATTAATGTTTTTCCGGCTTTACGCAATTCTTTTAAAATATTAATAATGGCTTTTTCTGTTGTAGCATCTACTCCCTGAAAAGGTTCATCCATTAAATAAATACTTGCATTTTGCACTAATGCTCTAGCTAAAAATATACGTTGTTGTTGTCCGCCACTAAGCTGACTAATTTGTCTTGATTTAAAAGACAACATACCCACTTTTTCTAATGCTTCTAATGCTGCTTTTTTCTCTTTTTGCCCAGGTCTTTTAATCCACCCCAAACTACCATAAGTTCCCATCATTACAACATCTAAAGCAGTGGTAGGAAAATCCCAATCTACACTACCTTTTTGCGGCACGTAAGCAACCTCTTTAAACTGTTTTTTATAGGGTTTATCAAAAATTTTTACACTACCAGCAATAGGCTTAATAATACCTAAAATAGATTTTATTAGAGTAGATTTACCCGCACCGTTAGGACCAACAATAGCCATGAGCACGCCTTCTGGTATTGCCAAATCTATATCCCATAAAACAGGTTTATAGTTGTAAGCAACCGTAAGGTCATCTACCGTAATAGCATATTTTTTTTCCATAAATTATTACTTTAAGGCATTTACAATTGTAGTAACATTGTATTTAAACATTCCTATATATGTACCTTCTACAGTTCCTTTATCACCTAAAGCGTCAGAATATAATGTGCCTCCTATGGCAACATCATGATTTTTAGATGTAACAGATGCCTGTAAAGCCTCTATTGTACGTTTAGGTACAGAACTCTCTACAAAAATAGCTTTCACTTTATTTTCTATTATAAATTTAGACAATTCTTGCACATCTTGCACACCAGCTTCTGTTGCTGTAGATAATCCTTGCAAACCAACCACATTAAAATTATATGATACTCCAAAATAATTAAAAGCATCATGGGCTGTTACTAAAATTCTTTTGTCTTGTGGTAGCTCATTAATTTTTTCTCTTACTTCTGCATCTAGTTTTGTTAATTCTTGCAAGTATTTTTTGCTGTTTTGCTCATAAACAGCAGCATTTTTAGGGTCTGCCTTTTTTAACTCATTTGTAACATAGGTAGTTATTTGTTTCCAAAATGTAACATTAAACCAAATATGCGGATCGTAATTAGAAGCAAAATACTCAGAACCAATAAGTTCTTTTTTATTTAAAGCATCAGAAACAGCTATTGTTTTTTTTCCTGTTCTTTCCATTTTTTCAAACACCTCAACAAGCTTACCTTCTAAATGTAAACCGCCATAAAAAACTACGTCTGCATTTACCAATTTCGCTACATCACCCTCACTAGCCTTGTACAAGTGCGGATCTACACCACTGCCCATTAAACCAACAACATTTATAGTATTACCGCCAATATTCTGTAATAAATCTGTAATCATTGTAGTTGTTGTAACTACGTTTAATTTTCCGTTAACAGCTTTTTTAGCATCCGTTTTACAAGCAGATAAACTCACCATTAAAACGCTAATTAGTATATATATAATCTTTTTCATTTTGTTATTTATTCTGTTATCTGTACAAACAAATTAGAAGCAATTTGGTTAGACACGTTAAAACTGTTTGCATTAATTTTTAATTGAAAAGATCCGTCAAAATCTTCCTTATCTATTACTTCTATCACATCTCCTAATGCAATTTTATTTTTATCTAAAAACTTTAAAAACTGACTAGAAGAATCCTTTACCCCTACACAAATACCTTTATCATTTACAGAAAGTTCACTCAAAAGCTTTTTATCTATCACTTTAAAATTACCATTCTTATCTGGTATTGGGTCTCCGTGCGGATCATACTTAGGGTAATCTAGAAGCTTATCTAACTTATCTATTAATTTTTCACTTTTAATATGCTCTAATTGTTCTGCTACCTCATGCACTTCATCCCAAGAAAATTCTAACTTTTCTACTAAAAAAACTTCCCATAACCTGTGCTTTCTAATAATAGACAAAGCCATAGATTTACCAGTATCTGTTAATGAAACACCTTTGTATTTTTTATAGTTTACTAGATTTTTTTCAGATAATTTTTTAATCATATCTGTTACAGAAGATGGCTTAGTTTCCATTTGCTCTGCAATAGCATTTGTAGAGATCTCATTAACTCCTCCTTTACCAATGTGAAAAATTGCTTTTAAATAATTTTCCTCGGAATGCGTCATCAAATTTAATTTTTACCAAAAATACATTTTTATTTCTAAAAACAAATTTTTAGATTTGTCTAAATTTAATTTTAAACTGATGAAAAAAATAATTTTTACACTAATAATTATTCCCTATTCTATTTTTTCTCAAGACTTTAACATTAAAGGAAAAGTAAGTAATTACAACACACCATTAGCATATGCATCTGTACACGTTAAAGGAAAGCCTATTGGCACTACAACAGATGAAGAGGGATTTTACAGTTTAAAACTAAGTAAAGGGGATTACATTTTAGTATGCCAAAGTATAGGCTTTACCACTATTGAAAAGCAAGTTACAGTTAACAACAACCAAGCTCTTAATTTTAACCTTAAGGAAGATGTTTTGGGCTTAGACCAAATTGTGGTTACCGGTACCAAAACAGAAAAAAGAAGAACAGACTCTCCTGTAATTGTAAACCTTATAAACAGTAAAACGTTAGATAATGTTGTTGCCACTAACTTATCTGAGGGACTTAGGTTTCAACCAGGTTTAAGGGTAGAAACAGATTGCCAAACTTGCAATTACACACAGTTACGTATGAATGGCTTACAGGGTGGTTATTCTCAAATATTAATAAACGGGAGACCTATATTTAGTCCGCTAACCGGTTTATATGGTATGGAACAAATTCCGGTAAATATGATAGAACGCATTGAAGTGGTAAGAGGTGGTGTTTCTGCACTATACGGCTCTAATGCTATTGGCGGCACAGTTAACGTAATTACCAAAATACCTATTAAAAACGAATACAACTTAACCTATACCTACCAGAGTATAAACAATAACGCATCTGATAATATTTTACTTGGTAATGCTACGGTTGTAAATGATGATAGATCTGCCGGTGCTACATTTTTCATCAATAAAAGAGATAGAAATACGTATGATGATAATGGCGATAATTACTCTGAATTGCCTAGCCTAAAAAACAATTCTTTTGGGGCAAATTTATTTTATTTACCTTCTGAAAACGAAAAAATAGAAGCAAGTATAAGTAGCATTTATGAATACCGATATGGTGGCGAGCAAGTAAATAAAGCTGCTCATTTAGCAAAACAGTCTGAAGAACGCACCCATAATATAATAATGGGAAGTTTAGATTATCAGATAAATTTTAATGAAGATAAAAATAGTTTTATTGCCTACTATGGCGGACAAATTACAGACCGAGACCACTATACTGGCATACTACCAGATGATGAAAATGAGTTAAACTCTTTTTTGGTAAACCCACCATACGGAACCTCTAAAGTAGAGACTCACCAAGCTGGTGTGCAATTAAACCATAAAGTAGATTCATTTGTAGGCGGAGAAGCAATTTTTACTTTTGGTACCGAGTATGTTTATGATGATGTTTTAGATGTAATAGAGGCGTACAATTATAAAATAGACCAAACAACCCGAAATTGGGGTGCATTTTTACAAAGCGATTGGGATATTACTCCTAAAATTAATTTTTTATCAGGACTAAGAATAGACAAACACAACTTACTAGATAAAGTAATTGCTAGTCCTAGACTATCATTTTTATACAAAATGAATAAAGAATCTCAATTTAGATTAGGTTGGGGAACAGGCTTTAGAGCGCCACAAGCTTTTGATACCGATTTGCATATTGCCTTTGCAGGGGGAGGAATTTCTAGAATATCTTTGTCTGATAATTTATTTGAAGAACGCTCTAACAGCTACACGGCTTCTTTTAATTATGACAAAGCTACAGAGCATTTAATTGCTGGCTTTACAGTAGAAAGCTTTTACACAAAATTAAATGATGCTTTTTACCTTTTTCCTTTAGGCGAAGATAATTTTGGTGAGTTATTTGAAAAAAGAAATGGTGACGGAGCCGTTGTGAAAGGTATAACAGTAGAGACAAGAGCTAATTTTGATTATGTTCTACAGGTTGATGCAGGCTTTACATTACAATCTAGCAAATTTACAGAAGCAGTAGAAAATATTGAAGGCTTACCTACTAAAAAAGAATTTTTAAGAACACCAAACACCTATGGTTTTGCAACACTAACGTACACACCAACTAAAAGGTTTAATGCCTCTGCTAATTTGGTTTATACAGGCAGTATGGATATTGCGCATTTTGGAGGAGAAAACACGGGTCAGGCTATAGATGAATACAAGGATACTCCATCTTTTTTAGAAACAAGCTTAAGATTAGGCTATACTTTTAACAGCAACAAATTAAACACTGGCTTAGAAGTGTTTGGTGGTGTAAAAAACATAACAAATGCGTATCAAAACGATTTTGATATTGGGAAAAACAGAGATAGTAATTACGTTTACGGTCCGTCTTTACCAAGAACCATTTTTTTAGGACTAAGATTAAAAAGTTTGTAACTAAAATGAAATTGCACTACCCAAAAATACTTATTGGCCTATTAATTGGCTATATAAACTGTACTCAATTAAATGCACAAGCGCACAAATTAAACTGGCTAAGCTTTAACCAGCTTGAAGACTCTTTAGCTGTAAAACCAAAAAAAGTACTCATACACTTTTATGCAGACTGGTGTAGTTTATGCAATAAAATGGAACGTAAAACTTACAAAGACACCACCGTAATTAACAAATTAAAAAAAGAGTATTACGTAGTTAAAATGAATGTAGAATCCACTAAAAAAATAACATTTGGCGGCAAAGTTTATGAGAACAAAAACTTTAAAAAAGTAAATGCTATTCATGAAATACCTTTATTAATGGCTAGCCGAAAAAACAAACCATTTTCATTACCAGTAACAGTTATTTTAGATGATACATTTACGGCAACAGCTAGGTATTTTCAATATTTAAATGCAAAACAACTTTTAAAAACAATACAATAACAATTTATTACGTTTGAAAAAAAATAACTTTAGTTACATTTACAAAAAAAAGCTATGAAATACCTTGTCTGTTTTTTTACCCTACTGTTTTGCATTACCACTATAAATGCACAGCAAAAACAAGACACTACTTTTACGGTTAGCAAAACTGAGGATTATAAATTATTATTTTCCGCTAACAAAAATGATCATATACATTTGAGTTTAAAGGCTAAAGGAAAAGGAGATATAGTTTATACCATAAGCAAGTATAAAGATGTAAATACAGCAATTTTTAAAACTTTAGGCAAAAAAGCAAATTATTGGCTAGAAGCTCCAGACACAGACCTATACCAATTAATTATAAAAACCAGCAATAGTAAGGATTCAAAAATAAGCTTAAATTTTAAAGTAGATTCTTTTAACAAACAAGCGCCTATTATTGCCTACAAAGAAGTTGCAGACACAACATATGCTACACCAATAAAAACAGACACAGAGGTTACTAAACTAAAAACAATCTCTTTACAGCAAGATAATTTTTACCTTAACAGTAGGTCTAACGACTTATTAAAAGGAGGAAAAAGCAGAGTTCTAGTACCAATTGCATTACCAAAAAATACAGTTTCTTGGTATTACGTTTTTAGTGCCTCTAGAGAAGAACAAGACATAAAAAACACAATAAAAAGTTTTGGTTTAGCCTCTACATTATCTAATTATATAGATACGGAAAATTCTTTTTCGGGCGCAGTAGAAAATTTGAGTCCGCCACCTGGAGCTAATATTTGCGACATTTATTTACTAAACGAAGAAAATGCATTACTCTTTAAACAAAAAGAAAACTATGTTCCCTACTTATTTGGCTCTAGAGAAAACTACAAGTCTGGTATTGTAAATGTAACAGATACTACCAAAGGCACATTTTATTTAGGACTTAATAATCCAGATAATATTTACGGCATACACATTGGCATAGAGGTTATTTGCATTGTAGAACAACAGCAAACCATACAGCAAATGCTAAGTAAGCCAATAATTACATTAAAGAAGGTTCCGTATCTGGTAGACTAAAAAGTTACACTTTTCTGGTCATTAGCCATAACCCAAATTGCTTTAATGCTTCTTTGTTTGTAGCAGGTATTTCTAGCTTATCTAAAACATTAAAGGCTTTTTGCGTATAATCTTCTATAGCTTGCTTTGTAGCAACATCTGCTTTAGACTCTTCAAAAATAACTTTTACAGTAGCTATTTTATCATTATTATTTGTTGGTTGTATAGAAAACAACTGATCTAATGAGTTTTGCTCTGCGTTAGAGGAAAGTTCTAATGCTTTTAAGTACAAGTATGTTTTTTTGTTTTCTATAATATCACCACCTACTTGTTTACCAAATGTCTTTGGGTCACCAAAAGCATCTAAATAATCATCTTGCAACTGAAAAGCTATACCTAAATTTTTACCAAAATCGTAAATTAAGTCTTCATTTTCTACCGTAGTTTCTGCTATTATAGCTCCCATTTTCATAGCAGCAGCAACCAAAACAGCAGTTTTATACTCAATCATTTTTAAGTATTCTGGTATGGTAACATCATCTCTAGTTTCAAAATCAACATCATATTGCTGCCCTTCACAAACTTGCAAAGCAGTAGTACTAAAAAGTACATTTAGTTTTTTGTATTGCTCACCATCATACTGTTCTAAAAGCCTATATGCTTCAATTAGCATTGCATCTCCAGATAAAATACCAGTATTAATATCCCATTTTTCATGCACAGTTGCTTTTCCTCTTCTTAATGGTGCATCATCCATAATATCATCATGAACTAAAGAAAAATTATGAAAAACCTCAACGGCCATAGCTGCTGGTATCGCTTTTTTAAAATCTGTTTCAAAAACATCTGCAGTCATTAATGCCAAAATAGGACGCAAACGCTTACCACCTAATTGCAGTATATAATTAATAGGTTCATATAAGTTTTTAGGCTCCTTTTCTGTTGTAATTTTGTTTAATTCTTCTAAAAAAGACTCTCTATACTGGTCAATGGTGTGCATCTTTATTTTTTTTCCAAAAATACATGAAATACTTTTTAAGTAATTATAAATGTAACATTCATTTTAAACTAAGGTTAAGTAATAATAAAACTTAGGAAACTTTTTTTGTATTCTAAGTTTCCTGACTTATATTTGCGCCACATTATGAAAGAAAAAATTTTAGAAAAAGCTACAGATTTATTCTTAAGCCTAGGTTTTAAGAGTGTTACAATGGATGATTTAGCCAACGAATTGGGGATGTCTAAAAAAACCATTTACACCTACTTTGACAATAAAACAAAGTTAATAGAGGAAAGTACCTCTCATTTATTTTGTAATATTACTAAAGGGATAAACAATATTTGTGCATTAAACCACAACCCTATTGAAGAAATGTTTGAGATAAGAAAATTTATAATCTCTAACCTAAAAGATGAAAGTTCATCTCCAATTTATCAACTACAAAAGTACTATCCTAAAATACACCAATCATTAAAAAAAGAGCAGTTTACATTTATGCAAAAATGTGTATTAGCAAATTTAGATGAAGGAATAAAATTGGGATTATTTAGAAAAAATTTAGACACAGAATTTATTTCTAGAATATACTTTTCTGGGATGACGGCTATTAAGGATGATGACTTTTTTCCGCCTGAAAAATTTTCAAAAATAAAATTAATGGACAATTATTTAGAATACCACTTAAGAGGAATAGTAACTATAAAAGGAGAAAAATTATTAACTGATATTATCAAATCAAATCAATCATAAATGAAAAGGAGTTTAACATTATTAGTATTGCTTTTGAGCATACAAATGGGATTTTCTCAGGAGAAACCCACTAGTTTCTCGCTACAAGAAGCAATTAACTACGCATTAGAGCACAATTATAGTGCTATAAATGCAGAACGAGACATAGAAGATGCGCAAAAGCAAAAATGGGAAACCATTGCTAGCGGTTTACCGCAAGTAAATGGTGCAATTAGCTACCAAAACCAATTAAAGCAACCTGTATCTTTAATACCAGGAGAATTAGCAGGTGGTACACCAGGGTCTTTTATACCTGTAGTTTTTGGACAAAAACAATCTACTAGTGCTACAGCAACTTTAAGTCAGCAAATTTTTGATGGCTCATATATTGTAGGTGTACAAGCAACTAAAACGTTTATAGATTACAGCGCTAATAGTAAAGAAAAAAATGCTTTAGATGTACGCAAGGCAGTTGTAGAAGCATATGGCAATGTACTTTTAGCAGAAGAAAGTGCTGCTATATTAGAGAAAAACAAAACCGCTTTAGAAAAAAACCTTAACGAAACGCAAAAGATTTTTGAAAATGGTTTAACTGAAGAAGAGAGTGTAGAGCAACTGCAAATTACTTTAGCATCTATAACAAACCAGTTAAAAAACGCAATTAGACTTAAAAAAATTACAGTGCAAATGCTAAATTTAGTAATGGGCTTAGAACTAGACAACCCAACTAAATTAACAGAAGACTTAGATATTTTAACTGAAAAGCAGATAGATTTTAATTTAGTAGAAAGCGATTTAGTTTTAGAAAATAATGTAGACTACAAAATGGCACTTAACTTAAATGAGCAACGTGCATTAGAGCTTAAGTTAGAAAAAAGTAAAGCACTACCAACACTTAATGCTTTTGTAAATTTTGGATACACAGCTTACAGTCAAGAATTTGATTTTTTAAAGAAGGAAACAGATTGGTTTAACTCATCAATTTTAGGTTTTGATCTTAATATTCCAATATTTAGTTCTTTACGCAGAAGTGCATCTACACAACGTGCCAAAATTGCATTAGAAAAAGCAAAAACACAAAAAACAGAAGCAGAAGAATCTTTACGTTTAAGTTGGGAAAATGCAAAAAGTGAATACATTTTAGCAATAGAACAATACCAAACAAATAAAGACAATTTAGGCTTAGCAGAACGCATAGAGAAAAAAAACCAGGTAAAGTATTTTGAAGGTTTAGCTACAAGTTTTGAACTTAGACAGGCACAAACACAATTGTACGCAGTACAACAAGAGTACTTACAGTCTATGGTAGACGTAATTAATAAAAAAACAGCTTTAGAATTAATTCTAAATAACTAACCCCAACACAACAATTTGTAACACAAACAACATGAAAAAAATATTCTACATACTAACACTTACAGCAGTTGTTACTGCCTGCGGAAGCAAAAACAATTCTGTAGAAAGCATTATTGCTAAGGGAGATATAGAAGCCATAAGAGAAAAGAAAGCTACTGTTTCTGAAGAGCACAAAAAGCTAGAGATGCAAATGTTTAAGCTAGACTCTGCCATTGCAGAAATACAAGGAAACAAAAACCTTCCTTTAGTAAGTACATTAACCACTAAAAATCAGGTTTTTAATCACTTTTTAGAACTACAAGGTAACGTACAAACAAAACAAAATGTTTTAATATACCCAGAAATGGCTGGTACATTAAAAAGAGTATACGTTAAAGAAGGACAAAAAGTAAACAAAGGGCAAATACTTGCTACTATAGATGATGGTGGTATGAGCAGTCAACTTGCACAATTAAAAACACAAGCAGAACTGGCAAAAACTACTTACGAAAGGCAACAAAGACTTTGGGAGCAAAAAATAGGTTCTGAAATACAATACCTACAGGCTAAAACCAATTACGAAGCCCAAGTAAACGCTATTAAACAGGCAGAAAGTCAATTAGGCAAATCTAGCATTAGAGCTCCTTTTACTGGCATTATAGACGATGTTATTAAAGAGCAAGGAACTGTTGTTGCCCCTGGTATGGGATCTGAAGTTTTTAGAATTGTAAACTTATCTAATATGTATTTAGATGTAGAGGTACCAGAGACCTACATTAAAAGCATAAAAAACGGAAAAGAAGCTGTTGTATATTTTCCAATTTTAAATGATAGCGTAGTTACTAAGGTTCGCCAAACTGGTAACTTTATTAATCCTAGTAACAGATCTTTTGTAGTAGAAATTCCGGTTCCTAATAAAAACGGAAATATAAAACCAAACTTAACAGCAAAAGTTAGACTTAATGACTACACTAGCAATGAGGCCATTTTAATACCACAAAGTGTAATTTCTGAAAATGCAAACGGAGAACAGTATGTTTATGTAGCAGAAAAAACAGAAGAAAACTATGCTAATGCTAAAAAGAAAATAATTACGACTGGTAAAAGTCAAGGTCCATTAACAGAGGTTGTATCTGGCCTAACAGCTAATGAACACGTAATTAAAGAAGGTGCAAGAACAGTTAAAGACGGACAAAAAGTTGAAATTTTAAATCAATAATTCCATGAGCAAAATACAAAAAAACGCCGACAAGGAATTTAAAATATCCTCATGGGCAATAGATAACCCTTCCGTTATTTATGTGCTAATTGGACTATTTTTATGGATAGGACTCTCTGCTTATATGGCAATGCCAAGAGAAGATTTCCCTGAAGTAATTGAAACCAAAATATATATAAGCACACCATACCCTGGTAACACTGCTGAAGATATAGAACGTTTAATTACAGATCCTTTAGAAGATAAAATAAAAAACGTAAGTAATGTTGTAGAGGTAACATCTACCTCGCAAGAAGACTATGCTATGATTATAGTAGAGTTTGACGAAGGCATTACTGTACAAGAGGCTAAACAAAAAATTAAAGACGAGGTAGATGCAGAAAAAGCAAGTGAAGACTGGCCTACTTTTAATGGTGCAAAAGTAGAACCTAATGTTTTTGATCTTAACTTGTCTGAAGAAATGCCTATTATGAACATTAACTTTACAGGAGATTATCCTGTAGAAAAGTTAAAAGATTTTGCAGAGTATTTACAAGATAAAGTTGAAGACTTGCAAGAAATAAAACAGGCAGACATACGTGGTGCTCAAGAAAAAGAAGTAGAAATTGCAGTAGACATTTATAAAATGATGGCTGCTAAAATTAGTTTTGATGATGTTTTAAATACAATAAGAGGCGGTAATGTTACTATGTCTGCTGGTAATTTAAAAACAAAAGAACAAAGAAGAACTATACGTATTTTAGGCGAAGTAAAAGACCCACAATTACTAAACAACTTTGTGGTTAAATCAGAAAATGGTGCTACTTACCTTAGAGATATTGCTACTATTACTTTTTCTGAAGAAGATAAAACTACCTATGCCAGAGAGTTTGGAGAAAGCGTAGTAATGTTAGATGTAAAAAAGAGAGCAGGACAAAACTCAATTTCTGCATCAGACCAAATAAAAGAAATTGTAAAAAAGGCCCAAAAAGAATATTACCCACCAGATTTAAAAATTTCTATTGCAAACGACTCATCAACAAAAACCTTAAACCAAGTAGATGATCTTGTAAACAACATCATCTTTGGTATTATATTAGTTGTAACCGTTTTAATGTTCTTTTTAGGATTTAGAAATGCACTATTTGTTGGTTTTGCCATTCCTATGTCTATGTTTATGTCTTTTATGATATTATCTTTACTAGGCTACACCCTAAACACAATGATTCTTTTTGGAATGATTATGGGACTTGGTATGCTTGTAGATAACGGTATTGTGGTTGTAGAAAACGTATACCGTTTAATGGATGAAGGTTTGTCTAAAGTTGAAGCTGCAAAAAAAGGTGTTGGCGAAATTGCTTTCCCAATTATTGTATCTACACTTACAACAGTTGCAGCCTTTGTACCTCTTGGTTTATGGCCGGGCGTAATGGGCCAGTTTATGAAATTTTTCCCAATAACACTATCTGTTGTTTTAGGTTCTTCATTACTTGTTGCTATTTTAATGAACTCTATGCTGGTTTCTAGATTTATGGAACTAGGCGAAAAAGAACTTACCGTTAAACAACTTATACGCTTAAGTATTATTCTTGGTGGTTTTGGTTTACTAATATTAATTTTTGGTGGTGCAATGAGAGGCTTAGGCTCTGTAATGATTATTACTGCAATAATGTTCTGGGCTTACAAGTATTTTATTAAAAAATTGGCTATTCGTTTCCAAAAAAACACAATGGTTAAGTTTGAAAACTGGTACGAGCGCAGATTAAAACACGCCTTAAGAGGCGGCAACGTTTACTGGTATGTAGGCGTAACTTTTGTGCTTTTACTTGTTGTTTTTATGCTTTTTGGTATGTCTATTGGCAGTAAAAGAACCAAAATAGAATTTTTCCCAGACAACATTCCTAATGAAATATCTGTTTACATAGAATACCCAGAAGGTACTTCTATTGAGAAAACAAATGCCATTACAAAGGTTATAGAAAAAAGAGTTTATGATCTTTTAGATGATGATATTTACAAGCACAATGGAGAAAATTTTATTGTAGATTCTGCAGTTTCTCAAGTTGGTGAGGGTGCTGGTAACCCACAAACAGATGGTGGTTCTACCGCAGAAATGCCGCATAAAGGTAAAATAACGGTAAACTTTAGCGAGTTTAAATTTAGAAGAGGAATTAACACAGAAGATATACGTGCAAAGGTGCAAAAAGCACTAAGCGGTATTTACCCAGGTGTAAATATATCTGTAGAAAAAGACTCTAATGGACCACCTGCTGGCTACCCTATTAATATAGAATTAGAAGGTAAAGACTATAATGAACTTATAGCAACAGCAGAAAGCATTAAAAACTTTATTAACACCAAAAATATAGCTGGTATAGAAGAAATAAAGATTGATGTAAACAAGAGTAAACCTTCTATGGAGGTTGTGGTAGACCGCGAAAAAGCTGGTGAACTAGGAGTATCTGTTGCTCAAGTTGGTAATCAATTACGTAGAGCATTGTTTGGAGAAAAAGCAGGGGTTTACAAAGAGGATGGTGATGATTATGACATTAACGTTCGCTTCAATGAAGATTTACGCTACAATACAAATGCATTATTTAACCAGAATATAATTTTTAGGGATCCATCTAACGGACAAATAAAAGAAATTCCGGTTTCTGCTGTTGCCACTACTAAAAACACCTCTGGTTTTAGCGCTATTAAGCACAGAGATAACGAGCGTGTTGTAACAATCTACTCTGGTTTAGAACCTGGTTTTACAGATGCTGCTGCAATTGTAGATGAGATACAAAAAGAAATGGAGGATTACAAAGGCAAACCTTCTACCGTAAAAATAGATTACACTGGCCAAATTGAAGAGCAAAATAAACAAATGATATTTCTTGTTAGCGCATTCTTTTCTGGTCTAGGCTTAATTATGCTAATTCTAATATTTCAGTTTGGTGGTATTTCTAAACCAATAATTATAATGATAGCCATTTTCCTAAGCTTTATTGGTGTGTTTGGTGGACTAATGATTACTGGGTGGTCTTTTGTTATAATGATGACAATGATGGGTATTATATCCTTAGCAGGTATTGTAGTAAACAATGGTGTTGTATTGTTAGATTATACCCAAATACTTATAGACCGTAAAAAAGTGAAGCTTGGCTTAGATGAAGGAGATGTTTTATCTAGAGCAGAAGCCACAGAAGCAATTGTAACTGGTGGTAAAGCAAGGTTAAGACCTGTAATTTTAACCGCAGTTACTACGGTACTTGGGCTAATACCACTTGCCATTGGTTTAAATATAGATTTCTTTGCTCTATTCTCAGAGTTTAATCCGCATATATACATTGGTGGTGACAACGTTATATTCTGGGGACCTTTAGCTTGGACAGTTATATTTGGACTTATAGTAGCTACATTTTTAACCTTAATAATTGTACCTGCATTGTTTGACATAACATACAGGTTAAAAATAAGGTTCTCTAAAAAAACTGAAGAAACTAAAATTAGTGCAGAGTAATTACTGTTATATACCATAAAAAAAGGCGCTATAAATGGCGCCTTTTTCTTTTAATTTTTTTTAGCTAAAAGCTATTCTTTTATTTTATCCTGAATTTTTTTAGAGATCATAAAAATTACCAACAACACAATAGCGCACAAAGCTGCAACAATACAGATAAGGGCAATAGTGCTTGGGCCGTTTAGTGGATCTTCAAAATTTATCTGAGTTACGTTGTACCCAATTAGCAATCCTGCTATTAAAAACAAGATTATAAATATTACTTTATTCATTTTAACTTCTATTTAAAATAGTTCATTAATATTTGCTGCAAATAGTTTTACTGCTATTGCAAGCAAAATTACACCAAAAACTTTTCTAATTACATTTAATCCGCTTTTTCCCAGTACTCTTTCTATTTTTTTAGAAGACTTTAACACTATATAAACAAAAAGTATGTTTACTAAGATAGCTACAATTATATTTTGTACGTGATATTCTGCTCGTAAAGATAATAAAGACGTCATTGTACCAGCACCCGCAATTAATGGAAAAGCTATTGGTACTATAGATGCCGTTTCAGGAACATCATCTTTATAAAGTGTAATACCCAATATCATTTCTATTGCCATAAAAAAGATAATAAAAGAACCCGCTACGGCAAAAGAGTTTACATCTATACCAATAAGGCCAAGTATTTCTTCACCTACAAACAAAAAAGCAACCATAATTAAAGTAGCTACTAACGAAGCTTTTTCAGACTGTATATGTCCAACTTTAGCTCTTAAACTAATAATTATAGGTATACTACCAATAATATCTATTACCGCAAAAAGAATCATACTAGCAGTAACAATCTCCTTAAAATCAAAAAAACTAGAAGGCATAATTTAACTTTTTTTAAAAATCGGTGCAAACTTACACTTTATAAAACGGTTTTAAATTACTAAAATTAAAAATAACAACTTATTAACGTTAAAAAAGTATCTTTGCAATCTTATATTACGCATATGTTTCAAATAGGAAAAACTATAGTATCTGAAGAAATTATTGACAACGATTTTGTTTGCAATTTAACGGCATGCAAAGGCGCTTGCTGCATAGACGGTGACGCTGGCGCTCCTTTAGATGACAAGGAAACGGAAATATTGGTAAATATTTACCAGGATGTTAAGCCTTTTTTAAGGCCAGAAGGTATTGCTGCCATAGAAGAGCAAGGTGCTTTTGTTAAAGGAGAAGATGGTGAGTGGGAAACTCCTTTAGTAAATGGAAGTGAATGTGCTTATGTGGTTTTTTCTGATAACGGAACAGCTAAATGCGGATTAGAAGATGCTTACAACGAAGGCATTACCAGCTGGAAAAAACCGGTATCTTGCCACCTATATCCTGTTAGAACAAGAGAATACACAGAGTTTACAGGTGTAAATTACCACAAATGGGAAATTTGTGATACAGCTTGCTCATTAGGTCAAGAATTAAAAGTACCTATTTACAAGTTTGTAAAAGAAGCTTTAATTAGAAAGTTTGGAGAAGATTGGTATAATGAATTAGACTTGGTAGCAAAAGAATACACCAAGTTAAATAATGGGAATAGTTAAAATAACTTCTGTACCCAAAGCTTTTTTACCTTCATCTTTTAAGTCTATAAACTCTACTTTAAAAGAGTTTAAATAGTCTTTAGAAAAGTTTTTTAAGCGTTCTTTTGTAATATCTATACCTAAAGATTTTCTTTTAAGCACTTTGGCTTCTTTAATTTTTTCTGATGCCGCTCTGCCTATACCATTATCTGTTATACGAATTATTATAAACTCTTCATCTTGTTTTGAGATATGAAGGTGTATTTTTTTATTCCCTTTTTTAGATGATAACCCATGCCATAAAGCGTTTTCTAAAAAAGGTTGAAGAATTAGTGATGGTATTTTTACTTGGTTTACATCTACATCCCTATCAACATCTACCGTAAAATCTATTTTATTAGAAAATCTAATGTTTTCTATATGCATATACAAGCT
This sequence comes from Cellulophaga lytica DSM 7489, assembly GCF_000190595.1. Lineage (NCBI taxonomy): Bacteria > Pseudomonadati > Bacteroidota > Flavobacteriia > Flavobacteriales > Flavobacteriaceae > Cellulophaga > Cellulophaga lytica. Next base: position 1,873,032 of record NC_015167.1, on the reverse strand, counting down.
AACGGTTTCTAACTCGTCTTCTAATGAAATTTCTCTTAATGAGGATGCTTCTAATATTTTACGAACTAGTTTAGAAAACTTATTTAGATAATGCACCGCATTTTTCTTTTCATTATTAATAATGTAAAGCTTAATAGAATTTAAAGAATTAAATAAAAAATGAGGGTTCATTTGGCTACGCAGCATAGTTTGCTCTAGCGTGAGCATTTTTTTATCGCTGGTTAATTGGTTTTGCTTGTAAAAGACAAACAAAACAACCATTAATAACACTAAAGAAATACCTATGATAAGTAAAGTAGCTCTATTCTTTTTAAGCTTTAACTTTACTATTTCATTGTCTTTCCTAAGGTTTTCTATTTCATTATTAATTTTTTCATTCTCGTACCTTAAAATAACATCGTTGGCATAACGTATGTTTCTAGTACTACTAATTTTTTTTTCTAACTCTATAGCTCTTTTGTAGTAGGTTAAAGCATTATCATGATTACCTTTTAATTGCTCTAACTCAGACAATCTTTTGGTTCCTAAAGCAATTATTCTTGGTATACCTTGGTCTTTACCAATTTCTAAACTCCTTTTTATGTGGTTCTCTGCTTTTTCAATCTTATTTAACTGCATGTAAGCCCAACCCATATTTGCCTCTACAAAAGCAGTAATGTACTTATCTCCTATTTGTTTGGCGCCAACTAAAGCAGTTTCTAAAAGCACAATGGCTTTTTTAGTTTTATTCTGTTTTAGGTAAACTTGAGCTATACTATTATTACAAATTACCTGCCCTTTGTCTGAGTCTATTTCTTCATTATACGCTAATGAAGTTCTGTATTTTTCCAAGGCTTCCTCTAATTTACCTTGTTCCTCTAAAGCTTCTCCTATATTTTGGTAATTAATAGCTAAACCAAGCTTATTACCCAACTCTTCTTCAATTTTTAAAGATGCATTATACCTGTTAATAGCCAAGTTATACTGTTCTAAACTATGGTATAAATTACCAATACTATTTAGAGATACATTAATACTTCGTTTTAAATCTTTACTAGGCTTTTTTACACTTTCTGCTAGCTCTAAGGCTTGTTGGTTATAATCTAAAGCGGTACGTATTGCATCTATTCTTCTGTAGTCTACACCCAACATATTTAAGCTATATACCTTAAACTCTATATTGTCTGCTAATGTAGATGCCTCTAAACCTAGTTTATGCAATTGTATTGCTTTTTTATATTGAGATAAATTTCTGTATACCGTTCCTAATTGATTATAAGCATAAGATGCACCTACAAAATACTTACTTTTATCTGCCCTAGCCGCAAAATACCTTAACAATAAAGTATCCTTTTTACTGTATTTAACAACAGTATTTATTTGGTCATAAGTTTGCGGTTTTGCAAGTATTAAACTATCTATTTTTTGTTTACTTTTTTTACTAAGTGTAGTCTGTGCTTTTACTTCTGCACTAAGCAAACATAAAACACACATTAATAAAATATGTAGTAATTGCTTTGTAGTAATTATGTTGTTTTTTAATTTAAAAGTCATAACCAAATTAAAGCAAATCTAAAAAGTTAGACTTTTTTTGTCTAGACACAGGAATTCTGTCGTTAGATTGCAACACCAAGTAACCATCTGTTTTAATAAATTCTTTTACCTTATTTACATTTACAATGTAAGAGTTATGCACCCTAAAAAAGTTTTCTAAGGTAAGCATATCATCAACCTCTTTAAGTTTTTTTGTTAATACAACTTTATTGCCATCATCTAAATATAGTGTACTATAGTTACCATCAGACTCAGCATACATAATTTCATCACTATTTAAAAAAATAAGCTTTCCGTCTGTATTTATAGTAATCCTTTTATTTGCTTTATTAGAATTAAATCCTAAAAGCAATCGTTCCAAACGCTCAATGGTATCGTTTTTCTGATTGTATTTTTTAATCTTAACAATAGTATCATTTAAGTCATCTGTATCTATAGGTTTTAGCAAGTAATCTATAGCTTCATTTTTAAGAGCCTTAATAGCATATTGGTTGTATGCAGTGGTAATTACAATAGGATATTCTCTGTCTTTCACCTTTTGCATAAACTGAAACCCGTCCATAATTGGCATTTCTATATCTAAAAAAACACAATCTGGTATATTTCCGTCTAAGTAATTAAGGGCCTCATAAGGGTCTGTAAAAGAAGCTACCACTTTAATTTCATCACTAAAGTTGGTTAACTCCCAAGTTAAGCTCTGTATGGCTTTTATTTCATCGTCAATTACAACTGCTTCTATCATAACAAAGATTTAGAATAGTAAATGTACAATACAATGTTTAAAACAATATTTTTTTTGTGTAGTTGGTTAAAAATTACGTGTTAATTGCTTAAAAAAGCTGATTTTCATACAAACTATACATTTTTTTTCTCCATCTATACATTGTTAACGCATAGATTAGTAAATGATTATAAATTAGCAATGTATTAGATGTGCGTAATACAACATTTATAAAGTAAACCTAAAAGCAATTACAGAATTATGAAAAAATGCATTTTTATGTTTAGCCTATTAGTAATTACTATAGTTATTGCCGCGCTAATAGAAAACAACAAAACAACAACAAAAGACAAAAAACAAGAGGCTGCTTTAATTACAACAGATAAAAACGCAGATTCTTTACTAGCAACAACAGTAAATAAATAACAAAATTAATTTTATGATACCACCAAACTAAGAGTTTACGATTCTAAAGGACGTGTATTAAAAAAACAGAATACACAACTGCGTTAAGCAGCCTGCTTTAATAAAACGTTAAATGGTTTTTATTGCAAATGGTTTAAAGGTTTCGGGGGGAACTACCTGAATCATATAATAGTTCATTTTTGTTTGTATTAAAGTCAGAATCGTAAAGTTTGGTGCGTCATAAATTGCTACTTCACTCACAAACAACACTTCTAAATAATATACTTTTTGGTTTATTTTTTTACAGCATTTTTCTGTTTAAAAAACTAAAAAAACATATAAATTCTTCAAAGGCAATAAACATCACTGGCGAGGACACATGTCAACAATTACTGTTAAAAACTTATAGCCTAAAAGCCGCAAAAGCCCTTTACCATGTGGCTACATTTTACAATCTTTGTAGTCCCCCAAGGTTTAAGGGTCAATTCTCCTTAAAATTTTTAAAACAGTTATAATCCAGATTTAAATTATGTCAGCAGCAATAGAACCTATTTTAGAAAAAAACGAAGACAGATTTGTAATTTTCCCTATTAAACACAACGATTTATGGGATTGGTATAAGAAATGTGAAGCTAGTTTCTGGACAGCTGAAGAAATAGATTTACACGCTGATCTTGATGATTGGAAAAATAAATTAAATGACGACGAGCGTTACTTTATTAAACATATACTAGCATTTTTTGCTGCATCTGATGGTATTGTAAATGAAAACCTAGCAGAAAACTTTGTTAGCGAAGTACAGTATGCAGAAGCAAAATTCTTTTATGGTTTCCAAATTATGATGGAAAACATACACTCGGAAACATACTCATTGTTAATTGATACATATGTTAAAGATGAAAAAGAAAAAGATATTTTATTTCACGCATTAGAAAACTTTCCTGCTATTAGAAAAAAAGCAGATTGGGCATTAAAATGGATAGAGTCTCCAAGCTTTGCAGAGCGTTTAATTGCTTTTGCTGCAGTAGAAGGTATTTTCTTTTCTGGTTCTTTCTGTTCTATATTTTGGCTTAAGAAAAGAGGCCTAATGCCAGGATTAACCTTCTCTAACGAATTAATATCTAGAGATGAAGGTATGCATTGTGATTATGCTGTTCACCTACATAACCACCATTTAATTAATAAAGTACCTAAAGAACGTATTACAGAAATACTTGTAGACGCATTAGATATAGAAAGAGAATTTATTACAGAATCTTTACCTGTAAGCTTAATTGGCATGAACTCTAAATTAATGACACAATATTTAGAATTTGTAACAGACCGCTTATTAGTAGAATTAAACTGTGACAAAGTGTACAACTCTACAAATCCATTTGACTTTATGGATATGATTTCTCTTCAAGGAAAAACAAACTTCTTTGAAAAAAGAGTAGCCGAGTACCAAAAATCTGGAGTTGCCAACAATAATGATGGTGACGACGCACAGAAAATTAGCTTTGACGCAGATTTTTAAAATTTAACCCTTTTATTTTTTAGAATAAATTTCTAAAAAAAGCACTATAAATAACCAATTTGTTGAGTCTCACAAGACTTGACCTAACCAACGTATCACTAAAAACAATTGTAGCATGTATGTAGTAAAAAGAGACGGCAGAAAAGAATTAATAATGTTTGACAAGATTACGGCAAGAGTTCGTAAGCTTTGTTATGGCTTAAACGCATTAGTAGACCCACTAAAAGTGGCTATGCGTGTAATAGAAGGTTTATACGATGGTGTAACAACATCTGAGTTAGATAATTTAGCAGCTGAAATTGCAGCTACTATGACAACCACTCACCCAGACTACGCCAAGCTAGCTGCACGTATATCTGTATCTAACTTACACAAAAACACAAAAAAATCTTTCTCTGAGGTAATGAAAGATTTATATGAATATGTAAACCCTAGAACAGGTAAAAAAGCACCTCTTTTATCTGACGAAGTCTTTAAAGTGATACAAGACAACTCAGAAAAACTTGACTCTACTATTATATACAACCGAGATTTTGGCTACGATTATTTTGGATTTAAAACCTTAGAACGTTCTTACCTATTAAAACTTAACGGTAAAATAGCAGAACGCCCGCAACATATGTTAATGCGTGTTTCTATTGGTATACATTTAAACGATTTAGATGCTGCTATAGAGACATATGAACTTATGTCTAAAAAATATTTTACACACGCTACACCAACATTGTTTAACTCTGGTACTCCAAAGCCACAAATGTCTTCATGCTTTTTACTTGCTATGCAAGATGATAGTATTGATGGTATTTATGACACATTAAAGCAAACTGCTAAAATATCTCAGTCTGCTGGTGGTATTGGTTTATCTATACACAATGTAAGAGCTACAGGCTCTTATATTGCAGGTACAAACGGTACATCTAATGGTGTGGTGCCAATGCTACGCGTTTATAATGACACGGCTCGTTATGTAGATCAAGGAGGAGGAAAACGTAAAGGTAGCTTTGCTGTTTATGTAGAACCATGGCATGCAGATATTTTTGAGTTCCTAGATCTAAAAAAGAACCACGGTAAAGAAGAAATGCGTGCGCGTGACCTTTTTTATGCAATGTGGATTCCAGATTTATTCATGCAAAGAGTTGAAGCTAACGCAGATTGGACATTAATGTGCCCTAATGAATGCCCTGACTTATACAAAAAGCATGATAAAGAGTTTGAAGAGGCATACTTAGCCTTTGAAGCAGAAGGCAAAGGAAGAAAAACAATTAAAGCTCGTGATCTTTGGGAAAAAATACTAGAATCTCAAATAGAAACTGGTACACCTTATATGCTATATAAAGATGCAGCAAATCGCAAGAGCAATCAAAAGAACCTAGGTACCATACGTTCTTCTAACTTATGTACAGAAATTATGGAGTATACTGCTCCTGATGAAGTTGCTGTGTGTAACCTTGCCTCTATTGCATTACCAATGTTTGTAAAAAATGGCGAGTTTGATCATAAAGAACTTTTCCGTGTAACAAAACGTGTTACCAGAAACTTAAACACAGTAATAGACCGTAACTACTACCCAGTAGTAGAAGCAGAAAACTCTAACATGCGCCACAGACCAATTGGTTTAGGTGTACAAGGCTTAGCAGATGCATTTATTATGATGCGTATGCCTTTTACTAGTGATGAGGCAAAAAAATTAAATCAAGAGATTTTTGAAACATTATACTATGCTGCCGTAACAGCTTCTATGGAAATGGCTAAAGAAGATGGGCCATACTCTAGCTACGAAGGGTCTCCAATATCTAAAGGAGATTTTCAGCATAACTTATGGGGTATTAAGGATGATGAATTATCTGGTAGATGGGACTGGGAAAAATTACGTAAAAGCGTACTAAAAAACGGAGTTAGAAACTCTCTTTTAGTTGCTCCTATGCCAACAGCATCTACATCTCAAATTTTAGGAAATAATGAATGTTTTGAGCCTTATACATCTAATATTTATACACGTAGAGTATTATCTGGTGAGTTTATTGTTGTAAACAAGCATTTATTAGAAGATTTAGTACAATTAGGGCTTTGGAACGAGAGCCTAAAGCAAGAGCTTATGCGTGCTAACGGCTCTATACAACATATTGATATTATTCCTGAAGATATTAAGGAACTATACAAAACAGTTTGGGAGTTAAGTATGAAAGACATTATTGATATGTCTAGACACCGTGGATATTTCATTGACCAAAGTCAGTCTTTAAACTTATTTATGGAAAATGCAAACTACTCTAAGTTAACGTCTATGCACTTTTACGCATGGAAAAGCGGACTTAAAACTGGTATGTACTACTTAAGAACTAAGGCTGCTGCAGATGCAATTAAATTTACAGTAGACAACAGCAAGAAAAAAGAGAAACCAGTTGTTGAGGCTCCAGAGCCTAAGTTAGCTGCAGTTAGCGCTGCACCTAAAGCAACTGCAACAGAGTTAAAAGTAAACCCTACACCTGCAGATTCAGATGTAGAACCAATGAGTGCAGCAGAAATGAAAGCACTTATAGAACAAGCTAAAGCTGGCCAAGCAGATGACGATTGTTTAATGTGCGGCTCATAACAGCGTAAAGCTTTATGAACACCTCTCGTTATGGACGAGAAAAAAAATACCTCAACTATGCCCTCCCCTAATTTGGCATAGCTTGAGGTTTTTTATTTTTTTAATATTATTTTACCAACTATACCAAACAAAAAAGCATCATTAAACACTACCATAATAGTAGATTTAATGATGCTTTTAAAATCTATATAAAAGCTATGCAATAGCCATAGCTATTCTTTTCTAAGTCTAGGTCTAATAATTGTAGAATACACTAATGCAGATGTATACACAATTAATAAAATAAAATAATTCTCCATAGTAGTATGTATTTTCTAAAGAATAACAATTTAAACATTACCCTTTTGTTATTTATACGTTATGAAAATACAAAAAGTTTACATACAACCAAATAAAAGCGCACTTAATCGATAAATATTTAGAGAATTTAACTTGAAATTACAATTTTTAACACAATTTGAGAGTTTCAAAAACAAAAAAAGCTATGCATACACATAGCTTTTTTAATATTTTAAACCTAATCTTTACATAAAACTATCTACTGTTTTATAAGCCTCTATAACAGCACGTTCACCAGCCTTATTAGGTCTAGAATTGCCGTGCTCCATACCTAAAATACCAGTAAATTTTTTATCGTGAATAAATTTAAATACATTTTTATAATTTATTTCTCCTGTAGTAGGTTCTTTTCTTCCTGGGTTATCACCAATTTGTATGTAAGCAATTTCATCCCAACTTGCTTCCATATTTGGTATTAAATTACCCTCTTGTATTTGCTGGTGATAAATATCAAATAAAATTTTACAAGATGGAGAATCTACAGCCTTACAAATTTCATAAGCTTGCGGAGACTCTGTTAAAAACAACCCTGGATGATCTCTAAAATTTAACGGCTCTAACACCATTATAATTCCGTGAGGCTCTAATATAGCTGCTGCTTGCTTTAAAGACTCTATTACATGAGCAGTTTGGTAACCCATAGACTGCTTTAAATCTACGTGTCCTGGCACCACAGTAACCCATTTTGCATTAACACGCTTGGCTACCTCAACAGATCTTTTAATATCAGACAAAAACTTTTCTCTAATGGTTAAATCACCAGAAGTTAAACTAGGTTTTTTCCAAAAAATTTCATGCGCCACAAAAACGCCCATTTCTATGCCTAAATTTTGCATTGTCTTGGCAAGTTTGGTTTGTGTTGCCACATTACGACTTAGCATTGTGTTATCTTCTAAAGCAGTAAAACCTTCATCTGCCATAAAACGCAATTGATCTTCTAAACTTTCTGCGTGGTTAGAAAACATTCCAAAATGAGGCGCATACTTTAAATTAAATGCGTGCTTAGCATTTGTGTTATAACCAGCCCCGTAACCATAAGCAGTACCTAAAGTTAATGCACCTGTAGTTAATGCCGATTTTTGTATAAAGCTTCTCCTTTTCATTTAATAAATTATTATAAAGCCCAAGCTTTACCTCCTGTAAACTCTTCTGTAGTACCACAAGGAACATATTTACCCGGTATAGGATCAAAAGCTAAAAAGTTTTTAGCTATTTCTTCCGTAGCCTTATAGCCTCTAATTGTCCACCCCCTAAGCTCATGAGCAAAAGCAATAGCTCCAGAGTTTATATCTAATTCGGCCACTTCTCCATTGGCAATAGCATTATTATAATTACGCATCGTAATATTTTGTTGTTTAATTTGCTCTTCAGATAATTTTAAACAACTTGCCAAGGCGCTTTCTAACTCTTCAGCTGTAATATCTGTTACAGCATCTTTACCAGATTTGCTCTTAGCTAATGATAAAAAACTAGCCATTTTAGCTTTAAACAATGCTTTTTCTTCTTCTGTATTAGATACATTTATATATTGATCTACAAACATATGCACATTTGCTTCAGATGCAGAAGGAGAATCAGTTTTTGGTAAAATAATATCCATTAAGGTTATCACAACATTACCTTCTTCCTCTGAAAAAAATTCTGGAGCAAAAGCAACACCTTTATCGTTTTTACAACTTTGTACAATACTAATTAAGGTTGGCGTAGCTACAACATAGCCTAATGACAAACCTAGGTTCTTAAGTGCTAATCTTCTATTCATTATAATAATCCTTTTTTAATTTGTTCTGCAGCGTGGTTTGCTGCTCTTGCAGTAAAAGCCATATATGTTAATGATGGATTAACACATGAAGACGATGTCATAAAAGACCCATCTGTTACATACACATTAGGTACAGAGTGCACTTGGTTGTATTTGTTTAATACAGATGTTTTAGGATTATGACCCATACGAGCAGTACCCATTTCATGTATTCCAAGGCCTAAAGCTCCTAAATTATCAAAAACATTAACATCTCTAAATCCTGCAGATTTTAACATTGCCGCAGCCTGTTCTTTAATGTCTTCTCGCATTTTTAGTTCGTTCTCTTTAAACTCAGCATCAAAAGTAACAGTTGGTAATCCCCAATCATCTAACTTATTATAGTCTAATGTAAACCTGTTATCTTCATAAGGTAATACTTCACCAAAGCCCATAATACCCATTGTCCATCCACCAGGTTTTAAAATAACATCTTTTAAATCTTTACCATAACCCGTTTCTGCAACTACCTCTTGCCAGTTACCTCTACTTGCACCACCTTGGTAACCATAGCCTCTAATAAAATCTTTACGGTCTGTGTCTCCTCCTAAATTCCTAAATCTAGGAATATAAACACCGTTAGCTTTTCTTCCTTTATAGTATTTATCTTCAAAACCATCAAACTTACCATTTGCACCACAACCTAAATGGTGATCCATAATGTTTCTACCTAATTGATCTGACTCATTACCCATACCATTTGGGAAAGTATCAGACTTAGACTGCATTAATATAGCTGTAGAAGCAATAGCCGATGCACACAAGAAAATTACTTTTGCTTTAAACTCTATTTTTTCTTTTGTTACCCTATCAATAACCTTAACTCCTGTTGCTTTTTTAGTTTCTTCATCATAAATAACCTCATAAACAATAGAGTCTGGCCTTAACGTTAAATTACCTGTAGCTTCAGCAGCAGGCAAGGTAGAAGAGTTACTACTAAAATAAGCTCCAAACGGACACCCTCTACTACAACGGTTACGAAATTGACATTTAGATCTTCCGTCTCCTGCAAATTTTTTATCACTAGTAATGTGGGCAACTCTACCAGCAGTAATAACACGGCCGTTAAAATTCTCGGCAACGCTTTCCTTTAATTTTTCTTCAACACAATTTAATGGCATCATTGGCTCAAACTTACTATCTGGTAGTTGGGGTAAACCCAAGCTTTCTCCAGACACACCAATAAATGTCTCAACCTTTTCATACCAAGGCTCAATATCTTTATAACGCACTGGCCAATCTACACCATGACCATCTTTTTTATTAGCTTCAAAATCTATATCACTCCAACGGTAACTATGCCTACCCCACATTATAGATCTACCTCCTACGTGGTAACCACGCATCCAGTCAAAACGCTTAGTTTCATTGTAAGGATGCTTTAAATCATTTACAAACCAATGCTTAGTATCTGCATTTGTAGTATAACCAGTTCTAGATTGCTTTAACTGTTTTGCTTTCTCTTCCGGAGAAATGGCTCCGTTATTTGGCAAATCCCAAGACTCTTTAAAAGCGGTAGGGTAATCCTCCCTATGTTTTACCATTCTACCTCTTTCTAAAATTAAAGTCTTTAAACCAGCTTCACATAATTCTTTAGCAGCCCATCCGCCACTTATACCAGTTCCTACAACTATAGCATCATAAGACTCTTGTTCTTCGTTATAATAAAATTTGCCCATTCTTTGCGTTGTTTATTTGATAATTTTCTCAAATATAAAATAAATTTTCTACATTTAAACCCTGTAAATATTGAGGTTAACGTACTATAACGTTATAGTTGATGTAAATTCCTAAAAATTAAATATCTAAAAAATGAAAGTTAAAAACCTAGTTAAACAAAGTGTAAAATATCCATTAGTTTTACTTGTTTTTTGTTTTGCATCATGTAAGGATGCTCCTAAAAAAACCGAAGAAGTAAAAGAAGAAATTGCGAAAACTAAAGTAGACGAAAAAAAACCATTTTTTGAGTTGTCTTTAGCGCAGTGGTCGCTACACAAGCAAGTTTTTGATGGCGGAAATCCTTATGATTTTGCTGAGAACGCGAAAAAATTAGGTTTTACTGGTTTAGAATATGTTAGCGCTCTTTACAATGATGTTAAGGAGGCAAATTATTCTGATGAGGCTATGGCAGAATTTGTAGCTAAATCTAATGAAGCTGCTAAAAAACATGATATGAAAAATGTTTTAATTATGGTAGACGGACAAGGAGATCTTGCTTTGGCAGATGCCGCTGAACGTAAAAAAACTGTTGAAGCTCATTACAAATGGGTAAAAGCTGCCGCAGAAATGGGATGCCACGCCATACGCGTAAATTTAGCAGGTGCTACAGAAGAAAAAGAATGGGTTGCCAGCTCTGTAGATGGATTAACACAACTTGGCACTTTTGCTAAGGAACATAATATAAATGTTATTGTAGAAAACCACGGCGGATTGTCATCTAATGGAAAATTACTTTCTGAAGTAATGAGCAAAGTTAATATGGACAACGTTGGTACATTACCAGATTTTGGAAACTTTTGTATTAAAAAAGCAGAAGATGGTAGCTGTGAAGATATGTATGACATTTACAAAGGGATAACTGAATTAATGCCATATGCAAAAGCAGTTAGTGCTAAGTCTTACAATTTTGATGCAGAAGGAAATGAAACGAAAATAGACTATGCCAAAATGTTACAAATTGTAAAAGATGCTGGTTATACTGGTTTTATTGGGGTTGAATATGAAGGTGAAGAAAAAAGTGAAGAAGAAGGTATTATTGCTACCAGAGACTTACTAATTAATGCATCTAAAAACTTAAAATAAAAAAATAAGCCTTAAAAGATACTTTTATGAGTAAAAAAATTAGACTAGGAATTCTAGGTGGCGGTGGAGATTCTTTAATTGGTGTTTTACACAGGGTTGCTTCTTTTATTAATGACAATTACCAAATTACTGGTGCTGTTTTTAATCCTAATTTAGAAGATAGCTTAAGTTTTGCAAAACAAATAGATATTCCTACCAACAGAATATATAAAGATTTTGACACACTTATTGAGGAAGAATTAAAACTACCTGCAGAAGAAAGAATACAAGTATGCTCTATACTTACTCCTAACTTTTTACATTTTCCTATGGCTAAAAAGTTATTAGAAAATGGCTTTCATGTTATTTGCGAAAAACCAATGACAACCACTTATGAAGAGGCTAAAATTTTACAAGCTACTTTAGAAAAAGCAGGTACAATTTTTGCCGTTACACATACGTATACTGGCTACCCTATGGTACGCCAAATGCGAGAAATGATTAAAGCTGGTGCTATAGGAGACATTCAAAAAGTAGATGCGCAATACTACCAAGGATGGATAAACCCTATAATTCATGAAAAGGATAAAAGAGCCAGCACTTGGCGTTTAGATCCCGAAAAATCTGGTATTAGCTGTTGTATGGGAGACATAGGTGTACACGCGTTTAATATGATAGAGTACACAACTGGTATGCAAATAAAATCTTTATTATCAGATTTAAATTATTTATATGATGATAATAAAATGGACATAGACGGTACAGCTCTTGTTCGTTTTAACAGTAACGCAAAAGGTATTATTAGAGCTAGCCAAATAGCTACAGGTGAAGAAAACGGACTTACCATTAAAATTTACGGGAACAAAGGCGGGTTAAAATGGGAGCAAGAAAACCCAAATTATCTGTATGTTATGAGTGATGATAAACCTTTGCAGGTATACAAACCAGGACACGCTTATAACTCTGATTTATCTTTAGACGGAACCAAATTACCTCCAGGGCATCCAGAAGGTATTTTTGATGCAATGGCTAACATTTATTTAGGCGTTGCCAGAGCTGTAAGAGGTGAAAAGTACAATGATGGGGAATTCCCAACAATGTTAGATGGCGTGCGTGGTCTTAACTTTATACAAAGTAGCGTAACCTCTCACCAAAAAGGAAATGTTTGGATAGATTTAGATTAACTAATACACCAATATAAAAACAAAAAGCCACACTTTAAAAGTGTGGCTTTTTGATATAATGTAGTGCCAGTTTAAAAAACTTTTTCAAATTCCTCACAAACAACTATCATACTATCTGTGGGCTTACGTTTAAACTCTGCCAATTCTCTTGTATAATAATCTACGTGTGTAGTTCTCCAATACGATAAACTTTTATCTCCCTCACCCTCTTTCTGCGCATAACTTTCGTCAATACTAAACAAAGGCTTTAATTTAACAGCCGTAGTACGCACAATACATTTTGCTTGGCCACTCCAGTCGGTAACAATTCTAAAATCACCTATTTTTGGTAAGGATTCATTACGCAATTGCAAACCAAGTAAAGAGTGCGTAGTTGCCTTTTTTATTCCTTTAACAACCAGTGTAGCACACTCATTTGCATCTTTTTCATTATCGCAGAAATGTTCTACTTTAGGGTCTTTTACAAAAGCATCTTCCAAATGCTTATCTAAATAATCTCCCCATAAATTCTTAGCCGATTTATTGTTTTCCACAGATATAAATTTATATTTTTAGTCCAATACGGTTTTTATGTTGTTCGTCGCACAAAACCACTCAATTCGTATAAAAAGCTACCCCAAATCGTTTACAAATTATTATATTTATAACTTGGGTTATTCTTCTTTATAGCCTTAAAAATTAAACGTTAAATATAGCATTAAATTACATAAAATGAAGACAATAAAAGGTCCATCGGTATTTTTAGCACAATTTGTAGACAGTAAAGCTCCATTTAATTCCTTAGGAGGATTATGCAAATGGGCAGCAGACCTTGGGTATAAGGGTATACAAATACCTACTTGGGAAACTTTTTTAATAGACCTAGACAAGGCCGCAGATAGCCAAGAATATTGTGATGAACTTAAAGCAAAAGTAAATTCTTATGGTTTAGAAATTGCAGAACTATCTACTCATTTACAAGGACAATTGGTTGCTGTACACCCAGCTTATGACGTAATGTTTGATGGTTTTGCACCAGAACATTTACGTGGAAATCCACAAGCAAGAACAGAATGGGCAATAGAAACCGTTAAAAAAGCTGGTACTGCAAGTAGGCGATTAGGTATTAAATCTCACGCTACTTTTTCTGGTTCTTTGTTATGGCATACAATGCACCCTTGGCCACAAAGACCTCCTGGTTTAGTAGAACTTGGTTTTGAAGAACTTGCAGCTAGATGGTTACCTATACTAGACCATTTTGACAAAGAAGATGTAGATGTTTGCTATGAAATTCATCCAGGAGAAGACCTTCATGACGGAGATACCTTTGAGCGTTTTTTAGAAGCTACAGGCAACCACAAACGTGTAAATATTTTGTATGACCCAAGTCATTTTGTACTACAACAACTAGATTATATTGCTTTTATAGACCATTACCATCCATACATAAAGTCTTTTCACGTAAAAGATTCTGAGTTTAACCCAACAGGCAAAAAAGGTGCTTTTGGTGGTTATAATGACTGGAAAGACAGGGCAGGAAGGTATCGTTCTTTAGGAGACGGACAAATAGATTTTAAAACTATTTTCTCTAAGCTTACCCAATACGGATGCGATGTTTGGGCTACTATGGAATGGGAATGCTGTATTAAAAGTCCTGAGCAAGGTGCTACAGAAGGTGCTAAATTTATACAAGACCACATAATTGAAGCTACAGAAAAAACTTTTGATGATTTTGCTAAAACTGGTACAGATAAAGAGTTGCTAAAAAAAATGTTAGGCATTTAAAATAACAAACAACAATAACTACTTATGAAAAAATTAGTATTAATAAGCTGCTTAACTGCATTAACTTTTAGCTGCAAAGACAAAGCAACCCAAGAAACAAAAGAAAAAGAAATTACTGCAGAAAACACCATAAAAGAAGTACCTACAAAAAATGAATGGACAGTGCTTTTTGATGGCAGTAACCTTGACAATTTAAAATTGTACGGAAACGATAACGCTATTGAAAATTGGAAGATTGAAGGTGACGCCCTAGTTTTTCATCCACCAACAAACAGACCTAAAGACACCCATTACAATCTTGTTTCTAAAAAAGAATACACAAATTTTGTATTGTCTATAGATTGGAAAATATCTGAAGGAGGAAATAGTGGTATTTTTTGGGGAATTAAAGATGATGGCACATACGGACAGCCTTATGAAACAGGTTTAGAAGTACAGGTGCTAGACAACCAAAAACACCCTGATGCAAAAAACGGAACAGATCGCCAAGCTGGTGCTTTATATGATTTAGTTGCTCCTAGTAAAGACGCAACAAAACCAGTTGGAGAGTGGAATACAACAGTTATTACAATTAACCACAACACCAACAAAGGTAGTTCTGTTTTAAATGGTGTTACGGTAGCAGAATTTCCTTTAGAAGGAGAAGAATGGAACTCCTTACTAGAGAATTCTAAATTTAACGGCTGGGATGGTTTTGCTAAATATAAAACAGGTAAAATTGGCGTACAAGACCACGGTGATGTGGTATCATACAGAAACATAAAAATTAAAGAATTAAATTAAGCATGAAAAAAATTATCTGGTCTCTTTTAGGGCTTCTAATTATTAGCTGCCAAGAGAAAGCAACAGTAGAAACCCCTGAAACCAAATCTGAAGTAGATTACATAATCCACGAGGAATACAGTGGCACAGAACCTACAAAACCTGAAGAAACAGAATTATACAAACCAGTACCAGCAACAGTTACACCTGCAAAAAATAATGCCGCTCCTAGTGATGCTATTGTATTATTTAACGGTAATAACTTAGACCAATGGGTTGGCACAGATGGCAAACCAGCCCCTTGGGATGTTAATGAAGAAGATGGTTTTTTTACAGTAAAAGATAAATCTGGAGACATTAAAACAAAAAAGGAATTTGGCAGTATACAACTGCATATAGAATGGAGGTCTCCTAAAGAAATTTTAAGAGATGGACAAAACCGTGCAAATAGCGGTGTGTTTCTTCAAGATAGGTATGAAATACAAGTACTAGATAACAACAATAATGATACTTATGTAAACGGACAAGTTGGCTCAATATACAAACAACATATTCCGCTTGCAAAAGCATCTGTACCTACTGGAGAGTGGAACACTTATGATGTTGTGTACCACGCACCAGAATTTAATAAAGCTGGTAAAAAAATAAAATCTGGGACACTAACACTTTTACACAACGGAATTCTAGTTTTAGACCATGTAGAAATTAAAGGCACAACACCTTACATTGGATGGCCTAAAAACGAAGCTCACGGTAAAGCCCCTTTAAGATTGCAAGATCACGGAGACAACAGCAGGGTTAGCTATAGAAATATTTGGGTAAGAGAACTCTAATAACACTTCTTTAAAACCAGAAAAATTCTGTCTATTACAACTAGGCAGAATTTTTTACTTTAATCAGAAAATTAAAGTATTTATCCTATCATTTGTTTTCAAACTAGTGAAATAGCGTTATTAGAATAGACTGGTAGCCTCAACTAGTATAGTTTAATTATATTTGCATAAAATTTACAATATATGATTCAGTCCATGACCGGATTTGGAAAACACGTAGTGCAACTTCCATCAAAAAAAATTACTATTGAAATTAAGTCTTTAAACAGCAAAAGTTTAGATTTAAATGCACGTATGCCATCTGCATACAGAGAGAAAGAATTGGAGTTACGCAAAACTATTGCTAATGGCTTACAAAGAGGTAAAATAGACTTTAATCTTTATATTGAAAGTACTGGAGCAGATACTTCATCACAAATAAATGAAGCAATTGTTAAGCAGTACATGCAACAATTAAAAAACATAGCAGAAGGTGATGATGTTAAGCTTTTAGAAATGGCTTTACGTTTACCAGATGCTATGAAAACAGAGCGTGAAGAGATTGACGCTGAAGAGTACAAAGCAATACAAAATACACTTGTAGAAGCCTTAAAAGAAATTAACGTATTTAGAACTGAAGAAGGCGCTGTTTTAGAACAAGACTTTAAACAACGTATTACTTCATTAGAAAGCTTGCTACAACAAGTAATTGCTATAGATCCAGACAGGCAAACTGCATTACGAGAACGTTTAGAAAAAGCTGTATCTGACCTAAAGACTGATATAGACGAAAATAGGTTTGAACAAGAACTTATTTACTATTTGGAGAAATATGACATTACAGAAGAAAAAGTTCGTTTAGCAAACCACTTATCTTACTTTACAACTACAATAAACTCTGCCGACTCTAACGGAAAAAAATTAGGTTTTATATCTCAGGAAATTGGTAGAGAAATTAACACCATTGGCTCTAAAGCTAATTATGCGCCAATGCAACAGTTGGTAGTGCAAATGAAAGACGAGCTTGAAAAAATTAAAGAACAAATGCTAAATGTTTTATAATGAAAGGCGGCAAACTTATCATATTTTCAGCACCATCTGGTAGTGGCAAAACAACTATAGTTAGACATTTATTAGGTAAAAAACACTTAAACCTAGCATTTTCAGTATCTGCAACATCTAGACCTAAAAGAGGAAAAGAAAAAAATGGCGAACACTACTATTTTTTATCATTATCTGAATTTAAAAACCATATAAAAAACGATGATTTTTTAGAATGGGAAGAGGTTTACAGAGATAACTTTTACGGAACACTAAAAACAGAAGTAGAACGTTTATGGGCTGAAGGCAAAAACGTTATTTTTGACATAGATGTTGTTGGAGGATTGCGTATAAAAAAGAAATTTCCAGAACAAACACTGGCAGTTTTTGTAAAGCCACCTAGCATAGACGAGCTTAAGATTAGGTTAAAAAAGCGTAGCACAGAAAGCGACGATAAAATTAATATGCGTATAGCAAAAGCATCTGTAGAATTAGCTACCGCTCCACAATTTGATACCGTTATTAAAAATTACGATTTAGACACTGCTTTAGCTGAAGCAGAAAAACTGGTTGAAGATTTTATAAGCAAACCAAACCCAGAAAAAGAAGCGTAAAATGAAGAAAGTAGGGTTGTATTTTGGAACCTTTAACCCAATACATTTAGGACACTTAGTTATAGCAAACCACTTAGTAGAATTTACAGATTTAGACGAAGTTTGGTTTGTAATAACACCTCAGAGTCCGTTTAAAACAAAACAATCTTTATTAAGCAATCACCACAGGTACCAAATGGTTTTAGAGGCTACAGAAGAATACCCTAAACTAAAACCATCTAACATAGAGTTTAATTTACCACAACCCAATTATACGGTACATACTTTAGCTCATTTACTAGAGAAGTACCCAAATGGTTACGATTTTTCATTAATAATGGGAGAAGACAACCTAAAAAGTCTTCATAAGTGGAAAAACTACGAGGTTATTTTAGAAAACCACAATATTTATGTGTACCCTAGGGTTTCTTCTGGCACAATAGACCATCAATTTAAAAATAACCCTAAAATAAAAATGGTAACAGATGCTCCTATAATGGAAATCTCATCTACGTTTATTCGTAAAAATCACAAATTAGGTAAAAACATTACGCCTTTATTACCTACCGCTGTTTTTAAGTATATGGATGAGATGAATTTTTACAGATAAATACTTAATTTATACTTCTGTATTCGTTTACCATAGCTATAAATTCTAGCTCTAGTTTTAAAGGAGAACCGTCTGCAGCAATGTTTGGATGATCTTTACCATAATCAAAATCATTATTAGCAATTCGCAATTTTAAACTAGTTAACCCCATTAAAATGTTTCCTAAATGGTTGGTAAAATTAGTAACAACTGGCATAGGCTTACCAAATTCTTTTACTATTAAATCTTGGTTTTCCTTCAATCCTTCTAATGCAACATATGCCGCTCTAAGCTCTTTTATTTTTTGGTTAATTACCGTAAAATCTAAAGTTAAAAGTCCGTCTACATCTCTACCTCCAATTTCATTTAAAATAGCCTCTGTAGCATTTATAGCAGTAAATAAATTGTATTGCACTACCAACTCTTGCTCTTTATACTTCTCTTTTTTATACTTTTCAACATCGTCTTGCAACCTGTAAAAAACAATAGACATATCATCAAAAGTAGAAAAGTAATTACGGTAAGCTTCTAGCAATTTTATGTGAAGCTTTTTAGTTTTATTAACATCTACAGACTCTACAATTCCTTTTTTATAATACGCATCTACTTCTAAAATAGTATTGTATAAAATTTCTGCAGTTTTGTACACCAAAAGCATATTGGCATCTACCTTTTTTATAGCAGGACTATGAACTATGGTAGATTTTAAAATGTTTAACTCTTCTAAAGGTAAACCAATTTTACTTTTTAAATTTGTAGTTCCGCTAGTCTCTTTTTGGTTAACCCAACTTAAGTAATTAGCGTAAGATTTACGTACTTTATCATCATAAGTATTAAAAAACTCTATGTAGTTATTGTATTTCACCACAAATTCTGTAGAGTTATATGCGTCTTTAATAGTGCTAACTACAAGTTTTTTTTCATCAGAAGAAAACGGTTCTAAAGAACTAGTTACCGTTTCCATACCCTTGTCATCCTTTTCTTGCTTTATGTTTTTGCAACTTACAAATACAAAAGCAATTAAACAGGTATGTACAAGGTAGTTTTTCATTTCTTATTTTTAATGTGGTGCAAAAATAAACAAAGTTATTATGTTAACTATCACGGCATACCGTGATTATTTATAATTGTTATGAACAATCTATTATTATATTAACTTTTCACTAACAAACATACAATTCTACATTTATTATATTGTAGCCCTAACAAACCACTAATGAAAAAAATACTCTTATTTTGCATAGCAGCATCGTTATTTTCTGCTGCTAGCACAACTGCCCAAAAGAAAAAAAAATCTAAAAAAGGGAAAACAGAACAAACAGCTCCTGCTCAAAAACAAAAAAAAGGAGACATTAAAAATTACAGTCAGGTTGTAACAAAAGATGCCGTTACTGACAATGGTCTCTTTACAGTGCATAAGGTTGATAAAAAGTATTTATACGAAATACCTTTTAGCAAGCTAAACAAAGATATGCTTTGGGTTACTAGAATAGCTAAAATACCTACCGGACTTGGCGGCGGATATATGAATGCCGGCTCTAAAACCAATGAGCAATTAGTACATTGGGTTCGTTTTCAAGACAAAATTTTACTTAAAGCAAAATCTTATGATAATGTTGCAGATAGCAGCAAAGCAATAAGTGCATCTGTAAAAGTTAACAAC
Organism: Cellulophaga lytica DSM 7489; assembly: GCF_000190595.1. NCBI lineage: Bacteria > Pseudomonadati > Bacteroidota > Flavobacteriia > Flavobacteriales > Flavobacteriaceae > Cellulophaga > Cellulophaga lytica. Next base: position 1,852,935 of record NC_015167.1, on the reverse strand, counting down.
TATGAGCCTACCCTATTTGCTTTTGACATAGAAGCTTTTAACACAGACTCTACAAGTGTTGTTGTAGACGTAACTGCATTATTTAACACAGATGTACCTGCAATTAGCGGACTATCTAGCAGATTAAGAAAAACATACAAAGTAAAAAGATTAGATCCAAAACGTAGTTTTATAAACAGTGTTAAAAGTTTTCCTGAAAACATAGAAGTAAAACAAGACTTTACTTTTAATGCATCAGAACCATCTACACTTAGAGCAACAGAATCTATTAGCTTACAAATAAATCAGTCTATGATTTTGTTACCAGAGCAACCAATGCAACCACGTATTTTTGACCCAAGGGTTGGCTTTTTTACTGTTAGTCAGTATGATTTTGGTAGTGACGAGCTAAAAGCAGATAAAAAAACATACATTAGACGTTGGAGGTTAGAACCAAAAGACCCTGAAGCATATGCAAGAGGAGAATTGGTAGAGCCTATAAAACCAATTGTTTACTACTTAGATCCTGGTACACCTGAAAATTTAAAAGAATACATTAAACAAGGTATTGAAGACTGGCAAAAACCATTTGAAACTGCTGGTTTTAAAAATGCAATAATTGCACGAGACGCTCCTACACCAGAAGAAGACCCAGAATTTAGCCCTGAAGACATTAGATATTCTATGATACGCTATGTTGCTAGCACAACAAGAAATGCAGTTGGCCCAAGTGTATCTGACCCAAGAAGCGGAGAAATTATTGAGAGTGATATTATTTGGTACCACAACCATTTACGTAGTTACAGAAACAGGTATTTATTAGAAACTGGTGCTGCTAACCCTAATGCAAGAACACTTAACACCAAACCTAAAGAAATAGGAGATATGATGCGTATGGTTATAGCACATGAGGTTGGCCATGCATTAGGTTACCCTCACAATATGGCTGCAAGTTATGCTTATCCTGTAGACTCTTTACGTAATGGAGAATTTACTCAAAAAAATGGTATTGCTGCTAGTATAATGGATTATGCTCGCTACAATTATATTGCGCAACCAGGAGATAAAAACATTAGATTTATTAGACAAATGGGACCTTATGACCATTATGTTACAAACTGGGGTTATCGTTATTTAGCGGCTAATTCTCCTGAAGCAGAAGTACCTACTTTAAGTAAATGGATCTTAGAAAAAGCAGACAATCCTATTTATAAATTTGGAAGACAGTCTAGCCGTTTTGATCCTCAATCACAAACTGAAGGATTAGGAGATGATCCAGTTAAAGCAAGCTCATACGGAGTAAAAAACCTTAAATATGTAGCAAAAAACCTTAGTAATTGGACATCTGACCAAACAAATAACTATGATGATTTAGAAGAATTATACGGAGAATTATTAGGTGTTTATAGTAGATACGCAGGCCATGTAGTAACCAATATTGGTGGTGTTTTTGAAAACTTAAAAACACCAAAACAAAATGGTCCCGTGTATACACCTTTAAGCAAAACTAAGCAAAAAGAGTCTATGAAATGGTTACAAGACAATGTGTTTAGCACCCAATCATGGTTAGTAGATAATGCCATTTTACAAAACATAGATTATGCTGGCTACCCAGAAAATTTACGTAAAGTACAAGCAAGACATTTAAATGGTGTTTTAAGCGCAGACCGCATTGGTAGGCTGCTAGATGCAGAAACCACAAACAAAACATACTACAGCGCTTTAGAAATGTTGTCTGACTTACGTAAAGGCATATGGAAAGAAGCTTACATTGGTAAAAGCGCAGATATTTACCGTAGAAACTTACAACGTACATATTTAGAACGTATGGGAACATTATTAAATGCAAAAAATAGCAGCAGATCTAGTTTTAATGTTACCACATCTGATGTAAGCTCTTTAGTTAGAGGAGAATTAAAAACCTTACGCTCTAAATTAAAAGTAGCAAAAAATGGAAGTATTAATACTGTTACACGCTACCATTATGAAGATGCTATTGCTAAAATAGACCAAGCTTTAGAAGCTAAATAAAACACAGCACTACACATAAAAAGAGGGGTAATTTGTATAAATTACCCCTCTTTTTTATATCCTAAAAACTACTTTTTAGTTAACACATCAGTACCTAAAAGCTTATCATCTTTATTGGTATACCAAGCTCTAACGGCGGGCATACGCACACCATTTATAATTTCTGTATTAGACAATAAAATGTATTCTCCATCATTTTTAGTTTCGTCATGAAAAAACTGATACATCTCCATATCTAAAGATTTAGGGTTAAAATAAAAATACCAAGTATCTTTACCCACTTCTTTATCATAAGTTACCTTAATAACCTTATACCATTTTTTATTAATTGTTTTAGAATAAAGCTTAGGATCTACTATAGCGCCTTTGTCTTTTAGTTTCATTGGCAAACCGTATAAGTATGTATAGTAGTTTCTCATAAAAAGTGCACGTTCCTTATTAAACTTTAGCTTTTTTTGCTCTTCCTCATTTACAATCTGTCTGTCATCAACAAAAAAATGAACACTATCATTTACAACCTTAACAGTATGCTTTTTACCTTCTTTAGCGTTAGATAAAACAAAAGTGCTTTTAGGCTGGTTTATATGAATATCTGTAACTCTATCTTTTTTATTAGGAGTGCTCATTGTAACCACAAAGTCACCTTTAAAAGTAGGCCAATTATTATTAGGATCATAACGAGCAATTACTTTGTCTAAAAACTCAAAAGCTCCAGTTTCTTGAGCCTTTAAACTGGCAAAAGCCAGCATACAAAATGTAAAAAACAAAAGTTTAATATTCATAAAATATTTTTTTTAAGGGTAATAATACTCCTAAAGTATAAAAACTATTTTTAGTTTAATTAAAAATTAATATTTTGTAAGAAAAATAGGCTATGAAAAAATCTTTAATACTTATAGCAGCTTTAGGCTTAATAGCAACTGCATCTTTAGCTCAGCAAAAAAATGTGTTCGCGGTAGATTCTACATTGCTAAACAAAACTACAACTCCTAATATCACAAGTCTATACAGCAATAAAAATTCTGATGCTTTCTCTAGGTTTAGAGAAAAAAATTTAGAAAAGTACAACAAGCAAAATAATTTTTATCTAACAGACGTAACTAGGCAAAAGAACAAACACAGTAGTAAAATGCCAGTTTATAAACCAAAGGGCAACTATTACACAAGAAACATTACAATAGATACTACCGCTACTTATAACCTAAAAATTATATCTCCTGATAAGATTAAAAACTAGTTGTAATTAAAATATTGAGTCAAAAAAAAGCCCAACATAATTGTTGGGCTTTATATTTATATGCTCACTACTTATGATATTGTAGCTGGCGGCACACTACTATCATGCTCGTTGTAATACAACTCTAACATAGTCATTGTAGCCGTCATCAAATCTTTAGTCTCTAATAATAATGAGAAATACAAAGTAGTATTTTTTGGGCTAGATTCTTCTGTTCTAGTACGCTCTACTTGTTTTTGTATTTTTTGAGAAAGCAACTCAAACAACTCCTCTTTTTCTTCTAAAATCTGCGCAATTCCATCAAAAGAACGCGTTTCAAATACAACCTGAGTTTCATTTAAAATATGCTCTAATTTATAGTCTATTTCTTTTAGCTCTTTAATTTGGTTATATTTTAATTTTTTATGGTTGTTATTAATATGCTTGTATGATATTTTAGTAATATACTCTAAAGACTGCGTCATATCTTGTAAAGAGCCTAAAATATTTATGTAAAAATTACTTGCCCCAACACTAGCATCATCTAAGTTTTTAATAAAATAAAAGATATGATCTCTTAAATCATCTACCTCATCACCCAATTTAACAACTCCTTTTTTATTCTTTTTAAGAATGTCTAAGTTTTGCTTAGCCAACCCATCAATAGAATTGGTATAAATTTTATTTGTTCTTTTAACAACATTAGCTGTGTTTTTAGCACTTTCAACAATAACACCTTGGATAGAACTACTTTCTGCTCTTCTAAGGCTATCTTCAGCCTTAATTTCTTTAGATTTTTTATTGTATGATATATAGTTTCTTGCCAATAATAAAATAGCAACAAATAATAATATTGAAATAGCTGCACCAGTACCAAAATTTATAAGAGTTAAAATAATACCAGCTGCAGTAAATGCAATAATTGCAGTTCCAAACCAACCACCAATAACATTTAAAACACCAGCAACTCTGTACACAGCACTTTCTGCACCCCAAGCTCTATCTGCTAAAGAAGTACCCATTGCTACCATAAAAGTTACATAAGTTGTAGACAATGGTAGTTTAAATGATGTAGCTACAGAAATTAAAATACCCGCAACAACTAAGTTAACAGCTGCCCTTACCATATCAAAAGCAGGCATTTCATAAGTTTTATCTTTAGCTAACGCTATTTTTGGTTTTTCAAATCTTGCTTCTACTTTATCAGAAATAGATTTAGGCATTACAGCAGATGTATATGTAGAAATTGCCATTCCTATTCTAACAATACCTCTAGACAAAAAGTTAGGTTCAAAACGTTCTTTACCTTCGCCTTCTCTAGACAAATTTATTTCTGTTTCTGCTACATAGCGTGCCTTTTTAGAGAACCAAAGTGTTGCAACCATTATCATACCCGAAATAAACAACAACAACGTTGGCGTAGGCACTTTTTCTGACAAAATAGACATACTAAAAGCAGTTGCGTCTACACCAGATGCAGACCACTCTGTATAAGATTGGTATGCTGCAATTGGCACACCTATAAAGTTAACCAAATCATTACCTGCAAAGGCTAATGCTAACGCAAATGTACCAACACCAATAATAATTTTATAAATATTAAGCTTTGCAATTGCTGTTAGTATATATGATAAAACAAACCAAACAACAAAATTTACCAAAACAATAGGAAACCACTTAACCTCTAAAAAGTGCTTAATAGTCATATCTCCAATAAGCTCAAAACTCTGACTAGCAAATGCTGTACCTTTAATACCTTTCATAAAAATAAAGTAGGTAATAGCAGATAAACCAATACCACCAAATACAGAACCTACCCATTTTGCTTTTTTATCAAAATCATAAGATAAAAGTAAACGAGAAAACCACTGTACAATAGCACCTATTGAAAAAGCAATAACAACGGAGAGGAGAATACCAATTATAATTTCTGTTGCTTTGGAAGTATTAATATAATTTACAACGTCTGATGCACTACCACCAGCCTGTAATATTTTGATTAATGCCATTGCCACAGCTGCACCTAAAAGTTCAAAAACAATAGAAACCGTTGTAGATGTAGGCATACCCAAGGTATTAAAAAAATCTAACAACAGTATATCTGTAATCATTACGGCCATAAAAATGAACATAATCTCATTAAAATAGAACTCATTAGGGTTAAAAATACCTTTTCTAGCAACCTCCATCATCCCACTAGAAAATATAGCTCCACAGGCAATACCAACACTAGCAACAATCATTATAGATCTAAAGGAAATAGCCTTAGATCCTATAGCTGAATTTAAAAAGTTGACTGCATCATTACTCACGCCAACTACAAGATCCGCAATAGCCAAAACGGCTAAAGCTATAATCATTATTAAATAAATATTACTCTCCATAATTTATAAAAATTCAATTTGCAAATATGCTTTGTTTTTAACTGTCTAACGTTATGTTAAGGTTATTTTTTTACTTAAAAATGCACCTCTAATTGCAGTCTACATATAAGCCCCTCAGGACCATCTACTTCGCTTAAATAAGTAGCATCTGTTTGCACTTTTAACTTATGCCCAACAATGTATTTAGAAACGCCTAATGTGTATTGCAATTCTTTATTTCTGCCTGTGATATCTTTATCCAAATCTACAAATGTATATCTGCCAGACAGCTCCCAATTATTTTTAAACACATAACCAGACATTAAGTTTAGTCCGTTACCTACTTGCACTATATCACCAGTTACCGTACCATCATTATTTTTAGCAATGGCATCACCGGCGTTTCTGCCTGCATATTCACCCATAAAGGAAAAGCCGTTATATTTAAACATAGCATTTACAAATAAAGTTTTTATGTCTGTTTCATAAAAACCGGTATCTGTATACATATAATCTCCTTGGTTGCTTCTTGTTTTTACAGCGTTATTATTAAAATCATAAGCTGCACCAATCATTAATTTAGGCTTTTTTTCACGTTTTAAATCGGCACCAACAAATTCTGTATTACCTGTAAAATTACCAAAAGGTAAAAAATCTATTCTTGCTGTGTATTGGTAACCTCCTAAATTTCCTTTGCTAACATTTCTTCCTTCTCCTTGAGAAATAGCTAATGCTTCTTTTACAATAAAATTTTCTGAAACATTAAATTTATGTCGTAATTGCATTCCCATATCTCTGTCTATTGTAAACCTACTATTTAACAAAGATCTATCAACCATTTGCATATTTGCAGAAGAAACTATGCGCTCTATATTTCCTGGTAATTTTGTTTGGCCTATCCACAGTTCAAAATTCTCATAAAAATTCCACATCACATAAGCATCTAAAATGTAGCGTGGAGCATCATGGGTAAACTCAGACCCTCCAGACAAATCTCTATTAGACAGCCCCAACTCAACCTTATATTTAAATTTAGGAGAGTAAGCAAAACCGCTAAATTTTAACCTGGCTCTACGCACTAAAAAGTTAGATCCTACAGAAGCTAAATTCCCATCTTCATTTTCTCCCCATTGTCCTATTCCTAAAAATTGTAAACGGGCAGATGCTTTCATAGTCCAAGTACTATCTTGCCCAACAATATTTAGTATACCCTTACCAAAACTAGGCGCTTTAATCTCCTGAGCTTCAAGCGTATTTAAACCTACTACAAAAAACAATACTGTAAAAATTCTAAAACACATAAATGCTATTTTCCTCTTGCAACAATCCTTTTACAAATGTTAATTAATTGTTTCTAAATTATTAACTAGATGCAAATTTAGGTAAACTAACTTAAAGACAAAGGTGTTATTTTAGATAACCCATACAACCATAAAATGTATAGTGTATAAATATACTTTTTAAGTTTATTCTACTTTATTTAAAAAGCTATTTAAGTATCTTGCAACTTTTAAATCATGTACTATGAATTGGGAACAATTACTATCTTTAAAGCGCTTTGGAGACACTAATAAAAGACTACGTAAAGAACAAGATGAAACCAGATTGGGTTTTGAAGTTGACTATGACCGTGTAATATTTTCGTCTGCATTTAGAAGTTTACAAGATAAAACCCAGGTTATACCACTTTCCAAAACAGACTTTATACACACTAGGCTTACGCACAGTTTAGAAGTGTCTGTGGTTGGCCGTAGTCTAGGACGTATTGTTGGAAAAAAAATACTAGAAAAACATCCGCACTTAAAAGAAGTTCACGGATACCATTATAATGATTTTGGAGCTATTGTTGCCGTTGCTTCTCTTGCACATGATATAGGAAATCCTCCATTTGGGCATAGCGGAGAAAAAGCTATTGGCGAATATTTTAAAACCGGAAACGGACAAAAATACAAAACCAAACTTACAGCCAAAGAATACCAAGATATTATAGATTTTGAAGGAAATGCTAACGGGTTTAAACTGCTAACTGAATCTAGAACAGGTGTAGAAGGAGGATTAAGATTAAGTTATGCTACACTGGGTACTTTTATGAAATACCCAAAAGAATCTTTACCCAAAAAGCCCACAAAACATATTGCTGATAAAAAATTTGGTTTTTTTCAGACAGAAAAGGATTTTTTTAGTGAGGTTGCTGAAGAACTTGGCTTATTGCAAACCAGAGATGGCAAAGACATTTCTTTCTCTAGACACCCACTTACTTATTTGGTTGAAGCTGCAGACGATATTTGTTATACAATTATTGATTTTGAAGATGGCATAAACCTAGGTTTAATATCTGAAGACTACGCTTTAGAATACTTAATTAAGCTAGTTAAAGACAAGATTAACACAAAAAAATACAACGAAATGGTTTTTATGCAAGATCGTCTTAGCTACTTAAGAGCACTTGCCATAAACACATTAATTACAGATGCAGTTGCTATATTTTTAGAAAATGAAGAAGCTATTTTAGATGGTTCATTTGACGTATCTTTATTAGATAAAAGCAACTATATTGCCCAAATAAAAGACATAATATCTTTAAGTGTATCTAAGGTTTACAAATCACAAGAGGTAATAGAAAAAGAAATAGCTGGCTATAAAATTATATCAGATATTTTAGATGTATACACAAATGCTTTAGTAAAAACAGCAGAAGGTACTGCTTCTAATTATGATAGTATTGTTTTACAAACATTACCAGAACATTACCAAAATACAGATGCTCCTTTGTACAACTTACTTTTAAATACCTGCTGTTATGTGGCAAGCTTATCAGATAGTGGCGCTGTGCACATACACAACAAAATTATGGGCAAACAACTTTAAAAATCATAAGATAACCCCACACCAAGTAGCTGCTTAAATTGTATTTTAGGCCTACCAGGTGTGGTTACAACACCATCTGTTACAACCTCATCAAAAACAACATCATCATCATATAAAAGATTGGTGCCAATATTAGCTTTTACGTATTGGTTAACCTTCATATCTAAACGCAGTTCCCAATCTACATCTATATTACCAAAACTATTTAGGTAATCTGTGTAAAGAGTTAAGTCATGCGCTAAAGTCATATTTTTAGCCACATCTGTTTTCCATGTATTAGTAACTAAAAAGCCAAATTCCATTAAAGTTCGCTCTCCTTCTTTTGTGATGTTACCATCTGCATCTCGCTCAGCTTTTTGCACACCAAAAGCACCAGAATTTGCTAACTCTTGATCTAACACAAATGTTGCTTTTTGTGTTATTGGTGATATGTATAAGTTAAACTTTTTACCTTCTGGAATATACGAAGTACCTGCTCCTAAAAACAAATAACCAGGTGCCATAAATGTAGAAATTTTATCTTCTGTATTTGGGTATTTATAACCGTCTGCAAATTGCGAATTAAAGTTTGCCTTAACAGAATAGTACCAATTACTTATTGTGTCTCTCCTGTATGCAAAAGTAGAGCTAAAACGAATTGCATCATCTGCCTTTCTTAATTTCTCACCTTCTATGGCACTAAGTCCAAACCTAAGATCTAAACTATTGTTCCACTGTATGTATCTAAACTTGTAATTACGAACAAATTTTACATTTCCTATAGCCGATACAGAGTTGTTACCACCAGCTTTCCAGTTTACAAAAGCTACCTCGTTAATAGCTATACCTAAATGGTTTGTTTTATCCCAAAAAGAAGGAACCTTAAACCATCCAAAATTTTCTCTACGTGGGTTTGCCTCATAAGTAATTCTTGGGTTAGCTAGCTTAACACCTCTAGGGATATTCTTAATTTTTTCTTGATTTTTACGAACTACAATTGTACCTACTATAGTGGTATCTACCTGAACAGAATCTGTTTCTACAGGATTAGAAATTTGAGCGTTTATTTTCGCTATACAAAAGGTTAAAACTAAAATTACAATTGTTTTTTTAAACATAATCCTATTCGTTTGCATGTAAAGATTCTATAAAAATCTTAAAACTATTTGCTCCTATATTATTTATTTCATGTAGTTGCGCTACACTGCCATGTTGCACAAAAACATCATCTATTCCTAAAATATGCACCTTATTTGTAAAGCTATTGGTATTTGCAAACTCTAAAATAGCACTACCAAAACCTCCAATTTTACAACCATCCTCAATAGTAACTATTGTTGAATATTTGTTAAAAATAGACAATAATTTTGTAACGTCTAATGGTTTTATAAATCGCATATTAACGTGTCCTATTTTACTACTGTCTAAATCATTTAAAACAGCCGCAACCATGTTACCAATATGACCTACAGAAAGCACCACAATTTCTGTGCCTTTTTTTAATTCTAAAGATTTCCCTATCTCAATTTTTGTAAATGGTTGTTTCCAATTTTTAGTAACACCTCTGCCTCTTGGATACCTTATTGCAATAGGCTGTTGCAATCCTAATTGGGCGGTGTACATTATATTTCTTAATTCCTCCTCATTCATAGGAGCAAAAATTAACAAATTTGGTATGCAACGTAAATAAGCAATATCATAAACACCATGATGCGTGGCACCATCTTCACCAACCAAACCTGCCCTATCTAAACAAAAAATTACTGGCAAGTTTTGCAATGCTACATCATGTATAACCTGGTCATAGGCACGTTGCAAAAAAGTAGAGTATATATTACAAAACGGAACCAAACCCTCTGCAACCATACCAGCAGCTAAAGTTACTGCATGTTGTTCTGCAATACCTACGTCAAATGCCCTATCAGGAATTTCTTCCATCATAATTTTTAAAGAGCTACCTGTTGGCATAGCAGGCGTAATACCTACTATTTTTTTATTTTCTTTAGCTAACTCAACAATAGTTAAGCCAAAAACATCTTGATATTTTGGTGTTCCCTCTCCGTTAACCTTAGGCAATAAATCTCCTGTAACTTTATTAAATTTACCTGGCGCGTGGTAGGTTACTTGGTTTTCTTCAGCTTTTTTAAGCCCTTTTCCTTTTGTAGTAATAACGTGTAAAAACTTAGGGCCTCTAACTGTTTTTAGTCTGTTTAACTCCTCTATTAGTAAAGGTAAATTATGGCCATCTATTGGTCCTGAATAATTAAAATTTAACGCTTCAAAAATATTATCTTGCTTTGCACTACCTTTTTTAACATTGGTAAGGTATTGTTTTAAAGCTCCAACGCTTGGGTCTATACCAATAGCATTATCATTTAAAATTATTAGCACATTTGCATCTGTTACGCCAGCGTGGTTTAACCCTTCAAAAGCCATACCGCTAGCAATAGAAGCGTCTCCAATTACCGCTATATGCTGCTTTAAAGTTTCCCCTTTTAATTTAGAGGCAATTGCCATACCCAAAATTGCAGAAATAGATGTAGAGCTATGCCCTGTTCCAAAATCATCATAAATACTTTCTTCCCGTTTAGGAAAACCACTAATACCGTTTAGTTGCCTATTGGTTTCAAAAACATCACTTCTGCCCGTTAAAATTTTATGTCCGTAAGCTTGGTGACCCACATCCCAAATTAATTTATCAAACGGCGTATTAAATACATAGTGTAAAGCAACGGTTAGCTCAACCACACCTAAACTAGCTCCTAAATGCCCTTCTTTAGCAGAAACAATATCAATAATAAAATCTCTAAGCTCCTTTGCTACAATTGGCAAGTTTTGCGCTGGTATTTTGCGCAAATCATCTGGAGTTGTTATGTTGTTTAAATATGCCATTTAAACAGCAAATTTAAAGGGTATTTATGAGTAAATAAAGAAATAAGTAAAGAGTTATAGCTTTACAACCAAATGTGCTACATAAAAGGTTGTATTTTATTTGGTAAGGTTGATAAACTCTAAAGCTAAGCTTAAAAACTGTTGGTATTTTTTATACTTTTACTCCATGATAAATCCTTTTGACGACACGTACTTTATGAAAAAAGCCTTAGAAGAAGCACAAGCTGCTTATGACAAAGGAGAAGTACCTGTTGGAGCTGTTATAGTTATAAAAGACCGTATAATTGCACGTGCACATAACTTAACAGAACAATTAAATGATGTAACAGCACACGCAGAAATGCAAGCTATAACTTCTGCTGCAAATTTTTTAGGCGGTAAATATTTAGAAAACTGCACACTTTATGTAACCTTAGAACCTTGCCAAATGTGCGCAGGAGCCTTGTATTGGAGTCAAATTTCTAAAATTGTATACGCAGCTAAAGATGTAAAAAGAGGTTTTACTGCAATGAGCACAACCTTACACCCTAAAACAAAAATATCTGGTGGTTTATTAGAAAAAGAAGCCTCTGAACTTTTAAAACGGTTTTTTATTGAAAAACGAAACTTGAATTAAAAATAAAAAGCCTTGCAATGCAAGGCTTTTGTTTTAATCAAAATAAATATACTTTATTAGATTACTTGCACTTGTGCAGCAACCACTCCTTTTCTTCCTTCTTCTTCTACGTATTCTACTTTGTCTCCTTCGTTTAGCTCTACTCCGTTTAGCGATGTTGCATGCACAAAGATGTCTTTTCCTGTTTCGTCGTTTGTAATGAATCCATATCCTTTAGAGTCATTATAAAATTTTACTGTTCCAGTCATTAAAAATAAATTATAAAAAATGTTAATACTCAAATATAACATATTTTAATTAGAGCAATGTAAACAGAAGTTAAAATCGCATAAAATTATTGATTGTCAGTCTTTTCCAAGTTTTTTCCTTGCATTTTCTTAATATTTTCTTCATTTAGCATGTAATTTTTAACATTCTTCCCCTTACTTACTCTTATTAAAAAAAGAGGCATTGCTATAAAAAATATTCCTACGGTTCCAAAACCTATAAACTTGTGCGCTATGGCTTCATTCCCTTCTAAAATAATAAAACCATACACTATTAAGCCTATTGCTACTATAGCTACTATACCACTACTATATTTCATCATACATCATTATTTTGTGAAATCTATTAATTTTTTTCTGTAAGCTGTTAATAGTTTAGATTTAGACACAAAGCCTATATACTTCCCTTCTTTAACAATTGGTAAGTTCCAAGCACCTGAAAGTTGAAATTTATCCATTACTGCCTGCATATTGTCTTTTTCATATTCTATTACCTCTGGCACAGACTGCATAAAATTTTCTACTTTTAACGTTTTATACAGCTCTTGTTTAAACATTACATCTCTAATATCATCTAAAAGCAAAATACCTTTTAAAGCTCTTCCTTTTTTATCTAATACAGGAAAAATATTTCGGTTGGATTTAACAATTGCAGAATGCACTACATCTCCTAACGTCATATTTTGTTTTAAAGGAATAAAGTTAGTCTCTATAACGGTATCAATATCCATTAGTGTAAGGACTGCATGATCTTTATCATGAGTTAACAACTCACCTTTACGACCTAACTCCATAGTGTACACAGAGTGCGGATAAAAATACTTTGTAATACCAAATGACAATGTTGCTGTAATCATTAAAGGCACAAAAAGTTCATAACCACCAGTAACTTCGGCAATTAAAAATATAGCTGTTAATGGCGCATGTAACACGCCTGCCATTAAACCTGCCATACCAATTAATGTAAAATTACTTTCAGACACTGGTGAGCTAACCAAGCCTGTTGCATTTATAATTTTAGCAAAGCAATTGCCCATTATGCTTCCCATAAATAATGTTGGCGCAAAAATACCTCCTACACCACCTGCTCCAAAAGTTAAAGAACCTGCTATTACTTTAAAAAACACCAAACCTCCCAACAAAGCTATAATTACCCATACGTTTTCTAGGTCTAAATGCAAAAAGTTAGTAGATAAAGCTTTTTCTGGATGCCCTGCCATAAGGTGGTTAATAACATCAAAACCCTCTCCGTATAGTGGCGGAATAAAATAAACCAAAACCCCAATAGAAAGTCCACCAATTATTAATTTTTTTAAGGGCGATTCTATTTTATCAAACAATTGCTGAATACGATCATAAACTTCTGTATAGTACATAGAGATTAATGCAGAGACTACACCTAATGCCATATAAAAAGGAACATCAGAAATAACAAATTTGTCTTCTAATTTAAACGGAAGCAAAACATCGTCTCCAAAAAAAAAGTAAGATGTTATTATTGCTGACAAAGATGCCAGTAATAAAGGTAACATAGACGCAATAGTTAAATCTAAACTAAATACTTCTATGGCAAAAACAATTGCCGCTATGGGCGCTTTAAATATTGAAGACAAAGCACCAGCTGCAGCACAACTAATTAGTAAGTTACGCGTAGTTTGGTCTAGATGAAAAAAACGAGATAAATTAGAACTTATAGCAGCACCTGTAGCTACCGTAGGGCCTTCTAAACCTACAGACCCACCAAAACCAACTGTTATTGGAGCTGTAATTAAAGAACCAAACATTTGATACCTTTTCATAAACCCTTTACGCTTGGCTATTGCGTACAATGTTGAAGGTATACCGTGACTAACCTTATTTCTAATAATATATTTAACACATAAGTACACTAAAAAAAAACCTAGTATTGGCGACAAAAAGTAAAAAGCATGGTGGTAATTAGCCACCAATTTACCCTCTAACGCGTGTTGTATAAAATGGGTTGCATTTTTTAGCAACACTGCACCAATACCAGATGTTATACCTACTATTACACTAAGAATGTATATAAACTGCCTATTTGTAATGTACTTTGCTCTCCATACTAAAATACGTTTAAGCAATTTTTTATTAGACATTACGTAGCTTTTTAAATTCCTATTTGTTAACTGTTACTTGTAAGCTTAGTTCTTTTAGTTGTTCATCATCAATTGCAGCAGGAGCATCTATCATAACATCTCTACCGCTATTGTTTTTAGGGAAAGCAATAAAGTCTCTAATTGTTTCTTGCCCTCCTAAAATAGATACTAACCTATCCAAACCAAAAGCTAAACCTCCGTGTGGTGGTGCTCCATATTGAAAAGCATCCATTAAAAAGCCAAATTGCTCTTTAGCTTCTTCTGGTGTAAAGCCTAAGTGCTTAAACATTGTAGCTTGCGTTTCTTTATCGTGTATACGTATAGATCCTCCTCCAATTTCGTTTCCATTTAAAACCAAATCGTATGCATTGGCTTTTACAGCACCTGGATCTGTATCTAAAAGCTCTAATTGACCTGGTTTAGGTGATGTGAACGGGTGGTGCATTGCATGGTAATGCCCTGTTTCTTCATCTAACTCTAATAAAGGAAAGTCTATAACCCACAATGGTGCAAACTCATTTGGTTTACGTAAGCCCAAACGTTCTGCAAGTTCCATACGTAAAGCACTTAGTTGCGCTCTTACTTTATTTGCTGGCCCAGAAAGCACACAAACCAAGTCTCCTGGTTTAGCACCTGTTCGTTCTGCCCATTTAGCAAGATCTTCTTGGTCATAAAATTTATCTACAGAAGATTTAAAAGAACCATCATCATTGCAACGAGAATAAACCATACCTAAAGCACCAACTTGCGGACGCTTTACCCAGTCTATTAATTTATCTATTTCTTTTCTAGTGTACGCGTTACCACCTGGCACAGCAATACCAACAACTAACTCTGCATTATTAAAAACACCAAAATCTTTATGTTGTGCTATATCATTTAGCTCGCCAAATTCCATTCCAAATCTAATGTCTGGTTTATCATTACCATACAAGCGCATAGCATCATCAAACAACATTCTAGGAAACTTATCTACTTCTACACCATTAATTTCTTTTAAAAGGTGGCGTGTTAAGTTTTCAAAAATGTTTAAAATATCTTCTTGCTCAACAAAAGCCATTTCACAGTCAATTTGCGTAAACTCTGGCTGGCGATCTGCTCGCAAATCTTCATCTCTAAAACATTTTACAATCTGAAAATATTTATCCATACCACCTACCATAAGCAACTGCTTAAAGGTTTGTGGCGATTGTGGCAAAGCATAAAACTCACCCTCGTTCATACGACTAGGAACCACAAAATCTCTAGCACCTTCTGGTGTAGATTTTATTAAATAAGGTGTTTCTACCTCTATAAATCCATTATTTGACAAAAAATTACGCACTTCCATAGAAACCTTACTCCTAAAAATAAGATTGTTTTTTACAGGGTTTCTACGAATATCTAGGTAACGATATTTCATACGTAAATCTTCACCACCATCAGTTTCATCTTCAATTGTAAATGGTGGTACAATAGCCTTGTTTAAAATAGTTAATTCAGATACTAGAATTTCTATTTCTCCAGTAGGCATATTAGGGTTTTTAGAAGCCCTTTCTATTACCTTACCTTTAACTTGTATTACAAACTCACGCCCTAATTTTTGGGCACGCTCCATCATTTCTTTACTTGTACGCTCTTCATCAAAAACCAACTGAGTAACACCGTAACGATCACGTAAATCTACCCATACAATAAAACCTTTATCTCTTGACTTTTGCACCCAACCAGAAAGTGTAACCTCTGTATTTATATGAGTTGCGTTTAATTCTCCACAATTGTGACTTCTATACATTTTTAATAGCTAAAGTTGAAAGTAGCAAAGGTATAAAAGTATCTCATTAACTTAAAAACTATATGTGATTTAAAAAAATAGTATATAGTAAGAAAAAAACTATAAATAAAAACTTAAATTATATGTGTTAAAAACTAACATTTGTTAATTTTTTATTTGTTTATGTGGCAAAAATGTCATTATCTTGTCATATAACTAATAAAACACTTAATTAAATGAAAAATTATTTATCAAGAAAACTACTTGGTTTAGTTTTCCTTGTTTCCCCTTTGTTTGCTATGGCGCAGGGTGAGATAAGTGGAACAGTAACAGACCAAAACAATGAACTTTTACCAGGAGTAAACATCATTATTAAAGGAACAACAACCGGAACAACCACAGATTTTGATGGTAATTACAGCATTACTGCAGAGAGTTTTCCTGCAACATTAGTTTTTTCTTCTATAGGCTTTAATACCAAAGAAATTGTTGTTAACGCCGCAGGTAAAGTTAATATGACTTTACAAGAGGGTTTGGCTTTAGATGAAGTAGTATTAACAGGTAACAGATCTAAACCTAGGACTATTTTAGATTCTCCTGTGCCAATAGATAATATAGGCGTAGCAGAACTTACAAGTAGCGGAAAACCTACGGTAGATAGGATGCTTACTTTTAAAGTACCTTCATTTAATGCACAAACACAAGCAATTTCTGATGCAACAGCGCATTATGATCCAGCAGATTTACGTGGCTTAGGTCCTAGTAGAACTTTAGTTCTTGTTAACGGAAAACGTAAAAACCAAAGTGCACAGGTTTACTTAAACAGAACACCAGGTAAAGGTGAAGTTGGGGTAGATCTAAAAAGTATACCTACTGCTGCTATAGAAAGAGTAGAAGTATTAAGGGATGGTGCTTCTGCACAATATGGTTCTGATGCCATTGCCGGTGTAATTAATATGGTATTAAAGAAAAACGCCAAATACACAACAGTATCTGCCAGAACAGGTATTACGTCTCAAGGAGATGGCTTTAACTTTGCTGCAGATGCTAACACTGCTTTTAATTTTGGTGACGGCGGGTTTATAAACCTAACATTGGGTTACTATAACCAACAACTAACAAACAGAGCTGGTTCTCCTGGTATTGCAGATTTACCTGCAGATGCTAGACCAAATGAAATACAATGGGCTACTGAAAATCCTGAATTAGGAATGAAAGTTGGACAGCCAGATTTAGAAAAAGGAGATTTATTTGTTAACCTGGGGCATCCATTAGGTGAAAATGCAGAACTGTACTCTTTTCATGGATACTCTACCAGAAAGGGACGTAGTTTTGCATATTACAGAGCTCCTTACTGGAGAAGAGGCGTTGCTGATTCTGAATTTTTAACAAGGTCTGAAGATTTTGTAGGTTACCAACCAAGTTTTGAAGCACAAATTGATGACCACATCAATGCCTTAGGTGTAAAGTTTGATATTACAGACACTTTTAATGCAGATGCAAGTGTTACTTATGGCTCTAACAGTGTAGATTATACTGTAAATAACTCTGTAAATCGTGACTATTTAGCTGATAACGGAACTTCACCTAGAACTTTTAAACCAGGTGGATATACATTGAGCAATGTTGTAATGAACCTAGATTTTGCTAATGCTTTTACAGAGCAATTAACATCTTCTTTTGGGGTAGAATACAAAAAGGAATATTATGAAGCAATTGAAGGAAACCCTTTATCATATTACAAAGGCGGGTCTGATTCTTTTGCTGGTATTAAGCCAGACGAAGCTGGAAAGTGGAACAGAGATAATATCGCTTTTTATGCCGGATTAGATTATGATATTACCGAAGATCTTTTATTAGGATTAGCTGGTAGATATGAAGACTTCTCAGATTTTGGAGACAACTTTTCTTGGAAAGTGTTTGGCCGCTATAAATTAGGAGATAAAGGGGCTATTAGAGGCTCATACAGTACTGGTTTTAGAGCCCCAACCTTACACCAACGTTACCTAACAAATAGCCAATACATTATTGTTGATGGTTCTCCAGAGCCTGTATTACAAGGAACACTTGCTAATAACAATTCTGCTGTACAAGCCTTAGGTGTACCTAGCTTATTTGCTGAAACTTCTAGAAATATTTCTGCTGGTTTTACGTATAAAATAAATCCTAAGTTTTCTGCATCTATAGATTTTTACCAAATACACGTAGATGATAGAGTACTATTTTCTTCACAAATTGGTTATGATGGAGATGATGCAAGTACAAACCCTGTAGAACAAATTCTTATAGACAATAATGTGGTAGCTCTTCAGTTCTTTATTAATGCTGGCGACACAAAAACTACGGGAGCAGATTTTGTACTTAATTATAGAGGTATAGATATGGGACAAGGTAGATTTAATGTGAGTTTAGCTGCCAATGTTAACGAAACTACAATTGATGCTATTGAGACTCCTCAAGTTCTTGCAGATAATGGCTATAATATTTTTACAAGAGAAGAAAAAGGTTTAATTACAAATTCTAGACCTAGGTCTAAATTTATTTTAGGTATGGATTATGACACTGACAAATTTAACATTGGTTTAAATAACACTCTTTTTGGCAAGGTAACTGTTACTGCTCCAGAAACAGGAGGTATAGATCAAGATTTATCTTCTATGTTGGTTACAGACTTAAATTTAAGCTACAAAGTAACAGACAAACTTAGTTTTACTGGTACTATTAATAACTTATTTGATGTTTACCCAGACAAAACTTTAGCAACTACAAATACAGCTGAAGCTGGTGGAAGATTTCAGTACTCTTCTGAGGTACAACAAGGTGGACAATTTGGTACTAACTTTAGCTTAGGAATGAACTACAGTTTTTAAAAAAATTTAAACTTTAAATTTAAAAGCGGCCTATGAGCCGCTTTTTTTATCGTTGTATGTTAAGTGTTAAAAATAATCAAATAACTGATTATCAGCGTTTTGCATCTTTAATGTAAATTTAATGTTAACTTAAAGCGTATTTATTGTAAAATAAAATGTATCTTTATATCGTTAATGTTAAGAAATTAAAAATTAAAACCTACATATCATGAAAAAAATAGCACTAGTATTCGCATTTATATTCTCAATAGCAATAGTTAACGCACAAAGTACAAAACCAGTTTTTGAAAAAGCAGATAACAAAGTAAAAGCAACTTATTTTCACTCTAACGGAGAGGTTGCACAAGTTGGACACTTTTTAAATGGTAAATTACACGGTGAGTGGACTATGTTTAATGAAGAAGGTAAAAAAATAGCAACGGGTAATTATACTGAAGGTAAAAAAACCGGAAAATGGTTTTTTTGGAATAAAACAGAATTAAACGAGGTAGATTACAAAAACAGTAAAATTGCCAATGTTACAAAATGGAATAACGAGGGAACATTAGTAGTAAACTAATTACTACTTAAATAAAACCCATTAAAAAACCCAGAGAATTTAAATTCTCTGGGTTTTTTATTTTTTGTTTACTTATTAAACAAATAAATGGCAATCTTTACAGTCTTTAATTTCCCCATAATACGTTTGTCTATACTTGTACAAGGTTTTTACAGGAATTCCTAAAACGTATTTCTTTACGTAGGTTACTTTAGCCGCAAGTTGCCCCATTCTTTTGGTGTATCGCTTTTCTACTTTGCTTTTTCTTTTGACTTGTATAATCTTCATAATTGAAATTGTTTACCAACAACATACATTTATACAAACCAAATGCAAGATAAAAGTGTTAATATTTTGTTATAACACAAAAATAAAGCCACTATAACGATATAGTAACAACTTAATTTACAAATACTTACTTTTATAAAATGAAAAACTAGCACCAAAACAAGGTGCTAGTTAAACAAACTAAAAAACGATATTTATAAACGTATGTAAATACCTTACTTTAAAATCCACATTTGTGAATTAATATTATCACCAGTAGTAAACTGTCTATTAATAGCTTCCTCTAAATTTTTAGGGTTATTAGTAGACTCACTTGTTGGATACAACCATCTTTTTGGTATTCTAGCTTCGTTTAATGTACCGCCTCCGTCTACATTAAACTCCGGATAACCAGTTCTACGCTGGTCATAAAACATTTGCCAACCAGTATTTAAAAACAACGCTATGTGTTTTTGAGTTGCAATACTCTCTATAGGGTTTGTAGCATTAAGTTGCACATTTGGGTTTGCCAAATAATCATCAGTATTTGTAATACCATAAAATTCCATAGATGCCTTAATACCCTCTGTATAATACGCAGAAGCATCACCAGAAATCCATCCTTTAGTTACAGCTTCTGCTAAAATAAATTGTAGCTCTGCATAACCAATTAACAAGCTAGACTCATTAACAGGGTCATTATAATACCTTGGAGCAATTCTAGATGCATTACCAGCTACTGCCTTTGCTGCGTTATCACTAAAAACAGCACTACCATATAAGCCTCCATAGGCATTAAAATCTGTTTCATCTAACGCAGAAGCACTTGGCATTTTTTCTGCAAAAACAAATAACCTTGGGTCTTCTAAAGTTTTCAACTTATTTACAAAAGACTCTTCTAAATAATATGCAGTTTGCAAGTTGTTGTTGTTAAATAATGGGTAACGGTTGTTTTGTATGTTTACAAAAGTTAATGCACCGTTGTCATTATTAGAACTAAACAAAGGATATTTACTTGGGTTATCTACAACCTCTTTAAACCTACCTACAACGTTTAAGGATGCAACATCTGTTTTATTAGATAACATTAACAAAACTCTTAAGTAGTAAGAGTTAATTAACTTTTGCCATTGTAGTTTATCACCATTGTAAATTACATCACCCAAAATAAGTTCATCATTAGCAGCAAGCTCGTTAGAAGCCGATTTTAAATCTGTTAACACCTTTAAAAAAATTTCTTCTTGTGTGTCATATACAGGCGCATAAATTTGTTCATCTACACCAATAGCCTGACTGTAAGGAACATCACCAAAAACTAATGTAAGCTCTGTTATAAAGTACGAGTTAAAAAACTTGCCCAAAATAGCATAAACCTCAGACTCTGCGTTCTGGCTCTCTTCTATCATTTTATGAACTTGCTTTATATTGTCATAATTAGCAAAAGAAGCTTGTTGCCAATTGTAATATTGATTTTCATTAACACCGTCTGTAAATGCTAAATATCTACTTGCTAAAGCACTATTTAAACTAACAGTATTAAATGCTAGTGTTTGAATGTTAGTTAGCAATAAATCTGGACTAACTGCTGTTGCTCTGTTAGGATCATCTTGCAACTCTTCTATATCTGTACAACTTACTGTAAAGAAAATTGCACATAAAATGTATATACTAAATTTTTTCATTATGCTTTTATTTAAAATTTCACATTTAAGTTAAGTCCAATATTCCTAGTTGACGGAGCCTGTAATGCATCTACACCAGAATCAGGATCTACATTTGGCACATCAGAATTTAACCAAAGGTTACGTCCTATTAAAGACAAACTAAACTCATGTATAGGTGTGTTTGCTAATGCTTTTTTTGGAAAGTTATATGTTAGTGTAACCTCTCTTAGCTTTACAAAAGACTCTTTATAATAGTGGTAATTTTTATTTTGACCATTACTAGTTGTCTGCATAAAGTTAATGTAGTTAACAGCAACGTCATTAGGAGCATACGTACGCGTATCACTAGTAATATTACCATTAACATCATAAGTTGCTGTGCCGCTTACAACCTTTACTCCCGGAGCTACATAAGAACTAACACCGTTATTAGCATCATCTCTAAACTGGTTTACTGTACCTTTGTGTTTACCGCCCCACCACATTTTTTGATTTGTAGTAGAGTAAATTAAACCTCCTATTCTACCATCAAACAAGAACGATAAATTAAGATTTTTATACTTAAATGTATTTGTAATACCGTACGTCCAGTCTGGATCATCATCACCAATATATCTCTGGTAAGGATCTGCAACAGGGAAACCATTTTCATAAATAACCTCTCCGTTAGCATTAGTCTGGTATACGTTAGCATAAATTTGATCTGTACGTTCACCAACTTTTATAAAGCCTTCTGTCTGCTCTCTATCTCCGTAAATTTCTTCTTGAAATCTTCTAAACCTACTAAAGTTTACAAGCATATCCCAACTAAAATTAGCTGTTTGTATGGGTTTAGCATCAAAAACAAATTCTAAGCCCTTGCGCTTGTACTCATCTCCATTAAGTAAAATACTCTCATACCCAGATCCTTCAGAAATTGGACTATAAATTAGGTTATTATAATCTTTAGCTTCAAAATAAGCAACATCTAAACCTAAACGATTATTAAACAACCTAACATTTGCTCCAACCTCCCAAGTGTCTGATGTTTCTGGCTCTAAACCAGGAGAAAGCAAGCTAGATCCAAAAGATGCTGACGTATTACCGTTCCACGTTGTTCCCTTATCATAAGCTTGTATATAACTATAAGGATCGTCTCCTATTTTACCTTCTGACACTCTAGACCAAGAACCTCTTAATTTTGCAAAACTAATAGCCTGTGGCATATCAAAAAGGCTAGATAAAACTAAAGATCCAGATACAGATGGGTAAAAGAAAGAATTGTTTTCTTTTGGTAAAGTAGATACTTTATCGTTTCTACCAGTTATAGATAAGTAAAATGCATTGTAAAAAGACATATCTACAAAACCATAAATACTCTTTATAGCTTCTTCTTGCTCTAAGTTAGATGCAATATAACTTGCTCCTGCATTATTAGCCAAATTGTAAAAACCAGGAATATTTAAACCATCTGTTTGCGTACTTGCAGCTGTAGATTTACGATAGTAATTAGAGTAAGCAACTTCACTTTTTAGTGTAAAATTATCTGAAAAGTTCTTTTCAAACTTTAAACCAAAATCTGTAATAATATCAAAATATCTACTATCTGCATTGGTAAAATTACCAAGAGATTTATTGCCATAACCCACATAACTTTTAGGCTCTTTATACGTTCTGTTTAAGCTGTAAACATTTATACCACTTGTGCTTTTAACACTTAGTTCTGGCGTAATATTATACTCAAAGGCAACATTACCGTAAACATTATCTTTATCATAACCACGCTCATACTCATATGCCTGAAAGTAAGGATTGTTATAATATGACACATTAAAATGTCTTTGTTGGTACCCCTCTTGTCCCTCTCTCCAATAATTACGCAAATCTTTAACATCTACATCTACACCTGTCCACAAAACCAAATTGTACAAATAATTTGTTGGTCCGTAACCAACCTCAGGAAAATTATCTGTGTATTGCTTATTGTAAGTTAAGTTAGAGCTTACTTTAAAATTATCTGACGGGTTTAATGTACCACCAATTGTAAAAGAAGTGTTCCCCAAATCTGTATTAGGAACAATACCCTTTTGGTATACATTAGACACAGACATTCTATAACTAGCTTTATCATTACCCCAATTTACACTTACGTTATTGGTTTGTATAGAGCCTGTTTGAAAAAAATCTTTGATATTATCTTCACCTCTAGATGTAAACGGAATTGGAATTAAATTACCAGCAGCATCTGTAGGACTATTGTATTGCGTAGTTTCAAAAAAACCGCTTGCTGTACTTGGATCTAATTGATCTACTTTAGGACCCCAAATCCAGCCACCACCTTCAGAGCCACTACCTAAACCGTTAATATATGCGTATTGCCCTTGGTTACCGTTACCGTAGACTGTTTGCACATCTGGTACTTTAATAAAAGAAGGTTGAAAAAGCACTGAACTATTAACTGTTACAGTTAACCTTCCTTTTTCTCCTTTTTTACTTGTAATCATTATAGCACCATTTCTACCAGCAGAACCATAAAGAGCAGATGCAGTTGCACCTTTAAGCACGCTAATACTCTCTACATCATCAGAATTAATTTTCCAAATATCTGCAGAACGGTCTGGTATACCATCTATAACAACTAATGGTGTTGCGCCTCTTAAGCTAATTTCTGGATTCTGAAATAAGTCGGTAGAGTTTTTAATATTTAAACCAGCTACTTTACCCGTTAAAGAATTTACCAAGTTAGGCTCCTTAGCTTTTTCTAAAGAAGCCCCTTTAACTTCTTGTACAGCGTAACCCAATGCCTTTTTTTCTCTTTTTATACCCAAAGCCGTTACCACTACCTCTTCTAATGCCGCAGCATCTTCTAAAAGGGTAACATTAATTACTGTAGCATTTAAAACCGTAATTTGCTTTGTTTTAAACCCCATTGATGAAAATGTAAGCACATCTCCCTTTGCAGCATTAATGGTATAATTACCATCAAAATCTGTTGTTGTACCATTTGTAGTATTAGCAACTACAATGCTAACACCCATTAATGGTGTATTGCCCTCATCTACAACACTACCCGTAATAGTTTGTTGTCCGTAGCTAAAACAGCATACAAACAACATTACAATAAACGTAATTCTAAAATTCATTTTCTTTAATGTTAAGTTAAATTGGTTATTAGTTATTGTTTATGTACCAAGTATTTAGCACATTATTTGGAGTTTCTAATACTATTTTTAACATCTTGCCCGTATGCTTTTTAAGCGATAGCGTAGTCTCTTCACTAGTCAAACTCACTGTTACCTCCTTTGTGTAAGTATCTTTTTTTCCTTCTTTAAATTGATTTGTAGTAGAAGTGTAAATTGTTCCTTTTACATTTTTATCTGAATTATTTTTCCAACGGATAACAATTTTGTCGCCTTCTTTAACAGCTGATAAACCATAAGCATCTACATCGTCTATAAAAGGAGTACCATCTATTTCATAAGCAATATCTTTAGAAACATCAATATTTAAAAAACGAAGCATAGTTGGGTAAATGTCTGTAATTGCTAAGGTTTCATTTTTAAAATAACTGTTAGTGTTTTTCTCATTAGTTACAATCCAAGTAGCACGCTCCCTCTCTGTTTGCCCTCCATGATGGCGCCCATCTTTAGGACTACGACCATGGTCTGTTGTAACTACCAATAACCAATCTTCATTAAACTTAGCTTCACGTATTTTAATAGCATTCCATATTTTGCCAACCAAAGCATCTTCATATGTAATTGCATCATCTAGTTGCGGACTATCACCCAATCCGTGGCCAACATCATCTGTATACTCTAAATACACCCAAGACAAGTCTGGTGCATCAGTTTTTATATACCTAGCGGCCTCAACAGCCACATCATTATCAATTTTTTTAATGTATTGCTTGTAAGCATCATGCGGATAATTAGTGGTGTCTAATTCAAAACCATCAAAAGCATAATCTAGCTCTACATTTTTTGTTTCAGATTCACCCTCAATAAGTTTTGTTCTGTTATCTAGCCAAGTAGAAAAAATAGCTGTTTTTTTAGACGGATATTGATCTTTAAATACCTTAAAAATTGTTGGGTAATTGTAATTTGGTTTTTTAATACTATTACCATATACATTGTGTTTATTAACCCAAGTACCTGTAAGTAGACTGTTATAACCTACTGCAGAAATTGTTGGTGTTTGTGAGTAACCTCCTTTTTTACCACCCACATATGCTTTAGTATAACTACCAGTATTGGCTATACTATCTAAAAAAGGAGTTGGAGCTTTTTGCAGCATATCTGTAGAAATACCATCTACTATAACAAACACTACTTTTTTATTATTTATAGGCTTGCTAGTTTGTTGAGTAAAACCTACCTGCACAACTAAGCACATAACAAATACTACATATTTAATTTTATTCCCCATTTTTTTAGATTGATTGGTTATACTAAAATCTGGGTCAAAAGTATTTTTATAAATTATAAATTGAATGAATGTTCAATTAATAAAACTTTAAATAAATGTTAACTTGCACAGGCAAAGCAAGGCTTGTAATTATCTTAAAATGTTACATTTGCCTAAATAAAAATCTTACATGGGAAGAAAAAGTGTATCTGTACAAAGACGAAAAGAAATTATAAAAGCATTTTACAAAGTTGCAAAAGACATAGGCTTAGAAAACACCTCTATTGCTAAGGTTGCAGAACATTTAAGCATAAGTAATGGCTTAATAATGCACTATTTTAAAACTAAAGATGAGCTATTAATTGGCTTAAATGAGTTTATATTAGAACAGCATTTAAACATTGTACAAAATGACGAAAATGGTGAAATTAACTCCAAACAAAAACTTCACAATCTAATAACATCACTTTTTTCTAGAAACTGGAACAAATATTTTGATGATGGAGTTTTTTATAGCTGCTACGCCCTAATTTACAGAAAAAAAGATTTTAATGATAGCTTTAAAAGCTACCTACAAGCGCTACACACGGTTTTACACAAAAAATTAACAGAAGCAAAAGAGCACCAAATTATTTCCAACACAAACATTGATGAAATAACAGAAGTAATTTTTGCCTTAATAGATGGTGCTTACTATTATTTGGGACTTTTTAATGAAAAAACAGAAGATTACAAGCAAAAAGAGGCTATTTATATTAAGTATGCGTTAAATATACTAGAATTTAAAAACGAGTAAACGTTTACTTAACAACCTTAACAATAGCATAGAGCCCAATACAAGCCCATACAGCGTTAACTACAACATTAGGAAAGTCATTTAAAGCAAAACCATTAATAATTAAGCAAACGGCACCTAATATATTTAAAATATGGTATACTTTAGATTTAGATGATAGTTTACCTATGCTTAGCAACAAGTAAGACACTACAAACAATAAGGCCCCGAGCCAACCTATTATAGAAAACATAGATTTGTAATTTTAAGACTGAAAAGATACTGGAAAAATTAAAACAACTACAAACTATAAAATTGCAGAAACTATATAAAAGCAAAAAACCTCAACTATTTCTAGTTGAGGTTTGTTTTGCTCCCCCTCTTGGGCTCGAACCAAGGACCCTCTGATTAACAGTCAGATGCTCTAACCAACTGAGCTAAGGAGGAATGTTAGCAGACATAACGTCTGTAAGCGGGTGCAAATATATAAGCTTTTTTAATATCTACAAAACAAAAAATAAAAATTTATATAAATTTCTTTATAATATTCCAGATGTCGTTTCCAAACACAATTGCCATAAGACCCATAAGTATTACAAAACCAATAATTTGTCCTTTTTCTAGTACTTTTTCACTAGGCGGGCGGCCAGAAATAATTTCATACAATAAAAACATTACGTGTCCACCATCTAATGCCGGAATAGGTAAAATGTTTAAAAAAGCTAACCATACAGAGAACATTGCCATAAAGTTCCAAATAAATGTCCAGTTCCACTGTTTTGGCATCATTTCTACAATACCAATAGGCCCTTTTACTTGTTTGTAAGCTCCTGTTTTAGTGTTAAAAATAACCTTAAACTGTCTAATTTGTTTTGTTAGTACTTCTATAGTTTTGTTAAATCCTTCCGGTATAGCTGCACCAAAACTATAGTTATCTGTAACAAATAAGTCTTCTCTGCTTAACACAACACCTATTGCTGCTTCCTCAGGAACCGTCATTTGCAATGTTTTTGGTTGCCCATTACGTAAAACCTCTAATTCTATTTCCTTTTCTGGAGACTTTTTAATCACACCAACAAACTCGTTCCAGTACGCTGTTTTTTGTCCGTTAACAGCAACAATTTCATCTCCCTTTAGTACCCCTGCTTTTTCCGCAACCATACCAGACACAACACTGTCTATAGTGGCTTTTTGTCTGTAGCCTAAAAAATTTCTCCCTTGTGTACTAAAAACAGCTTCTTTACCTTCTGCGCTTAATGGCACGGTAATTTCTTTACCGTCTCTTTTAACAGTAACCTCGTCTCCTAAAATAATATCTAATACGGCATCTGTAAACTTTTTACTTTTTTTACCATCTATAGCTAAAATTTTATCTCCTGTTTTTAATCCTAATTGTTCTCCTATAGAATCTATTAAAATTCCGTGTTTTAAACTATCTGCAGGTATATACGTATCTCCGTTATTAAATAACAACATTGTATATATAAACCAAGCTAAAAAAAAGTTTACAGTTACACCACCCAACATTATAATTAAACGTTGCCAAGCTGGCTTACTCCTAAACTCCCATGGTTGTGGTTCGCTTTTCATTTGCTCGGTGTCCATACTTTCGTCTATCATACCAGCTATTTTAACATAACCACCTAAAGGCAACCATCCAATACCATAAACAGTATCGCCTATCTTCTTTTTAAAAAGTGAAAACTTAACATCAAAAAACAAGTAAAATTTTTCAACTTTAGTTTTAAAATATTTGGCAGGAATAAAATGCCCCAGCTCATGCAAAATAACAAGTACTGATATAATTAAAATGAACTGTACTATCTGAATAAATAATTCCATTAAATCTCTTTTAGTTTTTAAAAACGAACAAAAGTACACTTTTAAGCGCTCTTACAAAAAGATATACCTATAACGGCATCATTTTTATGAATTATTTAATAAGCTAGGGTATTGATTATTACCTATGCCTATTGTAAATTTGCATAAAAAATTATGGGAGCGTTTTTTAGCAAATTTAAAGTTTTTGGCATTGTTCTTTTAGTAATATCTGCAATAATAATTACCTTATTTTACAACGCTTTAAAACCAGAAGTTAAGCTGCCTATTTACCAGCCAGCAGATTTTAACACAGAACTTGTAGACTCTACACTTTTACACAAAAAAAAGTACCACACTGTTGCTAACTTTAAACTTACCAACCAAAACGGAAAAACTATTACCCAAGATAATTACGCAAACAAAATTTATGTAGCAGATTTCTTTTTTACCACCTGCCAAACCATTTGTCCTGTAATGACAAAAAATATGGTAAAAGTACAAGAGATTATAAAAAATGATGATGACGTAATGCTTTTATCTCATTCTGTTACTCCTGAAATAGACTCTGTTGCTCAGCTAAAAAAATATGCCCTTAAAAAAGGAGTTATTGACAGCAAATGGAATTTAGTGACAGGAGACAGAAAAGAAATTTATGATCTAGCCCGCAAATCCTATATGGCAGCTAAAACAGACCTTAACAATCCTTACAGTATGGTACACACAGAAAACTTTGTTTTAGTTGATAAAGAAAAACGTATACGTGGTACTTATGATGGCACAGACAGTAAAGAGATTGAGAAACTTATTGAAGACATTAAAATTTTAAAAGCATCATACAAAGACTAATTTTGATGTTAAAGAATATAAAAAAGTAATGTAGAGTTCTGTTATTTTGCTTTTTTCCATTACTTTTGCTCTTACTTAAAATCAATCTAAATAAAAATTGAGCATTACTGTAGCACAACTAAAAAAAGGGCAAAAAGGGGTTATTAAAGATTTCTCTGAAGACACCTTACCTATTAAACTCTTAGAAATGGGTTGCTTGCCTGGCAATGTTGTAGAGCTTATACAGATTGCCCCATTAAAAGACCCTATTTACATTAACGTAAATGGCTCACATATAGCGATAAGAAAATCTACAGCCAACTTAATTGAAGTAGATTTAATTGAATGAATGTAATTGAGTATGAGCAAAAATATTAATGTAGCCTTAATTGGAAATCCTAATACCGGAAAAACATCAGTCTTTAATCAGCTTACAGGATTAAAACAAAAAGTGGGTAATTACCCAGGTATAACTGTAGAAAAAAAAGAAGGTATTTGCAAATTACCTCGTGGTGTTAAGGCGCATATAATAGATTTACCTGGTACATACAGCTTAAACACAACATCTTTAGATGAGAGTGTTGTTGTAGAATTACTTTTAAATAAAAACGATAAAGATTTTCCTGATGTTGCTGTTGTTGTTACAGATGTAGAAAACCTAAAGCGTAACTTACTTTTATTTACTCAAATAAAAGACCTTAAAATACCTGCCATTTTAGTAATTAATATGGCAGACCGTATGACCAGAAAAGGAATTACGCTAAACATACCCTTATTAGAAGAAAAACTAAACACAAAAATTGCTCTTGTTAGCACAAGAAAAGGTATTGGTATAGACACCCTAAAAGAGCTTATTGCAGATTACAAAAACTTATCTGTTAAGCCAAATATAGACACTACATCTATTGCTCCAGATTATTTTAATAAACTTAGAGCTGCTTTTCCTAAGGAAGACGTTTACAAGCTTTGGTTGGTTATTACGCAAGATGTTAACTTTATGCCTATAGAGAAAAAACGCATAAAAGATGCAACTTTCTCTATAAAATCTAACACAGAACTTAAAAAGTTACAGCACAGAGAAACCGTTTTAAGATATCAATTTATAAATAATATTTTAAAAGAAACTTATACTGTAGACCTTACTGTTGCTAAAGGTTTTAGAGCAACTTTAGATAAAATTTTAACGCACAAAGTCTGGGGTTACGTAATATTCTTTTTAATATTATTAGTCATTTTCCAAGCCATTTATGAGTGGAGTAGCTACCCAATGGATTTTATAGATGAGTCTTTTGCGCAAATGAGCGAATGGACAAAAGCTAGCTTGCCGCCAGGTGCATTTACAAACTTACTTGCAGAAGGCATAATAGCGGGTATTGGAGGTGTAGTAATTTTTATACCACAAATTGCATTTTTATTCTTGTTTATATCCTTACTTGAAGAAAGTGGATATATGAGTAGAGTTGTATTTTTAATGGATAAACTTATGCGCCCATTTGGATTAAGTGGTAAAAGTGTTGTACCATTAATTTCTGGTACTGCCTGCGCTATACCTGCAGTTATGGCAACCAGAACAATAGAAAACTGGAAAGAACGCCTAATAACAATATTAGTAACACCTTTTACAACTTGCTCTGCCCGTTTACCGGTGTACTTAATTATAATTGCCCTTGTTATACCAGAAGGGAAATTTTTAGGACTTAGCTACCAAGCGCTAACACTTATGTTGTTATATTTACTAGGGTTTGGAATGTCTATTTTTTCTGCAATGGTTTTACACAAAATTTTAAAAATAAAAAGCAGAACATTTTTTGTTATAGAAATGCCAAATTATAAGCTTCCATTATTTAAAAATGTAGCTTATACGGTTTGGGAAAAAACTAAAAGCTTTGTGTATGGTGCTGGTAAAATTATTTTAGCCATATCAATTATTTTATGGGTATTGGGCTCTTATGGTATATCAGATAATTTTAAAAACGCAGAAGAGATTGTTAAAAACAGAATTAATACGGTTGGTTACTCTGAGTTTAACCAAAACCATATTAAAAATGAAATTGCCATTTATACTGGTGAACTTTACACCAATTACCCTACATTAAGTGGAGCAATTATTAAAGATTCTATTGCAATACGTACAAACGATTTAAAACTAAAAGCAGAGAACGAAGAAATAGCTAGTTTTAAATTAGAGCACTCTTTTATTGGTTACGCTGGCAAAGCTATAGAGCCTATTGTAAAGCCTTTGGGTTACGACTGGAAAATTGGTATTGCAGTAATAACTTCGTTTGCCGCTCGTGAGGTGTTTGTAGGCACACTTGCCACAATTTACAGTGTTGGTAATGATGAAGAAGAAACTATTAAAAACCGCATGGCTGCCGAGATTAACCCGTGGAATAACAAACCACTTTTTAACTTAGCATCTGGTATTTCTTTACTACTTTTTTATGCTTTTGCAATGCAATGTATGAGTACATTAGCTGTGGTTAAAAGAGAAACTAATAGTTGGAAATGGCCTGCTGCACAATTGGTATTTATGAGTGGTTTTGCTTATATAGTTGCTCTTATTGCATATCAAATTTTAAAATAAATTACGCAAACCTGTAACTAAAACTACCATCTTTTTTTTCAATAATAAAAATTACCATAGCTTTTACATTTAGGTAACTTATAAAGTTTTTAGAGGTTTTTAATTGATGAATAAAGCTTTTATAAACTTCAGTTTTATACTCCCAAGCACAACGTAGCTCTAATGCTCTTTTATGTTCTTTAAACGAGTGATGCACTATAAACAAACGGTTTTGCAAGCAACTACGCTTGCCAGCACTTTGCCTACTATAATAAAAGTTCACTATTTTCTCTGGAAACTCAAAACTAAAATTACTTCTTAACTCTTTAGGCACTAACGTTCCTTTAACATCAAAACGTAAATTTTTATCTCCAAAAAATTCTATATCATATTCCTGATCCTTGCCATTTGGATTTCTACTAACTCCAGTATTTGTATAAAATAGATATTCATCGCACCTGGCACATTGCCATAAAAACCATCTTCTTTTAAAATAATTTTTATCATCTGTAGGCAATCCTGTAATTGCAAGCTCTAAACTAGATAATGTTTTACACTTAAATAGAGACACTTTTTTATCGGTAGTGTTGTTTTGTATTTTTCCCCATTGCAAAGGTATTTCTGGAGCTAATTTTTGCAACTCTTTACTGCGTGTATTAAATTCTAATGCGTTCATAAGAATATCTTTTAAGATGAAAACGCAATGTTAAAATTTGACCACAAGGAATAAACTTATATTGCTAAAGTTTCTCTAACCGCTAAAGCAATTGCTTTTGCTAATAAAGGCGGCACAGCGTTTCCTATTTGTACCATTTGTTTTCCTTTTGCTCCTTTAAAAATAAAATCGTCCGGAAAAGATTGCAACCTAGCCATTTCACGTACTGTAATGACTCTAGATTCTATTGGGTGTATGTTTACACCTCCGTGATTCTCTTTTATGGTACAGCTGGCCTCGTTCCAAGGACATTTTTTCCAAGAGTCCGAATAATTATCATACAAGCTTTTACCTTCTGGAACTTTAGCCAAGCGCTTTTTCATGGCATCACTATGCTTTGTTCTAACGTGGTTAAAAGCTGCATCATCTTTTAACGTAACCAAATCTTCTATAGCTTGCTTTGTGGTAATGTATTTATCTGGTGTAAGCAAAGGCTTTGGATGTAAATTTTTTTTACCAATTCTGTTTGCTATAAAAATTATACGCTCTCTTTTTTGCGGTACATAATAGTTAGCTGCATTTAGCACAGTAACATTTACTTGGTACCCTAAATTAGCTATATCTTCCTTTATCTTATCTTCTACCTTACCCTTTAGCATAGAACGTAAACCTTTTACGTTTTCTGCAACAATAAATTGTGGTTGCAACTCATCTATAATCTGAAGCATATCTTTATAAAGAGAGTTTCGCTCATCTTCTACAATACGGCTACCAGACATACTAAAACCCTGACAAGGAAATCCGCCAGACAAAACAGTTAATGGCTTACCATTAAGCGAACTTTTAACTGTGTTTATAAACTTGTCTTTAACGCTCCTTTCTGTAATATCACCTAATATGTGTGGATGTTCAAAATTTTCTCGGTAGGTCATACCAGCTTCCTTAAACCAATCTAATCCGCCAACTTGTGTAAACCCTGCCATTTCAAAACCTTTAGCCATACCACCTGCACCACAAAACAAATCTGCAGATGTAAGCTTAGTTTTTGAAGGATTCTCCCAATTTTCAGAAATATCTGCCCAGTTTACAACATCGGTCTTTATAGATTTAGTGTTTTTTTGGGGCAATTGTTTTTTAGGTTTAGCGTCTAAAACACCACTATTTTTAAATACAGTAACATCTTTAGGTTTTATATAATGTACACCAAAGGTTTTTGTAGATTTTAGCGCGCCAGAATGTATGTGTTTTCTAATTATTTTTTGAGAAACACCCAACTGCAACGCAACATCTTCAATACGTAAAAACTGCTCTTTAACCGCCATACATTAATTACTCTCCCAGTTCTGTAATCTTTTTTTCGTATAAATTTTTACTTTCTATAACCGCCACATTTAATTCTTGCATAATGCCCTCTACTCTACTTTCAATACTTTCCATTTGGCTGTTTATATTATCAAAAGAATTTAGTGCTGCAGCAACCTCTAATGCCTTTACCACTTCTACAGCATCACCGTGCAACAAACGCAACTTAGCAATTGCTTTAGAGGTATTAGCTAAAGTGCCGTTGTATTTTGTTTTAGCTTTATTAATAGCTTTTAAAAGTGTTTTTTTACTCTGCTCATCACTTAAGCTATTAGTTTGGGTCTCCATAGCTGTAAATAAATTAGAGGCTTTAGTTTTTAAATCCTCATATTCTTTATTTAGGTTTTCTACACGCTTGTTTACCTTTTCCCAGTCGCCATAAACCTTAGCAAACTCTTTATCTTCATTTTTAGCGTCTTCTAAAGCTCCTTTTAAAGCACTTAAAGATGTTAAACCTTTGGTTACGTTTTTATTTGCGGTAATTTTTTTCTTTTCAAAAGAAGCAACTTGCGACTTAAACTTCTCTTTTAATCTAATTAAATCTTCTGGACTTTTATTTTTCCAACAAGATGATAATGTTAGCAAAATAACTAACAAGGCAATACTGTTTTTCATATGTTAATTTAGTTAATGGTGGTGTAAAAATAGAAAAATTAAACCATTACTGTTTTGCCCGTTGGTATTCTACTAATTTTTGAGGCCCTTCTAACAAAACTCTAACAACGCGTAGAGTACCGTCTTCTGTAGTTGCAATTTGCCATTTTATTAAAGATATTTCTCCATTTTCAATCTCTATCCCCGTAATACTTCTTGGGTGTACACAACTGCCGTCATTAAAAAAAGGGATATCTCCTGGCTCAGGAAATCTAGGTCTATGAGTGTGCCCAACAATGGTAAGCTTTTCATTATTTTGCAATATCCAACGTTTAATTCGTTTTTCAACCTTTATTAATTCTTGGTGGTTTTTAGCCGGACTAGTAGGATCTGCAATTCCCCAAACTTGCAATGGTTTCCATAAAACACGTACCAAAAACCTACCTACGCGCCAAAAATTATAGTTCCACCAATCTGCCTGGTGTCCGTGTGTTAAAAATAGTTCTTGTTTGGTGTCTTTGTGTTTTAAAACAATACCTTCATGGTAAGTAATACCAACAAACAAATCTTTATCCTTACCATCTATAGGCTCAAAATAACTAGATAAATATTTTTTCACATAATTAGGGTCTTTATACACCATATCATGGTTACCCCAAATCATAAATAAACGGTTTTGTAAATGGTACTGCCTTAACAACCCGTATATGTTTTTGTGAGCTGTAAAAATAGACTCAAAAGATGTGTTCTCCCAAAGTTCATCACCATCACCCAGCTCAAAATAACTAAAACCCTCTTTAAAATAATGCTGTAATGCGTGGTAGTAAATATTTCTGTTGTTGGCAAAATCGTCTGCAAAACTATTATCACCTCTGTGACAATCACTAAAAAGTATTAACTTAGAGCTATCATCAAAAGGGACAATTTTAGACTTTTTATACGCTCTGGTTAACCTAGTAAAAGAGGACATATTTTAATTTTTGTATAAATATCTAAAAAAGGGATTAATTAGGATTATAACAAACCTAATAAAAAGTAATAATTATTTTGTAATTTTGTATGCTATTCTTAGACTAAGTAGGGAAGATGAAAGTTGAAAACGAAATAGAGTTACCACTAAAAAGTCTTGTTAGTTTTGACAAGTTACTTAGACAGTACGATAAAATGGCTGTTAGTAACGACTTGTTCCTTGCTCAAAAAGCTAGGTTTATTTTAAACTACCAAAAGCCTTACCCAGAACTACGAGAAGGTTTTACAGATTTAACTTTACTAGAAAAACATAAAGATGTAATTAATGTTATTTTGCAAGATACTTTTTCTGAAGTATTAACCAAGAATGAGATTAAAGCTGCATCATTACCATATGCTAACGTAATTTTTAACTCTTCTGAGCGATTTAAAAAAATTATTGAAGACGCAGGTGAAGGTTTTGAACTTGAAATTAAAAACGTAGAAGAAAGATTAAATTATATTATGGCAAGTACCGTAATATTAAATTTTCACTACGGCTTTAATTTAGATTTTAGAAGACCTCTATTTTATGAAATTCCGGATAAAAACGGAGTTATGAGACATTATAGAATTTTGTATAATGCAGATTTTATAGACATTACACCTAATAAAAACGCAAAGAAGTTAACACAAGCAGATGTAGATGAATTATTAGAAAACTTTGAGAACCTAGAACTGTGGAAGGAAAAAATTCCGCCAAACAGTTTTACATCTAAAGGCTTTGTAATTTCTAATATGTTTGATGTTACTGCTGAGCATTCTATTTCAGAAATAAAGTCTAGCCTTATTTCTAACGACAAAAGAGGCTCTGAGTTTTTTATGGAAGATTTTCAAAACACGTTTAAGTCGTTATTTGGCCTTCCTAATTTAAAAGTTGGTTTTTCTATACACAATACCAAAGAAGATACTTTTGAAAAAGTACACGGTATTGGCATAGACAGCTTTATACTTAATAAAAAAGCCAATGTAAATTGTAAAACAACACTTTGCAATGACTCTTACAAAACTATATTAAAAGATCATAATTACTTTGTAATTTCTGATCTAGACAAATACCTAAAAAAAGCACCAGATAATAGCTTGTACGCTACACTAGCAAAACAAAATATTAAAAGTGCTATAATTGCACCTATCTCTAGCGGCAAAGAATTACTTGGTGTATTAGAGCTAGCATCTACTAAAAGATACAACTTAAACAATGTAAACGCGCAAAAGCTGCAAGATGTAATGCCATACATAGTAACTGCAGTATTACGCTCTAAGGCAGAAGAAGAAAACTTAATAGAAGCTGTTATACAGCAAGAATGTACTACTGTACACTCTTCTGTTTTGTGGAAATTTGAGAATGAAGCCATACGCTTTATAAGGGCAAATGCAGAAGGCTTAGAACCAACCTTTAAAGAAATTGTTTTTAAAGATGTGCACCCTCTTTACGGTCAAATAGACATTAAAGACTCATCTACTTTTAGAAACAGCTCAATACAAAAAGATTTATTAATACAATTATCTGAAGTAAACAAGATACTTACCAAGGCTTGGGAACTAGATAAATTGCATATTTATGAAGAATTATTGTTTAGAAGCAATAGCTATATAGATGACGTAAAAGAAATACTAAATACCAATAGTGAGCAAACTATTTTAGAATTTATAAAAAAGGAAATTACACCTGTATTTAAGCATTTAAAAAATACAGAGCCTAAAATTGCTCATTTAATTTCTTCGTATGAAGAGGGTATAGACCCTAATACGGGGTCTTACTATGATCATAGAAAAAACTATGATGATAGTGTTATGAAAATAAATGAAAAACTTGCTCAGGTTTTAGACAAAAAACAGATTGAAGCACAAGAAATGTTTCCGCATTACTTTGAGCGCTACAAGACTGATGGTGTAGAACACAATATGTACATAGGAGCATCAATATCTGAAACTAAAGAATACAACCCATTTTACTTAAAAAACCTAAGGTTGTGGCAGTTACAGGTTATGTATGATATGGAAAATGAGTACTACAACCTAAAGCCTAAATTGCCTATAGATTTAGACGTTGCCTCTTTATTACTTGTATACAACGCATCATTATCTATTAGATTTAGAATGGATGAAAAGCGCTTTGATGTAGATGGCACATACAATGCTAGGTATGAGGTTATTAAAAAACGTATAGACAAATCTTACATTAAAGGAACCAATGAAAGATTAACTCAAAAAGGAAAGCTTTCTATTGTTTACTCACAGAAAAAAGATGAATTAGAGTACTTACGTTACATTCGTTTTTTACGTTCTAAAGGATATTTTTCTAAAAACATTGAGGTTTTAGAACTAGAAGGCTTACAAGGTGTTGCTGGTTTAAAAGCAATACGTGTAGAAATCTTATACAAAAAAGACAAGGAGTCTAAAGAAACTTATACTTATGACGATTTAATGCATGAGCTAAAACGTTAAAATATTACACAGCATAAAAAAGGGAATATTAATTTTAATATTCCCTTTTTTTATGTGATTAAGAAACTTACAAAATAACAGCTTCTCTTGGACCGTAAAAATGCAATGCTAAAAAGAAAGATAACACAGATACAATCATTCCAAACATAAATATAGCATAGGTCCAACGCAATAGCTTATATTTCCTGTCTAATACAAGCCCTAAAAAGTACAAATCTTTAGTTAAGGAAGAGTATACATAAGACTGGTCTTTTATTAGCTCTTTCATAGCCCACTCATAATCCTCTAATTTCATTTTATGAAAATTACCAAAAAACAATAAGTTTACCTTTTTATTGTCTACATCTTCTTTTGTAAACTGTCCGCTAGTAATATTTGGCCTAGTTGCAATAATAGACAGCACCATAGATATTACACTAAAAAACATGAACAAAGCCGTAGGCAATATTAAATATTTGTTTGATGGGCTATCTAGTTTTGGCATTAAATCTGCTAACACCAAAGAAATTATAATTGCATTTACAGATAATAAAATATTGGCTTTAGTATCTGCAATATCACTAAGCTTTAAATGGTTACGCATAGTAACCCTGTACATTGTTTGTACACCTCTTTCTGGACTTTTATCTTTAAACTCAGACTTATATTGAGCTTTTACTTTTTCTTTTTTAACTAGCTTTTTCATTTTTTTTCTAGCCTTAATTAGTTTAGCTAGGTTATCATCTTTGGTCTCTTGCCAATTTTTAATAGCATAATCTGTATAAAACCTATGCTTTGTCTGAAACATTCTAATATTAGTATCTCTCCATTCTGCAGGCGAGTAATCTATAAGCCCTAATAAAGATAATTCTTCCCTAAGCATTTCGGTAGTTTCTAAATAACTCTCTTGCCCTAAGTGAGATCCATCTGCATCTCTAATTATCTCTTCACTCAGGCTTGTAGGCTCATACCCTTTTTTAGTAGCTAAAATTAAATTGCAAATATTTTCTATACGTTTTTCATCAAAAGATTTTTCTCTTAAAAACTCCCTAGCAATATCACAACTTCTTTCTTCATGTTCTTTGGCGCTCCTTGTATAACCTGCGTCATGAAACCACGCAGCTAAAAGTAAGTCCTCATGCTCTTTTACGTCTAACTTGTAAAAATCTAACAATTCTTGCGTACTTTTGACAACACGTTGGGTATGCCTTATATTGTGATATAAAAAACTAGAGCTTAACTCATTGGTTAACAAACTAATTACATAATCTTCGGTTTCCTGAATAATATTTGCCATTGTTTTTAATAAATAAGGTGCATCACAAATTACAAAATTTAATCTTTATGAATACTTCCATTAGAAAATATTGTTGGTCGTTATGTATTTTAATCCTTACTAATTGTGCTACACAAAAGGCAAAATACACAAATACAGAACAAGCCAAAGATACTACTACTAATAAAGATATAGAACATACGTTTTATTTAATTGGTGATGCAGGTAAATCTCCTATAAACGGAATGAACCCTGTGTTAAAATCATTTAAAAAAAGAATTGAAAAGGCCCCAAAAAATAGTACCGTTTTATTTTTAGGAGATAACATTTACCCTGCAGGAATGCCAGACCCTAAAGATTCTACACAAGCTTATTTAATTGCAAAAAGTCATTTAGATGCACAATTAAACACTTTAAAAAATTACAAAGGAAAACCATTATTTATACCTGGTAACCATGATTGGTATACAGAAGGTTTGGTTGGCTTAGAAAGAGAGCAAGATTACATACAAGAAGCCCTAGACAGCAAAGATGTTTTTTTTCCTGAAGATGGCTGCCCATTAGAAACTATAGAAGTAAATGAAAATCTTATAATTATAGCTATAGACACAGAATGGTACTTAACCAATTGGAATAAAAGGCCAGACATTAATGATAAGTGTGATATTAAAAGTAGAGAAAAGTTTTTAATAGAGCTAGAGAGTTTAATATCTAAAAACAAGCAAAAAACTACAGTTATTGCAATGCACCACCCAATGTTTAGCTATGGTTCTCATGGCGGACAATACTCTTTTAAAAAACACTTTTACCCTAAATCTGGTGTAGGCCCATTACCTATTGTTGGTACTTTTTTAAATTTACTTAGAAAAACTGCTGGTCCGTCTTCAGAAGATTTACAAGGCAAAAGATACAGAGAACTACGCAACCGCGTTGTTACACTTGCACAATACTCTAACAAAGTAATATTTGTTTCTGGGCATGAACATTCTTTACAATACATTGTAGAAGAAAACACTCCGCAAATTGTTAGTGGCGCTGGTGCAAAAAGTGGTGAAACTAGACTTATTAATGGCAGCAAATTTTCTACTGGAGAAAAAGGGTATGCAACATTAGAAATTTATAAAGATGGCTCTTCTAGAGTACGTTTTTATGGCTTAGACCAAGATAATAACGAAAAATTTCTTTTTACTTCCGAAGTTTTACCTGAAGACAAAAAACTATTTACAAAAAAATTACCCGATAGTTTTCCGGCAACAACAACAGCATCCATATACACACAAGAAGAAATTACCAAAACAGGATTTCACAATTTTGTTTGGGGAGATCGTTACCGTAAATACTACGGCACCCCTGTAACTGTACCCACATTAAGCTTAGACACAATTTATGGTGGCCTAACACCTGTAAGAGCCGGTGGCGGACACCAGTCTAAATCTTTACGTTTAGCAGATAAAGATGGCAAAGAATATGTTATGCGATCTATGCGTAAAAGTGCAGAATTATACTTACAATCTATGGCTTTTAAAGACCAATACGTAGTTGGTGAGTTTGAAGATACTGCTATAGAAAAATTACTTATGGATTTTTACACTGGGTCTCATCCTTACGCTCCATACATTGTATCTAAATTATCTGATGCTATAAATATTTATCATACAAATCCTAGATTGTACTACATCCCTAAACAAAAAGCTTTAGGAGATTTTAATGTAAATTATGGAGATGAATTATATATGTTTGAAGAACATGCTGGCGATAACCACGGAAATCTTAAAAGTTTTGGTTATGCTAATGAACTTAAAAGCACAGATAGTATGCTTGAAGATTTGCGTGATGATGAAAAATATGCCGTAGATGATAAAATGTACCTTAGAGCCCGACTTTTTGATATGGTTATTGGAGATTGGGACAGACATACAGACCAGTGGCGTTGGGCAGAAAACAAAGAAAAAAATAAAATAATTTACAAACCCGTTCCTAGAGACAGAGATCAAGTGTTTTCTAATATGGGAGACGGACCATTAATGAGTTTGGCTACCAGAATTGTACCCTCTTTGCGCTTAATGGAAGGGTTTAATGAAGAAATAAGAAGTGTACGCGGGTTTAACTCTTCACCTAAAACTTACGTGTTAGACATTGCCCTATTAAGCGAAACAAAATTAGAAGATTGGATTGCAGAAGCTACATACATACAACAAAATTTAACTGCAGATATAATAGATAAATCTTTTAAAGATTTCCCTGTAGAAATACAAGATGAGTCTTTACCAAAACTAAAAAAAATATTACTGTCTCGTATAGCTCACGTAAAAGAGTATGCTAAAGAATACCACCGAATTTTAAACAAATTTGCTGTAGTTTCTGGTACAGATAAAGATGATTGGTTTGAGATTAATCATCTAAATAAAAAAGAAGTACAAATAAAAGCCTACCGTAACATTAAGGGAGAAAAAGAAAAGCTATTTTTTGACAAAACTTTTAGTAGTGATATTACTAAAGAAATATGGGTTTATGGCTTAGATGATGATGATTATTTTGAAGACTATGGAGCTAACCAAAGTCAAATTAAAATTAGAATTATTGGCGGACAAAACAATGATATTTACAACCTAACAAACGGTAAAAATACCATTGTTTATGATTACAAGTCTAAAAAGAACACTTTTAAGGCAGATAACAATGCAAGAATAAAACTTACAAATGATTACAACACAAATGTGTATAACCCATTAGCAATACGCAATAGTGTAAACCAAATTATACCAACAATTGGTTTTAACCCAGATGATGGTGTTAAAATAGGCTTTACTAACACCTATACATACAACGGTTTTAGGCTAAATCCTTTTACAGAAAAACACACATTTAATGCTTCTTTTTACTTTGCAACGCAAGGTTTTGATTTTGGATATACTGGAGAATTTGCTAATATTTTTGGCAACTGGAATTTTGAAGTAGACACAAGGTTTACAAGCCCTAATTTTAGTGTAAACTTTTTTGGCTATGGAAACAATACAACAAATAGTGATGATGACCTTGGTATGGATTACAACAGGGTAAAACTAGAGCAAATTAAGGTTGC
This sequence comes from Cellulophaga lytica DSM 7489, assembly GCF_000190595.1. NCBI lineage: Bacteria > Pseudomonadati > Bacteroidota > Flavobacteriia > Flavobacteriales > Flavobacteriaceae > Cellulophaga > Cellulophaga lytica. Next base: position 1,810,739 of record NC_015167.1, on the reverse strand, counting down.
ACCATCTATTGTATTTAACGGACAATTAGGAGGTAAATTTAAAGCTGGTCTATTACTAGAAACAATAGAGGTAGAAGAAACAGAAGACAGGTTTATAAATACTTTTTATGTAGCAAATAATGAAGATGTACGCAACACATTTTTAGGTGCAGATGCAACTTACACTTATGAAAATAAGGATAACAATGCTTTTCCAACAATGGGTATGTCTACAATGATAAAAGCTGGTTACAAGCAGTCTCTAGTTAATGACAGTCAAAATTATGCATACATAATTCCTAGTCTTGCTTTTGATTATAAACTAGTACCAAACGGAAGGTTAGTTTTAGCTACAAAATGGAAAGCCCATTTTAACATAGGAGATGATTATGAGTTTTACCAAGGAGCAAGTATTGGTGGTATAGACGGATTAAGAGGTTACAGAAACCAACGTTTTACTGGTAAAAAAGCATATTACCAAAATACAGATATACGCTATAGTCTTAGAAAAATGAAAACCAATATTATACCATTATCATTAGGTGTATATTCTGGCTTTGATTATGGACGTATATGGTTGCCAACAGAGGATTCTGACGAGTGGAAAACATCATATGGTGGCGGTATCTTTTTAAATGGTGCAGATGTTATTTCTGCCAGAGTTGCCTTATTTTATGCAGACGAAGGACCAAGATTTACATTTGGACTAGGGTTTGGATTTTAAACCCTAGTTTAATGTATAAATATATAGGTTTCCGCCTGTTTTTTTATGATATTCATCTGCTAAATACAAGGTATTATTTGTAATAAAACAAACAGACTCTAACTGGGTTCTTACTCCCAAATCTATGGTTTTAACAGTACCCTGTGTAAAGTTGTCTGCTTTAAAATTTGTAAAACTCCAAAGCATACCATTACTAATAAGCACTATAGTTTTTTCATCTGGAGAGATTGCCGCAGATGTAATTCGGCTGGTACGTTCATCTGTACCCGCCATAAAACTACCAACTAACTCTGCCTTATACTTGCCTTTAGTTGCAGGAACTTTATAAATAAGTGCTTCACCAGTAAATGGTTTAGCTCTATTTTTAGTAATTATATAAAGGCTGTTTTTCCAATAAAAAAGAGATTCTGCATCATACAATAATTCCTTTTTCTTAGGAGAAAAATCTGTCTGTTCTGGATAACTAAACTCTATTTTTTCTGCTTCAATATCATCTCCCTTTTCATTATCAGGATTAGGTACTTTTAAAATTTCTAGATCATCTCTATCACTACTATTATTTCCAAAGTCTCCTATGTAAACATTGCCAGCTTTATCTTTACTTAGATCTTCCCAGTCGTGATTTTTGCCGTTTTTAACCTTAAGTGTTTTTAGCCAATTGCCTTTAGAGTCAATTTTATAAAGTTCATCTTTATTTCCCTTATCTTCAATAAGCCAAACACTATTTTGCGCTGTAGACACAAGCCCAGATACTTCTTTAAATTCTTCAGGTATATTTGCTATTACTTTTAATTGTCCGTAATTACTACAGCCAACTAAAAGCAATAAATAACTTAATCCTAAGTATTTTTTCATACACTATGCTCCTGGAAAATTTGCTTTTCTTTTCTCTAAAAATGCAGTAGTACCCTCTTTAAAATCTTCTGTTCCAAAGCAAGCACCAAAGGCTTCAATTTCTACATCATAACCATCTTTAGTAAAACCAGCATTAACTGCTTTAATAGCTGCAGAAATTGCTACAGAAGAATTGTTTGTAATTTTACCTATTAGTTTATGGCAAAGTGGCAATAATTCTTCTTGTGTTACCACATAATTTACCAACCCGTAGTCTAATGCTTTATCTGCAGAAATCATTCCTGCTGTCATTATTAATTCCATTGCTCTACCCTTACCAACTAATTGCGGTAAACGTTGTGTACCACCGTAACCAGGTATTACTCCTAAAGACACTTCTGGCAAGCCCATTTTTGCATTATCACTAGCTACTCTAAAATGGCAAGCCATAGACAGCTCTAATCCGCCACCTAATGCAAAACCATTTACAGCCGCAATTACAGGAGTTCCTAAGTTTTCTACTAAATTAAAAAGTTCATCTTGTCCTTTACGTGCTAATCTGGCTCCTTCTTCTTCAGAAAAATTAGCAAACTCAGAGATATCTGCACCAGCAACAAAAGCCTTATCACCACTACCCGTTAATATAATTGCTTTAACACTTTTATCTGCTTCTAAATTTGCAAAAGCTTTATGCAATTCTAAAATAGTAGCCTTGTTTAAAGCATTTAGCTTTTTTGGTCTGTTTATAGTTACAATTGCAGTGCTATTTTGCTGTTCTACTAAAATAGTTTCAAAATTCATATTTGTTAGTTTTAATTATTTTCTTTGGGAAAACGCACTACAAAAACTGTCCCTTTTTGTGGCTGAGAAGTAAATGTAATGTTCCCTTTATAGGTTTCTACAATATTTTTTACCATTCCTAATCCTAATCCCATACCACTAGTTTTAGTTGTAAACTTAGGCTCAAAAATTTTATCTTTAAATTCATCTGCAATACCCACACCGTTGTCTGCTACAGATATTTTTACAAAATCACCATCTGATGCTACAGTTACCAATACCTTAGGGTTTTCTACTTCTGGTAGTGCTTGCATTGCATTTTTAACCAAATTGGTAACCACACGCACCAACTGTGTCCGGTCTAATTTTGCCACAATACTCTCTTCTTCTGCTATAAAGTGAATATAACTTTCATTAAAGATATCTACAGCTAATTTAACAATTTTAACTACGTTTAACGTCTCGTTTTGTTGTGCTGGCATTTGCGCAAAATTAGAAAAAGCAGAGGCTATACTACTCATAGTATCTATTTGCTGAATTAACGTTTTAGAATACTCTGTAAGTTTCTCTTTTATGTCTGGGTCATTTGGGTTAAACTTACGCTCAAAACTCTGCACACTTAAACGCATAGGAGTAAGCGGGTTTTTTATTTCATGAGCCACTTGTTTTGCCATTTCTCTCCAGGCTTGCTCCCTTTCGCTTTTAGCTAATTTTACAGCACTTTGCTCTAACTCATCAATCATTCCGTTATAAGCATCTACTAAGCGCCCTATTTCTTCACTAGGATTATCTATTAATATTTTTGGATTTCTAATGCTTAAATCAGTTTTATTAAGCTTATCTGAAATTGTTTGTAAAGACCTTGTTATGTATTTAGATGTAAAGTAAGCCAACACAATAGCAATTATAAACATTACTATGTAAACCAAACCTAGTCTTAGCAAAAACTCTGGCAGCTCTTTATCTTCAAAAGAGGTATCCTCTACATACTCTAGCTTTAAAATACCAATATCTCTAAATTTTAAATCCTTTATAAAAGTGTAAGAGGATCTAAATATTTTCTCTTCGTTAGATATTTTTTCAATATGACTAACTTCTTCTACGTAACGCTGATTATCACTAGTTTTTAATTTTTGAAGAACAATAGCATCTAAACAAGTTGTTACAGATGTTTTATTAAGTAAAGGATGGGAGTCTATAATTAATTCTCCCTCTAGATCATAAATACTAAAATTTACATTCTGAATTTCTGCAATTTCAAAAATCTCGTCCTTAAAAATTAAATGCAATTTTTCTGTAATACGCTCAAAAGAGGTTTTTCTTATTGTAAGATTAACACTTTCCTTTATCTGTGCTTCTTTACGCTCTAAACGGTCTTGGTTATATTCTTTAGATTGTTCTCTGTATTGATAAATAGTTACACCAGCAATTAGTATTGATGCCATAAGCACCAAAAACATCATGGTAATAAAAATACGTGACCTAAGTGATAATTTTTTAAACAAGAGTTTATTATTTACCCTCAAATATAGCAATTATTACGCCAAACTTAATTGCTTAAAACCTAGTATTAATTAGCTAGAGTATTGCTTTTTGTACCACACTTTTTGCCATTCTCTTTTTAAGATTAAAAATGCTACTTGGTCTGCTACTTCCACTGCATCTGTAACTTGTATTTGCTTTAGGGTTTGCTCTGGAATGTCTATAACATACAACAGGTTTAAGTACTCTGTAAAACGTTCTAAAAGCAGTTGGTAAATTTTTTCGCGTAGGGCAGTGGCAAGCTCTTCTGGAGAAATTGTTTTATTTTCTTGAAGCAGATTAAAGTCTATGTTAGCTAAACTAAAGTCTTTTTGTAATTGAGTTACCAAATTACCATATAGGTTTTGGCTCGTTACAGAGCTTAAAAGAGTTTTGGTATTTGGGTAGTTAAATGTCATCTCTTTTATGTACGCAAAAAAATAAAGTATGGTTTACACCCAAACCATACTTTATTACTTTTAACATTAAGCTTTAATTATTTTCTAATTTTTTGCTCCCAATCCCAGGCAGATTTCATAGCATCATCTAATGTAGACTCTGCTTTCCAGCCTAAAACGGTATTTGCCTTTGTAGTATCTGCGTAGGCAGTTGTAATATCTCCTGGTCTACGATCTACAATTTTATAATTTAATTTTTTACCAGACACACGCTCAAAGCTTTTTATTGCTTCTAAAACAGAACTTCCAGTACCTGTGCCTACGTTAAAAACTTCATAGTTTGCACTATTATTACCGCCAATTAAACGTTCTAAAGCTACTACGTGTGCCTTAGCTAAGTCTACAACGTGTATATAGTCTCTAATACAAGTGCCATCTGGCGTAGGATAATCTCCACCAAAAACAGACAATTGCTCTCTTAAACCAACACCTGTTTGTGTTATAAAAGGTACTAAATTTTGTGGCACTCCTATTGGTAATTCTCCAATTTCTGCACTTGGGTGTGCACCCATTGGGTTAAAGTAGCGCAATGCTATTGCATTTAATGCCGGTACAACTTTACACGTGTCTCTAATAATTTCTTCGCCCATTTGCTTGGTATTGCCATAAGGAGACTCTGCTTCTTTTACTGGTGCATTTTCTGTAATTGGCATAATGTCTGCTTGCCCATATACAGTACATGAAGAACTAAAAATAAAATTAGCTTTTTGCAAAGCAGACAACTCTTGTAGTAAATACACCAATGTTCCTATATTGTTTTCATAATACAATAATGGTTTTTCTACACTTTCTCCTACAGCTTTAGAAGCTGCAAAATGTATAACACCAGCAATATTAGAGTGACGTTTAAAAAAATCTTGAACTTTAGACTTTTCTTTAAGATCAAATTTTTCAAAAGTTGGCTTTGTGCCAGTTATAGCCACAATACCATCCAATACTTTTTCTGAAGAATTAGATAAATCATCAATAATTACGACTTCAAAGCCTTTATTCTGTAATTCTACCACAGTGTGCGAACCAATAAAACCTAATCCGCCTGTTACTAATATTTTCATCTATTTCTATATTTGGTTAGTTATTTAAAAACTCTAAAACTGCGTCTGTAATGTAGGTTATTTGCTCATCATCTAACTCGGTATGCATTGGTAAAGAAATAACTTCTTTTACCAGTTGGTTTGTAACAGGAAAATCAGACTCATTATACCTGCTATCTTTATATGCCTTTTGCAAGTGTAAAGGAATTGGATAGTACACACCACACGGAATATCTTTAGATTGTAAATGCTTTACAAGTGCATCTCTGTCGTTGTTTTTTATTTGTAAAGTATATTGATGAAATACGTGACAATCACAAACACAAGTGTCTGCCGAACAACACACATCCATTTTTGGCGTAATAATATCTTTATGGTTAGCCAAAGCCATAGAATATTTTAATGCAGCTGCTCTACGCTTTTGGTTATAAGTATCTAAATTAGGTAGTTTAGCTCTTAAAACTGCCGCCTGTATAGAGTCTAACCTAGAGTTTACTCCTACCACATCATGGTGGTAACGCTCATACATTCCGTGATTTACAACGCCTCTTAATGTGTGCGCTAATGCATCATCATTTGTAAAAATAGCTCCACCATCTCCGTAAGCTCCTAAATTTTTTGAAGGAAAAAACGATGTTGCTGAAACGTGACCCATTGTGCCCGCTTTTTTCTTGCTTCCTTCTTTAGAAATATAACTTGCACCTATTGCTTGTGCATTGTCTTCTATAACAAATAAATTATGCTTTTCTGCAATTTCTAAAATGGCATCCATATTTGCACATTGTCCAAATAAATATACAGGAACAATAGCTTTAGTTTTTGGTGTTATAGCCTTTTCTATAGCAGCTGGGTTTATGTTAAACGTATCTGGCTCAACATCTACCAAAACAGGCGTTAATTGTAATAATGCAATAACCTCAACAGTAGCTGCAAAGGTAAAATCTGCAGTAATAACCTCATCTCCAGGCTGTAAACCAAGACCCATCATTGCAATTTGCAAAGCATCTGTCCCATTTGCGCAAGGTATCATATGCTTAACACCCAAATACTCTTCCATTTCTTTTTGTAGTGCGTGTACCTCTGGACCGTTAATAAATGCTGATGTTTCTAATATCTGAGCTATAGAAGTGTTTACTTGCTCTTTTATATCTTGGTATTGACCTTTAAGGTCTACCATCTGAATTTTTTTCATTGCCTTAATTTGAAAGGTAAATTTACAAAAATACCAATGGGCAACAATGAAATTAATGAAAGAAACGTATTTTTACGACAAATAAACATTAGGTGCATCTTTTATATAACATTGTAGTACACATTGCCGCTCTTTTGGTTAAAATAATTGCAAATTTTAACCCTAAAATAAAACTCTTTGTGCAGGGCCGTAAAAATATTTACAACACCCTAAGCAAAAACATTTCTGTAAAAGATGATGTTATTTGGGTACACACAGCCTCTTTAGGTGAGTATGAACAAGGTTTGCCTGTTATAGAAAAACTTAAAAAAAATTACCCTACCTACAAGTTTGTTGTTACATTTTTTTCTCCTTCTGGCTACCAAGTCAAAAAAGATGACAACATTGCTAATGCTATTGTTTATATGCCATTAGACACTTTAAAAAATGCTAAAAAATTTATAAAAGCTGTAAATCCTAAGCTTGCCGTTTTTGTAAAATATGAGATATGGCCTAACCACCTTAAAATTTTAAAAGAAAAACAAATACCAACTCTTTTAGTTTCTGCCTACTTTAAAAAAGAACAACTATTTTTTAAATGGTATGGTAGTTTTATGCGCAAAAGCTTAACTGCATTTACACATTTTTTTGTGCAAGACTCTAACTCTAAAAACTTACTTAAAAGTATTGGTTTTAACAATTGCACTGTTAGTGGTGATACAAGGTTTGACCGCGTATCTAAAATACTAGAGCAAAACAATGAGTTAGATTTTATGACCAACTTTACACAAAACAAAACTTGCGTAGTAGCTGGTAGTACTTGGCCAAAAGGACATTTATTTTTAATAGATTACATAAATAATACCTCTGCAAAAAATATAAAATTTGTTATTGCTCCGCATAATATTATTACAGACCAAATAGAAGAGTTAAAAAATAGCATACACAAAAAAGTAGTTTTATTTTCAGAAATAAACAATAATGATATTTCTGATTTTGATGTTTTAATTATTGATACTATTGGAATTTTAACCAAAGTATACAGTTATGCTCACATAGCTTATATAGGTGGTGGTTTTACAAAAGGCGGCTTACACAACACTTTAGAACCTGCCGTGTTTGGAGTTCCTATACTAATTGGCCCAATTTACAAAGGCTTTAAAGAAGCTGAAGATTTAGTACAACTAAAAGGAGTTTTACCCGCCGCAAACCAAAACGAGTTTACGAGTGTTTTAGATCTGTTAATTTCTAAAAAAGAACACTACAATAGCACTGCAGAAATAAATAAAAATTACGTTGCTCAAAATATTGGAGCTACAAACAAAATAGCAAGTTACATTGGCACTTTACTTGTAAACAAGTAATACAACAGTTTTTACAACTCATATAACAACTTGATTTACAGTGACTAAAATTGTTAAAGTCGATTTTAATTTGTAAATTACTAGAAACTATTGAGATTATGAAAGAATTAACTGTTGGTACAAAGGTCTTAAATAGTTTCCTAGGCGCAATGGTTGTTGTACTTATTGCAATATTAATTGCCGTTGTAGGATGCTTAATTTTGGCTGCCGTAGGCGTCTTGTAAAAAGGACAAAAGCACTTTCCCCACGTCTTGTTTTTGAATTTAGCTTTAAAACGCTATAGATTATATAAAAAGCCCTTCATTTCTGAAGGGCTTTTTCGTTGAAAAAGTAGAGAACTAAAAAACTTTAACAACTAACTTAAAAAACATAACAATTAAAAAAACTAATTCCAACCACCGCCTAAAGCGTGGTATATGTTTACATGCGCTAGCAACTGCTCTTTTTTGGTTTCTACAAGTTCTATTTTTGCCTCTAAAGCATCACGCTGTGTTAATAACACCTCCATATAATCTGCTCTAGCAGATCTAAATAGCTTGTTAGAAATTGCAATAGACTCTGTTAACGCATTTACTTCTTGCTGTTTAACATCAAAACTTTTTTTAAGATTTTTTATATTAGACAATTGGTTTGTGGTTTCTATATAACCATTTAAAATAGCCTTCTCATACTCGTATACCGCTTTAATTTGCCTTTTATTTGCATTTTTATATGCTGCCTTAATAGCATTACGGTTTATAAGTGGTGCAATCACATCACCAACAACATTATAAAGTACAGACTCTGGCGTTTTTGTTAAAAACTTAGGTTTAAAAGCCTCTAACCCCACACCTGCTTTAATACCTATTGATGGATAAAAATTGGCTTTGGCTACTTTTATATTCAATTTATTAGCAGCCAACTCATACTCTGCACGCTTAATATCTGGTCTATTTTGTAGTAACTGGCTTGGTATACCTGCGTGTACTGGAGTAGTAGTAATTTCTACAAAATCTGTTGTGGTTCTTTTAATATGTTTAGGATAAGAACCCATTAAAAAACAAATTTTATTTTCTGCCTCGGTAATCTGTTGTTGTATTTGGTATCTAGAACTTTGGTTTTTTAAAACCTCAGCTTCAAAACGCTTTACACCTAACTCTGTTGCCCTAGCAGCTTGTTTTTGCAGTTTAACAATTTCTAGCACATTTTTTTGAATAGCTATATTCTGGTCTATTATTTTAAGCTGATTATCTAGAGCTAAAAGCTCATAATAAGAAGATGCAATTTCTGAAACCAAATTGGTAACCATAAAGTTTTTACCTTCTTCACTTGCTAAATACTCTAACACAGCAGCTTTTTTAGAGTTCCTTAGTTTTTTCCAAACATCTAACTCCCATGACGCAACTGCTGCTACCTGATAATTAGGTAAAGGCTCTGGAAATTCTTCTCCTTCTTTAATATCTGTATTAGCATCATTAGCACCTTGACTGGTATAACGCCCAACTTTTTCTACCTCTGCTCCTGCCTGTATGTTTACAAATGGTAAATACTCACCTTTTCTAACCATAATTTCATTTTTAGCCACCTGTACTTCTTGTAGCATAATATTTAATTCTTGGTTATTAACTAAGGCCGTATCTATAATTGCTTTTAAATGAGGATCAGAAAAATACTGATCCCATTTCATAACAGCAGAATTTACAGTGTCTGTAGTTGCGTTATTATATACAGTTGGCACTGTTGTATTTTCATTTTTTATTTCTCTTGTAGGAACACAAGAATAAAAAGCAAACACACAAATAACACAAACTAGATAGGCTTTTTTATGCCTAAGCACAGTTTTATATTTATTTATTATCTTCATTTTTAGCTATTAATTTTTTCAAAAGTTGATTTATTTTCTCCATACGAGCCTTCATTCCGCTTTTACTTTCACTAGCTCGCATAAACTCTTCAGAAGCAGGCACTGTATCTTCATCCTTAATAAGACTACGCCCATCTGCCATTTTTGCAAAAATGTAATACAAACCAGGTATTATTAATACACCAAATAAAGTCCCTAAAAGCATTCCTCCTAAAGAAGAACCGCCTATAGTTTTATTTCCTATTGCTCCTGCTCCTGTAGCAATAATTAGTGGTATTAACCCTGCAATAAATGCAAAGGATGTCATTAAAATAGGTCTAAAACGTGCTTTTGCACCTTCTATAGCTGCTTCTAGTATTGTAGAACCTTGATTTCTTTTTTGAACCGCAAACTCCACAATTAACACTCCGTTTTTACCTAACAAACCAACCAACATAATCATACCAATTTGTGCATAAACATCATTAGAAAGTCCCATTATTTTTAATAAAAAGAACGAACCAAAAATACCTACAGGTAATGATAGTATTACGGCTAAAGGCAGTAAAAAGCTTTCATACTGTGCTGCCAACACTAAGTATACAAACACTAATACAATTGCAAAAATGTAGATAGACTCGTTACCTCTGCGTGCCTCATCATAAGACAATCCTTCCCACGCAACATCATAACCATGTGGTAAAGATTCTTTTGCTACTTCTTGTATTGCTTTTATAGCATCGCCACTAGTATAACCAGGAGCCGGCAGCCCCCTAATTGCAGCAGAATTGTATAAATTGTACCTAGTAATTTCATTAGGACCAAGTGCTTTTTCAATCTTCATAAAAGCAGAATACGGTACCATTTTACCTTCTTCACTCTTTACAAAAAGCTTTTCTAAATCAGAAGGCAAACCTCTGTACTCTGGTGCTGCTTGGGTATATACTTTAAAAAATCTTCCAAAACGTATAAATCCTTGCTCATAAGTACTACCAATTAAAATGTTTAAGTTTTCCATAGCCGCACCAATAGACACCCCTTTTTGCATAGCTGCTTTATTGTCTATTTTAAGTTTATATTGCGGATAATTAGCTGCATAAAAAGTAAACAAGCCACTTAACTCCTTACGCTTTCCTAAAGCTTCCATAAAGTTGTTGTTTATTTTCTCGAACTCATGATAGTCTGTACCATTAGTTTTATCTAACAAACGCATAGAAAAACCACCAGAAGAACCGAAACCAGGGACTGCAGGCGGCTCAAAATACTCTATAACTGCACCTAAATTTTTGGTTTCTTCCTCTAGTTCTTCCATTATTTCATGAACAGAATGGTGGCGCTCTGACCAAGGTTTTAAGTTTATTAAACACGTACCAGCATTAGAACCACGACCCTCTGTCATTATTTCATAACCTGCTAATGATGAAACAGATTGTACACCCTCTGTTTCTTCACATATGGCTTGTAGTTTTCTGGCAACTTCATTTGTGCGTTCTAATGTAGAGCCTGGAGGAGTTTGTATAATGGCATAAATCATCCCTTGATCTTCATTAGGTATAAAACCAGCAGGCAAAATTTTACTGGTATAAACGATACCTGCGCAAAATATTGCCAAGACGCCAAAAGTTAAAATTCTACGAGCTACAATTTTATTTAAAATTTTTACATAGCTACCTGTAAGTCGTTCAAAGCCTCTGTTAAACCAATCTATAAACTTATCTACTGCCGATTTTTTTCTTTTACCATCATTGTGCTTTAATAACATTGCACAAAGTACTGGCGTTAATGTTAAAGCAACTAATGCAGAAATAACTATTGAACCAGCCATTGTTATAGAAAACTGACGGTAAAACACACCAACCGGACCTGTCATAAAAGAAATAGGAACAAAAACCGAAACCATTACCAATGTAATTGCTATAATAGCACCACCAATTTCTCCAACAACACTTTTAACAGCCTTGTAAGGTGTTAAATGTTCTTCTTCCATTTTTGCGTGTACGGCTTCTACCACAACTATAGCATCATCTACCACAATACCAATTGCCAATACCAGTGCAAATAGGGTTATTAAGTTTATAGACAACCCAAATAGTTGCATAATAAAAAATGCACCAATAAGTGATACTGGCACGGCTATAATTGGAATTAAAGTTGACCTCCAATCTCCCAAAAACAAGAACACTACAATAGCTACAAGAATAAATGCATCTCTAAGCGTATGTAATACTTGTTCTATAGATGCATCTAAAAAATTAGAAACATCATAACTAATTTTATAGTCTATACCAGGAGGTAAATCTTCTTTAAGCTCTTTCAGTTTATCTTTAACTGCGTCTATTACATCACTCCCGTTACTACCAAAGGTTTGCTTTAATACAATAGATGCAGATGGCTTACCATCTAAATTAGAGTAGATATCAAAAAACTCACTTCCTAACTCTACATCAGCAATGTCTTTTAGCGTTAAAATTTCTCCTTCTTCATTAGCCTTAATAATGATGTCTTTGTATTGATCTGGCTCACTATACCTATTTTGGTATACCAATGTATATTCTAACGCTTGTGATTTTTTACCAGAACTTCTACCAATTCTACCTGGTCTGGCCAAAATACTTTGGTCTTCCATTGCTTTTAAAACCTCTTCTGCAGAAACATTGTATGCACGCATACGATCTGGTTTTAGCCAAACACGCATAGCGTACTTACGGCTACCTAAAATTTTAGCACTTGCAATACCATCTATACGTTGTATTTCTGGCACCATTTTGGTGTAAGCATAGTTGTAAAGAAACTTTTCGTCTGTATGTTTTTTATTACTGTACAAGTTAACGTACATAAGCATACTAGGTTGTACGGGAGTAATAATTACACCTTCACGCTGTACCAATTCTGGCAACAAAGGCATTACTTGATCTACACGTGTTTTTATTTTAACAACAGCCTCATTGGGGTCTGTACCAGGCTCAAAAATTACACGTAAAGTTCCTTCACCGGCACTTGTAGCATCAGAAGCTATATAACGCATACCTTGTACACCGTTTATAGAAGTCTCTAAAGGTATTAAGGTAGATTTTACCAACACATCTGCACTGGCACCAGGGTAAGCAATAAAAATATTTACAGTTGTAGGTGCTATTTGCGGAAACTGGGATATAGGCAATTGGTTTATTGCTAACAGTCCTGTAAAAATAATAATTACAGAAATTACAATAGCCAACACAGGCCTTTTTATAAATTTACTAAACATATTTTTATAGTTCTATTTTGTAATTATTCTGCATACAGGTCTAGTTCTTTTAGTACCGTATTTGGTTCTAAAAACTTGGTATGTATTTTTTCGTTATTTTTTACCATACGCAACCCTTCTAGCAGTATTTTATCTTTAGTAGAAAGGCCTTTGCTAACAATAAATAAGTTAGGTAAGGTAGCTTCAATTTCTATTTCTCTTTGCTTAACCTCACTATTAGCATCTATAACATACACGTAAGTTTTATCTAAAATTTCAAAAGTTGCTTTTTGTGGTATTAGTAAGGCGTCATCATATGGAACAGACATAAGTACACTACCAGTTTCACCGTGTCTTAATATTTTATCTGGATTAGGAAAGGTTGCTCTAAACGCAATGTTACCAGTTTGGTTATTAAACTCACCCTCTATAGTTTCTACTATACCTGTTTGGTTAAACATTTTATTGTTTGCCATAACCAACTCTACTTGTTTAGCTCTTGCTTTACCCGTATTTGTAATGTAGTCTAAATACTCTGCCTCTGGCACATTAAAGTATACCCACATTTTACTGTTATCTGACAGTGTGGTTAATTTTTCTCCTTCATCTAAAAGACTACCTTCTCTAGCTTCTAAATGATCTACAATACCATCAAAAGGAGCTCTAATATCTGTAAAACTTAAATGGGTTTGTGTTAAAAACACCTCTGCTTTAGCTTTATCATATTCTGCTTTAGACATTGCTAATTCATTTGCAGAAACCACATTACTATCTGCTAGTAGTTTTGTGTTTTTGTATTCTATTTCTGCTACTTCTGCTTCAGCTTTTGCTTTTTGCAAATCTGCCTGATACACGTTTGGCATTATATTAAAAAGCTTTTGACCTTTTTTTACAAACTGCCCCTCATCTATAGAAATATGTTTTAAATACCCTTTTTCTAAAGCACGTATTTCTATATGCCTAATAGAGTGTATTTGGCATACGTAGTCTTTTTTAATAATGGTGTCTTCTTTAACAGGATTGGTAACAAGAAATTTAGATTCCTCTTTTTTTTCTTCTTTTTTAGACTCACAGCTGGCAAAACAAAGCACAAGCAATAGGCCTATGAGTGTAGAAGTTCTCCTCATAATACGATTGATTTTTTAAAATAATTGATTGTTAATACGTGTGGCAAAAACGCACAGAAAACTATACGTATATTACCGCTATGTCCTTAGACAAAATAAATAATGGTGTGGTGTGTAAGCAGTATTAGTAAGTGGCTACTGCTTTATTGGTTTTCTATATAAGTAGTACTTGGTACTTTATATAAATTTTTAAAACACTCCCTAAATTGGTGTGTAATAAATAATGTGTTTTAGTAAGTAGTGTAGATGGTAAACCTAAAATTTGAGCAGAAAAAAAGGCAACTTTAAAATTGCCATTGTTATTACTTAATTTTTTAGGCGTAACATTTTCTGTTACTTCTTCTTCATTTGCCTCTGTTAGCTCTGTTGCAAAATGACTGTGTTTATTTAGTACAGACAAACCTACATTCTCTATTTGCTTAGTAACAGAATCTGTATTGGTTGTTTGCTGTAAAGTACCACTATTTTCTAATGAAACATTAGCGTATAAGCTACCCAACATTGTAAAACACAATGCTAATAAAAGAGCAGTCTTATTTTTTAGTGATACTGTCATACAGAATGCAAAATAATGCGACAGATATTTACTGGACAAAATTTTACTGTTAATAAACGTTAAAGGTTTATTTATTTTTAAATAGGCACATTACAACCAATTAAAAATTGATTGATTATTTTTATGATTATAAATGGATTTATTTAACACAGACATACAAAAAAATATACTTCCTTTTGATGGCGAAGTGTATTATTACGGAGCAATAATGCCAACCAGTAAAGCTCAAGAGTACTACAGTTATTTATTTAACAATATACAATGGGAGAATGATAAAGCTGTTATTTTTGGAAAAACCATAACTACTAAACGCAAAGTAGCTTGGTATGCAACCAACCCATTTAGTTACACCTACTCTAAAATTACCAAAACAGCCCTACCGTGGACAAAAGAGCTACTAGAACTAAAAAAAATAGTAGAGGAAAAAACCGGAGAAACATTTAACTCTTGCTTGTTAAACTTATACCACTCAGGAGAAGAAGGTATGGCTTGGCATAGTGACGGTGAAAAAGATTTAAAAGAAAACGGGGCAATAGGGTCTTTAAGTTTTGGGGCAGAACGTAAGTTTAGTTTTAAACATAAAGAGAACAAGCAAAAAATAGATATTAATTTAGACAGAGGAAGTTTATTGGTAATGACAGGTACTACTCAAAAAAACTGGTTACACAGACTACCACCAACAAAAAAAGTAAGTACACCCAGAATAAACTTAACGTTTAGAACAATAGAGAATTAACATAAAAAAAAGCCTTTCAGTTTCCTGAAAGGCTTTTTATTTGTACAGGCGGAGAGACTCGAACTCTCACACCTCGCGGCACTAGATCCTAAGTCTAGCGTGTCTACCAATTCCACCACGCCTGCATTTTCAAGTAGCAATTTTGCCAATTGGGTTGCAAATATAATGCAAAAAATCAATTTTGAAATACTTAATTATAAAAACTTCTTTTTTTTGTACATTTATACTTTATCAAAAACATATTATGCAAGACGTAAAAAGCTTTATAGATAGTAATAAAGACAGATTATTAAATGAACTTATAGAACTTCTAAAAATACCATCTGTTAGTGCAGACCCTGCTTATGCGCATGATGTACTTACAACTGCAGATGCTGTTAAAGATGCTTTAGTAAAAGCAGGTTGTGATACCGTAGAAATTTGTGAAACTCAAGGTTTCCCTATTGTTTACGGAGAAAAAATAATAAATAAAGATTTACCAACGGTATTAGTTTATGGTCATTATGACGTGCAACCAGCAGACCCAATTAACCTATGGGACTCACCACCATACGAGCCTGTAATTAAAAAAACAGACCTACACCCAGAAGGTGCAATTTTTGCTCGTGGTGCTTGTGATGACAAAGGGCAAATGTACATGCACGTAAAAGCCTTAGAATTTATGGTAAGTACCAACCAACTACCTTGTAACGTAAAGTTCATGATAGAAGGTGAAGAAGAAGTTGGTAGCGTTAGCCTATCTACATTTGTAAAAGAAAACAGAGAAAAACTTAAAAACGATGTTATTTTAATTAGTGACACTGGTATGATTGCCAAAGACGTACCATCTATAACAACAGGCTTAAGAGGTTTAAGCTATGTAGAAGTAGAAGTTACAGGCCCTAACAGAGATTTACACTCTGGTTTATACGGTGGCGCTGTTGCCAACCCAATAAATATACTAACAAAAATGATTTCGTCTTTACATGACGAGAACAACCATATTACCATTCCTGGTTTTTATGACAACGTAGAAGAATTATCTGCAGAAGAACGCGCAGAAATGGCAAAAGCTCCTTTTAGTTTAGAAAACTATAAAAAAGCATTAGATATAAATGCTGTTTACGGAGAAAAAGGATACACCACTAACGAGCGTAACTCTATACGCCCTACTCTAGACGTAAATGGTATTTGGGGTGGTTACACTGGCGAAGGTGCAAAAACCGTAATAGCAAGCAAAGCTTACGCAAAAATATCTATGCGTTTGGTACCAAACCAAGACTGGGAAAACATAACAGAATTGTTCTCTAAGCACTTTACAAGCATAGCACCACAAGGTGTAACAGTAAAAGTAAACCCACATCATGGCGGACAAGGTTACGTAACACCTATAGACAGTGTTGGTTATAAAGCAGCATCTAAGGCATACGAAACTACTTTTGGCAAAACACCAATACCACAACGTAGCGGTGGTAGTATACCAATTGTCTCATTATTTGAGCAAGAGCTACAAAGCAAAACCATATTAATGGGCTTTGGGTTAGATAGTGACGCAATACACTCACCTAATGAGCATTTTGGAATTTGGAACTACCTAAAAGGTATAGAAACTATTCCTTATTTCTACAAGAATTTTACAGATATGAGTTCTTAATATCACATACATAACACAATTTAAAAGTTCGTTTTTTAATTAAAACGGACTTTTTTTATGCAAGCAATTATATTAGGGCGTTCCTACGGGCAGGCTATACGCTACAAGTCCTCGCTACGCTGTGGGCTTTTCACTACTATCCTTAACGCAAAAAAATGTTAGCACCTTACAAATACACCATAATGCACTCATTTTAAAACATTCACAAAAAATAATTTGACTCTACACTTGTAGAATTCATTTTTTTGTTCTACGTTTGTAGAGAACATTCTAAATATGTAGAATTATGCAGTTGTCAAAATCAGAAGAAGAATTAATGAACCACCTCTGGAAATTAGAAAAAGCATTTTTAAAAGATTTGCTAGATCAGTATTCAGATCCTAAACCTGCAACCACTACTGTGGCTACAATGTTAAAACGTATGGCAGACAAAAATTTTGTAGCCTACAATCTATACGGTAAATCCAGAGAATATTATCCGCTCGTAAAAAAGAAAGCCTATTTCTCTAAACACGTAAACGGCTTAATAAAAAACTTTTTTAATGATAGTGCATCGCAATTTGCATCGTTCTTTACTAAAGAAACCAACATAACAAAAGAAGAGTTGGCACATTTAAGAGAGCTAATAGACCAAGAACTAAAAAATAAATAGTTATGCTTATGTACCTATTAAAATCTACAGCTTGTTTAGCAACTTTATTCCTTTTTTACAAACTATTTTTAGAAGGGCAAAATATGCACAAGTTTAAACGTTTTTACTTACTAGCTGCTTTAGTTTTAAGTTTTGGTATACCACTAATAACGTTTACAACATACATGCAAGTACCAATAGCAATTTATAAAACACCATTGGAGTATGGCAACATAAACACTACAGAAACTATTGTAGAACCTACCAATTACTGGTCCTACCTAATTTGGAGTATTTACGGCTTGGGTGTTTTAATTTTTAGCATAAAATTTATTAAAAATAGCACTAACCTATTTTTAAAAATAAAGCAAAATCCTAAGCAAAGACTAGAGAACCATACTAATGTACTGTTAACTGAGAAAACTACACCCCATACTTTTTTAAGTTATATATTTTTAAATAAAAAAGCTCATCAACAAAAACAAATACCAAAAGAAGTGTTGCTGCATGAAATTACACATGCAAAGCAAAAACACTCTATAGACGTATTACTTATAGAGGTTTTACAAGTTGTATTCTGGTTTAATCCGCTTATCTATTTTATAAAACACGCTATTAAATTAAATCACGAATTTTTAGCAGATCAAGCTGTCCTAAATCAGGGTGCGGACACTGTTAGCTACAGAAAAATTTTACTCGCATTTTCATCAAATGTAACAGAGCCATATATGGCAAATTCAATTAATTATTCATCAATCAAAAAACGATTTACAGTTATGAAAAAAAGAACCTCAAAACGGTCGGTTGTATTAAGAAGCTTGCTACTTATTCCTTTAGCAGCATTGCTTTTTTACAGTTTTAGCAACCAAAAAACAGAAGAAATTTTAGTAGACACTCAAGCCTCACACGCGAATAAAAATGCAGGTAAAGGTGCCTCAGAGAAAATGATGCAAGAATATCGTACATTTTTCAAAAAATACAACAATGCAAAGAAGAAAGTAATAGATATGACGTACTATCAGCGTATAATTGCCATTTATGATCTAATGACCAATGAACAACGTGCAACCGTTACAGACCATAAAACAATTCTAAAATTCCCTAGCGTAGATTTAAAAAATACTACAAAAAAAGCACCAACGCAATCGGAGTTTAATTCTTGGAAAAACAAAGAAAACTTTGCTATTTGGATAGATAATAAACACGTTCCTAATTCTGTATTAAACAAGTATTCGGCATCAGATATTGTACATTTTAACAATAGCTACGTATACAAAAATGCACGTAGCGCAAAGTTTCCGCAAGAACACCAAGTAAATTTATTTACCAAACAAGGCTTTACTAATACGTATGTTAAGGCAGATGTAAATACATATAATAGCATACTACAAAAGTATAATAGTGAGTTACATTCATTTAAAAAAAATAGCGAAATTTCTAACGATGATTTAGAAATAAAAAATGTTCAATTAAAAAAACTTTATGCTGAGTTTAGTAAAGAAGAAATAAAAAAATATAATATTGTTTTCCCTGAAAGTATCCCTGTTAAAAATTCTGAACACTTAGGTTTAGTTATAAAAGAAGAAAAACAAGATCCTTTAGAAACCTATAAAAAAGAGTACAACACATATGTAACCTTAACTAAACAAGAACCACATTATATACATAGATCAGAAGCTGAGAAAAAGAAAATTGATGATCTTTTTACGCTTTTAGGTAGCATCTACTTTAGCTTAAGCAAAGAAGATAGAGCTAAAGTAAAAAGAGTAAAAGCACCTATTTTACCATACGTTATACTAATTAGAAATGGCAAAACAGAATACAAAAAAAGAAGCGAGTTAACAGAAGATGATAAAAAATTATTACCACCTCCACCTCCACCACCATTACCTCCATCAAATAACAAACAAGACTCTAAAGAACTTGCAAAAGCCAGAGCTGCTTTTAAAAAAGATGCCTATGAATATGGTTCTGCTGTTGGTGAATACAGAAAAGAAGGTAAAGGAACCAGAGAAGAATTAAATAAGTTGTATAAGAAAACAATGAAAAGCTATGAGAAATGTAGCGCTTTAATTAAAAAAGAAAAAGGAGCAGCCCCATTACCACCACCGCCACCTCCTGCTCCACCAATAAAGGACTAATTATTCATAATAATGTCTTAAAAAGTAATAAAAAGCCTCATTTAGAGGCTTTTTTTGTAACAAATCATTGCAAAATGCGTTCTTATAGGTACATCAATCATCAAAAAAAAGAACACTTATGATTAAACGTTTTTTTATACTCTGCTCCGGAGCAGACACTGCTATACTAGAAACTTGCTCTAACGGTGAGCAAAACAAATACGCTGGTATTGGCGCAACTGTATTTTTTACTGCTGTTATGGCTTTTATAGCCAGTGCATATGCATTGTATACTGTTTTTGATAATGTTTACTACGCTGTTTTTTTTGGACTTGTTTGGGGCTTACTTATTTTTAATTTAGACCGCTTTATTGTTTCTACCATTAAAAAAAGAGACAATTTTAAAAGTGAATTGTTACAGGCCACACCCCGTATTGTTTTAGCTGTTATAATAGCCATTGTTATTTCAAAACCTTTAGAAATGAAGATTTTTGAAAAAGAAATCAATCAGGTTTTATTAGAACAAAAGAATGATTTAACGCTTGCAAACAAGGAACAAATTGCATTACAGTACAGTCCTAAAAAGGAAGTCATTCATCAATCTATAGAAAAATTAAAACAAGAAATTACAACTAAAGAAGCAGAAACAAATGCGCTTTACAACACTTATATTGCCGAGGCAGAAGGAAGGGAAGGTACTAAACTGCTAGGTAAAGGACCAGTTTATGAAGAAAAAAGACAAAAACATGATGCTGCCTTACAAGAATTACAAAAGCTAAAAGAAAACAATGCCGCAAAAATTACTACGCTAGAAGAGCAAGCAGTGGCATTAGATACAGCATATGCTGCCTCTGTTAAAGACTCACAACCCATTATTGATGGTTTTGATGGTTTAATGGCTCGTATAACGGCTTTAAACAAGCTACCTTGGCTACCATCATTCTTTATATTTTTATTGTTTTTAGCTATAGAAACATCTCCTATAATTGCAAAATTATTAGCTCCTAAAGGAATGTACGATTTTAAGTTAGAGGAAGAAGAAAGTATTGTTAAAACCTGGGTTACACAGAAAGTAGAACAGCGTAACACTTTAATGCAAACAGATGCGGCAATAAATAAAAAAGTATATGAAGATATTGAACAAGAAAACGAAATTTACAATTATAAAAAACAACAAGCAGAAAAGTTGTTAAAACAACAAACTGACGCTTTCCATAACATACAAGCTAAAAACTTGTAATAAAAAAAAGAGGCTAGTTTTACTAAACTAACCTCTTTATATTTTAAAGTACAATTACTTAATTAGCAAAGTACACGTATATTGCTACCACTATTAAACAAATAACAATACCTATTTGGTTTACGTATTTGTAAGGCTTAATTTCTACTTGCTCTGTATATTTTTGCTCAAAAGCAGTTTCTCTTGGTTTTATTTTACCAATAGCCAACATTATTAAAGAGTTTACTACACATAAAATAGCCATTACGTGTAAAAAGTGTGGGTATGCATCTGCTTCTACTACAGCTAATGCATCTGCACTAGTAACTCCTGCTGCTTCTGCTTTCTCTAAAGCAGAGCTCACAAAATATGGTTTCATTAAAAACTGACTTATAATATACAGTAAAGATCCAGATATAATACCAACCTTTGCTGCAATAGCTGGTACTCTTTTAGTTAAAAAGCCAATTATTATAACAGAAAAAATTGGAATACTATAAATACCGTTTACTTCTTGTAAATAACCAAATAAACTACCTGCATTTGCTATAAAAGGCGCAATAAACATTGCCGCTAAAGCCAATACAATACCAAATATTTTACCGTTTTTAACAACTTTAGTTTCACTAGCTTCTGGGTTTATATGTTGTTTGTAGATGTCTAAGCCAAATAAGGTTACAGAACTGTTTAAAACACTATTAAATGAACTTAAAATTGCACCAAACAATACTGCTGCAAAAAAGCCAACTAAATAATCTGGCAATACTTTACCAACTAGTAGAGGGTATGCGCTAGAAGAATCTATTTTACCTTCAAAAATATGAAACGCTATTATACCAGGTAAAACTAAAATTAACGGTCCTAATATTTTTATAAAAGAAGCTAGTAATAGCCCTTTTTGTCCTTCTGCTAAGTTTTTGGCTCCTAAGGCTCTTTGTATAATTTGTTGGTTTGTTCCCCAATAAAAAAGGTTAACCAACATCATCCCTGTAAAAATTGTAGAAAAAGGAACTGAGTCTGTTTTAGTACCCATAGAGTTAAATTTCTCTGGATTTTCTGTAGTTAAAATAGATAAGCCATCTATTATACTACCATCTCCTATATACATTAAACCAAAAACAGGAATTAAAATACCACCAATTAACAATCCTATTGCATTAATAGAATCTGATACCACAACGGCTTTTAAGCCTCCAAATACAGCGTAAATACCGCCAATAATACCAATACCCCAAACACATAACCATATAGATGCAGTGTGACTAATTCCTAGGTTTTCTGGCACATTAAACATTCCGCTTATGGCAACAGAACCAGAGTATAAAATTACGGGTAATAATACAACTACGTAACCTGTTAAAAACAAACCAGATGTTATTGTTTTTGTAGTAACATCAAAACGTTCTGCTAAAAACTGCGGTACGGTTGTTAAACCACCTTTTAAATACCTTGGTAATAAAAAAATAGCAGTAATAACTATTGCTATTGCTGCTAACGTTTCCCAAGCCATAACAGACAAACCATCTGTATAAGCATCAGAATTTAAACCTACTAGTTGCTCTGTAGAAAGGTTTGTTAGTAAAAGAGACCCAGCAATAACACCTGCAGTTAAACTCCTTCCTCCTAAAAAATATCCATCAGAAGAGTTTTCATTAGTTTTTCTTGTAGCCAAATAAGATATAACGGCCACCAAAACTGTAAAGCCCACAAAGGACAGTAATGTTAATAACATAGTGCTAAATAAGTTTGGTTTAAGCTTATAAATATATTGGAATAATTTGTGTATAAAAAATAACACAGACATCATTTATATATCTTTTGTTATAAATTTAACCGAAAACGATGTAGTTTAACTTAAACTTTAATGTAATTACCAAACTATTGCTATTTTAGAAATACTTTTTTTTAAAAGCACGTAACAATTAATAATAGTAAACGTTACTATAAAGTAATCTTAAGAAAATAAATGATGAAGAAAATTGCATTACTACTTATGTTATGTCTTGGTTTTACCGCCACAGCACAAAAAATGCAAGTAACCTATAAGTTTAGCGAAAAATATGCAGACAGATACAAATACTCTAATTTACTAACAATTGATAATGATGGTGCAGATGGTACCATACTTGTACGCTCTTACTACACTGGTTTAATATTAAAACCAAAAGGGTATTATATAGAACACTACAATAAGAATTTAGATTTGGTAAGCGAGTTTAATTACAAGCTTAAAGATAAAGACTTTGTAAACGGTTTTATAAGCAATGGGCAATTATATCTTATATTTTTAGAATATAACTCTGGTAAACAAACTTATGATTATATAGTACACCAAAGCCCTTTAGATAATTTTGCATTTACTCAAAAAACAATTTTATCTGTACCTTCTAAAGAAGTAGATAATCCGTTAGATAAAAACTATTATAACCGTAATTTTTCATCGGGTTTTACAACTTCTGTATTGTTTAATAAACGTAAAGATGCTTTTGTAGTTAGCGCTCACTTTAAAAAGGCAAAAGATAATCAGCATTTTATATATGTTTTTAATAACAATCTAGATTTACTAATTACACACGATTTTTCTGCAGAAGTAGAAACTAAAAACTATGCTTTTGAAAGCGTAGAAATAACAAAAAACAAAAAAGAGGTATTTTTAGTTGCCAAAGCTTATTTTAAAAAGAGGCGTTTTTCTGCCTTAGAGCGTAAATTTCAATACGAACTTTTAAAGGTTTCTGAAGAAGAAAGGGTTATGAAAACTTTTGATGAACCTGGTAAGTTTTTAGAAGCTTTAAAACCCATACTTACAGACGAAAAATTTGTATGTGTAGGCTTTTATGCCAATAGAAAAGATAACAGATACAACGGTTTAAGTTACTTTAGGTTAGATGAAGGTTCTTTAGATGTAAAAGACAAAAAATTTATTCCGTTTTCTGCACAATTTATGGCAGACAAATTTGGTAAAGAAGAAGATAATAAAGAGGTAAAAAACTTAGTATTTAAAAATGCAGAAATTGCTAGTGACGGCTCTATACTTTTTAACGCAGAAGAATATTTTGTAACATCGGGTTACCAAAGTAATCCTGGTGGTGGATCTAGAGTTAGAATTAGTAGATACCATTATAATGATATGGTTGGTGCTAAACTTAGTGATGATGGCGACCTTATTTGGGTACGTAACATTAATAAGTCTGAAGTAACTCAGGGTGATGGCGCATATGCATCATACAGTACATTTACAAAAGGAGACAATACTTACTTTTTTATAAGCACAGCGGCAGAAAATCCGCAATTAATAAATAATGAGCGTTTGGTATTTAGACAAGGTTTAAGCAGAAACAGAAACATATTTTTAATTAAGTTAGATGCTAAAGGCTTTATGACCTATGAAAAAATAATAGATAGTAAAACGGCAAGGTTACCTTTAATGGTTTCTAAACCATTAACCAATAAAAATAACATTTTGTTTTACGCTAAACGTGGCACAAAAAAGCAGTTGGTAGAAGTAGCTTTTTAGAAAAACAAAACTTATAAATTACAATCCTCTTGTTTTTAGCAAGGGGATTTTTTGTTTTCCAAATTCAATTAAAATAGGATTTTTTCCATATATTTGGAAAATATCCTATGAGTGAAAAAGAATATATAAAAGGTCGTGGTGCACAGCAAAATTCTCATAACAAGTTTCTAAAACATATTTATGAAACACGTGATGACTTTTTAGAGTTTTGTCGTTTAGAGGGTGAGGAAGCAGATAATAACCGCACCCAATATATTCCTATTTTTCCCAAAACAATAGTAAACAAAGTTACCAGTCCAGATATTAGTATGGCTTTTTCTATGAATCCGTACCAAGGTTGTGAGCACGGTTGTATTTATTGCTATGCAAGAAACTCTCACGAATATTGGGGCTACAGTGCTGGTTTAGATTTTGAACGTAAAATTTTAATTAAAAAAGATGCTCCAAAACTACTAGAACAAAAACTAAAAAGTAAAAACTGGGTAGCAAACACCATAATACTATCTGGCAATACAGATTGTTACCAACCTGCAGA
The DNA here is from genome assembly GCF_000190595.1 of Cellulophaga lytica DSM 7489. Taxonomy (NCBI): domain Bacteria; kingdom Pseudomonadati; phylum Bacteroidota; class Flavobacteriia; order Flavobacteriales; family Flavobacteriaceae; genus Cellulophaga; species Cellulophaga lytica. Next base: position 1,785,755 of record NC_015167.1, on the reverse strand, counting down.
AAAAGAGTTTAAAATTACACGTGCTTGTTTAGAGGTTTTTTATAAATACAGGCATCCCGTAGGTATAATTACCAAAAACGCATTAATACTTAGGGATTTAGATATTTTAAAAAAATTAGCTAAACATAATTTAGTTGGGGTAAATGTATCTGTAACCTCACTATCTGAAGAAACTAGAAGAATACTAGAACCAAGAACCGTAAGCATTAAAAAAAGACTAGAAACCATAAAAATATTATCAGAAAACAACATTCCTGTAAATGCAATGCTAGCTCCAATAATTCCAGGTATAAATAGTCATGAAATATTACAATTGGCCAAAGCTGTAGCAGATAACGGAGCACTATCTTTTACTTTTACAGTTGTACGTTTAAATGGAGCTATTGGTCAAATTTTTACAGATTGGATACACAAAACACTACCAGGCAAGGCAGAAAAAGTACTACACCAAATAGAAGCTTGCCACGGAGGTAACTTAAACGATAGTAGATTTGGAATACGTAGTAAAGGAAACGGAGTTGTTGCTGAACAAATACATAGTTTGGTAAAAATAGCCAAACACAAATATTTTAAAAACAAAACATTTCCTAAGCTGAACAACACATTATATGAACAACACAAAAACGGACAGTTTACCTTGTTTTAATTAGCCTCTAGGTTTAACTATTATTTTTTTTACCAATAAAAACCCAACAAAAACTGTAGTTAAAGCAACTATTAATTGCATACCATTAAAAACATAATAAGTGTCATAAAGATTAAAACTCATTGTATTATCCGCAAAAATATTAGCCAATATTAAAGCTAAAAAAACTACAAGGGTACTTTTAAATTTCATATTTAAATATTTTTTATTTAGGAAAAATACTACAAATATAAATGCAAAACAACAAATTGTTTAAATTGAACAAACCTTTATATTAAACAATACTATTTTAAAAATTCATTTTATTGAAAGTTTTATACCGTATTTTCGTCTAACAATACAATAATATTAAAAGATAAAATAGTTATGCAAATACATATATGGTCAGATATTAGATGCCCGTTTTGTTACATTGGCAAACGTAACTTTACAGCTGCATTAGATAAATTTCCGCACAAAGATAAAATTACTCTAGAGTGGAAAAGTTTTGAGTTAGATCCTAACTTAAAAACGCAAACAGATATTAATGCTATAGACCACTTTATGCAAAGCAAAGGTGTAGACGAGGTTAATGCTAAAGGTATGTTTAACAGAGTTACAGAAATGGCTAGTGGTGTTGGTCTTACCTTTAAAATTGAAGACATTGTTACCGCAAATTCTTTAAACGCACACCGTTTATTGCAATATGCAAAAACAGTAGGTTTTGCTGATAGTACTAAAGAGGCTTTGTTAAAAGCACATTTAGAAGATGGTAAAAATATAGATGATATAGCGTTTTTAGTAAATACAGCTATCTCTGTTGGTATGGACAAAGCTGCTGTTGAAGAAATCTACAAAACAGATGCTTTTACATACGAGGTTAGGCAAGACGAAATGGAGGCCAAAAACCTTGGTATTAGTGGCGTTCCTTTTTTTGTTTTAAATAACAAGTACGGAGTTTCTGGCGCACAACCAGTAGAAGCTTTTACTGAAGCTTTAGAACAAGCTTGGGAAAAACACCAAAAAGAGTCGCTTACTGTTTTACCAACAACAGGCGGAGAGTCTTGTGATGTAAATGGCAATTGTTGTTAATTTTTAATTACAAACAAATAAAAAGGCGCTATTAGCATTTACTAATAGCGCCTTTAATATTTTAAAACACTTTTATTTCAGTTCCCATCCTTTTCTGTAGTCACGAGAAACCCACTCGTTAGCCATATCAAAATTTGTAACCTTCATATTAGCAGCGTCCCATTTTATGGTACGTCTACCAGGGTAGTTATAAGGATCCCAATCTCCTACTTTTTTACCCGCTTTTAATGTTTTATACTGGTATGCTTTAATAGCTAAATTACCCATAAGAACACCCTCGGTTAATGGTCCGGCTTTAGTTACAAAATCTGATGATGCTACTGTACCATTTAAGCAACCCTCTACCCAGTTATTCTGGTGCCCTGCAGAACCACCCTTTATTCTTGGTAATGTTTCTTTTGGCTTGTTAAACATACTATTAACATCTGCTGGCAACAATCTAGGGTTAGCAGAATACACATCTGTTACAATAATGCCTTTTGTACCGTGAAAAACTACGCCACCATCTCCGTTTCCTAATTTTTCGCCATCTGCCAATTCACTAGGAATATCTGGCATAATTCCACCATCATACCAATTTAAGTCTATACTTCCTTGGTTGGGCGCATCTACTTTTAAACGGACTACAGATGAAGGCGGACAAGAGCTAGAGTAATCTGCCTCTACAAAATCTCCTACCCAAGTAGTTGTACAACTAGCTTCTGCTTCTGTTGGTGATCCTAAACCTAAAACACTATACGGAGTTTCCATAATATGGCAGCCCATATCACCTAAAGCTCCAGTTCCAAAATCCCACCAACCACGCCATTTAAATGGCAAATAAGCAGGGTTATAATCTCTCATTGCTGCTGGCCCTAACCACAAATCCCAATCTAACTCTTTAGGAATTGGGTGTCCGCCTGCTGGTGTTTTTACACCTTGTGGCCAAACAGGTCTGTTGGTCCAACAATCTACTTTAGTAACATCTCCAATTACCCCAGCATCTATCCACTCTTTAGCTGTTCTACTACCAGGGCTAGATGCTCCTTGGTTACCCATTTGGGTAATAATTCCGTTCTCTTTAGCTACTTTAGTCATTAACCTTACCTCTTCAATATTGTGCGCCAGAGGTTTTTCTACATACGCGTGTTTTTTTGCACGCATAAAAGGTAATGCTATGGTAGCGTGTGTATGGTCTGGTGTTGCCACCATAATAGCATCAATTTCATTTAAATGCTTATCATACACATCTCTAAAATCTTTATATCTTTTTGCTTTAGGATGTAATTTATGACTGGCAGCAACTCCTCTTTGGTCTACATCACAAAGGGTAACAAACTTAACTTTACCCGTATCTGTAAGTTCTTTAATAACAGATGATCCTCTTCCTCCTACTCCAAATGCTCCTATGTACAATGTATCACTAGGAGGCACGTGGTTTTTACCAAGTACAAAACTTGGAACAATAGAAAATGCAGCGGAAGATGCAGCCACATTTTTTATAAATTTTCTTCTTTCCATAAATTAAGGTTGCTTATAGTTTACTGGTTGAAGATACATAAAAAAAGCCAGCAACTGTTTTGCTAAAAATGTTAAAAGAAGGACTATAACGTTGTAGTAAAACTTATTATAGTTTACCGTTCCATTCGTTATAAAACTGCTCTAAAAATGCAATCATATACAAATGTCTTTGCTCTGCTAGCTTTGCACCACTTTTGGTATTCATTTTATCTTTTAAGAGCAATAATTTTTCATAAAAATGATTAATTGTTGGTGCTGTAGATTTTTTATATTCCTCTTTGGTCATATTTAAATTAGGAGCAATTTCAGGGTTATACATTTCCCTGTTTTTAAATCCGCCATAATTAAAAGCACGCGCAATACCAATTGCACCAATAGCATCTAACCTATCTGCATCTTGCACCACTTGTAGTTCTAAAGAGGTAAAAGGTTTTGCTGTAGTTGCATCATCAACCTTTAAACTACTCTTAAAAGAAATGTTTTCTATAATTTTTACAACGTGATCTATAATTTTTTCATCAACCTGTATAGATCTTAAAAAATCTGTTGCCATTTTAGGGCCAACAGTTTCATCGCCATTATAAAATTTAGCATCGGCTATATCATGTAGTAGTGCCCCAAGAGCAACTACCAATTGGTTTACAGCTTCATCTTTAGCCAAAAGCATTGTGTTGTTATACACACGTTCTATATGAAACCAATCATGGCCACCTTCTGCACCTTCTAAAGTTTTTTTTACAAAGACTTTAGTTTGTGCTATTATATCAGAATTTATCATTTAAAAGAAGTTACACCAGCGGTTACTGTTTGTTCTACTTGAGCAATTATATCATCTGCATTACCTTTTATTTCTACAGGTGCGTGTACGTCTATTGTAAAATGACTGCCTAAGCCATATGGATATTTCCCATATTTTAAAAGTTTCCAAGAATTGTTAATGCTTATAGGAACAATTAAGGCTGATGGTGCATTTTTCATAAGAATTTTAAGTCCCATTGGCTGAAACCGTTTAGGGTGCCCTGTTCTACTTCTGGTACCTTCTGGAAAAATTACTGCACTACGATTGTGTTTTTCTATGTATTTACCAAGTTTTGCAATTTCTGTAAGTGCTTGCCTAGCATCTTTGCGGTCTATTAAAACAGAACCTCCGTGCCTTAAATTATAAGATACACTTGGTATGCCTTTACCCAACTCTTTTTTGCTTACAAACTTTGGATGATTTTTTCTAAAGAACCAAATAAGTGGCGGAATATCGTTCATACTCTGGTGGTTTGCTACAAATATAATAGGCCTATCTGTAGGTATTTTGGTCTCTTTTTTAAACGAATAACGCGTACCTAAAAAGTGTGTACTACGCATTAAAAACCAGTTTAAAAGACTAACGCTTTTTTTATGAGCAGTGTAGCCAAATACATTGTAACAAACCCATTGTATAGGATGAAAAACGACTAATGAAAGTCCAAAAAATAAAAAATACAATGCCGTTAACGGATATGATATAAGTTTTTGCATGCTACAAAAATAAAAAAACCGCTCCTTGTTTAGAGCGGTTTTTTAAGATAATTTAAATTCTATTAATTAACAGAATTCGTTGTATGCTTCTTTTAAGTTTTCAGCAATCATTTCAGCTGGTCTACCTTCAATATGGTGGCGTTCTATCATATGCACTAATTCTCCGTTTTTAAATAATGCCATACTTGGAGAAGAAGGAGGAAAAGGAACCATTAGTCCTCTTGCTGCATTAACTGCTTCTGTGTCTACACCTGCAAAAACGGTAACCGTATTACTTGGTTTTTTATCGTTTAATAAGCTCATTTTTGCGCCTGGTCTTGCATTAGCAGCAGCACAACCACAAACAGAGTTAACCACTACCAAAGTAGTACCTTCTGCATTTATTGCTTTTTCTACAGCTTCTGCTGTGAATAATTCTTCAAAACCTACAGAGGTTAAATCCTCTCTCATTGGTTTTACTAATTCTGCTGGGTACATATATTTTTATTTTTTATGTTAATAAGCGTTCTACAAAAGTAACCAATTTGTCGCATTTTTCTACAAACCTTAACTTTTCATTTAATCTTAACGTTTATCTTTGAAAAAATTTTTAGAAAAAAGTATGTTAAAATGGTTATTTGCAATACTAGGCAGTGTATTTTATAAAATTCCTGGTGGTATTGCTGGTTTTTTTATTGGTAGCCTTTTAGACAATCTTGTGGGTAGCAAGGCCAATAAAAGTAGAGGTTCCGTATTTAATGATATGACTCGCCAAAGTGTGTCTCCTGCAGATTTTGAAATGCAATTAATATCTCTCTGCTCTATAGTTATTAAAGCAGATGGCAAAGTAAGTAAAACCGAGTTGGATTACGTACGCCAATATTTTGTACAGACCTACGGAAAAGAAAAAGCTAACGCTATTTTTAGAACCTTTAATGAGGTAAACAAAAAACACGAAATTTCTGCAAAACGTATTTGCTATTACCTAAATCAACGTGTACGTTATGAAGTTAGGTTGCAGTTAGTACATTTTTTATTTGGCATTGCACAGGCCGATGGTTCTGTAACCGCTGCAGAGGTAGAAGTTATTAGAGATATTGCAGCCTACTTTAAACTAGGCAAAAGAGATTATGAAAGCGTAAAAGCAATGTTTGTAGCATCTGCAGATACTGCCTATAAAATATTAGAGATTGACAAAAGCGCTACAGATGACGAGGTTAAAAAAGCCTATAGATCTATGGCTAAAAAATACCACCCAGATAAGGTTGTTACCCAAAACGAAGCAATAAAAAAAGGAGCAGAAGAAAAGTTTAAAGAGGTACAAAAAGCCTATGAAACTATACAGAAGGAACGCGGTATTAGCTAACAAATTTTAATTATTATTTATACATAATTTATGGAACAGTTTTTATTTTATATTGGTTTAGGGCTAGAGCACGTATTAGACCTTAGTGCTTATGATCATATTTTATTTTTAACCGCTTTGGCTATTCCTTTTTCATTTAAAGACTGGAAAAATGTATTGCTTTTAGCTACCGTATTTACAGTTGCACATTGTTTTTCTTTAGGCTTATCTAGCTACGGTTATGTAACACCAGACGTAAGTTTAATAGAGTTTTTAATTCCTGTAACTATATTTATTACTGCATTATTTAATATCTACGCTGCAAAAAACAAGCAAACCTTAGCCTCTGTAAAATTACACGTTATAGCTACGGCATTTTTTGGATTAGTGCACGGTTTTGGATTTTCTAATTATTTTAAAATGCTAATGGCAGAAGAAGATAATAAGTTTACACCACTACTTGGGTTTGCAACTGGTATAGAAATGTCTCAGATACTAATACTAATTTTAGCGCTAGCATTAACTTTTGTAGTTGTAAACTTATGTAAAGTAAAACAATGGTTATATGCTATAATTGCATCTGTAATTGTGTTAGCTATTACAATACCAATGCTATTAGATACGTTTCCTTACTAAAAGGTATTGTGTTAAAATTATCCTTTATTGATTGTGTGCGTTAGCTAAAGCCTGTATCTTGTGGCCATTACAATAAAAATGAAAGACAGTAAACAAAGAAAATACGATGAAGCTTACTTACGTATGGCTCAAGAATGGGGCAAATTATCATACTGTAAACGTAAGCAAGTTGGTGCCATAATTGTAAAAGATAGAATGATAATTTCTGACGGATACAATGGTACCCCAACTGGTTTTGAAAATATTTGTGAAGATGAAGAAGGCTACACAAAATGGTATGTTTTACATGCAGAAGCTAATGCAATATCTAAAGTAGCATCTTCTACACAATCTTGTACAGGGGCAACTTTATACATAACGTTGTCTCCGTGTAAAGAATGTAGCAAGCTAATACACCAGTCTGGCATAGTACGTGTGGTATACCAAAATGCATATAAAGATGATTCTGGTTTAAAATTTCTAGAAAAAGCTGGCATAAAACTAACCCATTTACCCCTGTAAAAGCTGCAATGAAAAATAAAATGTATTACATATGGCCCGTTTTAATTGCTGCAGCTTTAGCACTAGGCATTTTACTTGGTGGTAAGTTAAACTTTAACGACTCACCAGAGCGTCTTTTTACTACAAACTCTAAAAAAGACAAACTTAACAGGCTTATAGACTACATAGATTATGAGTATGTAGACGATGTTAATACAGATAGTATTGTAGATGTTACCGTAAATAATATTTTAGGCAAATTAGACCCACACTCTGTTTATATTCCTAAAAAAGAAATGGCAGAAGTCTCTGAAAGTATGAAAGGTGACTTTGTAGGTATTGGTATAAATTTTTATATGTACCAAGACACTATTTCTGTTATAAAAACAGTAGAAAATGGCCCTAGTTATAACAAAGGAATAGAAGGTGGAGATCGTATTTTAAGAGCTAACGGAGAAGAATTGTTTGGCAAAAAATTACCTAGTGGTAGTGTTGTAGAGCAATTAAAAGGCAAAAAAGGCTCTACCATAGATTTAGAAGTTTACCGTAAAAAAGAAAATCGCACATTTACAGTAACGGTTAAAAGAAATACCATACCATTAAAAAGTGTAGACAGTTATTATATGCTAACTAATGACATTGGTTACATAAAAGTAAATAGGTTTGCAGAGTCTACCTATAAAGAATTTAAAACAGCTTTAAAAGCGTTGCAAAAACAAGGAGCCACAAAACTCACCTTAGATTTAAGAGACAACCCTGGTGGTTACTTAGGTATTGCAGAACAAATGGCAGATGAGTTTTTAAAAGATGGTAAACTTATTTTATTTACTAAAAACAAAAAAGGTAAAATTGAAAATGCATACGCTACAGACAAAGGTAGTTTTGAAGACAAGCCTGTTTATGTACTAATTAATGAGCGCTCTGCTTCTGCTAGTGAAATTGTTGCTGGTGCATTGCAAGATAATGATGTAGGTACAATTGTAGGAAGACGTTCTTTTGGCAAAGGACTAGTACAAAGAGAAATGGATTTAGGAGATGGCTCTGCTGTACGCCTAACAATATCTAGATATTATACACCAACAGGAAGATCTATACAACGCGATTATAAAAAAGGTAATGTAGATTATTACCAAGAGCTAATGAAGCGTTATGCTAACGGAGAAATGCGTGAAGCAGATAGTATTAAAGTAGCAGATTCATTAAAATACACTACTCCAAAAGGTAAAACTGTTTATGGCGGTGGTGGCATTATACCAGATGAGTTTGTGCCAATAGGTGATAATGAGCAAGAGGCTATTATAGATTTAGATAGTTATGGATTTTTATCATACTTTACTTTTGAACATTTAGACAAAGACAGGTCTAAATATGATATGTTTACCCGTGATGAATTTATTAGAGATTTTAAGGTTGATGAAAACTTGTTTGTAGAGTTTATTACATATGCCAAAAAAAATAATATCTCTTTAGATTTTTACAAGTATGAAACTAGTTTAAAAAGATACTTAAAAGCCACTTTAGCAGACCAACTTTTTGATGCCAATGCTTATGCCAAAATCAAAAGTAAATCAGACCCAATGCTACTAAAAGTGTTAGAGCTTGCTAATGAAAATTTTAAAGACAAAGATTTAGAAACTACAAATACTCTAAACAACTAGTTTAGTTAAATTACAAAGCTCTTTTTTTGGTATCTTGCATACTATGATGGAGATACTACAAAAGCAACAAACGTTTTTTAAGTCGCAGCAAACTAAAAATATAACTTACCGTAAACAAGCTTTAATAAAACTTAAGCAAGAAATTACCAAAAGGGAAGCAGACATTTGTGATGCTATTTATGCAGATTTTAAAAAACCTAGGTTTGAGTCTATGGCTGCAGAAACTCAATTTGTACTAGCAGAACTTAACTACGTTATTAAGCATCTTAAAAAGTGGGCTAGACCAGAAAAAGTTTCTGGTGCATTATTAAATTTTCCTTCGTCAGATTGGTTGTATAAAGAGCCTTATGGCACTGTGCTTATTGTTGCTCCTTGGAACTACCCTTTTCAATTAGCAATTGCACCCTTAATTGGTGCTATTGCAGCTGGTAATACTGCTGTTATTAAACCATCAGAAATTACTCCAAATACATCAAAAATAATAGTAGAAATTATAACTGCTGTTTTTAGTGATGCCTATGTTGCTGTTGTAGAAGGTGGCGTAGAAGTCTCTAAAAACTTACTAGCCCAAAAATGGGATTATATTTTTTTTACGGGAAGTACCAAAGTAGGAAAAATATTTTACAAAAACGCAGCTGAACACTTAACACCTATTACCCTAGAACTTGGCGGAAAAAACCCAGCTATAGTAGATACTACCGCCAACATAAAACTAGCTGCTAAACGTATAGTTTGGGGTAAATTTTTAAATGCCGGACAAACCTGTATTGCTACAGACTACATTTTAGTACATAAAGATGTAAAAGATAAATTAATAATAGCTTTACAAAAAAGCATAGAAGACTCTTATGGTAAAAACATAGAAGACTCTAGTGATTATGCACGTACAGTAAGTAAAAACCACTTTAACAACTTAAATGATTTACTAGAGGGACAAGAAATTATTTTTGGTGGACAAACAAATGCCAAAGATAATTATATGGCCCCTACGCTTGTAAACGAACCTAGTTTAGATAGCAAATTAATGCAAGGTGAAATTTTTGGCCCTATTTTACCAATTATTGCATATACTACAGAAGAAGATATACAAAAATATGTTTTAAACTATGGTAAGCCCCTTGCTACGTATGTATTTTCTACAAACAGAAAATTTCAACAAAAAATAATAACCAAATACAGTTTTGGTGGTGGTGCAATTAACGACACTGTTATACATATAACCAATAAAAAACTACCGTTTGGTGGCGTAGGTTCTAGTGGTATTGGCGCCTATCATGGTAAAACTTCTTTTGATACTTTTACGCACCAAAAAGCCATTATAAAAAGAGCCAATTGGTTAGAGGCTCCTTTGAGGTATCCGCCGTATAATTTACCACTAAAATTAGTAGAAAAAGTAAAGCATTTATTCTAACTAAAAAAGGGGAGGCAAAATTTAATTGCCTCCCCTTTTTGTGTGTTATTATCAGTTTTTGTTAAAACTGGTATCTAATACCTAATGCTATATCTAAATCTAAATCATCAGAATAGTCATCATTAAATCCTAATTCTGGTCTCATATCTAGTGATAAAATTAAAGGAAAATCAAAATTATATTCAATACCTATATCACCAGCTACCAAAGCAAAAGTACCATCATTTTCACCAGCATCAAAAGATCCAATACCTGCACCAGCACCAACAAACCAGTTAAAATTACCATCTAAAGGCATAACCCATTGGTACAAACCAACTAGTTTAAAAGCATCTACATCATTAGAATCTCTCCATCCTAAATCAAATTCTAATCTATTATTTTCAGATAAATAGCGCTGGTAAGATATTTCTCCACCAAAACCATCATTATCACCAATACGTAATCCTATAGCGTTGTCTGCAATAGATTGCGCTTGTAAACTACATACAGTAAGAGCTAAAATTGAAAATAAACTTAATATCTTTTTCATTGTTTTATGTTTTAATTATTAAATATACGGTGTTACCACCAAAAAAAGACAACACTAACGTTGTCTTTTTGTACTAAAATTATGTTAATTTTAGTTATTCGTTATCGTCTACGGCATCATCTATCTCATCTCCAACTTCCTCTACTCCTTCTTCAATTCCGTCTCCAACTTCTTCTACTCCGTCTTCAATTTTTTCTCCTGTAGTTTTAGTGTCTCTACAACTAGTTAATACTGTACCTAGTGCAAATGCAAATACTGCAAAATATGCTATCTTTTTCATTGTTGTTGCTTTTTAAAAATTAATATTCTCGTTTATTTGTGTGAGTTTAGGTGTGCTAAACGTTTCTTTTTCTTCCAGTAATTAATGACACTACAAAAAGTATCAGAAATAAAAAGAATAAAATTTTAGCGATACTGGCAGCACCTGCTGCAATACCTCCAAATCCTAAAACTCCAGCTATTAAAGCTAGAACCACAAACGTAATTGTCCATCTCAACATAATATTTTTAATTTAAAGGTTAATACTATTTTTTGTGAATACTTAAATTCTATACAGCAAAGATGAAGCTTGTTTAGAGATCTTCTTAACACAATCAATGCAATTCTTAACTCATTTAAAAACAAGTAAATAAATGCAGTTATATATATAATAGGTATAATTTTTCACTATTTGCATTTGAGTCAATAATCTATTTAAAAGAGCAAAGCTAGCTTGGTTGTTATGGGTAGTTTTGTATAGAACAAATAAGCATAAAGAGTAGATATTCTATTCTTTAACAATTAATCTAAACCCCACAAACCTTATGAATTATTTAAACATTAGCGACAACAAATTAGTACCTGTAGTAGGTGAATTAAATATGCTATTAGCAGACTATAGTGTGTATTATCAAAAATTAAGAAGTTTTCACTGGAATGTTTTAGGTCAGAACTTTTTTGATTTACACGAGAAATTTGAAGAATTATACACAGATGCTAGAGTAAAAGTTGACGAAATAGCAGAAAGAGTCCTAACACTAAGGTACCACCCAGTGAGTAATTTTAGCAAGTACTTAAAAATATCTTCTATAAAAGAAGTTACCCCTTTAATTACTGATAAAGAAATGGTTGCTGAAATTTTAAGTGATCATCAAAAAATATTAAAACAAATGAAAATTACTATTGAAGCTGCAGAAGAAGCTGGTGATGAAGGTACAATAGATATTATGGGGTCTTACATTGCAGATTTAGAAAAATCTAGTTGGATGTTAGACGCTTGGCGCAAAAACACAGAAGACCAATTAAAAATTAGAGCCAAAGAGCTTACCTCATAAGGTAAATTGTTTAACCACAATTATTAACCTTATAAATCACACCACATGAACGACAAAATACAAGCTTCTTTTATAGACATATATGATAAAATTGAAGGCTGGGTAACTGCATTAATAGAAAACTTGCCTAACATAATAGTAGCCATTATTGTAATGGTAGTATCTTATTATGCTGCACGTTTTGTAAACAAATGGGTAGTTAAACTAGCTTCTAAACGCATACCACAAGATAGTATTTCTAACCTTATTGGGCGTATTAGCGCAACTGCCGTAGTATTGCTTGGTTTATTTTTAGCATTAGGTGCAATGGACCTAAGCAAAACTTTAAACACATTATTGGCTGGTGCTGGTATATCTGGTTTAGTTATTGGTTTGGCATTGCAAGGAACTTTATCTAACCTCTTATCTGGTGTGGTTTTATCGTTTAGAAAAAAAATAGAAATAGGAAACTGGATAGAAACAAATGGCTATTCTGGAGAGGTTATAGATATTAACTTAAACAGTTTAGTACTTAAAGAGTTTGATAATAATTTAGTGGTTATACCTAACAAAACCATTATTGAAAACCCCTTTAAAAATTATTCACTTACCACCCGTATGAGAATAGTTGTATCATGTGGTGTTGGGTATGAGTCTGATTTAGAATTGGTGAAAAAATTAACCAAAGAAGCAATTGGAGAGTTATATAAGGATGATGATGACTCCGAAATAGAATTTTACTATACAGAATTTGGAGACAGCTCTATTAATTTTATTTGCAGATTTTGGGTAGATGCACAAAACGCAAAAAACAAGTTAGATGCTAAAAGTGTAGCCATAAGAGCTATAAAAACCAAATTTAATGCCAATGACATTAATATACCGTTCCCTATTAGAACATTAGAGTTTAATAACAAATTAAATATAAACTCTCCTCAAAAATAGTTTGTTGGTTTATACACAAAATACAAACAAGCTTATTGTTGTTGAGTAGGTGATTATTCAACGTTTATTTGTTTGGTTTGTGGTGAAGAAAAAGGCTTCTTTTAATTAAGAGGTCTTTTTCTATTTTTTATAACCAATACAGATTTCATAATAAATTCATAAATACAAAAACGGTATGTATGTACTTATTATATTTGTGTTTAAGCTTATGATAAAGACAAGTAAACTACAATTTTCATATTCATCAGAAAACAGCTTTAGTTTTCCAGATATTTCTTTGCCAAAAGGAGAGCATTTGCTAATATTAGGCTCTTCTGGTGTAGGCAAAACTACTCTTTTGCATTTATTAGCTGGTTTACTACCTGCAAGCTCTGGTAGTATTACTGTGGGTAACACAGAACTCCAAAATTTATCTAGAAAAAAACTAGATGCTTTTAGAGGTAGAGAAATGGGAATTATTTTTCAGAACGATTATTTTATAAATGCACTTTCTGTTGGTGAAAATTTAGAATTACGCCTGTATTTTCCTGATAAAAAAAAGGATTCTGCTAGAGTAAAAGAATTAGCAGAAAGACTAGGAATAAGCAACTTGTTACATAAAAAAGTAACTGCATTAAGTGAAGGTCAACGCCAACGTTTGTCTATTGCTCTTGCATTAGTAAATAAGCCAAACATAATTTTTGCAGATGAACCTACTGCTAGTTTAGATGATGAAAACTGTGAAAAGGTTGTTACATTACTAAAGGAAGAAGCTAGTAATAGCAATGCAAATTTGCTTATAATTACCCATGACCAAAGAGTAAAAACAATGTTCAAAAACCATTTGTATTTATGAATCTTGTAAAGCTCAGTTTTAAAAATTTAATTTCTAAACCGCTTAATGCTTTATTAAGCTTACTGCTTTTAGTATTAAGTGTAGCCTTGGTTACCTTTATGCTTCAGCTAAGCGCACAAGTAAAAGGTAATTTAGATAAAAATATAAAACCTGTAGACCTAGTTGTTGGCGCCAAAGGTAGTCCACTACAATTGGTACTTTCATCTGTATTACATATAGATGCTCCTACAGGAAATATAAAATTAATAGAAGCAGAAAAACTCAAAAAAAGTAGACTTGTAAAAGCTGCTGTTCCTGTTTCTTATGGTGATAATTATAAAGGTGTACGTATTTTAGGTACAGAAACTAGTTACTTAAAATTATACAATGCAGAGTTAGCAACGGGTGAGTTGTTTAGTAAATCACAGCAAGTAGTTTTGGGTAGCGAAACAGCAAAAAAATTACAACTAAAATTAGGTGATACCTTTTTAAGTTCTCACGGTTTAGCAGACCAAAATTTAGAAGAGCACCACGGACACCCATTTAAAGTAGTTGGTATTTTAAAACCAAGTGGCAGTGTAGTAGACAATTTAATTATTACAAATTTAGAAAGTATTTGGGATGTACATAGCCACGCTGATGAGCATAGTGATGATGAGCACCACCATCATGAAGAAGACTTAGAGGTAACCTCACTACTAATACAATTTAGCAACCCAATGGCAATGATGCAGCTGCCAAGGTATATTAATGACAAAACCAATATGCAGGCTGCATTACCCTCTTTAGAAATTAACCGTTTGGTTAAGTTACTTGGTGTTGGCGTACAAACAATACAGCTTATTGCTATTGCCATTTTATTGGTTTCTGGCTTAAGCATCTTTATTAGTCTTTTAAAAGCCATTAGAGAACGCAGACAAGAATTGGCTGTATTGCGTACTTACGGTGCTACAAGCGCACAATTATTATGGCTGGTTCTTTTAGAGGGCTTATTTTTAGGCTTTATTGGCTATGTTATTGGTTGGGTAATTGGTAGAGTTGGCCTCTGGGTAATATCTAACTACGCACAAAGCAGTTATGGTTATACATTTAATTTAGCAACTCCTACCAAGTGGGAAGCTATATTATTAGCTGCAACTTTAGGCATTACAGTAATAGCATCTGTATTTGCATCACTATCTGTTTTTAAACTAAACGTTTCTAAAATTTTATCTTCAGAAAAATAAAATTGTATTTGGAACAATTATTGGATTACTATCTTTGATAAAAATTACAACTATGATAAAAAAGCTAAGCCTTATATTTCTTTTTATATTCTCTGCACAATTAGTTTCTGCGCAAGCATTATTAGATTGGGAAGATATGATACAAGGTGTAAATTATACCACACCAGAAGGCGGTGCAGAATTAGGTGAGTTTTTAAAACCTACTTACAGCAAACAAATGCTAGCTTTAGAAGGAAAAGAAATTTCTATTACAGGATATTTTTTAGTGTTAGAAGGACAAAAAGATTCTTTTATGCTATCTAACAATCCTATGGCATCATGCTTCTTTTGTGGCAATGGAGGGCCAGAAACTATTATAGAATTGTACTTTGACAAAAGACCTAACTTTTTTATGGACGATTTAATATCTGTAAAAGGAATATTAAAACTTAACAGAGACGATCCAGACCACACGTATTACACAATAGAACACGCAAATGGTTTCACCATAAAAATGTAACACATATTACATGTTAACACTACAAAGCTCTTTATATAATTAAAGGGCTTTTTTTTACTCTTTTTCTATATCAGTTAAAGATTTAATTGCTTGCGATACTCGTTTTTTAATTTTCTTAGGAAATTAGTCTTGGTGAAATTTACGCCAATACTACACAAACTATGACAAAAAAAAAGAGTAACATATTAAAAATTACCATAGCTACAATTGTATTGTGCTTAACTGCTCTTTTAGGTACTTATTTATATGCCAAGCATACAATAACACAACATTTACAGTACAATTTGCCTCCCCACATTAAAGTAAGTTACAATAGCATAAATATTAATATTTTATTAGGTAACATTACTTTAAATAACATTGTTTTTAAAGAGTTAACTAAAGATAGTAGCAAGATAAAAACACTATTAAAGGCACAAAAAATAGCGGTTAAAAACATTGGCTACACCAACCTATTAATACACAAAAAGCTTGGTGCAAATAAACTTACTATATACAACCCAAAATTAACCCACAACACCCAATTAAATACGGCAGAAAAATCTAACAAAACTAAAAAACACGGAATACTAGCCAAGCCTATTACTATTGCAGAATTTAAAACCACAAACGGCACAGTAAATTTTATGACCAATAAAATTGATACCACTGCTGCCGCAAAACGTATTTTTATTAGCTTAAAAGGTGTAACGATAAACACAAATAGCACTTCAAACAAATTACCAATAACGTATAAAAACAGTAGCATATCTGCCCAAAAATTGCGTGCTAATTTAGGCCAGTTTGAAGAGCTTTTAGTTGATGAATTAGATGTTAAAAACGAGTCATTTACCGTTAAAAATCTTCTGCTAAACACCAAATACACTAAAAAAGAATTATCCCAAAAAATAAAAACAGAACGTGACTATGTAAAGCTTAAAGTACCCAGCATACACATAAATAATTGCAACTATAGTTTTGCAGGTAATAAAGTACTCATTGGCATAGCTAACTTTACTATTCATAAACCAAACCTAGAGGTATATAGAGACAAATTAATTGCCGATGATTTTAGCTACAAGCCAATGTATAGTAAAATGCTAAGAGATTTACCCTTTAATTTAGCAATTACTAGGTTAATAATTAATCAGGGAAAAATTGCCTATCAAGAAAAATTAGAACAAAACATAACTCCAGAAAAATTAACTTTTACAAACTTAAATGCAACCATTTCTAATCTACAAAATCATAAAAACATTAAAACGGTTGTACACACAAACTCTTTACTAATGGGTAAAACACCTTTAGAGTTAAATTGGAGTTTTAATACCTTAAAAAAAACAGACTTTTTTAAGGCTTGGGGAAATTTTAAAAATTTAGATATCCCTAGCATAAATCCTTTTTTAAATACCAACCTACGCGTTAAAGCAGAAGGTGATATGCAACGCATGTACTTTACCGTTAGCGGCAACAAACAAACTGCTCTAGGAGATTTAAAAATAAACTACAACAACTTTAAGTTTAAGGTATTAAAAAAAGACAGACTAGGTGTAAATAAGCTATTAACAAAACTAGGAAACTTATTAATTAAAAAAGACTCTAGGCAAAACCCTACCAACTTTAGGTACGGAGAAATTGAAGTAGAACGCAATACAACAAAATCGTTTTTTAACTATTTATGGATTAATATTAATAACGGACTGCTAGACGCTTTAACCGGAAAAGGCACAAAAAAGGAGTAAAACACCACAAAAAATAAAGTTTAACACACAAAAACAAACAAAATGGGAGTAATTGCAACAGATAATAATAAAGTAACTTTAATATACAATTCAGAAAATAGCATAGGAAAACAAACTATTGGCTATGTAAAATCTGCAGAAAAAGAAGTACTTACCATAGACAATTCTAAAACAAAAATTACTGGCACACAATGGGCAGAAATTGCAGATAAACTAAACATTAATATATGCGATTTAATAGATCAAGACCATCCAAATTTTATAGAAATTTACGGTGAAGACAAAGTAGATATTACTACTGATGATTGTATTAAAGTGCTTCAAAATAGCCCAGAAACACTAGCCTACGCTATTTTAATTAATGCAGATAAGTTTTATGTAATTAAAACACCATCAGATGTAGAAAAGCACATCAAAATTAAATCTAACAACAATAACCAATAACATAGTGAGTAAGCGTAAAATATATAAAAAGAAAAGGTATGTAATACCACTAACAATACTAACTATTGTAATAGTGGCACGCCTACTTTTACCTACGCTTGTAAAAAATTATGTAAACAATGTTTTAGCAGAAATACCAGGGTATTATGGTCACGTAAAAGATATAGACATTTCTTTAATTCGCGGTGCATACGTAATTAATGGTTTGTATTTAAACAAAAAAGAAGCCAAATCACAAGTTCCTTTTATTGCTGTAGATAAAACAGATATATCTATACAATGGAGAGCTCTTTTAAACGGTGAAATTGTAAGTGAGTTGTATTTAACTAAGCCCAGTATAATTTATGTTTTTGAAGATCATAAAACTACAGACAGTACAGATATAGAAGATTGGTCTAAAGCATTAACAGACATAGTTCCTATAGATATTAACCACTTAACTATTACCAACGGAAAAGCTGCTTTTGTAGAAATTAATACTAGTCCTAGTATAGATTTACATTTAAGAGACATAAATTTACAAGCAAATAACCTTAGAAATGTTGTGCAAAAAAAGCGCAACCTACCTTCTACTATTAATGCCACGGCAGTATCTATAGGAAACGGTAAATTAAAACTAGACGGTAAAATGGATTTGGTAAAGCAGATTCCTAATATAGATGTTTCCTTAGCTTTAGAAAATGCAAATGCAACTGCCTTAAACAATTTTACAAATCACTATAGCGGCATAGATTTTAAAGAAGGTAACTTTAATTTGTATAGTGAAATTGCTATTGCAGATGGTTTTTTAACTGGGTATTTTAAACCTATTTTAAAAGACGCTAAACTTATTAGTAAGGAAGATGGATTTTTTGAAACCCTATGGGAAGGTTTTGTGGGCTTTTTTAAGTTTATATTAAAAAACCAGAAACAAAATACATTGGCAACTAAAGTTCCTGTAGAAGGAGATTTAACCAATGTAAAAACTAAAATACTACCAACAGTAACCAACATTTTTAAAAATGCATGGATCTCAGCTTTTAAAGGTAAGGTAGATGATAATGTTGCCTTTAAAGATGCAGAAAAAGGAGCCGATAAGAGTAACGAAAAAAAGAAAAAGAAGTAACTTTATACTAGCAATAATTTAATGCTTTGCAGCAAAGAAGAACTTTTATCTTGCTTAATTTTGAAAAGCAAAAAGTACTAATTTTTTAATTATCACAACTATGAGCAATACAATAACAACTATAAATCCGTTTAACGGAAAAGATATAAAAACATACAATTTACATACAAAACAAGAAATAGACTCTGTTTTACTAACAGGAGAGAAAACGTTTAAAAGTTGGAAAAAAACCAGCATTAAAGAACGTACTTCTTTATTAAAAAAATTAGCCAAACAATTAGAAAAAAAACGCGAAGATTTGTCTGCTTTGATGACCGCAGAAATGGGAAAACCAATAGCACAAAGTAGAGCGGAAATAGATAAATGCGTTTGGTTATGCGATTTTTATGCTAAAAACGCAGATAACTTTTTAAGTGACGCTATTATAGACACAGAAGCACAAGAAAGTTTTATTAGTTATGATCCTATTGGTGGTGTGCTAGCAGTAATGCCATGGAACTACCCTTTTTGGCAAGTTTTTAGATTTGCTGTTCCTACGCTAACTGCTGGTAATGTTGGTGTTTTAAAACACGCTGCAAATGTAACTGGTTGTGCATTAGCCATACAAGATTTATTTACAGATGCTGGGTATCCACAGGGTTGTTTTCAAACAATAATTGCAGACCATAAAGCAACAGAATCTGTTTTAGAAAGCAGTTTTATACAAGCTGTTAGTGTAACTGGCAGCGAAAAAGCTGGTAAATCTATAGCTAGTATTGCTGGTAAAAACCTAAAGAAATCTGTACTAGAATTGGGTGGTAACAACGCGTGTATTGTGTGGGATAATGCAGATTTAGATACCTATATACCAACTATGGTAAAAGCTAGGTTTCAAAACACAGGACAAAGCTGTATTGCTGCTAAGCGTTTTATTGTTGAAGAGGGAATATATGATGAGTTTTTAGATAGGTTTAAAAAAGAAGTTGAATCTTTAAAAGTTGGAAACCCTGAAGATGATGAAACTTTTATGGCTTCTATGGCTCGCAATGATTTGGCTGAAGAATTAAAAAAACAAGTTGATGAGTCGGTACAAAAAGGAGCAAAAGTAATTTTAGGCAATACGCTTAATGGTGCTAATTATGCACCAACCATACTCACAAATGTTACAGAGGATATGCCTGTTTTTAAGGAAGAAACATTTGGACCAGTAGCTGCAATTACAAAGGCAAATAATAAAGAACACAGTTTAGAGCTTGCAAGCAACTCCAGATTTGGATTAGGAGCTATGTTATTTACAGAGGATATAGATGCAGCCAGACAAGCAATAGACAAAATTGAAGATGGTGCGTTTTTTGTAAACGAAATGGTAAAATCTGACCCAAGATTGCCTTTTGGCGGCACAAAGGCCTCTGGTTACGGCAGAGAATTGTCTAAAGAAGGTATGTTAGAGTTTGTAAACAAAAAGACCGTTTACATTAAATAATATAACTTAAAAAATATAACAAGCTTCAAGCTAAAGGTTTTACCAATAGTTTGAAGCTTTTTTTTAGTAAAATATCAGTCTACAAGTTGCTTAATTTTAGCTGCTAATTTCTGTAGATTATCTTCATTATAGCCCATAGAAATATAAACAACCACTCCATTTTTATCTATTATATAGTTTAGCGGTATTCCTTGCTTTCTATAGCCACTGTAAAACTCATTTTTAGGATCTAAATATACGTTAAAGTCTACTCCTCTATCCTTAAGCTCGGTCATTTTTTTAACTACAGTAGAGCGGTTTTCTCCAACAGAGACTGGTATAAACACAAAGTTTTTACCAGTATTTGGTTCCAAAATAACTTCTGGTATTTCATAAAATTCTCGTAAACAAGGTACGCACCAAGTAGCCCAAAAATTTAACAATACTACTTTGCCCTTTAAGTCTTCCCTTTTTAAAACATCTCCATTTATATCTTCTAGGGCAAAAGCAGCAATAGTATCACCAACTTTAATTTTAGAAGCAGATACCGCTTCTTTTTTTGCAACTTTTACTTCTTTACGTTTAGACTTACTCTTAACTAGCTGTTTCTTTTTATTGGCTAATATTTCTTCATCAGAAAAGGTTTCTATTTTCATTACAAAGTTGTTATCCAATCGTTCTTTAAAACGTTTTACAATGGCTTTTTTCTCTTTTTTAGAAACACCATTATGCATTGCTTTTATCTTATTTTCTTTTTGCAAAACCAAAAGGTATTCTTCTGTTACTTCTTTGCCTTCAACAATAAAAATCATTTTTGGCTTGGCTATTTTTTTATCTTGTGCAATGGTATTAAATGTACTTCCAAGACATAAAAAAAGTACAGAAACACAAGTGTATTTCTGTACTATATTACATATTTTCTTCATTTTTTACTTTAAAGTTATTTCAATAACACCATCTCTACCTCTAGAACCGTATTTAGCTGTTGCACTTTCATTTTTCAAAACATTTATAGCCTCTATATCTTCAGGATCCATCATACCAACATCAAAAGGTTTAGGAACTTCTTGTCCGTTTACAACAAAAAGTATGTTAGAAAGCTGATTGTTATTTTTAGCCTTAAATCCAACCGATACAACACTTTTGTCTTTTTCCTTCACAGAAAAATAAAAATAGAAAGGCTCTATACCCCACTTTTTCTCTTTTTTGTATGTTTCTGTTGCGTTGTCTTTAGTTTTATATGTAGCAGATATGCTTGTTATCTCTCCCTCATCATTACGTTTAACATCACTAAAAGATAAAGTTACACCTTCCTTTTTTGCGTCTTTACTAAAACCTGCTAAATCATTAGCTGTAGTAGTAGGTAATATGTCTATGGTTAGCAATTTTATTTTTTCTTTACTTGTTGATCCTACAAAAGAAAAATTACTAGATTGTGCTTGTACATTTGACCCTAACATACAAATTAGTAATGCAATAGCTACTGCACTAATTTTTATTTTTACTGATTTCATTTTTTGTAACATAACTGTTCGTTTTTAATTGATTAAAGATTGATTTTTATTTTTTTGTTGTAATTTCTACCACACCATTTTCTCCTTTTTTACCAAACCTATCTATAGCAGATTGACTCTTAAAGATATTTATATGCTCAATATTTTCAGGAATTAACAGATTCATATCAAAAGAACTTGGCATTACCTCGCCATTTATAATTATTAAAGGTTTTTTACTTGTTAAATAAGAATTTTTAGGTGTTTTGACTTCACGTATTGGCGTAGTCATAGAAACAGGAGTAATAGTAGCTTGCGCATTATCTTCTATTTGAAAATTAAATGTGTTAGACACTTTTGCCTGCTTTTCTTTTGATTGCACATGAGCAGCTTTAGCTTGTTTTTTAGCTTTATTTTCTAAAGTTTTAACAGAGTCTTTTACTCTTATAGTTTTACTATTTTCAACAACTGTTATTTTAGGAGTCACACTAACTAAGTCATTAGAAACAGATTTAGATTGGGCAATAGTTTTTGTATTAAATGCAACAACAGCACAAAACAACATTGGTATTACCAACCCCATTTTTAGTATGCTTTCTTTTCTGGACTTGCTTTTGTTGAGCATTACAATACGTTTTTTAACTAGTGAATTAAAAAATGTATTGGTTACTGATAAAGATGCCATACTATGTACAGACTGTTGCAATAACAAATACTGGTATTCTTTTTTATTTTGATGAGATACAATTGCATCATCTACAAGGTACTCTAAGTTTACAGAAACCATTTTTTTGTACCACCAAGCAAACGGGTTTGCCCATTGCAATACACATAACAAATGTGTAAGTAACATATCTAGAGAGTGTTTTTGCTTAGCGTGTAACTCTTCGTGCTTAATAATTGTTTTAAGCTCATTTGCTGTGTGTAAACTTGGATTGTAAACTATGTAATTAAAAAATGAAAACGCACTGGTATCCGCAGTAACCTCAATCATTTTATATTTACCTACTCTTGTGCTTGTTCCTTTATTAATTAAACTAAATAAAGATGCTAGTTGCACTAAAAATCTACCTAAGAAAAATATACAACCCATAGCGTAAACAGTCAAAATTACCAACCACCAATTTATATTTTCTACTGATGACTGATTGACAACCGTATTGGTTAATTGATTAAAATCTACAACAGGAGTATTTACAAAAACTACCTTGGTTATAATTAAAAAAGGAAATGCCATTGCTACAAATATACCCGCTAGCAAAAACCATCTTTTAGCTTTAAAAAATGTTTCGTTACGTAAAAACACCTGAAAACAAATAAAAAATAAGGCTATAACCAAACTACTTTTAGCAATAAAAATTAAATACTCCATTATTTATTGTTTTCTATATGGTTAATAATCTCTTTTAGTTCATCTACGCTAATTTTATCTTCATTAACAAAATTAGACACCAAACTCTTGTATGAGTTGCTGTAAAAGTCTGTAATTGCCCTACTCATAAATCCTTTTCTGTACACTTCTTTCTCTACTATTGGGTAGTATTGATGAGTGTTGCCGTATGCAGTATGACTAACATATCCTTTTTCCTCCAAATTCCTAATCATAGTAGATAGCGTATTGTAATGTGGCTTATCTTCTTTAAATTCTGCCAAAACATCTTTAACAAAAGCTTTTTCTAGCTTCCACAAAATTTTAAGTACTTCTTCCTCTTTGTTTGTTAACTTTTTCATATTGTATGTATTACAACTCGAATTTATCAGAAACCAAACTTAAACCTATTTTTTTAGTTATGCAACTATTTTTATAGTTAATAAACTAAATAAGTAGTTTTAAATCAATAAAAACAAGTAAAGGCTACTCTTTTAGGAGTAGCCTTTACTTTATAAAATTATGTGATTGTTAGTTTAAAACTACCAAATACGTACTCTTTTTTCTGGAGCAACATACATAGGATCTCCTTCTTTAATATCAAATGCTTCATAAAAGGCATCAATATTTAATAAAGGTTGTACCGCTCTAATCATTCCTGGAGAATGCGGATCTGTTTTTACTTGGTTACGTAAAGCCTCATCTCTAGATTTAGTTCTCCAAACAGTAGCCCAAGACATAAAGAAACGTTGTTCTGCTGTAAAGCCATCTATATCTTCTGGTCTTCCGTTTTCTTCAAATAATAGTTGTAAACCATCATAAGCACCTAAAACACCACCTAAATCACCAATATTTTCACCTAAAGTAAATTTACCGTTTACATAAACGCTATCTAACACCTCTAAGTTACTGTACTGTGCAGCTAAAGCATCACCTCTTTCTGTAAAAGCAGCTAAATCTTCATCTGTCCACCAGTTTTTAAGGTTACCATCTGCATCAAAACGAGCACCACTATCATCAAAAGCATGAGATATTTCATGACCAATTACAGCACCAATACCACCATAGTTAACAGCATCATCTGCTGTATAGTTATAAAAAGGAGGTTGTAAAATTGCAGCAGGAAAAACAATCTCATTGTTCATTGGGTTAAAATATGCATTAACAGTTTGCGGAGACATTCCCCACTCACTCTTATCTACTGGCTCTCCAATTTCTGCAAAGTTTTTATCTCTACCCCATTTAGCCACAGCTGTCATATTCTCAAAATAAGATTTATCTGCAGCTACTTCCATAGCAGAATAATCTTCCCATTTGTCTGGGTATGCAATTTTTACAGTGAATTTGTCTAATTTTTCAATTGCTTTAACCTTAGTATCCTCGCTCATCCAATCTAATTTCTTAATTCGGTTTTTATAAGCGGTAATTACATTAGCAATCATTTTCTCTGCCTTAACTTTTGCTTCTGGCGGAAATTTAGCATCAACATATAATTTACCTAAAGCCTCACCCACTGTACCGTTTACAGTTGCTAAAGCACGCTCATCTGCTGGGCGTTGTTTTTTAGCGCCTCTTAAATACTTGCTGTAAAACTCCCAACTAGCAGTTTCTGTAGCTGTAGTTAACCTACCTGCAGCACCGTTAAAAGTGTCCCATTTTACAAGAGTTTTTAAATCTTCAATAGGTGTGTTTTTTAATAATTTATCTAATGCAGCTGTGTACTTTAGTTGTGTTACCAAAATAGTATCAAACTCTTTTGTCATTCCTAAATCTGCAATCATTTTTTTAACATCTAAAGAAGATAGCATTGCATCTGTTTCTGCAACAGTTTTAGGGTTGTTAAAGTTTCTTGCATCACGACTCTCTACTTTGTCTAAACGAGGTTCTGCCAATTTAGTTTCTAAAGCTAAAATAGTTACAGCCGCTTGGTCTGCATCTTCTTTAGAATCTCCTAACATTTGTAACATTTTAGAAACGTACTTTTTATACTGTTCTCTAATTTCTTTAGACTTACTATCTTGTTCTAAATAGTAGTCACGGTCTGGTAAACCAAGGCCAGCACCACCCATATAAACAGCATTCATTGCAGAGTTATTTAAATCTGCACGTACACTAAACCCAATAAACGGAGAAGAAACCGCTGGATTTTTTGCTAGAACTGTTTGTAAATCTGATAAGTTTTTAACTTCCTCTATTGCTTTTAAAGCAGGCTTTATTGGGTCTATACCAGCCTTGTTTCTTGCTGTAGTATCTAATTTTGTTTCAAAAATAGCTAAAGCTTTAGCTTGGTCTGTGTCTGCACCGTACTTGCCACTTTCTTTAGCATCTTTAATAATTTCTAAAACATCTGCATCTGTAGACTTACGAAGTACAGAAAAACCTCCCCAACTAGATCTATCGTCCGGAATTTCTGTATTCTTCATCCAACTACCATTAACATAGTTGTAAAAATCTTGCTTAGGATCCACATTGGTATCCATATTCTCCAGTACAATACCAGGAATTTTTACTACTTCTTTAGTTTCTGTTTCTGTTGCTGCTGTTTCTTTTTTACCATCTTTACAAGAGGTAACCGTCAAAGCACCAACCAAACCTACCATAAGTAGTGATTTGTTAGTAATTTTCATTGTTCTGTTTTTAAGAGTTAATTAGTCCTTAGATTCTAAACAAGTTAGCATCTACACAAAAATAACAAAAAGATAAAATAAAGCGCTATATAGTATGTTAATTACATTTTTAATACTTACTTATTGTATTTAAATAAAAGATTATCAATGATTTTTGCAACTACTCTATATTATACAAGCAACAATTATCATTAAAAAACAGTATTTTTACTTTTTACAAAACAAACAGTTTTTACATTAGATTTATGAAGAATGATAAAATAAAAAATGTGTTTAAAGAAGGTGCAATATCTAGCGCTTTTATTGGCGAAGCTATTGCCAAGCACCAAAGCAAAACACAAATTGGTGCGCACAATATATTTTTAGGTCAGGTTAGAGCAGATAAAATTGATAACAATACCGTAAAAGCTATAGAATACACTGCTTATGAAGAAATGGCTAATCTTAAATTTCATGAAATAAAAGAAAATACCTTTTCTAAATTTAACATTACTTGTATGCACATTTACCATAGTAAAGGCATTGTAAATGTTGGTGAAATATGTTTGTTTGTTTTTGTTTCTGCTCCACACAGGCAGGTTGTTTTTGATGCGCTTAATTATGTTGTAGAAGAAATTAAAGCAGAAGTGCCTGTATTTGGCAAAGAAATTTTTGAAGACAGTTCTTACCAATGGAAAGTAAATAAATAATAATGGTAGATATTACACACAAAGCTATTACGCTTAGAACAGCTGTTGCACAAGCTGTAGTTAAAGTAAGTTCACAAGCAACTATAGATGCTATTAATACTAAAACTGTACCTAAAGGAGATGTTTTTGCTATGAGCAAAGCTGCTGGCTTACTTGGTGTAAAAAAAACACCAGAATTATTGCCAGATTGCCACCCTTTACCAATTGAGTATACAGATATTAGCTACCAAATTAATGATCTAGAAATTACAGTGTTAATTACGGTAAAAACAAACTACAAAACTGGCGTAGAGGTAGAAGCCATGCACGGCGCAAGTGTTGTGGCGTTAAATATGTACGATATGCTAAAACCTATAGACAAAGGCATAGAAATACACCATATAAGGCTTTTAAAGAAAACTGGTGGTAAGTCTGACATTACCAACACGTAAAATAACACTTACTACAATTTACATGCAATTAACTTTATTGGTTTTGCATTTTTAAGATAATAAACTAATTTTAGTAACTCGCATACTGCGTGTATTACAATTCTCTAAATATATTAGTTATGAATAATCTTAAACGGGTAATTGTAGATTTTAAAAAGCTAACTCCCGAAGTCTTAAAATTATTGGTAGAGCGTTATCCGGCAGGATATGGCGATAATGATATTATTGTTTTTAAAAACGCCAAAAATGAAACCATAGAAGCTGTAGAAGTATTAACTAACAACACTAAATACCTTGTGAAAATTAGTGCCAAGCTAGAGCATACTATGGAAAATTATGACGAGGATGACTATGAGGACTTTAGTAATGATAACCCCACAGCCATCCCAGACATAAATTTAAACTCTAGTAATGATGAGTAATTTAGTTCGCTAAATTCTTTAACATTGTTTCTGTGGTTTTTTCTAAGTCAAATTCTGCTTTCCACCCCCAATCTTTTTCTGCTGTAGAAGCATCAATACTTTGCGGCCAAGAATCTGCTATTTCTTGTCTAAAATCTACATTATAATCAATTTTAAACTCTGGTATTTGTTTTTGTATGCTTGCAGCAATTTCTGTTGGCGTAAAACTCATTGCTGCTAAGTTGTATGATGAGCGTTCTTTTATGTTTTCTGCTTCAGTTTCCATAATAGAAACAGTAGCTCTAATAGCATCATCCATAAACATCATTGGCAGTTTTGTGTCTTCAGACAAAAAACAAGTATATGTCTTGTCCTCTAATGCTTTATGGTATATTTCTACTGCATAATCTGTAGTTCCGCCACCTGGCTGTGTTTTCCAACTAATTAACCCTGGGTAACGCAAACTACGTACATCTACACCATATTTACTATGGTAATAACTACACCAACGCTCACCAGATTGTTTACTAATACCATAAACTGTACTTGGTTCCATTATAGTATTTTGTGGTGTATTTTCTTTTGGCGTATTAGGTCCAAAAACTGCAATACTAGATGGCCAAAATATTTTATTAATTTTTTTGTCTTTTGCTAAGTTTAAAACATTAAAAAGAGATCCCATATTTAAATCCCATGCACGCATAGGAAACTTTTCTGCAGTAGCACTTAACATAGCAGCCATAAGGTATACCTCTTCTATTTCATAATGCATCACAACATTTTCTATAGCCTTATAATCGGTAGCATCTAAAAGCTCAAAAGGTCCGCTAGACATAAGATCCTCACCACCCTCTCTAATATCACTAGCAACTACATTATCGTTACCATGTTTTTCTCTTAAAGCTAAAGTAAGCTCTGTACCTATTTGCCCACAGGCACCTATAATTAAGATAGATTTTTGCACAATAATTGGTGTTCTAAAGTTAGGCTACAAAGATATATTTATTAAATTAACTTTAGTGGTAATTACATATTTACTACTTATTTAACTAAATTTATAAATGAATTGAAAGTGAACAAACTTCTTATCTTATTCTTTTTTTATACTTTCGTCTTATGAAGAGATTTTTCCTTTTTTTTATATTGATTTTTAGCGTTATTTCTTGCAAAAATACCAAGAAAGAAACCGTAAAAGAAGCGCAAGTTTTAGATGAAATTACTTTTAATGCTAAAAAGCTACCAAAAAAAATAAAGCTAGACCCCAAAGTAATTCCTGTTTTAGAAAATTGGCAAGAGTATAAAGATTTTAATACTGCCATAGATGGTATGTACAAGGCAGAAAATGATGAAGACTTACGTTTAACTTTAGACCAAATTATTGAAGCTCAAAAAAAGTTAGAAAAATCTGCTTATCCTGAAGAGTTTAACAAACCTCATATTAAAAGTAGGCAAACTGTTGTTAAAACCTACACCTTAAAAACTAAGGCAGCAATAGAGTATAGTTTAGATGTTTTAGAACCAGCCTCTGAGCTAATTGTTGCTTACAACAACTTTAGAAACCAGTTTAACATTATTGCTAACAATACTTTAGACACTAATTTAATTTTAGAAAATGAATAAAAAGCTATTATTACTTATTATGCTAGTTGCAAGTTTACAAGTAACTGCTCAAAAAACTGAAATTAATACGGTTGTAGATGCTTGGCATAAGGCTGCCGCCGATGCTAATTTTGATACTTACTTTGGCTTAATGACAAAAGATGGTGTTTTTATAGGTACAGATGCAACAGAAAACTGGCAAAATAAAGATTTTAGAGCTTTTGCTAAACCTTATTTTGACAAAGGAAAGGCGTGGAGTTTTACGGCTCTAGAACGCAATATATATCTAGATAAATCTAAAAAAATTGCTTGGTTTGATGAGTTGCTAGATACCCAAATGGAGATTTGCCGTGGTTCTGGTGTTCTTAAAAAAGTAAAAGGAAAATGGAAAATAGCTCACTATGTTTTATCTATTGCCATACCAAATGATAATGTTAGTAAGGTGGTTGAACTTAAAAAAGATAAAGACCTAGAGCTAAAAAAGCAATTAAAACAAAAATAAAAGCTAAAAAATATAAGACAATAAAAAAAGGAGTGCTAACAGCACTCCTTTTTTTATTCTATAATGGTACTATTATTTTTTAGGTGTCTCTACATCTGCCTTTCTTGCCTCAATAGCTTGCTTGCTTAAGCTAGCCAAGTTAAAGTTAGGCGCAATTGCTAATGCTTCATTAATTAATGCCAAAGCAACATCTGGTTTAGACTGGTCATTGTTATACTCAATTAATGCTTTTAAATGTAAAAAAGCTGCTTTAATAGGCACTTCATAAGGTTGTTGTCTTTCATAAAAAGCATATTTCATATCATCTTTAGCATTAGCCAAACCATACTCAATATTAACTAAAGCACCTGCCTTGTCTCCTGTTTGTATTTTTAAATCTGCCAACTCATACGCTAAAAAAGTATTAGGTGTTCTTTTGTTTAAAATTTCAAACTGGGCTATAGCTCTTTTTACATCTCCTAAAGCTTTTAAAGCTAAAGCTCTTACTTGTACAGCAAGGTTAGAGTCACTGTCTTTTGTATCTACACCAATTACACGCAATGCTTGCATATTTTGGTTACTGTTTACATATAAAAATGCCAAAGTATCTTTACGTGCCTCACTAGGTTCCAAAACATTTAGGTGTGTAATGGCATTAATAATACCTTGTGTATCTCCTTGAGACTTCATTTGCTTGTAAAACGCTTTATAATGCGTTAATAAGTCGCTCTTAGTTTGTGCACCCATACTTACCGTAAAAAGCAACACAACTGCAATAATTATCTGTTTCATTCTCATATTTTTAGTGAGTCAAAACTATAAAAATTATTCAAGTAAACACTAAAAAAACATACAAGGAAGGTTATAATACTAAAAAAGCCCTCTAAAGAGGGCTTATAGGTTAAATTTGATAATAAGATTTGGGATCTTTTTATATCATTTTTATGAAAAGGCCAGATTTGGGAAAAAAGGCGTTTTAATATCGTTTGTGCAATTTTAAAATTTAGATTTTTACAACCCTTATTTCTTAATTACAGTGTAAAGATATGGCGAACCTTAAAAGTCTGGCAAATTATGTTGTGAACATGCTCTATTCTGTTGTATAAAAAATAAGCGGTTCATTTTATCCGATAAAGTGCGCTTTTCTAGATAAATAGTAATTTATTTACGCTAACATTTAATATTCATCTAAATGCTCTGGGTATAAAAAGTTGTTGTAAGGAAAACGCGTTACGTGTATGTCTCTAACCTCATCATAAACCCTTTTTCTAAACGTATCTAAATTTTCATTATTTAATGCAGATATAAACAAAGCCCTATCGCCTACTTTCTGCATCCACGTTTTTTTCCACTCTTCTAATGTAAAATGTATTTTGGTTTTTTCGGTTACCAAATCATCATCATCTATAGTCTCATGTGTAAACTGATCTATTTTATTAAAAACAATAATAGTTTTTTTGTCATCAGCCTTAATTTCTTCTAAAATTTTATGTACAGATGCAATGTGGTCCTCAAAATTAGGGTGTGATATGTCTACAATATGCAATAACAAATCTGCCTCCCTAACCTCATCTAAAGTACTTTTAAAACTTTCTACAAGTTGTGTTGGTAATTTTCTAATAAAACCTACAGTATCACTTAATAAAAATGGCAAGTTCCCCAATACAACTTTACGTACAGTAGTATCTAATGTTGCAAATAGTTTATCTTCAGCAAAAACATCACTTTTACTTACCACATTCATTAATGTAGATTTACCTACGTTTGTGTAGCCAACCAAAGCAACTCTAACTAAAGCTCCACGGTTACCACGTTGGGTTTCCATTTGCCTATCAATTTTAGACAGTTTCTTTTTAAGTAACGTAATACGGTCACGTACAATACGCCTATCTGTTTCTATTTCTGTTTCACCAGGACCGCGCATACCAATACCACCTTTTTGACGCTCTAAGTGTGTCCATAAACCTGTTAATCTTGGTAAAAGGTATTCATACTGTGCCAGTTCTACCTGTGTTCTAGAATAGCTTGTTTGCGCACGTTGGGCAAAAATATCTAAGATAAGGGTTGTTCTATCTACTATTTTACATTTTAAATGGCGCTCTATATTACGCTGCTGGCCAGGTGTTAGCTCATCATCAAAAATAACAGAACCAATTTTATGTTCTTCTACATACTGTGCAACCTCATCCATTTTACCACTACCTATATATGTTTTAGGATTGGGCTTATCTATTTTTTGTACAAAACGCTTGTAAACTTCTCCTCCGGCAGTGTAGGTTAAAAACTCTAGTTCATCTAAATATTCTTTTACCTTTTGCTCTGTTTGTGTGCTACTTATAACTCCTATAAGTACCGCTCTTTCATATTCTACGACTTTCTTCTCTAGCATATGTTTAATTTATAATGCAAATCTAATCAATACTTGCTAAGCTATTTTTGTATTTTAGCATCTAATATTAAAAAGTAAACACTTTTTTTACTACTTTAAAATAAAAAAATAAGATTAATTTGGTAACAATTGCCTTTTACAATTTAGAAAATCTGTTTGATACTATTGATGACCCCACAACTTTAGATGATGATTTTACTCCTAAAGGTGAAAAAAGATGGACAAATAATAGGTACAAGAAAAAGGTTTTTAAACTCACAAAAACCATATCGGAAATAGGAACACATAACACAAAAGAACCTCCTGTACTTATTGGTATTGCAGAAGTGGAAAATGAAAATGTTGTTAAAGACCTTGTTACTAATAGTAATTTAGAACGTATAAATTATGATTACGTGCATTATGATTCTCCTGATGAGCGTGGCATAGATACCGGATTAATTTACAATAAAGATTATTTTACGGTTTTACATTCTGAGCCTATACACGTACATATTATAAACACTAATGGCGATGTAGATAATACAAGAGATATACTTTATGTACACGGTAAATTAAATGGTGAAGAAGTACACGTTTTTGTAAACCATTGGCCATCTAAAAGAGAAGGCAAAATTACTACAGATTATAAGAGAATTGAAGCTGCAAAAGTGCTTATTAACTTTATGGCTAAAATTGAAGAAAAAAATCCAAACCCTAATTACATAGTTATGGGTGATTTTAATGATAGTCCAAAATCTGATAGCATACAAACATTAATGGATACAAATAAGTTTTACAACCCCAGTGAGCATTTACTAACTTTTGAGAAAGGGAGTGCCAGCTACAAGAGAAAATGGAGCTTATTTGATCAAATAATTATATCTCATAGTTTTTTAAATTATGAAAAAGGAACGCATAGTTTTTTAGAAGCTAATATTTTTGATGAGCATTTTTTAACCGAGTTTGACGGCAAGTTTAAAGGCACACCATTTAGAACATATGTTGGCCGTAAATACGTTGGTGGTTACAGTGATCATTTTCCTGTTTTTATACAGCTTAAATACAATGAGTAACTAGTGGTTTACACTCGTTTAATTTCATCATCTACCAATAAGTCCTCATTGCGTAGCCTAAGAAAAACTTGGGCTATTGCAATAACATCCAATTCGCAATACTTTACAATACGGTCTATATTATTATCTATATAAAAAACATCCCTAACCATACTACCATCAATATCCTCTTTAGGTGATGGTACACCAAGCACATTGGTCATTAGCTTTAATGAAGTGTAATGCTTAAAGTCTCCAAATTTCCAAAGTTCCATAGTGTCTATATGCGGCACCTCCCAAGGTTTTTTACCAAATAAATTAAGTTTTGGTGGTAAATCTATACGGTTAATAACCATACGCCGCGCAATGTAAGGAAAATCAAACTCTTTACCATTGTGTGCGCACAAAACGTATTTAGGTGATGCAAAATGCGTGGTTAACAGGTTTTTAAATTCTTTTAGCAGAATATCTTCTTCTCCAAAAAAAGTAGTCACTCTAAAATTACGTACATCTCCTTTAGTGTTAAAATACCCTACAGATATACATACTATTTTACCAAATTCTGCCCAAATACCTGCCCTATCATAAAATTCTTCAGGCGTAAAGTCGTCTTGCCTTTTATAGGCTGTTTTTTGTGCCCATAGTTCTTTTTTTTCATCTGTCATTTGGTTATAATACTCATACTCAGGCACTGTTTCAATATCTAAAAAAAGCACATGTTCCAGATTAATTTTATGAAGCATAGTTATGGTTTAGTGTTAAAAGAAAACTGAATATAAGTATAAATAACCGTTTATCGAAATATACTATTCTTAGTCAATAAAATCTTACAAATACAGTTAATTAAAAAAACAACTTACATACTTATGAAATTAAAATTATTACCATTGGCCTTAATTGCTGCAACATTTTTTTCTTGTTCTAGTAGTGATGACACCAATAATGTAGATGATACAGAAAGTTCTGAAGAACAAAACACTAACTGTAGTGAAATTGAGAACTATGTTTTTATTGAAAAAGATGGTCTTATTAGCGTGGAGTTTGAAAACGCTGTGTTTACAGATAACTGGACTCAAAAAAATGACGGGAACAACGTATCTGGAAAAGGATATATGGTTTGGGAAGGAGATCAATACTTAGGAAAACCTGGAGAAGGTTTGGCTACGTATAGCATTAAAATTACCAATCCGGGTACATACCGTTTTATGTGGAAATCTGCCGTAAAAAAAGGAGATAGCGGATCTGACCATAATGATACTTGGTTACGTTTTGCAGATGCAGATGATTTTTTTGGCAAAAAAGAAGGTAGCACAGTATACCCAAATGACACAGGTAAAACTCCAAACCCTGAAGGATCTTCTAAAGACGGTTGGTTTAAAGTATACCGAAGTGGTAACGATTTAGATTTTAAATGGCAAGCAAGTACCTCTGACAATGATAGTCATCCTATTTTTGTAACCTTTAACAACGCTGGTACATACACTATGGAGGTATCTGCAAGATCTTCTGGGCACGCTATAGATAAATTTGTTTTATTTGAAGAGAGTATAAAACAATCTGACGCCACAGCAGATGATGTAAAATCTAGTGAAATTACGTGTAAAAACTAAATACTTATTATAGTAGGTAAAGGAGTCAATTTTTATAAGTTGACTCTTTTTTTATTTTAAAATAAAGAGGTTTGTGTAACAGGACTCTCATGCTCTAACAACCATTTTTTACGGTGTAAGCCGCCTGCGTAACCTGTTAAAGAACCATCACTACCAATTACTCTATGACAGGGAACCATAATCCACAAGGGATTTTTACCATTTGCAGCTGCAACAGCTCTTATAGCTTTTGGATCTCCCAAAATTTTAGATAATTCTAAATAAGAATATGTTTTACCGTACGGTATTTGTAAAAGCGCATCCCATACTTTTTTTTGAAAATCTGTACCAGCAGGATTTAAAGTTAAACTAAACGTAGTGCGTTCTCCTCTAAAATATTCTTGTAGTTGGTAAACAGCATCTTCAAGCACTTCTGGAATTACTTCCGTTATTTCGCCATCATCAAAAACAGAAATTACAGAAAGTCCGTCTTCATCGCCTTCTAATTTAGCAATACCTAACGGAGTCTTTATGTAAGCTGTTTCTATCATTTTGTATCTTCAGCAGCATCTGGTTTTGTTTCAGAAGTATCTGTTTTACCATCTTCTTCAACAATTAGCCCCATTTTTTTAGCTCTGTTCTCCCAATTTTTTCTGGCCAGAGATTGTAGATCCGCAATATGGTCGCTCTCATCCATAATCTCCATTCCTAACAAAGTTTCTATAACATCTTCCATAGTAACCAAACCACTTACGGAGCCATATTCATCTACAACCAAAGCAACGTGTTCTCTCTTCTTTATAAACGTTTCAAACAACTGCGGAATAGGTGTATTACGTTCCGTTGCTAAAATTTCTCTTTTTATACTAGACAAAGGAGAATTCCCGTTTTTATTAATAACCTCTTCTAATATATTATCTTTTAATACAAAACCAGTTATATTATCTAAAGAGCCACTGTATATTGGAATTCTAGAAAAACGCATTTTAGGATTAGCTTCATAAAACTCCCCTATTGTAGCTGTTTCTGCCGCAGATTTTAAAACCGTACGTGGCGTCATTATATGCTTGGCTAAAATTTCATCAAACTCTAATAAATTACGTATAATTTTAGATTCAGATTCCTGAAAAACACCTTCTTCATGTGCAATATCTGCCATAGTTGTAAAATCTTCTCTACTTAACACACTACCGTGGTGCTCTTTACTTCCAACTAATTTAGTAAACACTTGCAATAACCAAAGTAGGCCTGTATATTTTAAAATTAAGACCATTATTTTTAATGCCTTTGTTGTAAAATTTGCTAGTTGTTTCCAGTACGTTGCACCAATAGTTTTAGGTATAATTTCTGAGGCTACTAATATTAAAATTGTCATTAAAGTAGACACAATACCAACCATTAAATCTTCTGTAAAAGTAACGCCAAAAACACTAGTTGTTGCAGTACCATACATTTCTGCATAGGCAACTTTTGCTTGTACACCCACTAAAATTGCACCAACTGTATGTGCAATTGTATTTAATGTTAAAATAGCAATTAACGGTTTATCAACATCTTTTTTTAAAGCCTCTAATTCTGTTGCAAAGCTTTTACCCTCTTTCTTTTTAACGTTTATAAATGTAGTAGTAACACTTAATAAAACCGCCTCTAGTATAGAGCACAAGAATGAAAAGAATACCGAAATAAATGCGTAAAATATTAAAAGACCCATAGTATATGATTAGATTACGAAAATAGCAAAAAGTTAGCAGTTCTATGTAATTAAAAATTACTAGTAAAGTAATACTACTTTGTAAAATATCAAAAATAAAAAAAACAGGGTATAATAATTTACATTTTAAATTTTGGCTTAACAAAATAGCGTTGTTTCTTTTTTGTTCTGTAAATAGTTAAGGTAGCCATAATGCACCAAATTAAATTAGAAACAAATGATGGTATAGCATTATAATAATAGCAGTTTATGGCTATTAAAAGTGCTCCAAAAAGATTTAAGTACTTAGCATAGTTAACGTACTTATTGTTTTCTATAAGTGTAATCCCATAAGCAAGGATTAAAAAGCCAGAACCTGACCAACCTAATACATCAATTAACAATTTCATTTTTACTAATTTGTTTCATTTATTGGGGTTAAATTATGAAGCAAATTTGCGCTATCAGGAGTTATGTATTATGATACAAATACGGCTAAAAATGGTAATTTTACGCCAGTAGTATTTTTTTTCTAAATTCGGTTGGTGTAAAGCCTTGGTGTTTTTTAAAATATTTTACAAAATTTGTAGGCTCCTCAAAACCAATTCTGTAGCCAATTTCTTTTACGCTATCCTCTGTGTGCACTAGCAAACGCTTTGCCTCTAATATTACCCTGGCATCTATCATTTGTTTAGGCGTAATATCCATTACTTTTAATGTAGCTGCATTTAAACGTTTTTGAGTTACGTTTAGTTGGTCTGCATACTTGCTTACCGATTTTTGCTCAATAAAATTTTTATCTAACAAGTCTCTAAACTTAATTACGCAATCTATATCTGGCCCCTTATTTATTTTTTTACTATGCTGATTTTGCCTTTCTCTTTCTGATAAAAGTAAAATATTCTGAAGGTAATTTCTAAGTATATCAGATTGGTAATTATCTATACTCGCCCGTAGTTCTTCTTCTATAAATTGAAAAAGACCTGTATAAATAGATGTAAGTTTGTGCACTTGTATGGTAGAGATAGAATACAGATCGTTAAAAAGCATGTTACTTCTTAAAAACTTTGTGTCTTCATCGGTCTTACAAAAAAAGTTATCTGTAAACAGTAAAACTACACCCTCTACTGCCACATCCGCATCAAAACATTGTACACTATTTTTATCTACAAATAAAATTGAGTTTGGTTTAATGTCTATAGGGTTAAAATCTACCATATGTTTGGGATTTCCTTTTTTAAACCATATAATTTGATAAAAATCTGCTCTGTGAGGAACTATTAAATCATCAAAAAAATTGTTGTACAAGTCTGCAAGGTTTACCAACTCAAACTCTTGTGGCAAACCTTCTTTAAAACCATGTTTTTGAATTACTGATGGTGTAGACATCTATTTACAACTTAAAAACCAAAAGTATGGTATTTTATGTTAGTATTAAAACATTACTAACGTTGTAATATAATGTGGTTGCTTTTTACTTATACTTAAGTTGTAGCATTTTCTGAGCGTATCTTTTTCCTAATTCTCGTACTCCGGCAGAATTAAAATGCACGCTATCTTTACGTGCCTCGCATTCTTTAGAAGAAATAATATGTGCAGTTGGGACTACACTTGGCAATGTATTAACTATTGGATTCATACTTGCACATTTACCTCCTTGATCTTCGTGTACCATTTCACCAGCCAGCAAAGGTACTTCTGCTGCGTTTAATGATAAATCTGCTAACATATTGTTGTAGATAGTAGCTACGTAAGATGGCCATTTTTCATCACCTGTATTGCTTTCTCCTTGGTGTAAAAGAATACCTTTTATAACACCTCTCTTTTGCGCTTGCTTAGCCAATTGTATTAAATGGTTATATGGGTTACCGCCATATGCTTTAATTTTATCTGCAAACCAATCTTCTTTATAAGTATCATCATAATTGGCATAAATTTCTTTATCAAATAACCTAATATCAGATCCGCCAACAGCAACATTTACAAGACCTATACTAATACTATCTGCTAAATTGTTAACCATTGTTTTGCCAAAATAATCTGCAGGAGATAAACCTGTGTAACATTGAGTTAAAGGAGCTACAGCCGTATACCATTCCCCTTTTTTTCTTTTAAGATTATCACAATCTAAAGACTGTAATACTTTAAAACGGCTGTTCTCCAATAAATCTTTCTTTTGTATAGTTGCAGAACCTTCCATATTAGACTGCCCAAAACATAAATAAATATGAAAATTTGGATTAAAATCTAAACTACTATCCTTTGCAATAGTAGGTTCTGTATTTTTAGTGTTAAAAGTAGTTGTAGTTAATGTTGCTGGTAAAAATGCAGTGTAAGAAGTAAACAAAAATGCAGCTAAAGCAATGTATTTTATAAATGTAAATTTCATTGTTTCAATATATTAAGCACCAACAATCTTAATTATTAGTTAACAACGAATGTAAAAATTTTAACAATTAAAAAATTAGTAAATTATGCGATATATTGATACTTTCATGAAAAAAAAACAAAGCGTAATACTAGTTTTAAAACTCATACTACGCTTTTAAAAAAGATAATTTGTAGCTTAATCTAACAACCCTTTTGTTTTGTCCCAAAGACCTTCACCCTGTTTTAACAGCTCTTCTCCTGTTTTCTCTAAATTTTCAGAGCTTGTATACTTATTGTAATTTTTTATAAAGCTGTTAAAATTTTCTATAGCAGTAAACATTTCTTTAGTGTGTGGTACGTTTTGCTCTTCCATTAACTTTTGCCAATCTACCTCTGCTAAAAGAGACAGCATATATTTGGTTGCTATTTTGCTTAAAAAGTATTTATCATAAAAACCGTTTAATACTTTACCTGGCTCTCTATTTTTTACATATACTATAGACTCACCTAACCTTTCTTTTTCTTTAGCTGAAAGCAAATCACTTGTTTTTAATTTTTTTAAAGCAGCTATGGCTTTATCATTTTTTTCTTTTTTAAGATATAAGTAAGACTCTATAGACCAAATTACCTCATTATCTAATCCTATTTTTTTTGAGTCTTCTAAAAACATTTCAAAATCTTCTAATGCACGTTCTTCATCTATATCTCGTTCCATCATTAGCCTATCAAAACCTCTAAATAAATGATTTAAAGAGTGCAAACCAATATGGGTTTGCTCATTATTTAGATTTCCCCACTGGAACATAGCTCTTGTGTATGGCAAGTCTACACCCTCATTAGCATTTAACCAATCTATGTTTCTAGATATTTCATCTTCAGATAAGTAGTATAGTTTTTTCTCAAAAAATAAAAAGCCTCTAAAATATTGCAAAAGTGTTTTTATTTCAGAGTCTGGCAGCAATTCTGGTTTAGTTTTAGAACATTCATACAAAGAGACCTCTTTACCAATATCTCTACTTAAAATAACAATTGCACTTAAAACTGAATGCTCTATATTCTGCACATACTCTTTTTCTTTACCAGCTAAAATTTTTTTTCCTTGTGTATTAGATGCATTAAAAGCTTCTAACAATGTAGGAAACTCATCCTCATCAGTCTCCATAATAAAGTTTTCCATTTTTTTGTAATCTCTATAAATAGAAATGTAATCTAAAACAGATAAACTCTCTTGGTCATTAGAGTTGTACTTAGAAATTTTAGAGAAAACCCTATCTAAATCCGACTTAAACTCTGCAAATTCTGGAGAAACAGTGTCTTTTGCCACAGATGCTCTAATTAGTATTTTTCCAAATTTATAGGATAACACCTTGTCAGAGTCTATACTAGCTACAAGAGTTTTTTTGTCTTTAGCCAACAATTCTTCATCAGTTTTATCTCCGCCAAAACAGCTATTAAATAGTATTACAATTAATAATAGTAGTAGGTTTTTTTTCATAGATAATTTTTAAGATTGATGCAGTAAGGTGTAAAATTAAAAGAATAGTTTATACAATTATACCCTGTTAAAAGGGATTATTAAAGTTTACCTTCTCTTAGCTTATCAGACAGCTGACTTAAACCTATTACATTACTTATTTCTCCATTTTTAACCACAAATAGATCTTCACATAAAAGTTCACAATTCTGCTTGTTAGTTAATATCATATATGTATGAATGTCTATAAATTGATATATATGTTTGGTGTCTAGCAAATAAGAACAAACATAAATAAGCCCTTTTCTTGGAATAGAAACCAATAGCTCATTAGAGTTTAGCATTTTGTGAGCCTCTAACATATGTTTTCTACTCAATATTTTTTCACTTGAAAGCGGAGTAATTCTGGCTGATAAAATATCATACTCATTTTTTTCATCAGTGAAATCCCAATACATAAAAGGCAATTCTAAATTATCCAAATTGGTTATGCTATGTTTATCAAGCTTTTTAAAGTCTTTTTCAGTTTTATTACTTGTTTTTAAATGAAAAACATCTATTTCTCCGTTTGCATGCTCTTTGCTTTTATCCATCATTACAAAAGCCTGTACAGTAGGAGCATAAATATCTTCTGATTCATAAAAAACCGAAACTAAATCATCGGTCAAATCTATTTCTTTTGTTTTTTTAGAAACCAAATACGGATAAACCATTGTATAATCCATTTCCAAATTATCAGTAATAACTTCTTTTTCAAGAGTTCTTGCTTGTGTATTAGCTGTGGGCTTTTTACGCAAATTTGTGGGTTCTGCAGGGCCAAGTCCTAAAATATTTCTTAAAAACTGTATCATATATATTGTGTTAGCACATTAAATAAGGGTATTAAACAAGACTAAACTATATATTTTTATAGGACTGCTATAATACGCACCTATTTCCGAAAGGTTTTAACCTTTATTCGTAATAAAAAATTGCATATTATAATGTATTACAAAAAAAGGCTTGCTAAAAAGTGTGTTGTACTTTTTAGCAAGCCTTTATAATTTGTATTTAAAAAATTACCCTAAAATACGAATTGCATCTTTAGCAAAGTAGCTTGCAATAATATTTGCACCTGCTCTTTTTATTGCGGTAAGTTGCTCCATAACTACTGCATCATGGTTTAACCAACCTTTTTCTGCTGCTGCTTTAACCATTGCATACTCACCACTAACTTGGTAAACTGCCACTGGTACATCTACCTCATTTTTAATTTCACGTACAATATCTAAATAACAAAGTCCTGGTTTTACCATTACAATATCTGCACCTTCATCAATATCCATTTCTGTTTCTCTAATGGCTTCAAAACGGTTGGCATAATCCATTTGGTATGTTTTTTTATCCTTAGGTATATCTTTTTCATCTACTGGTGCAGAGTCTAAAGCATCTCTAAAAGGGCCGTAAAAAGCAGAGGCATACTTTGCACTGTAGCTCATAATACCAGTGTTGTAAAAACCATCATCTTCTAAAGCTTCACGTATGCTTAAAATACGTCCATCCATCATATCACTAGGTGCAACAAAATCTGCTCCTGCTTCTGCATGTGACACGCTCATTTCTGTAAGCACCTCAACAGATTCATCATTTAAAACCAACCCATTTTCTATAATACCATCATGGCCGTAAGAAGAATAAGGGTCTAAAGCAACATCTGTCATTACCAACATATCTGGACAAGCGTTTTTTACTGTTTTAACAGCACGTTGCATTAATCCGTCTGGGTTAACAGCTTCTGTACCTTTATTATCTTTTAAATTATCGGGCACTTTTGCAAAAAGTAAAACCGACTTTAAGCCCATTTTCCAAAGCTCCTTTACCTCATTTTCTAACAAATCTAAACTATACCTAAAATAATTTGGCATAGACGGTATTTCTTCTTTTATAGCTTTACCTTCTACCACAAAAAGTGGTACTAAAAAATCATCTGGAGATACTATGGTTTCACGAACCAAAGAACGGATTGCCTCGTTACTACGCAATCTTCTGTTTCTAATAATTGGATACATAATTATTGTTTACTTTAGTAGTGTCAAAGTTACTTAATATCAACCAAAAATACAGAAACCAAGAGCCTTCATTTGAGTACTATTAACAACATTTTAAAATTTAAGTTTACTTGGCGTACCTATCAGCAAAAATTCTTAGACAATTTTGATACGCATATTAACGACAAGCACCTACACGTTGTAGCGCCACCTGGATCTGGAAAAACAATTTTAGGCATAGAAA
Source organism: Cellulophaga lytica DSM 7489 (assembly GCF_000190595.1). Classification (NCBI taxonomy): domain Bacteria; kingdom Pseudomonadati; phylum Bacteroidota; class Flavobacteriia; order Flavobacteriales; family Flavobacteriaceae; genus Cellulophaga; species Cellulophaga lytica. The sequence goes on along the minus strand of NC_015167.1, from coordinate 1,743,590 downwards.
TGCTTAAAAGAGTTAACCAAACTACCTTGGTATTATCACCTTCTTTAACCATTAGAAACCAATGGAGAGACAGAATGCTTACCTTTTTTTTAGAAGATAAAAGTTATACAAACTACTCTTTAAACATAAAAAAACCAAAGCAAATTACCTTTACTACCTACCAGGCTTTGCACGCTTTACATAAAGATTTTAACAAGCTAGACAACCCTAAAACTCTAGTTAACTTTATAAAGAAAAACAACATAAAAACTATTGTTTTAGATGAAGCACACCACCTAAAAAATGAGTGGTGGAAATGCTTATTTGAAATTAAAAAGGCAGATGACATAACGGTAATATCGCTAACCGCTACACCGCCTTACGATAGCGAAGCTAATGAGGTAAAAAAATATTTTGATTTATGCGGACCAATAGATGATGAAATTGTGGTTCCTGATTTAGTTAAAAACGGAGACTTATGTCCGCACCAAGATTATGTGTATTTTTCTAAGCCAGATAAAAAACAAATAGAAAGTATTGTTACCTACCGTGAAAACATTTTAAACTTTATAAATACACTTGTAGATGATACTGAGTTTACCAACATTTTACAAGAACATCCGTTTTACAAAAACACAGAAGAAGAGCTAGAAAGTATATACAACAAACCACTATTTTACTCTTCTTTAATTATATTTTTAAATGCAGCAAAAATAACTGTTCCAAAAGAAAAAATAGCAATTTTAGGTTTTAAGGATGATAAAATTGAGTTTCCAAACTTAAACTACAACTGGCTACAAGTTTTACTGCAAGAAATGCTGGTTGTACAACGAGATTTACTTTTACCTTTTGAACAGAAGCTACATACCATTGAAAGGGATTTACGAAAAATTGGTGCTTTTAGTAAAATGCGAGTAGATTTTGTTGGTGTTGAAGATTTGTACAGAACATTAGCCAATAGCCCTAGCAAATTAAAAAGTATAAATGCCATTATTACTGCCGAAAGTGATAATTTAAAAGACGATTTAAGAGCTGTTATTTTAACAGATTTTATACGAAAAGAATTTCTGTATTTTGATGGCTCTAAACTTGAAGAATTAAATAAATTAGGTGTTGTATCTATTTTTCAATACTTACGCACACAAGGCAAACATAAAGAACAACTAGGTATTTTAACTGGCTCTATTGTAATTTTGCATAAGAGTGCCCTCATCAATTTAAAAAAAATAGCAGCCCATGCTATATTTACTGTAAAACCTTTAGAGGCAGATGAAGATTTTGTTATTATAACTTCATTTACAAAAGGGAAAAACACAATAGTATCTGCAGTTACAGCGCTTTTTGAAAACGGAACCGTAAAAATACTAATTGGCACAAAAGCTTTACTTGGCGAGGGTTGGGATGCTCCTGCAATTAACACCTTGGTATTGGCGTCTTATGTTGGCTCGTTTGTATCATCTAACCAAATGCGTGGTAGAGCTATTAGAACTCAAGCTGGCAATAAAAACAAAACTGGTAATATTTGGCACTTGGCTTGTTTAGATCCTACAGATCCCGAAGGTGGTAAAGATTTAGAAAAACTAACCCGCAGATTTAATGCTTTTATGGGTGTTGCTCTAAAAGGAGAACCCTACATTGTTAATGGTTTAGATAGGTTAGGTTTACCTTTGCAATACTCACCAGAAATAAACATAGAACAATTAAATAAAGATACTTTTGCCATTGCAACCAAAAGAGATTTAATTGCCACCAGATGGAAAAAAGCAATTGGTAAAGGAGATGTTTTTATTAGAGAATTAAACATTTTATACCCTTACAAAGAACCTTATACCAAACAAAAAAAATTACGCAGTGTAAACGCTAGTAAATATCTTTTTTTAGAAGTGCTAGTTGGTACATTTGCTATAATACCAGAGTTTATTTTAAAAAATGTAGGCATACTATTAAGTAAGGGAGTAATGCAATTTATATCGCTATTTTTTGGCGCTATTTTTTTAGGTTTCATACCTAAAGCATACAAAGCACTAAAGCTTTACTTTTTATTTGGCAATATGGAGCGTAAAACACAAAAAATAGCACAAGCTGTATTACATTCCTTAGTGGCATTACAAAAAATAACAACACCAATAAACAAAATTAAACTAGAAACCGACCGGTATAGTAATGGTGTTTTTGCATTTTACATAACAGGCGTAACTACTAATGAGAGCTCTTTATTTATTACTGCTCTAGAAGAAATTATTGCTCCTGTAGACAATCCAAAGTATTTAATAGACAATAGCTCTTGGTTAAAAAGAAAATGGAATTTGCGAACCTATTACGTTGTACCTACCATTTTCTGTAAACGTAAAGCAGAAGCCAAAAGATTTCATTTTTATTGGGAAGAATTTGTTGGTAATTCCTCCTTAATATATACCAGAACAAAATACGGCAGACAACAACTAATTAAAGCAAGGCTAGCACATATTGTTTATCAATTTAAAGATGCTTCTAAAAAAGCCATTACTTGGAGATAATTGTTAAAACAGTAAGACATTTCTTAAATTACACACTTAATTATGTAACAATTTAACAACTAAGGTTACTAACCAATTAATATCAACAAAACTTAAAAATATTACATATGCTATCTATTAAAGACCTTAACAAAACGTATCCTAACGGAACAAAAGCATTAAACAATGTAAATTTAGAAATTAGCAAAGGTATGTTTGGTCTTTTAGGTCCAAATGGCGCTGGTAAATCTAGTTTAATGAGAACCATTGCCACATTACAGTTAGCAGATAGCGGTAGTATAGAGTTTAATGGCCTAGATGTTTTTAAAACTCCTGAAGAATTACGCAAAGTATTAGGTTATTTACCACAAGATTTTGGTGTTTACCCTAAAGTTTCTGCAGAAATGATGCTAAATCATATTGCAAAAATAAAAGGAATACAAAATAGTAGTGAGCGCAAAGCATACGTAGCAGATTTGCTAAACAAAGTAAACTTATACAAGTTTAGAAAAAGAAATTTAGGAGATTACTCTGGTGGTATGCGCCAACGTTTTGGTATAGCACAAGCATTAATTGGTAATCCTAAATTAATAATTGTAGATGAGCCAACTGCTGGTTTAGATCCCCTAGAGCGTAACCGTTTTCATAATTTATTAAGCGAGTTGGGAGAAGATGCTGTAGTAATTTTATCTACACATATTGTAGATGACGTTGTTAACCTATGCACAAATATGGCAGTTTTTAATGAGGGGCAAGTACTGGTACAAGGGCACCCAATGGAATTAACCAACTCTTTAAATGGTAAGGTATTTAGAAAAAGTATTCATAAAGAAGAAATTGCTGAGTATGAAGCCAATTACACCGTACTATCATCATACCTACGCAGTGGCAGCCTAAACATTAATGTTTTTGCTGAAAGCAACCCTGGTGAGGGTTTTGAAGTTATAAGCAACACCTTAGAAGATTTTTACTTTTACAGTATTAACCAAATGGCTAACCAAACTGTGTAATTATGAAAGAAATATTTTTATTTGAAATAAAGTACAGGTTACGCAGACCAGTAACCTACATCTACATTTTTTTAATGTTTATAATTCCGTGTTTACTAGCGTTATTTAGCTTAGATTCTGGCACAGCACAATTTGTAAACAGTCCTAGCTCTATTGCCAGTGTTTTGGGAGCATTAAGTATGCTTGGTTTGTTTTTTTACGCTGCAATTATGGGCGTACCAGTATTTAGAGATGAAGAACACAAAACCGCACAAACCTACTTTACATTTCCTGTAACAGAAAAAAACTATATTCTTGGTCGCTTTTTAGGTAGTTTTACTATTGTAACTATTATGAATATTGGTGCCGTATTAGGCACTATGATTGGTATTGGTATTGGAGCTTTATGGAACAGACCAGATTATGGCGTTTATACAGCTTTTGATATCACATCTTACATACTCCCTTTTGTATTTTTCTTAACGCTTAACTCATTATTTATTGGCGCATTATTCTTTAGTCTAATGACATTTTTTAAAAGAATGTCTATTTTGTATTTAGGCGGAATTTTAATTTTTATACTTAGTAATGTTGCTGGTACTTTATTAAGCAATTTAGATAGTCAATGGTTAAGTATTTATGTAGATCCTTTTGGCTCCGAAGCGTATAAATACATAAAAAAATACTGGTCTATTAACGAGGTTAACACCTTGTACTTACCAATGTATGGAGAGTTTTTAGTAAACCGCTTACTATGGTTAGCTATTAGTGTTGGTATATTTTTATTTACATTATTTAAATTCTCTTACCCAAGCTTTTTAATACCTAAAAAGGCTAAAAAATTAAAAGAAGATAATAGCACACCACAAACAACAATTGCTACAAATAGTATAAAACAAGTATTTAGCAACAAAGCTATTTGGGGTAATTTATGGTCTTTAAGTAAAATTGAATTTTTATCTATTGTAAAAGAAAATGCTTTTAGAATACTTATTCTGGTTGGTATTATTTTCTCTGTATTTATTGCAACACAAACTACGCAAACCTACGGCACACCATCTTTACCAATAACCCGTTTTATGGTACAAGAGTTAAGCTCTGGGCTGTTAGTTTTTTCCATTATTATACTGGTTATTTATGCTGGTGAAGCGGTACACAGAACAAGAAAAAGTAAAACATTTGAATTTTATGACGCACTACCAGTAACCAACGCAACATTATACATCTCTAAAATTATTGCACTTATAGGCGTAGCTGTTGTACTTACATTAATTACAATTCTAGTTGGTATGTTATATCAAACTTATAATGGCTATTTTAATTATGAGTTGGGTATGTATCTTACATTTAATTTTGCTTACATTTTTCCGGCTTACATTACAACAGTATTGCTGGCGTTTTTTATTCACATATTGGCAAACAATAAATTCTTAGGTCACTTTTTAGTTATTGTAATTTCTTTAGGCTTACCGCTACTAATTACCTTAGTTTTTAAAGTAAACAACCCATTATTTCTTTATGGCGGTGTACCTGGTAGCTTTTTAAGTGATTTAAATGGCTTTGGACATTATTTAACAGGTAGTTTTTGGCTAAATCTGTATTGGGTATTATTTAGCTGTATTTTAGCTGTAGTTGGCTATGTTTTTTGGAGCAGAGGATTTTACTCTTCTTTTAAAGAAAGGCTACGCCTTGCTGCTAGTCGTTTTAAAGGAAAAACAATAATTGCTTTTGTTGTATTTAGCATTGGCTTTGTTGCTGTTGGTGCATATAGCTACTATAATTTACAAGTTTTAAACAGTATAGGAAGCGCAGACTACAGCAATAAAATTGCAGCAGATGCAGAAAAAAAATATGCCAAATACATAAACAAGCCTCATATACAAATTATAGATTTAAAGGCTAAAGTAGATATTTACCCTGAGGAAAGAGACGTTTATGCAGAAGGTAATTTTACTGCAGTAAATAATTTTGATACTCCAATAGACACACTTTTAATGGAAGTTAAATTTGGTGTTGCAGATACTAAAATAACTAAGGTTGTATACAACGGTAAAGAACTACAACCATTTTTAAAAGATAGTATTTACAGGTTATTTATATATAAATTACCGCAACCTTTACAACCAAAGGATACTGCTTCTTTAGTTATAAATACTAGAGCTATTACCAAAGGTTTTTCTAACGGACTAGAAACAAATGTGTTAAATAACGGCTCTTTTTTTAGAGATGATATTTTCCCTTCTTTTCATTATGAAATTGCTTTAAACGACAACGGTACGCGTAAAAAATATGGGTTAGAAGAAATGGATTATCTGTTGTCTCCAAGAACAGATAGCATTGCCTTGCGTAAAAATTTATTTAATGAAGATGCAAATTATATGAATTTTGAAGCTACTGTAAGCACCGCTAAAGGGCAAACAGCTATTGCTCCTGGTAACCTTATTAAAAAATGGGATAAAGACAATAGAAGTTACTTTACTTATAAATTAAGTGAAAAAACAGATTATTTCTTCAACTTTGCATCTGCTGCTTATGATGTTAAAAAGGATAACTGGACAGCCCCAAGCGGAAAAAAAGTAACTATAGAAATTTACCATTCTCCTAAACACAAGAAAAATTTAGAACACTTTATTAATGGCATAAAAATATCTTTAGATTACAACTCTAAAAACTTTTATGAGTATCCGTACTCTATTATTAGAATTGTAGAATTCCCTGCATACTCAACTTTTGCACAGTCTTTTGCCACCACAATACCATATTCTGAAGATTTTGGTTTTGTAGCTAACTTTTCAGAAGCAGAAGATTTTAATTATGCGTTTAGAGTAACATCTCATGAGGTGGCACACCAATGGTGGGGACATATTGTAACTCCTAGTAAAACCTCTGGATCTAATATAATTTCTGAAACCTTAGCAGAATACGTGTCATTAATGACAATGAAAAAAGAGTATGGAGAAAACGGAATAAAATCGTTCTTAAAAAATTCTTTAGACTCTTATTTAAGTGCACGCCAGTTTAGTTTTAAGCCAGAACGGTCTTTACTAAATGTAGAAACTGGTCAGCATATTTGGTACCGTAAAGGTTCTATGGTTATGTATGAATTACAAGATGTTATTGGCGAAGACAAAATTAATAGTGCCCTAAAGCAATTTTTAAACGAGTATAAATACTTTAACAAAGGAGTGTATGCTACATCTGAAAATTTATATGATGCCATTTATGCTATAGCACCAGACTCTTTAAAATATAAGGTTACTGATGGTTTTAAAGAAATTGTTTTGTATGAAAATAAAGTTGTAAATGCTAAAACCAAAAAATTAGACAACGGAAAATGGGAAACTACTTTTACTGTAAATTCTTCTAAAATTTATTATGATGATAAAGGAAAAGAAAGAGAAACTGACACTAAAAAGAATTTAGTTGACATAGGACTTTTTGGACCTGATATTAAGAATGATGAGAATGTTACCATAAAAAATCCTTACTATTTTGAATTAAAATGGTTGGCACCAGGAGACAATACATTTACAATTGTAACAGATAAAAAGCCTGAAAAAGCTGGCATAGATCCTTACAACAAACTAATAGATCGTAAATCTGGCGACAATTTAAAAGACGTATTAGAATAACATAAAAACACTTTTTACTCTATAAAAAAACGCTCCATATGGGGCGTTTTTTATTTCTTATAAACTCCCACTATAACAAACTACATAGTTTCTTGTAGCTTAATATGTTTTTTAAATATGCCTTTAATACTGCTCTTTAACCTAAAAACAGAGAATATTACCACAATATAAGATTGTAGCAACTTATAGTATATACAATTATACCAGGTAGTTGGTTTTGTAATTTTCACCATAAACAATACAACAATATAAAAAAGAGACATTTTTGTAAAACCCTGTTTTACTTTTTACCGTAGGTAAGGTTGAAACAGAAATTTAAAACACTTATAAATGAAATTATCTAAAGTATTAAAATCGACATTATTAGCAGCAACACTTTTAATTGGAGCAAACACTTTTGCACAAGATAAAATGATGAAAGCTGAAACAAAAATGGTTGGTGGCGCAGAAATGTACCCAACAAAAGATATTATAACTAACGCTGTAAACTCTAAAGACCACACAACACTTGTTGCTGCCGTTAAAGCTGCAGACTTAGTAAAAACATTACAAGGAGAAGGTCCTTTTACTGTTTTTGCACCAACAAATATGGCTTTTGAAAAATTACCAAAAGGTACCGTAGAGACATTATTAATGACTGAAAACAAAGCAACATTACAAAAAGTACTTACCTACCATGTAGTTGCCGGTAAATACTCTGCTAAAGACATTATAAAAGCAATAAAAATAGGCAAAGGAAAAGCTGAATTTACCACTGTTGCTGATGAAAAACTAACTGCAATGGTTACAAACGGTAAAGTGCAGTTAAAAGATGTTGCAGGTAATATTTCTACAGTTACAATTGCAGATGTAAACCAATCTAACGGCGTTATACACGTAGTAGATACCGTTATTTTACCAATGAAATAGTTTTTTTATTAGTTTAATTGATTGTTCCCCAAATGTAAAAAGGTGTCTAAAATTACTTTAGACACCTTTTTTATTTCAATACTCTAATATAACTTTTTATACTACACCCATTCTTTAGGTGTTTTTAAAACCTGAAGCAATTTTTCTTCTTCACTACCTTCCTCTGGAGTATGATCATAAACCCATTGTACATGTGGCGGTAAACTCATTAAAATACTCTCTATACGCCCGTTTGTTTTTAGCCCAAACAACGTTCCTTTATCGTGCACCAAATTAAATTCTACATAACGGCCACGTCTAATCTCTTGCCAATCTCTTTCTTCTTTGGTATAAGGCAATTCTTTTCTTTTTTCTACAATAGGCACATAACAATCTAAAAAACTATTGCCTACCTCAGTAACAAAATTGTACCAATCTTGCATAGACATAGCGTCTGTTGCTTTACAATAATCAAAAAATAAACCACCAACACCACGCGCTTCATTTCTGTGTGCGTTCCAAAAATACTCATCACAACGTGCTTTGTATTTAGCGTAAAACTCTAGATTGTGCTTATCACAAGCAGTTTTACATACGTTATGAAAATGAGTAGCATCTTCATTAAACAAGTAATAAGGTGTTAAATCTTGCCCACCACCAAACCATTGGTCTACAATGTTACCGTCTGTATCATACATTTCAAAATAACGCCAATTTGCGTGTACTGTTGGTACCATTGGGTTTTTAGGGTGTAATACTAAGCTTAGTCCACAAGCAAAAAAGTTAGCATCTTCTACACCAAAATACTTTTGCATACTTTCTGGTAACTTTCCGTGAACTCCAGATATATTAACTCCACCTTTTTCAATAACAGCACCATTTTCTATAACTCTGGTTCTTCCTCCACCGCCTTCTGGACGCTCCCAAATGTCTTGCTTAAATTTAGCATCTCCATCTATAGCTTCTAACTTAGTGGTAATAGTATCCTGTAATTCTTGTATATAGTTATAAAACTTATCTTTCATTATATCATAAATTTTTAAATGTCTTTTATAAATCTTGTCTACTAGCTACTACTTTATTGCTATCATTAATTAAATATGCATCGGTTATTGCTAAAAATAAATAATAGAGAACCCCAAAAAATAGCGGAATTTGTGGTTGACTAACAAACAAACCAGTAATTGTAAGATCTTTATAAAAATTAGATTTTGCTAAAAAATCTTTAGTTAAACCTAGTTCTGGAATTACAGATTGTATTAGTAGTGTTCCCAATAATAAAAAAAAATAACCTATTACAGAAATAACAGACTTTAGTATTAATTCATTTTTCAACTCTTGTTTAACATTAGAAAAAGCATAGCGCATACGATTAAAAACTACAACACAATACAGTATTAAAATATCATTACCTTCTATAAAACTATTAAAAGCAAGAGCAAAAGCACCATATAAAGGTACTAAGAGAAATAATGATGTCCGCTTAGGTAAAAAAGCCATAAATAAACCAGAATGCACCATAGCAAATTCAAAAGCCATAAGGGTAACATATGATAATATTTTAGTAGCATCAGTAATGTTTGGCGTGTACCAAACTACAAATAACTTATAGGCAAAAATTACATTTAAAACTATAGCTCCGTACCGAAAAGGTTTATCGTATTTCTCAATAATACTCATTTATTATTTTATAAGTGCATTTATCTAAACAAAGCATATCTCTTAAAACCATACTATTTTAAATCATTGATTTATTGTAATAAGTTTCCTTTTCAAAATCTCTAATATTAATAGCTATAAAAGGGATTTCTGGGAATAACTGGCTTAATTTACGTGTTATTTCTTTTGATAAATTTGCTTTTTGCTCCTTAGTTCTACCCTCCATAATGTTAGCAAAAACGTGAATAAAAGGTTTTTGCTCACCTCCTACCAAATAGTGCTCTGCAAAAGGGTTTAAACGTACTTTTATATCTGCTTCATCAAATAAATTAGAAGCTACTGCTACAGCGTGTATTGATTGTAAAACCTCCGCTGGATTTTGCAGTTTTAAAATATCACTAGAACAATCTATAACAAAGTGTGGCATACTAATTATTTTTTAATAGTTAAAGTATCTTTCTTTAAAATTTCTACTGTTTTTAATGTTGCAGCAGTAACAGACAAAGGCAAAACAAGAATAATACCTACTAATGGTACAAACAAAAACAGCATAAAAACAATACCATTACCTATAGCTAAACCTCTATTTTTTTTAACAAAAGCAACACTCTCTTTGTAGTTAAAATGGCGTTCTAAAGTATAGTCCATATTACCAAAACCTGCGTAATATGCTTGCATTAAAAACAGTAACACTGTAGAGACTACCCCAATTACTGGTATAAAACCAAGTAATAGAATTGGTATTGTAAATAAAATTTCTTTAGCTAAGTTTCTTACATTTATGCGTATACCACGCCATAATTGCTCACTAAAAGTAGTGTTTGTATGGCTATGTGCCGGTATACCTGTTAAATGTGCCTCTATTTTTTCTGATACAGGACTCATAAAAGGTGCAGATAATGCCATTACAATGTGTTTGTATAACAATAAACCTATTACAACAATTACTGTTGCGCCTATAAAGTTAGAAACTGCAGTAAAGGCCTCTTTGCCCCAATCCCAAATCCAGATTTGTGCTATAAAACCACCAATACTACCAGACAACCAAATAGCTAACAAAACAATTATTGCTGCTGTTAATACGCTAATTAGTACAGGAACAAGAAAATATTTCCAAAGTTTTAGCTTAGAAATTAAAGCAAAAGTACCAGCATAGGCTTTTATTCCTTTTAAGATATTTTTGAGCATTTGTTATGTTTTAAAATTCTTAAAAACTAAGATACAATATATACCATATTTGCAGGATATAGTTTTATGTCTTTTGCATTTGCAATTTTTTCGGCTACCTTACTTTTTTCAAAAATAAAGTTTATTAATTCCGATTCCTTTTTGTCTGCATAATTAAAAAAATAAAGTCTACCAACAGCATTGTTCTGTAGGTCCATTAGTTCATCTAACTCATTATTATTAGTAACTTTTTCATACAAATCGGTTACTTTTTGAGCCCAAAACACACTTTTTTGCTTGCTTTTTGTGCGTTTTAGTGAGTAAGTACACAATAGAGCATTCCACACTGCGTGTCTAAACGCATTACCTTTATTACTTTTACCGTGCCCACCTGGATAGTAGGTATTGCAAAGAGCAAATGTTTGTTTTGTTGCTTTTATACTAGGAACCAATAATAACGGATGTCTTAAAAACAGCAAAGACAGTTTAAAAAACTGTCTTACACTTAAACTTTTTATTCTGGTCCAGACTTTCACTAATTAGCTTTATACTCTTTTACAGCGTCTATAAATGCTTTTGCATTTTCTAACGGTATGTTTGGCAAAATACCGTGACCAAGGTTTACTATATACTTATCCTTACCAAACTCATTTATCATTTGGTGCACCATTTTTTTAATATCTTCTGGTGGAGATAATAACCTAGACGGATCAAAATTACCTTGTAATGTAATATTACCTCCTGTTAAGTAACGTGCATTACGTGCAGAACAAGTCCAGTCTACACCTAATGCAGATGCACCAGATTTAGCCATATCACCCAATGCAAACCAACATCCTTTACCAAAAGCTATAACCGGAGCTTCATCTTTTAAGGCATCTATAATTTGCTGTATGTACTGCCAAGAAAACTCTTGATAATCTGTTGGTGATAACATACCTCCCCAAGAGTCAAACACCTGAACAGCGTTAACACCAGCCTTAACTTTTTCTTTAAGGTAAGCTATTGTAGTATCTGTAATTTTTTGCAATAATTGATGAGCTGCAACCGGGTTGGTAAAACAAAATTCCTTTGCCTTATCAAACGTTTTACTACCTTGCCCTTGTACGCAGTAACATAAAATTGTCCAAGGAGAACCTGCAAAACCAATTAAAGGAATATCATCATTTAACTTCTCTTTTGTCATTTTAATAGCATCCATAACATAACCAAGTGTGCTGTTTATGTCTGGTACAATAACAGATTCTAAATCTTTAGAAGTACGAATAGGGTTTGGCAAATAAGGCCCAAAATTAGGTTTCATTTCAACCTCTATATTCATTGCCTGTGGAATAACCAAAATATCAGAAAATAAAATAGCAGCATCCATACCATATCTACGTATAGGTTGCACTGTTATTTCTGATGCCAACTCTGGTGTTTGGCAACGCGTAAAGAAATCGTATTTTTTCTTTATTTCCATAAACTCTGGCAAGTATCTACCTGCCTGACGCATCATCCAAACTGGTGGTCTGTCTACGGTTTCACCTTTTAAGGCTCTTAAAAATAAATCGTTTTTTATCATATCCTCTCCCTAGCCCTCTCCGCAGGAGAAGGAATTTATTTAACTTAAACTATATTTTTTAATAAACAAAAGCTAAAAACTATTTATAATGCTCGTTTACTAAATCTATAACACTTTCTACAGTTGGTAGTTTTGCTACTCTAACATCTGCAAAATGTTTTTTTGCCTCTGCTGCTGTTGTATCTCCTATACAAAAAGCAATTGCATTGGCTTTATTTTCTTTTAAAAAGCTTTCTATACCAGACGGACTGTAAAACAATACAGCCTCTACAGTGCTTGGCACCTTTTTGGCATCAAACTTTGTTTGGTAAGCTTCTATTTCATTAACTTTAATATCATTTTTTTCTAAAATAGAAGGCATATCATCTAACCTTAAATTACCAGAAAAATAGGTTATTTCTTTTACCGCTAAATTAGCTACTAAATACTCTGCTAATTCTTTTGCTCTTTTTTCAAAATGTGCAACCGGACCAATATTGTTTTTTATAAAACGTCTGGTTTTACGACCTACACAGTAAATATTATTAAACTGAAGCTCTGACCCTGCGTAATTAGTTAGTACAGATTCTACTGCATTTTTACTAGTAAAAACTACATTTTCAATCTCTTTTTTAAATACTCTTGGTGGTATTCTGTTAGAACTAATTTTTATAAAATCACTACTTTCTGCAGCAATACCATTTGCTAACCTATCTTTTTGGTCATTAGTTAACAATTTGGTAGAAAAAACAGTGGTTTCTTTATTAGCACTGTGTAAACCTTCCATAATATACTTACCACCACGTTCTAAAACGTGTTCTGCAGCTTCTATTGCCAAGTTATTATGATCGCCTAATTTTACAAGTCTGTCTACCTCTATTTTCTTAGTTCCATCTGGACTTAGTAATACGGCTCTAAAAATTACTTGTTCGCTTTTTATGTATGCCAAAGCACCAATTGGAGCAGTACAACCACCCTCTAACCTATTTAAAAAAGTACGTTCTATTGTTGTACAAATTTCAGTTTCTCTATGGTTTATTTCTTCACAAATAGCTAAAATTTCTTCTTCGTCTTCTTTTGCTGTAACCATTATTGCACCTTGTCCTGGCGCAGGAATCATCCAATCTAAATTAACAGCTTCCTCTGGTCGTAAATTTAATCTACCAATACCAGCGGCAGCAAATATTGCTCCGTTCCATGTTTCAGAATCTTCTAATTTTTGCAAACGTGTATTTACATTACCACGTATATCTTCTACCTTATGAGTTGGGTAACGGTTTAGCCATTGTGCTTTACGGCGCAAACTACTGGTAGCAATAACACCATCACGGGCACCTAAAAACTCTTCGTTATTTTTATATACCAAAGTGTCTTTAACATTACCACGTTCTAAAACAGCTGCTTGTACAATACCTTTAGGCAAAACAGTTGGCACATCTTTTAAAGAGTGTACTGCAATATCTATTTCTCCTTTAAGCATTGCTATATCTAGGGTTCTAGTAAAAATACCCGTAATACCAAGCTCGTACAAAGGTTTATCTAACTCTAAATCTCCTGCAGATTTAACAGCTACTATTTTAGTTTTAAATCCTAGGGTTTCTAATTCTGACTTAACTCTGTTTGCCTGATACAATGCAAGTTCACTATCTCTGGTACCAATGCGTATTATTTTGCTCATTTTGTTGTATTCACTTCTAATTGAAAAACTTTCTGTATTAAGTCTAAACTATTGTTAGCGTCTGTATTTTCATCTTTTAAGTGATTGGCAAACTGCTTTGTAATTTTCTGTATAATACGGTCTGTTATAATATCTGCCTCTTCTAAGTTAAAGTTAGCAGCCTTTTTGCTATGAAAATCTAGCTCTTCTTCTTTAATAGTATTTAGCTTTTGCTTTAATGCCTTAATTACCGGAGCAAATTTGCGGGTCTCTAACCACTTTATAAACTCGGTTTTAATTTCATCATTAATGGCTTCTGCTTGTGGTATAAACTGCTTTCTTTTTTCTAAAGTTTCATCAGTCATTTGAGATAAATGATCTAAATGAATAAGCGACACATTATCTAACTCCTCTACATTATCTGCCACATTTTTAGGTATAGAAAGATCTAAAATTAATAGTGGTTTTTTTGTATAAATTAACTCTTTAGAAATGGTTGGTTGTGCAGCACCAGTGGCAACTATTAATACATCTGTATTTCTAATTTCTGCCTGTAAATCTCCATAATCTTTAACCACCAAATTAAACTTACCAGCAACTTTCTCTGCCTTGTCTTTAGTTCTATTAATTAAAGTAATGTGTGAGTTTTGTGTGTGTTTTATTAAGTTTTCACACGTATTACGCCCTATTTTACCTGTTCCAAAAAGTAAAATATTCTTTTCTGATATATTAGGTACGTTTTTAATAATGTATTGTACAGATGCAAAAGCTACAGATGTTGCTCCGCTAGATATTTCTGTTTCGTTTTTAATACGCTTACTTGCCTGTATAACCGCATTACATAAGCGCTCTATAAAAGGGTTTGCTAAATTGTGTTTTTTAGAACGAACAAAACTTTGCTTAAGCTGACTTATAATTTCAAAATCTCCTAGAATTTGACTGTCTAAACCTGTACCAACTTTAAATAAATGGCTAATAGCATCGTTATTTTTATATACATATGCTACTTCCTGAAACTCTTCTACAGTACCAGAAGCATTATCACACAACAATTTTATTAATTGAAATGGATGCTTTGCAAAACCATGCAATTCTGTTCTGTTACAAGTAGAGGTTACCAACAAACCATCTATACCTTCTTCTGCCGCCTCTACTAGCAATGTGTTCATTGCTTTTTCATCTAAACTAAATTTGCCTCTTACTACTGCATCTGCCTTTTCATAATTAAGACCTATGGTGTAAAAGGAACTATGTTTAGAAATATGATAATTCTTCATTGGGAATTTTTCAAATCGGTTACAAAAATAATTCTAGCATTAGAATAAAAATAACGCTAGAAGAACAATAAGTATCGATTACCGCTTTTTAATCTCTTATTTACACTAAAAAGAGGCTAAATGCTTATATTTGTTATGGTAACAATGAATAGCTCTTTTCTATTTAGAAAGTTTCTAAATAGAGTGAAACTGTAACAAAATTTAAAATGGAAGTAAAAAATACCGCTCAAGGTTCATTTGAAGAAGTACTAATTGAAGATGGTTTTTATGTACTTAAAATACAAAACGATAGTATTGAAAATCAAAAAGTTGAACGTGAAATAGACAGCTCTTTCATACAGTTTCATTACTGCTTAAAAGGCAACGGAAAGTTTATTTTTAATGACAGTAGCTATGCTTTAGAGGTTTCTGAAGAAAACTCTCTTTTACTTTACAATACACAAAAAGATTTGCCACTAAACCTAGAGTTAAGCCCTAACTCTTGGATGGTATCTGTGGTAATGACAATTCGTAAATTTCATTCATTATTTTCTAAAGAAGCAGATTACATTCCGTTTTTAAGTTCAGATTTTCAAGATAAAAAATACTACTCACAGGAAAATGTGAGTCCGGCTACAGCAATAGTTCTAAGTCAGATTATGAATTACAATCTGCACTCTTCTATAAAAAGCCTATACATAAAAGGCAAAGTTTATGAGCTTATTGCTTTGTATTTTAACAAAAGTGAAGATGCAGATATTGAGCAATGTCCTTTTTTGGTTGATGAAGATAATGTACAACGAATTAGAAAAGCCAAAGAAATTATTATTGCTAGAATGGCAGAACCACCAACATTAGCAGAATTGTCTGATGAAATTGGCTTGTCTTTAAAAAAGCTAAAAGAAGGTTTTAAACAAATTTATGGCGACTCTGTATATAGTTTTTTGTTTGAGCACAAAATGGATTACGCACGTAAAATGCTAGAAACCGGCCAACATAATGTTAACGAAGTTGGCTTAAAAGTAGGTTACAGTACTGCAAGCCATTTTATAGCTGCTTTTAAAAAGAAATATGGCACAACACCAAAAAAATATTTAATGTCTTTAACTAACGGCTAATTTAAATTGGTCTTGCAACCATAATACCAATGTTACTTTTTATGTTTTTAAGGTAATCTACTAATGGCATTTTTGTAATCTCTACTTCCATAGATCCTGTAGAGGCATGCAACATATGTATACGCCCATCTTCTGCACGTATAGCAATACCTGTATGCGTAACATCTAAACCATTAATAGAGGTTGCTAGCGCAATAATATCTCCAGATTGTATTAGGTGTTCGTTAGCTGCAATATCTTCTTGTGACAATACACAAAACTCTTTCTGTTTAAGTGCAACTTCTGTTTTTAATATGGTGTTATAATTTGCATCATCTTTTAAAAATGGATATAAATCTCTGTGTGTACCCATAAAGTTAATTTCCTTTTTAACAATTTTACCACCAATTTTATTGGTAATATTTTTTACCAATCCCTTAGTTTCATTGTTAGAAATCCACTCTGTAAAATAATGTAACCTAGACCCATAACCATCTAAATTACCATCTCTGTATCTAATTTTTTTTAAGGTCGAAGTAAATGAAGGAAAATACAAACTATCTGCTCTAGAGATTAACCCAAAAGCAAGTACATTCTCTACAAAAGTGGTACAGTCTAAACCCTGAAGATTAACCACTAAAGATTCTTTTTCTCCTATTTCTAATGTTTTTGCAACATATGGTATTTTTAAAAATGTTTTACCAATAGCAATTAAAGAGTCGCCAAAAGTAGTTGCCTTACTCACTAATTTTATTTCATTAATTTTATTAGCAAAAGCCACGCTATCTTTAGGAGAACACGTAATATGTTGTGCATTACAAAATACACAACCTGCAAGTATAAATATTAAAAAAAATTGTTTTTTCATAGCTAGTAAAAGTAACTAAAGTTTAGTAATTGTAATACCCAAATTGCGTATTGTATGCATTAGGCCTGTATACTGCTGCACGTTTTCTATCCTTTAAAATAAACTCTTCTGTAACCATATCTATAACCTCATCCTGACTATAAACATCTTCAAAATTTCTTCCTTTATTTTGATAAAAAGGTTGTACACCAATTTCATTGCTTTTTGGATAAACTATAAGGTATATTTTTTCAGTTTCATCATAACTAGTTTTTTGTGTAAACTTGTAATAATACCCAACATAATTAGTGCCCTTGTACATCAAATCTTTCTGATTAATAAAATCTACCGTATACTTATTTCTATTGTACTTGTTACGTAGGTAAATTAAACTCTCTCCCAAGCTTTCTTGTGTGTAATAATCTTTAGGAAATACTTGTAATTTTTTAGCAACTTTAAGCTTATCAAAAAGTAATTTTCTGCTTGCAGGTTTGGCTGCTAAAGAATCTAAAATACCATTTGGTATAGATGAATTAGACCTAGCTAACAAAGCTACATAGGTTGTTTTAACGGCAGCGTCATTACTTAACAATAGTTTTGTATAAAACCATTGCACTTCTTTTTCTTTACGAAAAGGAAAAAGTAGTATTGTATAATCTTCTAACGTGTTATAAGTAAAATTTCTTGAGCCAAATACACCACTAATACCATTTACCTTGTCCTTGCCTAAATGTCTTTTAAGCTGAATTTTAGCATCATTTAAAATTTGCTTTTTATATTTTTTATAGGCGCCAACTTTTATGTGAGAATGCAATTGCAAACGTGCTAAAATTGAAAATATAGGCGCCTTGTATTCTTCTATTGCACTATACTCTAAAATTTTAGGAAACAGTTGTTTTGCTAAAGGCAAACTATCTAAATACGGTTTAAATATGGTGTTAATTTCATAACTATTACCCACCAAAGGCAAATCTTTAGACATTAGGTCTAACAATGTTTTTACAGATGCCTCATTGGCTTTAGCCGCTACTGCTTGTAATATTTTAGTTTGGGCGCTAGAGTTGTTATAAGAGTCTTCGTAAAAAGTAGTAAAAAACGGCACAACCCTGTTACTTTTTAGTTTGCCCATTTGCTGTATTAAATGAGATTGTATTTTCTTTTGACTGTCATTAAAATCAAACTTAGTTACATAATGTACTAAAGAATCTAAGTGTTTAGGTTCAAAATTTATAAAACGATATCCATTAAGAGCAATACTATCATTTTCACGCAGAGCTTTAAAAAACAAAGGTGTTTTATCTTCTAAAAACGATTTACCAATAACAGTATCTACAGGGGTAAAATTATTAATAAATGTTGTCACATATTTGCTAGATTTTTGAGTGGTGTCTACAACTGCCTTAATCTCATACAACAAACCATCTTTAGATATGTTTCTAACAAAAATACCTCTTGTACTTGCGGTATCTGTTAAAATTAAATTTAACTGCTCATAGCCCTCTGGGGTTGTAGATTGTTGTTCTTTATGAATTAAAAAGCTCTTTTTCTTGTATATTTTTTTACGCAATGTCCAAAGAGAGTCTACACTTGGTAACATTAAAAAATCATGTGCCTTGTTTACAGAAACACTAACCATTTCTCCGTTATTATTTTGGTAGATATTGGTTTTGGTATACGGGTTGTATTCTTTGGGCTTTTTTCTACCATTATTAAAACTGTAGTTATTTACCGAAAAATTAGGTGGCTTAACCGTAGATTTTGTGGTAAAGTACAACGCAGTATCCTTTACAAAAGTAAACTCCTTTTTATAAGTTGGACTCTTTAACTCTAAAGAATTAAAATAGGTGTTTGCTACGGTAGAATCTGTGCTAACCGTGCCTAGCAAATAATAGTTTATGCCGTTTACAACAGATTTTAAAAATAATTTTTTACCAGAAACAGAATCTAAAACTGCGCTAGAAACAAGTGATTTATTTTTAGTGTCTTTATACTTAGGTTTAATTTTTAGTTGCTGGTAAAATCGTTTTTGAATTTGCTTAAGCTCAAACGTATCTTCTTCAATAAAACGTAGATCGTTTTGTACTACTCTTTTAAGAAAAAAGTAATCGTCTGTAGCCTCATCTACACCTTGCACCAAACGACTTCCCAACCTATATTTATTAGGAAAAATGTAATTAGATGGCATTTCCACAGAAAAATCTTTAAATCCGGATGTAACTTTTGCCTTTTTTAAAACATCTTTTTTTAACTTAATGGTATTAAAAATAGTATCTGAGTATTGTTGCACATAAGTACCTTCACCACCCATTTTAAAAATGATAATTTCTAAAGGTGTAATGTAAATTTGGTAGCGTTGGTGATCACCATTTTTAAGTAAGTTTTTAATTTCAAAAAACGGAACACCGTCTTTTTCTAGCATATTTTTCTCTAAAATTTTACCCGGAATATTCTCAAAAAGCAACTCGTCAATTTTTTTAAAATCAAAAGTTCTATCGTCTTTTAAATACGAGAAAGTAGGTATACGAGTTATCATTACATAACTACCGTTAGCAAGGTCTGGCACTATATAACTGGTTACATTACTATCTGTAACAGCATACATTTTATTAGGCAACATTAAAGAAAAAGCCTCATCATCTGGCGTTTGCTCCTTATAATTATTTTGCCTAAAAGTTTTAACTATTTTTTCTTTTAATTGTCTGCCTTTAAATCCAGACTTAGAGGTTAACGGCTTTACGGTATATCCTTTGCTACGCAACAAAGAAATTACACCATTATCTCCAGGTAAATGAGCCGCACCAATACCAGTAAAAACCTTATTAGTTTTTAATAATGTATCTAACTTATTAACCATATTCTGGTTGCGTATATACAGCATATTTTTTAAATAATGATTGGTATACATACCAGAGTCTAAGGAGTCTATTAAATTTATATTACGCTCTCTGTAAGCATCTTGCAATAAAAAATCCATTCCTTTTTGCTGCATTTTTTTTAGCAGCCAATCGTCTGGTTTGTCTTTCATTGCATTTAAATTTGCCCTACCCACTAAAATTGTAGATTCATTTAAATCTTCTAATGCAACTATTTTTTTGTTAAACTTTTGTCCTGCTTGGTATATAAACATATCTAAATATGTTTCCTCCTCAAAATCTTGAGCAAAAGAGCTGGTTCTGTACAACAATCCATTTAAAATACGATCTTCAAAAGCAAGGTAAGATCCCACCTGCTCTACTTCAGGATTCATCATCATAAATGAACTTGCGTAAAATCCCTTAGGAACGTAATTGTAACGTATGGCATTTTGAGAAATATCTTCTTCTAACCACGTAGCTGGGTCCGACTCTAATGCAACTACATCACTTTTTAATAACGATTCGTAAAAAACATCATCTAACCTAAACGCCACTTTTTTACTTACATGCATTGTTCCGTACAAATAAGAAGTTTGTTTTAATCCGTTACCAGAAATCTCCCAAAGCAAACTGTTTTTTTCTTGTGCATTACCAAAACAAAGAAATAACAGTAAAACAGAACAAATAAGAAAGCGCATAAATAGTATTTTTATAAAATAACAACGTATAATTTAGTTGTAAGTTGCATTAAATATAATTATCGCAAAAAAAATACACACTAATTAACGTTACATTATGAAGATAGTAAACTTTTAAAAATGATTATAACTATTAAAGAATAAGTATAAATTATAACCAAAAGTGTTAAAGTTGAGCAACAAGCCTTATTTTTGCATTTCTAAAAAGATACAGTTGTGAAAGGAGTTTTATTAGTAAATTTAGGATCACCAGATAGTCCAACACCTAAAGATGTTAAGCCATATTTAGATGAGTTTTTAATGGATGAAAGGGTTATAGATGTACCTAATTGGTTACGTAATATTATTGTACGTGGTATTATTTTACGTACCAGACCTAAAAAATCTGCTGAAGCATATAAAAAAATATGGTGGGAAGAAGGTTCGCCACTTGTTGTAATTTCAGAACGTTTTACAGACAAGGTAAAAGAACACACCAAAATGCCTGTTGCTTTGGGTATGCGTTACGGTAGTATGACTATTAAAAACGGATTGCAAGAGCTTAAAGATAAGGGCGTAGATGAAGTTTTATTAGTTCCTCTATATCCGCAGTACGCAATGTCTTCTTTTGAAACCGTTGTGGTTAAAACAATGGAAGAAAAAGAGCAGCATTTTCCTGAAATGAAAATAACTACGCTACAAGCTTTTTATAAGAATGAAGATTATTTAAAAGTACTATCTAACAGTATAGCAAAGAGCTTAGAAGGTTTTAATTATGATCATATATTGTTCTCTTACCACGGTATTCCAGAACGTCACATAAAAAAATCAGATCCAACTAAGTTTCATTGTAAAATAGATGGTTCTTGCTGCGCTACCAACTCTGTAGCTCACAATACATGTTACCGTCACCAATGTTATGAAACTACAAAAAGAGTTACAGCTCTTTTAGGCATACCAGAAGATAAAATAAGTGTATCATTTCAATCTCGTTTACCAAACGACCCTTGGTTAAAACCGTATACAGATTTTGAGTTTGAACGTTTTCCTAAAGAAGGTAAAAAGAATTTAGCTGTAATTACACCAGCATTTGTTGCAGACTGTTTAGAGACTTTAGAAGAAATTGCTATGGAAGGTAAAGAGCAATTTACAGAAGCTGGCGGTGTAGAGTACAAACATATACCTTGTTTAAACACAGATGAAAACTGGGTTGCTGTAATGGCAGACTGGGTAAATAACTGGGAAAAAGATGGTAGCTTACCAAGCTAAATAAACTAGTGCACTAATGGAAGAATATTACCTGTATATAAAATCGCTTCACTTAATTTTTGTAATTACGTGGTTTGCTGGTTTATTTTATATACCAAGGTTATTTATTTACCATATTGAAGCCAGTTTTAAACCTTCACCAGAAAAAGAAATATTAACAACACAGTTTAAATTAATGACCAAGCGTTTGTGGTACATTATTACTTGGCCATCTGCAATTTTGGCTGTGTTATTTGCCCTATTGCTACTTATAATTAACCCATCATTTTTACAACTGCCTTGGATGCACGTAAAACTTGGGTTTGTTTTTTTACTTATTTTATATCATTTAAAAAATCATCAAATAGTTAACCAATTACAAAAAAACCAAATAAAGTACAGCTCTAAATTTATGCGTATTTGGAATGAAGCTTCTACGCTTATTCTTTTTTCTGTGGTGTTTTTAGTTATTGTAAGAAATGCTATTAACTGGGTTTACGGTGTACTTGGCATTTTTACTTTGGCACTACTTTTAATGCTAGGTATTAAATTATACAAGCGCATTAGAAGTAAAAATCCTAATGCATAAATTGTACTACCAACACAAACCACTAGTGCATTAATTTCTTTGGTTATTAGTTTTTTTCGCTATTTTTAGAGAGACTAATTACAACCAAGAACATTATGAAACTCAATCACCTAAAAAACAGCACGTTTTTGTTGCTGCTTTTATGCATTTCTCAAATTTCTTTTGCTCAAAAAAGAAAACAAAAATCTACAACAGACCAATACCCAGAAGCTTTATATAGCAGTATGCAATACCGCTTAATTGGACCCTTTAGAGGTGGCAGATCTGCGGCAGTAACTGGCGTACCCAACAAACCTAACTTATTTTACTTTGGAGCTACTGGTGGTGGCGTTTGGAAAACCGAAGATGGCGGAAGAAGCTGGGGTAATATTTCTGATGGCTTTTTTGGCGGTAGTATTGGCGCTATAGAAGTTGCACAAAGCGATCCTAATATTATTTATGTTGGTGGTGGAGAAAAAACACTACGTGGTAATGTTTCATCTGGTTATGGAATATGGAAAACTGAAGATGGTGGTAAAACTTGGACCTCTGCTGGCTTAAGTAAAAGCAGACACATACCACGTATAAAAATTCACCCTAAAAACCCTAACATTATTTACGCTGCAGTTTTGGGTAACATATACAAGCCTACAGAAGAACGTGGTGTTTATAAAAGTACAGATGGCGGTAAAACGTGGCGTAAAACACTATTTGTTAATAGCAGTGCAGGCGCTGTAGATTTAACGTTAGACCCAAACAATCCTCGTGTTTTATATGCATCTACGTGGCGCGCAAAAAGAACACCTTATAGTTTAAGCAGTGGCGGAGACGGTTCTGCTTTATGGAAAAGTACAGATAGTGGAGAAACTTGGACAGAAATCTCTAAAAACGAAGGTTTTCCTAAAGATACATTGGGGATTATTGGCGTTACTGTTTCGCCTAAAAACTCAGAACGTGTATGGGCAATTGTAGAAAACAAAGAAAAAGGCGGCCTATACCGTAGTGATGATGGCGGTAAAAAATGGACGCAAGTAAACCAAGAACGTAAATTACGTCAACGTGCTTGGTACTATACACGTTTGTATGCAGACACAGAAGATGTTAATACTGTATACGTACTTAACGTGCAATACCACAAATCTACAGATGGCGGTAAAACGTTTAGCACATTTAATGCACCACACGGAGACCATCATGATTTATGGATAGCTCCAGAAAATCCAAAGAGAATGATTATTGGTGATGATGGTGGCGCGCAAATTACCTATGATGGTGGCGATACTTGGAGCACTTACAACAACCAACCTACAGCACAATTTTACAGAGTAACTACAGACAATGCATTTCCGTACAGAATTTATGCTGCACAGCAAGACAATTCTACCATACGTATAAACCACAGAAGTGATGGGCGTTCTATTAGTGATAATGACTGGGAGGAAACCGCAGGTGGCGAGTCGGCACATATTGCTGTAGACCCAACAAATAATGACATTGTATACGGTGGTAGTTATGGCGGATTTTTAACTAGAAAAAACCATAAAACAGGTACAACAAGAGCTATAAACGTATGGCCAGACAATCCTATGGGATATGGTGCAGATGGGATGAAATACCGTTTTCAATGGAACTTTCCTATACTATTTAGCAAACACAACCCTAAAAAACTATACACCTTCTCTAACCACGTACATGTTACAGAAAATGAAGGTCAGTCTTGGAAATTATTAAGTGATGATTTAACTCGTAATGACCCTAGCAAACTAGTTTCTAGTGGCGGACCAATTACACAAGACAATACAAGTGTAGAGTACTATTGCACCATTTTTGCAGCTAATGAGAGTCCGCTTAAAGAAGGTTTACTTTGGGTTGGTAGTGATGATGGCTTGGTGCACGTATCTAAAAACGGTGGCGAAACTTGGGAGAATGTTACACCTAAAAATATGCCCCAATGGTCTATGGTAAATAGCATAGAACCTTCTGCTTTTAATGAAGGTACGTGCTATGTAGCTGCTACAAAATACAAGTTGGGCGACTTTGCACCTTACTTATACAAGACTACAGATTACGGACAAACCTGGACAAAAATAACAAACGGTATAAACAATGAGCACTTTACACGTGTAGTGCGCGAGGATCCTAAACAAAAAGGATTGTTATACGCTGGTACGGAAACAGGAATGTATATTTCTTTTAACGATGGTGCTAGCTGGAAACCTTTTCAGTTAAACCTACCAATTGTACCAATAACAGATTTAACAATTAAAAACAACAATTTAATTGTTGCTACACAAGGTAGAAGTTTATGGATTTTAGATGATTTGTCTGTATTGCATCAATTAGATGAAAATACAAAAAATGCAACATCAATATTATACAAACCAAAAGATACTTATAGAACAAAAGGCGGTAGCAGTAGCAGACCATCTAAATTAGCCGGAAGCAACCACCCAAACGGTGTAATTACGCATTTTTATATTAACAAACTAGAAGAAAACGATAACGTTAAACTAATCTATTTTAATAAAAAAGGAGATACTTTAGCTACGTTTAGCAATAAGGCCAAAGAAAAAAACAAGAAATTAAAAGTTAAAAAAGGAGGCAACACCTTTGTGTGGGACACGCGCGGAAAGGGAGCCGAGAAACTTAAAGGTATGATTTTTTGGTGGGCTAGTTTTAACGGACCAAAAGCAGTACCTGGAGATTACAACGTACAATTGGTGGTTAATGGCGCTACACAAAGTAAAGACTTTACCATTGTGCCAGACCCAAGAGCAGAAGCTAGCATTGCAGATATGCAAAAGCAGTACAATTTTATAACAGAGGTAAATGAAACGGTAAACAAAGCACATACTTCTATTAAAAAAATGCGAAAAATTACAGCACAACTTTCTGCTTTTGAAAAACAATATAAAGATACTGAAGCAACAAAAGAACTGGTAGAAAAAGCCAAAACAATGCGAGAAAAGCTAGAGAATATAGAAAAAGAGCTGTATCAAACTAAAAACAGAAGTAATCAAGATCCGCTTAACTTTCCTATAAAATTAACCAACAAATTAGCGCATATAAACAGTTTAATTGGTTTGGATGATTTTCCGCCAACAGACCAAGATATTGCCGTTAAAAATGAACTAACAGCAAAAATTAACACACAACTAACTGCTTTTAATAAGGTGTTAGATGATGAAATAACCGCTTTTAATACTGCCTTTAACAACCTAAAGTTAAATTATTTATTTGTTGAAGAGTAGGCATATGTAACCCTAAATAATGTTCTAATGACACATCTATCAGAAGACGCGTACAACATAGGATCCTATAAAAGAAAATATGCGTTTGCAGAATACCCTTCTGTAAAAATTTACAAATCTTCTGATGGTAGGTCTTGGGGCAATCATCTTTTATTTGGTGATTATATAAAAATTTTAGATACCAAAATTGTAAATAATAGAGTATTTGCCAGAAGCAGAAATACCAATGGTTGGGTAAAAGTAGATGAACTTAGAAAAGAAAGGTTATTAGAGGTTAACTTTGTAGATATTGGCCAAGGAGACGGTTGCCATATTGTTACTCCAAATGATAAACACATACTTATAGATGCCGGAAAAACGGATAATATGAACCGGTATTTATCATGGCGTTTTAATTTGTATGACCGTAAATCTCCCTTATCTTTTCCGTTCACAACAATTATTAGTCATTCTGATGCTGACCACTACCAAGGTTTTGGGTATGTTTTTGACAATGATAAAATAAAAATAGACACTATTTACCATAATGGTTTAGTAGAACGCCCTGGTGCTAACAGATTAGGCACTAAAAAAGATGGATATTATACAAATGTAATAACAACTACAGCGCAAATGCTGCACTTAATTACAGACGCTAAAAACAGAAAAGGTGCAGGTTCTACCTATTGTAAAACACTGTACAAAGTATTAAAACATAACCCTAATGTTAGTTTTAAAGCGTTAGACATTAGCGCTAATTATTTGCCCAATTATAGTAAAGAAAGCACTGTAAATAATACTAAAAACTCAATAAAAATATTAGGGCCAATTACTAAAAAAATTGAGGGTAAAGATGCACTAAAAAGTATTAACAATTTAGGAAAAGATAAAAACGGACACTCTGTTATTTTAAAGTACGAGTTTGGTAAGTCTAAAATTCTTTTAGGAGGAGATGTTAACACAGAGTTTGGCCAAATACTACAAGATTATTACAAAAATAATGCTCAGTTACATGAATTACAAGTAGATGTAGCCAAGGCTTGCCACCATGGCAGCAATCATTTTCATTATGGCTTTATACAAGCAATAAATTCTAGTGCCACAGTAATATCTTCTGGTGATGATGAAAGTTATGCTCATCCAAGGCCAGATACTATTGGTGCGTTAGGCAAATGTGGTTATGGAGAAAAACCACTTATTTTCTCTACCGAATTGGCTAGGTCTACAAAAGAAATAACGTATATTAAACTACAAGGTATTTCTAAAATGTTTGAAGACTTAAAAATCATAAAAAAGAACTATAAAGAAGAAACCGAAGAAGCGCAAAAAAAGAAGTTTTTAAAAAGTATAAAAAAAATTAATAAAGAAATAAACTCGTTTTTAACCAAATACGGAATGATTAACCTTAGAACAGATGGTGAGCGTATGATAATTGCCCAAAAACTAGAGCGTAATGCAGGACATAGCAAATGGGACATACACAAACTAAAGTATTCTAAAACTACAAAAAGGTTTGAGCAAGAATAGTATTTTTACGTGTTAAACCTTATTTAAAAACAAGCCTTATTTAAACCAAAAAACAATGAACCTAAACCAGGTAACTGTACCCTCTTTAGATTTAACAAAGTCTATACCGTTTTATGAAAAATTAGGGCTAAAACTAATTGTAAAAGCATTACCGCATTACGCAAGGTTTGTGTGTCCAGATGGCAACTCAACTTTTTCTGTTCACCAGACAAAAGAATTGCCAAAAGGAGAAGGTATTTATGTTTATTTTGAGTGCAAAAACCTTGACGAGCAAGTGAATGCTATACAACAAAACGGAATTAATTTTGACCTACTACCAACAGACCAAAGTTGGATGTGGAGAGAAGCCAGGCTAAAAGATGTAGATGGAAACCAACTGATATTATTTTATGCTGGTGAAAACAGACTAAACCCACCTTGGAGAATAGAAAACTAAATTACAATTTATACAAGCCTCTTTTTAGAGGCTTTTTTATTACACTAGCACCAAAATATAAGTTTAGTAATACAACTATATATCACTTGGTTTGTACCACAAAAATAATTACTATATTGTAAGAAAAATAACTAAAACATACTGCCATATGTGCGTTTACATAACCCTATTGGCGAAATAAACGCAATAAATTGCGTTTATTAACTAGTTGTGCCCAATTAAAACCAAACTATGCCAAGACAATTTGAAAATGGAATAAAAGCTACCTACAAACATCAAGGAGTTAAATATTTTCCATTTAACTCTGAGCCTGGAACTTCTTATGTTTTAACTTCTGACCCTTGGGCATATTTAAGAGCTTGGATTGACCAACAAATAAATAGTACACAAGGAGACAAAAAGAAGAGATTAATTAAGGCAAAATACTTTTCAGAACAAGCCGAAAGTTTTCAAATTGCTGCGGAAAAGACAAGATTACCAACTAAGGCGACTCTTTGTTATTATTCCTTGCTGAATCTGACTAAAGCTTTTCTATCTGTAAAGGGTCTTGAATTAGAAAAGAAAGAAGAAAGTCACGGAATATCTTTAGGTCATAATCCTGACGAATTAACTGTTTTTGGTCCTCTTCAAAATTGCACTAATATATTTCTCGAATTTTCTAAGCATTTAGGAAAACCTATTACTGGAAAGCATAAGGTGAATATAAAAGACATTATTTGTGACATTCCAGAAATTCACGAACTAGGTTTTACTTTAGGGAAAATTTCACAAAGAAAATATCTGCCGGTAACCATTGACTTTTTGACCAATGAAGACAAAACAAAATTGTTTACGGAATTGAGCTTTAGAAAAGAAAATGATGCAAGATTACAAATTGATAAGTTTTACAAAAACAATAGAAAAAAGTACTTCAAGCTAAGAGAGACAGAAGACAACGGAGATTCCATTTACAGAAGTACTAAAAGAAAGAATTATACTCACGCGAATTTTCCTCGTATTTACAAAAACATCTGTAAAGAATACAAAGAACTTGACATATCAATACTACTTACAAGAGACGGTTATAAATACTATGTGAATTTAAAACCAAATGCATATCATCAACTTGCGAATTTATTAATGATGACGTTTTATATGGGAAGTTTAGCAAGGTATCGACCGACAAAAACCCAAGAAATTTTAAGTGGAGAAATGTATCCATTAATTACAGAAATAATAGACACTTGTCCGAGACAGTTTCTTTACAAAATTGTTAGCTTGATAACGGAAAGTGTTTGTGCTGTTCCGAAAGCAAAAATATAACTGGGCACAACAATGTATAAAAAAAATAGGGCAAAAAATGCTTAATCGAAAGGTCTGTGTGTATTTGCCAAGTTGCCAAATTTTTAAATTTGGTATATTTAAAACGAGAAAAGATAAATAACAAAATTTAAAAATTCGGCTTTAGCTCAATCAGAAAAGTAATGTATACAACTGCCCTACTTTTCTTATACTAGACCGTTGTACACCATTTGACAAAACCTATGCGAAAAATTATATTCCTGATTTTAATTTTACAATCTTCACTAACTTCTGCACAAATTCAGCAATACTTTTTTGTAGATGACGTGGAAGTTGTTGAATATCTCTATGTGAAAATTTGCATTGGAGAAAATGGAGAAACTATTTCTGTGACTGAAATTCCGGAAAGAACTACTTACAAAAACAAAGATATCATTCAACAGATTATAGAATATCGGAAAGAAATTGATTTTTTACCAGGAAGTAAATTTAGTAATCAGTGTTTCGACTATCCATTTACTATTGTGAATTCCAAATATGAATCGATAAAAGAACTGGACTCAAATTGTGTTGTGGATTTTGGAAAAGGAAAATATAGATATATAAACCCTGAATATAGAGACGTCAAAATAAAAAGACGGAAAAGAAAACAGATTGAGAAAACAAAAGATTCAAAATCCGTTTATAAAATCGAATGGATTTCACCTTGTAATTATGTTTTGACCTATTTAAAAGTTTCAAAACCTAAATACGAATATTTAATTGGACAAAAAATAGATGTCAAAATTATTGACGTTCTTGAAAATGGAAATTATGTCTATTTTTCAAATTTATCTGACCGAACTTATGGATTTGAAGAAATGGAAAAACTATAAAAAACGGTGTACAACAATGTATAACCGCAATTACGGCGGATTCGACTACGTCCGAATCCACTCGGAATTGCTAACGTCTGTGACAAACCGAAAATTAACGCATATTAACCCGTAACTGCCGGTTATACGAGACCGTTAGGTGTCATTGCGAAAAAATAAAAATATGAGCTTATTCAAAAAATTATTTGGAAAATCAAAAGAAATCGAAAGAGAAGAACCGACAGTTCATAACCCCACAGAGGAGGAACAGGTGGTTAATCGAAAAAAAGAAACCAAGGGCGAATCGGTTAGAATACTCCCAAGAATCAAAGTGGATTATTCACACGAAATTTATAATGACGATAAATCAAAACCATTTACAGGAAATCCTATGCCAAATGAAATGGAAATACCTGAAGACCAAAAACCAATTGTAAAATCCTTGTATGAAGATTTGATTCTTTGTTTTGCCGTTGACCAAGGGAACAGCTACAAAATCCTTCAAAACGAAGTCTTTAAAAAGAATCCGAATCTTAATGAAGATTTGCTTCAACAAATAAGTGTGAATGCCTTAATTGAAGAAATAGGTGAACAAATAAAAATGAATGGTGATCCTGAACATATAATTATGGTAACTGCTGGTGGAAATTTTGAAGCCGCAATAATCCTTTTAGATAATTTCTGGCAACAAATTCACCAACTAATTAATGGGAATGCTATAATATCTATCCCTGCAAGAGACTTGCTTTTTATTTGTAGAGAGGGAAATCAAGAAGCAATTCAAAAATTGAGAGAAATCACAAAAGGGTATTTTGACAATCCAGAAATTCAGGGACTTTTATCAAAAGCGTTGTATCTGAAAGAATCGGGAAAAAGAGAATTAAAAATCATAGAAAAAACATTTTAATAAAAAAGAATACGACACCTAACAATAAGTATGATCGCATATCTGCTCGTACCTCGCAGAGACGACGACATACTATCATCCGTTAGGCATAATTATAAAAAAATATGGAAATAAAAATAATACTTTACGGAATTTCAATTTTTACTATTATCACAGGTAGTTGGATACTTTATTATGCAATTAAAAAATGGAATCCAGATTTTAAACCTAAAAAGTTAACAGCAAAATTACTAAGGGAAATATTAGGTTCAAAAGGTTCTCAAATCTTTAGTGGCATAATGGGCGGTATTTTAATATTATTTGGTATTACTCTTACTTATTTAATGTTAACAAAAGATATGCGTAGTAAAAGTAATAAATACGCCAAATCTGAATGGATATTGATAACCAAATTTGATGGAAAAAATCGGTCTGTTCTTAATTCTAAAATAGAAATTGAAAATAAAAAAATTTCTAGAATGGGAAAGGAACATTTAAAAGGCTATCAGCAGATAAGTTTTAAAGATATGGGAATTGATAAAATTCCAGACTTTGTATGGGACATGACTAATCTAGAAACACTAGATTTAACAAATAACGAAATTTCTAAAATACCAAATGAAATAAGCAAACTTACAAAGCTAAGACGTCTAATTTTAACTGGAAATAATATAGAAAACAAACATCTTAAAGAACTAGAAGAATTAACAGGAGCAGAAATAACTAAGCCTAACAATACCTATAAGTAATGCGGAATTTGTTGTTTAATCTAAAGTAAGCGTATATTTACTATGTCCGCAAAATCTTTTGGATTTTGCTCTGGTGAAAAAATATAAATCAAAACAAAAAGCTTTTGCTAGGTGCGAAGACGGAAACAAAAAGGTTTCCTTGCCTCCGCACTACTCATAGCTGAAACGTTGTGTGTAAGTTGAGAAAACTCATCGTTTAGAACAAAATTCAGAAAATGAAATTAAAACTTTACCATAAAATAATTCCGATTTTGACAATTCCAGTTTTTGGGATTTTCGTTGTTTTTTATGGCTATCAATTCTTGTCTACTATGTCTGACAGTAATGGACTTTGGGGAAATATGTATAGTTATTATGATTTATCCAAAACACAATTTGCGATTTATAAATTAATTGTAACTCTGATTTTAATTGGACTGATTTTTTCTCAATCAATATTTCTGGTTATTAAGAATATAAAAAAACTGAATAAAACCTTTGTGATTATGGCTGTGTTAATCGGATTTTGGATTATTGCCGAAATTTATATGCAGACAAAATTTATTGGAAAAGGTTGATAACGGAATGAATAAAAAACGTTACACAACAATGCATAACCGCAATTACGGCGGATTCGACTACGTCCGAATCCACTCGGAATTGCTATAGTCAGTGCTAAATCGAAAATTTAAACATAAAAACCCGTAACTGACGGTTATACGAGACCGTTGGCATTCATTGACACGAAACGCAATATGAACCAATAAAATCGGAATAATAAATGAAAAAAATAAAATTACTTGGTTTCATAGGCTTAATTGGATTTTTGCCTTATTTTATTGATTGCCCATATTATTTAAAATATTTCAAACTTTTCTTTTTCTTCTTTTGGATAGAAGCAGTTTATGAATTCTTTACTAAAAAGAGAAAAACAGAATAAAATAATTGAACTCGGAATTAAACTAGTTTGCAGAATTGAAAACTGAATTGATAACCAAAACCCGAATTGAAAGCGGAATTTAGCAAATTGCGGAATTGCTCACTCAATCGGAATTGAAAAATTTACGGAATAAAATAATGACCGAATTCACTCAAACGCAGGAAAAACAAAAAGTTAGTTAAGTCGAATAAAAATAAGTCGGAATAAAAATAAGTCGGAATAAAAAACAACGAAATGCCAACAAAGTACTGTGGTAAAAAACAAGTTAAAACTCATTAATTATTAACTAAAATACTTCTATAAAAATCATCATATATTAGTCCTGATTTTGCAATAGCAAAGGCTTAGTGCTCGCCTACTTACGAATCCCGAAGCGTCGGGACTCGCGGATTTTCTATTCGGTTTTTATTTACTAAATTGGGGGCTTAAACACGCCACTAACTATATACATAAACGTTAGTAATTATAATAAATATTATGAATTATAAAAATTTACTAAAATATAGTTTAACCATCCTACTATTAATATCACTTATTGAAAAATTATATGTATGGATTTATATATATGTTTTAGAAGAATCAATATATTTTCATTTTATTATTTTAGAAATTTTGGCTATATTATTTTTGATTTTTCTAGCTATAAAAAATAAAAAATTGAAACCTCATTAAATATAAATTTTAATCACACATTAAAATATAGTCTTCTTTTTATTTTATTTACTTCATTTTTTGAGAAATTTTGCTATTTAATCCTTAACATTCAAACGCCTAAAAGCGTAGGTTTTTTTCAATTACTTTTTAACCCAATTAATACTGGAATTATTTTTTCATTTTGCTTAGTTTTTCTAATTCTAAAAATCAGAAAAACTAAAATTTCATTTAATGTCTTTTTAATTTATATACTAACTTTTATTATTACAAACTGTGTTTTAAAATATGGAAATGATTTAATTTTTCATTATTTAAATAAAATCATACATCCAGTAAGTCAAACCCAGAAAGCAGAAGTTGGATTAATGAACTTAGTAACGAATTTTAGTGGAGGTGAGACTTTTGAACGTCCTTCGTTTAATATTATAACTGAATTATTTATATATCCTTTTGACAATATAATATTTTCATTAAAGAGTTTTAATATCACAATGTTTTTAACTTCTATTTTATATTCTAAGCTCATCTTATCTACTTTTATTATATTCTATTACAGTTCATATGTTTTATTTGTAAATCATAATAAAAAAGGCTTATACGCTTTAATCCCAATTAAAAAAGATTTAATCTTTTTAGAAATTACCAAAAAGCCATTATGGTGGCTTATTTTATTATTAATCCCATTCATTAGAATAGTCCCCAAATATCTTATCAATGTAGAATTATCTAAACTATATCAAAAAAAGAATAGTTATTCTTATGGAATGACATTAATGCCCTGGTTATTTTATGGAATGGTAATATTGAATGATAAAACAAAATAAAAAATTCGGCTCGTGCTAAATCCGAAAAGTTAGCGTTTATTTATACGCTCCGTTTCATACACAAAACCGTTAGCAAAAATTATAAAAAATAAAATCTCTTGAGCTACATAGTTTCAATAACTAGAAAGGACATTCCAAAAATTGATAAAATTGCATGGGATCTGCTAGAAAAGCTTGACCTTAGAGAAAAGAATAAAAAGCCTAGACAGGATTTTGTGACTTTAATTCAAAAATTCACATCTAAATACCCTTGTATTTCTGAATTATCAGATGAAAATATTGATGATGGAATTTGGAGCGATGGTCCATTAATTGATAATGCTGGACACGACATTACCATTCTTGGATTGACCTATGAAAAGGTAGACGAGGTTCTTCCTTTTTTAATTAATACAGCAAATGAGAATGGATTTGTGGTTTTTGATAAACAAACTAATATTATTCATCGCAGTAATGATAATAAACAGAGATGGATTTGGGCTTTGGCTATGATTCTTTCAATAGTTGTTTTTCTATTATTTATACCTAATAGTATTTATAATCTTTCTCCACTAATATTTTCAGTACTTGGTACTGCATTAACAATGTTTTGTTTAATTCAAACTTTTTACAATTTTAGAAATATTCAAGATTATCACGACAGAGTTGAGCACGGAAATGATATGAAGTTTAAACTTTTAGCTATTTCATCTATTCCCCTGTGTTTTATACTTTATATGACTTTTATAATGAATTTTACTTTTAAAAAATCAAATGATATCTCCCAATATGGAATAAAAACTAATGGCACAATAATATCAACTAATATTACTAAGATAGTAAGAAAAACAGGGACTGGCAAAATTTATTATGCTAAAGTCAAGTTTATAACCGAAGACGGACAGACTATAATTGCCGAAGAACAAATTAATAAAGAAGAACATAAAAATCTTATTATTGGTCAACAAATAGAATTGAGTTATTCTGGCAAAGACCCAACAATAGTGGAACTCAAAATAGAATAAACTTGCAAATAACTATTGCTAACAATCCTTAAACGTAATACGGATTTTTGAGCTAAAACTAAACAATAAGCTTAACTCAACCATTATACACAAGCTAAAAAATTAATATGCTAGAAAGTTTATTATTCATATTTCTAATTTTTGTTGGAGGAATAACCTTAATAATTTCTCTAATTTTTATACTAATTGGGCTTAGCAAGAAATCTTCTAAAGTAAAAAAGATAGGTTACGGCATAGGAATTGTTTCAATTTTATGTTTTGGACTAATAGCTTTATACTACTTACTCATTTTACCATCGTTGCATAAAAATCAAATGGATGACTTAGCTGGGACTTACCAATTGTATGACTCTTCCAAACAAATAATTGCTAAAAAAGAGTTACATAGTCAATACCCAGAATTAATTTTATTAGCGGACGGAACTTATAAATTTGATGAAATCGAAGGTGTTGGACTTCAAAAAAATGGAACTTGGAAAACGGGTGGCATAGATGGAATGTTAGAGTTTGATGTTAAGCAAGGAAGAGAATGGGCAAGTCCTTCAGGAGACGAGAATGATGCAACTTTGACCTTTGAATATCAAAATAACCAAGATGATCGGGAGAACACCAAACTAATTGTATTTGTAAAAAAATAGGTGTAAAAAAAGCCTGTGTACAACACAACCTACAAACAATACTAACCTCAGACCTGCTCCCTCAGTCTCCTATCAGTTAATTTTTTAACACCGAATATAAATTGAAAAACCACGAATATATATTGGTGGTTACTTTAGTATAAAATAATCTTAATATTTAGACTGTTATAAATTTGAAAAGATTACAGTTATGATTAAGAGTACTCACATATTAAGCCTAGTGTTATTATTTGCTTCTTTTTCTTGTAAAAAAGTCATTACCCCACAAAAGAACCAAATTAGTAATGAAAAAAAAATATTAGCAAACGATGAAGCTTCTATAATTAGTGCGGCCAAAATAGCAACAAAAAACACAGTAGATTTAGACATAATATCTTCAAAAGGAGTATCTATTATGAGTAAGCATATAGTTACATTTGATTATGGTCATGATAATTTTTTAGATGCGCTAGTGTTTTGGGGGTTTAAAAACAACTCAGACAATTCATTTTATAAGTCAAAAATTTTATTCTTAAGAAATAATGGAAAAGAATTGATAGCTACAGATTCTTTAACTTATACAAGCAAATACATAATACCTTCCCAAAGCAAAACCTTTTACTCTAATAGAGGTGATGGTATTATAATTGAAAAATACTCTTCTGATGCTTACGGAAAACTATCGGATACTATTAGCAGCAGAGGAATAGTTATTTATCTTAGAAATTCATTATCCCTTGATCGTATATCAACCAACGATATCAAGTTCAACTTTACAAGAACAAACCATTGGAAATACGTATCAGCAAAAAAAGGTCTTTATTGCAGAGATCAGCCTGGAAAAAAAGGAAAAGTAATTCATACATTAAATTACGGAGAAGCTGTAAACGTTATCCGAAGAACAAATAAAAAATTAACAATTTATAATGAGGATATAAATGAATACATTACTGGAGACTGGGTGTGTATAAAATTAAATACAAACAGTACATATGCTACTGAAGGTTATGTTTTTAATGGTTATTTAACAGACGATAATCCTAATTAAAACACAGTAATTAATTAAAGTTATTGCTAATATATTAAGGCTTAAGTATAAAGATCAAAAACCAGTGAGTGATTTTGGGCCATTCTTTGATACACCTTCAAAAATTTTAAAATGGAATGGAGATGGAACATTTAGCGAATAACGTTTGCTAATAACGTGTGTAATTAATTGCTAGTTCTAACCCATATACAAATCCCAAAGCGTATGGGCTCGCCGACTTTCTGCATATTATTTATTTGTTAACTTTAGTGCTTAAACTACATAAACACATTAGCACACATAAATATGAGTGAAATTCTTAAAAAAATTAAACTAGAAATTGATAACTACGCAAAGGACTCTAATTTAACTGAATTACAAATAGTTGAAAAATTAGAAAAACACTACTTTAATAAAAAAGTAAACGATAATTTAAAACTGTACAAAAAAGGGAAGAAAAAGGTAAGTGACATTACAAAGGATCTGAAAATATCTCCACGAAAATTTTATGCAATTTTAGAAAAGAAGAAAATAGAACACAAAAAGTACAATAAAGGCTAAAAAACTGAGAAAATATAGGAACCTAAAAAATGTTGATTTAGTATACTTGCGTATTCTCAAAGTTTAGAATAACAATACATAATGCCAGAAAACAAAACTATTTTTTATCAATCTAAAAAAGAAAAAGTTATACGAATACTTGTGTTTACTATTCTTCTACTCTTTTTTATAGGATTATCAATACTCTCTTTAACAATGTTTATGAGTTTTTTTGATGGCAAAACTATAACTGATATAAAATCTATATTTTTCTTAATATTTATCTCTATTATATTGCTTTCTCCTGTAGTAATTTCAATTTATTTACTGCTATTAATATACAATCAGTTTAAACAAAGCAAAGTAATATGTGAAATTGATACTAACACTATTTACGTTTCTGACTATACTATCTGGATAAAAAAAACAAGAACCATCCTTAAAAAAACCACAATTCCGATTGCTGATATAAAAAGTGTAGAAACTAAAAAAGTACTTTTTGAAACAATTATAAAGTTAGATTTTACTCTAAATAAATATAACACGCTTAAAGGAGGTATAAACTCCACTTTAAATAGAATCTCTGCTAAAGACAAAGCATTTTTTAAAAACAAAATTGAAGCTACACATAATAACAAAAACATATGAATGCGCTAATATTAGACAAAACATTTACCAAAGAAAATTTTACTATAAATAGATTGCCAACCGCAGAGTATGACAATTGCATTTTTAAAGAGTGTATGTTTACCGAAGCTTTTTTGTCTGATGTTAATTTTGTAGAATGTACGTTTATTGGCTGTGATTTTACCAATGCAAAAACCAAGAACACCTCTTTTAACAACACAACTTTTAATAATTGTAAGCTCTTAGGAGTACTGTTTAACAGCTGTAATCCTTTTTTGCTATCATTTACCTTTACAGATTGTAATTTGCAGCTAGCATCGTTCTATACGCTTGCTATTAAAAAGACGATGTTTAAAAATTGTAACTTAGAACAGGTAGATTTTTCTATGGCTAACCTAACCCAGTCTAGTTTTGATCGCTGTAATTTAAAGAATGCTATTTTTGATGATTCTAACTTAGAAAAAGCCGATTTTAGAACCGCTTATAACTATACTATAGACCCCGATAATAACAACTTAAAAGGTGCTAAATTCTCTAAAAATGGCTTAGCTGGTTTGTTAACTAAATACAAGATTAGTATAAGCTAAATTTAACATAACAGTTTTATTTGTAACTTGTTAAACATAAAACCTTTTAAAAATTACATATAAATTTGGAGACTACTTGTTTAGAATGCGGAAAAAAACTGGTTGGTAGAGCAGATAAAAAGTTCTGTGAAGATTATTGCAGAAATGCCTACAACAATAAAATTAATAAAGACAGTAAAAACCTAATTAGAAACATAAACAATAGGCTGCGTAAAAACTATAGGGTTTTAGATAGTTTTACTTTAACCGAGGGAAAAACCAAAACTACACGTACTAGGCTTATAGACAAGGGGTTTGACTTTGAGTTTATAACAAACACCTACACCACCAAAAAAGGAACTACCTATTTTTTTGTATACGACCTTGGCTATTTACCCTTAGATAATGATTATTATATGATTGTGAAACGCGAGTAGCTCTACTCCTTAAACAAAAAATGGTTTCTGGGGACAGAAACCATTCATAAAAAAAGAGAAATCATAAGGTACGCTATTTATAATTTTGCCCATTTAACTTTAATGCTGCAATTACTACATCTTTTCTACTAATTTGTCCAACTAAAATATCATTTTTAAGTACAGGAAGTCTGCGCCTATTGTGCCTAACAAAAATACCAGCTGCATCAAAAATACTTATGTCTGGAGAAATAAACTCTACATCTCTAGTCATAAAATTTTCTACACTTTTGTTTAGTATTGGCTGGTTAAAGTAACGACTCTCCGAGATTTGTTTCATACAATCTGCCTCAGAAATAATACCTACTAAAAATCCATTATTATCCAAAACCGGTCCACCAGAAATATTGTGCTTGGTAAACAGCTCCATTACTTCTAAAATAGATTGGTCTGGTTTAAACGTTATTAACTTTTTAGTCATATAGTCTTCTACTAAAATTGGTGCTTCAAATTCCTTTTTAACGGTCTTCCGCACTCCTTGAAAGCTTTTTATTCCCATAATATTTGGTTTTAGGTTAATCTTAAACTTAGTGATTTTTAATGAATTATCTAAATAAATTGCGTTAAAAGCATCAAATTTGTATAATTTTAAGGTATCAATTTAGAAATACGTAACAAAATGAACAGAATATCAAGAATTTTAACCTTAATACTTTTACTATTAGCAACTTACCTAAGTTTTGTTACTATAATGCCAACATATAAACAAGATGGTAATGCTTCTACAACATTTTTCTCTACAGATAGAGCACTAAAACACGTTGCTGAAATTGGTAAAAAACCACACGCAATTGGCTTTAAAGCCCACGCAGAGGTAAAAAATTATATAGTAGAAGAACTACAAAAATTAGGGTTAAAAACCACTGTACAAGAAGGCTACACTGCTGGCGATTGGGGTAATTTATCTTATGCAAGTAACATTTTAGCCAAAATTAAAGGCAAAACAAGCGATAAGGCTTTGTTGTTACTGTCGCATTATGATAGCAATCCGCATTCTTCATTAGGCGCTAGTGATGCTGGTAGTGGCGTAGCTACTATTTTAGAAAGTGTACGCGCCTATTTACAGGAAAATAAAACACCCAAAAACGATATTATTATTTTATTTTCTGATGGAGAAGAACTTGGTTTAAATGGAGCTGAATTGTTTGTAAACAAACATCCGTGGGCAAAAGATGTTGGTTTGGTTTTAAATTTTGAAGCTCGTGGAAGCGGTGGACCTAGTTATATGCTTATTGAAACCAACCAAGGAAACAGCAGACTTATTGAAGAATTTACTGCTGCAAACCCAGAATATCCAGTTGCAAATTCTTTCGCTTATAGTATTTATAAAATGCTTCCTAATGATACAGATTTAACTGTTTTTAGAGAAGATGCAGATATACAAGGTTTTAATTTTGCTTTTATAGATGATCATTTTGACTACCATACCGAAAAAGATAATTATGAGCGCTTAGATAAAAAAACTTTGTCTCACCAAGGAAGCTATTTAATGCCGTTGTTACAGCATTTTGCAGATGCAGACTTATCAACCTTAAAAACCAATGAAGACGCTATTTACTTTACCGTTCCTGTGTTTAAAACAGTGTCCTATCCTTTTAGCTGGATTTGGCCAATGTTTGCCATTGCTGTTCTACTATTTATAATACTACTTATATTAGGTTTTAAAAATAAGAAACTAGATGCCAAGGAAATTATTATTGGCTTTGCTCCGCTACTTATATCCTTACTTATTACGGGCGTAGTTGGCTATTTTAGTTATACAGTTTTAAAAATTATTTATCCACAATACAATGATATTCTACACGGTTTTACATACAACGGTTACACCTATATAACTACTTTTACCCTAGTAGCACTTGCTGTATGCTTTTACGTTTACCATAAATTTAAAAAACTAAAAACACCAAATTTAGTAGTTGCGCCAATTTTTATATGGCTTGTAATTTCTGGTATGGCTGCAGTATTTTTAAAAGGCGCCAGTTACACAATAATACCTGTATTTGCTTTATTAGCTTCTTTTATGATTGTTAGCAACCAAAAAAAACCAAATCCTTTTTTACTATTCTTTTTAACCCTACCGCTATTAGCCATATTTGCACCTTTTGTAAAAATGTTTCCTGTTGGTCTTGGTTTAAAAATGTTGGTTGCAAGTACTGTTTTAACAACACTTTTATTTGTTGCTATTACGCCAATATTTGGCTTTTACAAACATAAAAACAGACTTGCTTTACTTTGTCTATTGTTAAGTTTAGGTGGTTTTGCAATGGCACATTTAAAGTCTAACTTTACAAAAGATAATGCCAAACCTAGTAGTTTACTTTATGTATTAGACGCCAACAGCAATACTGCTAAATGGGCTACTTATGACAGTTATTTAACAGAGTGGACGGCACAATATGTAAACAATACAAAAACAAAACCACAGCAATTGGCTAGCAATACAATTAGCAGTAAATACAACTCTAACTTTACATACGTTACTAATGCTCCAATAAAAAATATACTTGTACCTAAAATTGAAAAAACAGTTGATACACTTATAAATAACCAAAGACATTTAAAAATTTGTATTACACCACAGCGTAAAGTAAACCGTTTAGATATTTATAAAAATAATGTAGCTTTAGCAAAAGCCACAGCAAACGGAGTACCATTACCAAATTACTCTTTATTAGATACTACAAATAAGTTTATAACCCATTACATTAGCAATAACAATTACACAGAAATTAGTTTAATTTTGGAGCCCAATGCACCTTTAGAACTTACTTTTTACGAGGCCTCTAATGATTTGCTAACCAACCAACATTTTAGCATACCTGCAAGACCTGTAAATGAAATACCAATGCCTTTTGTTTTAAACGATGCAATACTAATTACAAAAACAGTAAAATTTTGAAAAACAAAATAGCCGTATTTGGCTGCGGATGGCTGGGTTTACCTTTAGCCACTACATTGCAAAAGCAAGGATATAAAATTAATGGCAGTACTACTACTAAAGATAAATTAACACTATTAGAGCAACAATCTATAAATTCTTTTTTAGTTGATTTAAATGATAATGACTTTACAACACAATTAGATGCTTTTTTGAGCAATGTAGATGTGCTTATTATTAATATTCCACCAAGAATGAAAACTGGTGACACAAGTAGTTACCTTACTAAAATGAAGCTAGTACATAAACATAGTAAACTAGCAAACGTTAAAAAAGTAATTTTTGTAAGTAGTACATCTGTATACGGAGATTTAAATGGTGAAATAACCGAAAAAACCACTCCTAAACCCCTAACAAGCGCTGCAAAGCAATTGGTTGCTATAGAACAGTTGTTTTTAAACGATACAGGCTTAAAAACAGCCATAATACGTTTTGGAGGCTTAATTGGTAATGGTAGACATCCTATTTTTCATTTGGCAAAAAAAGACGAAGTAAACAACGG
Organism: Cellulophaga lytica DSM 7489; assembly: GCF_000190595.1. Taxonomy (NCBI): domain Bacteria; kingdom Pseudomonadati; phylum Bacteroidota; class Flavobacteriia; order Flavobacteriales; family Flavobacteriaceae; genus Cellulophaga; species Cellulophaga lytica. The sequence continues at coordinate 1,701,376 of NC_015167.1, read as the reverse complement.
CAATTACCCTATTAACTTGATAGATATTACAGACTGTATTTCAATTATAGGGCTAATAATAGAAAAAAACTATTGGAACGAGATTTTTAATGCAGTGTATCCTTACTACCCATCAAAAGAAGAATACTATACACAAATAGCTAATACTAAAGGACTTAAACCACCTGTATTTACACATAACAAAAGCAACTCCGGGAAGAAAGTTATTTCTTACAATTTGATTTCTGTTAAATTTTACAATTTTGTGACATCAGTTTAAGATACTTTCACAACACTTTTTTAATGTTTCACAACAAAGGCATAGACCAAGTGTTAATTATAAACGCTGATTAACAGGCTTTTGTAGATTATTTGGTAAATTAGAGGTATCAATTAATCAAAAAATATAATGAAAAATACAGATATTAAATCAAGGATAGAAAACAACATCTATAGTTTAATTTCTTCTACATGCTCACAAAGAATAGATGATAAATCTAGAGCTTTACATATAGCAATTATAAAAAAACATTACAACGCCACAGATGTAACTATAGACTACTTTAGAAAAAGGTTAGATATGGATTTGGTGATAGACGATACATTTTATGATCCTAATACCATAAATACTTACATACCTACTTTTAAAGCTAATTTTTATTATTTAGACTTACAAGATTTTTTAAAATCTTGTATTGAAAGAGATGACAGAAGTATTGCATTTTATGCTAGTTTATTACGCTCTCTAAATTTTTTGGACGAACATCATAAACTACTTAAAACCGCTTGACAATTTACTTATATATAGAAAAGAAAAAAGACCGCAATTGCGGTCTTTTTTTATATTTTATAGTGTAGTAACTACAGTGTATTAAAATGCATAGTTTAAACCTAACATCCAAAACGATTGTAACTTATTGTCTACATCATCAAAAGACGTTGCTGTAGCAGGAGTTTGAGCTAAAGAGTAGTTTAAAGCTTCTTGTTTATTGCTTCTTAAGCCAAAGTCAAAACCAACACCAATCATTTTCCAAAGTGTGTACCCAAAAGAGTTTGTCCATGTTACGTTAGACAAGTCCGAGCTTTTATAGCTTTGAAACATTGATAAGTTAGACTTAAAGTTTACTGCACCAATTTTTTTAGTGTAATCTGCAACTATTTTAGCACCTAAAGACGACTCAAAAACAGCGTCGTTATCTGCAAACACAAAGTTGTAGTTTAATGGGTGTATTACCACTACTAGATCTTGTATTGGAGTCCAAGTAGCACCAACACCTAAATCTAAGTAACCAGGGTTGTTAAAGTTATTTAAAATAGTAGTTCTGTATTCTGCTAAACCAGAAATTGCAAATTTCTCTGATAATTTACGACCGTATAACGATGTTAGCGTAAAAACATCTGTAGTACCTTCAAACTTATCACTGTCGTTAGGGTTGTCCTTATCATCTAACTTTACCCAAGCAAGGTTTACGTTAGCAGAGTTTCTCCAGAAAAATTTATCTTGTTTAAGGTTAGCATAAGCATTAACAGTAAAACCAATATTACCAGAGTTGTTGTTAGGAGAACCTTGAGCGTACCAGTTATCAAAACTAGAAATAGTACCACCAATAGTACCAAAAGCACCCATTTTCCAACCTGGCATAGCGTCTAACTTAGCCTGTATAGCACCTATTCTTGCTTGTATAGCGGCAACAGAATCTTTTTTAACCGCTTGTTCTGCTTTTAATTCTTCTTCCGTTTGCGCAAAAGATACAGTTGCAACAAATAATAGTGCAGCTGTTAAAACAATTTTCTTCATTTTATAGTTTTTTTAATGGTTTAATGAAGCGCAAATGTAAGCATAGTTCTTTAAAATAAAAACCAACTTCTATTTTCTCTTGTATAGAGGCACAGAAGAACAGGCCTCTCCATACATGATACTTTTAGCGTAAGACTGCATTTTTGCTGTAGCCCATAAGTATGCATTTGGCGGCACTGGCTTGTTGCTACACCCCTTAATAATAACTGGTTTATCTTTATAAACAGAAAAATCTAAGTTAGCTATAATAGTCTGGTAAACAGAAGAATACAACTCCTCTAGGTTTCCTTGTACTATATATTTTGCATGTGGTTGTAGCTGCGTAGTAATTAACATATATGCCCAACCAGGCACTATGGCATCTGTAGAGCAATACAATGCTACATAAGCATTATTATATTGCTCCCAATTGTGCTTTGCAATATGTTCTCTAAAATCTTTTTCTTTTAAAATAAAGCCTTCAAAAAGCCAATCTTTTATATCTAAAAGCACTTTTTCTTCCTTTGGAAAGTAATCTTCCAAATCAAAAGTAACAAGTTTAGAACTTGCCACCCTATTTATAATTTCATTAGACTGTGCCATATAGTAAGATTTAAAAACCAGAAAATTTAGCTACTAATTACAAAAGTCCAAGCTCTAATTTAGCTTCTTCACTCATTAATTCTTGTGTCCAAGGCGGATCAAAAGTAATTTCTACCTCAGCACCTTTTACAAGGTCTAAAGATTTAACTTTTTCTTCTATCTCTACAGGTAAAGATTCTGCAACTGGGCAGTTAGGAGATGTTAATGTCATAAGTATTTTAACATCATTATCTTCATTTACAAAAACATCGTAAATTAAACCTAGTTCATATATATCTACAGGAATTTCTGGATCGTAAATAGTTTTTAAAACCTTTACAATATCTTCTCCTAATTGGTGTGTATCTACTGCTTCACTCATAACTTATATAATTGTTACTTGTTGTTATTTTAATTGCGTTTGGTATGCAATGGCGTACATTTTTATTTGCTTAATCATACTTACCAAACCATTTGCTCTTGTAGGAGACAAATGTTCTTTTAATCCAATTTCATCAATAAAACTGGTATCTGCATCAATAATATCTTTAGGGTGCTGCCCACTAAAAGCACGTATTAAAATAGCTATAATACCTTTTGTAATAATGGCATCACTATCTGCGGTAAAAGAAAGTTTATCTTCTTCTAAATCTGCATGTACCCAAACTTTACTTTGGCAACCTTTTATAATATTGTCATCGGTTTTGTATTGCTCATCTATTAAAGGTAATGACTTGCCAAGATCTATCATATATTCATAGCGTTGCATCCAGTCATCAAACATAGAAAACTCGTCTACTATTTCTTCTTGTATTTCTTTAATTGTCATAGTTCCTTTTTAATTTTACAAAAAGCCGAAGCGTTTATATTTAAAACAAAAATACGATAACAAAAGTGCTTATCAAATTAGCGTGTAGTAATTAACTTTTTATTGTAGCATTGCTACTGCTCTTTTTACACCAGCAACTAAAGTATCTACTTCTTCTTTTGTATTATAAAAGCTAAAGCTAGCCCTTACAGTACCTGGTATTGCGTAAAAATCCATTATTGGTTGTGCACAATGGTGGCCTGTACGTACTGCAATACCAAGTTTATCTAAAATAGATCCAATATCATATGGGTGAATGCTACCTGCGTTAAAAGATATAACAGATGTTTTTTCTAATGCTGTACCGTAAATTTTAAGTCCGTCTACCGTTAATAATTGCGTTGTTGCATACACTAGCAACTCATGCTCATAATCTGCAATAGCACTAAAACCAATAGCATTCATATAATCTAAAGCAGCACCAAAAGCTATACCACCGCAAATGTTGGGTGTACCAGCCTCAAACTTATGTGGCAAATCTGCGTAGGTTGTTTTATCAAAAGTAACCTCAGCAATCATTTCGCCACCACCTTGGTAAGGAGGTAGTTTATTTAACCACTCTTCTTTACCGTATAACATACCAGCCCCTGTTGGTCCGCACATTTTATGTGCAGATACAACATAAAAATCTACACCTAAAGCTTGCACGTCTGCTTTTATATGTGGTGCAGCTTGTGCGCCATCTATTAAAACAGCTGCACCAACATTGTGTGCAGCGTTTATAATTTCTTTTATAGGATTAACTGTCCCTAAAGCATTAGAAACGTGGTTACAAAAAACAAGTTTTGTTTTATTAGATAGTAACTCGTAATACGCGTCTAGTTCCAATTCACCATTAAGGTTCATTGGTATTACTTTTAAAACCGCACCAGTACGCTCACATAGCATTTGCCAAGGAACTATATTAGAATGGTGTTCTAATGCAGATACAATAATTTCATCTCCCTTTTTTAATAGTGATGAAAAACCATTTGCAACAAGGTTAATACCGTGTGTTGTACCAGCAGTAAAAATTATTTCGTGCGCAAATTTAGCATTAAAATGATGTTGTATTGTTGCTCTAGCTTGCTCATACTTATCTGTAGCTTCTTGAGAAAGTGTGTGCACACCTCTATGTATATTTGCATTGTAACCACTGTAATAGTCCACAATAACATCTAACACCTGTTTTGGCGTTTGTGATGTTGCTGCATTATCTAAATACACTAAAGGTTGCCCATTTACAGTTCTACTTAAAATAGGAAAATCTTTGCGTATTGTTTGGATATCTAGGGTTGTTTTCTGCATAATTTTTTAAGCTATCAGATTGTATTTTTTACAAGTCAAAACCTAAATTAACACCTAATTTATTAGCTATTAATTTATTAATTCTAACTTTTAATTCTGGTATACGTACGCTTTCTAATACGTTATTTGCAAAGGCATACATTAGTAATGCTCTTGCTTCTTTTTTAGGTATACCTCTAGACTGTAAGTAAAACAAAGCTTCTTCATCTAACTGGCCAATAGTACAACCGTGAGAACATTTAACATCATCTGCAAAAATCTCTAATTGTGGCTTTGTGTTAATAGTAGCTTTATCACTTATTAATATGTTGTTATTTTGCTGAAAAGCATTTGTTTTCTGAGCAATTTTATCAACTATAATTTTACCGTTAAATACACCTGTAGCGCTGTCTGCATAAATACCTTTATAATCTTGGTGACTCTCACAATTTGGCTCTATATGGTGTACTAATGTATGGTGGTCTACGTGTTGCTTATCTCCAATAATTGTAATACCCTTCATTGTAGAATCTATACGTTCTCCGTTCTGATAAAAATTAAGGTTATTACGCATTAATTTACCTCCAAAAGAAAAAGTGTGCACTTTTACGTGGCTTCCATCTTTTTGATCTACGTAAGTGTTATCTATAAGAGATGCAGAATCTACATCGTTTTGCACCTTATAATAATCTACAATTGCATTTTTTGCAGCAAAAATTTCTGTAACACAGTTTGTTAACACCTCATTACTAGTTAAACTCTGGTGACGCTCTATAATTTGCATTTCAGAATTTTCTTCGGCAATAATTAAGTTACGTGGTTGCAACATTAAAGCAGCATCATTACCTGTAGAGAAATGTATAATCTCTATTGGTTTTTTTGGTACTTTATTTTTTGGGATGTAAATGTATGCACCCTCTCTACTAAATGCAGTGTTTAATGTAGTTAAAGAGTCGTCTTTAGAAGCTACTTTATTAAAGTAAACATCTATAACAGCCTTATACATTGGTTTAGTTAATGCTGCACTCATTAAACAAATATCTACACCATCATGTGTAGTTTCAGACAAGTTAGAGCTATACACACCATCTACAAATACTATTTTATAAGTATCTATTTGATGTATAAAGTATTTTTTAACATCCTTATACTCTAAAGAACTTTCTTTTTTAGGAAAGATGCTAAAATCTATTTTTTGTAAGCTGTTTAATGAGGTGTATTTCCAGGCTTCCTCTTTTTTAGAAGGAAAACCTTTAGTTTCAAAATTTTTAATAGCCTCTGTACGTACATCGTGCACAGGGTTGTGTACGTCTACGTTATTCTCGAACGCTAAAAATGAAGAAACTAATTTATCTTTTAAATCCATATTATTTAATATTGAGTAGTAAGTAGTAGCTAATGCACAAGTATTATGCATTAAAAGAATTAACTTATTACTTTTTTAAACTGCCGCTTCCTGCTTAATCCAATCGTATCCTTTTTCTTCTAACTCTAAAGCAAGTTCTTTAGTTCCAGATTTTACAATTTTACCATTGTAAAGTACGTGTACATAATCTGGCACTATATACTCTAACAAACGTTGGTAGTGTGTAATAACAACAATAGCGTTGTCTTTACTTTTTAGTTTGTTTACACCATTAGCTACAATACGTAAAGCATCAATATCTAAACCAGAATCTGTTTCATCTAAAATAGCAAGTTTAGGCTCTAACATTGCCATTTGAAAAATCTCATTACGTTTTTTTTCACCACCAGAAAAACCTTCGTTTAAAGAACGAGATAAGAATTTACGGTCTATCTCTAACAACTCAGACTTATCTCTAATAAGTTTAAGCATATCTTTAGCCGGCATATCTTCTAAACCTTTTGCCTTACGAGACTCATTAATAGCCGTTTTCATAAAGTTAGTTACAGAAACACCAGGAATTTCTACTGGGTATTGAAATGATAAGAAAACACCATTATGAGCTCTTTCTTCTGGAGAAAGATCTTCAATGTTTTCTTCATTTAAAAAGATATCTCCTGCTGTAACCTCGTAAGTTTCATTACCAGCTATAACAGAAGCCAATGTACTTTTACCAGAACCATTTGGTCCCATAATAGCATGTACCTCTCCAGAGCCAACCTCTAAATTAATTCCTTTTAGTATTTCTTTGCCATCAACATTGGCGTGTAAATCTTTAATTTTAAGCATTTTATCGCTACTTTAATGTTCTTTATTTTTCTTTTCTTTTTTAGGGTATTTTTTTATCAATTTAAAAACACCCAGCGTTTCTTTATTAGAGAAACATGTTTATCCTACAGAGCCTTCTAAACTAATTTCTAATAGTTTTTGTGCTTCTACAGCAAATTCCATTGGCAACTTATTTAGTACTTCTTTACTAAAACCGTTTACTATTAATGCAATTGCTTTTTCTGTATCTATACCACGTTGGTTACAATAAAAAATTTGGTCTTCACCAATTTTACTTGTTGTAGCCTCATGCTCTATCATAGCCGATTTGTTTTTAGTCTCTATGTATGGGAACGTATGTGCACCACACTCATTCCCCATTAAAAGAGAATCGCACTGAGAAAAGTTACGTGCATTTTCTGCACGACTACTTACTTGTACTAAACCACGGTAACTATTTTGAGATTTACCTGCAGATATACCTTTAGAAATAATTGTACTCTTGGTGTTTTTACCTAGGTGAACCATTTTTGTACCAGTATCTGCTTGCTGGTAATTGTTTGTTACTGCAATAGAATAAAACTCTCCAATAGAGTTATCTCCTTTTAAAATACAAGAAGGATATTTCCATGTTACTGCAGAACCTGTTTCTACTTGTGTCCATGATACTTTTGCGTTTTTCTCGCACAAAGCTCTTTTTGTTACAAAATTATAAACACCACCTTTACCCTCTTTATTACCAGGGAACCAGTTTTGTACTGTAGAGTATTTAATTTCTGCGTCATCCATTGCAATTAACTCTACAACGGCTGCGTGTAATTGGTTTTCGTCTCTAGATGGCGCAGTACAGCCCTCTAAATAACTTACATAACTCTCTTGGTCTGCCACAACCAAAGTACGCTCAAACTGACCCGTACCTGCTTGGTTAATTCTAAAGTAAGTAGAAAGCTCCATTGGGCAACGTACGCCTTTAGGAATGTAACAGAAAGACCCATCTGTAAATACAGCCGAATTTAATGCTGCATAAAAGTTATCTGTAGTTGGCACTACAGTACCTAAATACTTACGCACCAACTCTGGATGTTCTTGTATAGCTTCAGAAATTGGCATAAAAATAATACCTTTTTCTGCTAATGTTTTTTGAAAAGTAGTGGCAACAGAAACAGAATCTACAACAATATCTACTGCAACATTTTGCAATTTCTTTTGTTCGTCTATAGAAATACCTAGCTTTTTATACATTTCTAACAACTCCGGATCTACATCATCTAAAGTTTTATTAGGATCTGCTTTTTTAGGGGCAGAATAGTAACTTATTGCCTGAAAATCTGGTTTTTCATAATTAACATTTGCCCAATCTGGTTCTTCCATTTTTTCCCAAACACGGTATGCTTCTACACGCCAGTCTGTCATCCACTTAGGCTCATTTTTCTTTTTAGAAATAGCTACAACAATTTCTTCACTTAATCCTATAGGAAAAGTATCAGACTCTATATCGGTATAAAAACCATATTCATACTCTTTGGTTTCTAGCTCTTTCTTTAACTCTTCTTCTGTATATGCCATATCATCTTAATTTGCTAACAAAAACATTATTTTATTAGCTAATTTTTAAATCTTTGCTTTTATATTTTTAATCATTGTTTATAACGAAAAACTTTCGCCACAACCACATGTTCTTTGTGCATTTGGATTATTAAACACAAAACCTTTTCCGTTTAATCCTCCAGAATACTCTAAAGTAGTTCCTACTAGATATAAAAAACTTTTTTTATCTACCACAATTCGTACCGCATTATCTTCAAAAACCTTGTCTGTTTCTGTTGTAGTTTTATCAAAATCTAATTCGTAAGATAAACCACTACATCCGCCGCTTTTAACACCAACACGTACAAAATCTTTTTCAGCATTAAAACCACTTTCTGTCATTAAATCTATGACTCTCTTCTTTGCTGTTTCTGAGACTTTTATCATACTAATCTTAATTTAAATTAGACCTAAGCTCAAATTTCTTTTGGTTTAGTTCTAAACAATTCACAAATATAGTGTATAAGTAGGGTTTTACCATACATCCTAACATTATTATAACGAATGATAACATAAGATTTCTCTATTTACCAAAAAAGTTAATCTATATTAAGATTCTTTTATGTGTAAAAAACACATTTTGTATAATATCCTTATTATTTTTGCAGTATGTTAGACGATAAAAATCCAAAGAGAACATCTCTTGAACAATTAGGCGAATTTGGTTTAATTAACCACCTTACTAAAGATTTTACTTTACAGCACAAATCTAGTATTAAAGGTATTGGTGATGATGCTGCTGTTATAGATTTTAAAGATAAGAAGACTGTAATTTCTACAGATTTACTGATTGAAGGCGTACATTTTGATCTTAGCTACGTACCTCTTAAACATCTGGGTTACAAGGCTGTAATGGTAAACCTGTCTGACATTTATGCGATGAATGCTACCGCAACACAAATTACGGTTTCTATAGCGGTATCTAACAGGTTTCCGTTAGAGGCTTTAGAAGAATTGTATAGTGGTATTGCACTTGCTGCAAAAACATATAATGTAGATTTAGTTGGTGGTGATACTACCTCATCTACAAAAGGAATGCTTATTAGTATTACTGCTATAGGCCAAGCTAATGAAGAAGACTTGGTTTACAGAAATGGTGCTAAACCTAACGATTTGCTTGTTGTTACAGGAGATTTGGGTGCTGCTTATATGGGACTACAAGTTTTAGAGCGCGAAAAAGAGGTTTTTAAAGTAAACCCCAACAACAATCCAGACCTATCTATGTACACCTATATTGTAGAACGACAATTAAAACCAGAAGCTCGTAAAGATATTGTGCCTTTACTTAACGCTTTAGAGGTTAAGCCAACTTCTATGATTGATGTTAGTGATGGTTTATCTTCAGAAATTTTACATTTATGCGAGCAAAGTAATGTAGGTTGTAATTTGTATGAAGACAAAATACCGTTAGACCCAACTGTTATTAGCTCTTGTGAAGAGTTTAAAGTAAACAGCACAACTGTTGCCTTAGGCGGTGGTGAAGATTATGAATTGCTTTTTACTATAGACCAAAAAGAATTCCCAAAAATAAAAGGGAACCCTAACTTAACTGTCGTAGGGCATATGACAGATAAGAATGAAGGTGTTCACTTAATTTCCAGGAATAATACTAAAATTCCGATAACCGCGCAGGGCTGGAACTCTTTATCTGAAGAACAATAACACTAGGCCGCGTGTTGCGGTGCGTGTTGGTGTTTTTTCTTGTATACTTTTTGTAATGTGTTGTTAATGTCTTCTAACTCTGGTGTTAGTGCAGACAAATTACCTGTTACATCTGTAGTAACTTGTTTTTTACAGTGTATACACTCGTACTCATTTATATGCGAAGTTACTTTTTTTGTTACTGCATAATAATGACCAAAAATTCCGCAACATAACGCGTTAAAAACCGAACTAGAAGTGGCTAAAAATTTTTTCATAGCTTGTAGGATTTAAACAATGTTTGGTGGGGACCAGGCACTGATATTTATATTATTTTTTTATGATGATTGTTAACCGTTAATTACCATCATTTTTTAATTAACGCTCTGGTGTTAAAAATATTGAGTCTTTGTTAATTTTTTTTAACAAAAAACAATTTTTTCGATGAAATACATAAAATTTTATGAACAACTAGCCGTTTGTCGATAATTTAGAATACACTATCTTTCCCTTTTTAATACAATATGTACCCAATGAATAATACCAAAGAAACTCTAGTATCTGCTTTTGCATTGTTTTCGCTCTTTTTTGGTGCCGGAAACTTAATTCTTCCTCCCTTTATAGGGTTTAACTCTGGAGAATTATGGTGGGTAATGGCCATAGGTTTTTGCTTATCTGCAATACTAATACCAATACTAGGCATTTTTGCCCATGCAAAACTACAAGGCACTATTTTTGACTTTGGCAAAAAGGTTTCTAACACTTTTAGTTTGGTGTTTTCTATATTAATTTACTGTATTGCAGTAGCACTACCCTCTCCCAGAACAGCATCGGTAACGCATGAAATTGGTATTGCTCCTTTTTTTAACATACCATCTATATACACCAGTGTAGTTTATTTTGGTTTGGTTTTAGTATTTGCACTTAACAGATCTAAAATTTTAAATATACTAGGTAAGTTTTTAACTCCGGCAATACTCTTAATTTTACTTGCCATTATAGGCATTTGTGTATTTAGTTTTGATTTTACCTTTGGAGCATCAACCGTAAAAAGCCCATTTACAGATGGTATATTAGAAGGCTACCAAACTTTTGATGCTATTGCAGCTGTTGTTGTAGGTGGCGTATTAATTATCTCCATTAACCTAAAAAATAAAGATATATCTTATACAGACCGTAAAACACTAATAAGAAACGCTGGTATTTTTGCTGGTCTAGGTTTACTATTTGTTTACGGAGGTTTAATTTTAACTGGTGCATTAATGCATTCTAACTTTAACGCAGATATTAACCGTACAGATTTACTAAACGGAATTAGCAGAACTCTTTTAGGCAATGAAGGAAACAAATTTTTAAGTATTTTGGTAAGTTTAGCTTGTTTTACTACAGCTATTGGTATTGTTACTGGTACTGCAGATTTTATAAAAGGCAGGTTTAACAACTCTAACAAAGCGTACACAATTACAGCTATTATAAGCTGCGTACTGGGTATTGTTATGGGCCAATTTAATGTAGACTATATAATTGTTGTTGCCATACCCGCTTTAATGTTTATTTACCCAATTACTATAATTTTAATAGTGCTTAATGTTTTACCAGATAAATATACAGCACCAAAAGTATTTAAGGCAGTAGTATATACCACCATTTTATTTAGCGTTCCAGATTTTTTAAACAGTATTGGCATTACTAGCGTTGCAAAATTTACAGCAGCATATTTACCCTTAAGCACATATAGTTTAGCTTGGGTACTACCAGCGACTATTGCATTAGTTATAGGAAATTTAAGCTCTGAAAAAGCCACAACGGTATAATTTTTGACTATTATAAAAACTGATACACATTTGGTTACCATACCATTTGTTTTTTTAATAATTTTACAAGCGTATGAGCTGTATTTGTAACCACTTATTAAAAAAATGCTTATTGCTATCAATATTGATTGCAAGTTTTGGCTATGCCCAAGAAATAGAAAATAGTGCAGATGTTTTTTTAGAAGAATATTCTGATGATTTTCAGGAGGCTTTTTTTGAAGGGTTAAAACAAAAAGGAATAGAAAACTATGACCGTGCTGTAAACAGTTTTTTAGTATGCCAAAAAATAGAACCTAAAAATGCAGCAGTAGCTAATGAACTTGCTAAAGCATACCTAAAAAGCAAACAATATAGCTTAGCACAAGAACAGGCCGAAATTGCTTTAGATGAAGACCCAAATAATATGTGGTATTTAGAGAGCCTATATATTTCTTTAAAAAAACAGTATAAAAACGTTAGTAATTTAAAGGAAATTGTGCCTTATAGTAATTACCAATTAAAAGAAAACTTAGCCCACTTACTGTATTTAAAACAGAACTACAACGAGGCTAAAAATGTACTTGTAGAACTAAATGATGGCGCTTTTAAAGAAGATTTAAGTGCAAAGTTACAAGCTGCAATAGACCACAGAAAAGCAAATACCAATAGTTTTACGTTTACAAGCACTACAGTTACCAATACTCCAACAAAAAAAACCACAGCTAGGCAAACTACTAGCAACAGCAGTAATTCTGCCTTTAATTACAAAAGCAGACTAAAGTTTACCCTAAAGCAAAAGAACTATGTTTTTTTAGAAACCACAGCAAAAGAAGCGCTAGAAGCTTATCCTTCTCAGCCATATTTTTACTATGCCTTAGGAACTGCTTATAACGGCAGAAAAAAACACAGAGCAGCTATAGAAACTTTAAAAATGGGTTTAGATTATGTTTTAGATGATATACGCCTTGCAGATAATTTTTACAGGGAAATTGCCGCTGCATATACCGCAATGGGCAACCCAGCAAAAGCAAATATGTACTTGGCTAAAGTAAAATTTAAAAAATAAAAAATGATAAAAAAGCTTCAAACAACACCCAAAATACTTTTAACACTTATTGTTGTGTTGTTTTTTGTCTCTTGCAAGTCTAAAAAAGTTATTGCAGAAGGCACATCAACCTTAAAAAAACTAAACACAAAAACTGTGGTAAAGAACCACTATGCAAATACCTTAGATTTTAAAACGCTACGCGGTAGACTAAAAATAGACTATACAGATGGTACAGATACGCAAGGCTATACTGTTAGTTTTAGAATGGAAAAAGACAAAGCAATATGGATAAGCGCAACACTTGGTGTTGTTAAAGCCTACATTACACCAACAAGAGTTAGTTTTTACAACAGATTACAAAACGAGTATTTTGATGGAGATTTTACATACTTAAGCAATTTACTAGGCACAGAGTTGGATTATAACAAGGTTCAGAATTTATTATTAGGCCAAGCTTTATTTGATTTACGTAAAGAAAAATACAATACCGTAGAACTAAACAACCAATACCAATTGGCTCCTAAAAAAGCAAATAACCTTTTTAAAACATTACTACAAATAGAACCTAACAATTACAAGGTTGCAGGTATGCAACTGTCTCAGCCTTTAAAAAATAGAGTTTTAAACGTACAGTATAAAAACTACCAAGTAGTAGACAAAAAATTAGTGCCAAATATTATAGATATTTACGTAAAAGACCAAGATAAAACAGATACTATTGCACTTACTTTTAAAAACATAGAGCTTAATAAAAGTTTTAGCTTTCCTTATAAAATACCAAACGGTTTTAAAGAAATTGTTTTAGAATAACACTACTATTTATGCGCCACATTACGTTTTTTACATTATTTTTTTCTCTGCTATGCGGAAGTTTTTTGGCTGCACAAACCAACCAACAAATAGCATTAGAAAAAAAGCGCGCACAGTTACAAAAAGATATTAGAGCTATAAACCGACTTTTATATGCTGAAACTAAAGAAAAAGGTAATGTTTTAGAACAAGTAGAGAGTTTAGAGCAAAAAATAAATGCACAACAACAGCTTGTACGCATTACCAACCAACAAAGTAATTTACTTAACAGACAAATAAATGCTAATGTGCGCAACATTGGCACATTAAAAAAAGATTTGCTTACCTTAAAGGAAGATTATGCTGAAATGATACAAAAATCGTATCAGAACAAATCGCAACAAAGTAGGTTGCTATTTTTACTGTCTTCCGAAAATTTTTTACAAGCCTACAAGCGCTTACAATACATAAAACAATATACAAATTACAGACAAGAACAAGGAAAATCTATAATTGCTAAAACAGATACGCTAAAATTAAAAAACCAAGATTTAATAGATCAGCGTAAATTAAAAGAGCAATTGCTTAAAGAAAACCTAGCTACTAAAAAAGAATTAGAAAAGGAGAAAAAAGCTAAAGACGCACTTTTAAGAACAATTAAAAAAAATGAAAGCAAATACACCGCTAGTATTAATAAGAAAAAATCTGAAGCACGTAAAATAGATCAGCAAATAGAAAAACTTATACGCTCTGCCATTGTTGCTACAAATAAAAAAACAACTGGCAAAACCACTACAAAAACTAGCAGTACAAAATTTGTATTAACACCAGAAGCTAAAATTGTTGCCAACAATTTTACTGCAAATAAAGGCAAGCTTATTTGGCCCGTTGCAAAAGGCTTTAAAAGTAAAGGATTTGGCGTATACAAAGATGCCGTTTACCCAGGTATTAAACACCAAAATAATGGTGTAATTATAGCTACAGACAAGGGCTCTAAAGCACGCTCTATTTTTGAAGGTGAAGTTATTGCTGTACTTGCTGTACCAGGAGGCAATAAAGGTGTACAAATAAAACACGGTAATTATATAACTACCTATTACAACCTATCTACCACTTATGTAAAAAAAGGCGATAAGGTTACTGCAAAACAAGAGATAGGAGAGGTTGCTACAAATAAATTTAGCGGACAAACTTTACTTAAGTTTTACTTATATAAAAACGTTAGTAAGTTAAACCCAGAAGAATGGATATACCAGTTGTAATACCAGTTTAATAACTGCACACAAATTACTTTTCAATTTTAATACTCCAAGGACTGTATGTTAATTTATCCATATAATCTTGTTTTTGTATTATTAGCATTTTATCTATGCCCTTTTCCTTTATTGGCAAATATCCGTACTCATAACAAAAAAAATAAGTCCCTGTTTTAAACGGATATATGTGCGTAAACAAATCTACCCTATAACCAAGTTGCACTAAAACCTCCTTTTTAACTGTACCTTTTCCGCTTGGACAAAAATGCGCTAACAAGCTTCTGTTTTTTCTTAACGCACTATTTATCTTTTGTATACTTATTTCATATAACGGTCTGTTTGTATTGTGGTACGTACTTCTGCATTCTGTATCACAAAACTTTTTATCGGACCTACCCACAAGCTCTTTATTACAGGATAAACAAAATTTCATTTTCATAAAAGTATTATTAGACGTTTATACACGTATATAAACGCTTAAATATAAGATTTTTAACTCTATTTTATTCATTTTTACACAATGAAACCTAATACAATAGCTACACAATTACTAAAGACTGAAGAAACAAAACCAGATTATGCGCTGGCTATGTCGTTAATGCATCAGAAATTATTGTTAAAAAACTACAGCAAAAACACTACTAAAACTTATATGCATATGTTTAAGCAGTTTTTAACATATATGTATCCTATGCCTTTACACCAGGTTTCTACTGCTCATATTATGTATTATCACAAAGAATTAGTTACTAAGCAAAACGTATCTGCATCATACCAAAACCAAAGTATTAACGCTATTAAATTTTATATTGAAAAAGTATTAAACTTACCCAAAGTACAATATGATTTTTGTAGACCTAGAAAAGCTAAAAAACTACCTAAAGTACTGTCTTTACAAGAGGTAGCTGACATTATAACGGTCACAAATAACATAAAGCATAAAACCATTTTAAAGATGATATATGGTTGCGGATTAAGAATATCTGAATGCGTAAACCTTAAAGTAGAAGACATAGACTCTAACAATATGCGTGTATGGGTAAGAAACGCAAAAGGTAACAAGGACAGAATTACGTTATTATCACCTACTATGTTAGCGCAATTACGTGCATATTATATAGTATACAAACCTAAAAAGTGGTTGTTTGAGGGCGCAGATGGAAAGCAGTATAGTGCCTCTAGCATACGACAGGTATTTAACAGATCTAAAAAGAAGGCTAGAGTACATATGCCCGCAACAGTGCACACCTTAAGGCATTCTTTTGCTACACATTTATTAGACGCAGGCACCAATTTAAGGTACATACAAAAATTATTGGGGCACAACAGCTCTAAAACTACAGAAATTTACACCCATGTTAGTACTACTAATCTTATAAATATTACAAGCCCTTTAGATATGTTACCTAAATAATATATATTTGAAAGAGAAATAAACGCAATAAACTGCGTTTACTAACTAGTTGGCAATAATATAACTGAACACAACGAAAAACAGAATAAAATGAATAAAACTAAAATTCTTAAACATCTAATATAGACAGCATTCGGAATTATTTGCGGAATAAGTTATTATTCTAAATCAAAATTTTATATGCTTACAAACGGATAAAAAAATTGTCGGAAAATGAAAAAAATACATTTTGGGAATTTAGAAAAAAAAGGACGTTGGATAATAATAGTAATAAGCATTATTGGATTATTATTTATCATAAATGGAGCATTTGAATTTGTTGAATTTGAAAACCCAAAAACTAATAAATATTTGAACGTAATCGGATTTCTAATCGTTTTTGGTATAAGTAGCCAAATGTTCTGGTATCAAAATTATGTTCAATGGAATAAAAGAGGAATCTTAATCAGGATAAAATCCTTCTTTGGGAAAAACATAAAATTCAAAGAAATAAAATCATCTGAATTGAATGATAAAAAGTTGATTATAATAGAAACTTATGGAAATAAAATTGAGATTGATTTAAGTCACATAATAGAATCTGACATTGAAAAATTAATAGACATAATAAATAAAAATACTATTGCCAACACCGTGTATAATTAATTGCTTTGGTCGTTGCTTATTTGGAAAATTCTTTCGGAATTTTCTTGCGTTCGTTTTTGTTTACTAAATTAGTTGCCAAAACACGCAACTAACCATACACAATCACGTTGGCAATAATTAAAAAAACAAAACTATGGGAATAAAAATTGGAGACATTGACATTGCTCAACAAACGTTGGACAACGAATTTAGATTAGGTGTTCTGGAAAAACTATTAGAACATATAGTTAATAGAAATCCGAATATTAATAAACCTGACCAAAATCAACTGAATCAATACAGAAAAGAAGTAATTGAAAAATTACAACAAAAATATCCGAATAGCGGAATAGAATTTAAAAAACAATAATATGGCTGACCTGAACATCAATACTGCTGATGGTCTAATTGAGGCAACCATAAAAGCAAAACAAGAAACATACTACCTCGTTACTGAAGACAATTTGAATTCCTTAAAACATAAAAGTCTATTAAGCGACCTTTTTATTTTATTAGCATCACTTTCTTGGGGAGCATATTTTTCAGTTTTAATTACTATCAAATCGAATATTGCGAATTTGACACCTGAAAAACCTTCTAATGAATTTCTACAACCTTTGATAACACTTCAAAACGTGTTTTTATGCGCTGGAATTTTATTTACTGGATTGGCGATTTGGATGTTTATCACATCTTTCAATCAAATAAAGGATATGAAGAAAGGAAAACTGGAAGTAAAATAACTATTGCCAACACCGTATATAATTTATTGCTAGTTCTAGCCTACTTACGAAAATCCTCGCGGATTTTCTATTCGGTTTTTATTTGCTAAATTACGTGCTAAACCACGCAACAAACCATATACAAACACGTTATCTCTTATTTGAGAAAAAACTTTTCGCTCATTAAAAAAGACAGTTCACTCATTTTGATTTTTATGATTAATTGTCAAAGAATACATTTGACAGAAAATCATTAGAAATGAAAATAATTACAATCTTACTTACGATTTTACTATCGATTTCTGCAAATAGCCAAACCGAAAATTTGGAATTATATTTAACAGAAGATAGCGATACTCTATTTTGGAAAAGGTATCAAGACGATGATATTAAAGTCTTCAAATTACCTGAATTAAACACTAAATCGGAATTTGTTTTTAGAAGTTGGAATCCTGGAAGTTTACTCGAAATCACCAAAGACAATGATTCTATAAGTGGTAAGATAATATATTATGTTTTTGAGGTTTGGGAAGACGATTATAAAGCGGACACGTTTATAAAAACGTATTTACTGCCAAAATCAATCTCTGAAAATTTGTACGAATACATATCAAATAGCGGAATTCAAAAAATACCGAGTGATAAGTATATTAAAGATTGGCAACAAGGATTTGACGGAATAACACATATTTACGAACTGAAAGAGAATAATAACTACTCTTTTAAAAACTTTTGGACACCAACTTCACAAAAGGAAATTAAAGAAGCGGAATTTATAATTGAGTTTAATAAAAAAATTGGAGAAATTGGAGAACTCGAAAAATACGGAAAGGATTTTGTCGAAAAAATTCCGTTTATAAGCTATAAATATTCTGGTTCAGCTTATGCTATCACAAAACCGCCAACAAAAAAGGAATTACGGAAATATAAACGTGAACGAAAAAAGAAAAAGCGGAATAAAAACAAGAGATAACAATGCATATAATTTATTGCTAGTTCTAGCTTGCTTACGAAAATTCTCGCGAATTTTCTATTATGTTTTTATTTTTTAACTTGGTTGCTTAATCACGCAACAAACCATATACTAAATCGTTGTAGTGCATTAAAACGACACCACAACACTATATATAATTAATAAAAACACTAGTAATCACTTCCATAAAACAAAAGCATCATAGCTTGTTGCCTAATTCCAAATTCTCGTGTCAAATTATTATGTTTTGATAAGTCGTAGTTTTCACATCTATTTGCCATTTGCTCACTATCAAAAGTTCTAGTCCTTCCTTGTATTCGACCATCAATAGCAAAACTTCTTATCACATTAGCAAGGTCTTTTAAACTGCTGCTTTTGTTAACTGCTTCGTACTTTTCTAATTCTGTCATTTTAATTAAATTTATTGTTAATATTCCGTGTTTTTACTAATCATATATTTTAACGTTGTGTGTAATTTGAGCAATGAAGCAAACGATAACCAAAAGTGACAAAAATTTAAAGATTCTGAACAAGCTAATTGTGAACGGATTTTACAATGGATCTGTCGGAACTGAAAAGTTCGAATTAATGCGGAATCGTTTTCCTAACAATCATAGAATAATCGGAATTGTGAATGACAGAGGGAATTACGATTTGAAATTTGACTTTAAGTCACCAATGAATATTTTAGCTAAAGTTTTACTCGGACTTGGAATTCTGACTATAATAGCTTCTCTGATTAAAGGAAATTGGATTTTGCCAATCGCGTTGACCATTTTCGGACTGATATTCTTTGCGGATTTTAAACTAAAAGAGAAAAAAGAAATAAATCGTTTGACTGACAAAATATTGGAATTTCATAAATCGGAATATGAATAAAAACTACACACAACAATGTATAACCGCAATTACGGCGGATTCGACTACGTCCGAATCCACTCGGAATTGCTAACGCCTGTGCCAAACCGAAAATAAATGCTAATTTAACCCGTAACTGACGGTTATACGAAACCGTTAGGGCTAATTTCCAAAACAAAATACTTTATGAGTAATAAAACACATATTGAGAAAACAGGAGCCGAAACAAAATCAATTGGATTCGATTTTCAATACTACTTTTTCTTGTGGAAATTATTAACCCTAAATAAAGGAGAGTCTGTTGGTTTAGAAGTAAAAGATGATGTACACACTGAACTAAAAAATGATATTAATATTTTTTATCAAGTTAAACACTCTATTCAAAAGAACACAGCAGGTGATATCAAAAATATGACCGCTTCTGATATTGATTTATGGAAAACTCTATATAATTGGGCGAAAGTAATAAGTGATGAAAATGACAACAGAAAAGAAGTAAAATCACAATTAGAGTTTGTTCATAAATCACATTTTGTGATGTGGAGTAATAAAAATCATAGCTCTAAAAATCAAATTCTTGATAATATAGAAAAACTAAAAAACAAGATAATTTCTATTGATGATTTCATCAAAAACATCAAGGAATTTGAGAAAAAATCAGGAGATGACACAATAAAAAATTACATTAAAGAATTTTTACTTTTAAATAAAAATGTTCTTAATAATTATATATCAAAAATCACTTTTGAACTAGGTGAAGATGAAATACTTCAAAATTGTAAAGACGCAATAGAAACAAAGTTCATTCCAAAAAATAAAGTTGATGATGTTTTTGCAAAAATAGATTCAAGAATAAGAGAAGATAATTTTATAGAAATTAAAACTGGTCATAAAATTCAAATCAGTTTTGAAGATTTTCAGAAAAAATACAGAAAGTATTTTAATAATACCCGAACAGAAAAGCTACAAATTGTACCTCTAACAATCGATTTACCCGATAAATTAGAAAGTCAAATATTCATTAAACAATTATTAGAGATTAATGATATTGAAATTGATGAAATAGATTTGATGGCTAAATTCACACGTTTTAAACTTAATCTAGAAAACAATATTGCTCATTGGTATAAAGAGGGAGAAATAACTATTGAAGAGATTAACAGTTACCGAGATGAAGCCAAATTGAAGTGGTTTAATAAATTTAGAGCTCTAACTAAAAAATCAGATTTTAATGATGAATTTAGTTTGGATATTTTAAATCATCTAAGAGAAGTAAAACTTAAAATTGATGGTCAAGAATTAAGTACTGAATTGAGTAATGGTGAATTTTATTATTTATCTGATTTACCAGAAATTGGATGGAAAAAAGATTGGGAAAAACATAAAAAATGAATTTAGAAAACTATAACAATATTGGAATCACCTCTATAGCCATAAGCTCTGTTTTGTCTTTATCTAAAGAGCTCTCTATATCTAAAGCTTTACTTATTATGCCTTTATTTACAAGCAAAGCCTTAACAGCACATTTATCGAGAAAAACAACTGAAATAAAAAGTATTGAAAAATTAATATCTGAAAAAACTCCTTTATTTTCAAATTTTAATAAAAGGTATTATGATACATTAGCTAATTCACTAAATGCAATACAACTTTTAATTGAGACTAATAGCATTTTAATTAAAGATGGTAATTTAATTAATAATCAACAATTTAATTTTGAGAAAACTATGGGTAAAAGAGCTGATAAAATAAATTTAGCATCTAAAAATGTATCAAAATTACTGAATGAAAACACTGAAAAACTTTACTTAAATCTTAGAATAGAATTATGAAATATTATATTGAAAAAATAATTCTTTGGCTTAAAAATGGAAAAAAAAGAGAATTAGAGTTTAAGCCTAACAAGGTTAATGTAATTACGGGAGATAGTAATACAGGAAAAACAGCTATTTTAGAAATAATAGATTATTGTTTTTTTTCTAGTAAATCAACAATTTCAGAAAGTATTATTAATGAGAATGTTTCTTGGTATGGTTTAAAAATAAACATAAACGATAAAAAATATACCATTGGAAGAAAGGCTCTATTTGAAGGAAATGTTTCAAGTGAGTATTATTTTTCATCTATAGGTGAAATTCCTTTAAAGATTCCAGAATCAAATAATACTGAGGAAAATATAAAATCAATAATCGAAACTGAATTTAGCATAGATAAAACAGTTTCATTTCCTATTGGTTATGGAAGTAATAATATTAAAGTAGGTTCTAAGATTTCAATACGATATTTTTTGATGTTTAATACTATTTCTCAAGACCTCATTACAAACTCACAAGGAATATTTTTTGATAAACAAAATGAATCAAGATATAGAGATGCATTACCAAGAATTTTTGATATTGCTACTGGTATAGAAAAAATTGAAAACATACTCAAAAAAGAGAAAAAAGTAGAATTAGAAAAGAAACTAGCAAAACTAAAACGTAAAGAATCTGAAATATCTAAAAAAACAGAATATTTTCAACGAGAACAAAAAGCATTAATAAAAAAAGCTAAAGAATTTTCCTTAATAAACCCTGACACAGTTGAAAAAGAAGCCGTAGGTGAATTATATGAAGTTGTAAATGGTGCTATAATAGAAACTGGAACAGGTGTTGAAAGAGCAAAATTAGAAAAAGAAAGAAATATCATTAAACGAAAAATCAAGAATTTAAAAGATTTCACTAATGAATATTCTATTTTCAAAAAGAATCTAACGGATGTTGAAGACAGTTTAAAACCTATAACTTTTATTCAAAGAGAAACAGACAAAATAATTAAAACAGGTAATTTCGAAAGTCTTATTTCACAATTATCCACCGAGCTAAATGAAATAAAAGAAGCTAGAAAAACAAAAACTCCAATTGACAAACAGGTTTTAGACGAAATTTCTCAATTAACCACACAATTGTCTTCTTTAGAAGATAAATTAGAATCCTTACCTAAGGAGAATAAAGTTTTCGAAAATGAGAAGGAAAAATATATGTTTATAGGAGAAGTAAAAGCCAAAATAAACTTATACTCAAAATCAGACTCATCTCCATCAGTTTCTGTAAAAACAGAAATACAAAAAATAGAAGAAGAACTAGAATCAATAATAATTACTGACACAGAAACAAAAAGAGAATTAACAATAAAATTAATAGAAGAAATTATACGAGAGTATATGAATACTGTTGATAAGGCAATGGAAAACTACAAAGATTTTTTACCTGTATTTGACTACAAAACTAAATCTTTATTATTAAGAAAACCGAAAACAACTTTTCATGAAAATGTTGGAAGTAGTTCTAATCATATGTTTTTACATTTATTTTTCTCATTAGCAATGCACGAAATAATTTTTAAAAACGAATCTCCTTATGTAGCTCCATTTATAGTTATTGACCAACCGAGTAGACCTTATTATGGTGATGATGGAAAAACAAGATTGGATAAAGACCATAGTGATGATTACAAAATAACTCAGGCTTTTAAATTATTAGATAAATTCATTGAAGAAAGAAACGAAAATGGAGGTGAATTCCAAATGATTGTATTTGAACATATTTCAAAGAATTTATTTAAAAATTTGAAAAATGTTTACCTAGTCGATTCTGAATTTAAGAATGGAAATGCATTAATTCCCAAAAAAATGATATAAAAAACTAGCCCTAACAACGTATATAAAAAATAGCGGTATAGTCGCTTAATCGAAAGTAAATGAATAAATTAAAGGTCAGTTATAATACGAAAGGTTCGTGCTAAAAATCCGCTACTTTTCATATACAAGACCGTTGGCAACAAGCTGAAAAAAGATTCTGGAAAATTTTATAATGGACGAAAAAACAAGAGAAATATATGAAAAGTATGGAATAAATCCAGAAGAACGCGAAATCGAAAATCGAAAGATAATTGAGGAACGCTACAATAACATTGACTCTGAAAATAAAGCATTTTTGGATAGCCTTTTTAAAAAAGCATTAGAAGAAAACTTTGAACATTTTAAACATTATTTACGCAATCCAAGATTCTACTACTTTACGGATTTAAAATCAACAATCGGAGAAATTGTTAAATGCTTGATTACTGAATCGCATACAGCAGCAATAACGCTGACAAATCATTTTCTAGAAAGAATATTAAAATTAGCATTAATTCAAAAAGCTTCGGGGACACAACCTAAAAAAATTACGGATTGGAATAAGACTTATTCGGTATCTGATAAATACTCGAATTGGAAAATGGGAGCGACAATCAAAAAGTGCAAAGAACTAAAAATCATTTCTAAAACGCAGTTTAAAGAATTGACAGAATTTCAAGAAACTATAAGAAATGGATTTTCTCATTACGACCCTAAAAAGATTTTAAGAGATTCCGAAAACACTATTGACTTAATTGACAAATCAGATTCGGACAGTAAAAAAATTGTAGGACTGAATTATAAAGAAATCCCAACATTACAAAATTTCTTCGTTAGGGAATTTGCCCGAGATAATTCAGAAGAGTATTTTGATTATGTTTTCAATTTAATATTGAGTATTGAAAAACACTTTAAAATCGAATATTACAATAATGCAAAATAAAAGCCAGTTGCCAACAATGTATAACCGCAATTACGGCGGATTCGACTACGCCCGAATCCACTCGGAATTGCTAACGCCTGTGCCAAACCGAAAATAAATGCTAATTTAACCCGTAACTGACGGTTATACGAAACCGTTAGCTTTAATGCATTAGCAAGTTTGCGAAAACAGAATTCTGAAACAGAAAAAGGACTTTTTAATTAAGAAAAACAGACAACAAAAAATAAACAAATGGAAACAGTTAAAAGAAATTTCATAAAAAATCCAACAAGAAAGAATTTGATTTTATTTACACTATTGTGGTTTGTAGGAATATTTTTGTTGACATTAAGCATAACTGATATATTTTCTGAAAGTTTTTTTCAGAAAAAGCATATTATGATTTACTTTTTAATGATAGGCTCAACAATAGCAACAGCCAAAATTCAAATTAATTATTGGAAAAACAAAAATCTAAATTCACACTCAAACGTAGAATGAAAATCACAACGGAATTGAAATGCCAATTAAAATAAGCACTAAAAGCTAACAATATATAACCACAATTACGGCGGATTCGACTACGTCCGAATCCACTCACAATTGCTAATGTCTGTGACAAGCCGAAAAACGTTAACTTTAATCCCGTAACTTCGGTTATACCTAACGTTGTAAAACATTTGAATGAACCAACAGAAAATAAATAACGTTTTTGGACTTGACTCAAAAGAAAGATATGGATACCTATTGAGAAAAGTAGCTGACTTTGAAACCATATATCTTATTTCTGATGATGAAGATAAATATGTTATGATAGGCTCAAATGATTTGAGTGTTATTCCTGTTTGGCCTGAAAAAGAATTTGCGGAATTATTTCTAACTGACGATTGGAAAAACTATAAAGTTGTTGAATATGATATTCACGACT
Organism: Cellulophaga lytica DSM 7489; assembly: GCF_000190595.1. Classification (NCBI taxonomy): domain Bacteria; kingdom Pseudomonadati; phylum Bacteroidota; class Flavobacteriia; order Flavobacteriales; family Flavobacteriaceae; genus Cellulophaga; species Cellulophaga lytica. Next base: position 1,676,518 of record NC_015167.1, on the reverse strand, counting down.
TTATGGAATGGCTAACTGATTTGGAAAAAGAAAACGTGGAATTAGCAGGATTTCCAAATTCGGATTTTAATACTATTCACGTTTCTGCTGTGGATATGAAAAATCATCTCTTATTTGAATTAAGCCAATATGAATAAGAATAATCCTGAACTGATTAAAGAGGCAAAAAATAATCCGAATGGTTGGGTTTATGTTTTGGACAAAGAATTTGAAGGAAAACAAGAAGTTCCACCCGAATTCATAAAAGGAGCCTGGAAAGTGGATGAAAAAGGAGAAATAGTTGGAGAATTTATGTCGAATCCCAGTTATCGAGGAAATGGAAAATAAAAAACGTTTTACAACAATGTATAACCGCAATTACGGCGGATTCGACTACGTCCGAATCCACTCGGAATTGCTAAAGTCTGTGATAAACCGAAAAACGTTAACTTTAATCCCGTAACTTCGGTTATACCTACCGTTGGCAATAATTAAAAAAACAAAACTATGGGAATAAAAATTGGAGACATTGACATTGCTCAACAAACGTTGGACAACGAATTTAGATTAGGTGTTCTGGAAAAACTATTAGAACATATAGTTAATAGAAATCCGAATATTAATAAACCTGACCAAAATCAACTGAATCAATACAGAAAAGAAGTAATTGAAAAATTACAACAAAAATATCCGAATAGCGGAATAGAATTTAAAAAACAATAATATGGCTGACCTGAACATCAATACTGCTGATGGTCTAATTGAGGCAACCATAAAAGCAAAACAAGAAACATACTACCTCGTTACTGAAGACAATTTGAATTCCTTAAAACATAAAAGTCTATTAAGCGACCTTTTTATTTTATTAGCATCACTTTCTTGGGGAGCATATTTTTCAGTTTTAATTACTATCAAATCGAATATTGCGAATTTGACACCTGAAAAACCTTCTAATGAATTTCTACAACCTTTGATAACACTTCAAAACGTGTTTTTATGCGCTGGAATTTTATTTACTGGATTGGCGATTTGGATGTTTATCACATCTTTCAATCAAATAAAGGATATGAAGAAAGGAAAACTGGAAGTAAAATAACTATTGCCAACACCGTATATAATTTATTGCTAGTTCTAGCCTACTTACGAAAATCCTCGCGGATTTTCTATTCGGTTTTTATTTGCTAAATTACGTGCTAAACCACGCAACAAACCATATACAAACACGTTGGCAACAAGTTAAAAAATGAGAACTCAATTGAAAATAATAATCCTAGTTTTGACAATCGGAATCTCGAATTTGACATTCGGACAGAAAACTCAAAAACTTCCGAATAATGAACTGCGTGAAATTATTGGATTAGCATTAAATCTTCCTGAATTACAACAATATTTCCATATTGACTCGCATCCAGAAAGGTTACCAATAAAAATTAAAGAATTCGGAGAAATAAACTCAACTAATTTAAGTGGAATTGAAAAATTCGGAACTGAAATTCTGATATTAAAAAATGAAGAAATAAGTCGAAAAGAAATACCTGATTATCTAAATATCGCCGACTGGACTCTTGTTGATAATCTTTTACGACTTCAGCTGAATTATCAGATTGAGGGAATTACCGTAAACTATATGTTTGAGCGAACTGACTCAAAATGGAAAATAAAATCTGCCGAATTATGGGAAGAATAAAAACCAGTTGCCAACACCGTGTATAATTAATTGCTTGGTCACTGCCGACTTACGAAAATTCCGCTGGAATTTTCTATCTGTGATTTGTTTGCTAACTTAGTTGCTTAACCACGCAACTAAACATACACAAACACGTTATCTCTTATTTGAGAAAAAACTTTTCGCTCATTAAAAAAGACAGTTCACTCATTTTGATTTTTATGATTAATTGTCAAAGAATACATTTGACAGAAAATCATTAGAAATGAAAATAATTACAATCTTACTTACGATTTTACTATCGATTTCTGCAAATAGCCAAACCGAAAATTTGGAATTATATTTAACAGAAGATAGCGATACTCTATTTTGGAAAAGGTATCAAGACGATGATATTAAAGTCTTCAAATTACCTGAATTAAACACTAAATCGGAATTTGTTTTTAGAAGTTGGAATCCTGGAAGTTTACTCGAAATCACCAAAGACAATGATTCTATAAGTGGTAAGATAATATATTATGTTTTTGAGGTTTGGGAAGACGATTATAAAGCGGACACGTTTATAAAAACGTATTTACTGCCAAAATCAATCTCTGAAAATTTGTACGAATACATATCAAATAGCGGAATTCAAAAATACCGAGTGATAAGTATATTAAAGATTGGCAACAAGGATTTGACGGAATAACACATATTTACGAACTGAAAGAGAATAATAACTACTCTTTTAAAAACTTTTGGACACCAACTTCACAAAAGGAAATTAAAGAAGCGGAATTTATAATTGAGTTTAATAAAAATTGGAGAAATTGGAGAACTCGAAAATACGGAAAGGATTTTGTCGAAAAAATTCCGTTTATAAGCTATAAATATTCTGGTTCAGCTTATGCTATCACAAAACCGCCAACAAAAAAGGAATTACGGAAATATAAACGTGAACGAAAAAAGAAAAAGCGGAATAAAAACAAGAGATAACAATGCATATAATTTATTGCTAGTTCTAGCTTGCTTACGAAAATTCTCGCGAATTTTCTATTATGTTTTTATTTTTTAACTTGGTTGCTTAATCACGCAACAAACCATATACTAAATCGTTGGCAATAATATAACTGAACACAACGAAAAACAGAATAAAATGAATAAAACTAAAATTCTTAAACATCTAATATAGACAGCATTCGGAATTATTTGCGGAATAAGTTGTTATTCTAAATCAAAATTTTATATGCTTACAAACGGATAAAAAATTGTCGGAAAATGAAAAATACATTTTGGGAATTTAGAAAAGGACGTTGGATAATAATAGTAATAAGCATTATTGGATTATTATTTATCATAAATGGAGCATTTGAATTTGTTGAATTTGAAAACCCAAAAACTAATAAATATTTGAACGTAATCGGATTTCTAATCGTTTTGGTATAAGTAGCCAAATGTTCTGGTATCAAAATTATGTTCAATGGAATAAAAGAGGAATCTTAATCAGGATAAAATCCTTCTTTGGGAAAAACATAAAATTCAAAGAAATAAAATCATCTGAATTGAATGATAAAAAGTTGATTATAATAGAAACTTATGGAAATAAAATTGAGATTGATTTAAGTCACATAATAGAATCTGACATTGAAAAATTAATAGACATAATAAATAAAAATACTATTGCCAACACCGTGTATAATTAATTGCTTTGGTCGTTGCTTATTTGGAAAATTCTTTCGGAATTTTCTTGCGTTCGTTTTTGTTTACTAAATTAGTTGCCAAAGCACGCAACTAACCATACACAATCACGTTCTAAAACATTAAAACAAATGAACAAAAATGAAAAATAAATTTATTCTAATATTGATTACATCAGTTACTTTTTTAAGTATGACATATAAGAATTTAGAACCTGTGAAGTGCTTAGTTGGAGGCAATAATAGTTTATTTGATGTACACCTCAAAATAAATGGAGTAAGTATTAAAAATGGATATGTGGGTAATCTTAAAATTATGAATGAAAATCACCCCTTAAAAGAAGGGTTAGACAATATGCCTTCTTTTATGAAAGATGAGCTTGCTTTTATCCTAAAAGAAGGTGAAAACAATATTGAATTAGAATTTAAAAGAAATGGAGGTAGCTATGAAAGCAATGGACAATTTACTTTTTCATTGACCCGTTCAAGTTTAAACATTCCTCTTTATTATTTTTCAAGTCGAAAAGATTCTGGAAAAGTAACTTCAAAGTTTTATATACAGGATAAGAAGCTAAAAGAAAATTATACCAGTCTAGGTAATACAGATGCTTCATTTATTGCTTCTGAAAAAATTAATTACTTCCAAGCTTTTTTAAATGATGAAAGTTTAATGTCTTTTGGGGGTACAAGTGGAATTACTGATTTAGATTTAATTGAAGATAATAACAAGTTAGAAATCAAATATAAAAGTGCATACGAAGGTGAATTCTCATATTATATTAAAACTCCTAACTTTACTAAAAAAGTAATAAAAAACATATCTAAAGACCAACTTAATAAAACAATAGTTGATGTCTACGAGTTTAAAAAGTGAAATTAAAAATAACGTTTTACAACGCTGTGTATAAAACATAGCTAGTAAGTGCTAATTCGATTGGTTTGGAATTATTTACTAAGACCGCCAAATAGAATATTATGCGATAGCGAAATGGTCTATTTTGGCTTTTAAAAGAGAAAATTTAAAACAAAATATAATCCCGAGGCTTCGGGACGGCTCTGTGTCTATCCGAAAAATTAGTGTCTTTTTGCACGCTACGTTTCATACACAAATACGTTGTAGCCAATTAGAAAAAAGAGACGAGTGAATAAAAAAACTTTAATATTGATTGTAAGTATATGGGTAGTTCTGACAATCGCAAACTACTACTTTGTTCCATACTTCATTGTTGCACTCGAATGGCTGGCTCTTTCTCTGATTCTTTTTATATGGACAATTGGGCAAATAGTCAAACTAATTAAGGAAAGAAAGAATTTAACCCGACAAAGAATTGCGTCAGTTTTTGTCATTTCGACTTTGTTCCTATTAACTTTCTTTCGACAACCTGTAAATCAAATTATTGAGAATGCAGATTGGTACATATTCTACAACAAACGGACAGAAGTAGTGGAACAAGTAAAGAACGGAGAATTAAAGCCAAATGTGAGTTGGAACGGATGGGTTTGTGAATTGCCTTACGAATTTCCTGTAATATCTAATGGCGGTAATGACATTGGAATTTCTATGAATGACAGTACGAATGAAGTGACCGTAACATTTTGGGTTTTCAGGAATTTCTTCAGTGCACCTTCAACTCATTTTGTATACACAAATCGACCAGAAGACATAAAATATTACAATGACCTTATTGAACGAAATCCTGATGACAATTGGAAAATTGAAGAAAATTGGTATCGGACATTTCACGAATGAAAAAATAAAAACTGGCTACAACAACACCTATACGCAATGCCCTTCGGGACACTGCGCATAGCCAAACCGTTGTACCACATATGACCAAAACATTGCGAATTACAAAAATCATATTGACTTTAATCGGAATCTTGACTTTAAATTCCTGTTGGAATAATCCAGGCGAATCTGAATTAATAATCGGAAATTACTTTGTGGAATGGAACGATTTAGTCGCTAATAGAGCATTAGTAGAAAAAACCGAAAAAGATTCGCCATATTCAAGTGGAATTATTTCTAATTATGTTTTCGCGGTTGGAAATAACTCTGATTTTATAATCGCTAAACAACATCCATATTTGAATGACTTAACCATCACTAAATATTTCATAATTGACTTAAAGAAAAGAGAAAAAACAAATGAAGATGGAATTTATGGACCAATGGACAAACAACAATTTGACAAAAAGTCAAAGGGCTTAAATATATCAGAATTGGATTTTGACCAAGTGTATAATGAAAACCCTAATTGAAAAAATACGTGGTACAACAATGTATAACCGCAATTACGGCGGATTCGACTACGTCCGAATCCACTCGGAATTGCTAAAGCCTGTGATAAGCCGAAAAACATTAACTTTAATCCCGTAACTTCGGTTATACCTACCGTTGTCATTAATTATGAAAAAAAATCTAGTGCTAATATTATTTTTGAGTTTATTCTATCTTTCTAGATTGAGTTCACAACAATTAATCGATTATGAAGATATATATCTTGAGAATAATTTAGCATATAAATATAATGATGAAAAATTATTCTCTGGAATTGCTCAAATTAAAAAGAAAAATGGTCAAATTTCATACGAATTAGAATATGATAAAGGTGTTATATTAAGTCAAAAAATATACGCGAGAAAAAAAGATAAAGGACTTCTGCGTGAAATAATATATGACCCACAAAAACCATATAAAGAATTAAAACAACTTCGTTACTTTTCTGATGTTGAAGAAACTAAATATTTTGATGATAAAGGGAAACGTAAATTAATTGAGCAAAGAAGAAATGGTTTATTATTTTACAGTTGTGAATATCTAAATGGAAAGAAAAATGGACGTCAAATATGTTTCAATGATGACGGAACTAAAACAATTGTTGAATTTAGTAATGGAAAAAAATTAACTAATGACAACAAGGGCTATAATTAATACGCAAGGCTTGGCCTTTTCGATAGAGGTTTTGTATTTGAATGTCGCAAAACCTTTTTTATTTCCTTGTATTACTTAAATTTACAAGCAAAACAAAAGGTTTCGCTTGTGAACAGCCCGACGTCTACGACTTCTTGCAGCGCACTAACCATAGCCGAAACGTTACCCATAAGCTGAACCAACCATTGAAAATACTGCTTCACATAATAATTATCACTTTTTTGACTGTTGTAACTCAAATAGGTGGAATAATATATTTGATTGCAATTTTGTTGATTAAGAAAAGTGCGGAAAAGAAACGATTGAAACGGATTGGAATTTTCGCAGTTCTATATTTACTCGCAACATTTTTAATCGTTCCAAATATCGCACCTATTTTCGGACGTGAAAAAATAAAAGAAACGGAATTTTTAAAAGCTCGTTCTTTCTTTTATAAACTTGCGAATAGAAACTATGTAAGACCTGAATTGAACAAATCAATTGGACAAATAGCAACCAAATTTGAGAGACTAAATGCAGGAATAAAAATGGTTTACCTTGATGCTAACTTCCCATTCATAAACAAATTTCCACTTCTGCCACATTTGAGCCATAACGACGGAAAGAAAATTGACGTTTCTCTGATTTACGAGAATGACAACGGACAATTGACTAATAAAAAACCATCAGTTAGTGGATATGGTGTTTATGAAATGCCAACCGAAAAAGAATATGACCAAAACGCTGTTTGTAAGAAAAATGGAAATTGGCAATATGATTTTCCAAAATATCTGACTTTAGGCACAATAAACAAAGACATTGAGTTTTCCGAAAAAGGAACTCGACAATTAGCAGAATTGATTTTAAAACAAAAAAATATTGGTAAATTGTTCATCGAGCCACATTTAAAAACTCGATTGAATTTGAACAATGGAAAAGTACGATTTCACGGATGTCAAGCAGTTAGACACGATGACCACATACATTTCCAACTGAAATAATTAAAAAATGCCTATGGGTAACAATGTATAACCGCAATTACGGCGGATTCGACTACGTCCGAATCCACTCACAATTGCTAAAGTCTGTGATAAGCCGAAAAACATTAACTTTAATCCCGTAACTTCGGTTATACCTACCGTTAGGCACAATCCTATGCTGAAAAATATACTTCTAGTCCTACTCTTAAATTTATGCTTCTTTTCCTTCGGACAAAAGGAACAAACGGACTTAAGTGATTTCTTTTCAAAATCTGAGATTAAGGACTTGAATCTAGTTACTGACTTTTTTCAAGCGGAACTTTGCGGAAATGCGGACTGGACAAAATTTGGGTCCTGTATTGCCGAATCTAAAGAGGACTTAGTGGACTGGAAACAAAATTACCTTGAAAAGAAAATTAGTTGGAGAAAACAGAAAAAACTATACTCAAAAATATCTGATTCAACCTTTAAGAAAATTTGGAGTCTTTGCAAGACTTGGAGAACAATTGAACCGAAATATGAATATAAAAGCATTTGTTTCAGTCAGAACAAAAAATTCATTGGATTTGTTAACTTTTTAGCGGAATCAAATCCTTCTTTGGAAGGGTATGGGGATAAATTAGAATTGGTTGGTCGCTTCACACCAACGGACGAAATATTGTACACTTTACATAATTTTCCGGACGGAACGGATTTGGACAACAGAGGGATTCAAATATTATTAGCCATTCACTTTCTGACAGAAAATGACCAAGCGAAAAGGGACAAGAAAGCAATCCGACTTAAAAAACGAGACACAAGAAAAATGGAACGAAAACAGAGACGGAAAAATAAATAAAAGACTGTGCCTAACACGGTGTATAATTAATTACGGGCGGAATTTCCACTTGGAAATTCCTGCAATCAATTATCTTTAGAGTCAGACGGACATTTTCCGTTGGAAAAGTCCGCAACTAATCATACACAAACCGTTAGCTACAATTACTTACTCATATTTAAAAATAAAACTGAACTGAATTTGAAACTGAAAAATCCAAATATTTTATTATTGATTAGTATATTAATTTTCATTATCGCTTGTAGCCAAAAAAATTATTGTACGAATGGTAATTGCGGAGAAAATTGGAGTGGATTGGCTGTTTTAATTTCTGGAATATTTGGAGTTTTTATTGGAGGAGCTTGTATATCTTGGCTCGCAAATCCATTAATCTTAATTTCGTGGTTGACATTTAAAAAAACTAAAATTTCTTTAGTAATGAGCATTATTGCTTTATCTTTTGGAATGAGTTTTTTATTTTTTGATGAAATAATAATAAATGAAGCAGGACACTATGGAGAAATAACAGGATATGAAATTGGATTTTACTTATGGAACTTAAGTTTTGTAATTATGATTATCCGAAATATAATTAGTTTGAAAAACAAAAAAACTGTAGCTAACAATGTATAACCGCAATTACGGCGGATTCGACTACGTCCGAATCCACTCGGAATTGCTAATGTCTGTGACAAGCCGAAAAACATTAACTTTAATCCCGTAACTTCGGTTATACCTACCGTTAGCTTTAATGCATTAGCAAGTTTGCGAAAACAGAATCCTGAAACAGAAAAGGACTTTTTAATTAAGAAAAACAGACGACAAAAAAATAAACAAATGGAAACAGTTAAAAGAAATTTTGTGAAAAATCCAACAAGAAAGAATTTAATTTTATTTACACTATTGTGGTTTGTAGGAATATTTTTGTTGACATTAAGCATAACTGATATATTTTCAGAAAGTTTTTTTCAGAAAAAGCATATTATGATTTACTTTTTAATGATAGGCTCAACAATAGCAACAGCCAAAATTCAAATTAATTATTGGAAAAACAAAAATCTAAATTCACACTCAAACGTAGAATGAAAATCACAACGGAATTGAAATACCAATTAAAAATAAGCACTAAAAGCTAACAATGTATAACCGCAATTACGGCGGATTCGACTACGTCCGAATCCACTCGGAATTGCTAACGCCAGTTCTTAACCGAAAATTATTAACTTTAAAACCGTAACTGACGGTTATACCTACCGTTGTGTGTAATTTGAGCAATGAAGCAAACGATAACCAAAAGTGACAAAAATTTAAAGATTCTGAACAAGCTAATTGTGAACGGATTTTACAATGGATCTGTCGGAACTGAAAAGTTCGAATTAATGCGGAATCGTTTTCCTAACAATCATAGAATAATCGGAATTGTGAATGACAGAGGGAATTACGATTTGAAATTTGACTTTAAGTCACCAATGAATATTTTAGCTAAAGTTTTACTCGGACTTGGAATTCTGACTATAATAGCTTCTCTGATTAAAGGAAATTGGATTTTGCCAATCGCGTTGACCATTTTCGGACTGATATTCTTTGCGGATTTTAAACTAAAAGAGAAAAAAGAAATAAATCGTTTGACTGACAAAATATTGGAATTTCATAAATCGGAATATGAATAAAAACTACACACAACAATGTATAACCGCAATTACGGCGGATTCGACTACGTCCGAATCCACCCACAATTGCTAAAGTCTGTGATAAGCCGAAAAACATTAACTTTAAACCCGTAACTTCGGTTATACCTACCGTTGTACACAATTCTATGCATATCAGAAAATTAATCGTTAGCCTAATATTAATTCTTGCCTTTTTAGGTTGTAAAACTTCGAATAAGCAAACCCAAGAATTAAACACAACTAAACTCTATGGCAAACAACCCATTTCATATGTCAACGATTATTCGGACTTATTAAACGAGCAGGAAATAGCTGAACTTGACACATTTCTGAGGGACTACGAGAAAAGAACTACTCGCGAATGCATATTAGTCGTGATGGAAAATATTGAGCCATATGAGGACATTTTGGAGTTTGGAAAAGATATCGGAAATCGGTTGGGAGTTGGGAAAAAAGAAAAGGATAATGGATTGATGATAATTTTGGACATGAGCAAAAGGAATGTAGGAATTTCGACTGGACTTGGAACAGAAAAAGTCTTGACAGACTCAATTTGCCAAACAGTGATTAATGAAGACATAATTCCGAAATTCAAAGACGGAAAATTTCATGACGGAATTCTAGCGGGATTCACTTCACTTATGAATAAATGGAAATAAGAACTGTGTACAACACTGGCTATAATTCATTGTGGTCGGATTTCCTAAACGGAAATCCTTACTTTTAAGCTAAGGTTGGATTTCGGGCGGAATGTTCACTACGTGAAATTCCACAACGAAATCATAGCCCAACCGTTAGCTTTAATGCATTAGCAAGTTTGCGAAAACAGAATCCTGAAACAGAAAAGGACTTTTTAATTAAGAAAAACAGACGACAAAAAAATAAACAAATGGAAACAGTTAAAAGAAATTTTGTGAAAAATCCAACAAGAAAGAATTTAATTTTATTTACACTATTGTGGTTTGTAGGAATATTTTTGTTGACATTAAGCATAACTGATATATTTTCAGAAAGTTTTTTTCAGAAAAAGCATATTATGATTTACTTTTTAATGATAGGCTCAACAATAGCAACAGCCAAAATTCAAATTAATTATTGGAAAAACAAAAATCTAAATTCACACTCAAACGTAGAATGAAAATCACAACGGAATTGAAATACCAATTAAAAATAAGCACTAAAAGCTAACAATGTATAACCGCAATTACGGCGGATTCGACTACGTCCGAATCCACTCGGAATTGCTAACGCCAGTTCTTAACCGAAAATTATTAACTTTAAAACCGTAACTGACGGTTATACCTACCGTTATGCCTTATTATAAAAAACCTTTGAACAACAATGAACCAAACCCATTTTTTAAATAGCATTTTTAAACAAGAAAACTTTAATTCGGAGGAATTAGAATTGATTTTAATGCAATTTGAAGAAGTTGAATTTAGCAAGAACGAATATCTAATCGAAAAAGGAAAAGTAGCTAGTTACTATTACTTCTTGGAGACAGGTTTTTTACGTTCATATAGCATTGACACGGAAGGAAATGATATTACTACTAAATTCTTTGCAGAAAATGATATTGTGATAGATTGGCATTCCTATTTTTTAAAAAAACCTTGTAAAGAATCTATTCAAGCATTAACAAAAGGAAAATGTTGGAAAATTAGTTTTGCCAACTTTATGAAATTATTTAACATTGAAGCTTTTAGAGAAGTAGGCAGAACACGGCTTGTAAATAACTACTTTGAATTAAAGAATCATTCAATATCTGTGATTGCCGACCAAGCGAAAGACCGATATTTAAACTTATTAAAAGAAAAACCTTCAATAATTCAAAATGTTCCTCTAAAACATATTGCTACATATTTGGGAATTACAGACACATCTTTAAGTAGAATTAGAAAAGAAATCACTTTATAATATCAACCTATGTTTTCAAATCAAATACCTGAAATATTTTCTATCCTTTTTCTATTAGCGTTTATGTTTCCTGTAGTAATGGTAGCCCGTTTGGCAAAAAAAGGAAAAATAAAAAACGGATTTTGGTTGGTTCTTGGTTTTTACATTCCCTACCTAATTATAGTTGCAATAGCAAGTTTGTATGGCTTTTTTGATGACGTAATGTTACCGCCCAAAATTGTTTTGACAACAACGCTTCCTTTGGCAATATTCGTTACCATAATATATAATACCGAAATCTGCAAAAAAGCAAATACCATCTTAAACCTTGAAGATTTAGTTAAGATTCATATATTCCGCCTGATTGGTAGCACTTTTATCATTCTGTTCCTTTATGATTTATTACCACCAGTTTTTGCCCTTTTCGCTGGTATTGGAGATTTACTAACTGCTATATCAAGCATTTTTGTGGCAAAAGCTATACGAAACAAAAAAAACTACGCTAGAAAACTAACTTACATTTGGAACACTTTTGGGCTTGTCGATATTTTAATCACTTCGGCAATGGCTATTATTTTTACCAAAATCAGTATCGACAATAGTATTCAAGGAGTAGAGTTTTTAGCGGAATTTCCATTTTGCTTTATTCCAGCTTTTGCACCACCAACAATTATTTTTCTTCATCTATTGGTTTTTCGCAAATTATCTTGGCTCAAAAAAGCCTAATTGTCATTTCTTGTCATAGGCAAAGATTTTTGTGTTTTCCCTCTTTTACTTTTGGTGTATCGTTTAACATTAAAAATTAAAAGAAATGAAAGCAGAACTAAAATTTATGATGATTTTCAGTTTTAGTCCTAATCCTGAATATCAACCGACAAAAAAAGAAATGGAACAAATGCAACAAGAATGGGGCAGTTTCATCGGCAACATCGCTATTAAAGAAAAGCTTGATAGCACTCATCAATTGGGTTTTGACGGAAAACAAATCGCTCCCGATTTATCAATCGCAGACGGAATATTAGTTTCTGAAAACAAAACAATTAGTGGAAATATGATTGTTAAAGCAAACTCTTTAAATGAAGCGGTTGAAATGGCCAAAGACAGTCCAATTCTAAAAATGGGTGGCTCGGTTGAAGTTCGGAATATTATACCAATGGAAAATTAATATAAACTTTGAAAAATGAAAAAAATGATACTAATAATAATCGCAGTAGCATTAATTCTGTTCTTAGGAATTGGGTTTTATAATGCAAGTAAATTACAACATATTCACATTCAAAAAACCGTGAATGTCCAATCAGAAATGCGGACCACTTTCGATAACGTGCTTTATCTGAAAAACTTTACGAAATGGTCACCATTCTATGAAGCCGACCCTAACCAAAAAACAAGTATTAAAGGAACGGATGGACAAGTTGGTGTCCAGTTTCATTGGGACGGTAACAACGGAAAGGATTTGGGCTATCAAGAAATTACGGAAATTCGACCTTTAGAGTATATAAAAATGGATTGTGATATTCAAAAACCATTTAAGGCAAGTCCTACTTTTGAGTACTCTTTTCAAAAAACAGGCAACTTGATTAAAGTAACACAAGATTTCAATTTAAAATCTGGATTGGTTGATTCCTTTTTTATGTGGCTTTTCGGTGCAAAAAAAGATATGGAAAAAATGAATGCTAGAGGAATGGAACTTTTAAAGATTGCGTGCGAAAAATAACAAGGCATAACAATGTATATAAAAAATAGGGCAAATAGTTCTTGACCAATGGCTTGGGCTTATTTGCGAGGTCGCCATATTTTTAATTTGTATTTTTGACAATAGAAAAGTTAAAAAGAAAATTAAAAATTCGGCTCGTGCTAAATCCGAAAAGTTAGCGTCTTTTTATACGCTACGTTTCATACACAAGACCGTTGTAAATAATACCCAAAAACATCACGAACGAATTGAAAAAACGATTTTTACTCTTATTTGGAATTTTGATTTTACTTGTTGTTGGGTTTTTCGCTTCTAAAAAAATCAATCTAAATCCGAATTATGAAGTCGGACAAAAAATTGACAGTCTGAACGGAGTTGCTGTTTATTATAATGGAGGAGTTGGAAATGTGGATGGACGAGCGTTAGCGAAAGATGGCTATAATCTTGGACTGAAATATCAATGCGTGGAATTTGTAAAGCGATATTATTACGAAGAACTGAATCATAAAATGCCTGACAGTTATGGACACGCAAAAGACTTTTTTAATTCACAAATCAAGGACGGAAAAATAAACAAACAGCGAAATTTAAAGCAGTATAAGAATCCAAGTAAATCCAAACCGAAAGTAAATGATTTAGTGATTTACTCTGCAACAACGCTAAATAAATATGGACACGTTTCAATTGTTTCCAAAGTAACCGAAAACGAAGTTGAGATTATTCAACAAAATCCTGGACCTTTTGGAAATTCAAGAGAAAAATATGATTTGATAAATGAAAACGGAAAATGGAAAATAAAAAACGATAGAATTTTAGGTTGGTTAAGAAAATAGCAGAAAAAGTACTATTTACAACACCGTGTATAATTCATTGCTAGTTATAGCCTACTTACGAAAGTCCTCGCGGACTTTCTATCTGTGATTTATTTGCTATATTTAGTGCTTAAACACGCAACGAAATCATACACATCAACGTTGGCAATAATTAAAGAATGACCCGAATTTACATTGATGATTCAACCCACGAAAGAGGGAAATTTATAATAAGTGGAGTAATTACGACTGAAAAAGATGTTGAAAAACAAATATCTGAAATACTCATCGAAAATGGTTTAGACAAAAAAAACGACGAATTTAAAAGTCGGTTATGTAGTCCGAATAATCCTTCAATGATTAAAGTACGTAGACAGTTGAATTACCTAATTCGTAAAAATTGTAAAATTGGACTTATTATCTTGCCAATAACTCACAGAGAAAAAATTGGAATAGAAACTTTAAAAGGATTGAAAAAAATTATAGATAGTAATGACTTTGGAGAAAAAATAGAAATAAACATTGACGAAAATTATTTTAAAAATTCTCGACAAGGAGAAATGTTGTGTTTTGAACTTGGTTTAAACAAATATAAACTGAATTTAGAAGTAGATTCTTCAAAAGTAAAAGGAATTCAACTCGCTGATTTAATAGCTCACACTTGTTCTACAATGCTACTTGAAGAATTAGGTTTAATAAGTAAGAAAGTTAAAGCAGGAAAAGGTTCAGGATATGACCCAGATTTAGACATAGAATTAGGTTTTGAATTGTGGGCGAGTATAAGATATAATTTTCTTGGAGAAATTGATATGGATAGATTTGAAAATGGAGATGGACAACCTCATACTTCAACAGAACCATTTGGACTATACATTTCCGAATATTGTAATAAACGACTAACGAAAAAAATAAGAAACACGTTTAGCGAAATATATTTAGGATGTATACATTAAAAACTATTGCCAACACCGTATATAATTTATTGCTAGTTCTAGCCTACTTACGAAAATCCTCGCGGATTTTCTATTCGGTTTTTATTTGCTAAATTAGGTGTCTAAACCACGCAACAAACCATATACAAACACGTTACCATACATTTGAGAAATGACGAACGCATTAAAATATTTAGGACTGATTTTAATATTATCTGTAATCGGATTTTTAATTCGAGATTACTTTCTTGACTTTTCTCTTTCCCAAATAGCCAATAAAAACAGTCAGATTACTAGCAGAACTATGAGCGGACAATTTTATTCGCATATTTTATTCGCTTTGTCAATAGGAATTATTCCTCTACTCTATCTGATTATAAAAAAAATGACTAAACTGAACTTTATGAATCAAGGTTTGGTTTCTTGCGGAATAATATTTGTTTGCGGAATTTTGCTATGGCAATTCAGAATATTTCAACTGAACAATAGATTGCAAAAACTATCTGAATTTAATATTGGAAACGGAATTCAAACAGAACTGAATTTTGACAATCTGAATTTTGGACGTTATTTATTCATTGGTTTTTTAATCGGAACAATATTGAGTATTTTGATTTTCAAGAATAAAAACAAAACATTAACGGAATAAAAAAACGTATGGTAACATTGTGTATAATTCATTGCTAGTAAAGGCTTACTTACGAAAATTCCGCTGGAATTTTCTATCTGTGATTATTTGCTAACTTTAATGCTTAAACACGCACCGAAATCATACACTAAACGTTAGCAACAAGCTTAAAAAAGTGAGTGACCACCATACATCCATTGTTTCAGAAAAAACTAATCCAGCGGATTCTAAAGAACTTGCGGAAAAAGTAATTAGCTTTTTGGCTGAAAAGAAAATTATTAAAAAAGAGCTCTCTGATTGTGTTCTTGGTTCGAATGGACACAAACCAGCCGAAAATTTTGCTTCAATACTTGAAAAACAAAATGAGGGGTTTTTGGACTTAACAACAAACGGAGTTGAAGTGGTGACCGAAAGAAAGGTTTTTGAAAATGGCGGAAATGGACTTGAGCAAGTTAACTGCCCAAAATGTGGACAAAATCAGATTGAAGAGGATTGGGGAAGTGCATTGGGAAACTGGTATGAGAAATCGGATTCAGATTTAATAAAATGCTCGAATTGCTTATCTGATAGTTCAATAACCGAATTCAATTTCGAACCAGATTGGGCATTTGGAGATTTTGGTCTAATCTTTTGGAATTGGGGAATATTCAAAAGTGAATTTTTTATCGAATTAGAAAAGGTAATCGGAACGGAATTGAAAATAATTTACGGCAAAGTATAACGCAAAAGCCAGTTGCTAACAAAGCCTAAACGTAATGCGGACTTTAGGGCAAAACCGAAAGGTCTGTGTATATTTATGAGGTCGCCAAAACTTTGGGATTTTGCTTTGAACAAAAAAATAAAAACTAAACAAAAAGATTTCGCTATGTGTGTGTGGTGGAAAGCAAACACTAGTTTGCTCCCGTACTGTTCATAGCTCAACCGTTGTGCGTAAGCTAAAAATTATACGATATTGAATGATATTTCACGGCATTAATAACCAAATTGTAGAATTAAAAATAACAAATTATCAGTTTCCTAAAATAACGGATTGCGAATATGATTCTAATTGGTTATTGATTTATCTAAATGTAAAAAGTGACTGTGGAAATTGGCAAACTGTTGACCCATCACTTTTGGTTGGAGATGTAATAGAAATAATAGAGTGGTTCGAAAAAATATCTCAAAACAAAACGCCAAAATATGAATGTTTGGATTTTATCGAGCCAAATTTGGCATTTGAGCTAATCAAAGCTGGAATGGACTTTAAAACTGTTCGCATAAAATTTGACTTAGAATCTAGACCTAAGAGTGCAGATGATAAAAAAGATTATTTTGTGGACTGTAAAATGGATAACTCACAATTGCAAAAAGTTATAGAAGGACTAAAAAAAGAATTGAAACCGTATCCAATAAGGGCGGTTAGATGAAAAAAGCCTACGCAAAACAATGCCTATAATTAATGCGGAGGTTTGGTATTTATTCAAAAAGCTTGTGTACTTTTATAAAGTCGATAAATTGAAAATTACGCGATAGCGAAATATTCAAAATTTAGCTTTAGACAAGAAAAAATAAAACTAAACAATAAGCTTTAGCTTAGTGCGCAGACGAAAACAAAAGGTTTCCTTACTCCCGCACAGCGCATAACCAACCCGTTAGCAACAAGCCAAAGAAACATTACATAAAATATAGATACTGAATATAATTAATGTGTGAATTAAATTTAAATTTTTATAACTTTATTATAATTGCATCTATATTTATAGGAACAACATTTGGACTGTTACTTATTTTTACTAAACGGGCTAATAGAAAAGCCAATATACTGCTTGGTATAGTTACTTTTATCATTGTTTTTTGGAGTGTTTGGATTTTGAGTTTGGATTTTCAAATAACTAATTACCTGACCTATTTCTATTTAATTCCATTAAATTACTCTCTGGCACTTGGTCCCTTACTATATTTATATGTTAAAAAAATAACCGATTTTAACTATCATATATCTAAAAAACATGGCGTTCATTTTTTACCGCTTATAATAGAACTTACCGTGCATATAATTATTTGCCGTGATGCGCTTATAAATAATATTACTGCTGTAGAAACTGATACATACCTTAAATTAATGCCCATCATTCAATTTTTAGCCATAATCTCAATCATTACTTATTCAATTTATTCACTTAAGGCAATCAAATTTTATCATTTCTGGTTAAAAAAAAATTATAGTACTAATGATGCATATAGTTTAAGGTGGTTGTATAGATTAATTACCATATTTGCAATAATTTGGTTTTTATGGACTCCTTATACCATTATTGATTATGTTGTCTTCGATTTTCAATTAGGAATAAGTGATTATTATCCTATTTATGTGTTACTTTCTATTACCACCATTTGGATTAGTGCTGAAGCTTTTTTAAGACCAGAAGTAATTTTACTTGAAACCAATAAACCAAAAAGTATAAAAAAAGAAAATCCATCTGAAGAAATTGCAAAAAAAGCATCTTGGTTAAAAGAACAAATGGAAACCAATCTTTTTTACCTTAATTCAGAATTAACATTGAAATCTTTAGCTGACAATCTTGACATCCATCCAAATGTTCTATCAAAATTAATAAATGATGGCTTAGGTAAAAACTTCTCAGACTTTATAAATGAATACCGGGTAAATGCCATTATTCAAAAATTACATAGCGGTAATTATGATCACATCACTTTATTGGGTATTTCTTTTGAATGTGGTTTTAATTCAAAAACAACTTTTAACAGAGTCTTTAAAAACATCAAGGGTATCACTCCTTTAAATTATAAAAAATCAATAAAAAAAAGCTTACACAACTTTAAATAAGCACCATTCTATAATTTGGGGCGTTTAAAATAGCATGTTACCATTATGTTTGTTCAAAAAATAAAACATGAAATTAAAATATTATTTAACTCTTACTATTTGTTTAATTATTTCTGGTAACGCTATAAGTTCTGCACAAACAAAAAAAATTGAAAACCTGTATTTTTCAAAAATTGACTTAAAAAAAGAGAAAATAAAATTAACAGACTACACGAATAGTTTTACATTAAATAAAGATAAATTTTTAACAGCTCACTTTACATTAGATAAACCTCTTATTGAAAGTCTTAAATTATTAGCTCCAAATTTAACGCAAGACCAATTGTTAAATAAAGGAAGTTTTCAGTTTTCATTTTTAGTAGATGGTAAAATAGTTTATACAGAAAACTTAAATAAAGGAGCAGGAAATATTAAATCTAAAACAACTCAACTAAAACATACAATCCCTTTAATTTATCCTAAGCAACTTGATTTTTGGGGTTGGTTTATGTGGTTAAAGTTTATGAAGTTAGGAGGAGGACAAGATGTTCTTGCTAAAGGAAATCATTCTTTAACTATTGAAGTAAGGCCATATATAAAAAGAAGTGATATAAAAGTTGGGGCAATTTTAGCTAAGGGAAATATTACTATAGAAGTAGCTAAAGCACTTGTAGATGAAAGTTTAATACCTGTTCAAAAAATACAGCCTAATAGCGGTTGGAAATTATCTAAAGATAATTTTAATACTAAAAAAATAGAAGCCTTAAATAGGAAAATAGCTGAAAAAAGATTTGAAAACATTAATGGTATTGTAGTAATAAAAGAGAACAAACTTTTAATAGAAGAATATTTTAACGGCGAAAACAGAAATAGTTTGCATGATTCAAGATCAGTAGGAAAATCATTCGCATCTACAATGTTGGGGGTGGCTATTGAAGAAAAATATATTGATAATGAAAACGTATTATTAAAAGATTTTTACAATTTAAAATCTTTTAATAATTATAGCGAAAAGAAAGATTCAATAACACTAAAATCTCTTTTAACAATGAGTTCTGGTTTTCTTGGTGATGATCGAGATTACGATAGTCCTGGAAATGAAGAAAATATGTACCCAACAGATAACTGGGTGAAATTTTCACTTGATTTACCTATGAAAAATGATAAAGTAATTGGTAAAGATTATATGTATTTTACAGCAGGCGTTGTTATTTTAGGAGATATAATTCATAAATCTGTTCCTGAAGGTTTGGTTTCTTATACAGATAAAAAGTTATTTAAACCTCTAAATATTACTAATTACAAATGGCAATACACACCACAAAAAGTTGGTAATACTGCGGGAGGAATACAGTTAAGAGCTATTGATTTTGCTAAGTATGGGCAATTATATAAAAACAAAGGAAAATGGAATGGGAAGCAAGTTCTGACTAAAAAATGGGTAGAAAAAAGTTTATCAAAACAAGTATCGCAAGCTTATGGTGGAATAGATGATGGTTATTATGGTTACCTTTTCTGGAATAAAACATATACTGTTAATGGTAAAAATTATGAAGTTTCCTTTTGTAGTGGTAGAGGAGGAAATAAGATTTTTATTTTTAAAGACATTCCTTTTGTGGTCGTTGTAACTTCTTCTGCATATGACAGCCTTTCAGCTCATACCAATACAGATAAAATAATGACTGACTATATATTACCTGCAATAATTGATAAAGAATAAAACCCGTTGCCAACAAAGTATTGTGGTAAAAAACAAGTAGAAAAGATAAAGGGGATTTTTTTAGAAGTTTAGTTTAAGAATACTGAAATAAAATATACAGACCAAAAGGTATAAAAACAAGTATTTTATCTGTAAAACCTGATACAAGAGCGGAAATGGAAATATAAAAACTATTGGCAACATTAGGCCTAATTAATTGGAGTTTTTATCTGTTTTAGATATGCTAAAAAATATTTTTAATTTAATGTTTCTGTCCAAAAAAGATAAAAGCAAAATATTATATTTGACTTTTATCAATACTAAACGCCTTACTAATAACCTGCCCTACGCTTCAATACAAGTAAATTGGCAAATATCCTCTAGTGCACAGAAAAATTTAATATATGAAAAAACTAATAATTCCTATTCTACTAATTTCATTTCTTTTTGTTGGATGTAAAGAAAACAATAAGCAGGAGAATACTTTACAAACTTATTTTAGTTATTCTAATTCTAGTGATATATTAATTAGTTCTCACCGTGGAGGAAAAGGGTATCCTGGCTACCCTGAAAATTGCTTAGAAACTATGCAGTATATTAAAAAACATATTCCTAACGCGTTATTTGAAATTGATGTAGCAAAAAGTAAAGATGGGGTATTATTACTTATGCATGATAATTCACTTGAGAGAACATCAACTGGTTTTGGGAGAGTTGACCAAAACAGCTGGAAAACAATGTCTCAACTAAAACTTAAAGATGATTTTGACTCTATAGTTGATTTTAAAATTCCGTTATTTAAAGACGTATTAGACTGGGCAAAAAAAGAAAACGCAATACTTACAGTTGATATTAAGCGAAGTGTTGACCCCGAAGATGTACTACATTTTATTGAAAAAAACGATGCCTTAAAGCAATCGGTTATTATTACTTACTCTATTAAAACAGCTCAAAAGTTATACAAGTTAAATCCAAAAGTAGTACTATCTGTTAGCATTAGAAATACCGAAGAGTTTAACAGAGCTGCCAACTCTGGCATACCTTGGGCAAATATGGTTGCATTTACAGGAACAATGGTGTCAGACTCATCATTGTATAACAAGCTACACAAAAAGGGGGTTATGTGTATGTTGGGGACTTTAGGTAACTTAGATAAGAGAGCCGCTGCAAAAGGCGAACATCTTTACAGAGAATGGGCCAAACTAGGAATTGACGTTTTTGCAACAGACAGGCCACTAGAAACACAAAAAGCTCTTATAACGCATCAATAAATAGCTTTTAAGTTAAACTGCTTATAAAAACTATGAATTCTAAAATGTTTACCAAGCACATTAATGTGCTATAACTGTGTTATATTTTGTTTGTTAAATTACGCTCCTTTTTTACACATTAAAAACTAATAACTCACGTATTACAAAACTAAAATTCATGAAAGAGCACTTTTCTACAGAAGAAAATATTCTATTTAATTTTTTAAGTCAAGTATACCCACTAACTCAAATAGATTTTATGCCTTTAGCTAAGGTTATAAAAAAGAAAAAAATTAAAAAAGGAGAGCTCTTGCTAAATATTGGACAGGTAGAAACCAAAACATGTTTGGTACTAAAAGGCTTTATACATCAATACACCATTATTGAAGATAATTTATTTACTATTGATTTTTCGCTCTCGGGTATGAGCTTTAACAACTTTACAAGCTATATGGAAGAGTCACCCTCTAACCAAATACAAGAAGCACTAATTGATACTGAAATTATTTATTTTGAAAAAATAGACATTGAAAAGCTACTACTAAATAGTCATCCTTTTTCTTTTATATATACCAAGTTATTTGAGCAAGTACATTTAGAGCGCGAAAAAAGATCTTTAATACTACAGCATAAAAATGCATACAAAAAATATGAACTTTTTTTAAATACAATTTCTAAATCTAAAAGGTTTTTAGAAGAAGTACCACAAAAGTTAATTGCCAATTATTTAGGTATGACTCCAGAAACATATAGCAGAGTTAAAAAAACATACTTAAATAAAGCTTAAAGGTTAATTTCTTGATTTAAAATAAGTTTTAAGTTTTAAAGATTTTAGATTTTTGAAAAATAAAGTCTAAGGTTATGAAACTTACAACACTTATTGTATTCTGCATTGTATTATTAAGTTGCTCTGCTACTGATGATGATTTTGACATTATTGGATCTAAAGAACAATTTACTATAAACTCATCTATAGTAAATGACAGTTATGCTATTTATGTATTTCTTCCCAAAAATTACAATAGCAGCTTAGCAAACCAATTAATTATTGCTTTAGACGGTGATACCAGGTTTACCTCTATTGCCAATATTGTATCAAACAAGGTTAAAAAAAACAGTATGCCAGCTTGTATTTTAGTTGCTATTGGTAATAACAAACAAAGAAATAGAGACTACACACCTACTATTTATGCGCATGGCTCTGGTGGCGCAGAAAATTTTTATCAGTTTATTAAAAATGAATTAATTCCTGAATTAGAATCTAGATATAGTATAGATTCATCTAACAACAAAACATTAATTGGGCATTCTTTTGGCGGGCTATTTACTCAATACGTTATGGCAAAAGAAAGAGCTTCTAACCCGTTTAATAAGTTCATCTCTGGAGGCACATCATACTGGTACGACTCTGGTGTTATATTTAATTTTGAAGAATACTACGCCAGCTATAACACCGATTTGGATGTGATATTCTACAACGGAATGGGCTCGTTAGAAGGTGGTGTTATGTTAGCATCATTTGAAGAAATGAACAATAGACTCCGTTCTAGAAACTTTCCAAATTTTAAGCATAAAAGTGAATTGATAAAAAAAAGTGGCCATAGCGGTTCTGCAACTAAAATAGTTAAAAAAGGTTTAGACTATGTATTTTATAAATAAAGTAATTTTAGCTCTGGTATTGTGTGTTTCTTCAACAACCTTATGGTGTCAAAAAACAAACAGCAACAATTTAGAAATAGGTGTGTTAGCTGCTGGCGATGAGGCTTTATATTATGGAGGATATAGCAAATACACTACTCCACTATCTCAAAACAAACATCATTTTACCTTAGCATTTTCAATAGTTGCATATTTTGACTTTAAGGGAGAGTCTGAGCCAAATGCAACATTAAAAAATGATATAGATATGCGTTTACTACCAACAATTAATTTTGGTTACTCCCTTAATTTTAATAGCGTACAAATAAATTTTGAAGTTCCTGTTGGCGCAAGCATAGCTATTACCAAAGGAACTTTAATTAATAAAAAAATAGGCTTTAAAAAAACCTATTCTAATACCGAAACCTTTTTTAACTACGGCTTGTCTTTTTCTCCAAAATACAAGCTTAATAGCTCCAATAGCATAGGTATTTACAGTTTTATACCTTTAGTTAGTGACAAAGCACAATCTGGATACCAAATAGGAATTGGATGGACTAAAAATATAAGTGTTAAAAACTAATAAATTTCAAATGTTATATTGTCTATGTCGCACTTATGAAAAATACTCCATATATAATTCTCAAACTTTGCTGGTAACATAACTTTTTTAAGCATTTTATTACTTGCAAAACTTCCCTTAGGTATTTCTGTTAAATGATCTGGTATAGTTAGTTCTTCAAAATTATTTTCTGCAAAGCAATCATTACTCATATTTTTTACTGTTTCTGGTAAATTTAAACTAGTTAAAGCATTACCTACAAAACAAAACATTGGTAAAAATTCAATACTGGACTCAATTACAAGTTTTTCAATATTGTTACGTCCAAAGGCACCACCACCTATTTTGTTTACTTTACTTGGTATTATTATCTCTTTAATTTTATTATCATAAAAAGCATCTTCACCAATATATTCTAATAAGCTAGGTAATGTAACCGCTTCAATTCCTTTTTCGCAAAAAGCCTCTTTGTAAATATAAAGTACAGGTTTATCATTAATGTAATCTGGTATACTTACGTTTTTAGTCTTGCCTATATAATCTAAAATAGCTATACCATTACTAAACTGCCTAAAAGAATAATCTTCATTAACTAAATCTACTACTGATTCTTCCATAATTATTATTTTATAATTTTTACTTTTAATTAAACACAGAGCTATTTAAAATACAGTAGCTCTATTAATAATTATTAAATATAATTGAAGCAATAGAAGACTTTTAAAAGCAATTTGTTTTCGTAGTTATTTTTTTTGTATTCGTTAGTTAAAGCAAAACATGTAATTTTACACCCAACAAAAACTACATCTTTACAAATTACAAACAAGCTATTATGACTAAAAAAAAGTATGCAACATTTATGGCAATAATGCTGCTTATAAGTGTTAGCTTAAAGGCACAAACATTAAAAGACAGCACTATTTTTAGTTTTAAAGATGTAAATAATGTTGTAACCCAAAAAACCAAACAATACGGAGTAGAAAATGTACTTGTTATTGTAGATATTGATAATACACTTTTAACCAGCAATGTAGATCTTGGCGGAGACATTTGGTACAATTGGCAAAGAGGTAAAATTAAAGATGCTATACCAACAAAAAAACAAAAAATTGAAAACTGTTTTTATGAAGATGTTATTGGTTTATTGTACGAGCTTGGCACAATGAAATTAACAGACTCTTTAATACCCAAATACCTAAACAACTGGCAAAATAATGGCACAACTGTATTTGCACTAACATCTAGAAGCCCTAGGTACAGAACCGCAACACAAAGAGAATTGTTAAAAAATGGTATAAACTTATCTAAATCTCCTATTACACAGATTGATGGTTCTAAAGCTGTTTACAATTACACCTTAGAAAGAGAAATGAGTTACAGAGATGGACTTATGATGACCACAGGTATGAATAAGGGAGATATGATTGCACATATATTAGGAAGAACAGGAAGAAGCTACAAAGCTATAATTTTTGTTGATGACTCTGATAAAAACGTAAAAGATGTTAAGCATAAGTTTAAAGATAATACTGCAATTGATTTTACTGTTTTTTATTTTGATAAAATAGTTAGAGACAGAAAAATAGCTAATGGTGGTATTTTAATAACCAAAAAGCAAGCAAAGAAAATGACAGCAGACTGGGAGAAATTATCAAAAACATTAAAAGATATTTTTCCTGGCAGAAATACCAAAAACAAATGTGTTAGTCCAAACTAACAGATTTAAAACAACTTAATCTGTTTTATAGCGTTAATTGTTTTTAACCAATTAAACTATAATTACAATATGAAAAAATTATTTTTCACGCTATTATTTACCACATTACTATTTTCTTGTTCTTCTGATGATGACAATTCTCAAAAAAGCTTAGAAGAAACTGTATTAGAAGGCTCTTGGCTTTTTCAAAGATTAGGAGAAACCTGTGATAATGATTATGATTTAGAAGCAGGAGACCCTTATGCTTTTAAATTTTTAGAAAACAACACTATAGAGTTTGAAGATCCAGGTTACCTATCTAGCTCTATGTACACTATAGATGGTAACAATTTAACCTTAGAGACTATTTACACTTTACCTTCTGGAAGCAAACGCAAATTTGTAGGCAATTATACTTTTTCTGAAGATACAGGTAACTTTACTGGTACAAATACGTTTACAGCTTATAATGATACAGAAACACAGTGGACCTGCCAAGGCACTACTAGTATCTCTAGATAACAACATAAAACATTTATAAATTAGCTATTCATATGCAAACTAAACCATATGAATAGCTAATTTTTTTTACAACAAAATTTTTAGAAAACAACCACCTATTTAAAATTCTTATATTTACTATAAGCAATAAACTACTAAAATATATGAGCTTTTTAAAATCACTATTTAAATCAAAAGAAGAGCCAATAAACTCTTACGAAGATTTTTGGAAATGGTTTTCTCAAAACCAACAAGCATTTTATAATGTAATTAAAGACAAAGGCAATGTTAACAAAGAATTTTTTGAAAAACTATCGCCAAAATTAGATCAACTTAAAGACGGAATTTGGTTTTTAGCAGGTATGTTTAATGATACTACTGCAGAACTTATTTTAACTCCAGACGGAGTAATAAAAAACATTGTATTTGTAGAAGAGTTGGTAGCTGCAGCACCTGAGATAAAAAATTGGAAGATAACAGCTCTTAAACAACCATCTGACCTAGGAAAATTTGGAATAGAAATGGATGGCTACATATTTAACGAAAGTAAAATGCAATTTTATGCTACAGAACATTCTTCTATGCCAGACGAAATTGATATTACCATAACCCATGAAGATTTTACCGAAGAAAATAAAGCTATTATGACAAATGGTGTTTACCTTGCTTTAGACCATTCTTTAGGCGAATTAAACTCTATAACCAAAATAGATAATGTAAATATTATTGCTCCCGAAAATGCCACATCAGAATTGGTACCTTTTAAAAAACTAAAAGACTTTTTAATATGGAGAGAAAAAGAGTTTGTAGAAAAATACAAAGGACTAAGGCACAATACCGAAAACGATAAATATTCTGGGTTAGAAGCAACTTTAAATAACGGATTACCATTAATTGCAGTTGTAAATACTGATTTACTTGCTTGGGATAGTAAAGCGTCTCACCCTTGGATTGCCGTAATGGAAATAAAATACGATGGTGATAATAACAATGGTATGCCAGATAGCGACACCTACCAATTGTTAAACCAAATTGAAGACAAAATAACAGCAGAACTCAAAGATTCTGATGGCTATTTAAACGTTGGTAGGCAAACAGCAGAATCTGTAAGAGAAGTATATTTTGCCTGTATGGATTTTAGAAAGCCTGCTAAAGTATTCCATAAAATAAAAAAAGAATACCATAATAAAATTGAAATAAATACAGACATTTATAAAGACAAATACTGGCAATCTTTTAATAGGTTTATGCCTAATTAAATATTGTCTAAATGAAGAAAATCAACTTTTCAGAAGAAGAAGTTAAATCACTTTTGTTTGTAATTGAAAAAAGAATAGATAGTATTAGAGATGTTGAAATATCACAACCAAAATTCATTAAAAACGAATTTTATTACCCCTTATTTACAACAAGAGGTAAATTAGAAAAAAGA
Source organism: Cellulophaga lytica DSM 7489 (assembly GCF_000190595.1). Lineage (NCBI taxonomy): Bacteria > Pseudomonadati > Bacteroidota > Flavobacteriia > Flavobacteriales > Flavobacteriaceae > Cellulophaga > Cellulophaga lytica. The sequence continues at coordinate 1,649,265 of NC_015167.1, read as the reverse complement.
GAGACTAAATTCCTAAAAAAAGAAATTGAAATTTTAAAAATATGTCTAAATAATTTCGGAATAAAAGAAGAAGTCATGGAAATTAATGGATTTAAAAAGAATAGATTAGTCAGACCTTTTTCTTCCGCTTATAAAAAATTATAATTATTCAAAGCGTTTATAATATCTAATAACCAAAATTAGTAAATGAATCTTAAAGACTTTACAATATTTTTTGCTTTATTAATTGGATTAAATATTGCTGGCTATTTATTAAACATAGGTATTAGCTTGGTGTGGAACAAAGTCTACAAACACCGATCTAAAATTACAAAAAAAGAAGTTTTATCATCTATCCTAACCCTATTTATAAATATTATAATAGCTATTCCAGGATACATTCTGTGGGTAAAAGGCTTTATTACATTTAATAATCAAGACCCTTGGCTTACTTTTATAATTCTGTTTCTATTTTTAGATATACTAATGTATGTTTTACATTGGGCATCACACAACATTGTTGTATTAAAAAAAATTCATTTACAGCATCATGAACATACAGAGCAGTTTAATGTTGTAAGCCTGTATTATATGTCGCCCTGGGAATCTATACTATTTGGTTTACTATTAACGGTAGTTGCGTTATTATTTTCTTTAAATGTTTATGGTTTTATAGCCTTTTTAATTTACAACTGGTTTTACGGTGTTGTAACACACTTAAACACAAAATTAAGTAAGCCTTACTTTTTAATATTTACCACCAATTACTTTCATAAAAATCATCATAAGCTATTTTCTAAAAACTATGGTTTTTATACTATTTTATGGGATAGGTTATTTAAAACGGAAAGTACAAATTTATAGTCGCCACATTATGAGAATAGCGTTAAAAGTATTGTTTTTACTTATAATTACTGTTAGTTGCAAAAACAATAGCACAAAAGAAGAAACTAACAACATTAACGAACAACACAAAATACTAAAAGGCAACAGTTATAAGAATACAGAAGCAAATGACCTTAATGAAAAAGGGGTTGACCTATCTATAACTGGTAATTATTACGAAGCTCAAATTGCATTTAAAAAATCATTAAAAATAGAACCAGACAACCCAACAACGTTAAGCAATTTAGGGTTAAATAACTTTATGCTTTACGAGTATGATAATGCAATTAAATATTACCAAGAGGCGTACAAAATATCAGACTCTACCTACCATATGGCAGCCATAAATTTAGGGTTAACCTATTATTACAAAAAAGACTTTAACAAAGGTATAGAGATTACAACCTACGTAATTAATAATACAACAGATACGTCTATACTATCTACAGCTTATACACACAGAGCACTAAATTTTATTGGTAACAATAATTGTGAAAAAGCAAAAACAGATTTAGAACATATAAAAAGTAATTACCGCGGAATGCAGAATGTTGCTTACAATATTATAGACTTAAACAATAAATTAAACGCCTGTATAGAACTAAACCCATAATTGTAATGGCACTATAAATACAATAAGCTATTCGTCTATCTTAAAAATGGCACAAAAAATATCAGAATTAAAAACCTATAAAACTGTAAACCGTAGAGACAGAAACGGAAATTACAAAGCAATGGAGTTTAAGTTTAAATACAACCCTAATGTAAAAAGCTTTAACTTTCGGTTATTGTCTAAATTACTAGACTTACTTTTGTATTACGGCATTGTATATGTACTAGCAAAATTCTTCACTTTTGCTTATCCACATATACTTATTGTAACATTAGGTCTTTTTACAATAAATCCAGTTTTAGAAACCATAACCGGTAAAACATTTGGTAAATTACTTATTGGTTTTGAAGTTGTAGATGATCACTGCAAAAAGCCATCGGTATTAAAATCATTTATAAAAAATATATTGCAGCTTTTAAATTTGGTAATCTATGTGTTTACTGAAGGTGTTATTTGGGAAGAAGACATTTATTTTCACAACACAATAACAAACACCTACACTATTAAAAGTAAAAACAAAAAAGAGATTATTGTTATGATGAATAAAGCATAGTACCTTTGACGCCCTAAACACAGTAAAATGGCTATAGAAAATATTCCTGAAATTTACTTTGATACACCATCAAAAAGCAAAGACATTTTTGTGTACGATTTTAAAATGACTAATGATGTTGTAAAAAGCAAGGTAAATTTAAGCATGAATATGTTTAGCTTTCTTCAAGTAGGAAAAAAGCAAGTGCATTTTGCAAACACCTCTAAAGCAGTTAATAGCGAACAGTCTTTACTTTTAAAAAAAGGAAACTGGCTTTGGACAGAGTTGTTAGATACTGAAGCAATTTACTATTGTAAACTCTTCTTTTTTTCTGAAAAAAAACTCACCGATTTTTTAAGCAAATACACCAAAGACGTTAAGCCGTACCAAGAGAAAGTGCCTTATTTTGTGATTGAAAACGATGATTATATTGCATCGTTTATAAGCTCACTATCGTCAAAAACATTTGAAAACAGTGCTTATTGTGATGCTATGCTATCGCTTAAATTTGAAGAAATATTACTGTATTTACTAGATAAATATGGTAGTGAATTTGAGCATTACTTACACGCATTAATATTTAAGGAAGTTTCTCCTTTTAAAAACATTGTAGAAGATCACATACATTCTAATTTAAAGTTAGAAGAAATTGCCTTTTTATGTAATATGAGTTTATCTACTTTTAAAAGGCATTTTACTGCCGAGTATAAAGAAGCTCCAGGAAAATGGTTAAAAGACAAACGACTGCAAAAGGCAAAAGAACTTTTACAAGGAGGCGATTTAAAACCGTCTGATATTTATTTAGATATAGGATATAACAACCTGTCTAACTTTAGTATAGCCTTCAAAAACAAGTTCGGAATTAGTCCAACAGAAATATAAATTATTTTTAACAACTTCATTATTAACTACTTAATCGCAAATTAATATTTGTTTAACATCAAAAAAACACAACTTGAACTGTTTTCATAAGTTATTGAACCATATCAATAAATAAGAAGCTTCTACTCCATTATACATTTGCATCATAATTACAACGCTTGTTTTTTTCAAGCAGATTTTTAAAAAAATTAAAACAAAGTAATATGGCAAATGTAACAAAACCCGAATTTAAAGAAAGATATGGAAACTTTATTGGAGGAAAATTTGTTGACCCAATTAAAGGTCAATATTTTGAAAACAGATCTCCAGTAGACGGAAAAGTATTTACACAAGCAGCAAGATCTACACAAGAAGATATAGACCTTGCATTAGATGCAGCACACGAGGCTTTCCCAGCGTGGAGCAACGCATCTGCAACAGAACGTAGTAATGCGTTATTAAAAATTGCTCAAGTTATGGAAGATAACTTAGAGTATTTAGCAACCTTAGAAACTATTGATAATGGTAAGCCAATTCGTGAAGCACGTGCAGCAGATATTCCTTACTGTATAGATCATTTCCGTTATTTTGCAGGAGTTATTCGTGCAGATGAAGGTAGTATTTCTGAACACGATAAAGATACTGTTAGTATTGTATTACACGAACCAGTTGGTGTTGTTGGTGAAATTATTCCTTGGAATTTTCCAATGTTAATGTTAGCCTGGAAAATTGCTCCGGCTTTAGCAGCAGGTTGTACAACGGTTGTAAAACCAGCAGAACAAACACCTACAAGTGTTATGGCTTTAATGGAACTAATTGGTGATATTTTACCTGCTGGTGTATTAAATATTGTTACTGGTTTTGGTAAAGAAGCTGGTGCTGCATTAGCAACATCTAAAAGAATAGCAAAATTATCATTTACTGGTTCCACAGAAACAGGACGTACTGTATTGCACAATGCAGCAGAAAACATTATTCCTGTAACTATGGAATTAGGTGGGAAATCTCCTAACATTTTCTTCCCATCTGTAGCAGATAAAGATGATGAATTCTTTAGTAAAGCTATAGAAGGTGCATTAATGTTTGCCTTAAATCAAGGTGAAATTTGCACATCTCCTTCTCGTATTTTAGTACACGAAGATATTGCAGATCGTTTTGTAGAAAAAATGCAAGAACGCTTAAAATTAGTGAAGCCAGGAAACCCATTAGATCCAGAAACAATGATTGGTTCTCAGGTATCTAAAGCACAATACGAAAAAATATTAAACTATATTAAAATTGGTATTGAAGAAGGTGCAGCGGTGTTAGCTGGTGGTGAAGCTGGTAATTATGAAGGTGAATTAGCCGACGGTTACTACGTGCAACCAACTGTTTTAAAAGGAGACAACAAAATGCGTGTATTCCAAGAAGAAATTTTTGGCCCTGTTGTAGCATTAACAACCTTTAAAACTACTGAAGAAGCTATTGCTATTGCAAACGATACACCTTACGGTTTAGGTGCTGGTGTTTGGTCTCGTGATGCACACGAATTATACCAAGTACCACGTGCTATACAAGCAGGTAGAGTTTGGGTAAACCAATACAATACCTATCCTGCGCATGCACCTTTTGGTGGAGTTAAAGAATCTGGATTTGGTCGTGAAAACCACAAAATGGCATTAGATCATTACCGTGTTGTAAAAAACATGTTAATCTCTTACGATAAAAAACCAATGGGCTTCTTTTAATTGAGTTAAACCTATAGATTTTTATACAAAACCTCAGATTTATCTGGGGTTTTGTTATTTTAAAAAACAAACTACAACATAGGTAATATTCTTTTTGCTATATTTAAACTAAATCAAAAAACACAATAATTATTATGGACTACCTATCTCCTACCTATTTTTTTGATTATGAAACAAAAGAAATTCAAAATCTTATAGCAGCATATAAAAAGCCGACGCTTACACCCAAAGAGCAATGCAAACTTGTATATTTAAAAATAAGAGATTCTTGGAGGTACAACCCTTACAACCTTAGTTTTTCTAAAGAAAACTATAAAGCAAGTACAATTGCTAAAAGAGATAGCGGACATTGCATAGACAAATCTATTTTATTAATTACCTGCTTAAGAGCGCTTAATATACCTGCTAGGCTACACTTAGCCAAAGTTAAAAACCACATAGGAGCAGAACGCCTTATTGAAAAATTTGGAAGCAATGAATTAACTAACCACGGTATGGTTAATGCTTATATAAATGGCAAATGGCTTAAAATGTCTCCTGCTTTTAACGCATCACTATGTAAAATGTTTAACGTTGCACCTTTAGAGTTTGATGGAGAAAATGATTCCGTTTTACAAGAATTTAATAGAGAAGGGAATACTTTTATGGAATATTTAGAAGATTACGGTCATTTTGATGATGTGCCAGTAGCATTTATGATTAAAAATGCTAAAGAACATTATCCGCATATTTTTGACACTCCAAAAAACCAAACAGAATTTAAATTATAGTTTACTCCATTAGTATGTATGAAAAATATACAAGAGTACACCTTTAAAAAGGAACAGGAAGATTTTGGGATAAACGTATGGGAGTTAGATTATTTTTTAGCCAATTATGACATACAAAACAGAAGCATTCCGCACAGATTAAAGTTCTACGCTATAGTTTTTATAACAGAAGGCACAGGTGAGCATCTTATAGATTTTAAAACATACAGCTATAAAAAAAATGACATGTTGTTTGTTGGTAAAAATCAGACTCACGCTTGGTTAAAGCAAAAAAATGTAAAAGGTTATATTGCTATTTTCACTCAAGATTTTTTAAATGAAAATCAGCAAACATTTAAAGACCTAAGTTATAGCTACCCATACAACAGCTTTTTACACAGTCCAAAATTAACTATTACTAACACAAATACACACTACACACTTGTTACTGTTTTTGCTCTTATTTATAAAGAGTTTTCATTATCAAAAACAACCGTTAGTAAGCAAATAATACAATCGTTGCTTAGAGTAGCGTTTTTAAAAATAAAAACACTCTCTAAACAGTTTAATTTAGAGCAAAACAAATCTGATATTAGCTTGTTTATTCAATTTCAAAACCAGTTAGACAAAAATATATCTATCACAAGAAATGTAAATGAGTATTGCAAAATTTTAAACACAACTTACCGTAAATTAAATGATACCTGTAAAGTATTTACCCATAAAACCGCAAAAAGCTTTATTGACGACGTAATTATTCTTAAAGCAAAACAATACTTATCAGACCAAGATAAAAACATAAGCATAACATCTTATTTGCTTGGTTTTGAAGAGGTTTCTAATTTTTCAAAATTCTTTAAAAAACACACCAGCTACACACCTAAACAATTTATAGCATCAATAAAACAAAATTAATTGTTGTAAAGATTAACAAATCTATGCAAACATTTACCTTTTTTACACTAACATAACTCACTTACTTTGTACTATACTTAAATTATAAAACAATAGTGTAATGAAGATAGCAGTAACCGCAGCAAATGGCAACTTAGGAGCTGCCATTGTAAAAGAATTAAAAACACAAATTGGAGCTGAAAATGTTATAGCTATTGCTAGAACTCCAAAAAAAGCAGAATTCCTTGGCGTAGAAGTAAGGAAAGGAGATTATGATAGTTATACAGATTTTGAATCTGCCTTAAAAGGTGTCGATAAAATACTAGTAGTTTCTGGTATGGACACTCCCAAAAAAAGGATACAGCAACACCGCAACATTATTAAAGCAGCAGAAGCTAACAGCCTAAACAAAATTGTATATACTAGTATTGTCGGCAACACAACAAATACTGCTTTTGACCCAATTATTAATAGCAACAGGCAAACAGAAAGAGATATTGAAGCCTCTAAACTAAACTGGGCAATTGGCAGAAACGGTTTGTACATAGAGCCAGACTTAGAGTATATAGAGCAGTACAAAACAAAAGGTTGTATTTGGAACAGCGCTGGCGATGGTAAATGTGCTTACACTAGTAGAGAAGAACTTGCTAATGCATATGTACAAATGTTATTAAATGACAGTATAAAGTATAACGTTTACAATTTGGCAGCAACTCCTATTACACAGCAAGAACTGGCTAATGAAATAAACAAAACCTACAGCACAAAACTTACTTACAAGCAGTTAAGTTCAGAAGAATATTTAGAGGAACGAAAAGCAGAATTAGGCAATTTTATTGGCACTGTAGTTTCTGGTATTTATGACGGAATAAATAACGGTAGTTTTAATGTAGCATCTGACTATGAAAAGGTAATGAACAGAAAACACAAGTTAGTTAGTGAATTAATTAAAGACTTTAAAAATAAATAAAGAGTATGGCTACTAAAAGAAATAATAAGTACACACTACACTTACAGGAAATAGAGAAAAAAGATGGCTCTGAAGCAAATGAATTTACTGAATTTGACATAGAAAACCACGATGATATTTTAAAACTATTAAATGCAGCCAAAGGAAAACTTGGGTTTAAAGGAGATAACGAAAGTGTAGAATTTATACTTGGAATTAAACTATTTGGAGAAGTAATGCTAAGAAATAGAAAAAATCCACTTTTTGAAGAATTTCAACCTGCTTTTGCAGCATTTATGAAAAACTTAAAAAGCAATATGAGTAATTAACAAACTTAACCTACAGCTTAAAAAGTATGTTATTACTTATTTAGGGGTAGAGCACTGGTTTAAATTGCCTTACCCCTATATTTATTTTAAGCTAGCTTATTACAAAACCACCAAGTAACCTCTAAACAAATTACAGTTTAAAAATAAAATTGTATTTTACTAGAATGTTACAAAGTCAAAGAATACAATTTACGCCCTTAAGTACCACGTACAGAAAACCACTGGAAGACCTGTTTTGCAAAAATCCGTTGGTTATGCAAAACACTTTAAAAGGTCGTGTTTTAACTGCTAATGAACTACAAAAAATAGTTGAAGATGATTTTATTACCACAACAGATGAAACTGTTGGTTTTTGGTGCTTAACAAGCAAAGAAGATAATGCTTTTATTGGTGTATCTGGCTTATTAAAGTGCAATTACCTTGGCAAAGAAAGTTATGAGTTTGGCTTTATATTAGATGATAATTTTTGGGGCAAAGGCATTGCTACAGAAATAGGTAAGTTCTGGATAGACTACGCTAAAAACGAACTTAATTTAACTGAAATTTTAGCTACCGCTAGCCCAGAAAACCACGCATCTAGGAGAGTTTTAGAAAAGTTAGATTTGCAAATGGTACGCCAATTTACATCTAAAGAACGTGGAGCAAGGTTGTTGTTTAGCAAAAAACTATAAACACCAAGCAGCTACTTATCTAACCAAATTTTAAAATTTTTAACCTCAAACTTACTTACTAAAATAGGTTTTGCACTTGCGTGTGCCACTTTTAGGTGTAATTCTATTTTTTGCGGATTATGTTTTACAATCTCTTTTATAGCATTTATGTGTATAATATAATTTCTGTTTACTTTAAAAAAGATCTCAGGGTTTAGTTTTTCTGATATATCTCGTAACGTGTCTTTATACAAGTAATTTTCAGATGTGGTTGTAAATAAAAAAAGATTTTTTCCTTCACTATAAAAAAAGGCAACCTCAGCACTTTCTATAGATTTTAGCTGATGACCAGACTGCACTAAAAAACGCTCTTGCTGTGTTTTTCCATCTAAAGCCTCTAAGGATTTTGCGGTATTGTAAAATGAAAAATTTTCTTTTATCTGCGTATACTTTTGTAATGCCTTATACACATCTTTAGCTTCAAAAGGCTTAAGCAAATAGTCTATTGTAAAGTGTTTAAATACACGTATGGCATAATCATCATAAGCTGTAGTGAAAACAATAGGAGCAGTAATATTTGTTTGTGTAAAGGCCTCTAAACTTTTACCATCACCTAAATGAATGTCCATAAAAATTAAATCTGGCTTGGCATCATTAAAAAAAGACACCATTTCTTGCACAGAACCCAAATGTATTATTTTAGTTACAGGCACAACACTTTGCGCTTTTAGCAAACCAATTAAATAATCTGCTGCCAAATCTTCATCTTCTACTACAACTACAAGCATATTATTTTTTGCATAAAAATAAAAAAACCCGATAAAATTATCGGGTTTAGTTGAACAATAATTGCTCGCTGACTAACTCGTAATATTATAATTCCGGGTTATTTAATCTTGCATCTGCTGGAAATGGCAAAGTATATCGTGGATCATTTTCACTTAACTGAAAGTCTACACCGCTTAAAGTATGTGTTATTACCTTTTGGTTACTTCTTCTTAAATCAAACCAACGGTGACCTTCTAGCGCCAATTCTCTCCAACGTTCTTCATATAACTCTTGCATAAACTCATTAGCAGACATTGGGTTAATAGCCGTTGCTAAATTAGCCATATATGCACTTTGGTAACGATTTTGCATAAATGCCAACAAGGTAGCTTTTGCATCCTCTAAAGCTCCTAGTTTTGCCTGTGCTTCGGCTTTTATTAAAACCAACTCAGACACTCTAAACGAACAATTAAACTCTTGCTCACCGCCTTTTGCTGCTTTGTAGTTACTACCATCTTCAGAAAAATACAATCCAAACCTTAAATCGTTTGCTGTATCATAAATAGCTAATAAATCATCAGAAATAAAAGAACTATTTCTAACACTAGGGTCAAACACATCTTCTAATGCCATGATAGACTCCACAGATGTGTATAAATTTGGCAATTGTGGCGTGTCATTTAAATTAACAAGCTCTTTATTTAAAGCTAAAGCAGCATTAGCAGCCGTTAAAGCGGCTTCACTATTATTCATATACGTATGCACACGAGCCTCTAAGGCTAAAATTGCTGTTTTAGTAAATCTGTAATTTAAACCAGCATCAAACTTAGTAACATTTAATAGCGACTTTGCCTTTTCTATATCTATTAGCACTTGGTTATACACTTCTTGCACAGATACAGGTACAAAAACCTGCTCTAGATCTATCCCCAAAGCCAAAGGAACTCCAGTATCTGTTGCTGCAGTTGTAGCATTATAAGGTACTCCATAAAGGTTTACCAAATCAAAATGTGCATAAGCACGTAGTGCATAAGCCTCTCCCAATAATTGATTTTTTTCTTGTGATTCTTCAATTTTTTCTGCACCATCTTCTATAACATGATTAGTGTAAAAAATAGAGTTATACACTTGTATATAAGGGTAAGGTGCCGTTTGCGGATCTGGATTGGCATCTTTCCAAGAATACACATCTTTGTACGATGTAAAATCAAAACTATTTTCATCTAAAATTAACTCATCTGCCCTGTAAGCAACCCTAGATTTTTGCTCCGGAAAAACATCATATCCTTTTGTTAGTACCGCTCTAAATTCTTCTAGAGATTCTGGTATAACTTTTCCTTCTGGTTCAATTTCTAAATAATCATCGCAGCTTACAGCAAAAAATGCTACTAATGCTACTAGGTATATATATTTTTGTTTCATTATTTACTATTTTAAAAAGTTACATTTAACCCTATTGCAATTGTTTTGGCTATAGGCTGCGCATATATGTTTCCGTAGGTTTCAGGATCAAAATAACCGTTATAATCAGACCCAAATACCAACAAGTTTTTACCCTCTAGACTTAAGCGGAAGCTATTAATATTTAGCTTGGTAGTTAAGCTTTTAGGAAAACTGTAGCCAACACGCATACTATTAATTCTTATATAACTCATTTCTTTAACCCAAGTATCTAACAAAGGCATTGTTTCTACTGGATTTAAGCCCCCAAACCACTTGTAGGCCATCCAAGAATCTCCTGTGCCAGATGTTTCACCTACAATAGCTGGCAAATTACTATCTGTATTTGTAGCAGACCAAGCATCTAAAACTCTAGCAGAATAGTTTTGCCCACGATCTAATTGTGTACCATTATAAGGTTGGCGCTCTACAACTGTCTGTTTTAAGTTAAAGTTAGCAGCAACAGTAAAATCTAAATTTTTAAATTTAAAAGTGTTTATAATACCGCCACTATATTTAGGATCCTGGTCTCCTACATATGTAAACAGGTTTCTAAATTCTTCATTAGTTAACTCTGACTCTGTTAAAAAGCCTGGGAAAAAATCTGCCCAAGGATCTTTTAACTTAAAAAAGTCTACAGCAGAAACAACCTCATCTCCACGTTTAAATAATGGGTAACCACTTTCATCTATACCAGCTGTTTTTAAAGCAAATACAGCATTTACTGGCAAACCTTCTCTAGATGGTAAAAAGCTATTATCTCTAACCTGTATTTTATCTACGTTACTTTTGTTGTGAGATATATTAATGTTTGTAGTCCAAGAAAAATCTTTAGTTACAATGTTTCTTGTAGACAAGCTAATCTCATACCCTTTATTAGTTACCTCTGCCCAGTTTAGGTTGGTAAACTCAAATCCATTTTCTAATGGCACAGAACGCAAACCAATTAAATCTGTACTGTTACGCTTATAAACATCTGCAGCAATATTAATTCTACCATTAAACAAACCTAAATCCATACCAACATTGGTATTAGTTGTTTTTTCCCAACGCAACTTAGCATTTGGCGGTGATGTAACTACAATTGTTTCTTCTGATGTACCAGGCAAAATGCTAGTAGTGTCATACTCACCAATTACAAACGGCGAAGTATTACGGTCTATATTACCTTGCAAACCATAAGATCCTCTAAAGCGTAAGTTAGATATAACATCACTTGTTTTTAAAAAGTCTTCTTCACTAGCCAACCAAGATCCAGAAACAGACCATAATGGCAAATATTTATATTTAGGATCTACTCCAAATAAGTTAGACCCATCATAACGTACGCTACCAAAAAATGTGTATTTACGGTCATAGGTATAAGAACCTGTAGCGTAAAAAGATGCGTATGCATTTTCTGCAGTAGTCTTATCATACGTTTGATAAGTACTTTCATTAGCTGTATCTTCATTAGGAAAAATTATAGGTGTAGTAGTTAACGTATTTTTATTATACCCAAAACCACGACTCATAATATTAGTATACTTAGAGCGTCTAAACTCAGATCCCAACAAACCTTCTACTTCATGTTTACCAAAGCTAGCATCATACGTTAGTAAAGATTTCCAGTTGTACTGAAAAAAATCTTCGTTCCAGTTTTGTATAATTCCGCCTTCTGGTAAAAAGTAATAATAATCACTTATACTAGAGTCGTAACGTCTACTTTTTTCACGCTCTTTTCTAGAAAAATACGTTTCTTCCCCAGCATACTTTTCAGTGCTAGTTTTATCAAATTGCAACCCTAGTTGTGTAGATAATGTAAGGTTGTTTGTAATTTTATAAGCACCATCAAAAATTGCCTTTACAGCTTGGTTTTTTAAATCGTATGCCGTGTTTTCTCTTTCTTCTAAAAAGTTAAATGGCACATATCTACCGTCTGTACCCTCTATATCTTGGTCGTAATTGTAAGACCCATCTTCTGCATAAGGCATAAAATAAGGGTTTACATTTCTGCTGTAATTTGCCGGGTTAGTAAATGCATCTGTACCCGTTAAGTACGACTCTTTTTTAGATTGAGAAAGAAAAATAGAAGCACCAGCACTTAGGCGATCACTAATATCAAAATTATTTTTTAGGGTGATGTTATAACGCTCTAATCCTGTACCAATAGTAGTACCTTCTTCATCATAATAACCTAAAGAAAAGTAATAGTCTGATGTATCTGTACCTCCAGAAATTCCTAAGCTATACTGTGTGTTTACACTAGTTTGGTATAGTAAATCTCCCCAATTAGCATTGTTATTTTTTAATGCATTTATCTGAGATTGAGTTGCAGAACTTAATGAAGAAAAACCACTAGTTTGATACGTTCCTAATTCGCCAGAATTATTTAAAATACGTGCAACCTCACCTTTATTAGTTCTAAAATCTAAATCTGTACGTGCTGCTAAACCAAGTTCAAAATCTACTTTTTGTTCAGAGTTCATTAGGTTTAACTCATCAAAATTAGGCTTTGTAGAAAAAAACGTGTTTGCAGAAAAGTTAACTCTCATTTTACCGCTTTTTCCTCTTTTAGTAGTAACTACAATTACACCATTAGCCGCTCTTGCACCATAAATAGCAGTGGCAGCAGCATCTTTTAAAATGGTAATATCTTCTATATCACTAGGGTTTAAACCAGCAATAGCGTAGTTACGTAATTGATCTATATTGTCTTTATCACTAAAATCTGGCACATCATTACCCTCTAAAGGCAACCCATCTACAACCCATAACGGATCTTGTGGGCCAGATAAAGAAGCTGTTCCTCTAATTCTAATTTTAGCAGGTGCTCCTGGTGCTCCTGTTTGTGTGGTAGCAACTACACCGGCAACCTGGCCTTGCAATAATTGATCTACACTAGCAACACCAATTTGCTCAATATCATCCATTTTAACCTTAGCTACGGATGATGTTAACTTTCTCTTCTCTACCTTTTGGTATCCTGTTAAAATAACCTCATCTAAACTATCTACATTTTCTTTTAAAGAAATAGTATAGTTATTAGCAGCAGTTAAGTTTATGGTTTTAGTTTGATAACCTAAATAAGAAACTGTAATTTGTGTTATTGCAGCTGGTATTTTTAAAGAAAACTTACCGTTAAAGTCTACAACAACACCAATAGATGTATTTTCTATTACACCAGCAACGCCGGTTTCATTGGCAATCATATTTTTAGAGACGTAAACCGATGCTCCTGGCAAAGGCATACCGTCTTCTGCTCCTATTACCTCTCCGGTAATTGTTCTCGTATCCTGTGCCCACGCTGCGGTAACAGCCACAAAGAATAACGTAAAAAGGAATTTATTCATAAAAAAATTGGTATTTAGGGGTTAAAATTAGAATTTTAATGTGTTTTTAATACGATAAATCAAATCATTATAATGCGCTTGCGTATTTGCATCTCCTTTACGCTTCTTTTTTAACAACAATTGCAATACATTTTGCAACTCTTGGCGCTTGTATGACGCTATTTCTGATGTACGCGTCATAGAACTATAATTAATATTACGTGCTTGCTTTTCTTCAGCCAAAGCAACAGCACAAAAGCTAGTTGTAGTAAAAAAGTTTGCTGTATTAAGTTTTTTAACTGTGGTTTTTTCTAAAATTTTTTGTGTGTCAATTAGCAAAACATCTACATAGTTTTTCTGTGTCATACGCTCTACTAAGGTTAAAGACGCACCTTTTTTAGTGCTTTTAAAAATGTGCGAACGCAAATCTGTAAACAAATCTTGTACTGTGTAGCGCGCCTGATGCTCTGGGTTGTACAAATTGGTTTCTACCATACGCAGTAAGCGCTCATTAGAAAGTAACTTATACAACGTATTGTATTGTAAAGACCTAGACAAGGTATAAGGTGCCTGCTCAAAAGGTCCTAAAGGAGAGTCTTTAATTGCATATGTATGTTTTAAAACCGGATTAAAAAACAACCACTCTGGTATTGTAAATACATTTTTGTTTAAGTAAGCAACAGCATCTTTCTGCAATTGGTAAGGCACTGGTTGGTAACTTTGTTTACCGTCTTTATGTAGTGTATTATTTAAGTAAATACCACCAACATTATTAGTAACATGGTCATTATACATGTTCCACTGTCCAATAATACCCATATACAATTTACCCGTATTGTAATAATCATCTCCTTCTTGGTATGTCCACTCCTCTAAATTGTCTGCAACACGCTGTAAATTTTTAAGTCCATATGTGCTTGCTGTCATTGAATTATCTCCTAAATCTTCAGATTGAGACCTAGGATCTATAGTGTTTAAATATGGCTGCTGCTCTCCATAAAAGTAAAGTGGGTTGTTAGCATGGCTATTCACCAATGCTTTTAATTGTTTTTTTTCTTCTAGTGGCGACTTAAACCATTGGTATCCCCACTGTATTGCGTACGTATCATAAACACCTATTTTAGGAGTTATAGCTGTTACATTATCTTCTGGTTGTGCAACATAATTGTAACGAGCATAATCCATAATTGATGGTGCTGTACCACCCATTTTATCTGTAAATGTTTTAGATCGAAGAGAATCTACCGGAAAACTATGTGAAGCTCCCATATTATGCTTTAATCCAAAAGTATGGCCTACTTCATGAGAAGACACAAACCTAATTGCTTCTCCCATATGCGCATCATTAAAAACATTACCTCTAGACTTACTATCTATTGGTCCTGTTTGTATACGCATCCAACTTTGTAAAGATGTCATTACGTTATGCCACCAAATAATATCTGCCTCTATAATTTCTCCGCTTCGTGGATCTACAACAGATGGCCCCATAGCATTTGCTTGTGGAGATGCTGCATAAGTAATTACAGAATAACGCACATCATCTATATCAAAATCTTTATCATTAGCATCTGGTTCTTTTGCTATAATTGCATTTTTAAAACCTGCTTTTTCAAAAGCTACCTGCCAATCTTTTACACCTTGTATTATATAACTTCTCCACTGTTTAGGTGTTGCAGGATCTATATAATAAACAATTGGTTTTTTTGGCTCTACCAATTTACCACTTAAGTACCTATCTACATCTTCTGGTTTAGGCTCTAAACGCCACCTAGTAATAAACTCTTGCTTTTTCATAGCCTGTTGTTTATCATTAAAATACCAGTGTTTTTCTGTAAAGTAACCTACACGCTTATCTAATTCTCTTGCTTGCATTGGTGTTTTTGGCAACAATACTATGTTGCTAGTTACCCCTAATGTAACGTACATAGCTGGCCCACCTTCATTAACCGTTGTGGTTAACTGAGACTTAACTACAACATTTTCTGGAAACGACTTTATTTTTTGAATATATGACAAATCGCTTTTAACGCTACCGCCTAAACCAACATTATTTAGCACATCATTAAAACTTTTTTCTTTTCCATTAAAAACCTTATTAACCTTTATTAATGGTGCATTTGTTTTAGGATTGTAACTTTCAATATCAAATTTTTCTATAATAGACTCTGCAAAATTGTCTTTTACAGATAAGGTTATAGCATCATTTTTAGGAGAAGAAACCATTGGGTTACTTGTTTTAACCCAAATTGTTTTAGACAAACTATCTTTATGAAACGTAATTAATTTATTTTCATAATTCATTCCTTTATTTAAACCGTGCTCATTTATTGCTAAAGGAACCTGAGATATTTTATTTACTATTAAAAACTCTCTAGTAAAAAGACTATCTGGAATTTCAAAGTAATAATCGGTATCAGTTTTAATTACACTAAACAAGCCTTTAGTTACTGTTGCATCTTTTAAAAGTTTAGCATAATCCTTATACCCTTTATTTAGGCTATCTTTAGATTGTTCTTTATCTTTTTTATTCTCTTTTTGAGCAGAAACACCAATTGTACTTCCTATAAAAAGAATAAATAGCACTATTTTAACTATAAATGCAGACTGATTTTTACGCATAATGAGGTTATAATTTTGCCTAAAAATCTGTGTTTTACTAAATACTCACAAAAAAAGGAGAGTGAGTGGATATTATTAAGGAGTGAATGGATTATTTAATAATTATGTAAGGTAAATGACAAATGTATTGTGAATTTTTCTGATAATTTGTGAAATTATTTACATTGTAATAAGCGTAAATGTTTTTTAGATAGTCTATTCCAAAGTGATTACTTTTTTGTGGTGTAGCTATAGGTTGGTAATTATTTACAACCTTTATACCATCTTCAGCTAAATGTACCGTTATTAAAAGTGGCTTAACTTTAGTTGCCGCATTGTGCTTAATAGCATTTTCTACAAGGGTTTGTAATGCTAAAAACGGAATATACTTGTGTTCTACTACATTTACATTACCCAAAATAGTTACTTCTAAACTTTTACCAAAACGTGTTTGTTGTAAATAAATATATTCATTAAGCAGTTCTAACTCATTTTTTACAAGGGTAATATTGTTTGCTGGCGGTGTAATAAAATAACGGTAGAGCTTAGAGAGCTTTAATGCAAAGGTTTTAGATTTTTCTTTATTTACATCTATTAACATATACAAAGAGTTAAGAGCGTTAAATAAAAAATGTGGATTTATCTGCTCTTTTAATTGCTGCAATTGCAAAAAAGAACTCTCTTTTTCTGCAATTTGGTTCTGTACAATTAAATTATTTTTCTCCTTTAGTAAACGCTCCTTTTCTTTGTACTGTTTTTTAACTCTTTCATTAAAAAAGTAAAATACAAATAGTAATAATATGGTAGATATACCATAGATTAGAAAAGTGTATTGCCTAATTTTAGTAACATTTTCTTCACTAATATTTTTAGGAGAACTTACTGCAATATACCAAGAGGTTTCTTTTAATTGCAAGGGCTGTAAGTAACGTATAACATCTAATTGTAAATACTCAGACTTTACAATGCTTGGCACCTGATTATTAACTGTTAACTCTATGGTATCCTTAGGAGATATAGAACTAAATGTAAACACACTTTTACCTAATAAATTTTCATCTGGATGTAATAAAACCAAACCATCTTTATTAAAAACATAAGCGTAATTAATAGATTTAGAGTCTACGTTTGCAAAATAACGTTGCAAATCTTTTAATGCTATATCATACCCTAAAAATAGAGAGTCTTTTGTAGCAGTAACTACAGCAAGCTTGTTACGCCAAACATACCCAGTAGAAGTAGGCACAATTACACTTTGCTTTTTTACTACAGCTAACGATTTATTTTTGTTTTTAGAAGATAAAACAGTGTCTTGCAAGGTTTCTATAGATGCTTGCGAATCTGTATACTGTGTAAACGAAACTTTTTGCCAAGAGATTAAGGAATCTAATTGTTTTGGCTGAAAAGAAATCCAAGTATTAAAATTTTGTTGCAAATCATTAACCGAATTAGACCTATTTACAATAGTTTCAATTCTAGTTAAAAAATTTTCTAAACGTGTTAATTCTTGGTAAACATCATCATATTTTTCCATAAAATTACGCTTAGCAATATCTTCACTAACAATAGTAATTTCATCTGTAATTAAATAACTTAATGCTAGAGTACTAAACACTGTAACTATAACCATTACTAATACCAGAGTGGTGTATTTAATTTTAGAAAAAAAGCGAATAATACTCATACAGGAAAGAAGGTTATAATGGCTACAAATGTAAATAAACAAAATTGAGTTTTTGAAATTAAAGTACAATCCATAAATTATAATATGCAACTACCTAATTCATAACAACTATAAAAATCTTAACAAAAAACCAACATTATTACTTACCTCAAAAACTTAATTGTTCTATACTTTTGTTAAACTCTTAAATAAAATAATACGCTTTACGTATTTAAAATAACACATAAGAATAATGGAAAATATAAAAGGACAAAAAGCTCTTATTACTGGTGGCAGTAGAGGTCTTGGTAAAGCAACAGCTTTGGCTCTTGCTAATGAGGGGGTAGCGGTAGCAATTACAGGAAGAAATAAAGAAACTCTAGAAAAAACAGTTGCAGAAATTAAGGCTCTGGGTGTAGAGGCAACATATGCCGCTTTTGATGTTGGCAACCCAGAAGAGGTAAAAAAAGGAATTGCATCTATATTTAATGATTTTAAAAGCATAGACATTTTAATTAATAACGCTGGTATTGCTGCATTTGGCTCATTTAATGATATGGAAGCTGACCAGTGGACACAAATTTTACAAACCAATGTACTAGGTGTTTATTACGTAACAAAAGAAGTATTACCACATTTAATTGAAAAAAATTCTGGAGATATTATTAACATATCTTCTACTGCCGGTTTAAATGGTAATGCAAACACATCTGCTTATTCTGCTTCTAAATTTGCTGTTATTGGCATGTCAGAGTCATTGATGAAAGAAGTACGCAAAAATAACATTAGAGTAAACACCCTTACACCAAGTACAATTGCATCAGATATGTCTATAGATTTAGGCATTGCAGATAAAGACTCTAAAGATAGTGTACTGCAGCCTGAAGACTTTGCAGAGCTAATTGTTGCTGGTTTAAAACTACCAAGAAGAGCTATGCTTAAAAACGCTTCATTATGGTCTACAAATCCTTAAAATAATTAGTATTGCGCTAATGTATATTAGCGCAATACATCATCAAGTTTATACTTAAAAACATCTAATGTCTACACCTATGTCTTTAGAGAAAAAACCAAATAAACTTGAGTCTAAAAAAAGCTTTTATAAAACTATAGAAAACTACTACAACCCTATAGTTAAAGACAAAATACCAAATGGTTTATTGTTAAATTTATATTCTTATTTAGCAAAGTCTCAGCATAAAATATACAAAGCTCTCAGAAAAAAGCACCCCAAATCTAAAGCACGTTATTCTTCTTTTAAAACAAAAGACCTACACTACCCTTTTACGCAATATGGTATTACAAATTTTTTAAAAGAAAAAGATGCTGTAAATTACACAACCTATTGCAAAATACTTTTTAAAATGAATGACGAAGAACTTGCAAAGTATTTAAAAGAAAAACACACATACGAAACAAAATAAGAAAATGAATACTATTAAAAATGCTACACTTTTAGTTTTTAATTATGATGATGCAATAGCATTTTACACTAAAAAACTAAATTTTATTTTGACTGAAGATGTACCTCTTGATAACGGAAAAAGATGGATTACAATACAAGCAAAAGACCAACCTAATTTTGCATTGGTAGTAACACTTGCAAATACAGACTTGCAAAAAGCAACTGTAGGTAAGCAAGCTGGTGATGGTGTTGCTTTTTTTATGCAAACCAATACGGTAGAAAAAGACTTTAGTACTTTTAGTAAAAACGGAGTTGAATTTTTACAAAAACCCACAAAACAACCCTATGGTACAGTTGCAATTTTTAAAGATTTGTACGGTAATAAGTGGGACTTAATAGAGCCTGTTAAATAACAATTAGGCTTTCTTTTCTTTATAAAAAAGATAAATCCAAATAATTCTAGAGTATCTGTAGTTAAAAGTGCTTAAAATAAGAGCAAAAAACAGTACACCAAAAAAAGTATACAGAATTGGCATTTTCAAAATAAAATAAAAAAGAATAGAAAATGCTATAAATTCTGCCACAGCCAACGCATAACTAACAAACATTGCCCCAAAGAAAAAGCCAGGTTCTTTCTCAAACTTAAAATTGCAGTTTTTACACACAGCATCCATCTCCGGAATAGACAGTAGAAACAATCCTTGAGCAGCATTAAAAATACTTCTTTTTTTACACTGCGGACATTTTCCCTTTAAAAGCGATGATACTAAACTTGCCATAACTTATTTTTTTAAGCAAAGGTAAAGTGCTTATCCCATAAAAAAGCTATACATATTTCTCCATTTTTTGTACATTTAAGACATTTATAAAGTTGTATGAAGATTATTCCTGTATTAAATATTAAACAATTTGAACATAGAGTTCCCTTAACAGACTTTTATAGTAATGATTTAAGCACACATTTACATAAAAACGCAGCCGTTGTAAATAAGCCACATAGCCATAACTTTTACCTATGTGTAATATTCACAAAAGGCAAAGGAACTCATGAAATAGATTTTAATAGTTATGAGGTTAATACTGGTAGTGTTTTCTTTTTAAAACCAGGGCAAACTCATTATTGGAAATTTACAAATACACCAGAGGGTTACATTTTTTTTCATACGCAAGATTTTTATGAGCTGCATTTTTCAACCAGTAAATTAGAACAATTTCCTTTTTACTATTCACACAAAAACACTCCTCATATAACGGTAAACAAAAATGTACTTACACAACTAATTACCAATTACAGAAGTATTAACCAAGAGTATTACGCCAATTTACCCTATAAAAAACAAAAAATAGCCAGTTTACTACACACTGTGTATATAGATTTGGCTAGGCAATATAACAAAGAGGCTCCTACTACAGAAACAAACTCTGTTGCATATATAGAAACCTTACGTGCTTTGGAACAAGAAATTGAAATACATTTTAAAACTGAAAAATCTGCCCAGTTTTACGCAGACAAATTACACATTACCGCAAAGCACTTAAATAGAGTTTGCAAAACAACATTAAATAAAACTACAACAGAACTAATTACAGAACGCGTAATATTAGAGTCTAAAAGATTGTTAGTACACTCTAAAAACACTATGTCATCAATTTCTGAAAACTTGGGTTTTAAAGACTATGCTTACTTTTCAAAAGTATTTAAATCTAAAACTAAACTAACACCACTAGAGTTTAAAAAAAGTTATAAGTAATTTTGTAGTTATTAGCTGCTAAATTTTCATCTATGAAAAACAAATTACATATATTTAAAAGCGTTGCACAACACGCTAGTTTTACCAAAGCAGCAGAGCAGCTATTTATATCTCAGCCTGCTGTATCAAAAGCAATAAGAAATTTAGAAGACGATTATAAGTGTGCTTTTTTTATTAGAAAAAGAAACTCTATAGAACTAACCACTAATGGCAAAGCGTTTTTGGTGTATGTAAACAGAATTTTAGACATCTATGCAGAAATTGATCAGCAATTTTTATACAAAGAAAAAACATACCCAGATGAAATTAGCTTTGGTGCAAGTACTACAATTGCCAATTATATTTTGCCAAAAGTAATAGCTAAGTTTAAAACTCAGTTTCCTAATACCAATATTAAAATTGATAGTGAAAACTCTGATGAAATTGAAGAATTAATTTTAAATCAACAAATAGATTTTGGAATTACAGAAGGCAAAAACACAAATCCAAAGTTGCATTTTACTAAGTTTATTAAAGATGAAATTGTACTGGTAACCAACAGTAAAAATAGCAACCACAAAAAAGGAATAATTAACTTAGATGAGTTAAAAAACTTACCTATAATAGAACGTGAAATAGGTTCTGGAACAAAAAAAATTATTCAACAATTTTTACAACAAAACAATATTAAAAAACTAAATACAGTAGTTACCCTAAACAGTACAGAAGCCATAAAAAATTACCTGTATTACGCTAACAGTTATGCTCTATTGTCTATAAATGCAGTTACAGAAGATCTGCTGCACAACAAGCTAAAAGTTATTGACATTAAAAACTTTAGCATAGAGCGTTGGTTCTACTTTGTTTCTAGAACAGGTTACCAAAATACTACTATGACTAATTTTGAAAAATACATACGCAACAACCATAACTTTTAGTTATACTACATAGCATTAATGTTTGCATAACAGTTATATGTTAACTGTACTTTTGTATCAGATTAAAATAGTTTGATATGAATACCACAATTACAAAACTCGTATATTTTAGCATAGTTATAGCTGCAATAACAGGATACTTAAATAGTGCTACAGCACTAACTTTAGGTTTTGTTTTTACGTTAATATTTAAAAACCCTTTTAAAGTACATAGTCATATGGCCATACACTACTTTTTAAAAATATCTGTAGTTGGTTTAGGGTTTGGTATGTTTATAAAAGAGACATTGCAAACAGGTAAAGAAGGTTTAAGTCTTACCTTTTTATCTATTGTACTTACAGTAAGCTTAGGTATAATTTTAGCAAAATTTTTAAAAATAGATCTAAAGCTTGGGCATTTAATCACCTCAGGCACATCTATATGCGGTGGTAGTGCTATTGCTGCTATTGCACCCGTTATAAAAGCCAATGGTAAAACAATAAGCATTGCCCTTGGTGTTGTATTTTTATTAAACTCTATTGCCTTATTTGTGTTCCCTGCTGTTGGGCATTGGTTAGGACTAAATCAGTCTCAATTTGGACTATGGTGTGCTATTGCCATACACGATACAAGCTCTGTTGTTGGCGCAGCATTAGATTACGGAGACCAAGCACTTAAAATAGCCACAACCGTAAAACTATCAAGAACTTTATGGATTATACCTCTTTCTATAGTATCAATGTTTATTTTTAAAACTAAAGGAGAAAAAATAAGAATACCTTATTTTATTTTACTCTTTATAGGCGCTATACTTATAAATAGCTACCATATTTTACCAGCTTTTGTTACAACAAACATTGTTTTATACTCAAAACGCTTGTTAGTACTAACTCTTTTTATTGTAGGCACAACCATATCTGTAAAAGACCTTAAATCTACAGGCTCTAAGCCAATTGTTTTAGCCGTTTGCTTATGGCTTTTTATCTCGGTTTTTTCTTTAACTTACATTCTAAACATAAAATAACAATTGGTATATATTGCCAAATAATACTATTAGAGTATAAAAAATATTTTTTGTGTAGATATAACGGATAATTTACAACATTTGCACTAACAATGTAAACTATAGATTTATGAAAGTATATGTAACCGCAATAATTAAAAGTAAGCCAGAATTTACAACAGAAGTTAAAGCTGCTTTACAAAATATGGTAGTTGAAACTTTAAAAGAGGAAGCTTGCATACAATATGACTTACAGCAGGGGCTAACAGATGACAACACTTTTATTTTTCATGAAATATGGGAGAATGAAGCCGGATTAGATTTACACGGGCAGCAACCTCACATTACTAGTTTTAAGGTCTTAGCAGCTACAAAGCTTGAAGAAAAACCAATTGTTGTTAGAACAAAACTGATCTAATTTTAATAGCTTATACTAATTTTAACAAAAATTAAATAAAAATAATTGGAATACTCATTCCAATTATTTTACCTTTGCTGTATGAATAAAAAAGAAACCATATTAAAAGCAGCCTTAGAGCTATTAGTAGAAAATGGCATACACGCTACACCTGTTTCTGCAATAGCAAAAAAAGCTAATACAGGTATGGGAACTATTTACAATTATTTTGAAAGTAAAGAAGCACTAATTAATGCTATCTACGTAGCTATTAAAGAAGAAGAAAAAAAAGTTTTAGACACTGTGTTTAATAATGATTTACCAGTTAAAATTCAGTTTGAAAAATACTATACTATTGTAATAGAATTTTTCACTAAAAACAAGTTGTATTTTGGTTTTATGGACCAATTACAAGCTTCTCCTATAATAACTAATGAAAGTAAATCTGTAGGTTATAATGCCATAGAGGGAGCAATATCTTTACTAATAAAAGGTAAAAATGAACATATTATTAAAAACATAGATAATGATGAACTACTACAGTTTATTGGTGGCTCTATATTATCTTATTTAAGGTGGATTAACTTGCCTGATCACAACAATAAATCCCTTAAAAACCAAATTACTTTGGTTTGGGATGCAATAAAAGAGTAAAAAAATTTAAACAACAATTGGAATGAATATTCAATCCAAAAAAATAAACAAAATGAAAAAAAACGTATTAATCACAGGAACATCAACAGGAGTAGGATTAGAAACAGCAATACTATTTGCTAAAAATGGTTACAAAGTTTACGCTACCATGCGTAATCTTTCTAAAAGCGAAGCTCTAAAACATAAAATTGAGAAAGAAAAATTAGATATTGAAATACTTGAGTTAGATGTTACTAAACAAGAAACTATTACCAAAACTGTAGAATACATTATTTCTAAAGATAAAAAAATAGATATACTAATAAATAACGCTGGCGCAGGATTTGCTAAAACAACAGAACAGGCCACTGTAAAAGAAATTGAGTGGGTTACTAACGTAAACTATTTAGGTGTTGTATTTACTACCAAAACAGTACTACCTTATATGAGAAAACAAAAAGCAGGTCATATAATAACATTATCATCAGTAGGCGGATTAATTGGTCAGCCGTTTAATGAGTTATATTGTGCAGCAAAATTTGCAGTAGAAGGCTTTATTGAAGGTTTGGCTACTTATGTAGGCCCTTCGTTTAATATAAAATTCTCTGTGATAGAACCAGGTGGTATTGCTACAGAGTTTATGAAATCTGCAATAAGTAATACAGCAGTAGACGGACAATTTGCTACGGGTGAATATGAGCCTATTTTTGCAAAATATTTAGAAGGAAATCAGCGCAGAGCAAATGAGGAGGCCGAAAACACCTACCAAACACCTTTAGAAGTTGCCACGGTTATTGCCAACGTAGCAGAGGATGAAAACCCGCCTCTACGCATAAGAACATCAGCGTGGGCAGAGGATTTTACCAAATTAAAAACAATTGGAGATCCTGACGGAAAAAAGGTTATTGAACAAATTTCAAGCACATTTCTATAATAAACCTAAGAGCAGCTTTACACAAACGTTGCTCTTTTTTTTCTAAAAACAGACAGACTTGTCTATTTGTAAAATTTTATGCTATATTTGCAGAGTGAAACATTCTAAGGTAAAACAAAATATAATAGAAACAGCATCTGCTCTTTTCTACAGAAATGGTTATAACGCTACAGGTATAAATGAAATTATAGCTGAATCTGGCATTGCTAAAGCAACATTATACAATCATTTTAAATCTAAAGAGGACATTTGTTTAGCTTACCTAAAACATATGAATGCTACTTTTATAAAAGATATTAAAAGCTTTTGCGAAAGTAGTCCAAAAGGGGAGCAACGTGTTCTTGCTTTATTTGACTTTTTAGACAATTTCTTCCTTCAAAAAGATTTTAATGGCTGTTGGTGCATAAAAACAGTATCAGAAATCCCTAAAGATAATGTACGTGTTAGGGCAGAAATACAAAATCAAAAAACCAATTTCATAGCTTTAATTTCTAACTTAATTGCTGATAATTTAGAAATTAAAAACCATAAAAATCTGAATAGTTATGCTAGACAAATTTATTTACTGTATGAAAGTGCTGTCGCAGAAAGTCACTTACACCAAGACAGTTGGCCAATAAAGGAGACAAAAAATATATGTTCGCAAATCATAGCTTAAAAAAATTTGCATAAACAAAGACAGACTTGTCTGTTCATATTAAAAATTAAAAAGAAAAAAATGGAAGATTTAAAAGACAAAGTTGCCATAGTAGTTGGTGGTACAAGCGGAATTGGTAGAGCTACCACAGAACAGTTGTTAGCTAATGGAGCAAGCGTAATAGTTGTTGGTAGGAATATTGATAAGATAGACGACACTAAAAACTTATCTAAAGTAAAAGCAGACATCACTAACAGTGAAGATTTAAAACAATTGGTTGACAAAATTAATCAATTAGAAGATGTAGATTATCTAGTTAATGCTTCTGGCATATTTAATCCAAAACCTTTTTTAGATCACAATGAGGACGACTACAACGCTTATTTAGACCTAAATAGAGGCTTTTTCTTTTTAACACAAGCTGTAGCTAAAAAAATGAAAGCAACCCAAGGTGGTTCTATTGTAAATGTTGGATCTATGTGGGCAAAACAAGCTGTAAAAATGACACCTTCTTCTGCTTACTCTATGCAAAAAGCAGGTTTACACTCCTTAACGCAGCATTTAGCTATGGAATTAGCAGATGATAACATAAGAGTAAACGCTGTATCGCCAGCCGTAGTAAATACTCCGGTTTATCATAGCGTTTTTGGTAGTAAAGATGAAGCAGAAAAAGCATTAGAAGGTTTAAATGGGTTTCACCCAATTGGCCGTAATGGTACACCACAAGATGTAGCTAATAGCATTGTATTTTTACTATCTAATAAAGCATCATGGGTAACTGGTGCCATATGGGATACAGATGGTGGCGTAATAGCAGGAAGAAATTAAAAACACCTAAACTAAAACGGCTAGGATTAATTTCCTAGCCGTTTCTTAGTTTATACCAAATGGTACATTTCACTTAAGTAACACATTTTAAACTTGTTACCTCTAAATATACCAATTGTTATTTATCTATAAATATTGCTTTTAACTCAGTTGCATCTTTAGGTTTAAGCTTGCCAGCTAGTACCAAACTAAGCTGTTTTCTACGTAGAGCAGCTTCAAAACGCTCAACCTCTAAATCAGTTTCAGGAATTAATGCAGGCACTTCAGTAGGTTTTCCGGTATCATCTACAGCAACAAAAGTATAAATAGCTTCGTTTGCTTTTGTTTTTTCACCGCTAAACCTATCCTCTATCCAAACATCAATAAAAATCTCCATAGAAGTTTTAAATGCTCTAGAAACAGCTGCTTCTACAGTAACAACACTTCCTACAGGAACAGATCTATTAAAAGCTACGTGGTTTACAGACGCAGTTACAACTATACGTCTACTGTGTCTACGCGCAGCAATACTAGCAGCCCTGTCCATACGCGCTAACAGTTCGCCACCAAACAAATTGTTTAGCGGATTGGTCTCACTAGGGAGTACCAAATCTGTCATAACTGTTCTACTATCTTTAGGTGTGTGCATTTTCTATTTTTTAAATTTTGCGCAAAGATACTACGCTTTTAATTTAAAAAAGAAAATATTTTACTTTACTGAAAGCAACCAAGCATCTGAAGATACGCCCGATTTAATTTTTTGCAAAAACTTTAAACCCTCGTTAGCATCACTAAAACTTGCATAAGCTACTTGGTGTAAACCATATTTATTTACGCCAACATACAGTGCATTATAGCCTTGTTTTTTAAGTTCTTTTATTTTACGGTTTGCATTTTTTTGCACTCTAAATGCACCAGCAATTACATAATGCTCTTGCGTAGCAGGCTTTGCAATAATATCTAAAGACAAAGATGGCAGCTCTAATGGTGTAGTATCAAAAAAAGTAGCCTCTTGTATAGTTCTAGATATTTGCTCTTGTGCATCTTGCTGTGCAATTTCTTGTATTGCAACTGTAGTATTGTAGTAACGTAAACCTGTTAAACCAGTAGAAATTGCCAATAAAGCAATTGCTGCATACTTTAAATACGGTCTAAACGTAGTTGTTTTTCTTTTTTCTGGTGTAATAATAAATGGTACTTCTTCTTCTAAAGCTACCACTTCTTCTTTTAACACTTCTCTAGTAACTGGTGATGCCACTACAGTAGATAAACCAAAAGATGTTGTTAAATAATTTACTTGGTTAGCTGGTATAAATTGTATTTTTTGGTCCTCATTTAAAAACAACTCACCTACTGAAGCAAACTTAATTCTTTGCCCCAATTTTAACATTCTCTTCCAATGCTCAACTTCTTTTGTCAACGCCTCCAAAACCTCTTCAAAAGTAGATTTTTCTGCCGTTGCAATATATGTTATTAACAAGCCATCATTAGAATTTACTTGTTGGTTAAACGAAACTATCTTTGTAGGTGGCGTAAAGGTATTAGTAGCCTCATCTAGTTCAGCAGATTTTTTTTGCGTTAAAAAAGCTCCAAACTCAGGTATTACAACACAGTTGTACCTATATAATAATTCTTCAATATATTGTTCTGTTCGCATTGTGGCAAATATTGTAAAAAATCATCTTTCTTTTAACATTTGGCCTAACTTTTTATTAACATTTTAATTGTTGTATTTTGTAGCCAATTACAGAAAGCCTCTAAATGACTACAACAGAATTAATTGCAACTTTAAGATTACAAAGCATTCCTAATATTGGAAGTGTTACAGCTAAAAAATTAATTGCCCATTGTGGCAGTGCCTCTCAAATTTTTAGTAGTAGAAAAACAGATCTTTTAAAAATTGATGGCATTGGAACGCTAAAGTTGAAAAATATTTTTGACACATCACATTTAGATGCTGCAGAAGAAGAGCTTCAATTTATTAAAAAAAATAATATTGAAACACTTTATTTTAAAGATGAAAATTATCCAGATTATTTAAAACACGCTATAGATGCTCCTATTTTATTATTTAAAAGAGGGAATATCAATTTAAAAAATAGAAAAATTATTAGTGTTGTTGGCACACGTAAAATTACTAGTTATGGCACTGCCTTTTGCGAAAAATTTATTGCTGACATTGCTCCTTTAAATCCAATTATTGTAAGTGGCTTTGCATATGGCGTAGATATTTGCATACAAAAAGAAGCTATAAAACACGGTTTACAAACCATTGGTTGCTTGGCACATGGTTTAAATCAAGTTTACCCAAAAGTGCATAGTAAGTATACAACAGATATTGAGAAAAATGGCGGATTTTTAACTGAGTTTTGGAGCACAAGCACACCAGAGCGTGAAAATTTTTTAAAACGAAACAGAATTATTGCTGGCTTAAGTGAAGCCACTGTGGTAGTAGAATCTGCTGAAAAAGGAGGTAGCTTAGTTACTGCAGATATAGCGCACGGATACAATAGAGAGGTTTTTGCGGTTCCTGGGAGAACTCAAGACAAATACAGTTTAGGTTGCAATAATTTAATTAAACAACAAAAAGCACAAATGATTACTTCTGCTGCAGATGTTGTATATTTATTAGGCTGGGAACCTAAACAAAAGCCAAAAATTACGCAACAACAATTGTTTGTAGAACTTACCGAGGTAGAGCAACAAATACACTCTTTTTTACAAACTGAAGGCAAACAGCTACTAGATACTATTGCTTTGGCGTGTAACATTCCTGTTTTCAAAACCTCATCTACATTACTAAATATGGAAATGAAAGGAGCCATTAGACCACTACCCGGAAAATTGTTTGAAGCTATATAAAACCACCCTAAAATAAAGCATTAATACCCCACTAACATACCTAAATAAACAAACTAGTTAGTTTGCTAGGCTAGTAAACAATGGCTTACTATACATAAATAAAGTTGCTTGTCTTTTAAATACATCTAATAATCCTAAAATGTATAATGGTTACTGTTGCAAAATTTTACACAACATACCGTATAGTTTGTTTCATCTTTTAATTAAATAGAAATAAACACAAGGAGAAATACTACAGATTTTGGTTACTTTTGATAGAAAATTTAGAAAACAAAAATGAAAAAACTATTAATTGTAGCATTAACCCTTGTAATAGGTAACGCTAGTTATGCTCAAAAAAAGAAAGATTTAATAAAGGAAGTAGCCGCTTTAAAATCTGAAGCTTCTACCCTAAAAAAAGAGTTAAATCAACTTAAAAAAGCCAAAGAAGTAAACCTAAACGACAGTATACACAAATTTAGTTACGCATTTGGTGTTGAAATAGGAACCAGCTTAAAATCCGTGGGTGTAAAGTCTATTAACTATGATGTGTTTGCAGTTGCATTAGAAGAAACTTTAAATGGTAACGAAAAAATTTCTAGACAAGACGCTAGTTCATATATCCAGAAAAGCGTGATGGAAATTAAAGAAAGAGAATCCAAAAGGTTAAAGTTAGACAGCGAGAATTTTTTAGCCGAAAATGCTAAAAGAGAAGGTATTAAAACTACAGAAAGTGGATTACAGTACGAGATTTTAACTCCTGCTGATGGTCAAAAACCAACTGCGGATGATAAAGTTGAAGTACATTATGAGGGGAAACTTATAGACGGAACCATTTTTGATAGCTCTATAGAGCGTGGAGAATCTATAGTATTTGGAGTATCGCAAGTTATAAAAGGGTGGACAGAAGCATTACAATTAATGTCTGTTGGCTCTAAATACAGAATTTATATTCCTCAAGAATTGGCTTATGGAGAAAACGGAGCAGGAGGCCAAATACCTCCTTACGCCGCTTTAATTTTTGATGTAGAATTAATTTCTATTAAATAAAAAAACCAGTATAATAAGGGCAAAAGTTAATAACCTACTTTTGCTCTTACTCTACTTAGCACCTCAGTTGCAACCGCAGTTGCCTTTGCTGCTCCTTTAGCAAGTGCTGCATCTATCTCATCTAAATTATTCATGTAATAATTATACTTTTCACGTGCATCTGCAAACTTATCAATAATAAGCTCAAATAACTCTTGTTTTGCGTGTCCGTATCCGTAATTACCACCTTTATATTTAGCACGCATTTCATCAACCTGCTCTGTTGTTGCTAATATTTTATATAACTCAAACACATTATCACCTTCTGGGTCTTTAGGGTCTTCCATTGGTGTGCTATCTGTTTGTATACCCATAATTTGTTTGCGCAACTTCTTATCGGTCTGAAACAAATTAATTAAGTTGCCTTTACTCTTACTCATTTTAGTACCATCTGTACCCGGAATAAACTTAGATTCCTCTTGCACCTTACCTTGTGGCAAAACAAATGTTTCTCCTAATTGCGCATGAAATCTAGACGCTACATCTCTAGTAATTTCTAAATGCTGCATTTGGTCTTTACCTACAGGCACAATCTCCGCATCATACAACAATATATCTGCTGCCATAAGCATTGGGTAAGTAAATAAACCAGCATTAACATCTTCTAACCTATCTGCCTTATCTTTAAAGGAATGTGCTAGAGTTAGTCTTTGGTACGGAAAAAAACAGCTTAAATACCATGATAATTCTGTGGTTTGCGGAACATCACTCTGTCTGTAAAAAACAGTTTTTTCAATATCTAAACCAAAAGCAAGCCAAGTAGCAGCTACAGCATAGGTGTTGTTACGTAATTCTTCTCCGTTTTTTATTTGCGTTAGCGAATGCATATCTGCTATAAAAAGAAAAGATTCGTTTTTAGGGTCGTTTGCCATTTCTATTGCTGGCATAATTGCACCTAAAATATTACCTAAATGTGGCACTCCTGTGCTCTGTACTCCTGTTAAAACTCTTGCCATTTTATTTAAAATAATTGTAAAAATCAAAGGTAATGCAAATAGAAGAATAGACCAACATTTTGGTTTTTGCTTTTTTTAGTTTGATGCGATTAAAAAGTAAACTTTTTTAACCATAGTTTTAATTAATTGCTATTTTTGAAGTTATGTTCACTTTTTTAAAAAACATAGGTCACTTACTTTACCGCATTTGGTTTTATATACTTGTGGCACTGCCTATACTCTTATTTTTTCCATTATTATTTGTGTTTTGTATTAAAGAAAAATGGTACCCTTACTTTTTTTGGTTGGCGCGTAACTGCTGGGCCAGACCAATTTTATTAGGTATGGGCTGTCCGCAACAAATAAAAAGAGAACAAAAAATTGAAAAAGGAAAAAGCTATATGCTAGTTGCTAACCACACTAGTATGCTAGATATTATGCTTATGTTGCGCGCTAGTAGAAACCCTTTTGTATTTGTAGGCAAAAAAGAATTGGTTAAAATTCCGCTTTTTGGTTTCTTTTACAAACGCGTTTGTATTATGGTAGACCGTAGCAATACCAAAAGTAGAACTGCTGTGTATATGCGTGCACAAAGAAGATTAAAACAAGGACTAAGTATTTGTATTTTTCCTGAAGGTGGCGTGCCAGAGGAAGACGTTATTTTAGACGAGTTTAAAGATGGTGCTTTTAAAATGGCCATTGCTCATAAAATACCAATTGTACCTATGACTTTTTTAGACTGTAAAAAACGTTTTTCTTTTACCTTTTTTAGTGGAAGCCCAGGTTTATTGCGTGTAAAAATTCATTCCTTTTTTGAAACCAAGGAGTTAGATGAAGAACACAAAGCAACATTAAGAGAAGATGTGCGAAACGTTATACTTAAAGAGTTGCAAAGTAAAAAACCAACTGGTATTTCATTTTAAAACTTAAAACTAAGACCACTATAAACGCCCATAGAAAAAGGCTGAAAATCTCCAGAGCTATTAGAAAATGTATTTAATTGGTATTTAAACATTGGCTCTACACTTAACTGCATTTTAGGCGTAAACATATAATTAAGTCCAAAACCAATATTAGTACTAAAATTAAGGCTATTTATGTTATTAGATTCTCCTATTTTAGTTCTTAAATCATCAGACTCTAAGGAGATAGAATCATCTACTAGAAACAAAGAACTTACACCGCCTATCAGGTTTACACCAAATTTACCCTCTGTAAGCGCATAATTAAGCTCTAAAGGAACCTCTAAATACCCAAATTGCTGTACCATTTTACCCTCTCTACTAGTACTTTTATTTGCATAACTAAATTCCTCTGATTTTGGACTGCTCGGTACTAAAAGTGCATCTGAATCTGTTTGTATAACAATACTTTCTGCATTTGCACTATAATCTATTGTGCTAACCATATTGTTACTTTTAGGATCAAAAGCAGATTTAAAAAATACATTATTAGTATTGTAACCATAGTCTACCTTATGCACTCCAGATCGTATGCTTAATTTTTTATTTACTGCATAAGCAACAGTTACTCCATAACTCATATTTACATTACCAGACTTTGAGTTAGATACAAAACTAGGGTCTACTGGAGAACCGTCTTTTAAAGAATTAAAATATACTGGCGCCACATTAGCACCTACAGACCACTTGTCT
This sequence comes from Cellulophaga lytica DSM 7489, assembly GCF_000190595.1. NCBI lineage: Bacteria > Pseudomonadati > Bacteroidota > Flavobacteriia > Flavobacteriales > Flavobacteriaceae > Cellulophaga > Cellulophaga lytica. Next base: position 1,616,330 of record NC_015167.1, on the reverse strand, counting down.
TTTTTTACAGACGCAACAGCTTTTTCTTCAGCCTCTTTTATGGCATCATAAATAGATTTTTTACCAACTGTATCTGTACTTACAACTGCTTCTTCTATTTCTTTAGAAAAAAGTTGTTCTTTTTCTTCTTTTAAGTTTGGTGTTGATTTTGTTTCAACACTATCTACATTACCTACTTCTTTGTTGTGCTTTGTCGCATTTTTAACTAAAGCAGCTGCAATAGCACTATTCTCTCTGTTTTTAACAGTAAATAAGGTTGTAGCTTCTTCTCTGGTTACTTTATGTTTTTGTGTAGCTGTAAAAGTATGAGTATTAGCTTTATTCTTATTGACTACAGATGCATTATTACCGTGTTCTTCATTTGTAGTAGTTACAACAGAGCCTTCATTAATAGGTAAATTAATATTGTTTTTATCAGTAGTGTCCTCTCCATTTATTTTTGCATTCTTATCTACAATTTTTGTATCTGTATTAGGCAGTACCTTTTCTGTATCTGTAATTGCAGGCACTATTGCATCATCAGCCATAAAAAAAGGTTTTACCGCAAAAAACAACAAAGCAAAAACAGCAGCTATTCCGCCAAGTTTCCACCAAATAGGAATTACAAACCTATCTTTTTTCTTATCGTCTAAAGACGCATTAAGCCGCTGCCAAACTTTATCATCTGGCACTTGTCCAAAGTCTTTAAACTTATCCTGGAACAGCTTGTCTAAATTTTCTTTACTCATTTTAATTATTATATACTGACTACAATTAAAATTGCAACCAACAAAATAGCACTATGGAAACTACTATTTTTAGCTTTGTTTTTTCTATTTTATCCTTTAAAATTTGTCGCGCTCTAGCTAAGTTAGATTTAGATGTACCTGCCGTTGTACCCAACAAATCTCCTATTTCTTTGTGCGTATAGCCATCTAACACATATAAATTAAACGTTGTTCTGTATTTGTACGGCAACTCTTGTATGTAACTTAAAAGCATTGATAATGAGGGAGAGTCTTCTGTAACTTCTACTTCAACTGGCTCTTCAATCTTTTCTTCTTCTTTTATAGCTACGTAAGTTTCTTTTCTGTATTTCTGCAGAACAGTATTAACGGTAATTCGTTTTATCCAACCATCAAAAGAACCATTAAATTTAAACTGACCAATTTTATTAAAAATGGTCATAAAGCTATCATGCAAATTGTCTTCTGCCTCTTCTTTATTTTTAGAATACTTTAAACAAACACCATAAAGCATAGGAGCGTAATGGCGGTAAAGCAGCTCTTGTGCTGCTCTATTGCCTTTTACACAATTATGTATAGTTTCATTTAAGTCCAAAAAACGTAAAATGGTTGGTTATAAAATATTTTATTGGTTTACTGGTACTGTAATTTCTATGTACTGGTCTTCACCACCTGCATTTTGCCCTGTCCAAAATTTAAATAAGTAATCTTCATTATAAATTACCTCAAAATCAAAAGACACTTCTACCTCTTCTGTACTTTCTTGGCAGTTATCATTACCTATTAACTCTGTTCCAATAGGGTAAACCTCACGCTCTGTTAACTGATGCTTGTGAATGTCAAACCCTTCAAAATAGGTACACGTATTAGGATTAGCGTATGTAACAAATATGGTATACCTTTCTCCGTACTCAAAGGCCTCTGGCACTTCTGCACTTAACACCTTTAAATTTACGTATTTAAAATTAGTATTATCATCATCATCTAAAGAGCAAGCGTTAAAAGATAAACTTACTATCACAAGCATTAAAATACTTAAACTTTTTTTCATGTTGTAATTATTATATTGTTGCTTTATAGATGATTATTAAATGGTAAGGTTGCGTTAAAAACGACAAAATCCCGAAAAAATCGGGATTTTGAATGTTTTAGGCCCATTTTTGGGTAAAACTGTTTATTTTATAAATAAAAATTAAGCTGTAACTGCTTTTATAGCATCTTTAATTTTTACTTCTAATTCCTCTAGCAATTCTGGGTTATCTGCTAAAATACTTTTAACAGCATCTCTACCCTGACCAAGTTTTGTATCGCCATAACTAAACCAAGATCCACTTTTCTTAATTATTTCGTATTGCACACCTAAATCTAAAATCTCTCCTACTTTAGATACACCTTGACCATACATAATATCAAACTCAGTAGTTCTAAACGGTGGTGCAACTTTATTTTTAACAACTTTTACTCTTGTTTTATTACCCTGCACATCACCATCTGTATTTTTAATTTGTGTAGATCTTCTAATATCTAAACGTACAGAAGCATAAAATTTTAATGCATTACCACCAGTAGTAGTTTCTGGATTACCAAACATAACCCCAATTTTTTCTCTTAACTGGTTAATAAAGATAACAGTACAATTTGTTTTACTAATAGAGCTTGTTAGTTTACGTAGTGCTTGCGACATAAGTCTGGCGTGTAATCCCATTTTAGAGTCACCCATTTCACCTTCAATTTCACTTTTAGGCGTTAAAGCGGCAACAGAATCCACAATAACAATATCAATAGCACCAGATCTAATTAAATTATCTGCAATTTCTAAAGCCTGCTCTCCATGATCTGGCTGAGAAATAATTAAATTATCTATATCTACTCCTAATTTTTCTGCATAAAAACGATCAAAAGCGTGCTCTGCATCTATAAAAGCAGCAATACCACCAGCTTTTTGAGCCTCTGCTATAGCATGCAACGTTAATGTTGTTTTACCAGAAGATTCTGGTCCGTATATTTCTACAACTCGACCACGTGGATAACCACCTACGCCTAAGGCAATGTCTAAACCTAAAGATCCAGAAGATATAACAGCTACATCTTCTACAACCTTATCTCCCATCTTCATTACAGATCCTTTACCGTAAGTCTTATCCAGCTTGTCTAAAGTTAATTTTAACGCTTTTAATTTTGCTTCTTTTTCGTTGCTCATTTCTAATAGTGTTTGTACCGCTAAATTACCATTTCTTTTGTCATAATACAATGCCAACGCAACCTTTTTACCAAAGCTGCATCTACAAGGTGTGTTCACCTTCAATCTTAAAACGAAGGTGCCTTAAGATTCTACATTTTTAAGGCAGATTTATTTTTCCGCTTTGTTGGTTAAGTCGGAAAAAGCATCTAAAAAGGGTTTAACTATATGTTATAACCCTTTTTTGTTGCCCAAAACCTCAATATTTTATAGCTTTGCCGCTATTCTTTAACTTAATAAAATTAGTATAGCATGCAACTGTACAATACATTAAGCGCCAAGGAAAGAGCAGCCCTTATTGAAGAGGCTGGTAAGGAACGCCTAACCATTTCTTTCTACAAATATGCGCACATAGGCAACACATCTTTATTTAGAGATCACTTATTTATTACCTGGGACCAATTAGAGGTTCTTGGACGTATTTATGTAGCAACAGAGGGTATAAACGCTCAATTATCTGTTCCTGCAGAAAATTTTAATGCCTTTAAAGCACATTTAGATAGTATTACATTTTTAGAAAATGTACGACTAAATATTGCCATTGAACAAGACAATATGTCCTTTTTAAAATTAAAGGTAAAAGTGCGTAATAAAATTGTTGCTGATGGTTTAAACGACAATGCTTTTGATGTTACAAACAAGGGGGTACACGTTAATGCTGAAAAATTTAACGAGCTTATTGAAGACCCAAATACGGTGTTGGTAGATATGCGCAACCATTATGAAAGTGAAATTGGTCACTTTAAAAATGCTATTACTCCAGATGTAGATACTTTTAGAGACTCTTTAGATATTATAGAGAACGATTTAAAAGACCACAAAGAAGATAAAAAACTAGTAATGTATTGTACTGGTGGTATACGTTGTGAAAAAGCTAGTGCTTATTACAAACACAAAGGCTTTAAAAACGTTTACCAACTAGAAGGTGGTATAATAGAGTATACCAGACAGGTAACTGATAAAAACCTAGAAAATAAGTTTATTGGTAAAAACTTTGTTTTTGACCACAGAAGAGGTGAGCGCATAACTGATGATGTTATTGCCAACTGTCACCAATGTGGAGATCCTTGTGACACACACGTAAACTGCGCTAACGAGGCTTGCCATTTATTATTTATACAGTGTAAAAAATGTGCCGAAGAAATGGACAATTGTTGTTCTTCAGAGTGCAAAGAAATACACGCACTGCCTTACGAAAAACAAAAAGAGCTTAGACGTGGTAAAACGGTAAGCAACAAAATATTTAAAAAAGGAAGATCTGAGGTTTTAAAATACAAAAAATAGATTTTAACTCTAAACTTCCCCACACAAATAAAGGCTGCTAAAACACTTGTTTTTAGTAGCTTTTTTACATTAAAACAGCAGACAATAAAAAGCTATTTTATTCAGTTTAAATAATTAACATTTTACAATAAAGTACTGTCTTATTTATTTCAACTTAAAAATAGTATCTTTACGGTTAAGTAAATTAATATGAACCTTTTTTGGCACAAAGCAGCTTTGTTTTTAGTGTCAAATCAATATATATAATATGGGTTGTAGCAGTTGTTCAACTGGTAAAGACGGCCAACCAAAAGGATGTAAGAACAATGGTACTTGCGGAACAGATGGCTGTAATAAATTAACGGTTTTTGATTGGCTCTCTAATATGTCGTTGCCAAACGGCGCAGAGCCTTTTAATTGCGTAGAGGTACGCTTTAAAAATAGTAGAAAAGAGTTTTTTAAAAACACAGATAAATTATCTCTAGCAATAGGAGACTTAGTAGTAACCGAAGCAAAATCTGGTTATGATGTTGGTATGGTAACACTTACAGGTGAGCTTGTAAGGGTGCAAATGAAAAAGAAAAAAGTTGCTTTAGATAGTGAAGATATTCTAAAACTATACAGAAAAGCTAGTCAAAAAGATGTAGATACTTGGCAAAATTGCAGAGATAGAGAAGAGGCTATTAAAAAGAGAGCCAGAGAAATTGCAATTGCACTTAATTTAGAGATGAAAATATCTGATGTTGAGTTTCAAGGAGATGGCTCTAAAGCTACATTTTACTACACAGCAGAAGACAGGGTAGATTTTAGACAGTTGATAAAAGATATGGCAAAGGCATTTTCTATTCGTATAGAAATGCGCCAAATTGGTTACAGACAAGAAGCACAACGTTTAGGCGGAATTGGATCTTGTGGTAGAGAACTTTGCTGCTCTACTTGGTTAACAGACTTTAGATCTGTAAGTACTGCTGCTGCCCGCTACCAACAACTTTCTTTAAATCCACAAAAGCTAGCTGGCCAATGCGGTAAACTAAAGTGTTGCTTAAACTATGAGTTAGATGTGTATTTAGATGCCTTGAAGGATTTTCCTAGTCAAGACACTAAAATATTTACAGAAAAAGGAGTTGCATACTGCCAAAAAACTGACATTTTCAAAGAAATGTTATGGTTTTCTTACAGAGATGATGCCGCAAACTGGCATATGCTAACCAAAGATCAAGTAAATGAACTTGTTGCCTTAAACAAGCAAAAAGAAAAAATTGTTAGCTTAGAAGATTATGCGGTAGAAAACATAGTTGAAGAAAAAGCAATGGTGTTTGAAAATGTTGTTGGCCAAGACAGTTTAACTCGTTTTGACAAACCAAAAAAGTCTAACAAAAAGAGACGCAACAATAATAAAAAGCGCAACAACAACAACAACAACAACAACAACAACAACAACAACAACAACAACAACAACAACCCTAATAATAAGAGGTCAAAACCAAAGTCAAACCCTAATAGCAAGAGTAACAAGGCTAAAAGTCCGGCTAAAAAAAGACCTGTTGCAAACAAAAAAAACAACAACCCAAATAGTAACAGCAACACTAACAAAAAAAGACCCACAAAAAATGCTAAGAAATAGTTTTATCATTTTTTTACTTGTACTCTTAGGTGCCTGCAACTCTAACATTATAGAAACCAAATACAAGGCAACTAAAAATGGCGTTTGGAATAAAGATGAAATAATGAGTTTTTCATTTAATGCACCAGACACAATTAGCAGGTATAATGTATTTATCAACCTAAGAAATGACAATACATTTCCTTACAGTAACTTATTTTTAATATCAGAGTTAAGTTTTCCTAACGGAACTGTTATTAAAGACACCTTAGAATACCAAATGGCAGAGCCTAATGGTGAGTGGCTAGGTAAAGGAAACGGAAGTATTAAAGAAAATAAGCTTTGGCTTAAAGAAAACATCGTTTTTCCAGAAAATGGCGTATATACATTACAAATTTCACAAGCTATGCGCAAAAATGGCAATGTAAACGGCATAGTAAATTTAGAAGGCATCACTGATGTTGGGTATCAAATAGAAAAAATTAAAGAATAGCAATGGCAAAGGCTGTAAAGAAAAAAGAAAGTAAACCATTTTTTAAGTTTATTAAATGGTTTTGGATATTATTTGTTGTAGGTATTATATCTGTGGTACTTATATTTTTATTAGCATCTATGAATGCTTTTGGCGAGTTACCAGATTTTGAACGCTTAGAGAATCCTCAAACAAATTTAGCCAGTCAAATTATCTCCTCAGATGGTGAGTTATTAGGCAAGTACTATTTTGAAGACAACAGAACAGATGTAGCTTACGAGCAATTGCCTAAACATTTAGTAGATGCTTTGGTTGCAACAGAAGATGCTCGTTATTTTGAGCACTCTGGAATAGATGCCCGTGGTACACTAAGAGCATTTTTCTACCTAGGAAAAAAAGGGGGGGCAAGTACAATTTCTCAGCAGCTAGCAAAGCAATTATTTACAGGCCAAGCTGCAAGAGGATGGCAACGTTATACTCAAAAAATTAAAGAATGGGTTATTGCAACTCGTTTAGAGCGCCAGTATACCAAAGAAGAAATTATAGCAATGTACTTTAACATTTATGATTTTGGTAATAATGCAGATGGTATACGTTCTGCTTCTCGTATTTACTTTGGCAAAGAACCTAAAGATTTAGATGTTAAGGAATCTGCGATGCTGGTAGGTATGTTTAAAAATTCATCTTTATACAACCCTACCCCAAAAAGAAACCCAGAAGGAACTTTAAATCGTAGAAATGTAGTGTTAGCGCAAATGGCAAAATATGGCTACATTACTCAAAAAGAAAAAGACTCATTACAAAAAACACCGTTAAGCTTAAACTTTTCTCCAGAAAACCATAAAGAAGGTCTTGCAACGTATTTTAGAATGTATTTACAAGGTTTTATGAGCGATTGGGCAAAAAAGAACCCTAAGCCTGCATTAAAAGGAGAGCGCGACAAATGGAACTTATTTTTAGACGGATTAAAAATCTACACCACTATTGACTCTAGAATGCAGAAAAACGCAGAAGTAGCAGTAGAAAGACATATGACGAAGTTACAAGCTGAGTTTTTTGTTCAAAATACACCAGAACGTAATAAAACCGCTCCATTTTTAGACCTAAACAAGGACGAGGTAAATAGAATACTGGAAAGAGGTATGAAAACTTCAGACCGATGGAGATCTATGAAAAGAAACGGAAAATCTGAAAAGGAAATTAGAGCAGCATTTAAAAAGCCAATTCCAATGAAGGTTTTTAGCTGGACAACCAAAACTAAAAACAAAGACACTGTAATGTCTCCTTTAGACTCTATTAGATATCACAAATCTTTTTTAAGAACAGCTATGATGTCTATGGAACCACAAACAGGACACGTTAAAGCCTGGGTTGGTGGTATAAACTATAAGTATTTTCAGTATGACAATGTATACAGCGGGTCTAGACAAGCAGGTTCTACATTTAAACCGTTTGTGTATGCTGCCGCTATAGACCAATTGCGTTTATCTCCTTGTGATTCTATTATGGACACACAACATTGTATTGCAGCTGGCAAACACGGTAACACAGACGCTTGGTGTCCTAAAAACTCAGACGGTAAGTATTCTGGAGAAATGATGACACTTAAAAAAGCTCTAGCAAAATCCGTAAACTCTGTTACAGCAAAATTAATAGACGAAGTTGGCCCTGCACCAGTAGTACAAATGGCAAAAAAATTAGGCATTACTAAAGAATTGCCAGAAGTACCATCTATTGCACTAGGTACAGCAGATATGAGTGTTTATGAAATGGTTGGTGCATATGGTGCGTTTGCAAACCAAGGTGTGTATGTAAAACCCGTAATGGTTACCAGAATAGAGGATAAAAACGGCACAGTACTTTATGAGTATACTCCAGAAACAAGAGATGTTATGAGTAAAGATGTTGCTTATGCCGTTGTAAACCTAATGGAAGGTGTCACCAACGAAGGCTCTGGTGCCAGACTTAGATCAGGTAGTTCAAATGCAAAATTTTACAAAGAAGTTATGACTGGTCACCCTTACGAACTTAGCAACCCAATTGCTGGTAAAACAGGAACTACACAAAACCAAAGTGATGGTTGGTTTATGGGTATGGTGCCAAACCTAGTTACTGGCGTTTGGGTTGGTGGCGAAGATAGAGCGACCCACTTTAGAAGTATTAGATACGGCCAAGGAGCAACAATGGCTTTACCAATATGGGGTATGTACATGAAAGCAAATTATGCAGATAAAGATTTAGGCATATCAGACAAAGCCTTTACCAAACCTAAAAACCTATCTATTAATGTAGATTGCGCCAAGGTTAGAAAAGAGATGCAACAAGATCAGCGTGTTGATGACGACATAGAAGATCTTGATTTTTAATTAATTCTTATTTAAAATGATTAGAAAAACAGTAGCAAACGTTAAAGAAGCCCTTAAAGGCGTAAAAGACAATATGACTTTTATGGTTGGCGGCTTTGGATTATGCGGCATTCCAGAAAACGCAATAGAAGAGCTTGTTAACCTAAACGTTAAAAATATTACGTGCATATCTAACAATGCAGGTGTAGATGATTTTGGACTTGGCTTATTACTACAAAAACGTCAAGTTAAAAAAATGGTATCTTCATATGTTGGTGAAAATGATGAATTTGAAAGACAAATGCTAAGTGGTGAGCTAGAAGTAGAATTAACACCACAAGGCACTTTAGCTGAAAAATGTAGAGCTGCACAATCTGGCTTTCCGGCTTTTTACACTCCTGCCGGCTACGGTACAGAGGTAGCAGAAGGGAAAGAAACAAGAGAGTTTAATGGCAAAATGTATGTTTTAGAGGAAGCTGCTAAAGCCGATTTCGCTTTTGTAAAAGCCTGGAAAGGTGACGAAGCAGGGAACCTTATTTTTAAAGGTACAGCCCGTAACTTTAATGCCGTTATGTGTGGTGCTGCCAAAATAACTGTTGCCGAAGTTGAAGAACTTTTACCAGCAGGAAGTTTAGACCCAAATGAAATTCATATTCCAGGAATATTTGTGCAACGAATTTTTCAAGGAAAAGATTATCAAAAAAGAATAGAACAACGTACTGTTAGAGCTAAAGAGTAATACAGAAAGTGCCTTATGAAATTAGCATATAGATGTCCTTCTTGCAAAGCAACAAATTATTACACACCAGTAATTGCAACCAGAGGAGATTTACATATGAAAATTGGCGATAGTTTTAACGCTAATTGCACAAGTTGCAACTCTATAGAAAAAGTACATATTAATAAAATTACAGCAGTACAAGACAAGAGATTAATAGTAATAGGCGCTATAATTGGCCTTGTATCTGCAATAATATTATGGTCTATTTTTGGCGCTATTGGAACAGTTGCAGTTGGTATTCCAATACTTTTTATGTCCGTAGAAAGTAGCGCAACCAATACCTTTAATAAATATATGATAAGACGCAGGTAACTTATCTAATTAAAAAAATATTCAATTTTATAGTAACTATTATGCTAGATAAAAACGGAATAGCTAAACGCATTGCAAAAGAAGTACAAGACGGGTTTTACGTGAATTTAGGTATTGGCATACCTACTTTAGTAGCTAATTTTGTAAACAATGATATAAGTGTTGAGTTTCAGAGTGAAAATGGCGTATTGGGCATGGGCCCTTTCCCTTTTGAAGGAGAAGAAGATGCTGATATCATTAATGCTGGTAAACAAACCATAACAACTTTACCAGGAGCTTCTTTTTTTGACTCTGCAACAAGTTTTGGTATGATTAGAGGGCAACACGTAGACCTTACTATTTTAGGCGCTATGGAAGTTTCTGAAAACGGAGATATTGCCAACTGGAAAATACCTGGAAAAATGGTAAAAGGTATGGGTGGGGCTATGGACTTAGTTGCATCTGCAGAAAATATTATTGTTGCTATGATGCACACCAACAGAGCAGGAGAGTCTAAATTATTAGACAAATGTACCTTACCTTTAACTGGTGTTGGTTGTGTAAAAAAAATAGTAACAAACCTAGCTGTTTTAGAGGTTACTAAAGAAGGGTTTTTACTTTTAGAGCGCGCTCCAGGTGTAACTGTAGATGAAATAAAGAAAGCCACAAAGGGTACTTTAATTGTAGATGGAGACGTTCCTGAAATGGATATTTAAACAAAAAATGTAGGTATACAACATAAAAGTAGCGTTTTACAACAATTGTTTTACAATTTTAAAGGATGCACCTATATTTACATTGTATTATAAGTTTAACCCCAAATTAAAACTTTTAACAACCTAAATTATGAATGCCCAAATTTACCCAACATCAGAGAAAGTAATTTACAAGAAAAGTTTCTTTTCTGGAGTTATTAGCCTAACGAAAAAACTATTTATGCTTTCATAAATGAGTTTAAACTAAAGACATTAAAAGGAGCTACATTTAGTAAAATGTAGCTCCTTTTTATTTTCTCAAAAAATCAATTAAAATAAGCCACTTAAGGCAATTAATACAAAACATATATAAGATACTATTAATTTATACTAAAATAGCCTTAAAGCGTTTGATTAGCTCATTAAAGCCATGTAACTTAGTGCTAAATCTAATTAAAATGAAAAAAGCAAAACACACCACTCAACTTCTAGCGTTATTTTTGTTTACCGTTGTAGCTTCTGCACAGGTACCTAAAGACCACAACAACAGAGAACGCTTACTAGGTAAAATTAGCAAGTCTGACCTAACAAAAAATTCATTTGAAAATTGGTTTACACCCAACTACAACGATTATAAGGTAGACACAGAAACAATAAACACAATAAAAGACAAACTAAAAGCGTACAAAATAGTTGCCTTTATGGGTACCTGGTGCGGTGATAGCAAAAGAGAAACACCACCGTTCTACAAAGTATTAGAAGCAGCAAACTACCCAATGGAAAATTTTAGTTTAGTAGCAGTAGATAATGCAAAAAATAACTATAAAAAAAGCCCAGGAGGAGAAGAAAAAGGGTTAAACATTACACACGTACCTACTTTTATTTTTTTTAAAAACGGTAAAGAAATTAACCGTATTGTAGAATCTCCTATAATAAGCTTAGAAAAAGACATAAAAGCTATTATAACTGGCAGCACATACATTCCTAATTACGCAGAATAGCAAATACAATTTATAAAAAATCCCAAGCTGTATACACAACTTGGGATTTTTAATTTTATACAAAATAGTTACACTGTAACTTATTTTAGCTTATCCTTTAATGTTTGCAGATAAAAACTCACGATTCATACGTGCAATGTTTTCTAAAGAAATTCCTTTAGGACACTCTACTTCACATGCTCCAGTATTTGTACAGTTACCAAAACCTTCTAAATCCATTTGAGCAACCATATTTTTAACACGGTCTACAGCTTCAACTTGCCCTTGTGGTAATAAAGCATACTGAGATACTTTAGCACCAACAAATAACATAGCAGAAGAGTTTTTACAACTTGCTACACAAGCACCACAACCAATACAAGTTGCAGCATCCATAGCCTCATCTGCAGCGTGCTTAGAAATAGGAATAGCATTAGCATCTTGCGTATTACCAGAAGTATTTACAGATATGTAACCACCTGCGTGCTGTATACGATCAAAAGCACCTCTATCTACAACTAAATCTTTTAAAACAGGAAAAGCTTTTGCTCTAAAAGGTTCTATTGTAATGGTATCACCGTCTTTAAACATACGCATATGCAATTGACAAGTAGTTACACCCCTATCCGGACCGTGTGCTTCACCATTAATATACATAGAACACATACCACAAATACCCTCACGGCAGTCATGATCAAAAGCTACTGGCTCTTCACCAGAGTTAATTAATTGTTCGTTTAAAACATCCATCATTTCTAAGAAAGACATATGTTCTGAGATCTCAGTCACTTTATAATCGACCATTTTACCTTTCGACTGAGCATCTTTTTGACGCCAAATTTTAAGTGTTAAATTCATAATGTCTATCTTATTTGTATGAACGTTGTTTTAATTCTATTTCATTGAACTCTAGCTCCTCTTTATGCAATACAGCATCACCAGGTTCTCCTTTATATTCCCAAGCAGAAACAAAAGCAAACTCTTCATCGTTACGCTTAGCTTCTCCTTTTTGTTCGCCGTCTAATTCTACAGATTCTTCTCTAAAGTGCCCACCACAAGATTCCTCTCTAACAAGTGCATCTTTAGCAAACAACTCACCTAATTCTAAGAAATCTGCCACACGGCCTGCTTTCTCTAATTCGCTATTTAACTCATTAGCATTACCAGGTACACTTACATTTTTATAGAAATCTTCACGTAGTGCTTTAATTTCCACCATTGCCTCTTTTAACCCTTCAGCATTACGAGACATACCACATTTCTCCCACATAATATTACCTAATTTCTTATGGTAATAATCTACAGAGTGTTTACCGTTATTGTTTACAAAGAAGTCAATTTTATCTTTAACCTCTTTTTCAGCAGCATCAAACTCTGGAGTGTCAGTAGGTATTTTACCCGTTCTAATCTCATGCGATAAATAATCTCCAATTGTGTAAGGCAACACAAAATAACCATCTGCTAAACCTTGCATTAAAGCAGAAGCTCCTAGTCTGTTTGCACCGTGATCAGAGAAGTTAGCCTCACCAATACAGTATAAACCGTCTACAGTAGTCATTAAGTTATAATCTACCCAAACACCACCCATTGTGTAATGTACCGCTGGGTAAATCATCATTGGTGTTTTGTATGGATCTTGATCTACAATTTTCTCATACATCTGGAACAAGTTACCGTATTTAGCCTCAACAATAGCCTTACCTAAATCGTATATCTTTTCTTTAGATGCATTTGTAATATTGTGAATTTTAGCCTGTTCTTTACCGTAACGCTCAATTGCAGAAGCAAAATCTAAATAAACTGCCTCACCAGTTGCGTTAACACCGTAACCAGCATCACAACGTTCTTTTGCTGCTCTAGACGCAACATCACGCGGTACTAAGTTACCAAATGCAGGATATCTTCTTTCTAAGTAATAATCTCTTTCATCTTCAGACAAATCGGTTGGCTTTTTCTTGCCTTCACGAATTGCTTTAACGTCTTCAATATGCTTTGGAACCCAAATACGACCATCATTACGTAAAGACTCAGACATCAATGTTAATTTAGATTGATAGTCTCCTGAACGAGGTATACAAGTTGGGTGAATTTGCGTGTAGCAAGGGTTTGCGAAAAACGCTCCCTTTTTGTGTATTTTCCAAGCAGCTGTTGCGTTAGAACCCATTGCATTGGTAGATAAGAAATATACATTACCATAACCACCAGAGGCAATTACTACTGCATGAGCAGAATGACGTTCTATTTCACCAGTAACTAAGTTACGAGCAATAATACCACGAGCTTTACCATCTACCTTAACAACGTCTAGCATTTCATGACGATTGAATGGAGTAATTTTACCACGCGCAATTTGTCTGTTCATTGCAGAATATGCTCCTAACAACAATTGCTGACCTGTTTGTCCTTTAGCATAAAAAGTTCTAGAAACTAATACACCACCAAAAGAACGGTTGTCTAACAATCCGCCATAATCACGTGCAAAAGGAACCCCTTGAGCAACACACTGGTCTATTATATTTGCTGATACCTCAGCCAAACGATAAACGTTTGCTTCACGAGAACGATAATCACCACCTTTAACCGTGTCATAAAACAAACGGTAGGTAGAGTCTCCATCTCCTTGGTAATTTTTTGCTGCATTTATACCACCTTGTGCCGCAATAGAGTGTGCTCTACGCGGAGAATCTTGGTAGCAAAATGTTTTTACATTGTAGCCCAACTCTGCTAAAGTAGCAGCAGCAGAACCACCAGCTAAACCTGTACCAACAACAATAACATCTATGTTACGCTTGTTAGCTGGGTTAACTAAATCTATATGGTTTTTATAATCGGTCCACTTAGTTTTAAGAGGGCCTTTAGGTACTTTAGAATCTAATACAGACATATGATACTATATTATTAATGATTAAAATGATGAAAAAGGGCTATAAAAATAAATCCTAAAGGAATTATTATAGCATAAGCCTTACCAAAAGCCTGAAGCTTTTGTTTTCTCATAGAGCTAACTCCAGAAGATTGAAACGCAGAACTAAATCCGTGCATAAGGTGTAAAGATAAAAACACAAATGCCAAAACATAAGCGCCAACTCTTAATGGGTTAACAAATTTGTGTGTAAGCTCTTCGTAATAACGAAAGCCTTCACCATCTGCTAATAATCCAGACATATCGCCTTGGATGTATTTAGTGTTAATTTCTGGCAACCAGAAATCTATAAAATGTAGTACTAAGAAACCTAATATAGCCAAACCGCTATAAATCATATTTCTACTCATCCAGCTAGAATTAGCTGCTCCATTGTTTTTTGCATACTTTACCACTCTTGCTTGTCTATTTTTAAATTCAAGAATAAAGCCCATTATAAAATGGTACATTACTCCAAAAATTAAAATCGGTTGTAATAAATACTGCACAGCCCAAAAAGTACCCATAAAATGAGAAGCCTCATTAAATGCGTTTGGACTAAACACCGATAAAATATTAATAGCAAAATGCTGAAGTAGAAAAAACATTAAAAATAAAGCAGAAAGCGCCATCGCATACTTTCTACCAATTGAAGATTTAAAAAATCCGCTCATTTGTTGTTAGTTTTGTTTTACAAATTTACGACTCAATTAAGTTATCAACAAACTTTGCTTAAAATATGTAACGTATTTAGAATTATTTTAAAGAAACTTTGATTAACAATTCTGTTAATTACTATTTTTGACCGATATTCATAGAAAATTTAAGAGTAAAAAATGGACATTGGCTTACTTTCTGTTAGTATGGGCGTGTACTCTACACGAAGAATTGCACAAGAAGCAGAAAAGCGCGGGCATTATATAGAGCTCGTAGACCACACCAAATGCTCTGTAAAATTAGGAGCAACTACTCCTAAAATTTATTTAAACGAAGAAGATATCACCAATGAGTTTGATGCCATTATTCCTAGAATAGGAAATAAAGTAACTAGGCACGGTGCGGCTGTGGTTAGGGAGTTTGAGTTAAATGGCGTTTTTACCACAGTAAAATCTTTAAGCATAATAAAGGCACGAAACAAAGTAAAAACATTGCAAATAATGACCAGGTGTGGCGTACCTGTCCCAGAAACATTATTTTCTATTAATCCTAATAACATTGAGTCTCAAATAGCACTGCTTGGTGGCACACCTGTAATTATTAAGTTGCAAGAAGGCACACAGGGACTTGGTGTAATTTTAGCAGAAACCAAAAAATCTGCAAAATCTATTATAGATACTTTTTACAAAATGGATACAAGTATCTTAATTCAGAAATTTATTAAAGAATCTAACGGAGAAGACATAAGAATTTTTATAGTTGGCAATAAAATTGTAGCTAGTATGAAAAGAACCAGTGAAGCGGGCGAATTTAGGTCTAATGTTCACAGAGGTGCCACTGTACAAGCAATAGAACCAACCGCATATGAATGTAAAATAGCACTTAGAGCAGTAAAACAACTAGACCTTGGTGTTGCTGGTGTAGATTTAATACGATCTAAAAACGGCCCATTACTTATTGAGGTTAATGCATCTCCAGGGTTAGAAGGCATAGAAAGTGCAACAGGTGTTAATGTTGCCAAAAAAATTATTGAATACGTAGAAAAAAATGCTTTTAAAAGACGAAAATAAAACCATAACCATTGGTACTGAAAGTGTAAAACCAGGACAAGAAAAACTGGTAAACATAAAAATAGACAGGTTACCAACAGGTACTATTATAGATATTCCTATTTATGTATTTAACGCCAAAAACCCTGGCCCTACCTTATTAGTGCAAGCAGGGCTACATGGCGATGAAATAAATGGCATAGAAATAGTGCGCAGAATGTTAGATAAAAAATATTTTAATGTTAATAAAGGATGCATAATAGCAGTTCCTATTTTAAATATTTTTGGATTTATTCATTTTTCTAGAGAATTACCAGATGGTAAAGATGTTAATAGAAGTTTTCCTGGATCAAAATCTGGCTCATTAGCAAGTAGAATAGCATATCACTTTACAAAAGAAATATTTCCTCAAATAGATTTTGGAGTTGATTTACACACTGGTGGCGGCAGCAGATCTAATTATCCTCAAACACGTTATACGGCAGCAGACAAAAATAGTGAAGAGCTTGCGGCTATTTTTAATGCTCCATTTACTTTTTCATCAGACCTTATACCTAAATCTTTTAGAAAAACAGCTTTTACAAAAGGAATACCCACTATTGTTTATGAAGCTGGCGAAAGTATGCGTTTTGATGAATATTCTATTGAACAAGGTGTACAAGGCATTTTAAACATTCTACATCATTTTAAAATGATTAATAAAACTGAAGCCTTACTTCCTGAAAAAGAAGAAACAGTATATTTAACCAACAGAAAATGGTTACGCGCTCCTACTGCTGGTATGTTTTTACCTAAAATTAAAAATGGAAGCGATATTAAAAAAGGCGCTGTTATTGGTATTGTAACTGATGCCTTTTCTAAACGAAATAAAGAAATTAAAGCTCCTTTTAATGGCTGTGTTTTTTGTATCAATCATCAGGCTGTAGTTAATCAGGGAGAAGCACTTTTTCACATTGGAGAATTGGCCAAATAAGAGTTAATTTTTCAAATTAAAATACAAAACACTAAAAATTTAAACTTCAATTTACAAACTAACCAGTTTGTAGGTGCTCATTATTCTTTGCTACAAATAAACAAGTATGCATTTTATCGGTAATTATTAGTGTACACCTTAGTTTAAGCTAAACATACACTTTTTTTTAACAACTAAAACAAACCGCTTAGTATGTTATTTGCATTTGCTATTAAGAACAATTACAATTAATAACCTTAAATTAAACTAGTAACATAAACACAAAGCTTACTTAATACAAACACCATAATGAGTTAACAATATTGGCGATGTTGAAAATTATTTTTGCTGTGCGAGAAATAATAACCAACAACACTAAAAAATGAATAAAAAATTATTAGCCAAGGCTTTAGTATTCTCCTTATTAGGAGCAAGTATTATAGGTTGTAATCCTGAAGACGGAATGGATGGCACAGACGGAAAAGACGGTATTGACGGAATTAATGGTCAAGACGGAGAAGACGGTGAAGACTACACACCACCAGCTTCTATTTTTGAAAATAAATCTAATATGAAACCTTTAGTTGCTATAGATGGGCAGTTTAACTTTGTAGAGGCTTACTCTTTAGTTAGCTCTAGCGATGTACTAAACTTTGGCGGTAGCGACTTTAGAATTGGTGGTGGTGCAGATGGTGCCGGACTAATTAAAAACGGAGAAGGTTATGAATATGTAGTAAATTTTGAAGATCATTTTGCTGTAGCAAGGTTATCATTAGACAATGAATTTAATATAACAGATGCAACATATTTATTAAACTCTAGTGTTGCAGACTATGCACGCCAATGTTCTGGAACTATGTGGGAAAAGGAAATTCACGGTGGTGATAAAGATTTATTTTTATCTGCATCTGAAGCATTTAATTTTGATGTAAAAGGAATAGATCCCTTAGTAGAAACACCAACACCAACGGCAGATTTTGGTTTAGATGCATTGGGTGAGTTTGCTTGGGAAAACGCTACTCCGTTACCACAAGGAACTTATGCAGGACAAACAGTAATACTTGGTGGTGATGATGATTCTTCTGGTTCTGAAGGACAAGTTATTATGTACCACTCTACAGCTGGCGATGCTGATTTAACTGGCGGAAAAATTTACGTATTACGCCTAAAGCAAGTATCTGACGGTGCTGGTGCAGTAATGGCAGTAGCTGCAGACACACAATACAACGAAGGAAACTTAGATTTTCAGACAACTTACGATGTAGAATTTGTTGAAATTGTAAATGGATCTAGCTTAACCGTAGATGAAATGGAAACAGCTTGTAATGACGTTTTTGCATCTCAATTTATGAGAGTAGAAGACGTAGATTACCAAAAAGGTGGAGATGCAAACGCTAGAAATGTTTACTTTGCAGTTACAGGTCGTGGCCCAGGAAGAGGTACTTATAACGACTGGGGAACAGTTTATAAGTTAGAACTAGACGCTACAAACCCTTTAGAAGGAAAGCTAACACAGGTTATTAGTGGAAATACAGATACAAATAATATGGATGGTAACCTTGCAATGTTACAGAGTCCAGATAACATTTGTGTAACCGAAAACTACATATACACGCAAGAAGATCCTAACTCTTTTAATAGAGGTCATGCAGCATACATTTATCAGTCTGACCTAGAAGGTAACAACTCTAGAAAAGTTTTAGAACTTGTTGTTAGAAACGATTTAGCCTTAGACAAAACTACTGGCTTAAGCGGAGAGTTTGGTTCATTAATAGATATATCTGACAAAATTGGAGAGCCAGATACTTTTATGTTGGCTTTACAACCACACTACTGGAAAAGTAATGAGTTTGCCGGTGTAGATGGTGGTACACAATCTTTACAGCACCCTTGGTTAGGAGACTCTCCTTACTTAGAAGGATCTCAAATTGTAATAATCAAAGGTTTACCTAGATAAAAACAACACATATTTTATTAAAAAGATCCCTGTATCATATGGTGCAGGGACTTTTTACTATATAAAAACTACAACAAATGCTTAAACACAGTTTTAAAATTTTATTTTTTTTGGTATTACTTGCTTCTGCCTGCAAAGAAAAACAAGACTATACCAAAACCACTACTTCACAAGAGGTCAACTGGAAAGCTGCTCAAGATTATTACGCAAAACACATAACGCAAGCAGCAGAATTAATAGACACGCTAAACACAGTTAAGTATAATGACAGTTTAGCTAAAACTCTTTTTTTTAAATTACGTATTGCTTTTAAAAAAGCAGAACCTTTTGCAGGCGCTTTAAACCCTTCTGTAACCCATAAAGCAAACGGGCCCGCTTTACCCACATATAATGATGATAGCGGCAGAATAGTTTCGCCTGTTGGCTTACAAAAAATAGAAGAAACATTATTTACTGAAGACGGAAACCAAAAAGACTTTTTAAGAGAACTTTACTACCAAAAAGGATTTGTAAACAACTTAAAAGAAAATATAAAAAAAAGAGAATTAACACCTAAACGCTTTTTTATTGGTACACACCAACAATTAATACGTATTGCAAGTTTAGCAATGGCTGGTTTTGACACTCCTGTAACAGGCAGAAGTATAGAAGAAACAGCGATATCATTAATCAGTTTACACCAAGTTTATAAATTAACCTTACAACCATTAATTGTAGAAAAAAACAAGAAGCTAGACGCTGATTTTAGTAAAAATATAAGTGAAGCAATTAGCTACATTAAAAAGAATACCGACTTTATTTTATTTGATAGATATACTTTTATAAGAGATTACCTAAACCCAATTACAAAAAACTGGGTAGAAATAAGACAAACATCTCAACTTTGGGATGGAAAAACCAATGCATATCCTTTTAATTTTAATGCTCCTACTTTTTTTGAAGAAGATAGTTTTAATGCAAATTACTTTTTAGATGTAAACGATAGAAACCCTTCTGAAGAGAAAATTGCTTTAGGGAAAAAGTTATTTTTTGATAAAAAACTATCTAGTGATGGCGCAATGTCATGTGCTACCTGCCATTTACCAAATAAAGGATATACAGATGGACTAAGACTTGGCAAAAACAATAACAAAGCTCTACTACAAAGAAACACACCCACACTACTAAATAGCATTTACCAAAAAGCATTTTTTTGGGACGGAAGAGCAAATACTATAGACGACCAAATAAGTGCTGTTTTTAAAAACGATAAAGAGTTTAATACAGATGTACATCGTTTTTCAGGAAATATTTTAAAAGACACCACCTATATAACATTATTTAAAAATGCTTTTGGCGTTGTACCTAATAGCAATAGAGAAACCGTTAGAGCTATATCTGTTTATGTATCTACATTAATTGGATTTAATTCTAAATTTGATAAGGACTTGCGAGGTGAAACTAGCAGTTTTACCGCTGAAGAAAAAAACGGTTTTAATTTATTTATGGGTAAAGCACTTTGTGCAACCTGCCATTTTATACCCTTAACAAACGGCACAGTACCGCCTTTTTATAAAGAAACAGAGAAAGAGGTTATTGGCGTACCAAAAACAAGTAAAAACAAAGTTTTAGACAACGACAGAGGTTTTTATTGGGTTTTTGAAGAAGATATACATGATAAAATGTTTAAAACACCCACAGTTAGAAATAGCACACTAACAGCTCCTTATATGCACAATGGTATTTACAACACTTTAGAAGAAGTTGTTAATTTTTACAACCTAGGAGGTGGAGCTGGTTTAGGCTTTAATTTAGACCACCAAACACTACCTTTTGATGAGCTTAAGCTAACAGATAAAGAACAAAAAAACCTAGTAGCTTTTATGCATACCCTTACAGATAATACTGTTGCTGGTGAAAAATAAGCAATAAAGCCAAAAACTATCTTTTGTTTTTGGCTTTATGTTTTTTATTAAGGTTTATGTAGCCCCCAAAGACTACATTCCATTGAGAGAACAGAAAATCTTGTTTTCCTCTATCTGTATCTACAGGTGTTGTAATAATACTTGGCAAATTTATATAACCACTTTTCAATTCGGTCTGAATAAAAAAGACCTTAAATAGCGTTAAGTTTAAGCCTCCTGTAGCGCCTACACCATAACCTGCTAAATGAAACTCATCATTTTTACCTTTATTAAGTAAATCTGAGTTTGTTTTAGGAATTAACACGCCTGCATTTACACCAACCAACAAATTAAGGTCTGCAAAACTAGTTAAGCTAGCTAGTTTATCATTTCTTCTAAGACCTACATTTACATAGTTTAATCCATCTGTATGTTCAAACTCTAAAAAGCTTTCTTGATCAATTACAATATCATCATTATCATAAACACCATCATAAACAGTACCTGTACCCTCTATATAACCAGAAATTTTTACCGTTTGCAAATCATTTACTACATATTTCATATGGTCTGTACCAATAGAAATATCCCAGTGATCATTTAAAAAATAACCCACTCTAAAATTAAATTGAGGTATAGTTAAACGGCCAGGATTTAAATGCTCACTAACCTTCCATCTTAAATCATGGTCATGAGATTTTACATTCTTTAATACAAAATTATGGTCCTCCCCTTTAAATTCAATATCAGATGAAGAGTACTGAGCGGTATTCCAACCCCAATAAAAGTATAATTTGCCTTTTTTAGAATCTGTACTTAAAGTTAAATTCTCTTGCCCGTAAGCAGATGCTGCTGCGCTTAAAAAAAAGAGCAGTATATAAAATATACGCATTTAGTATTATAAAAAATTAATAAAAATAAAGAGAATGCAAAACTAAGGCTTTAAAAAATTAGACTTTAGTATTTATAGGTTTTTTAACATAAAAAAAGCCAAGAAACTAATCTTGGCTTTTAAAAATATAACAATAGGTATATTTATTTTATTTCAAATTTTGTAACTGTTTTAGCCCCATTACCAGACAATTCTATTTTATACACTCCCTTAGGCAAATATGTTTTGCCATCTTTAGCTTGCTGTAACTTTACTTTATTCTTTTTTAGAAAGTTAGATTTTCCTGTTTTAGAAAAAGCAACATCATAAGACAACACATTAAACCCTTTTTCACCATCTACAACAACAGAGCTAACCTCTGTATTATTCATAGTTAAAATACGAGCAGTAAAACTCCCTTTTTTATCTGCATAAAAATTGATATCTACTCCTGGTGTGTTTGGCCTAAACCTTGTTGATTGAGCATTACCCCACCTGCTAGAATGTTTAATGTTTTCTGGTTTAAACAAGTGTAATTTTTTAGCCAACATTTTAGGTGTCATTTCCTGAAGCTTGGCAATATTAGTTTTATAAATGCTTCTACCATGCGTACCAACCAATAAATCTTTTGCCGTAGGTTGTATTACCAAGTCATGAACAGCTACAGCAGGTATACCGTTAGTAAATAAATTCCAGGTATTTCCCATATTAAAAGACACATACAAACCATTATCTGTACCAATAAATAATAAATTTTCATTTTCAGGATCTTCAATAATAACATTTACTGGAGAAGCAGGTATGTTACCACCAATATTTTTCCAGCTTTTACCGTAATCATCACTTACATATACGTATGGCGTATAATCATCCCATCTGTAACCATTTAAAGTTACATAAACACGTTCTTTTTTATGCGCAGACGCAACAACTCTAGACACCCAAAGCTCATCGTTTTTAAGGTTATCACTTATTTTTTCCCATGAAGCACCGCCATTTTTAGTAAGTTGTATGGCTCCGTCATCACTACCTGTGTACAGCAATCCAAATGCAAAAGGAGATTCTGATATTGTAGTTAATGTACCGTAAGCCACATTTCCTTTTTTACCTCCATTTGTTAAATCGCCAGAAATAGTTTCCCAATTATCTCCTTTATTAAAAGAACGGTGCAATTTATTACCTCCTAAGTATAAAATATCTTGGTTATGAGGAGACAATAAAATTGGTGTTTGCCAATTAAAGCGATAAGGACTCTCCCCTAAATTATGTTTAGGCTGAATGTATTTTTGAGAATCGTTTTCCCTGTCTATTCTAAAATAGTTTCCAAACTGAAAACCTGTATAAACAATGTTAGCATTTCTACTATCTATCTGCACTTGCATACCATCACCACCCATTAAGCTTTCCCAAGGATACTGTCCTGTTTGGTGCCACCTTACACTTTCTCTAGCATTATTGGCACCAACCCAAACTCCGTTATCTTGCAAACCACCATACACATTATATGGTTTTTCATCATCCACATTAATAGCATAAAACTGACCAACAGCTGGTGAATTATTTTTTATCCAATTTTTACCATCATCGTATGATATATTAATTCCGCCATCATTACCATTAATTAAATGTCCTTTTAAATCCGGATTAATCCATAGTGCGTGATGGTCTGAGTGTACATTTGGACCATCTATATTATCAAAAGTTTTACCGCCATCATTAGATTTTATTAGCGGCACACCAGCTAAGTAAATTTCATCTTTATTTTTAGGGTGTACTCTTATTTGCGCAAAGTAATAGCCATAACTATAAAACAAATTATCTATATGTTCTTGGTTTGTTTTTTTCCAAGTCTTCCCTGCATCATCACTCCTATATACTTCTGCTCCAACAACAGGCGTTTCAAACA
This sequence comes from Cellulophaga lytica DSM 7489, assembly GCF_000190595.1. Classification (NCBI taxonomy): domain Bacteria; kingdom Pseudomonadati; phylum Bacteroidota; class Flavobacteriia; order Flavobacteriales; family Flavobacteriaceae; genus Cellulophaga; species Cellulophaga lytica. The sequence continues at coordinate 1,592,759 of NC_015167.1, read as the reverse complement.
ACATAGAGTTGGCATCTTCTAAATACTTAGCAATATCTATTGGTTTAACAGTACCAACACGTACCATTTGCTTAACATTTGGCGCTCTATGCTTTTCATGAAAACCGTTTGTTTTTAAAAAATTATTAAGCTTAGAGTCAGACAAAGCCAAAAACTCTTTATTAGACATTGTTTTAAAATCATCTTTAACCAAATCATTAGATGCTTTTTTCTTTTTAGCTTCTGCAGGTCTTCTAAACTGACTATCATGAACAGCGTAAACAGTGTTTTCATCAAAAACGGCTAAACCAATTCTACCAACACCTTCTCCAGTAGGAAAACCACTTTCCTTAGTTGTAATTTTTGTCCAGTTACTACCACCATCAATACTTTTATATATAGCAGAGTTAGATCCGTTACCAGAAAAATTCCAAGCTTTACGGTCTTTTTCCCAAGCAGCTGCATATTGTACATTAAAGTTAGTTGGCACCATAGCAACGTCTATAATACCAGTAACATCATTTACAAAAAGTGTTTTTTTCCAAGTTTTACCACCATCTGTAGTTTTATAAATACCACGCTCCTCATTAGCAGAGTATAAATGCCCTGTTGCACCTACAACAACCTCATTAGTATTTTCTGGATTAATTAAAATACGGCCAATATGGTGCGCATCTACCAAACCCATATTCTGCCAGGTTTCTCCTTTATCTGTAGATTTTAATAATCCCACACCAGCATAAGAAGATCTAGACGAATTATTTTCTCCTGTACCAACCCATATAGTTCCAGATTGCCAGTCTACAGCAATATCTCCTATATTTTGCGTGCTTGCATTGTCCATCACCGGAGTAAAAGTTGTGCCATTATTATTTGTATACCACAATCCTCCAGATGCATAAGCAGCATAAAACTCCGTAGGTTGCTTAGGGTTAACAGCAACATCTACAATACGGCCACTCATTACTGTTGGCCCAATATTAGTGAATACTATATTTTTTACAACAGAAGATTCTTCCATTTGTTTTTTTTGTACAAGTGCATTTTGCACAACGTTTTTGGGGGTTGCTGCTGGCTGAGCAAAGCTTAATGTACCAGAAAACATAAGGCACATGAATAAAAATTTTTTCATTTTTTAGGTTTTAGTTCGTTAGGTTTTGTTCTCTTAATTAGTCTGTTAATTTAACTTACGGAAGTTATAAATAAAGGGTGTTATGCCAAAATAATTTTTTACCACATGTATAAACACATTTATTTGTTTGTTATTTGATGCCCCAAATACGTTAAAAAGAGACTAAAAGATATGTTTTCTTATGCATCAAAATAGATATTCATTACTTTTGGTTACATCTTGAAATTTTATGCGATTTTGCCTCTGAAATTTCATTATAACAACTGAAAAATTAAGAAATGAAGTACAATCAAATCGATTCTAAATTATTCGTAAAAAACCGCAAAAAGTTTATGGCTCAAATGAAGCCTAAGAGTGTTGCTGTTTTTAATTCTAATGACATATACCCTATTGGCGCAGATAGCACAATGCCTTTTGAGCAAAATAGAAATATTTTTTACCTATCGGGTGCAGACCAAGAAGAAACTATTTTGATTCTTTTTCCTGATGCACTAGATCCTAAACACAAAGAAATTTTATTTGTACGCGAAACCAATGAACATATTGCTGTTTGGGAAGGGGAAAAACTTACCAAAGAGCGCGCCACAGAAGTTTCTGGAATAGAAACTGTATATTGGTTGTCTGATTTTGACAAAGTTTTCTTTGATGTAATGACCGAGGCAGAAACTGTTTACTTTGACACTAACGAGCACTATAGACAAGCTGTAGAAACAGAAACAAGGGAAGACCGATTTATAAAAAAATGCAAAGCAGATTACCCTGCACACCAATGGGCAAAAAGCTTTACCATAATGCAAAATATTAGAGGCGTAAAAGAGCCTGAAGAATTGGCATTGATGCAAGAAGCTTGTAATATCACAGAAAAAGGCTTTAGACGTTTATTAAGCTTTGTTAAACCTGGTGTTTGGGAGTATGAAATTGAAGCAGAATTACTGCACGAGTTTATACGTAACCGCTCTAAAGGTTTTGCTTATACACCAATTATTGCTTCTGGCGCCAATGCAAACGTATTACACTACATAGAAAACAACCAACAATGTAAAGATGGTGATGTTATACTTATGGATGTTGCTGCAGAATACGCAAACTACTCTAGTGACTTAAGTAGAAGTATACCTGTAAGCGGTAAGTTTACAAAAAGACAAAAAGAGGTTTATAACGCGGTTTTACGTGTTAAAAATGATGCTACAAAAATGCTTGTTCCTGGAACACTTTGGGCAGAATACCATAAGGAAGTTGGTAAATTAATGACCAGTGAGTTATTAGGCCTTGGTTTATTAGACAAAGCAGATGTACAAAATGAAGATAAAAACTGGCCTGCATACAAAAAATACTTTATGCACGGTACTAGCCACCACATTGGTTTAAATACACATGATTACGGAGAATTAAAAACTCCAATGAAAGCAAATATGGTATTTACAGTAGAGCCTGGTATTTACATACCTAATGAAAACTTAGGTATTAGGTTAGAGGATGATGTTGTAATACAAGAAAATGGAGAGCCGTTTAACTTAATGGCCAACATTCCTATAGAAGCAGATGAAATTGAAGAATTAATGCAAGCAAAATAGCATTACAATTTGTTTTAATAGTAAAAACCTCTTCTTGTTAAGAAGAGGTTTTTTTATAGTATAATTAGCATTTTTTACTCTTTATCTTCTTCAAAACCATTGTTTGCGTAAGTATTGTACTTACTTTCTGAAACCACAAACTCAACCCTTCTGTTTTTTAATCTTCCTGTTTCACTGTTATTAGTTGCCAAAGGAATTTCATCTCCATATCCTTGCCATTTAATACGGTCAAAAGTTAAACCATTATCCAATAAAAATTCACCTACAGATTTTGCTCTGTTTAAAGACAATAGTTTGTTGTATTTAGCATCTCCTTCGTTGTCAGAATGCCCATAAATGGTAACATTAAGTCTTGGATTTCTTTTTAAATGCCTTACCAACTCCCTTAATTGCCCTTTAGCTTCTTTATTAATCACATAACTATCAGATGTAAATAGCAAGTCTTTAATAACATATATTTCATCTAAATTAATACCCTCATCTTCTACAACAGATACCTGATCTATGTAGTAGTATGATGCTTTACGAAGCCTGTCATTAGTAACCTTAGTTCTGGTTCTTTTATCTCTTTTAAAATTACCAAGTGTAACAAAAGTTTCTGTACCGTTGGCTACAAAAGTTGTAGAGACGTTTGTCCAAGTTCTTTTGTTAGAAAAACCAGCAGCAGACCTAACTTTTAACAACCTAATTTCTTCTGAGTTATTTACATAGTCTATAGCAATACTTTTTTTAGTACTCCATTTAGGAGATTTTTCGGTAAATAAAATTTGAAATTCATCTACAGCTAAACCAGCTTTATCTGCCAAGCTTACCATAAAAGACACTTTATATCTTTTGCCTTTTACAAGTGTTTGCGTTAAAACACCAGTAATGTACTCTCTGTAATTATCTGGGCCTAGCATATAAAAACCAGCAAAAGCCTTACCATGATAAACTTGCTGTCTGCCTATAAAGTTATGATTTGTGCTCATTTCTGGGCTACAGTCACTATAATAGTCTGTACTACCATCAGATGGTGTACGCCATTCCAAGACATCTTTTTCAAAGTTTCCTGGTTTTTTACTACACTTTTTAGAAGACTCAAAACTTGGGTTTTTAACTAAGTTTTGCGCATTTAATTGTAATAATGAAAAACATAAAATTAAGTAAATAATATGTTTGTAAGTAGGTTTTATTTGGGGGTTAGTGTGCATAATTAAACATTTATGATTTGATGTTCATATGCAAATTAACACATAAATAGCTGGTATGTAACAATTTGAAAGCTGTATTGTTGTGAAAAACAGGAGTTTTGTAGGTGAATTATAACATTTTAGAGGTGTAAAAAACATAAAAAAACCCCATAAAAGGTAATTTTACGGGGTTAAAATGCAGTTTTATAATTGTTTTTATTCTAAAACCGAGTAATCTCCAATGCTAATTGTCTCATAATTGCCATTGTATTTTACGTGGTTACCAACCATTGCATTATCTAAATTTGCATTTTCAATTTTGCTATTGGTTTGTATTAAGCTATTTTTTATTGTTGAGTTTTCTATAGCTGTATTATCCCCTACAGATACATAAGGACCAACAGTGGTGTTTTTAAGCACTACGTTTTCTCCTATGTAGCAAGGCTCTATAATATTAGCATTTTCTAATGTAACAGATTTAGAAACTAATGCTTCACCATCTTTTTCTAAAAAGCCAAGCATACGCATATTGGTTTCTACGGTAACATTTTTATTTCCACAGTCCATCCATTCATCAACCTTACCAGAAACAAACTTTTTACCCTTTTGCATCATCTGCTTAATACCATCATTAATTTGGTATTCTCCACCATTAATAATGTTATTGTCTAAAACGTGCTGCAATTCATCTTTTAGAACGGCAACATCCTTAAAGTAATAAATACCAATTACAGCTAGGTCAGACACAAATTGCTCTGGTTTTTCAACTAGCTCTGTAATTTCGTTTTTATCATTTAGTTTAACAACACCAAAAGCTTCAGGCTTTTCTACCTGTTTTACCCAAATAACACTATCAGCAGTTTTATCTAAATCAAAATCTGCTCTAATTAATGTATCTGCATAAGCAATTACAGCTGGCCCACTTAAAGAGTCTTTAGCACACATTATAGCGTGCCCTGTACCTAAAGGTTGGTCTTGCCTGTAAATAGATGCTTTTGCTCCTAAACTCTCTGCTAATTCTTTTAAACTAGCAATAACATCATCACCAAAAAAAGCCGGGTCTCCTAAAATGAAGGCTACCTCTTCAATTGGTTCATCTAAAACTTTAGCAATATCACTAACCAGGCGATGCACAATTGGTTTACCTGCTATTGGTATTAATGGCTTAGGAACTGTTAATGTATGTGGTCTAAGACGAGAACCTCTGCCCGCCATTGGAACTATAATTTTCATTTTTTTCTTTTTTTAAATCTAAGCACAAATTAATGTGCTCATATTAATAATGGTTTATGTTTATATTATTTTTTACTTAGTGCCGGTACTACCAAAGCCGCCTTCGCCTCTTTCTGTTTCAGACAACTCATTTACCTCTATCCACTCTGCTCTCTCATGCTTTGCAATAACTAATTGCGCAATACGTTCACCGTTTTCAACTTTAAAATCTTCATTAGACAGGTTTACTAAAATTACACCTATTTCTCCTCTGTAATCTGCGTCTATTGTACCTGGCGCATTTAAAACAGTAACACCTTTTTTAGCTGCCAGACCACTTCTTGGGCGAACTTGAGCCTCATAACCAACAGGCAACTCTATAAAAAGTCCGGTTTTTATAATAGCTCTTTCTAGAGGTTTTAACGTAATAGACTCTAAAATATTGGCTCTTAAGTCCATTCCTGCTGAAGCCAAAGTTTCATAACTAGGAGTTTCGTGTGCCGATTTATTAATTATTTTAATTGTCATTTTTTCTTTATTATTTTTCTTAATACTTCATTTTCCATTTTATACACTAAGCCTACAAATAAGAGTAGTAATGCACAACCCACCCATAGGTTTCTGTCAAAAACGTAAAAAGACAAAATTGACAATACCACAGATAAGCTAAAGTAAAAAACTATTTTACGCATATTGTAGGGTATAGGATAATTTTTTTTACCATACCAATAAGAAAGCCCCATCATAGTACCATAAGCTAAAACTGTTGCAATAGCAGAAGCCATGTAACTTAATGTAGGTATAAGTGCTACATTAACAACTATAGTTACAACGGCTCCAATTACAGATATAAAAGCACCGTAACGTGTTTTATCTGTAACCTTATACCAAACAGATAGATTATGGTAAATTCCTAAAAAGAAGTTTGCTAATACAATTAAGGGCACTATTTTCATAGCCTCCCAATACTCGGAGTTATCTACAAATAATAATTTTAGCACATCAGCAAAAACTACTACACCCAATAAAATTACACTACCTAATATTACAAAGTAATTGGTAATTTGGGCATATGCTTTTTGAGGGTTTTTAGCATTAGAGTGACTAAAAAAGAAGGGTTCTATTCCCATTCTAAATGCTGTAGCAAAGAGAGTCATAAACAAAGCCAATTTGTAACAAGCAGCATATTTACCAACCTCAGATTCGGCTATGTTTGCTGGCAAAAGCCATTCTAATAAAATCTTATCAAAAACCTCATTAATTGTAAACGCTATACCAGCTAATAAAACAGGTCCAGCATATTTCATCATAGAGCGCCACAGTACTTTATCAAAAACATATTTGCTTTTAAGATATAAACCCAACATTAAAACTAATGTGACTCCGCTAGCAATTAAGTTTGATATAAATATATATGAAATTTGAAAGTCTTCTTTATAGATTGATGCAAAAACAGAATCTGCATTACCAACAACTAGCTTTGGTAACAACAATAAGAAAAAGAGATTTAAACCAAGATTGATACAAATATTTACAATTTTAATAACTGCATATTTCATTGGCTTTTCTGTGGCTCTAAGCCATGCAAAAGGAATAATTACTAAAGCATCTAAAACTAGTATAAAAATTGCATAAGAAATAAACTCTTCCCGTATACCTGCAAAACTAGCTAAAGGATTTTTTAATATTAATGCAACTACAAAAAAAGTTAAGGTAGAAACAGCTATGGAAATAAGTGATGTCGAAATTACCTTTTCTTTATCCTCAGATTTATGGTAGAACCTAAAAAAGGCTGTCTCCATACCATAAGCCAAAAACACGTTAAAAATTGCAAACCAAGCAAAAATAACAGAAACCTGACCATAAAGATCTGGATCCATTACGTCTGTATACACACGCACCAAAAGAAAAGACAGCATTCTTGGCAACACCGTTGCCAAGCCATACACAAAGGTTTGCTTAAAAAGTTTTTTAAAAGGATTCAATAGCGTTTAATTAGAGTTTAAAAGTAGTTATTTATACCCTAGTAAACAAAGTCTTACTCTTTAGACCTAGAAGGATAAATTATAGCCTGCTTATGCTTTATACCAGTTATTTTAACATAGTTTATTACATCGCCTCTATAATAGCTTAAAACAGCTTCGTCATAAGCCAACTCAAACGGAAAGTCTTTTTGCAATTGTTTTGTTACTGGTTTATTACCTACTTCCTTTTTTGGGTCTGCATGCACAACCATATCTTTAGGCGGCATAGCTTTTTTAGCTACCATTGTTGCTACAACAAATTTTTGCCCATCTTCATCTTTTATTTTCACATAAGATTGTTGTTCTCTAAAATATATAGAGTTAACTCTGTAACCATCTAAGTTAGCTACAGGAATTTTTAATTCTACACCAGCACCAGATTGTTCTTTACCGCCATACCAATCTTGGCAATATGCGGTTCCTATTTCAAAAGGAGCAGAATCAACTAAATTCTTTTGAGAAGAACAGCTCGTTAACATTCCTAAAACTACAAGTATACTAAAGATTGAATTTTTCATAATGGGGGTGTTTTGATATTTATAAAGATACAATGACAAATTTAATGCCAAGTATTTCTTTTAAAAGATTTCAAAAAAACAAAAACCTCACCAGAAGTGAGGTTTTAATTTATATTATTCGTCTAGTTACGTAATAAATCAGACTTACATCATAAATTTATTTAATATATAGACTACAGTAAACTAATTTTTAGTTATTTAACGCTTCTGCACCACCAACAATTTCTAATATTTCATTAGTAATAGCTGCTTGTCTTGCTTTGTTATACGTTAATTTTAACTGATCTCTAAGCTCTGTTGCATTATCTGTTGCTTTGTGCATAGCCGTCATACGTGCACCGTGCTCACTAGCAAAAGAATCTCTAACACCTTTGTATAATTGTGTTTTTAAAGACTTAGGAATTAGTTGCTCAACAATTTCTTTTTCAGAAGGATCATAAATATAATCTGTATTGTTGTTGTTACTAGTTTCGTTTTCTGATACAGCTGCTACAATTGGTAAAAACTGCTCTGTCATTACAATTTGCGTTGCTGCATTTTTAAACTTGTTGTAAACAACATCAATCTTATCATAAGTACCGTTAACAAATAACTCCATTAAATCTTCTGCAATTGCAGCTATATTATCAAAAGTTAAATCGTCATAAACCGCACTATGGTTAGCAATTACATTATAGTTTTTAGAAAGAAAATCGTTAGATTTTTTCCCTATTGCAAGAAATTCTACTTCTTTACCTGCATATGTGTTTTCTGCTAAAGAAACACTTTGCTTAAGAATGTTAGAGTTAAAAGCACCACATAAACCACGATTAGAAGTTATGGAAACTATTAAAACTTTATTAATTTCTCTTTCTTCAGAAAACTTACTACCAGAATCCGCATCTAAATTAGCACTTAAACTTTGTAAAAGCTCAGTTAATTTATCAGAATAAGGCCTCATTGCAGTAATTGCATCTTGTGCCTTCTTTAACTTTGCTGCAGATACCATTTTCATTGCGCTGGTAATCTGCATAGTTGAAGATACTGATGCTATTCTATTACGTATTTCTTTTAAGTTTGCCATTTTTTCCTCTCCTAACCTCTCCAAAAGGAGAGGGATTGATTAGTCTAATTAAAATTCCCTTTTTTTTATTGTCTCTTGACAAGAAATTAAGAAGGGGATTATGCTTTATATTTTGCCGAAAGGTCTTTACATACAGCTACTAAAGTATCTGTAACCTCGTCAGTTAATTTACCTGCTTTTAAGGTATCTAAAACGTCTCTGTGTTTAGCATTTAAAAACTCTACATATTCCGCTTCAAATTCTTTAACCTTTTCTACTGGTACGTTTTTTAATAAGTTTTTAGAACCTGCATAAATAACAGCTACTTGATCTTCTACAGTGTAAGGATCGTTTTGAGCTTGCTTTAAGATCTCAACGTTACGCTTACCTTTTTCAATAACGTTTAATGTAGATGCATCTAAATCTGAACCAAACTTAGCAAACGCTTCTAACTCACGATACTGAGCCTGATCTAGTTTTAAAGTACCAGATACTTTTTTCATAGATTTAATTTGTGCAGAACCACCAACACGAGATACAGAGATACCTACGTTAATTGCCGGACGTACACCAGAGTTAAATAAATCTCCATCTAAGAAAATTTGTCCGTCTGTAATAGAAATTACGTTTGTTGGGATATATGCAGAAACGTCACCAGCCTGAGTTTCAATAATTGGTAATGCAGTTAAAGAACCACCACCTTTTACCATTGGCTTTAAAGACTCTGGTAAATCATTCATATCCTTAGCAATGCTATCATCATTAATAACTCTTGCAGAACGCTCTAACAATCTAGAGTGTAGGTAGAATACATCACCAGGGTACGCCTCACGTCCTGGAGGACGACGTAATAATAAAGACACCTCACGGTAAGCAACTGCTTGTTTAGATAAATCATCAAAAACAATTAAAGCTGGTCTACCAGTATCTCTAAAGTACTCACCAATAGAAGCACCTGTAAAAGGAGCATAAACTTGCATTGCAGCAGGATCTGATGCATTTGCAGCTACTATTGTTGTGTAAGCTAAAGCACCTTTTTCTTCTAATGTTTTAGCAATTAAAGCTACTGTAGAAGCCTTTTGACCTACAGCAACATATATACAATATACAGGATTACCTGCATCGTAAAATTCTTTTTGATTTAATATAGCATCAATACAAACAGTAGTTTTACCAGTTTGTCTATCTCCAATTACCAACTCACGCTGACCTCTACCAACTGGAATCATAGCATCAATTGCTTTAATACCTGTTTGTAATGGCTCTGTAACTGGCTCACGATATACAACACCTGGAGCTTTACGCTCTAATGGCATTTCATAAGTTTCTCCAGCAATTGGTCCTTTACCATCTATTGGGTTACCTAAAGTATCTACAACACGACCAACAATACCTTCACCTACTTTTACAGATGCAATACGGTTTGTACGTTTTACAGTAGAGCCTTCTTTAACTCCTTTAGAACCACCTAATAATACAATACCAACGTTATCTTCTTCTAAGTTAAGTACTATACCTTCTAAACCACCTTCAAATTCTACTAACTCTCCGTATTGAGCGTTAGCTAATCCGTAAGCGCGTACAATACCATCACCTACTTGTAATACTGACCCTACTTCATCTAAAGATGCGCTAGCGTCAAATCCTGATAACTGTTGCTTTAAAATTGCTGATACTTCAGCGGCTTTTACTCCTGCCATGTTGTTTTAATTAATATTTACAAAGTCCGTAGTGTAAACCAAAGACTATAGACTGTTTGAAAATTCTCTTTTTAAACTATTTAATTTATTAGCTACACTTGCATTGTATTGCAAATCGCCAATTCTTAATACAAAACCACCAATAATGCTTTCATCTATAACATTTGTTATTGACACTTTTTTACCGGTTAATTTTGTTAACTGTTCTAAAACTTTTGCTTCTAAATCTTTAGTTAAGGCAACTGCAGTTGTTACTACCGCTGTTTCTTCTCCTTTAAGCTTTTCGTTTAAAACAATATAGTGCTGAGCAACATCTTTTAAAAGTGATACTCTTTTATTATCTACAAGCAAAGAAATAAGTCCTTCTGAAATACTATGACTTCCTGTAAAAACAGCTAGCAAAGCATTCTTTTTTACATCTCCTTTAATTATTGGACTAGCCAATACGTCTTGAAGTTCCTTGCTGTCAGAAATTGTTTGTACAACAGAATGCATATCTTTTTCAACTGCATCTGTAGCCTTACTTTCAACCGCTTGGTTTAAAATGGCTTTTGCGTATCTAATAGCTGCTCTAGACTCGTTCATTTTCTCTTATTAGTTTAGCTTAATATCGCCTACCATATCTTCAACCAATTTAAGTTGCTTGTCATTGTTAGACAATTGCTCCTTAATAACTTTCTCTGCTATTTGCACAGATAAGTTAGCTACTTGGTTTTTAATATCTGCTACTGCTGCGTTCTTTTCACTTTCTATAGTAGCTTGTGCCTGTGCAATTATTTTATCGCCTTCTATAATAGACTGCTCTTTTGCATCTGCAACAATTTTTTCTTTTATTTCGCGAGCTTCTTTTAACATAGCATCACGTTCTGCACGTGCTTCTTGCAATAACCTTTCGTTATCTGCTTGCAAATTTTGCATTTCTTTACGTGCATTTTCTGCCTCTTCTAAAGCGCTTTTAATACCGTCTTCTCTTTCATTTAAAGCGTTCATTATTGGTTTCCATGCAAACTTAACCATTAAGAAGATAAGTACTAATAAAATTATTAGTAACATGAAAAACAACCCAGGCGAAAAATCGTTTAATAACTGATCCATTATAAAATATAAATTATATTCTTTTTGTTTTTTGTTTAATTACAAACACATCCTGTAACCAACCGTTACAGGAATGCGATTGTTGTTTTTGTCCTTAAGCTTTTCCTAAGATCAAAGCACCGAAAGCTAAACCTTCTAATAATGCTCCGATAATAATCATTGCTGTTTGGATTTTTCCAGCTGCCTCAGGTTGACGAGCAATACCTTCCATTGCTTTACCACCGATTTGACCTAAACCGATACCACCTCCGATAACGATTAATCCTGCTCCAATTAAATTGTACATAGTAATTGATTTATATTAAATTAAACAAACTCTTATTTCAAACTAAAATTAATGGTGATCATGCTCTTCTACAGCCATACCAATAAACAATGAAGACAACATTGTAAAAATAAAGGCCTGTAAAAACGCTACTAAAATTTCTATTAAAGAAATGAATAACGTTAAAAAGAATGATACACCTAAACTACCACCAACACCTAAAGCTTCTCTTGCTGTAAATGTTACAGCTACTAAGCCCATAACTACGGCGTGACCAGCAGTAATGTTAGCAAATAAACGAATTAATAAAGAAAATGGCTTTGTTAACATACCCAACACCTCTATTGGAATTAAAGCTATTTTCATTAAAACTGGAACACCAGGCATCCAGAAAATATGTTTCCAGTAATCTTTATTACCGTTAAATTGTACAATAAAAAATGTAAATAAAGCCAAACAAACTGTTACCGCTATTTGTCCTGTAACATTAAAACCTATTGGAGTTAAACCTAACAAGTTTAATATCCAGATAAAAAAGAATACCGTTAATAAAAAGCCCATAAACTTACGGTAGTGCTTTTCACCAATATTTGGTCTTGCAATTTCATCTCTTACATATAATACTAGTGGCTCTAAAACACGACCAAAACCTGTTGGAATTGGGCTCTTTTTATACCCTCTAGCTAATGAGCTAAAGCCCCAAAGCATTAATAAACCTGCCAACAAAATACCCACAACTGTTTTGGTAATTGAAAAATCCCAAACTTTATGTGCATTTGTAGCATGGTGCTCCTCGTCAAAAGAAACTGCTGTAGCACCTTCTTCTAACTCATATATTTTACTGTGAATTTTGGTTAACTTAACACCATCCTTATCAACAACAACATGACCATCATCATTATGGTGAAATTCTGAAGACATAAACGTCTTAAGACCTTGACTTGTCCAAACAATAACTGGCAACGGAAAACCAACATGTTTACGCTCTCCCGCATCGTTTGTATACGAATACAAAGTGAAGTCGTGTGAATCTGCTAAGTGATGGCTAATGTAAGCCTGAATCTCTTCGCTACTATTTACTTGTGAATCATTTTCTTGTGGCTCATTGTTGTCGTTCGCAAAAGAACCCAAACTAAACACAAGTGCCGTGACTAAAATAATTTTACTAAAAAATGTATTTCGCATATTGCTCAAAAAATATCGGTCTCTAAAAATCGGTGCAAATGTACGCTTTTCTGTCAAAAAGAAAAAAACCTTTTTTTGATTATTTTAACACCAACCAAAAACCGCATCATTTTAAAACGTTAATCTAAGTTTTTGAGCACTTTAGCAATAAAAAACGTCTCTATCAGCAAACATATACTGTACGGGACAAAAAATGAAGCAAATTCTGTTAAGTTAATATTGTCATCTGCATTAAAAGATGGGTAAAAAAGCATAAAAAAGAAAAGAAATTTTATAGCACTACCTACTATAAAAAATATACCTAATTGTGTTTTAAACTGATTTCTTAACAGGTAAATAATTGTGAATATAGCAGTTACCAGCACAAAATTAATAACATAAGAAAGCACAATTTTATTATCAAATAAAGGTTTTTGCATATCATCTAGTACCAACAGATGAACACCAAAAGCTACCGCTAAAGAAATAAGAATTGTGATAAAAAAATAGATAAGCAACTTATGGTTTGCCATTAGAATTTAATTTTTTTTAATTGTGTAACTACCGCAAAAATAGAAATTGCTACACCAGAAAGTGTAGCAATTATAGTAAAAATTTCGTTTTTGATGTTATAATAGCCATCCAACCACATACCTCCTTTATGAGCTAAGTATATTATAGCTCCCATTTGAAAAGCAATACCAGATAGCATTGCGGCATTTTTTAAGTGGTTTGGCTTATTGTTATTAGGAAGCTTTGGAAGTTCCACCAGCTGAAGCTTGTTTAGCGCCAGATAAGGCTCCATTTTTACCTCCCATAACACATGATGCATTAAAAGTAGCACCTGGCTCTACAGCAAGCTTAGAAACAGAAACTGTACCTTCTATTACTGCTGAAGATTTTAATGATAACAAATCAGATACTAATAACTCACCGTTAAAACCGCCTTCTATGTCTGCATTTACACACTCTACCTTTCCGTGAATGTAGCCATCTTTGCCAATAACTACCTTACCAGATGTTTTTACGTTACCATCTAACTTACCGTCAATTCTAAAATCGGCTTCTGAAACTATATCACCTTTAATTTTGGTGTTTTTTCCAATTCTGTTAGGCTGGCCGCCCATATCTACAACATCTCTAGGTTTATTCTTGTCTGAAAACATACTCTTATTACGGTTTTGGGATTAATAGTGTTTTTTTATACTCGTTTAATTTTTTGTGTACTTGCACAACTTTGTAGTTGTTGGATAAAATTACAAAATTCTGATGACCAACCTTGTAATCTTTATTATTTTTTAATAATTCTGCATATCCTAAAGCAAATTCTTCTGATGCAAACCCGTGTACCACTACAAATTGCTGCTCTAAATTGTATATATCTTTAGATACTTTATTTTTATATTTTAAATCTTCCACAGATTTATTTAGTAGTTTATACAACTCATTTGCCGCTGTATCATTGTTTCTACTAAAAGGGAAAACCACTTTCCAAGTACCTTTTGCATTAGTTGACTGATCTACAAAATCTGATTTCTCTAATTGTGGAATCTGATATTTAATCATTTCCTGAGCTCTTTTACCCTCTGGGTTGTTTGGGTAATTTAACGCTACATAATTTAAGGCTTCTTTAAAAGCTTCAAAACCTTCTATTCTTCCGGTTGCCATTGCCTTTAACATCTCAAACTTTGGCGCAATTTCGTCTCCTGTATATCTGTTAATATTTTCTTCTGCACCAGTAATAACCTCTAAATATTGCTGATTTTGAAACATTTTATACAACTTTGTATATCTGGCGTTTGGCGTATCTGCACCACCTTCCAAAATTGCCTGAGGGTTTAACAACACCTCTGCGTACCTAGAACCTTGGTGGTTTGCAATAATATCTTGTTTCATTGCAGCTGCTAAATTACTACCAGACTCTTCATATATCTTATATAAATTATACTTAGATGGTAATATTAAACGCTCCTCTGGGTTAGACTTTAAAACCGATTCTAATTTGCCGGCTGCCAAAAGGTTTTCTTTAAATTTTTCTTTATAAATTAACCCTAATTGATAATTGGCAAAATTGCGCTCTTTTTTTAAACTATCTATTACAGCAATATTTGTTGGCAACTTATCCATATAATAACTTACCTTATACTCTTGCCCCTCTTCGGTAATAGTATTAGTTGCTGCACCAGCAATACCACTATCTGTATCACTTGTTTGTAACACTACATTTTTATTAGACCAACGCCAGTTGTCCTCTAACTTACGAGTTCCCCAAGCAGTTTTAAAATCGGTTTTACCGTAACCTAGACTTGTAATGTTATAAAAATAGAATTTACCTTTATTTTGCTTTCCTGCTTTGGTATTCGCAAAAGCTGCTATACCTGCGTTTTGACGCTCTTTTTCTTTTTTGGCTGCAGCTTCTTCTTTTGCTTTCTTTTCTTCAATAAATTTTTCAAAATAAGCCACTTGCTTTTCTTTTGGTAAATTGTAAAGCGTTACAACGCTATCTGTATATTGTACAATATCTTCATACTTTACAACATCTTCTAAATTGTCTAATTTCTTTTTTATTAAACGGTGTTTTTTACTTGTTTCTACCAAATTTGTAAGTGTACTATCAAAATAGGCACCTGCTTGCTTGTACTTGTTTTTATCAAAATAATACTCACCTAAATTCTCATAATTAAGTGCGTTTAATTTATTATCGTTTGTGGTAGCACGTAGAGACTTATCAAAATAAACTAAGGCCAAACTATCTTGTTCTTGATTTAAAAAAAACTGTGCTTTTTGTCTGTATATTTTATCTAAAAACGGCCTGTTTTCTCTATTTTCTTCTAAGTCTGTTAAATACTCAAACATTTCTTCTTTGTTGTCTGCAGTAACAGTTGTGTTCATTATTTTTTGCAGGTGTGCATTAATAAAATAAACACGAGGAGATTTTCTGTTTAAATCTATAATTTTATCAAAGGCATAATTGGCACTATCTTTTTTGTTAAGCTGATTGTACAACTGCCCAATTATAAAATAATACCTTCCTTTTTCTTCTTGTTTTTTTGTGTAGACTGATGCTCTTTTTAATTGCTGAATTGCAGTATCTGGAGCATTTAAATTAATATATGCTTGTGCCATTACCGCTCTTGCATCTGCGTATTCCTGGTCAGACAAATCGTCGTACTTAAAAAGTTTTTTTAAGTTTTTAATGGCAAGTTCTTCATTTTCTAAACGCACATTGGTTTTTTCTCTCCAAATACGCGCCTCGTTAAACTTATCACTCTGTATGTAATTTTTAAGCACATAGTTAAAAGCCTCTTGAGCAGGAATAAAACGCTGATCAAAATAACGCGCTTTTCCTAAAAGTAAAAAAGCCTCGTCTGTTTGCGGGTTACGCTCCCTATCTTTAATAACCATACTGTGTTTTTGTATGGCTTTAGTCGCTTTTTCCTCTGCAATAATAAAGTTTGGGTTGTTATTTTCTGAATCTAATTTTACTTCATCTGTAACTTCTAAACGCTCTATTGGTAATAAATCCCAATAATTATCTTTGTAGTTGGCATTTAATTCTTCTCTGCCTTTTTCAAAAGCAATATTACCGTTGTAGAGTACATTAAATTTAGTATTTAATGCGTGCCACTCTCTGTTAACAAAGGCGTTCTTTTTAGTAGAACAGGCATTAAAGACTAATGCTGCTAGTACTACTGTTCCTATAATTTTAGTTTGAAGCTTCAAAATTGTATCTATTCTTACCTAAACAAAACAGAAAAACCGCGGTATTATTATGTTTAGGGTGCATAAATTTACTATTTATTTTTATTTATTTGGTTTGATAAGCTAGTGAACCAAAAAGACCCATCAATTTTTATACAAATTTATGGGTCTTTTATTTTTATGAAGCCGCCTTTTAATTACGGCAACTATTTATTCTTCGTCTTCAAAAACAGCAACTGCAGCATCTGGCGCCTCTGCTCCAGAAAAGAAAGCCTCTAATTCTTTTAATGTAGCTGCAGATGTTTTAATATCTTTTATAAGCTCACCTTTATCTAACACAACTATACGCTCACAAACTTCTGTAACGTGACTTAGATCATGACTAGAAACCAGCACCGTTGTATTTTGGTTTGCAGCTAAATTTTTAATTATACCTTTTAGTCTTATTTGTGTTGTTGGGTCTAAATTTGCAAAAGGTTCATCTAAAATTACCAACTCTGGACTACCAATAAAAGAGGCTACAATACCTGCTTTTTTCTGGTTTCCTTTAGATAAATCTCTTAAATATTTTTTTTGATTTAGTATTTCTCCATGGAAAAAGTCTTCAAAACTGTTTACTAGTTTATCTACATCTGCTTTATTTTGTCCGCGTAACTCACCAATAAAATAAAAATATTCTTCTGGTGTTAGGTAGCCAATTAAAAAAGATTCATCTATAAATGCAGAAGTAAAAGGTTTCCAATCTTCACTAGTATTTACTTGTACATTGTTATTTATTATTTGCCCTGTAGATGGCTGAATAAGGTCTAACAACAAACTAAAAAAAGTTGTTTTACCTGCTCCGTTATTACCTACAAGACCAAAACATTGTCCTTTAGGAATTTCTAAATTTTCTATATTTAAAACCGTAGCTGTGCCGTATGTTTTTGTTAGGTTCTGTGCTTTTATCATGGTTTTTTATTTTTTATGGTTATACTCTTAACAGAGCTACTTATTTATGCTTTTTGTTTGTATGCGTGTATAGTTTTGTACTTCTCTTTTTTGTAGATTTTCTCAATCTTATCAAAAACTATATTCCTAAATGCCATTCCTAAAACACCTGCTGCTGCAACAAGTATGTAACCTGTTGCTGCATTTACAAAGTAATATCCGGCAGCAAAAATTACCATTGGCAATATTAATTTAGGAAGCGACAATAACATTGTTTTCATATTAAAAGCCTGCTTGTCTCCAAATGCTTTTTTATTAGACGTTAAGTCTATTGGCATTTTTATAAAAGCACCGCCTAAGAGCACTAAGTGCGAGTTTACACCAATATTGTAAATAGCACCTACCAATACCGCTAAGTATGCATTAACACCAAAAAACAAGTAAAATGATGCCAATACAGCACTAATTACTGTGGCAATTACTATTAAATACCATTTAGAGGTTATGTAGTCTCTGTACTTTATATTCTGACTCATCATTAACTGATAGTACGCACTATCCCAACTTGGCACAAACTGTCCAAATGTGAATAAAAATCCGCCTGAAACAAATATTCCACCAAATATTTGCCAAACTGGTCCGTCATAAACTTCTACTGCACCAGAACCAAATAATAGTCCGTAAAACAAGAACAAAAAGCTCATTAAGCCAGCTGTTTTAGGTCGTTTATTTCTTTTTATTAACTTAATATCATTCTTTAAAAATGTTCCCGTATTTCCAAATCTGTTTAAGAAAGATAAATCTTCAGTTTTAGCAACAGTTTGTTTGCCTTTTAAGCCGGCATCTAAATACATATTCTTTTTAAAATAGCTAAATGCTGCAAAGTATAAACCTATTAAGGCTAACCAAGGCAAAATAGCCATCCAAGGCGCATTATATAGCCCGTTAAAAAATGTTGCTGTGTAGTTAGTAATATCAAAAACACCAAAGTATTGACAAGCTCCTAGAGCTATAAAAACAGCTATTACAGGGTAAAAAACACTGTCTTTATTATTAACTAAAATATTAATAAAGTTACTACAATAAATAAGTGCAAAAATACCAAAGTGCCAAGCTACAACGCCAAGCGGATTATAGCCCTCTATTAGCAATACAATAGAAAATGGCAAAAAGAAAAATGCATAACCCCAATTAAAAAAGGAAGCAATTGTTTTACCTAAAGAGTAATTTACAACTTGTGCTTTTTTTAAAGGTAAATACAATAAAGGCTTAATGTTGGTAACAGGCATTTTCTGTATCATATACCTTATTAGTAAATCTAATACAAAAAGGTATATTATGTATTTATTTACCACCTCTAAAGGATCACCTATTTCTGCTTTTTCAATAAGATAATAAGAGCCAACGCCCATAAATAGAAATGCAACTATAAAATAAAGTGCAAAAAAGCCCATAAATATTTTAAGTGCCAAGTTGGTTTTAAAAGAGGCTGACCTAAAAAAGGACTTCCATTGAAGGCTTAAAAAGTGTTTTAACATAATTTATGGTTGATTAATTATATTTTGTTAGTGGCAACAAATGCTAATTTGTTACACTATTTTAAATTAAATTGTATTCAGGGTACGTTTCTTCTAACAATTCTTGTGCTTTGCTAGGCATTACATAAGCCGTAATGTAGAAAGTTAAACATAGTAATGTAGCAGCAATGGCAATAAGTGCTAACCAATAACTATGCAACTCACTAAAGTTAAAGCGCATAGCATTTACAATATTAAAAACATTGGTAAATGTTAACACAGAAAAACCATTTCTGGTATCCCCAATCATAGCTTCTAACATAAACACCTTTTCTTTTTTCTGCTTTTGTGTTTTCTCTTTTTTTCTTCTTTTAAATTGATGGTAAAGATCTACCGCTATCAAAATTAATATTGACCCCATTAATACATATGATGCTTGCTTTAAATGAAGCACTAAAAAAAACATTATAAAAATTGCAATAGTGGTTAACAGCTTTGGCAACTGAAACCACTCTTTAACAAACCTAAAAAGTATTTTTCTGTAACGTTTGTTCATGGCTTTTTGGCGTTTCTCTACAACACCCATAAAGCCAAAAACACCAAACTTTTTAAATTCAACTTGTAAAGCATCGTCAAAAGATAACTTTGGGTTTTGTTGCCATTGCTCTTCTATACCATTACTTAAATGGTCTACAAGTTCTGTTTGCAAATCATAATGTTCCACATAATGCTTACGGGTAAAGGTATAAAGCTCATCTATCTGTTCTTTACTTAGTTTCATGCTAATTTTTTATGAATTGAATTATATTTTTTAAGTTGATTAACAAACAATTGAATAGCTGTGTAGAAAAAAGGAAACAACAATGCAAAAACTATAAAAATATAAGTAAATGACAATTGCTCACCTTCATCTAAAAATATTTTAGGACCTAATAACAAAGCATTTATAAAACTTACACCAGAAATACTAGATAATAAAGAAGTATTAATAGTTAATGACTTCAGCGTATTTTTAAGATTAAATAATGCAATTAAACACGGGGTTAATGACATAACCATTAATAACAACAACACAGTTTTATGCATAGCCTTAGCACTAAAAAACTCTTTGGTATATAAAAATGTAATAAGCACGCAAGCGTATAGCATTAGTGACTTGGCTCTAGTAAAAAACAGCTTTAACGCTTTTCGTTGAAGTTTCGCAAAGCCCTTAGTTAACCCTTGTTTTTTTTCTTCAATTAACTTCTTATACCCGGACGAATCTGCGTACAAACTAGGAAAAGTATCCCAACCGGTATTTTCTTTGTTTAGTCTTTTTATAGTTAAGTCATTACCAAATTTAATGTGAACTACTTGCATTGCATTGGTAAAACTAGATCCTACTTTCATTAGAGCTTCTACCTCATTACTAATATGGTCTATAAGTTCCATACGAACATCCCAATATTTCACCTTATTTTTAATAAGATAATCATCTATAAATTCTATTTGTTATTTACTTAATTTCATTTTTAAACAATTTGATAATTAGTAGTTTTCTTGTGATCAAAAAAAGTTTTAATCATAAAGAAATTCATAATAATTATTGCACTTGGCCAAAAGAGATCGAGAAAGCTACTATTAACGACATCAAATTTAACAGACCATTCCCAAAAAGGATTAAAAAGAAATAATGCAATCCAGTGTGTTCTTCCGTTTACTTTTAAAAAATACTGACAGGTACTTTTTGTTTGAAATTTTGTAGCTAAATATAAAAAATATAGTGCCACCAAAGTAGACACGGTATACACAAAACCAGCAATAAAATTAACACCATCAGTATTTAATCCGGTTGGTATTAATTTAAAAAAACAAAGCAAACCAAATGCAATTAGCATCCCTCCAATAATTGACTTTAAATACATTTGCTTTATCAAGTTTACACATCTTTTTATCACTATTTTTGGACCAACTTGTGCATAACCAAAAAGAAAATGAGAATAAGGCTTAAACTCCTGTTCCCAATTTTTTAGTTCTTTAGAAGAAGCTTCTTCAAATGAAAGATCTTCATTTACCATTAACGCTTCAATACCATTAGCCATATGGTCCAAAATTTCATATTTTAAATCAATGTAGTCTAATCCGCGCTCTGTTAGAATCTCATCTATATGCTGTATTTCCTTTGCTGCAAGTTTCATATTAAACAATAGTATAATGGTTGGTATATTTTTTATAAAGCTCTAGAATCACCGCAATAAAAGCAGTAGATAGCCCCAGCAATAAAACAAAAACTAAGGTAAAATAGTAATCGTTTGTAATTACAGAATTTTCATTAAAAAAAGGATTTTGAAAAGCGTTATATAACTGAAAACTTAAAGTGAGTATAAGTCCAGCCCTCTCTATGCCAGAGAAACGTTGCTTGCGCTTTTTAAGCGCTACAATGTGATATATTAGTATAGCAATTATTAAAAAACCAAATGGTACAAATTTTATAAACTTCTTATCTCCTAAAGGAAAAAACTGTATTAAAAGGAAAAAGCTGGACACCATAACACCTATATTTAGTGGTGCTATAAACTTTTTAAAAAGCGACTTAAGTACTATTTTATCTGTAGTTTTTTTAAACTGCTTATTGTATTGTTGTAAGTCTTTTTTATGCACAACCATATACGCCTTAAAAGCGTCATAAAACGTAAGGTTCTTGCTATCCATTTCTTCTGATACGGCTGTAGCAACATGGTCTACCATTTCTGTTCTGACATCTGCAAACTTTATATCTTTCTTTTTTAGATAAGTATTTATAGTTAATATGTCTTCTTTGGTTAATTCCATATCGCTACTCTATACTCCATTTAGGGTTTACTAAATTTTGCATACTACGTATAAACTCTTCTAGCTCTGCTAATCTGTTTATTGTTTCTTTTTCTCCGGCTTCTGTTAATTTATAATATTTACGCAAGCGGTTATCTACTTTTGCAACCTCAACATCTAATAGTCCTTCTGCTTCTAGTTTATGTAAAGCAGGGTATAAAGCACCTTCCGTAATTTTAAGTTCTCCTTTGGTTAACTCTTTTACTTTTTGCGTAATCTCATACCCATACATCTTGCCTTTTTCTTCAAGCAACTTTAAAATAATAGTATTTAAACTACCCTTGTATAATTTAGAATTTCCCATTTTTTCTATTCTCTTATTTTGCTCTTAAAACAAACATCACCCATTTATATAGCAATATTTAGCACTAAAATTACTATTACGAATATATACATAATTTTCTTATGCATAAGAATTCTATGTATTAAATTTTAGTGAACTAGGTTTTTTATCAAAAGGGCAATGTGTATTTTTGTAGAAAATATTTTTTTATGAATCATTTTCATCCGTTAACGGTACAACATATAAAGGCTTTAACACCTAGTTCTGTAGCAATTACTTTTGCTATTCCTAAAGACTTAATTCAGACTTTTAAGTTTATATCTGGTCAATACATCACTATTAAAAAAGAAATTAAAGGTAAAGAATTGCGTAGAGCGTATTCTATTAGCTCTTCTCCTAAAAAAGATTGTATTACCATTGGTGTTAAAAAAGTAGATAATGGGGGTTTCTCTGACTTTGCACATTCTAAACTTAAAGAAGGTGATGTTTTAGATGTTATGGCTCCAGAAGGTAGATTTGTTTTTAAACCTACAGATGCCGTTAAAAATGTTGCTGCTTTTGCGGCTGGTAGTGGTATTACACCTATTATTAGCATTGCAAGATCTGTTTTAGACAGCAACCCAGAAAACAAATTTGTTTTAGCATACGGTAACAAATCTTTTGAAGAAACAATGTTTCATACAGATTTAGCCAAGCTTCAGCTAGAATATAACAATAGGTTTTTTGTATACTTTATTTATAGCCAAGAACAAGATGAAAACTCTATTTTTGGAAGGATAGAAAGATCTACAGTAAACTACATTACCAAAAACAAGCACAAAGATATTGCCTTTGACGATTTTTATCTTTGCGGTCCAGAGGCTATGATTAATACGGTTTCTGACACTTTAAAAGAAAATGAAGTAAGCGAAGACAAAATACATTTTGAACTTTTTACAACTACAGAAATTAAAGATGAAATGCCTGTAAAAGAGGGCGGAAAAACAGCTGTTACAGTTACTGTAGATGATGAAGATTTTACGTTTGAGATGGATAAAAGTACTATTGTATTAGATGCTGTTTTAAAAGAAAATATAGATGCACCATACTCTTGCCAAGGTGGTGTTTGCAGTAGTTGTATTGCTCGTGTAACAGAAGGCAAAGCAGAAATGGTTAAAAATCAGATTTTAACTGATGGCGAAATTGAAGACGGATTAATTTTAACGTGCCAAGCGCACGCAACAACACCTACATTAAAAGTAGATTTTGATGATGTTTAAAAACAGCTTCTAAAAAAATACCAAGTCGTTCTTTATAGAACGACTTTTTTTTATTCCTTTAATTGTGCCTCTAAAGCTCTACAGGCTGCATCATAACCAATAGTAAATGCTTTTTCTATGCCTTTACGGTCTAGCAAACCTATTTTATCTACTTCTTTAGACTCTAATAACATATTACAAGCACTAAGTTTTTTCTTTGCAGAGGCATAAATCATTAAACCGGTTACTCTACCTGTAAGTTGCAAGGAATTTTTTAGATCTTTTTTATCTAACCTTGCTACAATAGATACATTGCTCCCAACAATATAATCGCACGTATTTAGCAATGGTTCTAACGGAAAATTATTCATTATACCACCATCTGCATATAAATTACCATTAATTTCTATGGGCGAAAAAACAGGAGGTAAAGCAGCAGAAGCTAACATTGGTCTAATTAACTCTCCATCAGAAAAAAACTCTTCATTACCATCTTGAAGGTTTGTAGCTACAATATGTAATTCTTTTTTTAAGGCCGAAAAAGCATTCTCTGGAAAATACTTTGCAAACAAAGCCACATACTTTTCTGTATCTAAAAAACCAGCCTTAGCAATAGTTAAGTAGTGGTAATTAAAAAGAGGGGTTTCTTTAAAAAACTTAAGCATATCGTCTATAGAATTGCCATTGGCATACAACGCACCAACTAAAGCCCCAACACTACTCCCAGACACCGCTTTGGCCTGTATACCAAACTCGTTCATTGCCTTTATTAACCCAATGTGCGCCATACCACGCACACCTCCTCCAGAAAGCACAAGACCAATAGATTTTGATGTAGTAATTTTAGCGTTCATTTTGCCTATTTTTCTTCAAATTTACTATAAAATGCTATTACAATGTACTTCTTTTTTTAAACTGATTGGTTTGTTCCAGAATACTTACAGTCTTATTTCTTTTACATTAGTTCAATCAACCCAAAAAAAACAACAGTTATAGACATTTTTTCTTGTTTGATGATTTTATAAAAAAAATAAACCAACTAAATAGTTGGTTTATGTAATTTTGAGCAAGAAAATAAAACAGCCTTAATTCACTATTAATTCTCGTGCCTCGTTTAATAAGCTTACTCTTTTTTCTAAACTAATTTCTAATGGCAATTGCGCTAAACCAATAATTCTACGTATCAATTCTATTCCCATAAACTTGTAACACAAACTGGTGTCTAATTCTGCCAAAGATTTGTATCTATCTATAGCTTTTTCAATAATATTAGCAAATTGATTTGCCATTTTTAAATGCGCTAGCATAACACCAATTTCAAACTCAGCCTTACCAAAAAAACAAAACTCAGGATCTATAATTTTTAAGCCACCAACGGTTGCCAGCCAACTACCCGGAAAATAATCGCCATGTAATAGAATATCACCATCCTCTAAATACAAATCTCCTAGTTTTTTTACCTCAGCTATTAGTACATTATCTGCCTTTAAACGGTTCGCTTCCTTTTGTAAACCAGGTAATATATCATCTAAATTAATGCCGTTATCAACCGCATAAGGGTAATTAAAAATATGCTCATGATTAAGCGCTCTCATTTTAGTATTTGAAATTCTACTGTCTTGCGTATCTGTAGTTATGCTAGTATGCAATGTAGCTGCAAAATCTACCACAGAAAAAAGATCTTCCTCTAAAATTTTTTTTCCTAATTGGTATAAATATGTAAAATCGGACCCATTACCTAGGTCGTTCATCACCATTACATTGTTTTCTTTATCTAAACCAACCAAAGTTGGCATCATAGCTTTTAAACTAGGCACAGTTTCAGTAACCTCATAAAACTTAGCTTCTGTGAGCACACGTTCTGCTGGTGCTGCTACTTGCGGGTATTTCTCTACGTACTCACGACTCTGTTTTACAATAAACGATCTGGTTTCTGTTGTAATACGGAGTGTAAAGTTCATATTACCTTCACCTGGCTTTTCTACTGTAACAATAGACTCATTATCACCTAACCAGCCTTTACTTTTTAAATAAGTGGTTAAGTCTTCTATGTTGTTATTTAATTTAATCACGACACTATTTTTTAAATGTTTCCATTAATTTTTGATGATATCCCGGTACTACATCATAACAATAAGTTACTGGTGCTCCGTTCTCTTCTGTACACAATAAATAAGATTTATAAACCTCATTATTGTTATCTTTTACAGTATCGTCTAAATTAATCTCTAAACGCGCTTGTAAAGGCTCTGATATTATGTCTTGCGGAGCAATAATGTAATGACTCGCCATAACATCAAACGGATTAAAACCGTCTGCTCCTTGATTTTTCCACTGTTCTATCCAAGGTTGTGATGCTGTTGCCAACCATTTCATACCTGGAGTAGTATTTTTTAGTGCCTCTAGATCTTCTTGTTTTATCCAAACCTTACTAGATATTTCATACGGACAAAAAACCAAGGATACTTTGTGCTCTAATAATACACGAAAAGCCGTATTATCTAAATCAAAATTTAAATCTTTAGCCAAAACACCTTTGTTCCCTATTTTAAAATAGTCTTTAGAAGTTCTGCGGCCAGCAACTAAAACAACCTCAACAATTTGAGACTGCAACTCTGGGTACTTTAATAACAATAAACCAACATTAGTTGCGGGTCCTATTGCTAAAATGGTAAGTGGTTGCTTTTTTAATGCAGCAGCCATTGCCTCTACAGCATCATTAGTTACCACGCTATCTAAATTAATTGGGGTAGCAGCCCCTTTATAAACCTCAATTTTTTGCGCTGCAAATTCCTTACTTATATAGTTACCAATAGCAAAAGCATTGTCAACACTATTATTACCAAAAACAGTACTAAGTCCGTTAATTTTCACATTATCGGCTTGTAACAATTGTAAAACTGCATAGCCATCATCTACATCAGAATAGCCAGGTTTTCCTATGTTTTTTTTGCCAACAGCTAAGTCTGCATCTATCCAAACTTGTTTTACTCCGTTTACAATTCCGTTTGGCTTTGCTTTTTCAGCAGCTTCTTTTTTTGGTTCTTGTTTTACTTCTGTTATAACATCTTTAACTTGCTCCTTACAAGCCAAAAATACTACAAACACTAATAAAATACCAATTGGTTTAATTTTTTGTTTCATATTCATCATTCTATTTTTCCCACCAGCCCTTGCTGTTTATATTATCTCCTCCAATACGGTCTACAGCTTCTTTATAGTTTGCACTATTAGTTGCCTGTTCTGACTCTGGATACAAATACCGAACGGGATATTTATTGTTATTAAAATTATCTGGACCAGGAACCAAATTAGGTATTCCAGTTCTACGCACATTAAACCAGGCCTCATGACCAACATTAATTAAACTTAACCACTTTTGAGTTAATATTTTTTCTAAATCATTTGCAGAGCCATCTAAAGAAATTGCTGGCCTAGTAAAATAATCATCAGGGATTGGTGTATTGTAATACTCAAAACTAGCTGTAACAGCATTTTGGTAATACGTATTTGCATCTCCTGTAATATACCCTCTGGCAACAGCTTCTGCAAGTGCAAATTGTACTTCTGAATACTGCATATATTGCGCATCTATACCATCTGCTACATCTCTAAATATACTACCAAATAAAGATATGTTGTTTAAGTCTATACCATTAGCATTTATGGTGCTACTAGACTGTCCGTTTTGCAATCCGTTATATTCTGGTGTGGCAGAGTTTTTACTTGCTTCGGTTGGTTTGTAAAGCACTGCAACACGAGGGTCATCCCAAGCAGTTAAAACAGTTTCTACCGTTTTTGTCATTGTATGCTCTTGATACAAACCTAAAGCTGCGTTAAACATAGGAAACTGGTTAGGTGCCGATGCCAAATAAGGTACTACAGCATTGTCTGCATTAGACTGCATTAACTTACCAGAATCTGCCAAACTTTGCAGCGCAGTAAAGTCTGTAGTTCTTTTACTAATACGTAACAAGTAACGCACTTGTAGCGAGTTTGCAAAACGCACCCACTTATTTAAATCTCCCTGAAACATAATATCACCCTGAATTACGTTGTTTGTATTTTCTAGCGTAGTAACTGCTTTGGTAAGCACAGCTAATAGTCCAGTTTCTGGGTCTGTATAAATACTTTCTTGAGTATCATATTTAGGAGCAAAATTACCGTCTAAAGCTGCAACTGCTTCTGTATAAGGCACATCATTCCAAAGATCTGTTAACTGAGAAAACAGGTAACTCTGCATAATATCACCTACTGCTACGTAAGCATCGTTTGCCGCTGGCGAAGCTTTCATCGATTTAATATCTGAAAGCAACCTAAAAATAGCGCTCCAGTACTCACTATTAGAGCCCATTTCATAACGGTCTATACGCTCAAACTCTATACTAGCAGCAAATTGCGCCAAATAATTGGCTTGCCTAAACCCTTGTTGATATGCGCTAAGGTCTGATGACACAGAAACCACATTAGTTAATAAAAACTGTGGATCTACACTTTCTGGCGCATTAGGGTTTGTGTTTTTTTCTTCAAAATCGTTAGTACAAGCAGTAAAAATAATGCTTGCCACGGTTGTTGCTACAAATAGCTGTATGTATTTTTTCATCTTTTTTACTTCTTAAAATTCGGTTTTTAAACTCACTCCAAAGCTTCTGGTAGATGGGTATGAAAAATCTTCTACACCATAAGTTATGCTTTGCTCCTGTAGTGCATTTAGCTCTGGGTCAAAATGCGGATTCTCTGTAAACAACAACAAATTGCTACCTACCAAACCTATTTTTATTTTATTAAAACCTATGGCATCTACAATTTTAGCAGGAAAATTATAGTACACACTTACCTGCCTTAGCTTTACATAAGAAGCACTGTAAAGCGCACTAGCCTCGTTACCACGATCAAAAAATGCATTATTATATGCCTGTGCAGCAACAACTGTTGTATTTGGCGTGTATTGCGGATTATCTGCTGTACCTGTATTTACAACACCAGCACCAATAATACCAGATTCTCTACCCTCTAATGTCTCTTTTAAAACTCCAGATGTACTACCCAAAGCCTTTGTTCTAGAAACAATTGTTCCGCCTTTACGCCAATCGAACAAAAAGGTAAAATCTAATCCTTTGTATGAAAACTTGTTGTTAAAACCCATTGTAAAATCTGGATTGTAATTGCCTAGTAAACGCAGGTTTGGATCTTGAACAGGAAACCCATTAGAGTCGTGCAAAATTTGCCCATCTACCTCAACAAAACCTGTACCGTACATATCACCAACACGACCATCTTTTTTTGCAATGTAAAAAACAGAATTAGATCCACCACCGCCAGAAAATATATTTGCCGTACCAGTTACAAACTGGTCTACACCTTCTGGCAACTCCTTAACCTTACTCCTAAACGTAGAAAAGTTTACCGAACTCTGCCATTGAAAATCAGCATTTTTAATTACTGTACCACTAAGTAAAAACTCTAAACCCGTGGTTTGTACTTTACCACCATTTACGTTAAAACTACCAAAACCACTAGATTCGGATATTGGTCTAGATATAATTTGATCTACACTTGTATTTTGGTACGCTGCAGCATCTAATTGTAACCTACCATTAAAAAACCAGGCTTCTACACCTGCTTCAAACGCATTAAGACGTTCTGGTTTAAGATTTGCATTTTTTAGAACCGTCTCGTTAGTTACTCTAAAATTAGATCCGTAATTCTGATTAAATAAAAAGTTTTGCGTGTTTTGATACGGATTGGTATCATTACCAACACTTGCCGCACTAAATCTAAAATTTAAGTAAGATATTGGCTCTGGTAATTGAAAAAGGCTACTAGCCACAAAACTTAATCCGGCAGAGTAATACCCAAATGAATTGTTATTTGTTGGCAAAGTACTACTCCAGTCGTTACGGTAGGTTAGATCTAAATACAACGCATCTTTATAAGACAAATTACCTGTACCATAAACACTGTTAATTCTTTTTTCAAAAAGTCTACTATCTCCTAAAAGCGGAGTTCTAGAATTTGCTAAAGTATAAATGCCTGGCAAAGCTAGTTGTGAAGCTTCAGCGTAGCTGTACTCTATTTCTTGGTCAAAACGGTTTGCACCTACAGAAACAGTGTATTTTAAATCGTCATTTATAGCATCTTTATAAGACAGCAAGACATCTGTATTTAGTTCTCTATAGCCAATATTATCTTCCCTAAAAGAACCTTGCGGATTTGCATTTGTACTAACCGCTCTTCTAAACTCGCGCTTATCTGCATACGTATCTATACCTGCACGCACCACAACATTTAATTTATCTGTAATATCATAAACAGCAGAAACGTTACCTAAAACTCTATTTTTATTAAAACTGTTGGTGTTTTCATACACTGTTAAATATGGGTTTGTAAGCCATAAGTAATTAATATCATAATGCTGTACACCATCTTGACCAGCTTGCCAGTAATTTTTTAAAGCAGCAACATCTGCCTGTCTGCCTGTCCAGTTAAAACCATACAACGGATTCTCATAACCGTAACCAAGGTTTGGCCTGTTACCACTACGTGTATTTATATAATTTACAAAAGCGTTTACATTTAATTGTTCTGTTAATTTTTGATGTAAACTAAGCGAAATACCATCACGATCTAAATCTGTGTTTGGTACAATACCCTCGTTTCTTAAATTACTGTAAGACAATCTACTGCTACCGTTTTCACCTGATGAGTTAATTGCTATATTGTTTTGCTTAGTAACACCAGTTTCAAAAAAATTACGCACATTATTAGGGTTAGACACCCAAGGAGTAGCAGTTATAGGTGTAAAACTACCATCTGCATTTGTACGCGCAATAACATCGCCAGCACGCACCGGGTTTCCGTTAATATCTACAGAAGGACTATTAAACTGATTTACCAATAAACCTTGATCTAATCTTGGTCCGTAGCTACTTAAGCCACCATCATTAATACCTGCGCCTTTCCCGTTCTGGAAAGAGTATTGACCGTTAGAACCACCACCGTACACATTTTGGTAGTCTGGTAAGGTTAATAAGGTTTCTACCGTAAGCGAATTGCTTGTTGTAACACCAAACCCTTTTTTATTTTTACCACGTTTTGTAGTTATAACCACAACGCCATTTGCAGCTCTTGCCCCATAAAGTGCTGCAGAACCAGCTCCTTTTAATATAGAGATAGATGCAATATCATCTGGAGAAATTTCAGAACCACCGTTACCAAAATCTACTTCTTGCAAAGCACCGTTGTTTACTAAGTCGCTCGTAATTTGCTCATTACTAATTGGCACACCGTCTACCACAAATAATGGCTGATTGCTTCCGCTTAACGAATTTTCTCCACGTATAACAATTCTAGATGAAGAACCTACGCCAGAAGAACCATTTGTAATTTGTACACCGGCAACTTGGCCTGCTAAACTATTAACCACATTGGTTAATGTAACTTCTGTTAGTTTATCTGATGACACTCTGGTTACTGCAGAAACCAAAGATTGTTTTTCTCTTTCTATGCCCAAAGCGGTTACCACAATTTCATTTAATTGTTCGTCAGATGTCATTAAAGTAATACTCGCAGGAAAATTACCATTAGTAATAGTTACTTTTTTTGATGTGTACCCAATAGATGAAATCTCTATTGTAAAATTTACAGTACTTGTTTGTAGTGTAAAGTCGCCATCTATGGTTGTGGTTGTGTAATTTTCTTTGCCTATTTCTTTTACCGTAGCAAAAGGTATAGGTTGGTTATCTTGGTCTACTATTTTAGACGAATATGTATTTGATTGCGCAAATACCGTAAAGGCAAACAGCTGCAGCACAGCTATTATAGCTATTTTCATAATTAAGTGTAATAAGGTTGATAAATTATTTTATAAGCAAGTACCACCAACTGTAGTTTAATTGGTCTGTTACTCATAAAAATGCCGGTTTAAATAATTTATAACCTTGGAGGTCCTCTACGAGAAACCGAAGAAGTATAAAACAACGCAACTAAATTGTTACTTGTTTTTAAAGTGCTTTTAGATTTTATATTTGTATGAAAAAGAATAAAACTACCTAAAACCGAATTGGGATTTTCATATGCATAACAAATTACTGAAGCAGTAGTATCTAAATCTTTAAGTGTTTCTAAAACCGTAAAAGGCACATTTTTGGCAATAGCCAAAGTATGTATTTTTTTAGATAATTTAGAAGTTAACCAAGGTAAGTTTTTAAAAGCATCTTCATTAAAAATACTTTTATGAACCCCAAACAAATATATACCACCATCTTTAGACGGGCCAAAAACTACCTTTTTAGTAGCCATTGCATCTACAGCTTGTTGTATATGATTAGCTGTTAAATTTGGTGTGTCATTACCAATAGAAATTACATTGGTATACCCTTGCGCATAAAGACTTTTATAGGCATTAGCATAACGCTCTGCAAAAGTGTTTCCTTTTTGCTGAGTTTCATCTAACCAAACAACGTCTACATTACTTTTATTTGCAACCTCTAATGTGTTCTTAATTAATAGGTCAAAAAACTGTGTAGAAACCTTTTGCTTTTTAGCACCAAACAAAGGTTTCCTTTCTGCTTCTATTTTAGCGGAAAGGGAAAAAACTAATAAAACAGTTTTGTTCCTCTGTAATCTCATTGTGGTTGCTTGGTCGTTAAAAAACAGAAACCTTAATTTCTTTTATAAAAATAACACAGAATTTTCTAATTAAATATTTTTTGTAAGATAAATACTATAATTACAACACAAAATCATCAAATTTTGAGATTTATTGCCACTTTTACACAATAATAAAACAAACTAGCTAGTTTATATAGTTGTGTAAACTATATTTTATTTAATTGAATTAAGTAGTTTATCGTTTCCCTTGCCATTTACAACCTATAAAATGTGTTTTGCTATAATTAAACACAATCTTGTAACAAACTAACCAGTCTTTTTACTAGAAAAAGAAGCTATAATGGAAAAGAACTTAAAACGCATGGCTACAATGCAAAGAATGCAGTCTGTTGGCCTAGAAATATTTTATAAAAACGGATATTATGACACTAGTGTGGATGATATTTTAAAAGAGTTGTCCTTATCCAAAGGTGCCTTTTATTATCATTTTAAATCTAAAGAGGAATTTTTTATTAGTATTCTACAGAATATTATTTTCCCTAAGGTGTATAGTGAGTTAATTGCTCCTTTTGAGGGACAAGAAAACCCTGCTGTAATACTAGATAAATGTTTTGATAACGCATTAGAAACTGCAGAACATAATGTATTAGACAATGGTTTTGTACTAAGTAAGTTTATGACGGAGTTTAGTGGCAAAAACGAAACCATTGTAAAGCTCCTTAAAGAGATGTTTAAGGTCTGGGAAGTAAATCTTATTACCAATTTACAAAAAGGCAAAACAGATGGCTTTATAGACCGCCACGTAGATAGTGAAGCTGTTGCTAGCTTTTTGATGTCTTCTTATATGGGTGTACGTGTTTTAATGATAAATGGTAATGCAAAATTACTTCGTTACAAATACATTCAGCAATTGCGCAGTTATTTTAAAACTATTGCTGTTAAGCGGTAGAGATTAAATTATCGTTTTTTAAGATGTTTAAGTTTTTAAAATAGAAATTTAGAAACATTTATGCTATTCCGAATTACCCAACAACCTCTAAAACCTTTTTAACAACATCATCTGGCAGTATGGTTTCCATTGCTTTTTCATAACCCGGCGGAAATTTATTACCGTAAACAGATGTTGGTATAAGTGGGTAATTTTCTCTGTTTGCTAACAATGCATTTGTGCTTTGTTGCGCAAATGGGTAAAAACCAGCAAATGGGTGTGTAACTCCCCAAAGTGTTATGGTTGGCACGGCAAACATTGCGCTTAAGTGTGCGTTACCACTATCCATAGCCAACATAACATCTAAGTTTGAGATTAAAGACAGTTCTTCTGTAAAGCTTAGTTTTTTAACCACAGAAACACAATTGCTATAGGTTTGTTCCCATTTACCTAAAACTTCTTTTTCTTTATCTCCTCCTCCAAAAAGGATAACTGTATAAGTATTGGTGGTATTTAAACTACTTATTACTTGTTGCATAAGCTCTAAAGGGTACGTTTTACCCTCAAAAGCTGCAAATGGCGCAATTCCTATCCATTTTTTTGGTTCTTTTGGCAGTAACGCAATGGCAGTATCAGATAATTTTTCTTTTGCCAAAGCACAAGAATCATCAAGCCTAATTGTATATCCTAATTTGCTAAAAACGGAAACGTAACGTTGCTGCGTAGTTTTCAGCTGCTTAAAAACTTTGTTTTTATTTGCTGTTAACGCCTTTTTATCGGCTCTGCCTTTATCAATTTGTATAAAA
Source organism: Cellulophaga lytica DSM 7489 (assembly GCF_000190595.1). Taxonomy (NCBI): domain Bacteria; kingdom Pseudomonadati; phylum Bacteroidota; class Flavobacteriia; order Flavobacteriales; family Flavobacteriaceae; genus Cellulophaga; species Cellulophaga lytica. Next base: position 1,559,015 of record NC_015167.1, on the reverse strand, counting down.
GGAATACCTGATAATTTAAAAAACTGTTTTAGAATGTTAGATCGTAAAACGTTATGAATATCTGCCACAGCAGTAATATTCATTGCCTTTAACTCTTTAAATAATTTATAAAGTCCGTTTACACCTTTGTGCTTACCTTTTACGTCTGCTTGGTACACTTGTACGTTTGGCAACTGCGCAAACATTGGCGTAAAAAAGGCCCTAGTTAAGACTGTAATTTTTAAAGTAGGATTTTGTTGCAATAGTCCTTTTACAACAGGAACCGTCATTGCAACGTCTCCCATAGCAGATAAACGAATTATTAATATGTGTTCTTGATGCTTATTTTGCACGAAGCACAGGGTTTAGCTCGTCATCATTATACATTTTCATTTGCTTATACACTTTCATATACTTATTACCAGCTTCAATATCTGCAAGCAATTGGTCTATTGCAGTAGACAAATCTTTTTTCTGTTCTAATAAAACAGCAAGTTTATTGCTACATTTTTGTTTATGATCCTCAGATGCATCTGTTCTAGTTACTTCTTCTTGCATATGGTAAACTTTTAGCGCAAGGATAGATAATCTGTCTATAGCCCAAGCTGGACTTTCTGTATTTATAGTTGCATTGTCTTTTACTTGTACCGACTGGTATTTATTTAAAAAATAACTATCTATATACTCAACCAAATCTGTCCTATCTTGATTACTAGCATCTATTTTACGTTTTAAATCTAACGCATCTACAGGGTCTATGTTAGGATCTCTAATTATATCCTCATAATGCCACTGTACGGTATCTATCCAGTTTTTACGGTACAATAAATGTGCAATTTCATCCTTTGGATATGGATTATTAAAAGCTTGGTACACGTTATCTAGAACGTGGTATTTATCTATACTTTCGTTAAATATTTTAAAGGCAAAATCACTAAACATACTGGAAAATTTTAGACAAATATACCAATTTTACTTCAGTAAAACCTTAAATATAAATACCGTTATTGGAACCAAAATAGCAACAAAAAGGTTTAACTCTTTAAAACGAGGTTTACGTAAAATTTCTATATAATTGGTAAGAAACACTGCTGCAGGAAAAAAGGTAATCATTATTGGAAAATATCCTAAATTGGTTTCAAATAAAGTTATAAAAATACCTATGGTAAATGATATAGCTACAAGGCGCATACTTGCCAAACGACCAACGCCACTTTTACCAAGCTTTATACTGCTAATAACACCTACTATAATTACTACTATTAAGTACACTATGGTTGCAGAACTCTTGCTCCACTCTTTAAACATATCTGCATCTAATTTTAGTGTAAAAACATAATGGTCTAATATAAAATTTAGCCTTCCAAAAATTGCTAAAACTGCAGAAGTTATTAGTGCTACAGTAACAAAAGCTGATAAAGGTAAAAACCAGTTTCTTATGTTTTTTGGCTCGTAAATATAAATAGCTATAAATACCCAAATTAGGTACAGCAAAGCCCAGTCATAAAACAAACTGGCAATGATAATCCACATTGAAGCATCAAAAATTTTATATTTAATTTCCTTTAAAGACTTAAGACTTAAAATTTTTCTGGTAGCCAAAACAATAAAAAAACTGCAAAAAATACCATTAGTATCTATTAATGAAGCAGGAAAAAAAAGACACAATAAAACATAAAAAAGTACCGTAAAAGAGTTTGTTTGGGTAATTTTATTACGTTTTACAATAAAATTTACAAGAAATATGGTAAAAAAAAGTAATGCAACTATGCCAATGTTAGTACCTACTAAACCCAGTGTAAACAAGACGTTTTGTCCAAAAAAACGAGCTACACAATAAAACACCAACAATAAAGTAAGTACAATTATGTAATTTATAGGTTTTGTTTTGCTAAAAAAGCTTGAAATCATCTAGAGTTTTTATATTTTTGCACGGTAAATATACATATAAGATGAAAACATTTTTTAAAGCAATAGAGGATTTATTTGTTGATGTACTTTTTGCTCCTTTAGATTTTTTAAGAGCATTAGAATTAGAAAACTGGTGGGCTGCAAATACGCTTAACTGGATTTTTATGATTATTGGTGCAATAGCAATGGTATATTGGATGTTACAACTTAAAGAGCATGCTGCTAACGGCGAGGAAGACAAAAGCACTAACGCACACTCATTTATTAAGATCTAAAAATATCTTATTTTAGCTGTACCGGCTAAATTTAGATTTACTCATATACAAAAAAACCCAACTAGCTACTTATGTAGTTACTAGTTGGGTTTTTATTTGTGTTAGGTTTTAACTCTTATAAATCAAAACCTAGATCTTTTCTGTAGTTTATTTTATCAAAATGAAGCTTTTCTACGTTTTTATACGATTGTGCTAAAGCCTCTTTAAAATTAGCACCAAACGATGTTACTGCCATTACACGACCACCGTTAGTAACCACTTTATTACCATCTAACTTAGTACCTGCATGAAATACAATAGAACCATCTACGGCATCTAAGCCGGTAATTTCTTTTCCTTTTTCATACGCCTCGGGGTAACCACCAGAAACTGTCACCACTGTAGTTGCCGTACGCTCATCAATTTTAATATCAATGGCATCTAATGTTTGGTTACCAACAGCTTCAAAAACCTCAACTAAATCGTTTTGCAAACGCGGTAAAACAACTTCCGTTTCTGGATCTCCCAAACGTACATTGTATTCAATTACCTTTGGCTCATTATCAACTTTAATTAACCCAATAAAAATAAAACCTTTGTATGGTAAATTATCTTTAGCAAGTCCTTCTACCGTTGGTTTTACAATTTGGTTGTGTATTTTGCTCATAAACTCCTCACTAGCAAAAGGAACAGGAGAAATAGCACCCATACCACCTGTATTTAAACCAGTATCTCCTTCGCCAATACGTTTGTAGTCTTTTGCTGTTGGCAATACTTTAAAGTTTTTACCATCTGTAAGTACAAAAACACTTAGCTCTATACCGTCTAAAAACTCTTCTATCACAACAGTTGTACTAGCATCACCAAATTTAGAATCTACCAACATAGAAGCAAGTTCTTTTTTAGCTTCCTCTAAATCTTGTAAAATTAAAACACCTTTACCTGCTGCTAAACCATCTGCTTTTAAAACATAAGGAGCTTTTAAGGTTTCTAAAAACGCTTGTCCTTCTGCCAACGTATCTGCTGTAAAACTTTTATATGCTGCAGTAGGAATGTTATGACGCATCATAAATTCCTTGGCAAAATCTTTACTGCCTTCTAAAGTTGCAGCTGCTTTTTGAGGACCAATTACAGGAATATTTTTTAGATCGATGTCGTTTAAGAAAAAGTCATGTACACCATTAACCAAAGGGTCTTCTGGACCAACTACAACCATATGTATTTGCTCTGTAATAACAACTTCCTTTATAGCTTGAAAATCATTAACACCAATTGGTATATTTTTTGCTATTGCTGCAGTACCAGCATTACCAGGCGCTACAAATAGTTTGCTTAGCTTTTTACTTTGATTTAGTTTCCAGGCAATAGTATGTTCTCTACCACCAGATCCAAGGATAAGAATATTCATAATGTAAAAGTTTGCCCAAAAATACAGTAAGGCAAATTAATATCCTTTAAAAAAAGAAAAAAAGAAGTGAGATTATAGATTGCTACGCTGTTAGAATAAAGAATATAGACAACTGTTACAAGAAATTAGATTCAAGAACCAAAACCAAAATCTCTTTTATCTATTTTCTCTACTCTATTTTCTGTTTTCTTGACTCTCTATTTAGAAAAGTCCCTGTGTTCTTTATCTTGTAATTCTTCAGGGGATAACGACTTAAAGTAGTCAAAAACAATTTTTAGTCCTTCTTCTCTAGAGACCTTAGGCTCCCAGTCTAATAATTCTTTTGCTTTTGTAATATCTGGTTGTCTTTGCATTGGGTCATCTGTTGGTAAAGGCTTGTAAATTACCTTTTGCTCTGTACCGGTAAGTTTAATAATTTCTTCTGCAAATTCTCCTATAGTGGTTTCATGAGGATTACCAATGTTAACAGGATAGCTATAATTGCTCATTAGAAGCCTATAAATGCCTTCTACTTGATCATCTATATAGCAGAAAGACCTTGTTTGCTTTCCATCGCCAAAGACCGTTAAATCTTCTCCTCGTAAAGCCTGACCCATAAATGCTGGCACAACACGACCATCGTTTAGTCGCATTCTTGGTCCGTAAGTATTAAAAATTCTAACAATACGCGTGTCTAGTCCATGAAAACGGTGGTACGCCATTGTAATAGACTCCATAAAACGTTTGGCCTCATCATACACGCCACGTGGTCCAACCGGACTAACATTACCGTAATATTCTTCGTTTTGCGGGTGTACTAACGGATCTCCGTATACCTCAGAAGTAGAAGCAACCAAAATAGTAGCGTTTTTTTCTTTCGCTACTCCAAGCAAATTATGTGTACCTAAAGCACCGACTTTTAATGTCTCAATAGGAATTTTTAAATAATCTATAGGGCTTGCTGGTGATGCAAAATGAAGTATGTAATCTAATTTACCAGGAATATGAATAAACTTAGACACATCATGATGTTGAAACTCAAAATTTTCTAAAGGAAAAAGGTGCTCAATATTTTTTAAGTCGCCCGTAATTAAGTTATCCATTGCAATTACGTAGAAACCCTCTTTAATAAACCTGTCGCATAAATGAGATCCTAAAAACCCCGCTGCTCCAGTAATAAGTACTTTTTTCATTTATTATTCTTTATTCAAATTTTGTGGTCTATTCTTTTTTCTCTTTGGTCTTTTTTTTCTTTTTCTTAATTGAGCCTTCCTGATTTACACCAGTAATTTTATTTACTTTCTTTTTTAACACCATTCTCTGTTTTAGTGCAGAGTAATTATAGTTGTATCTAAAAAAAATATATCCTAAAATTATAACAATTGCTACCATTGCAACAACCATCCATAAGTTTTTGGCAGTGCTTCCTAACACAATAAAAAGAACTACAAATATTAAATTAAAAAAACCTATAAAAAAACTAGCTTGTTTATGAGAGAGTCCCCAAAAATCGATAAGTATATGATGAGTATGATTCCTATCGGGCGAAAAAGGTCCTTTTTTATTTGCTATTCTAATTGTAAAAACTCTAGCTGTATCAAATAAAGGAACAATTAAAATACTAATAGCTATTAATGGTGCATTTTCTAATAAAAAAGGTAATTCAGAATAAGAAGTTGGTTTCAGCGCAAGAAACTTAAGAGTTAAAATACTAATTACAAAGCCAATTATTAAAGACCCAGTGTCCCCCATAAATATTTTCCGGTCAGAAGAAATATTAAAACCAAAAAAAGCCATTAAACAGCCATTAAGAGTTATACCTATTAGAGCAAAAAATATTCTCCTGATAAATAAAATATTGTGGTGTACAATATCATTATTACAATACCAACTATTGATGCTAACCCATCAATTCCATCAATAAGATTGTAAGAGTTTATGATTGTAATCATTATAAAACCACCTATAACTAAATATAAATAGTAGGGAATCTCGCTTATATTTAAAAAACCATTAAGAGAATGTATTGTAAAACTATCATTAAATATAATAAAACAAATAGCCAATGCTTGAGCTATTAATTTAGCTCCAGGCGAAAGAACCACCAAGTCATCCTTTAAACCTACAATGAACAATATGGTTAGTCCCGGAATAATGTATATTGCCTCATTAAAATTAGCTCTATCTTTAATGAAAAATAAAGCGAATACCAATGCGCAATAAAAAGCTATACCCCCAAGTGTAGGCGTCTTACTACTATGAGAACTCCTTTGGTTTGGGTCATCCATTAAACGCTTATGCTCAACAACGCCAATTATTTTTGGTATAGTTAAGTAAGTTAATAGGAAAGACCCTATGAAGACTGATATTGCTGTTTCTAGAAAATACAAATTTTATTTAATTAAATTTTATTAAACATAACTTTAAAAAAAAATGCAACTAATTTAAATTGGCGAAAAAACCGAGATGGTTCTTTCAAAAGCCTATAAAACCACTCCAAACCCAATTTAATAAATATTTTTGGAGCTCTTTTCTTTACTCCGGCATACACGTCAAAACTCCCACCAAGTCCCATATATAATGCTTTATGTTCTTTTAAAAAAACATCCATCAAAAACTCTTGCTTTGGGCTTCCTAGTGCGACAAAAACAATATCAGGTTTTTTCTCTACTATATCTTGTAATATGCAGTCAGTATCTTCTTCTTTAAAATAACCGTCTCTATATCCACATATATTTATATTAGGATAATCTATTCGCAACATAACGATTGTTTTTTCAATTACTTCATTACTCCCTCCAATAAAATAAAATGAATCGTTTGTATAATTTCTTTCAATAATATCTAACCAAAACTCAGCCCCTGCTATCTTTACCGACTTCAATCCTTTTCTTTTCAAGGCAAGGACGGCTCCTATTCCATCAGGATATCCAATATTATTATTAATTAAATTTGTTAAATTAGAATTTTTTAAATTAAGCTTTTCAGCATTGATTGCTATTAACAATTGATTTTTATCCTTAATGAAATCTAACATTTCTTCTTTTGATAAAAACGCATGAATTTTTTTATTTAAAATAAATTTAGATTTAATCATTATTATTCTCTAATGTTTTGATGACTATTAAACTAGTTATTATAGCGAAAAACTCTACGCCCATATATCTTTCAAAGATAGATTCGGTGAAAGATATAATAAATATTGCCCCTAAAACAAACATGTAGACCCATAACTTCAGTTTATAACATCGATAAAAAAAATTGAAAAAAATTGAAAAATAAAGAACACCTCCGATAACACCAAAGGTAGTTAAATATTCAAGTAATTGATTATGAGCATTATAATTTTTATCTGCAGCAAAAAAGTGTTTATTATCTAAATATTTATCTTTTCTAAAATTAGATATATCACCTGTACCAACACCTATTATAGGATTTTCTTCAAATATTTCAAACATAAGCTTCATTCTTTCAAATCTCCAACTCTTAGTATCTTCTTTAAAAATTGAAACAAAAGAATCTATTCTATTTTTAGTATATTCATTTCTATACCCATGGTAAGTTATAAACGTAAATACTAAACTTATTAAAGCTAAATGTTTCCACAATCTTTTCTTGAAAAGAAATAACAAAGCTACGAATATAAAATATAAAATTGCTGCCCGTGATAATAATTGAAATAAAAAAATTATGTGAATACATACAAGACCGATTCTAACATTTCTGCGCTTGTAATTTCTATCATTAACTGGAAATAATAGACCTATACTAAATATTATAATTAAACTTAAATATGAGGGATGAGCTCCAACATATTTTGCCAAACCAATATATGTATATTCATTAGAAAACAAATACGTTATGCTAAAATCATATTTAGCAATAAATGACATTCCAATACAAACCCAAGATATTAAAACTAAAAGTGTGCTCCCAATAATGATGGAAAAATAACAATACTCAATATTCTTTTTATCATTAAAATCATTAGATAAAAATAAAAGCGGAATAAATAAAAAAGAAAGGGATGACTCTATTTCTTTAATACCTTTACCTAAATTTTCTGTATTCAGTAAACCTAAAACCTCAATCAAACATAAACTTACAACTAACATTGTATTAATATTCAATACTCTTTTAGGTTGAAAAAAATTTTTATCCTTAAAATATCTAATTATAAAAAGTAATACAGAAAACCCAAGAACAAAATTATTGAAACGCATAGACAAGGGCAAAGAAATTAATACCAAAAAAATTGATATTAAGTATATATTTTTTAAACGACTTGCCATTGAGTACTTTGTATACATTAGAATTCATTTTTAAAAATAACAAAAAAGCTAAATAAGAGAAAAGGAAATATTTGAAATACATTGTATTGCCCTTCTTGTAAAAAAGATATAAAAAAAGAAGAAATTAAAATTGAACTCACCACAAAAAAACCATTACTATTAAATTTTTTTATGTAAATAATATGTAAACGAGAATACAAAAGAAAACCTATTAAGCCAAAAGCATAAAAATATGTCCCAACTAAACTTTCTGCCCCTCTACTTACAGACTCCATCCAATGCTCTCCCTCTAAACGTCCCATATTACCCGCTTTATGCAATCCATTTCCGAATAAATATCTCAAACCAAAAGACTGCTCAAAAGGTATTTTTAAACCTAATACATGTATTGCCGCACTAGTTTTTAAAATTCCAGATAAATAAATCATTAAACTTAGCGTTCCAATAAAAAATAAATAAGCTGTATTCTGCATTTTCTTTTTAAAAAGAAAATAATAAACTCCAATTAATACTATAAAAATAATAGCACCTTTAGACCAGGTAAGGACTAATAAAACCAATAGTATTGGTAAAAGAAATAATTTAATAGTAATCTTTCTTATTATAAAAAGTATGAACATTATGAAGCATACATACCAATAACCAGCACGTACTGGATCGTTTACTAAAGGAGTATATCTAAGAATAAAATCATAATTACCAAATCCTGTAACGTAAATTTTAGGAAAACCATTTACGAAAAGAATATTTTCATTTGAACCTCTAAAATTAGAAACAGCTGTAGCTTGATATTTTAATAAATAAAAGTTTGTTGAAAGATCAATTAAGGAAATCAATATTGACGCTATTAAAATAAAAAAAATAAGATAGAAAAAATCGAAAGTTAATTGATCATAATAAACTTTCAAGTCTTTTTTTCTATAATTAATTAAACAAGACAGTAGGAGAAAAAACATAAAAAAACCTCCAAAAACATTGAATGAAAATAGTATGGACTTTATAATATTTGAATAATATAGAAGAAAAAAAACAACCACATAACAACCAAATAGTTTAAGGGTATTTATCAATTTAAAGCGGCTAAAAATCGTTATTAACAAAACAATAATTAGGTAAAACAAAATACCCGCTTGATAAATATGTAACTTTCCAAGGCCATAAAGGGAGACGCTTAAATTGGAAATTACAAACTGGTTATTTAAAATTGCAACCAACGCAATAATAGAGACCCTTAAGGCCAACTTTTTATTATAGTTTAGTAATACAAGAATAATTATTAATGGCGAAAAAGGTATAATTATTGTTAATATATACACTGCTATATAAACTAAACTAACAAATAAAAAATGAAAAATGTTTTTATTATGCATTAACAATTATATAAGCTATTCGTGTTCCCTTTGTTTATAATACCTACTTAAAGTTTGCAAAACACCTCTATTTCCCTTGCGACTGTTTTATGAATTGCTATATTCTCCATAGATTTTCTGGCTCTAATAGTAATATTTTTATACTTCTCCATACTTTCAGTATTATCTATTATGTTTTTAGCGATAGCCTCCAAATTGTTACCAATAATGCCATTATCCAAATGCGTAATAAATTCTGGAATAGCCGTATTTAAACTACTAACTGTAAGTAAACCAGTTGCCATAGCTTCACACATTGTAACACCTTGAGCATCCATACGGGTTGGACAAAGAAAAACACCATATTTAGAAAAAAAAGAATTTAAGTCATTTCTATCAATAAAGCTACTATTTATCTTAATCCTGTCTTCTAATTTAAGAGCTTTTATTTGCTCCAAATATTGTTTCTTATAAAATCCTTTTCCATAGATATCTAAAGTATAGTTATTTGGAAGGAAACTCATTATTTTTATAGCAATATCCACTGCATATTTCTTACTAGATAGCGGCCTCAAAGTAAGCATCTTATACCTATTTTCATATGTTTCTTGATATGAAAACAAGTCAACATCTATTCCATTAGGGATAATCTTAAAATAAGGAATAGCAACTCCTAAATTAACTTCCATATCTTCCTTCATCCAAATAGAAGGGTAAATAAATTTTATATTTTCTCTTTTCAAAGCAGTTTTGACAAAAACCTTCATTTTAGGTATAACTAAAAAATCTTTTTTTAACCAAATTAAGAAATCCTTAATTCTGTATCTAAACTCAAAAATTCTAGAACCATATTTTTGCACCTCACTACCGTGCACATAAAAAACAGCAGGTATATGTTTATCTAAAATATGCTTATAAATAATCCACCCATTTTTTTTAGAAAAAGGATATATATTTAGTAAATGCAAATATAATTTATCTTTATTAGTAAGGTGCTTGATAATATCCTTAGAAGGTAGACAATTAACTGTTATACCTTCATAAACATATGTATGAGCTATAGTTGATGGTACATATACAACTATTTCTACTCCTTGTTTTAACATTTCTAAACAGCGCATATGCACAAACATATGGTTGTAGGGGTTATTTTTACTTGGGTATCTAGAGGAAATATAGGTTACCGTCATTTTTTTAAAATTAATTTTATCTTTTTTTCTGCAATAAACGATGTGCCAATTAATACAATTGCATATGATATTGTATTAATAACTAAAGCTCCAATAAGGCCATATTTAGGCAAAAGTAAAAACATTAATAGTATGCTAAATAATGCAGAAACCAACATCACTAAAAATCTTTGTTTCTGTTTATTAACAACGACTAAAAACATTTCATAATTCACAAAAAAAAACCTTATTAAAATAATAGCAAGAATAAACAAATAGGCAATATTAAAACTAGAATTTGAATCTAAATTCAAAAAATTAAATATAAAGGGTTTAAATAAATAAAAAAATGCAGTTAATAAAAACCCAAAAACGATAGTATATTTTTGGGTTTTTCTGAAATTGGATATCAAAATAAGCCCTTTATAGATTTTAAACTGACTCAATACCACTTGAGATAATGCAACTGTAATCATAAAAGCTGGAGCTACAATAACATACAAAGCTCTATAATAACCATAAACAATGTCATCAAGTAAATAAAACAATATCAGCATTCCAGATTGGGTATATATGGCTGTAACTATTTCTTGCAAGCCAAAATATCTCCTCTCATTAAATATTATTATTATTTTTTTCAAAGATGGAGCCCTAACTCCTTCAAAAGTATAAGAATTACTCTTTGCTAGATAGGTAAATCCAATAATTGTAACTATCATATTTATACCTATCAACAAACTTAGTATTAGGCTTATCATTTGTTCTCCTCTCGGAAAAAAAATTAAATAAGCAATAAATAGTAATAATAAGCCTGCAAAAACAAGATAAGCAGTAAGCTCCTTTTTAAAATCTCCTAAACTTTTAAAATAGGAAAATAATAAAAAATTGATGGCTAAAAAAAGACTTAAAAACAAACTAAACCCAATATAATTCCACCCTTTTACATCTTCTACAAAAGAAAAAGTTAAAATGTAAAAAATTAAAAATGTAATAAAGATTAAAACAACAACAAATAGACTATCTAATAATATTTCTATTTTTTTTGATTCATTGTTAGTATCTGAAATTAAAAAAACAGAACTTCCAAAAGGAAAGACTGCTAACATAATATTAGATGCGGAATAAACAAAAGAGAATGTAGCAAAATCGTCCACGCCAAGAACAACAATTAACGTCAAACTAAGAAACCATCTAGTACCAAATTGTAATCCTTGAGAGAGGTTATTGAATAAAAAATTTTTTAGTAACATAATTGGTTTAATTATAAGAGTTAGAGCTCAACTTTATCATTTAAAAAAACCATATTACCCTATATTGCAAAAATCTAATACAATTTTATCTGAAGATATTTTCAATGTTTTAAACTCATCGTGTGCTACTAAAAATGCAATAATATCTGCTTTGTTTACAGCTTCATTGTAATCTGTTAGTTTAAAAATTTTGTGTTCTGTAATATTAGGCTCTACAATATAATATTCCTCATCGTTAGCACCTTGTAGCACCTTTTGTGCAATGTATTTAGCTGGTGACTCTCTTAAATCATCAATATTAGGCTTAAATGCCAATCCCATTAAAGCAATACTTGGCTTACGGCCGTGCTTTATTTGAAATTCTAATTTGGCTGTTTGTACTTTTTCTGCACACCAAAACGATTTATAATTATTTATTTCTCTAGCTGTACCTATTATTTTAGATTCCATTGGATAATCTGAAACAATAAAATAAGGGTCCACAGCTATACAGTGACCTCCAACCCCACAACCAGGTTGTAATATATTAACTCTAGGGTGTTTGTTGGCAAGTTCTATAAGTTCCCAAACATTAATATCTGCTTTGTCGCATATAAGTGATAACTCATTAGCAAATGCTATTTGTACGTCCCTAGAAGAGTTTTCTACTAGTTTACACATTTCAGCTGTACGTGCATTGGTTTTATGCAAGTCACCTTTTATAAATTGCTTGTAAAACGCAATAGCTTTTTCTGTTGATTTTTCATCAACACCCCCAATAACACGATCATTATGTACCAGTTCGTACATTACGTTTCCTGGTAGTACACGCTCTGGACAATAAGCTATATTCAACTTTCCTTTTAATTCTGGTCTTTCAGTATAAATGATTTTCATCATCTTCTCTGTAGTACCAATAGGAGAAGTAGATTCTATAATGTATAAATCATCTTCTTTTAGCAACGACAGTATGGCTCTTGTTGCAGACTCAACGAAAGAAATGTCTGGCTCATTTTTAGCTTTAAATGGGGTAGGAACAACTATTAAATAGGTATTAGCTTCTACAGGTGTTGTCGCAGCTTTTAAATAGCCTTCTTTTACGGCATTAGCAACTGCTATATCTAATTCTGGTTCTACAATATGTATTTTCCCTTGATTGATAGTTTCTACTACATCTGGATTAATATCTACTCCGTGAACGTAAGTTTTATTTTGTGCTATTAAAGCTGCTGTTGGCAAGCCTATATAACCTAAACCAATCATTACAACACTTGGACTTTTACTCATAATTATAACTTTGAAATAAATTCGATTATTTTTTGACAAGAAGTTCCATCTCCATATGGATTATGCAATTTACTCATCACAGAATATGCTTCTTTGTCATGAAGCAGTTTATTCGCTTCTGTAACTATTTTGTCTTTATCAGTTCCTACTAAAAAAACAGTCCCTGCCTCTACAGCTTCAGGTCTTTCTGTAGTATCTCTCATAACAAGAACTGGCTTCCCTAAACTTGGAGCTTCTTCTTGTACACCTCCACTATCAGTTATAATTAAATAAGATTGACTCATTAACCATACAAAAGCAGGATAAGATGAGGGTGCTATTAATTTTATATTATTTACATTATCTAAAAGATCATAAACAGGCTTCTGTACATTAGGGTTTAAATGTACTGGGTAAATAATTTGTACATCTTGGTTTTCTAAAGCAATTTCCTTTAAAGCACTACAAATGTTAATAAAACCTTGTCCGTGATTTTCTCTTCTATGTCCTGTAACTAAAACTAATTTTTTAGAGGTATCTACAATTGTTTTCAATTGCTCTATTTCTTCATCTGAATACGTATCTGAAGTGACTTTATTAGAGCTAAACTGAAGGGCATCTATGACGGTATTCCCTGTTACTAATATATTCTCTTGCTTTACATTTTCATTCAATAAATTTTGTTGAGAAGTTGTTGTTGGAGAAAAATGATAATCAGCAACTGAACCAGCGATACTCCTATTTACTTCTTCAGGAAATGGAGACCTTTTATTAAATGTTCTTAAACCTGCTTCTACGTGGCAAACTTTTGCACCTGAATAGAAACCAGCTATGCTCGAAGCCATTGTAGTAGTAGTATCACCGTGTACATATACAAAATCCGGCTGAAACTCCTCTAAAATAGGCTTTAAACCAGTAATAATATCTGCCGTTAAAGAGTATAAATTCTGATTAGGCTTCATTAAGTCTAGATCATAATCCGGAGTAATCTCAAAAAAGGATAAAACCTGGTCTAACATCTCCCTATGTTGTGCCGTTATACAAACTTTGGTTTCAAAAGTATCAGAATGTTTCAAAAATTCTTTTACCAATGGAGCCATTTTAATAGCTTCTGGTCTAGTTCCAAATATGATTAGATTTCTTTTCATTTATTTTTTATTTATTCTTTTTAGGTATTCTAGTAAGAATTTAACTAAACACCTCCCTCACCAATTCTGTAATACACAAAACCTATTTCTTGAAGTTTATTTTTATTTAACACCCCTCTACCGTCAAAAACAAAGGCTGGTTTGTGCATATTATCATAAATACGTTGCCAATCATACCCATTAAACTCCTCCCATTCTGTTAAAATAGCAATAGCATGCGAGTCTTTACAAGCCTCATATGCATTACTACTAACTTTTAACCTATTATTCACCTCATCGGTTTCAATAGAACCTAATGCATTAATATCTGTATAAATTTGAGATTCTTTTACTTTAGGGTCCCAAACAGATATCTTTGCCTGTTCTGACAGTAATTCTTCTGCTACATATATGGCAGGAGACTCTCTAGTGTCGTTTGTATCTTTTTTAAATGCCCAACCCAAAAATGCAATTTTTTTGTCTGAAACTGTATTATATAGTGTTTTAACAATATTATGTGCAAATCTTCTTTTCTGGTGATCATTAAGAATAATTACCTGCTCCCAATAATCCGCTACTTCATTTAAACCATAGGATTTGGCTATATAAACTAAGTTTAATATATCTTTTTGAAAACATGAGCCACCAAAACCAACTGACGACTTTAAAAATTTTGGACCAATACGACTATCCATTCCTATTGCCTTTGCGACTTCATCTACATCTGCTCCTGTAATTTCACATAGCTCACTCATTGCATTTATAGAAGACACTCTTTGCGCTAAAAAGGCGTTTGCTGTTAGTTTAGATAATTCTGAAGACCATAAGTTGGTTGTTAAAATTTTATCTTTAGGCACCCAGTGAGCATAAACATCTACCAAAGCCTGTACTGCTTGTTTTCCCTTTTCAGTTTCTTGCTGTCCGCCTATTAACACTCTATCTGGATTGGTTAAATCTGAAACAGCCGTACCTTCTGCTAAAAACTCCGGATTAGATAGTATTTCAAAATTAACGTCGTTACCCGTATGGTCTAATATATTTTTAATTGCTTGTGCCGTTCTAACAGGTAAAGTCGACTTTTCAACCACAATTTTATCGGACGTAGCTACGCGTGCTATTTGCCTTGCACAGAGCTCAATATATTTTAAGTCTGCAGCCATGCCTTTGCCCTTACCATAGGTTTTTGTTGGCGTGTTTACAGAAATGAAAATCATATCTGCCTCATCAATAGCTTTATCAATGTCTGTGTCAAAAAATAAATTTCTTCCTCTAGCCTCAGCGACTACATTGGACAAACCAGGCTCATAAATAGGAATATTAGACACATCAGCATCATTCCATTGATCTATTCGTTTCTGATTTAAATCGACAACCGTAATTTCTATTTCAGGACATTTTTGAGCTATAATAGACATTGTTGGTCCACCAACGTATCCTGCCCCAATGCAACAAATTTTCTTTATCACTTTATATATTTTATTGTATCAATCAAAATTAATCACACAAAAGTGTACTATTCTTAGGCCTTTTAGCAAAACTACGATAATTATTAGCCCTTACAAGCTTTGTAGTCTTATCTAGCTCATTTTTTTTTAATATTTCTTTAGTAAAATCAAACCACGTCATAGGTATTCCGTCTGTAAAGTGTTTAATTCCAAAATCCTTATTATCAGAAATAATTATATCTATAATATACTTAGCTAAGTTGTTTGCATCTGTTGGGCAACCAATTTCTGTATCTATTACGGACAGATTTTCTCCCTTTATAGCCTTGTTTAAAATAGTTTTATAAAAATTATGCCCAAATTCTGAATACAACCAGGACGTTCTTATAATAAAATATTCTTCTAGTATTTCTTTAATATACTTTTCCCCCATTAGTTTAGATTTTCCGTACTCATTAATAGGGTTTGTACTATCTGATATTGTATAAGGGGAGCCTTTTTCTCCGTCAAAAACATAATCAGTAGATATATGCACTAGAGTTACACTATGTTTTCTACATTCTTCTGCTATGTTTTTTACTCCCTGACCATTGACCAAATAAGCTTTATTGGGAGTTTTTTCTGCCAGCTCTACATTTGTATATGCCGCACAGTTAATACAATAGTCAAATTTATATTCCTGAAAAAAAAACCTTAACCTTTCTTCATTAGTTATGTCTAACTCATCTGAATTACAAAATGTAAATTCCAAATTAGAATAAGCATTCTTTAACACTTGTATACACTGACCTAATTGACCATTTGCTCCAGTTACTAAAATTTTAATCATACCAAAATCTCTTTCAATGTTGGTAAAATCAAGTCTTTTTCTGAAACCTTAATTTCCTCGGGACTAACTTTCCAATCAATATTTAAAGTTACATCGTTGTATATTATACCACCTTCAGATTCTTTATTATAATAGTTATCACACTTATATAGAACTTCAGCAGTATCACTAAGAACAGAAAACCCATGAGCAAAACCTCTTGGCACAAATAATTGTTTTTTATTTTCTGAAGACAATTCAACTGAAAAATATTCTCCGTAAGTTTTAGAATGAGGTCTTAAATCTACCGCCACATCTAAAATAACGCCATTTAAAACACGTATTAACTTTGCCTGTGCATTATTTCCTTTTTGATAATGTAACGCTCTTATAACCCCCCTTGTAGAGAATGATTGATTATCTTGAACAAAATTAACTTCTTGATCAACAATATCATTAAACCGATTGGTATTGTAGCTTTCAAAAAAATACCCTCTATCATCATTAAATAGTGTAGGTTCTAAAACCAAACAGCCTTGTAACTTAGTTTTTATAACCTTCATCATCATCTATTCAATATTCCTAAAAGATTTTTTCCATAACCACTTTTCATTAATGGTTCTGCCAAAGCTGTAAATTGATCTTTAGTAATGAATTTCATTTCATACGCAGCTGCCTCAATAGCTCCAATGGTTAAACCTTGACGCTCTTCTAAAACCTCTACAAACTGTGATGCCTGCATTAAGGACTGAAAAGTACCTGTATCTAACCAAGCCGTACCACGATCTAATATACTTACACTTAATTTACCTTTTTCTAAATACGCTTTGTTTACGTCTGTAATTTCTAACTCGCCACGCTTACTTGGCTTTATGTTCTTAGCAATTTCCACAACAGTATTGTCATAAAAATAAATACCAGGAACCGCATAATTAGATTTAGGCTCCAACGGTTTTTCTTCTATACTAATGGCCTTACCCTCTTCATTAAACTCAACCACTCCATAGCGTTCTGGATCATATACTCTGTATGCATATATTATTCCGCCATCAGGATCATTATTAGATTGTAATAATTTTGCTAAACCAGATCCGTAAAAAATATTATCACCTAAAACAAGTGCTACCTTATCATCACCTATAAATTCTTCACCAATAATAAAAGCCTCCGCTAATCCATTAGGATTTTCCTGAACAGCATATTGAAAACTGCAGCCATATTTAGCGCCATCACCCAACAAATCTTTAAATAAAGGTAAATCTTTAGGTGTAGATATAATTAAAATCTCTTGTATACCCGCATACATTAATGTTGAAAGCGGATAATAAATCATTGGCTTATCATAAATAGGCATTAACTGCTTGCTTACACTTAATGTAAGTGGATGCAGCCTTGATCCAGAGCCTCCAGCAAGTATAATACCCTTCATAACTCTTTATTTAATTATATTGTTTTTTATAATACTCTTGATAGTTACCAGATGTAACACTTTCTAGCCATTCTTCGTTTTGCAAATACCAATCAATTGTTTTTTCTAAGCCCTCTTTAAAAGTTACAGATGGCTCCCAACCTAATTCTTTATTAATTTTTGACGCGTCTATCGCATACCGTAAATCGTGCCCAGGTCTATCTTTAACATAAGTAATTAGTTTTTCACTATCACCTAAAGGCCTGTTTAGTTTAGCATCCATTAAACTACACAACAACTTTACCAAATCTATATTTTTCCACTCGTTAAATCCGCCTATGTTATACGTCTCTGCGTTTTTACCCTTATGAAAAACCAAATCTATAGCTCTGGCATGATCTATTACATATAGCCAATCTCTAGTGTAATTACCATCTCCATAAACAGGTAATGCCTTTTTATGAATTATGTTATTGATAAATAACGGAATTAACTTTTCAGGAAAATGATTTGGCCCATAATTGTTAGAGCAATTGGTAATTACATAAGGTAACTTATACGTTTCTCCGTATGCTCTTACAAAATGGTCTGAACTTGCTTTAGAAGCTGAGTAGGGCGAATTAGGATCGTACGCCCTAGTTTCTGTAAATAAACCAGATTCTCCCAAAGCTCCGTACACTTCATCAGTACTAATATGATAAAATCGTTTACTTTCCAAGTCATTTTTCCAAAAATCACTGGCTGCATTAAGTAAATTTACTGTTCCAATCACATTTGTTTTCACAAAAGCCATAGGATCGGTAATAGACCTGTCTACATGTGATTCCGCTGCTAAATGAATAACTCCATCAAAATTATATTTTTTGAATATATCTTGAATAAAATTCTCATCTGTAATATCACCCTTTAAAAAGGTATAATTAGAAGAATCTTCTATATCTGATAAATTCTCTAAATTACCAGCATACGTTAAGGCATCTACGTTATAAATATGATATTTTGGATATGACTTAACAAACCTCCTAACTACATGAGATCCAATAAAACCCGCCCCTCCTGTAATTAGTATATGCATTATTTTTTTGAGTAACCTTTTAATATTTTATTAAGCTCTAACAATAATAATAATACAAGCAATACAGATACTAAAAGTATAGGTAGCATAAACTTATACTGATTTGTAATCCCTCCTAATTTTGCCCCTCTGGTAGGGAAATCTGAAATTACATTAAGAATAGTTGCTTTATTGGCCTTTTCTAGATTTAAAGCTACAATTTTTTGCTTCAATTCGTCTCGCTCCTTTAAAAGCTCAATCTCTTTATTTGTTCCATTGCCATTATCAGCCAAACTAATATTAGTACCCCCTACTTCTTTAGAGGCTTCTTTAACCATTACATCTTTATACAGTTCTTGAAGCGAAATAATTTCATTTAATTGCTGATTGTATATTTCCTCTTGAAAATTGATGTTCTTATCATTTGTAGCCTTCTGTTCTTTAAAGTACGTATTGCTAGAAATAGACTTTACAATAGCAGGTTGTGCTTTTTTAGCAACTGTACTGTTTGTACTTATCAGGTTTATTTTATGGAAACGAGCATCAAATGTATTAAAGTTTTCTAGGTAAGCTTCAAAATCCAAATTCTTAACGGTTGTAGAATCTAATTCTCTTATAAACTTATCAAACAATAAAACTTTTTGATTTTCATCTGAATAGGATTCTATCTCTAACTTTTTAATGCTAGCCGCTTCACTTGACGTAATTTTTAACGCATTAGCAAGTGAAATTGAATCTTGTGCTTTAGCAAGTTCATTGTAAAAACTAACATTATTATACAGCTGTTGTACACTATTAAAGTTTGGCTCTACTACCATACTTGAAATATATTTTTGATCGTTTTTAATATCCAAAAATATACCTACACCTATACCAACTACTCCTGCTATTACAAACTTTATAAAGTGCTTTTGAATAAATAATAAAAACATCATTATAACGTGGAAAACACCTTTAAATATGCTTGCTATAAAAGCAACTAGTTTTTTAAAAGCATTTCCTATTAACTGAAATAACTGACCTAAATCTATTTCCTCTGAAGATTGTTGTGGCTGTTGGTTGTTACTCATTTTTACAAATTAAATAATTGTTCTAAAATTTTGTTGGTTATTAAGTATGTTGGTTTTACACCTGTTGTTCCTAAACCACCAGATGCCAATGTACTTCCTGTTTCTAAAGGATTGTCTGAAGCATAATACGCATATCTTACTTTAACATCCTCTTTAATACTTTTTCGTATTTTAGATGCAGCCTGAATTGCTTTTTGGTAATGAACTCCTTCCATTTCTAAACCTATAACTCCCCAAGTAGAATCTTTAAAAAACTGCAGAATATTTTTATTCTGTAAAGACGTTCCCAATACGGTTACCATTGTCCCTTCTAAAACCTTAAGACCGTGACCTTCAAAATCGGCTGCAGAAAGTTCGTTTTTAAAAGGATAGTTATCTGCTGTTCCTTCAAAAATATGAGCGGTAGCAATCATAATATCACCTTTACCACCTTCTAATATTCCGGCTTTACCCATAATAGAAACAGATTCAATGTTTAAAAACTCTTTTGTAGTTCCTTTTTGATACGGTTTTAAAAGCTCATCTATAGTTTCATAAGCTTGCTCTCCAAAGGCATAATCCATTACGAAAATAACAGGTTTTTCATCGTCTTTTAATCCTTCTGGAAGATCAAAACAACACGCTTTATCTCCAAACTTAGCCGAATCAAAAATCTGAACATCAATATTTGTTCCAGAGGTATCATTCAGAGAAATCATTCCGTTTTTCTTGGCATAGGCTGTTACTTTTGCCCTTAGTTTATCATTTTTAGACTTACTTAAATCCTCGTAAATTTCTAAGCTATCTTTTGAGTTTGGATACTCTTTAGCCAATGCTTTTTTAGCAAACAAAGAGTTCATTACACTATGCATATTTGCACTAATTATGTGTATTGGTCTATGCAGTATACCGTTTTGTTCTAAAGTCTCTTTTATGGTTAACGCCCAAAGATCTCCGTGAATATGGTGACCTAAACGCTCACGTAAAACAGGACTAAATGTAATTATCCTTTTATCGCCTAATGTTTCTTCTTCTATAGCAAGTTTTCCCATCCAGTAAATGGTACGTAAAAACTTTTCTGGGTTTTCTTTGGTTGCAAATACCTGGTGCATTGCTTTAACCTCTACAAAAGATCTACCCAAAATATTAGCAGTGTAACTTAGCGCAACCTCTAATTCTGCCTGTGATAACTCATCAGACTCTAACGCAGTTTCTAACTTAGTCCAATCTCTTATTGTTTTTTTTGTATCTTCAATTAATACACGTTTGCATATTTTTTCAGACTCAATAAACAAAAAAGTTAAGTGTGTAAGAATATCGTAAATATCAGATCTACCTCTGGTAATTACAATATTCATTTGGTCTTCATCTATACGGTAACAATCTCTTCTTCTTTTTGCAGGTATTATGGCTTTAAAGTGAGATTCTCCATAACCTTCATCTGAAGTTAAGTTAATGTATCTACATTGTTCAATTCCCTCTGGAAGACGCTCTAGAACGTATGTTAAACCGTTTAATTCTGATTTTTCTTCTCCTACCGACCCGTAAATTTCTGGCCTTAATTGCAACAATGCATTGCGTAGTGTTTCTCCCGAAACACCCATTGGCTTGTAAAAACCTCTATTAAACAGGTGCCTCATAGTTATATACAAACGCTCTATGGCATTTGTAGACTCCTGTGCTCTGGTTGTATTTATTATCTTATTCATATTTCTTCTTCGTTGCAAATCTACATAAATTAACACTATATTGTTAAGGTAGACACGTTAGTTTACAGTAAATTCTTTCAATCCTTCAGCCAGTTTTCTATCATTAGACAAACGTTGTACTTTATTTTGACCTCCAAATTTGCCAATATTTACCATATAATTTTTAAAACCGTTTTTTTCAACTTTAGTAACTTTTAAAGTTTGGAGTACTTTACCATCAATTAAATCAAAGTAATAACTATTTTGTTTTTGTAAAGACTCATCTATTGTTTTAACAAACAATTCCATATCCTTTGGCTCATTTTCAAACTCTATAAACCACTCGTGATAAGGCAACTCATTATTTGTTACCGTTTGTGGCGCTACAGTAAACTCATTTATTCTAGCATCGGTTGCTTTAATAGCCATTTGCATTGCCTCTTCTACTTCTTTAGCAATAACGTGCTCTCCAAAAGCTGATATAAAATGTTTTATTCTTCCTGAAACAATTACCTTATAAGGATTTTTAGAAATAAACTGAATGGTATCTCCTAAATTATAACCCCATAAACCAGCGTTTGTAGAAATTATCATTACATAATTTACTCCTATTTCTATATCTTTTAGAGTGATGCGTTCTGCATCATCTTCATAAAAATTATCAGCATTTATAAATTCATAAAATATACCCGAATTTAAAAGCAATAGCATTCCGTTTTCTTGTTGAGAATTCTGATATGCAAAAAAGCCTTCACTAGCCGGAAAAAGTTCTATACTATCTACCTTACGACCAATTAAATTTTCAAATTTTGCACGGTAGGGTTCATAATTTACGCCACCATAAATAAACAATTGAAAGTTATTAAATAAATCTCCAACTTTCTTTCCTGTGGTTGTTTGCAGTTTTTCAAAATACATTTGCACCCAAGATGGTATACCAGCAATTACGCTCATATTTTCATCTTTAGTCTCTTCAACAATCTTATTTACCTTAGTTTCCCAATCTTCTATACAATTGGTCTCCCAGCTAGGCAATCTGTTACGCTGTAAATACTTTGGCACATAGTGCGCAGAAATACCTGATAAACGACCAAGTTTTACGCCATTCTTCTCTTGCAAAATAGGACTTCCCTGTAAAAATATCATTCTACCAGTTACAAAATCTGCTTCGCCAGTTTCATTAATATAATTTAAAATGGCATCTCTAGAAGCTTGAATTTGGTATTTAATAGACTCTTTGGTTATGGGTATATATTTTGCTCCTGATGTAGTACCAGATGTTTTTGCAAAATAAGCTGGTTTGCCTGGCCAAAGTACATTAGATTTACCTTCTACAACCTCATCTACATAATTTTTTAATGCCTCATAATCTCTTACAGGTACATTTTTAACAAAGTCACTATGTGTTTTTATAGCATTAAAACTATGGTCTTTACCAAACTTAGTATTAGCTGCTTTTTGTATTAATTGTTTAAATACTTTTTCTTGAGTCTCTATGGGTTTAGAGATCCATTTGGCATTTTTAGCCGCTATATTTTTAGCAAAAATTTTTGCTGCAAAAGATTTTAAAGACATAATTTACTTATTTAAAATCTATATAATTTGTAGGGTTTACAGAGGTACCGTTACTCCACAGCTCAAAATGCAAATGTGGACCTGTTGTTATTTCTCCTGTATTACCAATAGTTGCAATAACCTCACCTGCTTTTACAATTTCTCCTTGTGCTTTATGTAAAGCGCTATTGTGTTTGTAAACAGACAAAAGATTGTCTTTATGCTCTACAATTATTACGTATCCTGTTTCTGTGGTCCAATCTGCAAATATTACGGTGCCCTGCGCAACAGATTTTATAGGACTGTCTTTTGGAGCAACAACATCTACTGCAAAGTGTTTTTTATCTTTATCATAGTCCTGTGAAATTGTACCACTAACAGGAGAAAACAAAACTAAAGAAGATTCTGTTTTTGTGTTTCCAAATAAATTGTATTTGTCTTCTAATGCAACTTGAGCTCTTAAATTTAGATCTTCCTTAATTGGACTAAGATCTACAGTATTAGGATCTATTTTAACCTGTTCAAAAAGCGAATCCCTATTCATTTTATTGTTGGCAACGTCTCCGCTTAAAACCATACGTATATTAGATAAATACTTATTGGTATAATTTAAAACATTTACTAAAGAGTCTGTCTTATATGTTAATTCTGTAGCCTGTTTTTTTAATTTGGTAGAAGAGTATCCAGGTATGTATTCTCTTAAAGGCGTAAATGCAATTAAAACCGTGGTTAGAGCAATTAACACAAAAGTAGAAATCCACCCCAAAACAAAAACATTAAGTCTACTAAGCTTAAAGGAAATTTTTTCTTCAAAAGTATCTTCATTAAGAATAACCAAACGATACTTATTTAAAAGCTTGCGTTTAATCTCCTTTCTTTTTTTCCTGTCTTTTGCCATAACAAACAAATATAAACTTTAGAATTTTATTACACTAACAAAAATGGGGTTCAAAGTACCAAAATTAAGTTAAATAGGTATAAAACATTCACTACAAGTACAAAAAGTAATTCTATTTCTAATATTAACATTGTTGTAGTTACTTTTTATTATCTTTGTTTTTCAAAATTAATTATTATGATTTCATCAAATATTATGTTAGCCATACCAGGTGGTGCATCTATAGCACTTATAGTTGTTGCAGTTTTATTACTTTTTGGAGGTAAAAAAATACCTGAATTAATGCGTGGTTTAGGAAGCGGTATTAAAGAGTTTAAAGATGCCTCTAAAGACGATGACTCTAATGACAAGCTAGAAGAGAAAAAGTAAATTACAATATATCTTATTTTACAAACCCTGCACGAAAGTGCGGGGTTTTTTGTTTTTAAAATATAGATTTTACCAAAAAATAAAATTCTCTTACCACATTCTTTAGCATTTTTAAATACATATATACCTCATTTACAACAATTAAAGTTAAAAAAATACAAAGTAACGCTATCTTTGTTTTTAATTAAAAGTTGCTTTGTACAGCTTTAATAATTTCAAAAAACAATCCCTTTTAACCTTAAGTGCTATTAATTATTAACACACTTATACACGAAACTTTAAATAAAGTCGTTAGTTATAAACTGAGACAACTTTAAAAAAAATACTTTTAAAGCTCAACTGTTTCTCAAAAACTTAAACTAAACCCTAGATTTTTTTAACAACTTGTAATGAAAAAACTAATACCTACTTGTTTATTCTTGCTCTCTTTAAGTGTCTTTTCTCAAAAAGAACAAGAAAAGACCACTATTAACAATCCTCAGACTAAAAAAGGATATACTATAGCAAATTTAAAGCCTGCAAATAGCAACTCTTATTTTAGTGATGAAACAACAAACAACAACTCAAATACTAGTAAAAATAAAGTTACAGTTAAGGAAAGTAAGCTAATAAAAAAGGCTTATGAGTATTTTGATATGCTTTGGTATGCTGAAGCAGCAAAATTATTTGAGCAGGCTTTAGAAGAAAATAAAGAAAACTACACAAAAGATATATTGCAAAAGGCTGGAGACTCTCATTATTATAATACAAATATGGAGAGAGCTTATCATTGGTACCAAATATTATATGATACATACAAGGATGATTTAACTCCAGATCAAATTTTTAAATATTCCCACGCTCTTAAAGGAAATGGAAAATACGGGAAAGCAAAACGTTTTATGCGTATGTACAATCGTATGAAAAAAGATGAGCCAACAGGGGTTGAATTAAATACCGAAGATAATGCCCGTAATGAGCAAGTTTTAGATCAAATTCTAAATAAAAAACCTAATTATGAAGTTAAAAACTTAGCTGTAAATACAGAGAATTCAGATTTCTCTCCAATGTTTTATAGTAATGATAAAATAGTTTTTGCTTCTGCAAAAGATTCTTCTTTTTTTAATACCAGAAGATATAAATGGAATAACCAACCGTATTTAGATTTATATGTTGCTAAAATAAATCAGCAATCAGACGATTTAAAAGACGCTATAAAATTCTCTAAAAAAGTAAATACCAAGTATCATGAGGCATCTGTTACTTTTTCTCCAGATAACAAAACAATGTATTTTACCAGAAATAACTATGGCAAAAAATTAAAAAGAGATAAAAACGGCATTAACAACTTAAAGTTATACATGTCTAAAAAAATAAATGGAGAATGGTCAGAGGCTGTAGAACTACCTTTTAATAGTGATGAATACTCAACTGGTCACCCTGCTTTAAGCCCAGACGGCAAACAGCTATATTTTGTGTCTGATATGCCAGGTAGTATTGGTGAAACAGACATTTTTGTAGTAGATGTATTAGAAGATGGCTTATTTTCTACTCCCAAAAACCTAGGTCCAGAAATTAATACAGAACAAAAGGAAATGTTTCCTTTTTTAAACAACAAAAAACTATACTTTTCATCTAACGGACATATAGGTTTAGGTGGTTTAGATGTATATGAAGTTGCCTATGATGAAGAAGGTTTTAAAGATGTTGTTAATGTTGGACAACCAATTAACAGTAATAAGGACGATTTCTCGTATATAATTAATGAGGAAACACAAAAAGGATACTTTGCATCTAATAGAAAAGGTGGTAAAGGTGATGATGATATTTATTCATTTAAAAACTTAATAGTAGAAGAAGTAAATGAAAATGCAATTGCTGGTGTAGTCACAGAAATTGTAACTGGAGATCTAATGCCAAATGCGCTTGTTACTTTATTAGATGAAAACAACATAAAACTAAAAGAAATAGTTACCGAAGAAGATGGCAGCTTTGTTTTTGAAGATTTAGACAGTAACACTAAATACAAATTACAGGCTAATAAAGAAACTTTTTTCGATGAAGAGCTAAACACTGCAACTAAAGAAAACCAAGTAGTAAATGTAGATATTGCAATGAGAAAGTTGCATGATATGATTGCTATTGAAAACGGAATTAAAAAGCTTAAAACAGAAAAAATATTCTTTGATTTTGATAAGTCGTACATAAGACAAGATGCAAGTGTAGAATTAGACAAACTTGTTGATGTTATGACAGAATATCCTAATATGAAAATTAAAATTGAATCCCATACAGATGTAAGAGGTAATAATGCGTATAACAAATACCTATCAGACAAGAGAGCTAAGTCTACAAGAAAATACATTATATCTAAAGGTATAGACGAAAACAGAATAATTAGTGCTATTGGTTATGGAGAAGAACAGTTAATTAACGGTTGTGAAGATGGTGTAAATTGTTCTAGAGAAAAACACCAAGAAAACAGACGATCAGAATTTATAATAGTAGAAATGTAAAAACAGAAAATATACATATTTAAAAAGCTTCTAGGTAAAACTAGAAGCTTTTTTTGTTTACATATGTTACAAGTCTTAGACTATCATAAAGACTTTACTTACAAAAAAAATACAAGCTAACTATCTGATAATGTAGTTCATCGGATAAATATTTTAATTGTTGGAATAGAACCTTTTTACATAACGGTTTAACTAAAATTGTTGCTTTATACCGAGCCCTAATACGATATTTACAACTTAATTAATTAAATGCACGCTCATGAAAGGAATTTTACTTTGTAAAGAAATCTATTTAAATGGATTTAAAAACCTTGGGCACTTTATTTTAAAAAACTATTTCAAGATGTTTTCTTGGTTTTGTTTTACATTAATCGTTATTGCAGCTTATGCTTTAATGTATAGAGTGCTAACCGGGTTCGCTTTTGTTTAAATAGGCAAAAAGGTTTAAACAAAAAGACACAAATTAAAAAACTAACCAATTGCATTTAATAGTGCAATACTATGTGAAAATTAAAGGCTCCAATTTTATTGGAGCCTTTTTAGTTTTATAATGTATAGCTAATACTTAATTAGAAGCCTTCTTAGGCAAAAACTTTAAAGTTTTAATAATAGCTTCCAGCTCAAACATAAAGTCTCTTTTAACAGCTGCAGGGGCAAACGTAAAGCCTTCTACAACTAACTTGCGGTTGTTTTCTTTATCATTTATAATATATGACACATATGGGCCAGCC
This sequence comes from Cellulophaga lytica DSM 7489, assembly GCF_000190595.1. Classification (NCBI taxonomy): domain Bacteria; kingdom Pseudomonadati; phylum Bacteroidota; class Flavobacteriia; order Flavobacteriales; family Flavobacteriaceae; genus Cellulophaga; species Cellulophaga lytica. The sequence goes on along the minus strand of NC_015167.1, from coordinate 1,531,553 downwards.
ATAGAATAATTATAAATCTCCCAACGCCCTCTAATTTCAGCCGCTTTTTTACCGCCTATTTCTGCAGGAAAAACAGATGGTGCAAATGCCTTTTCTGTGTCCATATACGTACCCTCGTTAGGTCCTGGAATATACTTTTTACCTATAGAGTCTCTTTTACTAACAATTTCACTAATAAAAGTAGCATTATTACTAAAAGAATCCCACGGTAAAGCATACACAATTAAGTTCATTGTACCGTTTTTAATATCCCTATCTAACCATATAAAATTATCCTCTACTTTACCAATAGAATATACAGATGGTATATCCATTGTTACACCAAACATATCTTCTATACTAGTATCTTGTAACAATGAGCGTTTAAAGTTACCCTGTGTTATTTGCAAATCTGTTTTATTAAATTCTGATATAATATGATCTGCGTTTTTATTGATAGTTTCTATAAGCTCATTTTCTGTAGGAGCAACAATAACTGCTACGTTCTGAGGTCTAGAATAGGTGTTTTTATTAATGTATGATGAGCTTGTTGTATCCTTTTTTTGTACCACTAAAATAGACCTAGATTTACGTACAGCTCCAGTAAATACAGTTTCTGGTAAATGACGCAAGGTAAAAATTGGTTCATTCCAAGCAATTCCTACTACAGATTTGGCAAATTGATCTCTAACATTATCTCCTACCTTGCCTTCCCATAGTTCATTACTCATTACTACTGTAAGCGAGTTTACTTGTCCTATTGATGCTGGTGTAAAATCTTGTTTGGTACTAGCACCATCTTTACATGAAGTTACTGCCAAGCAAGTAACAAAAACTAAGATTAAAATTTTTCTCATCTGATTAAAAAATTGGTTTAACGGTTATATTTTCTTGGTAGAGCAATCGCACAACATAATTTTTGTGCCCAGCTTTAAGTTTTTACCACTAATACCGTTCCAATCTTTTAAATTTTGAACAGAAATTCCAGAATATTTTTGTGCAATGGTCCAAAGTGAGTCTCCAGATTGTACTGTATGCGTTTTTGCACCAGGCGGAATAGGCTTTTGTTTTGGTTCTGGTTTTGCTGCTGCAATGGCTTTAGAATTTCTAGAAAAAATAGTTAAACGCTGCCCTACTCTTAAATTATTGCTTCGCAAACCATTCCATCTTTTAATTTCACTAACTCTAACTCCAAATTTTTCTGCAATTTTACCTAAATAATCACCGCTTCTAACTCTGTATCTAGATTGTGATTCTGCCTTAACCAACTTTGGTAATGGCTTTTCTACCTTTTTTAATTCTTCTTCTGCTAAAACATAAATATCATCTTCATTAGACACAAATTTACCCATAACACTAGTTGGCAAACGTAGAGCGTGGTTTCTATCTTCTTGAAAAGGAATTATATTTAGTTTGTATGATGGGTTTAAAATTTCTAACTCTTCAACACTTACACTTGTAAATCTCGAAATTTGATCAAAAGTTAGCATACTTTTTACATGAACTGTATCCGTTTCAAAATAAGGTCTGTCTACAACTTCACCATATATGCCGTGCTCTTTTGCATATTCAAAAATATACATTGTAGCCAAAAACGCTGGTACATAACCTGCTGTTTCTCTTGGTAAATGATTTCTAATATTCCAGTAATTCGTATATCCGCCAGAACGTCTAATAGCTTTATTTACATTACCAGGACCAGAGTTGTAGGCAGCAAGTGCCAAGTCCCAATCGTTATAAATACTATATAAGCGTGTTAAATATTCACAAGCTGCTTTGGTAGATTTTATTGGATCACTACGTTCATCTACATAGCTATTAACCTCTAGGTTTTGCTCCTTACCTGTACCGTACATAAATTGCCACAAGCCTGTAGCTCCTACTCTAGATTTTGCTCTAGGGTTTAAGGCAGACTCTACAATAGCTAAATATTTCATCTCTAACGGCATATTAAAATTATCTAGCTCCTGCTCAAACATAGGAAAGTAAAACTGACTAATAGTTAGCATACGTTCCATTAAGCCTCTGTTACGAGATAGGTACGATTTTATAACGCGTTCTAAAGACTCATTATACTCTACATTAAAAGGTGTTTTAGCATTTAAGCGAGCTAGCCTAGCTTTTAACGTATCTGTTGGCAAATCAATAAAACTGACTGGTATATTTTCTATACGTTCAGTAGCAATTTTATTGTAAATAGTATCAAATAAAGAAGCACTTTCTTTTATTTGTTTTAGCCAAGCTTTATCATAATTAGCCGCATTTTTATAGTCTGATAATTGATACTTAGTTGCTGAAGAATCTTCAGAAGTAAGCGCAATAATAGGTTGCACTTTTTGTGGTGCATCTGCTTGCTTTTTTACAATGGTATCTATAGTGTCATTCTTTACAACACTTAAAATTTCTGTACTTACAGATGTGGTAACAATGCTATCTTTTTCTTGTGCAAAAATAGCGGTACCAGAAAACAGTAGTACTCCTAAAAAAATACGTTTCATTTAAAATTCTCTTTTGGTTAGTTTAGTTGATTGCTTGGTAAAGTCGTGTTTTTTTATTTAAAAATAAAATTTTTAACGCTTTTTAAAGCAATCAACAATTGTGCCTAACCTTATATTATGCGGTAATTGCAGCAATACCTGGTAAAGATTTACCCTCTAAGCTCTCTAACATAGCACCACCACCAGTAGATACATAGCTTACTTTGTCTTGAAAACCAAATTGCTTAACTGCAGCAACAGAGTCTCCTCCTCCTACTAATGAAAAAGCTCCTTTTTGGGTAGCTTCTGCTATATAATTTCCTATTTCTATAGTTCCTTTGGCATAACTTTCCATTTCAAAAACACCAATAGGGCCGTTCCATAAAATAGTTTTAGATTTTAAAATTACATCTTTAAAAATCTCTAAAGTTTTTGGCCCTGCATCTAAACCTTGCCATCCTTCTTCAATTTTATCTACATCTGTAATTTTTGTGTTTGCTGTATTGCTAAACTCATCTGCAGCAATAACATCTATAGGAATGTGTACCTCAACTCCTTTTTCTTTTGCTTGTTTTAAAATATCTAGAGCAAGTTCCATTTTATCATCTTCGCAGATAGAATCTCCTACTTGTCCGCCTTTTGCTTTAATAAAAGTATACGTCATACCTCCACCAATAATTAAGTGGTCTACTTTATCTAAAATGTTTTCAATAATTGTAATTTTAGAAGATACTTTTGCTCCACCTAAAATTGCTGTAACAGGTTTTTCCCCTGTTTGCATTACCTTGTCTATAGCTTCAATTTCTTTAGCTAATAAAGCGCCAAAACACCTGTTCTCTGGAAAAAACTTAGCAACTACAGTTGTAGATGCGTGTGCTCTGTGGGCAGTACCAAAAGCGTCATTAATATAAACATCTCCCAATTTAGATAACTGCTCTGCAAAGTCATCTCCTCCTTTTTCTTCTTCTGCGTTAAAACGTAAATTCTCTATTAATAACACTTGTCCGTTTTCTAAATTAGCAGCAGCTTTTTCTGCTTCTTCACCAACAGAAGTAGATACAAAATTTACTTGTACACCTAACACATCAGAAACAGTACTGCAAATGTGCTCCAAAGATAAATCTGGTACAACTTGCCCTTTTGGTCTTCCTAAGTGACTCATTAAAACAACACTACCACCATCTTCTAGCACTTTTATAATTGTTGGCTTAGCAGCTTCAATACGGTTGGTATCTGTTACATTAAAATTTTCATCCATAGGAACATTAAAATCTACACGTATTAATGCTCTCTTATTTTCAAAATTAAAATCGTTTATTGTTTTCATAATGTGTGCTTGTTAAATTTAGCTTAGTTAGACTTACAAACTCCAAATGTAAAGATTTAAGTATAGCCTATAAAACCATTAACAGTATTTTTAGCTTTGCCCAGTGTAAAGACTATATCATTATCATAAAAACTAATTTTGGTATATATTTTTATGTATTTTACATTTATTTTCAATGCTATTTTAAAAAGTAAAAAATAAGCAAAGTTATTTGCTAATATTTTTAAGCATTAGCATTATTTTTAATTTGCTTCATTTGCATATCTTTGACGGTATGCAGTTTCAAGATATTTTAGGACTTTCTCACATAAAAAAACACTTATGTTTAAGTGCAGATGCTGGCCGTATACCACACGCACAACTTTTTGTAGGTAATGAGGGTTGCGGTACATTGCCAATGGCTATTGCGTATGCACAGTATTTGTTGTGTAAAAATATAAACGGAGAAAACTCTGGTGGCATTGAGGCTTGTAATTTAAAGTGTGCTAACTTATCTCATCCCGATTTGCATTTTGCTTTTCCGGTAACAAATTCAGACAAAGTAAAAAGTCACGCTGTTAGTAACCATTATATGCAAGATTGGAGACAATTTGTAAACGAACAGCCATATGGTAATTTGTTTGATTGGTATAGACTTATTGGTATTGAAAAAAAACAAGGCCAAATTGGTGTAGATGAAGCACAGGATATTGTTAAAAAACTTACTTTAAAATCTTATGAAGGTGGTTACAAAGTAATGATTATGTGGATGGCTGATAAAATGAACATAGCCGCTGCCAATAAACTGCTAAAACTTATTGAAGAGCCACCTGAAAAAACCATATTTATTTTAATTGCAGAAGACGAAGAGCAAATTATACAAACCATACGTTCTAGGTGTCAAATTTTGCACTTTCCGCCCCTAGCAGAAAATGCAATAACTGAAGCACTAATAAAAAAAGGATTAGACCAGCAAACCGCTTTTAAAATTGCACACGAAGCAAACGGAAATTTTAACAAAGCGCTAGATCTAATGAATAACGACTCTGAAGATTTGGTGTTTGAAAAATGGTTTGTACAATGGGTGCGTACTGCTTTTAGAGCAAAAGGAAACAAAGCTGCAATACAAGATTTAATTTTGTGGAGTAATGAAATTGCCAAAACAGGCAGAGAAACACAAAAGAAATTTTTAACGTACTGTATGGCTATAATGCGCCAAGCTATGTTGGTTAATTACAATACCAATGAGCTCGCTTTTATGGAAATGCATGTAGAAGGATTTAAACTAGAAAAATTTGCTCCTTTTATTCATGAAAACAATATTGTAGATATTATTACAGAGCTAGAGCAAGCAATGTACCATATAGAACGTAATGGTAATGCCAAATTAATTTTAACCGATTTATCAATAAAACTAACTAGATTTTTACACAAAAAAGCAAGCTAAAAATGACTAACGTACACGAAAATATCACTGAAATTTTATTATTAATCTTTCTAATTATTACTTTTTTACAAAGTGGTTTTGACAAGGTTGCCGACTGGAAAGGAAATTTATCATGGCTAACGGGTCATTTTAGTGAAACACCTTTAAAAAATGTAGTTCCGTTGCTATTAGGCATCATTTTAGTTATTGAAGTATTGGCGGGAGCACTTTGCGGTGTTGGTGTTATACAATTTATTTTAGATGGTGAAAGTACTATGGCTATTTACGGTACAATTTTATCATGTATAACACTATTGTTTTTATTGTTTGGCCAACGTGTTGCCAAAGATTATGAAGGTGCTAAAACCATAGTTATTTACTTTATGCCAGCTGTATTTTTATTATATATTTTAGCTAGTAACTAATATACAAAAGCAATTTAAAATTTTAATGCTATTACTTTTAATGGTAATAGCATTTTGTTTTTTATATTATGAAATAACAAAGTACCATTACCTAACTTTAATTTCGGTTACAGTATACATTGTAAACGGAAGATTATTCCTTAGAAGATGACAAGTTTTCCTGTAACTGCCTCTACCCTTTCTGCAACTGCTTTATGCAAGCTGGTTAAAGAAAAATACCAATTAACCGAAGATTTTAAGTGTTTACTATACAGAACAGGTATTAACCACACCTACTTTATAAAAAATAAACATAACACTTATGTACTACGCGTATATTGTTACAATTGGAGAACAAAGCAAGAGATTTTAGAAGAGTTAAAACTTTTAGAGCTGTTAAAGGATAACCAGCATAGTGTTTCTTATGCATTAACAGATAAAAACAAAAATTTTATACAGCAAATACAAGCACCAGAAGGTATACGTTATGCTGTACTTTTTTCTTTTGCTGAAGGAGGAAAAGTTAGGTTTTTAGACCACCAAACAACGTTTGCTATTGGTGCGCTAATGGGAGAAATACACAACACCACTGTAAATAAAACAATAGCGCGTGTTAACTATACCACAGAAACACTAACTACCAAACCCTACAGCTTTACACTTAAATATTTTGATGCCAAATTACCTGAAATGGAATACATTAGGGAAGTAGGTAAAAAGGTTGAAATAGCCTTTAAAAATAAAAAAATACCAGAAGGTATTATTCATTTAGATATTTGGTATGATAATATGGCCATAACAGACAATAGAAAAATTACAATTTTTGATTTTGATTTTTGTGGTAATGGTTACTTGGTACTAGATGTAGCCTATTTTTGCGCACAACTTTTTCATATAGAAACAGATAAAGAAGCCTATAAACTAAAGATAAAAGAGTTTTTAAAGGGATACCAAACAAAGACTAAATTAAGTAAAACAGAGATAGACTTAATACCTATTGCTGCAACAGCAGTATGGTTGTTTTATTTAGGTGTACAATCACAAAGGTTTGACTGGTCTAACATATTTTTAACGGAAAACTATTTAAAAATGTATTTGGAAAGATTAAAAAACTGGATGAATTTTTGTGAAGAAAACCCCAATACTTTTACACTGTAAGTAGTGCGTCTCTTTTTTTAATTAAATAGGTTTTCTCTGCAAAATTTGGCACACTTTCTATAGCTGTGTTTAAGTAACTTATAGCTTTATCAATATTCCCAACACAGTGGTAATATTTTGCTTTGACACCATAAAACAAATAAGAGCGTTGCTCTAGCGCATTTGGCTCTAACTTTTGTAAAATTAAATATGCATTTTGCGGTTCATTTAACTGTATAAACACCACTGCTATTGATAAAGAAACAATAGTATTTTCTTGGTGCTGTTCTAATTGTTTGTAAAGTTCCAAAATTTGTTTCCAGTTGGTAGCTTCAAAAGTAGGTGCTTTTATATGTTCTGTAACAATAGCAGCTTCAATATGATAAGTAGAAAAATCTGGGTATTCATTAGCTTTTTCTAAAGCATTGACACCTAAATTAATTAGTGGCAAATACCATTTACTGCGGTCTTGATTTTTTAAATCTATACTATTAAAATTTTCATCAACCTTGGCTCCTAATCTAGATGAGTTTAAACACAATAATGAAAATAAAGCATAACTAGCACCACACCTAAACTGTTCTTTTCTTAATATTAATTTAGTTAATCTAAGCGCCTCTCCACAAAGTTCTTTACGCACAAGTAATTTGTTGTGGTTAGAGTGAAAACCTTCGTTAAAAATAAGATAAACTACCTCTAACACATTATGCAACCTACTTTGTAATTGCTTTTTAGCAGGCAGCTCAAAGTTCAGTTTTCTTTTAAGTATAGTTTGTTTAGCTCTGGTTAATCTTTTTTTTACAGTTTCAGGTTTTAAAAGTAATGCAGTTGCTATTTCTGATGAGCTAAAACCACCAATAGTTTTTAAAGCAAAAGCTATCTGGTCTTTAGGGTCTAATTTGGGGTGGCAGGCAGTAAAAATCATACGTAGTTCACTATCCTGTATTTCTTCTTTTTCAAATAAATTATTAAATGCAATAGCAGAAGCGCTGTAATTTAGTTTTTCAATTCGGCTTTTATCTGCATCTAATTTTCGTAACAAATCAATAACCCTATTTTTAGCAGCAGTAGTAAACCACGCTTCTGCATTGTCTGGAACTTTTTTACGCCACTGCACCGTTGCTTTTGCAAAAGTATCTTGCACAGCATCTTCAATAAGTTCAATATGTTTTAATCCAAATATTCGAATTAAAATAGAAACCATCTTTCCATACTGGTGTCTAAAAAGATGGTCTATAAGTTGCTGATTTTGCATTTTACATTTCGTCAAAAACTAAAACTTCTCTAACTTCTACAGTATTGCCAAGATCATAATCCGGAAAGTCTTGTGCAATTTTACAAGCATGATCTAAATCTTTGGCTTTTACCATATAATAACCGCCAACAATTTCTTTAAGTTCTGCTGCTGTTAGGTCTGTAACAGTTCTGTTAGGTCCAGATATTTGCCTAACTTCTGGGTGTAATGCTTCTCCGTGTTTAACAACACCTTCTTTTTGCATTTTTTGGTTCCAAGCAAACCATTTCCCCATTCGTTCTTGCATTTGCTCAGGAGAAAGTCCCAGGTCTGTGTACTCTTTACCAATAAAAATAAGCATAAAATCTTTCATTCTTTTTGTTTTAAAATTAACAATTAATTCATTATCAACTCTATAACGAAACAGAAAAAAATTTGGGGACAACTTTTAACTAACTTTTTTAATTTAGAGTATACAGCTATCAATATAAAAATTATTAATAGACAAAAACTTACAAACGCTTATACTTAAAGCTACTTAAATGTAAATAATCTGTCAAAATATAGTTACAAATAGTAAAAAAACAATCGTTGAATTACATAATTTTACCGTTTAACGAAAACACAATAAAAAAGAAAATACAAACAACAACAGAGACGTTAGTATAGGTACAAGTTAAATTCCCCAAACATAAGTATGCAAAAATTGTGGTTCAGGTACCGTAAATGGTATATAAATTATATTGAGTTTGAAATTACAAACACCAATAAAGGTTTAGAATATTTTAGAGATAAATTATTTATTTCTATTCTATTATTGGTAAACTTTTTTGGTGTATTAGCATATATACCTAGTGTAATTGTTGCCTATATAAATTTTGAAATGAAATTGGTATTGATAAATACCTTGGCTGTTTCTGTACTTTTATTTGTGGTATTTAATAGGTCACTTAGTTTAAATCTGAAAAAACATATCTTTTCTGGCAATTTATTAATACTATCTACGCTATTATTTATTAATAACGGACTTAGCGGTAATGGTGCATTAATATTATTAATGACTACATCTGCAGTAACATTGTACAGTGGTAAAAAAGCCGGCTTTTTTGCATTTGGTTATGCAGTTTTAATGTATGCTTGTGTATTAATTTTTACCAAATTGGGGTATTACAACTTTGTACACACAACGGGTTATAATTTTACAGAATATGTTATAATTAGCTTAAACAACCTATTATTTAATTTAATATTGGTTTTTTCTATTTCATTTTTAATTACCCAATTACACAAAGCCTTACTTAATGAAAACAAGTTACAGAAAGAACTAATTGTTAAACACAACAATGCTGTTGCTGCAAGAAATAAAGCAGAACAATCTGAACAATTAAAATCTGCTTTTTTAGCTAATATTAGTCACGAAATTGGCACACCTATGTACAGTATTTTAGGAACTACAGATTTATTAAAAGATTACAATACTGAAGATAACGGTTATCAAAAATCTTTACAATTAATTGAAGAAAACGGCAACAAACTATTAGATATTATTGCAGATATTGTAAATATCTCTAAGGTAGAATCTGGCTTAATGCCAATAACTCCTACTGCATTTAATGTTAAAACTTGTGTAGAAGAAATATACACTAAATTAAAAACTGAAGTTGTCGAAAAAGATATAGATTTTACGTTAACCAATTTAATTAGCACAAACGAATCTTTAATTTATACCGATAAAGAAAAAGTAGAAGCCGTATTAAACCACTTGGTTAAAAATGCTATAAAATATACCGAAAAAGGAAGCATAAATATAAAATGCCATTTACCGGAAGAAGGTATTGTTGCTTTTGAAGTAAAAGATACCGGAATTGGTATACCTAAAGACAAATTTAGATCTATTTTTAAGGCGTTTTACCAAGTAGATACAGATCAAAAAAACGCTTTGCACGGTTCTGGTGTTGGACTAGCCATATCCAAAGCATATACAGAAATGCTTGGCGGCAAGTTAAGTTTAAAAAACAACCAAGACTCTGGCTCTACATTTGGATTCACAATTTGCACACATTGGCAGTGTCCAGAAAAAAAGAAAAACTTAAAGCCTGCACATAACCAAAAAATAAAAAAAGTTCTTTTATAGCTAAAATTTACTGTTTAACGAATAACACCATTGACCACAGCAGAATACTAATAAAATTCTTACTTTTAATAAGTTACACTTATAAAATAAATAGTATAAACTGCCTAAAAAATGGTGCATAAATGGTGGAAATCTTACACAAATTGGTTTGTAAAATACAGTAATTTTAAAGCAGTAAACAATAAAAAAGGCTTAGAATATTTTAGAGATAAGCTATTTATATCCATACTGTTACTTACTTTTTTTATAGGTGGTATTGCTTATTTTCCTAGTGGATATGTTGCAATAACCAGGGGTGAACTTTTTGTTCTGTACATAGATACCCTTGCAATTTTAGCTTTAGTTGCCATTGTTTTTATCAATAAAATTGGTTTTAACACTAAAAAAACAATTTTCTCATACACCTTATTTATTCTCTCTTTTGGACTTTTACTTCATTTAGGTTTTAAAGGAAACGGTAGCATACTTTTATACACAACAACATCACTAATAACACTATATAAAGGAAGAAAAGAAGGCTTAAACTGGGTAATAGTAACAGTTGTGCTGTATTTAATACTATTAGCTGGTTATTATTTTAACTTATTTTATTTTCCTTTTTATGATGATTACGATTTTGATGTACTTGCAGTTGTAACAGTAAACAATGTACTGTTTAATTTTATACTAGTATTTTCTATTTCGTTTTTAATTAAGCAGTTACATAATGCATTAGTAAAAGAAAGTAAATTACAAAAGGAGCTTGTAATAAAGCACAATAAGGCCGTGCTTGCAAGACAAAAAGCAGAAAGCTCAGATAAATTAAAATCGGCTTTTTTAGCCAATATTAGCCACGAAATTGGTACTCCAATGTATGGTATTTTAGGTAGCGCAGACTTTTTAAAAGAGTTGCACAAAAACAACAAAGAATCTCAAGAATATTTACAGTTAATAGAAGAAAACGGAAATAAGCTTTTAGGTATTATTGAAGACATTGTAAACATATCTAAAGTAGAGAGTGGTTTAATGACCTTAAACAACTCTACATTTAACATTAACTCTGTTATAAATAACACTTTTAATAGCGTAACGACTATGGCAAAAGAAAAAGGCATACAAATTATTAATAACAACTTAATTAGCAGTAATGAGGCATTGGTGCATACAGATAAAGAAAAGCTAACCACAGTGCTTAAACACCTAATAAACAATGCCATTAAGTATACAGAGCAAGGGACTATAACTTTAAAATGTTATTATAAAAACTTTAATACTATAGAGTTCTCTATAAAAGATACTGGCATAGGTGTGCCAAAAGATAAAATTGCAGCAATTTTTAAAGCTTTTTACCAGGTAGATACAGACCAAAAAAATGCCTTACACGGTGCAGGTATTGGTTTAGCAATTGCCAAGGCGTATACAGAAATGCTAGGTGGAAAAATGAGTTTAGAAAATAACCAAGAAAACGGAGCCACATTTAAGTTTACTATAAATGCACAAGTATAAAATTTAAGATGCTTATTGTAATAAAAATACCAATTAGTATTTAACAAAATAATACCCAAACATAAGTACTAAAATAGGCAATACTCCAAAAACAAACACACAGCTAAGTGCTGTCCAGAACTGGTAATTACGCTTCTCCTTTTTTATAGCACTTATCACAAGAAAAATAATAGCAAGCAGTAACATTAAAGTTGATAAAATACCTAAATACAAAAGTCGGTCTAAACTATAGGTGTTAAATACACTGCTGTAACTTATTTCATTATAAAAGGTAATTATATTTATGATAATCACCCAGACAGAGAAATGAAATGCCCATTTTTTAAAACTAATTCTCTTCATACAGCATTAAATTTATCTAAAATAAAATGATCAACTAACAGCAAAAGGGTTTTTTTCTGCAGGTAAGTCTAAGTTTGCCAATACGTTATCTAAATTTTTAAGCGATTCCTCCTCTACTTGTTTTATATGTACAACCAACTCTTTATCAGCTGTTTTTAAAATATATTGCTCTTTAGTTTTTCTAATGTAGGTAATATCTTTTAATGCAATTTTCTTACCAAAAACTGTTGCTTCCTTTAGTATTCCGTTTTCTAAAACCATACAATAATTGGTAGATTTTAATATACTTTTTAGAAACCAATTAATAGCAATAACCAGTAAAATAAAGCCAATCCACTTTATAGATTCACTTTTAATAGTAAGATATACCGACTTGTATAATGCATAAACAACAAACAAGAATGAGAATAGAATATTGGTACGTACCTTTTTTTTAGTGTATCTGATTTTCATAAAGTCAGCTTTAAATTTATTATTAAAAATTAGAAGAGAAGATTACCTCTCAAATATATAACTTATCGCACTAAAAAATTACGGAAATACGTAATACGCCAAAAATACTTGGTATTTACAGTGTTCTAATACCTCTATTTTTGATTTTAAAGTCATTTAAGAGCGTTTTATTCTTTTTATATACAATTTATTTAATGCAGGTGTACTACTAATTATAAAAGCCTTAAAACAAAAAAGCCTCAGCATTATGCTGAGGCTTTTTGTATATGTAAACAACAAGATTACTTCTTGTAGTTATCGTTTAAGATTTTAGTAATCTCATCTGTAAGGTCATCTGCTTCTGTACCGTATAAAACGCTACCACCGTCTCCACCACCAAAGATGTATGAGAAACCGTTTGTTTTACCGTAAGCTTTAATTTCTTTTTTAACTTTAGAAACTAAACTATCCATTTCTGTTTGACTGCTAACTTGTAGTTGTTTTTCTTCTTGCTGCAATTGCTGACCAATAAATTGGCTTTTTTGCTGTAGCATACCGTACTCTTCTTGAGCTTTAGCCTGAGCCATTTTTTGTGCCTTAGCCTGAAAAGCTTGTGCTTCCATTTGAAAAGCTTGTTGTACGCTATCTCTCTTTTTACCAAAAGCTTCTATCTTAGTTTTAAACTTAGCTTCTAAGTCTACTTTCTCTTGGTAGTCGTTCATAAGTTTTACGTTATCTACGTAACCCATTTTACTTTGTTGGCATCCTACTAAACCGATGAATGCAAGTGCAAAAATTATTTTTTTCATTTCTAGGTTTTTAATGTAAACTCCCGAACCGACGGAAAGTTATTTAAGTTGAGCAAAAATAGAAAAGTTTTTGAATCTTAAAGAAAAACAATCTTTAGTTTTAAAATTGGTTAAAATTAAATTTCTGACTTTTTTTAAAAAATAAAAGAAAACACGAGTATTAGCATAAACTATTAAGGGAAATAATTAATATAATTAAAAACTATTATAGTTATAACTTATGCTGTATAATCAAATAAATAAATCAAATCTATTAAAAAATGGTTTTTATTGTTATTTCTAATGCATAAAAACAAAAAAAAGGACTTAGTACTTGTGACAGGTGCTAAACCCTTCTTAAAACGCATTAAAATGCGTTTTAGCTCTTTTTAAGGATATAAATTACAGAAGAATGTTCATTGGTTCTCATTGCAGATAAATTAGAACGCAAACCTCTGTAAAAAGCGGTAAACATATTTTGTTTTCCTGTTTTGTATTTTTCAGATAATAATGAAACATAAAAAGCATCAAACAACATTGGCTTGGTTTTTATAAGTTTCATATTGTGCTTTGCAAAAATCTTTTTTATAGCTGTTTTAGAAAAATGCCATAAATGTCTTGGCACATCAAATGCTGCCCAATACTCTTTGTAATATTTTGCATCGTAACTTTTAAAATTTGGAACCGCAATTATTAACGTACCATTTTCTGTTAATTTAGATTTTAGCATTTTTATTTGCTCATCTAAATTTGGCAAATGTTCTAAAACGTGCCAAAGTGTAATTACGCTGTATTTTTTTTCTGGTAGTGTTTCTAAACTACTAAATAAATCTAAACCTTTTTCTGTAGCTTTTTTTCTGGCCGCTTCATTTGGTTCCACTCCAGCACAAGTCCATTTATTATTTTGCGCAGTAATTAAAAAATCTCCTGTACCTGCACCCACATCCAAAACAGATTTTTCTCCTTTGGTGTAATATGTAATTAACTGAATCTTTTTTTGCAAACTGTAATTTTTTACAGCTTGGTACATTTTATCTACAACAGTTTCTTTTGCGTCTGTATGAGAAATGTAATCTTCACTCTCATAATAAACATCTAAATTTTCTGGTTGTGGTTCTGTAACCAACATATCCAATTCCTCATCATAGTTTAATGTAAAATTTTCTTGTGTTACAGAATGGTCTTTAGTTTTTAAATAAAAGTTCATTGTAATTGTGCGTAGCTAAATATTCTTTCTTTAAAGCACGAAGATAGTTTAAAACTAAAGGACGTGAAAGTGAATTTTTATCCAAGCAATCTTTTCCGTCATCGTCTGTAACGCTTATGGCAATATAATAATTACCTTCTACACGTAACTGAGGCTCTTCATTAAAAAAATCAGAAGGATTGTCACTAGAACCAATAGCTCTATTTGCAACAACTCCTAAAGTAGGAGAAAGTATATCTATACTCTTGTCTTTTTTTTCTACTTCATAAAAAGAAAAATAATAAGGAACATCGTTTATGAAAAAAGGAACGCTTTAAAAAACATCAATATTATATAATTGATATTTTACATCTACATAATTATAAAATTCACTTTCGTCTTTTGGATCTTCAAAAATAAAAACGTGATGCTTGGTTAATCCTCTCTTAAAAGTTTTGCCTTTAGTAATTTTATAATCTTGAATATTGGGAGCAACCCGCAACGGAATACAAGATTGAACAAAAACTAAAATAACCACAAGAAATACATTTTTCATTTTTTTTATTTTTTGAATTGAATGCCTTTTATCAAAAACAAAAATTGAACCAAGAGTTAGAAGTTAGAAGTTAGAAGTTAGAAGAAAATATTTTTTTGAAAATACAAATCCAAAATAACTTAAAAAACAAAGAAGGAATAAAACTAAATTTTGAACACTACACTATTCTAATTTCTTTAAAAAAATAGTTTCACCTATTTACTTTTTTGGGTTGATAAAAAAAACTAAAGCAAGAAAAAATTAGTCAACTGAAAAATTTAAATCTAAAAAAATTTACAAGCCAAAATGAAACAAGTAAATTTTAAAAAAGAAAAAAACATTAAAGAAATTGAAAATTGAAAACCATAAAAGAGAATGAAAATTAAAAAATAGATTCATTTTAAAAACTACAAAAAAAGAAAACAGAAAAAACAAAAAACTAACAAAAGGGTGAAGTTTTAAAATCTAAAAAAACTAAAAATAAAAGTGAAAATTGAATTCTAAAAAAGAGAAAAAATTGATGCAAAAAAATGAAGAAGACGACACAAAAATAATACGTGAAATTTGAACAAAAATTCAATTAAAAAAATAAAATAAATATGAAGAGAAAATAAAAAATCTGAATACAAAAAATAAAAGTTGCTGATAAAAAAATAGAAACAAAAATCTGAAATCAATTCTAAAAAGGAAGGTATAAAAATCAATATCAGAAAAAATAAAAAAGATGAAATTTGAAGTAAGGATTCTAAAACAATTTAGGTTCGAAAAAATTGAAATTGAAAATTGAAAAACTAAAAATTCAGAACACTTAAATTTTACAATTGATCTAAAAAAGAATAAAATATTTTCTAATTAACCCACAGCAAAAAAGTAAAATTAGATACTGAAAAAATCTAAAATAAGAGCATTAAAAAAACTTAAAGAGAATTAAAATTAACTCAAAACAAACACACAATAAACAACACTAACCTACCGTTATAAAAACCATAGAAAAGACAAACAAAAACATCTTTGTTAAAACAAAAAAACCCAATTGTTCCACGTGGAACAATTGGGTAAATCGTCTATATAATAAATTAAATTAGCGACCCATAAATACAAGTAGTACACTTATATCACTTGGCGAAACCCCACTAATTCTAGAGGCTTGCGAGATAGTCACTGGTCTAATTGCCTCTAATTTTTCACGAGCTTCGTAAGACAAACTCTTTAATTGTCGATAGTCAAAACCTTCAGGAATTTTAATATTTTCTAAACGCTGAAGCTTATCTGCATTGTTCTTTTCCTTGGCAATATAACCTGCATATTTAACCTGAATTTCGGTCTGCTCCATTACCTCTCTATCTATATTTTCAGCTTCAATAAATTCTGAAACAGACTTTAATTTACGCATATGATCCATAGTGACATTTGGCCTAGAAAAGCTCTTAAACATTTTGTGAGATTGTTTAACTGGAGTAGAATTTACAGACTCTAAAATAGGATTTATGTCCTCTGGAACAACACTTGTTTCTCTGAAAAAGTTCACAAAAGCATCAGATTTTTGAAGCTTTTCTTCCATCCTTTTTAGTCTAGAATCTGATGCTAAACCAATTTTATGACCCAATGGAGTAAGCCTAATATCGGCATTATCTTGTCTTAATAATGTTCTATATTCTGCTCTAGAAGTAAACATTCTGTATGGTTCTTCTGTTCCTTTTGTAATTAAATCATCTATTAAAACACCTATATAAGCCTCATCTCTATTTAGTATTAATGGCTCATTTTCTTTCACTTTTTGGTGTGCATTTATACCAGCCATTAGCCCCTGACTTGCGGCTTCTTCATACCCTGTTGTACCATTAATTTGACCAGCAAAATACAGGTTATTTACAAGCTTAGTTTCTAGTGTATGCTTTAATTGTGTAGGCGGAAAATAATCGTATTCTATAGCATAACCAGGTCTAAAAAACTTCACATTTTCAAACCCAACAACAGAGCGTAAAGCTTTAAATTGTACGTCCTCGGGTAGCGAAGTTGAGAAGCCATTTACATACACTTCTACCGTATCCCAACCCTCAGGTTCTACAAATAATTGGTGCTTATCTTTGTCTGCAAATCTATTAATTTTATCCTCAATAGAAGGGCAATAACGTGGCCCTAAACTCTTAATTCTACCGTTAAACATAGGCGATCTATCAAACCCTTCGCGCAATAAATCGTGTACTAAAGTACTAGTATGAGTCATAAAACAATCGCGTTGATGCGCTAAAGATTTAGTGTCTGTATAGCTAAATTTCTCTGGAATAACATCTCCTGGTTGCACTATCATTTTAGAATAATCTAATGATCTACCGTCCACTCTAGGTGGTGTTCCGGTCTTCATTCTACCACTTTCAAACCCTAAATCTACTAGTTGTTCTGTGATGCCTGTTGCTGATTTTTCACCTGCTCTACCACCTCCTAATTGACGTTCACCTATGTGAATTAAACCATTTAAAAAGGTACCATTTGTTAGTACAACAGACTTAGATCTGATCTCAATACCTAAGGAAGTTGTTACTCCGCATACCTTATCTCCTTCTATAATTAGGCCAGAAACCATCTCCTGATAGAAGTCACAATTGGGTGTTCTTTCTAATGCCAAACGCCATTCTTCAGCAAAACGCATACGGTCGTTTTGCGTTCTAGGACTCCACATTGCCGGTCCTTTTGACTTGTTTAACATCTTAAATTGTATAGCAGATTTATCAGAAATAATACCACTATAACCACCTAAAGCGTCAATTTCACGTACAATTTGTCCCTTTGCAATTCCTCCCATTGCAGGATTGCAAGACATTTGCCCTATGGTTTGAAGGTTCATTGTAACCAACAAAGTTTTAGAACCTAAATTTGCGGCGGCAGCGGCTGCTTCCGCGCCTGCGTGGCCACCTCCTACTACAATAACATCGTATTCTTTATCAAACATAATCTTAATGTTCCACGTGGAACAATTTAATTTTTTCTTCTTCTTTACTCCTCATTAATGCCGCTTCTTCAGTAGATTTATCCTTGTATCCGGCAAGATGTAGTAAGCCGTGAGCCATAACTCTAAGCATTTCTACATCAAAATCTACCTTAAAATCTACTGCATTTTCTTTAACTCGTTCTACAGAAATGTAGATGTCAGAGCTAATAACCTTCCCATCTGTATAATCAAACGTAATAATATCTGTATACGTATCGTGATTTAAATACTGCTGATTGATGTTTAACAAGTATGAATCATCACAGAAAATGTAATTGATATCACCTGTTAAATGCTCTTCAGAAGCTATAATCCTATTAATCCAATCGATATACTTGGTATTATCAATTAAACTAAAATCTGTTTCATAATGAAAATCAATCATTTGTTTTAAAATAACGTTGCACTTTATTTTGAAAAATTTGCTGCAAAGGTAGTGCTTGTCTATTTAAAATTTCTATTTCGTTACGATAATTCTGTAAAGCCTCTGGCTTAGTCGTAATAGGATT
Source organism: Cellulophaga lytica DSM 7489 (assembly GCF_000190595.1). Classification (NCBI taxonomy): domain Bacteria; kingdom Pseudomonadati; phylum Bacteroidota; class Flavobacteriia; order Flavobacteriales; family Flavobacteriaceae; genus Cellulophaga; species Cellulophaga lytica. The sequence continues at coordinate 1,513,190 of NC_015167.1, read as the reverse complement.
GGTAAACTTATTTTTTGCTTTATTAGCTTCTCTTGCACTCTTTTCACCTTGTTTTAAAGTTGCATTTTCTAACTTCAAGAGTTGATGTTGAATATTATTTGCTTTGGTTTGAGTTCTATTTGTTATACCATTTTCAAGTAAATCGTTCTCAAAATCTTCCATTTGTTGCAACAGTTTCTTGGCTAAATTTTTATCTTCTTTTGCAATCATATCATTTAATTGCTGTTCTAAAGCCTGTCTAATTTGCTGTTGTTCTTTGTAAATTTCATAAATTTCTTTTAGTTCTTCCTCAGATAACCCTTGTCCTGCAGCACCATTTTCACCATTTTGGTTTCCGTTTTTGCCTTTAGAATTCTTATTTTCTCCATTGCCACTAGCTCCTTTTTTGCCATTTTCACCTTTCTTTCCGCCCTCGCCTTCGCTACCTTTTTCTCCAGTTTTACCTTTTTTACCATCAGATCCCGGCTTGCTCCCACCAGGTTTATGACCTTCACCAGGCTTTTTATCTTCAGAAGATTTTGAATTTCCCTGTTTACCTAACTTATCCTTTAAGCTATTTTGAGCTTTAATAATATCTGGTAATTGAAAACCTTGCCCCTTTCCTTGTCCTTTGCCAGCACCAGATTTCATACTCTGGTTCATATTATCTAGCAAATTAGCAAGAAAATCTGCCAAACTATTAGATGAGTTAAGAACATATTTTTGATTAGCGGTGGCTAAATAAGTCCTATTTTCTGCTAATTGTTCTAATGATTTATCAATATTATAAAACACTTCAGTAATGTCTTTATTTACCTTTTCTGAAATTTCTGCCTGACGCAAAGAGAGTGCAAACAGACTATCATCTACATGCTCAAACAATGTACGTAATTCTTTTTGGCGCTTAATTGTTGTAGAAAACTTAGCAACATCATCATCTTTTGAGCTAATATCATTATACAATTGCTCCTGTTTAAAAGAGAAAATAACAAGATTTTCTAGAATTTGACGAAGCATTTCAGCATCTTCAGTAATAGATGATCCACTAGAACCAGATGAAGATTGCTGCATTTGAGAACTCATTTGTCTCATTTTATCAGCTGCAGATTTTTGTTTTTTTGCAGCTTTATTACTGGCTTTACTTTCAGATTTAGAAGAATTATCACTCCCCTGTTCCTTATTTAGCTCTTCTAAAGCATCATTTTGATCCTGTTTAACGGCGTCTTCTTTTGCTTTATTAGCCTTAATATCTAATGGTTTTTGTAATTTTTGATTGTCCTTTTCAAGCTCATCAAGTTCTTTAGTTAAATCTTCAAAGGCTTTGTTTAATTTTTCCTGCTCCTCTTTTTCAAAATTTTGGTCCTGTTTAAGCTCTGATAGTACCTCTTGTTTCTCTGCAAGTTTCTCTAAATCTTGTGCCAATTGGGCCAATTTTTCTGTAACATAATATTTTTTTGTTAGCTCTAAAAGCTGTTCTAGGTTACGCTCACTATTTTTTTGGCTCTTACCAAGTTCTTCTAAACGCTTAGTTAACTGATCTTTATTTATTTTATCTGCTACTTTATTTAGTTCTTCAAGTAATTTTTGGTTCTTTTTTGCTTGTTGTTCGTGACGTTCTAAACGTTCTTGAAGTAATTTATTCTGTTTATCGTCTGTATTACTCTTTTGTAAATTCTCTTTTAATTGCTTGCTAAACTTCTCCATCATTTGCTCTTGCTGTTGTTGCTTTTGCAAATAATCTTTAACCTCAGACTGTTCGGTATAATTTAAAGAAGTTTTTTCCTTTTGTTTGTTATTTAATTCCTTTAAAACATCCTTTTGTTCTTTAAACTTATCTAAAGAATTATCTAAATTATTTAAAAGTTGTTGCTGTTGCTGTAGACTATTATTTTTAAGTGCGTTATCATCTAATAAGACTGTACTAAACACTTGACTTTTAGTGGTTTTACCATTATGTATAGCATCATTATCTGTGGCAATAAAGTAAAAATTATAGTCAACATTAGGTTCTAAATTTAAACCAGATGGAAATGTATAATAAAATTGTGCTACATTACTATTAGGTGATGAAATATTGATTATTTGCTTATTTTCTATAGAATTACTTGGATAACAAACTAGTTTTATACTAATCAGTTTATAATCATCAGATGCAGTACCAGAATAATATAACACATTAGGGTTTAAGCTATCTTTAACTTGGTTGACTTGCAATGCAGGGCTAGCATCTTTTACAACAGTAAACTTATATTCTAATTTTTCAAAATTTGAAACATTTTTGTTAGATGTGCTAATACTATAGTGGGTACTTTGGTATATATTTTTAGTGGTTGTAAAAATGTTTTCTTTTTTATTAAAGCCAATTTTTGAATCTTTCACCTTTAAAGAAATACTATCTATATGATTGCCTTTTATAGTCCACTGAACTTTGGTTCCTTCAGGAAAAGTAGCATTACCAGTACTTTGAAGAGTTTCTGGTTGCCTGTTAGTATATGAGGGATACATTAATTTCATATTAAAATTCTCTAGAAAAGGGATCTCTAAAACAGTAAGGCTATATTGTTTAGATGTAATACCATTAGCTAAAAAATAAAAAGAAGTGCTCTTATCTGGAGATACAAAAGTATGCTCATAAAAACCATTGTTTTCTTGTAAAAAAAACTCATTACCGTTAGCAATAATAGATATATTTTCTGGCTTAATATCACCTTCAGTTGTAACCTTAAGTGTAATATCTTCACCTTTTAAAACACGTAAATTATTGTTAATCAGTTTAAAAGAAAAAGGAGCAGGTTTTTCAAAAGCCATTTTATAGTTAACAACCCTATCATAGGATCCAAAAAAAGAACTTAAATTTCCAGATAACCAAACCAATATTATTACTACTAGTGGTACTAGCAAATATTTAGCGTATTTAAAATTTTCAGAAAAATTTATTGCTTTAACGAAAGGAACAGCATCTAACTTTTTAGAGCGTTGTTCTATACTGGCCAATAAAAGCTCAGATGTTTGTTGGTTATCTGCTAAATCTAACAAATTATACAACTTATCACCTACCTCAGGAAAATGTTTACCAATTAAAATTGCTGCATCCTTATTAGAAATTCCTTTTTTAAGCTGAAATAAGTAAAAAAGAGGTGTTAAAATATAAGCATATAAAAGGTAAAAAGTAATTGCTAAAAGTGTTAAAAGCAACAACAATCTACCTGTAGAATTAAACCATAATAGGTACTCAAGCCCTAATATTACTAATAAAGTCAGCAATCCAAAACTAATAAAAAGGAGTAATCCTTTAAGTAACTTTTGGGTATAAAACCTTCTAGTAAAGGCCCTTAATTTATGTAAAATATGGTCTAAACTATTCAAAATCTGTGATATTTAATACCAAGATACCCACAGTTTAAGAAAAACATAGAAAAAAATTGTTAAAAAGTGAGTATAACACTTTAATAGGACAAATAACTAACTGTATCTTTGTAGCAATAAATATATATTATGAGTTCTAAAGTAAGAGTACGTTTTGCTCCAAGTCCTACCGGACCGTTACATATTGGTGGTGTGCGCACTGCCCTATTTAACTACCTTTTTGCAAAAAAAAATGGTGGAGATTTTATTTTGAGAATAGAAGATACAGATCAAAATAGATATGTAGAAGGTGCTGAGCAATATATAATTGACAGTTTAAACTGGTGTGGAATTGCTTTTGATGAAGGACCTGGAAAAGAAGGAAAATTTGGTCCGTACAGACAAAGTGAACGTAAACATTTATACAAAGAATATGCAGATGAGCTAATTGCAAATGGTAAAGCATATTATGCTTTTGATACTGCAGAAAGTTTAGATGAACATAGAAAAAACCACGAAGCTAATGGTAAAACTTTTATTTACAACTGGCATAATCGTTTAAAATTAAACAACTCACTAGCACTAAGTAAGGAAGAAGTAGATACCAAATTAGCTAATAATGAGCCATTTGTAATACGTTTTAAAACTCCTGAAAACGAAAAATTAGAACTTAACGATATAATACGTGGTACTATGCATATAGATACTAATGTATTAGATGATAAAGTATTGTTTAAAAGTGATGGAATGCCAACGTATCATTTAGCAAATATTGTTGATGATCATTTAATGGAAATTACTCACGTAATACGTGGTGAAGAATGGTTACCATCTTTAGCCTTACACAAACAATTGTATGATGCTTTTGGCTGGCAAGCACCAGAATTTGCTCATTTACCATTAATTATGAAGCCTGTAGGTAAAGGTAAATTAAGCAAAAGAGATGGAGAAAAGCTTGGGTTTCCTGTGTTTCCGTTATCATGGAAAGAGTCTACTGGTTATAAAGAAGAAGGCTATTTCCCAGAAGCAGTTGTAAACTTTTTAGCTTTACTTGGCTGGAATCCAGGTACTGAGCAAGAATTGTTTAGTTTAGAACAATTAATAAGTGAATTTTCTTTAGAAAGAGTAAATAAATCTGGAGCTCGTTTTGATCCAGATAAAACCAAATGGTATAATACACAATACCTACAAGCAAAAGATAATGCAGAAATTGCAACATTATTAATGCCTACTATTTTAAGTCACGTACAAGAAACTCATCCGTTAGCAAAACAAGAAACTGTTGAGCGTTTGGTTGACTTATTAAAAGAGAGAGCAACTTTTGTAAAAGATATTTGGGATTTAGCAGACTATTTTTACGTTGCACCAAAAGAATATGCACCAAAAGCAGTAAAAAAACAATGGAAAGAAGGTACTCCAGACATATTAAACCAGTTGGTATCTGTTTTGGAATCAATAACAGACTTTAGCTCAATCAATACAGAAACAATTGTAAAAGAGTGGATTACAGATAAGGAATTGTCTTTTGGTAAAGTAATGCCTCCTTTTAGATTGGTATTAGTTGGCGATATGAAAGGACCACACGTTTTTGATATTGTTGAATTATTAGGAAAAGAAGAAACTATTAAAAGAATACAAACTGCTATAGATAAATTAGCGTAAACTATATACCTTATTAAGCAAAAGCTACAAATGAATATTATCATTTGTAGCTTTTTTTTTATAAAAATGTAACATATCCCCTATTTTAATTACATATATATGTACAGTATTTGTACATTTAAAACATAAACCTAAAAACCTTAAAAATTATGGGAAGTTATTTATTAATACCACTAATAGTATTTGTAGTATTTGTAATATTTTCAGCTGCATTTGTAGTTAAACAACAAACAGCTGCTATTATTGAAACATTTGGTAAATTTAGTAGCATTAGACAATCTGGTCTGCAATTTAAAATACCTTTTATGCAACGTATTGCTGGTAGATTAAGCTTAAAAATTCAGCAATTAGATGTAATTATTGAAACAAAAACTTTAGATGATGTATTTGTAAGATTAAAAGTTTCTGTTCAATATAAAGTAATAAAGGATAAAGTATATGATGCTTTTTATAAACTAGATTATCCGCATGATCAAATAACATCTTACGTTTTTGATGTAGTACGTGCAGAAGTACCAAAAATGAAATTGGACGATGTTTTTGTTAAAAAAGATGATATTGCACTTGCAGTAAAAGCAGAACTTAATGATGCAATGTTAGATTACGGTTTTGATATTATTAAAACATTAGTAACTGATATTGACCCAGATGCACAAGTAAAACAAGCTATGAACCGTATTAATGCTTCTGAAAGAGAGAAGATTGCAGCGCAATTTGAAGGAGATGCGGCACGTATTTTAATAGTAGAAAAAGCAAAAGCTGAAGCAGAAAGTAAGCGTTTACAAGGACAAGGTATTGCAGATCAACGTAGAGAAATTGCACGTGGATTAGAAGAATCTGTAGAAGTACTTAACAAAGTTGGTATAAATTCTCAAGAAGCTTCTGCCTTAATTGTTGTTACCCAACATTATGATACATTACAATCTATAGGTGAAGAAACAAATACTAATTTAATATTATTACCAAATTCACCACAAGCTGGTAGTGATATGTTAAATAATATGGTTGCATCATTTACAGCAAGTAATATGATTGGTGAGTCTATGAAAAAAACAAATACTCCTAAAAAAGGAGATCAAAAAAAATTAGACAAACCAAAAGATGAATAGAAAAAAGTAATCTAATAAAAATTAGAAAATCCGATAGAAATTTAAATTTCTATCGGATTTTTTTATACTTATAAAATTTTACAAAAATTAAAAAGCAAAACTTGCTAAAAAAGGAACTTTTAAGACAAAAAACTATTTAAATGAGCTTACAGAGCATTATACTAAACCACCCTTACAATGGCATTAAGTTTTTTAAAAAAACGTTTAAAACTCACTAAAAAAAGCCTTTTTTAATAAGAAATGTTAATGATTTTTACATTAGCATCAATAAAACTTATACTAGCTTTTTTGCTGAATTTTTGCCCAAGAATCTCGTAATCCCACAGTTTTATTAAAAACCAAATTTTCAGGTGTACTATCAGTATCAATATTAAAGTAACCCATTCTTTGAAACTGAAAACGATCTCCAATATTTGCATCTTTTAAACTTGGCTCAACAAAACCTTTAATTACTTGTAAAGAATCTGGATTTATAAATTCCATAAAATCTTTATCTTTATGAGTATCCGGGCTTTCATCTGTAAATAACCTATCATACAATCTAATTTCAGATTCAATTGCATGTTGTACAGATACCCAATGTAAAGTTCCTTTTACTTTTCGTAAACTTTCTTCGGTACCACTACCACTTTTACTTAAAGTATCATATGTACATTGAATTTCAGTAATATTCCCATCGGTATCTTTTGTGCAAGATTCTGCCTTAATAATATATGCACCTTTTAAACGAACCTCTTTACCTAATTTTAATCTAAAGAATTTTTTATTAGCCTCTTCTCTAAAATCAGCTTTTTCAATATAAATTTCTCTAGAAAATGGTATTTTTCTACTACCAGAATCAGGATCTTCAGGGTTATTTTCTACGTCTAACCACTCTTCTTGTCCCTCTGGATAATTGGTAATTACAACTTTTACAGGGTCTAAAACACCCATTACTCTAGGTGCAATTTTATTTAAATGTTCACGAACATGAAACTCTAATAATGATACATCTATAAGGTTCTCTCTTTTTGCAATACCTATTGTATCTGCAAAATTACGAATAGACTCTGGTGTGAAACCCCTTCTACGCATACCAGAAATAGTAGGCATTCTAGGGTCATCCCAAGATTTTACAACTCCTTCTTCTACCAATTTAAGCAACTTTCTTTTACTTACAACGGTATGGCTAAGATTACGTCTTGCAAACTCTCTTTGTTTTGGTCTTGTTTTAGATTCATCATATACTTGGTCTAAAAACCAGTCATACAATTCTCTATGCATAGCAAACTCTAACGTACAAAAAGAATGAGAAACTTGTTCTAAGTAATCACTTTCTCCATGAGTCCAATCATACATAGGATAAATACACCAATCGGTATTTGTTCTGTGGTGGGCTTTGTGTAATATACGGTACATAATAGGATCTCTCATAAGCATGTTAGAGGAGGTCATATCTATTTTAGCACGTAAAACGTGTTCGCCTTCTTTAAATTCACCATTTTTCATACGTTGAAAAAGGTCTAAATTTTCTTCTACAGACCTGTTTCTAAAGGGACTAGCAACACCTGGTGTTGTAGGCGTACCTTTTTGTTCTGCCATAGCATCAGAAGATTGACTATCTACATAGGCCTTATTTTGCTTTATAAGAAAAATTGCCCAATCATACAACTTCTGAAAATAATCTGAAGCAAAGCACTCATGCTCCCATTTATAGCCTAACCAAGAGACATCTTTCTTAATTGCATCTACGTACTCTTGTTCTTCTTTTGCCGGGTTTGTATCGTCAAAACGCAGATTAACAGGTGCATTGTAACGTAAACCTAACCCAAAATTTAAACAAATAGAACTAGCGTGTCCTATATGTAAATACCCGTTAGGTTCTGGTGGAAAACGAAAACGTAAATCCTCTTTTGAGAAACCATTTTTCAGGTCTTCCTCGATAATGTGCTCTATAAAATTTAATGATTTTTCGCCTTCATTCATAGGATAAAATTAAGCTGTAAAGGTACAAAATTAGATTAATTATAGGTGCTAAAAAATCGGTCACCATACAATAAAGCCATTTTCACAACATATTTAAATACTACTACAACAATAAATTTATGAACAAGTTATAAACAACCATATTTGTTAAAGCAAATTTCGCACACGCGTTAAAATGTTTGCAAAAATTTTAAACGTTTAATCTAACTAACTATGTCCCCAGACAATAAATAGTTACAAAAAAAATCATCTCATGAGAACAACACCTACTACAGCTCTTTTGGTACTTTTATTGTTATTTAGCTACTCGCTAACAACAACAGCCCAAATTTTAAATGCTCCAGAACCCATTGCCGACCCAAGTGGTGGTGGTACAAGCGGATGGACTGCCGCATGTGCATCATCTGGATTTAACTCTTACTGGGTAAACTTTACCTGGATTAATGCTCCTGCAGTTAACAGTGACAACAAATTTATTTTAGAATTATCTGACTCTAATGGCAACTTTGGTAGCCCTGTAGTATTAGCTACATTAGATGATAAAAACTCTAATTATGACTTTAACATACAGTTTGCATTGCCTACAGACACTAGAGGCGAAAATTACAAAATACGAGTAAAAAGTACTAGTCCAGAGAAAGTGAGTCCGACTGCGGGTCCTTACTCTATGTACTATGTAGACTTTAACTCGCCAATATTAATGAGTCAAGATGGTAACGGTAATATACCATCTGGCGGTACCATAGAAGTTTGTGATGGTACAGCAATAACAATGGCTCCACATAATGTACCTAATGCTAGTAGTTACAAGTATAACTGGTATAAAAGCGGTACATTATTATCAGAAAAAGGACCATCATTAACTACAACAGAAGCAGGTATGTATTCTGTACAGATAGATTATGGTTCTATATGTTCTGGATCTGCTAGCACAGATTCTAATATTATAGAAGTTACAACGGGGACAAGTTTAGGAGTTGCCTTAAATACACCTTCTAAAACAAGTTTATGTTCTACAGAAACAGAAACACTTACTGCAAACATATCTGGCCAAGGCTTAACGTATGTTTGGTATAAGGATGATGTTGCTATTACATCACCAACTGTAGATAACCATACATATACAGTAGATGGCTCTACACCAGGTTTTGAAGGTAACTATGCAGTAGAAATAAGTGGCCCAGGAGCTTGTTTAGAGCGTTCTGCAGCTATTTCTATAACAACTGCATCTAATGTTACATTAACAAGAGATAATGAAGCTAACCTTGTTATTTTACCAACTAAAACTAAAACATTACAAGTAACTAGTAGCAGTACAGCTGTAACTTATGCTTGGTACAAAGATGGAGTAGTACTTAGTGGAGAGACTACAAATACATTAGTTGTGAATAGTGCAGGAGAATATTTTGCGCGTATAACAGACAATGGTGGCAGTTGCCCATTTACAATAGATTCTGATAAAACAACAGTAGTAAGTCCGGCTTCTTTTAACATAGCAATAGATTATACAGCTGCTTATACAGACTGCCAAAACACAACAACAACATTAGATGTAAAAACAATTGAAGCTGTTGCTGCAGATGGTACAAAAACAGATGTTACAGCAGATCTTAAAAATGAATTTACATACCAATGGAAAAAAGATGGTGTGGCAATTTCTGGCGAAACTAACAATGCTATTGCACTATCAGATATTACTGCAAATGGAGATTATACATTAAATGCAAGCATAAGTGGCTACAGCGCTACAGATTCTAACACTTTAGGCGTAACATTATTAACATCAGAAACCGTAGCTATTACAGCAAGTAGTACTACTTTTTGTAACCCAAGCAATCCGGTAGTAATAAGTACAACAACAGCATTAGCAGGTGAAACCTTTACTTGGTACAAGAATGGTGTTAGTTATAATACTACAGATGAAACTTTAACTAGTACAGAAACAGGAACATTTGTTTTAGAGGTACTAAAAAATGGCTGTCCGTTACGTTCTAACGAAGTTGTTATTTCTCCTTTAAATGAAGATTTAATAACGTTAGACAGCTCAGATCCAGTTATTCTTATAGAAGGACAAACTAAAACAATATCTGCAAGCGGTGGTACAAGTTACCAGTGGTTAGATGCAGCTAATGTAGAATTAAGCACAAGTTCATCTGTAAGTTTAACAGCAGAAGGCACATACACGCTTATAGCAAAAATAGACGACTGTGAAGTTATAAAACAATTTACAGTTTCATACAAAGATACTTTTAACGTTCCTAACGTAGTAACACCTAATGGTGATGGTAAAAACGACCTTTGGGTATTACCAAACTCTTACTCTAACAACCCTAATGCTACTGTTATTATTTACAACAGTAATGGTGAGGAAATTTTAAATGAAAAAGGTTACAAAAACAATTGGCCAACTTCATCTATGAGTTTCCCTAAGCAAAATATGGTTTTTTACTATAAGATTATTGATGACAAAGGTGGTCAAAAACAAGGGACTATAACAATTATAAGATAATTTAAAATGTTTAAGTTTAAGTACATATACTTTCTATTATTAGTGATGGTGCTAACCAATGTTAGTGCCCAAGAGGTTAATCCATACCTATCATACGATGTTCCATCGCAGAACCTTTTAAAATATAATAGGTTCTTAATAAACCCTACGTTTTCTACGGTAAGGGAAGACAAGTCGTACATAAACTTATTACACAGAAACCAATCGGTAGAATTTACAGATAACAATCAAAACTACTTTTTAAGCTATAGTGGACGTATTAATGACCGTACAGGTTTAGGTTTAAGTATATACCAACAAACAGCTGGTACACTAACAAATTACGGTGTACTTGCTAACTATGCTTACGGTGTAAAACTAAACGACAAAAGTAACTTTACTTTTGGAGCCAATATGTCTTACTATGCCAGTGGTTTAGATAAAAGTAGAGTAAACGCTGCAGATCCAGACGATCCGTTTTTAAATGGCCAAAGAGACAATTTATTACAGTTTCAGCCTGGTGTTAACTTGTCTTATGGTAAGTTTGATATTGGTTTATATGCAGAAAACTTATTTGATTATAACCTAAAAACAAGCGAATCTATTACAGAATTTGCAGATAAAACTTTCTCTGGTCACTTACAATATACACATCAGTTTGATAAAACATCTGGTATTTTAGAACAAGGTAGATTAATGCCTTTGGCTAGAGTACGTAAAGGTGGGCAAGAAGATGTTGTGCTTGGTGGTAGCCTTATATTAGATTTACCTAAACTTGGATGGGCCCAAGTTGGTTATGATGACCACTATGGTGCCGCTGCAGGTTTAGGTTTTAATCTAAACAAACGATTATCATTAGGGTATACTATGGAAAAAGGTATATCTGGTGATTTAGATAATTTTGGTGTAACTCATGAAATCTCTGTTGCATACTCATTTACTCCAAACTTAACAGAAGACAGAGTAATGTTAGAAGATGATAGTGATAATGAACTTGCATTTAATGAAGAAGATACAAACTTAGACGAAGAATTAGAATCTGAAAAATTTGAAGAACTTAAAAAACGATTGGCTGAAAATGACCAAGTTTTGGCAGAGTTAATGTACAGACAAGATTCTTTAGAAATAAACAGACAAAGAGATTTAGAAAAAAGGTTTGAAAGAGTGTTACGTATGGTACGTAGTGAAACTCAAGGTAAAAGACCAGATTTAGAAGAGAGAGCTAAAAAAATGTATTTCATTAATAATGATGAAAATGCAGTTGCAGAAAACACTACTAATAAACCAAACGGTATAGAAAAAGATGTAACAACTGTTGTTACTCCAAAGACCTCAACTTCTAACTACCAAAATGCTACTAACAACACTGTTGAAAATGCAACTGTAGCAACAGATGCAACTAAAACAAATAATGCAGTAGCAAATAATAGTACAACAAAAAAAGTAACTAAAAACGCTTCTACAATAAAAAGAAGAAAATTTAAACACTTAAACGGTGTACAAGATGGCTACTATGTAATTGCTAATGTATACAAAGGGCAAGGGTATTTAAATAAATTTATTAAAGACCTTGAAGATAATGGCTTATCTGCTGATTATATAAGAGATCCAAAAACAGATTTAAAGTATGTGTATTTAGAAAGATATGATACTTGGAAAGAAGCAGAAGCAGCACATAACTCACAACTTAATGGCGCATACGATTATGATATGTGGATTATGAATGTAGACAATGGTACAAATACAGATAGCAGGTATAACAATACTGGCTATGCAGCTACTACTACAAAAGACAAAACAAAAACAAGAGATAAGTATAGTAATGACAATCCTAAATTTAGAAACCCTGTACAGAAAGACAATGTTGCAGGTACTTATCCAACACCCAAAATTGTAAAATTTAATGGTGTAGACTCTGGTTATTATATAATTGCAAATGTTTTTGCAAGTGCTAAAAATGCAAACAACTTTGTTAAGCTACTAAACAAGCAAGGCTTAAACGCTAGCTATTTTATAAACCCAGAAAATAATTATAGATATGTGTATTTAAAAAAGCATGGTACATGGAACAATGCTTTACTGTCATACTATTCTAATATTAACAGCTCTTACCAAGACCGTATGTGGATAATGAGAGTTACTCAAAACAACATAGCGTAATGGATAAGATTTTTTCTAAAATAATACTTTTTTGTGCTCTATTGCTGACCTGTATTGCATTAGCTAACACAAAAAATACCAATAAGTATACTGTAAAATTCAATGACAGTATAACAACTAACAACTCAACTCAAATTAATTACTCACCAACAAACACTAAAAACATTCAACCTAATGAATAAGTTTTTAAAATCGCTTTTAATTATTTTTTTCTTAACTATATCTCATTTAGGGTTTAGCCAAGTTAAAAATAATTTTGAACCTAGATATGACAACAGTATCCGTGGAGACTTAACTATTATAGCTAATAATATTGTAAACCGTGAAGGTAACGAAATTACTAGGGAAAGAAGATGGGTAAATACCCGTTGGGGAGGATATTGGCAATATTATAATGTCTCTACGCCCGTAGATGCAAACGATTCATACAACCAAACAGGAAATAGCTCTACAGCTAATGATAATTGGGATATGCAATACATAGATATAGATGGTGATGCATCTACATTTAGTTCTAGTAGTGCAGAGTTAACTGTACCAGATGCCAGTTGCTCTAGAGTTAGGTATGTTGGTTTATATTGGTCTGCTGTTTATGCAAATGAAACAGACCGTAGTAACATTGGAAATATTAAGTTTAAAACACCAGGTGGTTCATATGTAGATATCTCTGCAGATGAAGTACTTTTTGATGGTTTTGGTGATACAGATTTTGGCTATTACAGTCCATATGCTTGTTATAAAGATATAACATCATTAGTTACTGGCTTAGCAGACCCTAATGGAGAATACACAATTGCTAATGTAAGAGCAAGTGTAGGTGAAACTCCTTCGGGTGGTGTATCTGGTGGATGGACAATGGTTGTTGTTTATGAAAACCCAACATACCCAGGTAAATACATTACTACTTTTGATGGTTATGCAGGTATTAAATCTGGAGAATCTGTAGATATTCCTGTATCTGGTTTTACAACATTACCAGCTCCTTTCCCTGTAAATGCGAGGTTAGGGGTAAGTACATTAGAAGGTGATAACGGTATAACTGGTGACGGTTTATCTATTAAAGCAAGCGGTAGACCAACTTATACTCCTTTAGGTACAAATAGGTTTGGAGCTGACCCTAATAAAACAAACAACTTTTTTGACAGTAATGTCACTTTTGAAAATAATATCGTAACTACTCGTAACCCCAACAGTGTAAACACATTAGGATGGGATGCAGACCTTTTTACAATACCTAATACAGGTTGGTCTACCATCCCTAATGATGAAACAAGTGCTATTTTAAGAGCCACTTCTACACAAGACAAATACGATATTTTCTTTACATCTTTTGATGTAGAAATTATAGAACCACAAATGCACTTAGCCAAAAGGGTAGAGGACATTGGTGGTACAGATATTACCGGGCAAGGTGTAAACCTAGGTCAGGTTTTAGACTACGTTTTATCATTCCAAAATGTTGGTAATGATGATGCAGATAATTACACCATTAGAGATGTATTACCTGTAAATGTAACCTTAGATGAAACTAATATTACAATGCCTGCAGGAGTATCTTATACTTATAACCCTGCTACTAGAACAGTTTTATTTACAATACCAAATGACTTAGTAGTACAAGGCGGGCCTTTAGAAAGCATACGTATGCGTGTACGTGTAGCAGAAAATTGCTTTGATTTTATAGATGCATGTTCAGATCTTATTCAAAACTTAGCATACTCTACTTACAGAGGTGTAATTAACACAAATGAAATTACAGATGACCCTAGTGTTACAGATTTTGATACTTGTGGATTTACAACACCTGGTGCAACAAACTTTTTATTAGATGATTTAGAAAACTGTGACTATAACAGAAGTGTAGAAATTTGTGGTGCAGATGCAGTTCTAGATTCAGGTGATGGTTTTGATGACTATGTTTGGTATAAAGATGAAAACGGAAACGGTGTTATAGACAGCGGAGATACTGTTATTAATGACGGTAATCCAGATGGAGATTTAAGTACAATTGTTGTAGATGATATAGGAGTATATATAGTTGATAAAATAATTGCAGATCCTTGTAAAGGTTTTCAAGAAATTATAACTGTAACACGTTTTGGAACCACACAAACTAACCCAATAATAGATTTAATAAACGATACTTCTAACACAGTTGATGGTGAAGTAACTATTTGCCCTATTGATGGTGACCCATTACCAAAAATATTTTTATGTGGTTTAAATGATGTAGAACCAATAAGTATTAATATTCCTGATGCTACAAGCATACAATGGGAAAAATTAGACGAAGGTAGTTGTACAGCTTCAGTAGAAGATTGTGCTAATAAAAACGGAACCTGTACTTGGAGCCAAGTGGCAACAGGCCAAACATTTAATGCAGAAGACGAAGGACAATATAGAGTAGTAATTAACTATTTAAATGGTTGTTTTACAAGGTTCTACTTTAATGTATTTAAAAACGATTTAGACCCTAGAGCAACAGTAGAAGATATTATTTGTACTACAGATGGTAGCATTAGTGTTACTAACGTACCAGCTAATTATGATTTTCAGTTATTAGATGCAGCTACAGGTACTATTCTTGTTCCTTATAGTGCTAATAATGGTCCTGTTTTTCCAATAACAAATAACGGAGCCTACACAGTAGAAATGCGTCAGCAAGGTGTAGTAGACGGTTGTGTGTTTAGATTAGAAGATATAGGAGTACTAAGAAGAGACTATGTAGTTAATATTACAACTAAAGATACAGATTGTAATGGTTTAGGAGAAATTAGAATTTCTGCTGAAGATGTTGAGCCTCAATACTATTTTTCTATTTCTCAAGGAGGAGTAGAGGTAGATACTTTTGGACCTACAGATGATAATGACCATACTTTTTTAGGTTTAAACGATGGTGTTTATGATGTTACCGTAAGAACTGATGATGGTTGTACATTAACTAGAGAAGTGACCATTAATGATGTATCTGACTTAGCTGCTTCTGCGTTAACAACAAAATCTATAGACTGTACAGATGGTATTATATCTGTAACAGCTACTGGTGGTGTTGCTAACCCAACGTACACATATGCAATATGGAGTAAAGATGGTGTAGACTTATACCCAGCTCCTTTTACATTAAGTGATATTCCTGCAAGTGCATACCAAACAACAGAAGACTTTTACTTTAGTGATGCAGATGCTGGTACTTACGAATTTATAGTTGTAGGAAGTAATAATTGTTATGTTATTACTAATGAAGCTACAGTAGATATAGCACCTGCAATTACATATAATCCTAACATTACAGATGAAACCTGTTTTGGTGCAGAAGATGGTAGTTTTGATATTAATATTACAAATAGTAATGGTTATACTTTATCATACAGTTTATTGTATCCAGACGGCACAACAACTAGTGTAAACAACTCTGGTAATTTTTCATCATTACCACAAGGAGATTACATACTTACGATAACACAAACAATAGGTGGTACATCATGTGATTTTGATGAACCTTTTACTATTGGTGGTCCTACAGATGGTGTTACAGGTGATGCTGTTTTAGTTGATGATTATACATGTTTACAAGAAGCAACAATACAAGCTCAAAATGTAACTGGTGGTGCAGCTCCTTATGAATATAGTATAGATGGTGTTAATTTTAACTCAGGTGCAGGTGCAGACACATTTGCAAACCTAACTAACGGTAGTTATACTATTACAATTAGAGATGCTAATATGTGTACGTTTGTAACAAATGAAATTGTTATAGATGCATTAAATCCGCCAACAGATTTAGACTTTACAGCAACAGCTCCTAACTGCCCTACACAAACATCTAATGTTACAGTAACAGTTACCAATGGTACAGCTCCTTATGTTTTTGATATTATTGCTCCAACAGCAATAGCAGCTACAAGCACAACAGGAAACACAGCAACATTTAATGGTTTAGCTCCAGACACTTATACTTTTAGAGTAACAGACGCTAAAGGTTGTGAATATGAAGAGAGTTTTACAATTAGACCAGTAGATCCTATTTCTGTAGTTGGTAATTTAGTTAGTAATATTTCTTGTTTTGATGATATAGATGGAGAAGCAAATTTTGAAGTATCAGGTTTTAATTCTACATACAATTATGTAATAACAGGACCAACAACTATACCAGGAGGTACAGGAGTAAATCTTGCTACAATTTCTTTAACAAATTTAGATAATGGTACATACACAATAACTGTTACAGATACAGAAACAAACTGTACTGCAACTGCAGATGTTATTATAAATGCACCAACTGCTGCTTTAGCACTAAATGTTAACCCAACACAACCAACTTGTACAACAGATGGTAGTGTAGTTTTAACTGCTACTGGTGGTTGGGGTAGTAACGAATTTACAATTACGTATCCAGATGGTACAACTACATTTACTAATGGTACCGGTACGTTTAATAACTTAAACCAAACAGGAACTTTTAATGTTAGTGTAGAGGATGCTAATGGTTGTATTGTTACATCAAGCTTTGATTTAGATGCTTCAATAGCTCCTACTTTAGAAATTGTTCCAAATAACGATTGCTTTACGGCAGCTGCAGGACTAGAACTTACAGCTAATGTTACAGCTGGCGGAGATGGCACTTATCAATATAGAATAAATGGAGGCGCTTACAGCACAAATAACGTGTTCTCTGGCTTAAATCCGGGTACGTATACTATAGATGTTATAGATGGTAAAAACTGTACAGGAACAGCCTCTATTACAGTAAACCCAGAATTAACTGTTACGGCAACCGCAGATAATATTACAGCTTGTGATACAGATACAGAAGTAACTATTACTCCTGCTGGTGGTAGTGGCGTAAATTATGTATATGCAATTGTTGCTGATGGTACTACTCCGGCTGCAACAGATTTTACAAATGTTAATCCTAGAACGGTAACAACTGGTGCTGGTGATTATGATGTGTATGTGCGTGATAATAACGGTACAGGAACTTTTTGTGAGGCTATGTACGATTTAAACATTGCACAAGATCCTGCATTAACAGTAACTACAACAAGTACAGACATACTTTGTAGTGGCGAAGCACAATCTACCATAACAATAACTGCTGGTGGTGGAGAAGCGCCTTACCAATATAGTATAGATGGTGGTGCAACATTTGTACCAACAAACACATTTAATAATTTACCTGCAAATAGTTATAATATTGTAGTTAGAGACGCTAATTTATGTACTGTAACAGATACACATACTATAACAGAACCTTTTACTTTATCTGCTTCTGCAGCAGTAACAGCTTTATACGAGTGTAACCCAACAACTGGTGCTGAGGTTAGAATTACAAATGCACAAGGTGGTACACCTGCATATGAATATAGTTTTGATGGTGGTGTTAACTACAGTACAAACTCAATATCTAACTTATTACCTGGTACACATACATTGTATATTAGAGATGCAAATTTATGTACTTATGAAATGACAGTAACTGTAGATGCTGCTCCTGAGGCACCTACATTTGCTCCGTCAATTTCTTATGATTGTGAAGGTTTAGGTGAAATTACAGTTACACCTAGTAGTACAGATTTTGATTATGTATACTCTATAGATGGTTCATTTAACACGCCAGATAATACAAGTAATATCTTTACAGATGTAGCAGCAGGTACACATACAATTAGAGTAGATTATACTTCTAATGCAGCTCCTACACCAAGTAATTTATTATCAGAAGATTTTGGTTTTGGTGCAAATACATCAATAACACAAATAGATCCTTTATACTGTTATGAGCCACAAGATGGTACAGTAAGAACTTGTGATCCTGGTGTACATACCAGAATTAATGATGGTGAATACTCGGTTACACAAGCCATAGCTTTACCTTTTGGTACTTGGAGAAGTCCTAACGATCATACAGGTAACGCTAACGGAAGGTTTTTAGCAATGAATGTTGGTGGTGTTGCTGGTGTTGGTGGTATTGTATATGCTAAAAGAGGTATAGAGGTTATACCAAACAGAGATATTACAATATCTACATGGGCATACAACTTATTAAGAGCCGGTACAAGTGGAGGTGATCCTACAATAGAAATAGAATTAGTAGACGCTGGTGGTGTTGTAATTACTAGTGTTGCTACTGGTAATATTCCTAAAAATAATAATGCTGATGACTGGCATAATTATACTGTAACATTAAACCCTGGTGCTAATACAAACCTTGATATTGTTATACGCACAAATTCTGCGGTTGTTGATGGAAATGATATTGCAATAGATGATATACAAGCATTTCAACTACCAGAAGTTTGTTCTTCTTCTGTAACCTTTGACGTTGTAGTTGAAGCAGGTAAAGCTTTTACAGCAAACATTACAAACCCTGTAAACATTTCTTGTTTTGGTGGTAATGATGGTGAATTTGTTATTAATGCAGCAAATTTTGGTGCTGGCGGATATGAATATTCTTTAGATGGTGGTGCAACGTATTCTGGCCCTTTTACAACTTCGCAAACCGTAACTGGTTTAACTGCACAAAACTATACTATTGAAGTTAGAGATGTTGATGATAATGCATGTAGTATTCCATTAACACAAGAATTAACTGAACCAACAGAAGTTACTGCTACTGCATCTATCACAGATGAATTTACATGTAATAATACAGGTGCTACAATTACTGCTGTTGCAAATGGTGGTACACCAACGTATAACTATCAATTAGAAATATACAATACAGTAACAACAAGTTATGCTGTTTTTAGAGGATACCAATCTTCTGCAATATTTACAGATGTGCCTGCAAATGCAGCTAATGAAAATTATATTGTAAGAGTACAAGATGATAACTTGTGTACTAATGCTATTACGCCTGCAGTAACTGTTACTACCCCAGAAGTACCAACTTTTACAGTAACGCCAACAGCGTGTTACTCTGGTGCAAATGATGGTGAAATACAAGTAGATGTTACTTCTATTCCTGGTAATGAAAACTTCCAGTTTAGTATTAATGGTGGTGCTTGGATTACACCAACTCCAGCAACTGCAACTACTTATACTTTTACTAATTTAGCAAACGGTACTTACACAATAGACGTTAAAGATGGTTATGGTTGTGTTGGCGTACAAGAAACAGTTGTTTTAAACCCTGTAATAAACGCAACAATAGATGTTGTACATGTTAGCTCTTGTGCTGATGGTAGTATTACTGTTAATGCAACTGGTGGAGATGGTAATTTAGCTTATGCTTTTGTAACTACAGGAACTCCTGTAACTGCTGCAGATTTTAGTAATGTAAATAATTATAGTGTAGCCGCTATTGATGCTGGTGACTATGATGTTTATGTATGGGATAATAACGCAGCAGATCCACATTGTGAATATATGGAGACTGTTACAGTTAACCCTGCAACTCCTTTAACTTATAATGCAGTACCTACAGATCCTACTTGCCATGATGGTACAGGAACTATAGAAATTACAGTTACCTCTGGTATATCTCCTTACACATATGAAATTATTGATTTAGATAACGGCGGAGCTTCTAATGAAACTACAACTAATGTAATAAACAATACTAAAACATTTTTCAATTTAGCACCTGGTAACTATACAATTAATGTTACAGATGCTAGCGGATGTACAATAGAAACAACTCCTGTATTAATTAATAATCCAGATGAGTTAGTAACAGATATAGAGTCTATATTATCTGGTAATTGTGACCCTGCAACAGGATTTAGATTTATCAATTATACAACAACATTAAATGGAACATTAGAATTTAGTCATGATGGTGGTACTACTTGGCAAACATCTGATGAGTTTGATGCTCCTGCATACACATTAACTTCTGGTGATGCTGTAGACCCTTCTATTAGAACTGTAGATG
Organism: Cellulophaga lytica DSM 7489; assembly: GCF_000190595.1. NCBI lineage: Bacteria > Pseudomonadati > Bacteroidota > Flavobacteriia > Flavobacteriales > Flavobacteriaceae > Cellulophaga > Cellulophaga lytica. Next base: position 1,492,606 of record NC_015167.1, on the reverse strand, counting down.
CTTCTGGTAACACCTTATGTAGATTAGATTTACCTAGATATATTATATCTTATCCATTAGATAATTTAGATATAACAATTTCAGCAATTATTGTTGATTGTAATGAATTACAGGTAACTGTACAAGGTAACGAGGGTACAGCTCCTTATCAATATACGTATACAGACGATCCTGTTAATTTTGATGCAACTTCACCTATTAATCCTTGGACTACTCCTGCAAAGGGACTATCAGATCCTCATACCTTTACAGGTTTAATACCAGGTAGAACGTATGTATTTCTTGTAAGAGATGCTAATGGTTGTGTTAGACAAAGTGATAGAAATGTAAACGATTTAATAACATTACCATTAGAAATTACATCTACTTCTGTACCTGCTTGTTTTGGTATGACAAATGGTAGTATTACATATACAATTACAGATAATCAAGCTCCATTTGGTACTGAATACAGATGGGAAGTTTTTAATATGACAACTGGTACTCCTGTTTCTGTAGCAAATAGTGGAGGTAATATTCCATTTTCTTCTCCACAAACAGTTACAGTATCTGGTTTAGGAGCTGGAGAATACTTTATACAAGTTACCGAAAGAGATGGTGGGGTAGATAGTTGTATATCTGCATCAGAAAATCTATTGTTAGAAGAGTTAGATGATATTACAGCAACATTAAATAAAATTCAAGATATTTCTTGTGCTACACCTGGTCTTATTCAAATAGAAAACATTAATGGTGGTGGCGGTACTTATACTTTTACTGTAACTGGTCCTGCTCCTTTTACAACTATTACAGGTACTACAGATAATCCAATAGAAATTCCTGCTAATTCTCCTGCTGGTACTTATAACGTAACTATTCAAGATCAATATAGTTGTGCTAAAGATTTAGGAGATGTTATAATGACATTAACTCCTAATCCAACAATAGATAATATAAGTGTAAATAATTGTGCAATACCAAATACTTTACAAATAGATGCAACTAGTACAGCTGCTCAAATACTATATTCTATAGATGGTGGTGTAACATATGTAGATAATGGAGGTTTATTTACTAATCTTTCTGTTGGTACATATAACATATCTATAAAAGATAGTAACGGTTGTATAGCTACAGATAGTGCTACTATTTACCCAGTATTAGAGGCTAATGTTGAGCTTACTAAACTAATGGATTGTACTCCTGGAACCGCTGAAATTACAATTGAAGCAACAAATGGTTCTGGAGATTATGATTATGAAATCACAAACGGTTTAGGAACTGTTGTTACTAGAACAGCATTACCAACAAATCCTTATGTAGCAACTGTAACAGTTGTGGAGAATTATACAGTTACTGTTTATGATAATAATACAACTGGTCCTGAATGTTTTAGAAGATTTACAATAGATGTTCCTGCTGCCGTAACTCCAATATTTACACACACATTTACAGATGTTACATGTAATAGTGCAGATGATGGTACTATAACTTTATACCAAACAGATAATGGAATAAACCCATTAACATATACAATTACACCTTTAGCTGGTACTTATGATGCTGCTACAAGCACATTCTCAGACTTACCTCCTAATACATATACAGTAACTGCAACAGGTACAAATGGCTGTACAACAGATATTACTAATATTGTAATTAGTGAACCAAACCCTATTGTCATTGCAAACGCAGATGTTGTAGAATTTGGTTGTACACCTACAAGTGGTAACACTAATAATAATGCTAGTATTAGTATAGATAATACTGCTGCTAATATTACTGGTGGTAGTAATACTTATGTTATTTATGAATTTATAAATGATAACAATACGCCTGCAACTGGTGATGATATTATTGTACAATCTGGTTCTAATAATGTTTACATAGAAACTAATACTGCTGGTGGTTCTTATACTATTAACGTATATGATGATAAAGGCTGTGTTGGTACAATAGAAGCAGATATTGCTCCTTATGATGAATTGTTAACAGCTTCTGCTGCAATTACAGGTGATATTACTTGTGATCCTGGTACAGATGGAGAAATAACTATTACTGCTACTTCAAATACAAATGATACTTCTAAATTTGAGTATAGTATTGACAACGGAACAACATGGCAAGCTTCAAATGTTTTTGGTGGTTTAGATGTTGGTACTCACAATTTCTTGGTAAGACATACAGATACTGGTTGTGTTATAACAACATCAGAAACTATAACTAGTCCAGATGTATTAGAATTAGATGCAACTGTATTAAGTAATGTAATTTGTTTTGGTGGTAATGATGGTAGTGTAGAATTTAATTTACATGATAATGCTAATGTTACCTATACAGGTGCAGTAGCATACATTCTTTACCAAGATATATTCAATACTCCTGCAAATACTGGAGATGATACACAAACTCCAGGTATTGCACCAAATGGTAATTTTGTAATTAATAATTTAGTAGCTGGTACGTACTATATAGAAGTACAACAAACTCCAGATCCTAGATGTACGTATACACAAGCATTTACTATTGCTGGTCCTAGTGCTGCAATAACTGCTGCTACAGAAGTTACACCAGTAACTTGCTTAGGTAATGACGGAGTTATAGAAGTTATTAATGCTGCTGGTGGTTGGGGAGACTATGTTTACTTTGTAGATGTAGTAACTAATCCTGCTCCAGTATATCCAACAGATTATGTTTCTAATCCTAGATTTACAGGTTTATCTGGTGCAGCAGCTCCGGCTGGTACAGATTACCAAGTTTGGATTGCAGATAAAAATGGGTGTATTGTTCAATTAGCAGATGTTAATTTAGTAACACCAGACCCTATAACTGCAACTTTACAGGTAAACCAAGAAAATTGTACAAACCTAGAAGGTGAAATTGAAGTTATTGGAACTACAGGTGGACAAGGAAGCAACTACACATACCAACTTATTAAAGATGGTACAGCAGTTGGTTCTCCACAGACTACTACAATATTCTCTGGTTTAGGTGCTGGTTCTTACACCGTATTAATTAACGATCAATGGTCTTGTGACTTTACAACACTTGCAACAGTATTGTATGAAGAAATGAATGTTTCTACTATTGTTGATAAACCAATAGATTGTAATACAGTAAATCCGGGCGGACAAATAACAGTAAATGTAACTGGTGGTTCTACAAACTTAGAGTTTACTGCTACATTACCAATAAGTGGTGCTACAATTACAAACACAACTGGTGTATTTACTGGCTTAACAGAAGTTGGTGTGTATAGCTTTAGGGTTCGTGATTTAGACACAAGTGCACCAATATGTGAAAAAACAGTTACACAAGAATTGGTTGATAAGGTAGATCCTATTTTATTAGCTTCAACTATAGAAAATGTTAGTTGTTTTGGTTTATCAGATGGTAGTATTACTGCTAATTTAGATCCTGCAACAAATGTAGATCCTATATATAACTATAATTTATATGATGCTACAGGAGTAACTCAAATAGGAGTAACTCAAACTAGTCCAACTTTTACAGGTTTAGCTGCTGCTTTTTATCAAATAGAAGTAGTATCTGCAAAAGGTTGTTCTATTAGACAAACTGTCGAGGTTACTCAGCCTACAGAATTACTAATAAGTGCAGTTGCAACAGACTTTGCTTGTGCTCCTAATAACACTGTAAATACAGCAACAATTACAGTAACTATAGAGGATGGTGCTACAACACCAGGAACTCCTTCTGGTACTAGTCCATATTTGTACAGTATAGATAATGTAAACTTCCAAACAGGAAATACATTTACTGTTACAGATACTGGAGTTACACAAACAATTACTGTTTATGTTAAAGATGATAATAGTTGTCCGCAGACAACAACAGTAACAATAGAGCCTATTAATAAGTTTACTGCTATAGTAACTAAGGATACAGACATATCATGTAATGGTCCAGAAGAAGTTACTATTACAGTAACAGATAACGGAGATGCTACAAATGTTTATACGTATGAGTTGTTACCAATTGGTAATACAAATGCTACGCAAACAACAACACCAACGTATAACACTGCAACTTTTGAGTTAACTGCAGTGGGTGGTTATGTATTTAGAGTAACAGATACAAATACTGGTTGTTACGTAGATACAGATGTATATAATATTGCTCCTTATGATTTAATTAAGGTTTCTGCTAGAGCGTCGTCTCCAGTAACTTGTTTTGGAGATACAAATGGAGAAATAGAAGTAACGGTAACAGACGCTACTGCACCATTTACATATACAGTTTTAAATGCTGATGGTACTTTAACAGGTATAAATGGTAATGCAACTACAAATACATTTACAATACCAGGTTTATCTGGTGGTAATTATTATGTAGCTGTTACAGAAGATAATGCTCCTTTCTGTACAGAAGATTCTAATGTAATAACAATAGCATCTCCAGATATGGCATTAACAGCTACAGTAAACAAAACTGCAGATGTAACTTGTGATGATAATGCTGGTGAGATAACAGTAGTACCAACTGGTGGTTACGCACCTTATGACATTGTTTTAAGAAACAATACTACTGGTGTAGAAACTACTTTTACAGATGTTAATTCTGCTAGTTTTGTAAGATTAAGTGCTGCTACATATACTGTAACAGTAACAGATAATGGTGGATGTCCGTTTACAGACACCATAACGCTAGACCCTGCAATACCTATTACTGCAGATATTACACCACTAACACAAATGTTAACTTGTTTTGGTGATAGTAATGGTAGTGTAAGTGCAGTAAACGTACTAAATGGTGAAGGTGTTTATACATATCAATTAAACGTTTATGATGATGCTGGTACAACAATACTATACTCTAGTAGTCCGCAATCTAACCCAATGTTTAACAATTTAGGTGCTGGTGTGTACACCATAACTGTTTCTGACGGATGGAATTGTGATGTAGAAACCGTACAAGCCGTTATAACAGAGCCTACAGATATCACTGGTTCTCTAGTTCAAGTATCACAATTAACGTGCGTAGATCCAGCTGAAATAAGATTAACAGCTACTGGTGGTACAGCTCCTTACGAGTTTAGTGTAGATGGTGTAAACTTTACTCCAATGAGCGGTGGAGATACACATACATTTACAGTAACACAAGGTGTATACCAATACTATATAAGAGATAATTTTAACTGTGGTAATATTATTAGTAACCAAGTAACTATTGATGCTGTACCACCATTACAAATATTGTTAGATGAAACTGCTGCAGTAATAAACTGTAACGGAGAATCTACTGCAAGTATACGTGCAACTGCAATTGGTGGTTTAGGTAACTATTCTTATGAGTTGTTAGATACCCCAACAAGTACAACTCCATTACAAGGACCACAAACTAGTGGTGATTTTAGAAACTTAGGAATTGGAACTTACTATATAAGAGCAACATCAGATGGTGGTTGTGAAGAAGTATCTACTGCAATTACAATTACAGAACCTGCACCATTAGTTGTAGAAAACGAAGAATTTACAGACGTACTTTGTTTTGGTGAAGAAAATGGTACTATAACTGTTGAGGTTAGCGGTGGAACAGGAGAAATTAAATACTCAATAACACCTAATTTAGACCAGTTTGATACTAAAAATGTATTTACAGATTTAGCTCCTGGAGTTTATGATGTAATTGCACAAGATGAAAATGGTTGTTTTATTACATTTAATTTTACAATTAGTGAACCAACTGCAATGCAATTGAGTACTACTACAACTGGTGAAACATGTACAGGTAATGAAGATGGTATGGCTACAGTTACAATAACTGGTGGTACAGCTCCTTACAGTACAAGTTTAGATTCTAATGATCCGGCAGATTATGAGCTAGACAGGGTAGACTTTACAGGTTTATCTTCTGGTACACACGTAATATTAGTAAAAGATGCCAATGGTTGTGATGCTAATATTGTTATAGATATTGCACCTGGTGTAAATTTAAAAGCCACAGCAACACCTATTTATGAGTGTAGTACAGATACACCAACAAATTATTTAGAAGTTGTTTTAGAAGACAACACAATAACAGACGTATTATACGGTTTAGATACTACAGATCCTGCTGCAATGCAATTAACACCAGACTTTACAAATATGTCTGCTGGTAATCATTATTTACACATATTGCATGCAAACGGATGTTCTGAAACTATTGACTTTACTGTAGCAGATTTTGAACCGTTAACTCTTGTATTAGAAAATAGAAATATTAACGAAATAACGGCAATTGCTGCAGGTGGTAACCCAAAATATACTTTCTATCTGGAAGGAAACAATAATGGGGAAGACAATACGTTCAGAATACGTAAGACTGATACATATACCGTTGTTGTTGTAGACGAAAATGGTTGTGAAGCTACTCAAGATATATTTATTGAGTTCATCGATATAGAAATCCCAAATTTCTTTACACCTAACGGTGACGATGTTAACAACACATGGAAGCCTAAAAACACAGAAGGGTTCCCTAATATCTTAACTATTATCTATGATAGATATGGTAGAGAATTATATAGAATGGGAGCTGATGACAAAGGATGGGACGGAACTTATGATAATAAGGAACTACCATCTGGAGATTACTGGTATACTATTAAGCTTAAAGATGAAGTAGATGACAGAGAATTTGTTGGACACTTTACATTGTACAGATAAAAAATAAAAGAACTTAACCTATAATTATGCGATTTAAATTAGCAATCTTATCATTATTTGCTGGCACAATGCTATCAAATGCACAGGAGCTAAACTCCCCACAGCTCTCACAGTATTTAGCAGATAACCCATTTGTTTTATCACCAACATACGCAGGTATTGGTGACCACGTAAAAATTAGAATGAACGGCCTTGCTCAATGGGTAGGAATAGAAGATGCACCTAGAACACAGTCTTTAGCTGCGGATGCCAGAATTGGGAATAAATCTGGTTTAGGACTATTTTTATACAACGATAAAAACGGATATACAAAACAACAAGGTGCCAGAATTTCTTTTGCTCACCACTTAACTTTAGATAGATATGAAGACGAGTTTTTATCGTTTGGTATATCTTACAACTTTAACCAGTTTAGATTAGATATACAAGAGTTTAACCTTGTTGCTAATCCTGATAATGCTGTAACAGATGATAGGTCTACTACAAACCATAACTTTGATGTTGGACTTATGTATAGAATTAATAAATTTTATGCTAGTTTAAACGTATCTAACCTTGTAAACAAAGACATATCTAACTTTAATGAAACTTTTGAGCCAAATGCTTTAAGAAACTATTACTTGTATACTGGTTACAGATACAAAAAAAGTAGAAATAGCGACTGGGAAATAGAACCTTCTGTACTTTATAAAATGTTTGAGAGTGATGGAAGATCTGAAACAGATTTAAACTTAAAGTTTAGAAAATACGATTTTGAAGATTACTACTATGCAGGTGTAAACTACAGGTTTTTAAATGACCAAATAGGTAAACCATTATACAAAGCACCTTTTGCAGGTTTAAAAAAAGATAACTATTATTTTAGTTATTCATATCAAATAATTTTAAATGATATTTTAAATTACAGTACAGGTACACACGTTATAACAATTGGTGTAGATTTATTCCAAGGATTAAGTAATTGTAGATGTACTTACTAAGTTTTTATTAATTCTATTAGTTAAGTTTGCAAATCTAAACTAAACCTAATGGGAAAAATAACAGTAAGTACTATTAAAACATATGCTTACCACGGATGCTTAAATGAAGAAGCATTAATTGGTAGTGATTATGTAGTTAATGTTAGTGTAAATGCAGATTTAAGTAAAGCATCAATATCAGATGATTTAGTAGATACTGTAGACTATGTACATATTAACCATATTGTAAAAGAAGAAATGGCCATAAGATCTAAATTATTAGAACATGTAGCCAAACGTATTATAGATCGTATTTTTTTAGAATTACCTATTGTTACAGAATCTGAAGTAACAGTTTCTAAATTAAACCCACCAATAGGAGGAGATGTAGAAATGGTTTCGATAACATTGCAATTAACTCGTTAAACTGCATATTAGTAAATTTTTTATACATATAAATATATGTACATTTGAACTCTCCCCCGCATAAATGGCATTGTGGTCGAAATGGATAGACATAATCCCGCAAGGATTAGCATAGTGGTTCGAATCCACTCGATGCCTCGAAAAAAAATGCAAAATTGATTTTAAAAAACTTATTTGCTTATGAATTTATTTTTGTAAGTTTGCAGTCCAAAAAATGGCATCGTGGCCGAGTGGCTAGGCAGAGCTCTGCAAAAGCTTGTACAGCAGTTCGAATCTGCTCGATGCCTCAAAAACCTTCACTAACGTGGAGGTTTTTTTGTTTGTAGTTATAGCTATAAAATTATCTATCTTAAAATCAAATAATTACATAATAATTTCCTATTTATTTAATAAAATGTATAGCAGTTCTCCCGAAGCTTCGGGATGCTCGATGCCTCAAAAACCTTCACTAACGTGGAGGTTTTTTTGTTTGTAGTTATAACTATAAAATTATCTGTCTTAAAATCAAACAATTACATAATAATATCCTATTATTTAATAAAATGTACAGCAGTTCTCCCGAAGCTTCGGGATACTCGATGCCTCAAAAACCTTCACTAACGTGGAGGTTTTTTTGTTTGTAGTTATAGCTATAAAATTATCTGTCTTAAAATCAATTTTATATAATAGAAAGCAATCCTAAAGAAACTAAGCGTTTATTGCTACCAAAAAATTCTAGAAATTTATTAGATTTTATGCTTCTAATTTTCTCACATTCTTTTTTAAATTTAAAATAATCCATTTCTATTTCATTTAAATAATTACCAGCATAGCTATTTTTATCAGCTAGCATAGCAAGTATTATATGTTCTGGATTAACTTTTTTATCTGAATAAATGCGAGCATAAAATGAACCATTTTTTAAAACATTATTAAACTCTTTAGTTAAATAGTACTTACTAAGTATTTTTTTATCATCTGATTTTAAGAGTTCTATTAATTTTTGAAATTTCCAATCGTTAGATTTAAATATTTTTTGAGCAACATTATTAGATTTTAAAGTAGCTATTAAAAAATGAAAAGAAGAAATATATTCGGAATTTAAATCTATAGCTACTAGTCTACTATTAGCTATTATTTTTTCTAGTTCAGAATCAAATTCCATTTTTGTACACAATAGTATTTAAAAAATTATTTTTCTAATAACTCTAATCCTTCTTGTATATTTAATTGGTCTTTAGGTAAAAACCCTTTGGTTATAAGTACTAAACCACAAATAACAAGTATAATACCTAATATTTTTTTAGTTAAAAAAATACGTTTTGGAGTTAAGTATCTTTTTAATTGTTTAGCTAATAATATTTTAATTATGTCTGTAATAAAATATGTGCCTAGCATAGCAGAAAAGAAAACTAAAATTCTGTTAGGATTGTTATCTAAACTTGGGCCTACTACTAAAATTACACCCAACCAAAATACCAAAACACCTATATTTATAAAGTTTAATAAAAAGCCTTTAATAAATAAACTTAGGTAAGCGCTTTTACTAGATTTAAGTTGAGTTGGCTTTTCTTTTACAGGTTTTTTTATAATTACAATTATGCCATAAACAAGTAATATAACACCACCAAAAATATATAATCCTGGTAAATTACTTAGGTTTTCTAATAATTGGTAACTACTAAAATAAGCAACAGTTAAAAATAAAACATCTGCTAAAATAACACCAAGGTCAAAAACCAATGCAGCTCTAAAACCTTTAACAGCACTAGTTTCTAGAAGAACAAAAAAAACAGGACCAATCATAAAACTTAAAAAAAAGCCTAATGGTATTGCTGCCTGTATATCATCTAACATGTAATAGTTTTTCTATTTTCTAATAATTTTACCACCAAAAACGGTTTTCTCATCCATTTTTGCTGGGTCTCCGTAAACCAAAACTTCACCACCGGCTTTTACAGTGGCTTGTACATAATTTGTTGCATTTATTTCTGCATTTCCACCAGCATTTACACTAATTGTTGTAAGCTCAGTTTCAAAGTTTTTACCGTAATAAATACCACCTGTATTAATTTTTATATCTTGGTTTTTAGCAAAACCGTTAGAAGTAATAACACCACCAGTAACGGATTTTACTAATAGTTGTGTTACCTGAGCATCTATAATTAACTCGCCACCTTCTTGAGATTTTAACTCTAACAAATCCTGTTTTATAGTTTCATTAGAGCTAATTCTTGCATCTTCATTTACATCTATAACAGTTAAATTATCTGTATAATATAAATCTATAAAAGTTCTATAACCACTAAAAATTTTATCCAATTCCATACGTAGTTTTAGAACACCATCATTATTAACAATTGCAACTTTTTGTGTATTAGCCCCTGTTATAACTGCTTCATTTTTAGTAGATTTTATTAGATTCACAGATAAACCGTCAAAAGCTTTAACTTCTGTAAAATTATCTAACTTTTGTGTAATTTTTTCGTTTTGCGCATTTGCTAAACTAATAGCAAAAAATAACAGCGTAAATAAGGTTAACTTATTCATTTTAATATTTTTAGGTATAATTCCTAATCTAATTTACAAATTTCGTTCCAAAAATACTTTATTCTGCCTTTCTAAGTAATGAAAAATCTAAATGTCTTTTTACTAAATCTGTGCTTTTAACCATTACTACAACTTGCTCTCCTAACTGGTAGCTGTTGTTTGTACGTTGCCCTACTATAGAATAGCTTTTTTCATCAAAAGTATAGTAATCGTCTTTAATATCTCTTATACGCACCATACCCTCGCATTTATTATCTATAATTTCTACATAAATGCCCCATTCTGTTACACCAGATATTACACCTACAAATTCTGAATCTTTATGATCATCCATAAATTTAATTTGCATGTATTTGATAGAATCTCTTTCTGCACTTGCTGCCAAACCTTCCATATCTGAAGAATGCTTACATTTTTCTTCATAAATTTCTTGTTTTGCACTTGCTCCACCATCTAAATAATGTTGTAATAAACGGTGAACCATAACATCTGGATACCTACGTATTGGAGAGGTAAAATGAGAATAGTAATTAAAAGCCAAACCGTAATGTCCTATATTATCTGTGGTATAAATAGCTTTACTCATACTACGTATAGCAAGCGTATCTACTAAGTTTTGTTCTTTTTTACCTTTTACATCTTCTAACAATTGGTTTAAAGAACTACTTATAGTTTTTTTACTTTTAAAATCTAGTTTATGACCAAACCTAGAAATGATGCCATTTAAATTGGCTAATTTTTCTTCGTTTGGCTCATCATGAACTCTATATATAAAAGTTTTTTCTGGTTTTTGTTTTCCTATAAACTCAGCTACTTTTCTGTTTGCTAGTAACATAAACTCTTCAATAAGTTTATTGGCATCTTTAGACTCTTTAAAGTAAACACCAGTTGGATTTGCGTCTTCATCTAAACTAAACCTAACTTCTACTTTATCAAAAGAAATAGCTCCAGCATTCATACGTTTACCACGCATAATTTTTGCTAATTTATCTAATGTTAGTGTAGCTTCAACAATTTCATTACTAACACTATAAGCTCCGTTTTCTCTAATAGAAATAGCCTCTGGAATGGTATTTTCTCCCGTTTCTATTATATGTTGTGCTTCTTCATAAGCAAAACGTTCATTAGAGTTTATTACAGTTCTACCAAACCATTGGTTAATAAGTTCTGCTTTTTCATTAATCTCAAAAACTGCAGAGAATGTATATTTTTCTTCATTTGGTCTTAAAGAACAAGCATTGTTAGATAAAACTTCTGGTAACATTGGTACAACACGATCTACTAAATATACAGATGTAGCCCTGTCATAGGCCTCATCATCTAAAATAGTGTCTGGTTGTAAGTAATGAGATACATCTGCAATATGAACTCCTATTTCATAATTACCATTTTCTAATTTTACAAAAGACAATGCATCATCAAAATCCTTTGCATCTTTAGGATCTATAGTAAAGGTAAGCGTATCTCGCATATCTTTACGTTTTGCAATTTCATCTGCTTTTATAGATGTATCAATTTTATTAGCATAATTTTCTACTTCTAACGGAAACTCATAAGGTAATCCGTATTCTGCTAAAATTGAATGTATTTCTGTATTATGTTCTCCTGGTTTACCAAGTACTTCTACAATTTCTCCGTAAGGTGAGTCTGCATCATCTGGCCAATCATTCATTTTTACAATGACTTTATCACCATCTTTAGCATTATTAACTTTATCCTTAGGAATAAAGAAATCTGTATACATTCTAAAATCTGTAGCTGTTACAAAAGCGTAATTCTTTTGCAATTGTACAATACCAACAAAGTTAGTTTTGTCTCTTTCTATAATTTTAGTGATTTCACCTTCTAATTTTCTTCCTTTTCTTCTAGGAAAAATATAAACTTCTACAATATCTCTATGAAAAGCTTTTTTTAATTTATTGCTAGAGATAAATACATCATCTTCTAAACCTTCTATAACTATATAGGCATTTCCTTTACTAGTAATATCTACTTTACCTGTATGGTAAGTTTTAGTATCCCTAGCTACAGCTTTATATTTGCCTCTACTTTCTTCTATAATTCTTTTTTTCTCTTTTAATTGTACTAATCTCTTTACTAGTACATTTCTCTTATTTGCATCTGTTATTCCTAATTTAGCAGCAATTTGCTTATAGTTATAACTAGCATTAGGATCTTTTTCTAATACCGTAAATATACCTTTAGTAATAAGATTACGGTCTTGGTTTTTAGGTCCTTTTTTTTCTTAGTCATTCATTTTATTTATTTCTGGTAAATTACAAATTATAATCTACTCTTATCTTAATTAAATAGTTTCTTAATTTTTTAGTAAAGAAAACGTTGTTATAAACATATATATAATATACTATTTTTCTTTTATTAAATTTTAAAAAAAAATGGTGATTATAATAGTGTGTTAATATCTACAATAAAATTATGTAATATTTCTTGTGTTGAACAGTAATGTAAATTTATTGTAAAGTTATTAAGTCTTTATATTTAACTTTTTATTTAGAAATCAATCTATTACCATAATTATTAACGGTTATTAACAACTTCTATTAACAACAAATTTTTAATAATTTATGGCTAAAAAATTGTTTACATTATTAACAATAGTCTTAATATCTTTTATCTAAAAAGTAAAAAATAGATTTGGTTGAAGAAATTCTAAGCTATAATGCAACAATTTTTACGAAAAACAAAATTTATGTTTTGTATAGTTATTAAAGTGTTGTGAACAACTTGTTAGTTGTATGTGATACTATCAAAAATGTATGTAAAAATGGGGGTTTGTATTTATTAACAATTTTAGAATAGGATATACAATGGTATTTGTACTTTTGTAATGTAAAACTACAAAAAACAATATAATGCATATAGCTATAGGTAATGACCACGCCGGTACAGAGTATAAATTTGCGGTATTAGAACTTTTAAAATCTAAAGGTATAGAAGTAACTAACTACGGTACAGATAGTAATGATAGTGTAGACTACCCAGATTTTGTGCACCCAGTTGCAGCAGATGTAGATACAAAAAAAGTAGATTTTGGTATCCTTATATGTGGTAGTGGTAATGGTGTGTCTATGACAGCCAATAAATACCAAAATGTTAGAGCTGGTTTATGCTGGACTAAAGAAATTGTTTCTTTAACACGTGAGCATAACAATGCTAATATATTAAGTATACCTGCACGTTTTGTTTCTTTACCACAAGCATTAGAAATGGTAAATACGTTTTTAGATACAGAATTTGCTGGTGGAAGACATCAAAACAGAGTAGAAAAAATAGCTTGCAAATAATACAATAAATGATTGTATGTGTTAAAAGCTTTAATGAGCTTACTACAAAAGACTTATACGCAGTTCTACAACTTAGATCAGAGATTTTTGTTGTAGAACAAAATTGCGTTTACCAAGATATAGATGGTAAAGATTTTAATGCTCTACACGTTTTAGGCTTTAAAAATGATAAATTAGTAGCTTATACACGTATTTTTAAACCAGGAGATTATTTTAAAGAGGCTAGTATTGGTAGGGTAGTAGTTAAAAAATCTGAAAGGCAACATAAATACGGTTATAGTATTATGGAAGCATCTATAGCTGCTGTAAAAGAACATTTACAACAAACTACCATAAAAATATCTGCTCAAAAATATCTTTTAAAATTCTATAACAATTTAGGCTTTAAAGAAGATGGTGAAGAATATTTGGAAGATGGTATACCACATATGGTAATGTACAAACACTAAATTTTTATAGGTGTTTTATTGGTAAGGTTTATATCTTCTAACATTGTATCTGTAAATTTAAAATGTCCCTTAGTGGTAATAATTCTAAATCTGTTAGAATTCATTCTACTTAAAGTGTCTAAAAACAGCCATTTAGATTTTAAAAGTTTAGGTTTATCAGACTTTAAACTTATTTCAAAAAAATACTTTCTTCCATTTTTCATAGCAACAATATCTGGTGTTACCTTATCGCCAGTACTTTTTCTAATGTATGACTTAGGAATTTCACAATCAGTTACATCAGCCTTAATATTAGTAAACCCTCTAGATTCTAAATAGCCAATTGATTTTTTTATAAACGCTGTATTTTCAATTTTATCTGTCTCTATCATAGTTATCAACATAATAAAATAAACTTTAATTTCCTAATTTATATACTGATTAACAGTACTTTAACGTAGTTATTAACATTACAATGTTCATTTTGTCTACATTAAAATAAAATTTTCATAATTTCACTCATCCAAATAAATACGTTTATAATGATGAAGAAAATCAATTCTAAAATACCATTTATAGCCCTTATATTATTAATGGTTTTAGGTAGTTGTAAAAATGAAGTAGTTACAGAAGCAGAAAATCCTGTTTTAGAATATGTAAACCAAGTAAAACAAGAGTATGCACCAGATAAGCGTGTAGCTCTTTTTAATATTGATTCTAAAGCTGCAGACAAACAATATGTACTAACAGGTGAAACCAACCTACCAAAAGCTGTAAACGAGCTTAAAACAAAGCTAAATGAGGCTAAAATTGAATATATAGACAGTATACAGTTACTACCAACAGCAGAATTTAAAAATAGCAATTGGGCTATTGTAAAAATTTCTGTTGCCAATTTAAGAAGTAAAGCAGGACACTCACAAGAACTTGCCACACAAGCAATTTTAGGTACACCAGTAAAAGTGTATAAAAATGATGGCGATTGGTATCTTATACAAACACCAGACAATTATTTGGCTTGGGTAGATAAAGGTGGTATAGAAATTTTAAAAAATGATGATTTTAAAACCTGGAAAGCAACTGAAAAAATAATATACACTAATATTACAGGCTTTTCTTACGCATCAACAACAGGTCAAGAAACTGTTTCAGATTTAGTAGCTGGTAGTATTTTAGAATTGGTTGCTGATAAAGGTCTATTTTACCAAGTAAAATACCCAGATGGTAGAATTGCTTTTGTTAAAAAAGATGAAGCACAAACGTATAATAGTTGGTTGGGAGCATTAAACCCAACACAAGAATCTTTAGTAGCAACATCTAAACAATTAATGGGTTTGCCGTATTTATGGGGAGGCACATCTAGTAAAGGAGTAGATTGTAGCGGTTTTACCAAAACAATATACTTTTTAAATGGTATGGTGTTACCAAGAGATGCATCACAACAAGTAAACGCAGGTACAGTAGTAGATAAAGATAAAGATTTTAGTAAGCTAGCAGTTGGTGATTTATTGTTTTTTGGAAGACCAGCAACAGATTCTACCAAACAAAGAGTAGTACATGTTGGTATGTGGATTGGTAACAACCAATTTATACATTCTTCTGGCCGTGTACATATTAGTAGTATAGATAAAAACGCTACTAATTTTGATGAGTTTAATTTAAACAGATATTTACAAAGTAACCGCATGTTACACCAAAATACAGAAGCCATTTTAGAACTTAAAAATGCAGCACTTTTTATAGAGTAAAGTGTGTAGAATACACCAAAAAAAGAGACCTAAAATAACTATATTTTAGGTCTCTTTTTTATTTATATAAACAAATGTTACGCCTTTTGTTTCTTTCTATTTTTCATTTTTTGCTTGTAAAACTCTTTGTTGGCTACATAAATGGTTTTATGTACCACGCAAAAGGTAGTAGTACCATCTTCGCTTTTTATTTCGGTAGTTTTTTTAACCTCAATTTCGTTTTCTGTGTCAATGCGGTTTTTAATATCTTGTAGTTCTTCTTCAGTATATCTAAAATCTGCATAAACATTTTGTTTGGCAGGCTTTTTAAATCGTATATCTGCAGCTTTATCCCAAACCACATAATCATCCCCAATTAAATACAACAACTGTATCATAGGTATTGGGTCTACAGCAGAAAACAAACTACCACCAAAAATAGAATTTACATAATTTCTGTTTTTCCAACTAATAGGAATTTTCACTTTAACGTGTAGCAAATCTTTAGTAATTTCAATTATTTTACCAGTACTTCTTTTGTACATAGGCGAATAATTAAATCCGTATTTAAACAAAATGTGTTTAGAAAATAGTTTTTGACCAATACTGGCCATTTTTTGGTAAATGGACATAGTTAATTAGTAGATTTTTTGTCAATTTTAGATAGGTTTGCTAGATAATCTTTCCAAAAAAGTAAAACTTTTTTTAATATAGTTTCAAAAGATAATATTTCGCCATTTTTCATTTCTACTTTTAAGTATGTTTTATCAAAAGTAAGACCAAATGTACTGTCAAAAGGTCCTATATGTTTTTCTGTATTTTCTACCTTTGGTTTATGTTTATTTAAGAAGAAATGTTTAGTTCCATTTGAAATATCGTGCATTACTTGTAATTCTCCACACATTTCTTTTAATGACTTTTGAAACTCAAAAATATTTTGAAATTCTTTATCAAACTTATATTCATTATAAATCCAATCTGATAGATGCCAAGATGTTAATGCACAATTTATTGCTAATCTTGAGGAAAGATTATTTTTAATATAATCACTATAATCTTCTTCTAATTTTTTATAAAATTGTAATGAGTTATTTATTTCAAATGATAACTTATTCATTATTGTTTTATTCTACTTTAAATAATCATTGTATTTAGTAGCGTTATTAAGCAATTCTGTTGCTGTTAAAATAGCATCGTCATGAGATAAGTAATACTCATACAAACCATCTCTGTAAAAATAACGTTTTACAATTTCGTCTTCAATATTTTTTACAATTTGTGCTTTGTACTTATCTAAAGCTTTAATTTTATTTTTATTGATATCTACTAAAAGACTTTTATATTTATCCTGAATTTCTTCACCAAAAATGGCGTTGTCATTACTATTTATAGCAGCCGTTAATGCTTTTTCTGTATCGGTTTCAAATGAAAAATTAGAGGCGTTTACGTGCTCTTTAAAATCTGCAAAATCTGCATCAGTTAAATTAAAATCTGCAATACTATTTACTTTATTATTGTAGTAGTAGTTTGTAGCAAAATCAAAAATAACATTGTTAACAATAAGTGCTTTTGTTAAAGAGTTTGTTTTAGCAGCAGCAATTTGTATTTCTGGTAAAACACCACCACCATCTTGTACTTTACGTCCGTTTTTGGTTTTAAACTCATTAAACTTAGTATTTTTTACGGCTTTACCGTTTTCATCTCTATGCCAATAATCTAATGATTGTATACATCTTCCGCTAGGAGTATAGTATCTAGAAATGGTAACTTTTAATTGCGTACCATACGTAAGCTTAAGAGGCCTTTGTACCAAACCTTTACCAAAACTACGAGCGCCAACAATTACAGCCCTGTCTAAATCTTGTAAACTACCCGAAACAATTTCACTAGCAGATGCGCTAGAACCATTTACAAGTACTACCAAAGGTATTTCTGTATCTACCGGAGCATTTCTAGTTTTGTATGTTTTATTAAACTTTTTAACCTTAGATTTTGTGGTTACAATAAGTTCTCCTCTAGGAACAAATAAATTGGTAACATTTATAGCTTCAGACAATAAACCACCTGGATTTCCTCTTAAATCTAGTATAATTTTTTTAGCACCTTCATTTTTTAGGTTTACTAAAGCTTCTTTTGTTTGTGAAGATGCCTTTTGGTTAAATTTAGTTAAAACAATGTAACCCGTAGTTTCATCTACCATTTTGTAAAATGGCACAGCATCTACTTCTATATCTTCTCTGTTAATAGTTGTAGTGTTTGTTTTACCTTGTCTTTTATAAACAACACTAACACCGGTGTTACTAGCACCTTTAAGAAGCTCTGTTGCATCATCTTTAAAAGTTGCAACATCTGTATCGCCAATTTTAATAATCTCGTCACCAGCCTTTAAACCAGCCTTATCTGCAGGTAGGTCTTTATAGGCTTCTATAATTAGCATTTTATCTTTGTAAGTACGTACGGTAGCACCAATACCAGAGTATTTACCAGCATTATTAATACGGTAAGCTTCTACATCTTGTTCATTTAAAAAACGAGTATAAGGATCTAAACCATTTAGCATATTTTTAATGGCATTATCCATTAATTCTGCAGGATTGGTTTCATCCACATAATTCATATTTAACTCTTTAAAGAGCGTAGTAAAAATTTCAATTTGTTTTGCTATTTCAAAAAAATCGCCTTTAAAACCGCTGGCTCCTATTAAAATAAAAACGGCAAAAACCGGAATTATTATTCTTTTTTTAAATACGTTCTTCATTGTTTACTTTCTTATAAAATTTGGCAAGCACCTCTGCAACAGATTTCTCTATTTCAGCGTAATCTGGCATCTTTTTACCAAGGTATAAAAATAGTAACGCAAAATCTTTATCTATGTTGTTAAAAATTACGTGTTTGTTAAGTCTGTAACCTTCTCGTAATAATCTTTTAATTCTATTACGGTCTACAGCACTTTTAAAATTACGTTTAGGTACAGAAACACCTACTTTTAAGGGTGTATTTTGTAAGCTGCAAGGCAAGTATATTAGTTTTACTGGGTAGCTAGATACACTTTTGCCGTCTGCAAACAATTCTCCTATTAACTTTCTGCTTTTTAATTTTTCCTTGGTAGGAAATTTAAAATTAGGAGTATTTTGTTGTTTTTGGGTAGACATTAAAAATGTATTAATTATTTAGTTTGATAAAAATGAGTGTTTAACGCAACTGCACATCTTTACTAAAGAGCAAAGGTATTATAAAGTTATTATTTATAAGTCTTATTGGTTTATTAATAGTTAGGTTAGAAAATAAAAATCCGTTTAAAGCAAAGCTCTAAACGGATTTTTATTGGTAGTTAAAAGGAAGATTTTACTCTGCCTGATAAACGTTATTTTCTTTATTTATATCTGCCATAAGGTTAGATGGGTCTATAACAATTGCTTTAATACTTGCTTTTGGTTTGTTAATAGTAAAGCTGTAGTTAGAGTTTGCCCAAGGCCAATCTGGTAATACAGTTCTTTTTAAATCTGTATATGGGTTTTCTTTTTCACCACGCATCATACGCAAAGGAGCATAAAATGTTTCTTTAGTACCATCTGCATAAACAACTAAAATATCTAAAGGCATTGGCATTAAACCAATTCTTTCTAAAGCTACTGTAGAGCTGTTATTAGATTCTGTAATTTCTTTAATACCATAATCTATTGTATTAGTTGTTTGTGTCCAGTCTGTTAAATACCAGTCTAGCTCCATACCAGATACCTTTTCTGCTGTTCTTTTAATATCATTAGGTGTTGGGTGCTTAAACTTAAAATCTTCATAGTATTTACGTACTGTTTTCATTAAGTTTTCTTGACCAATAATATAGCCTAATTGTGATAAAAATACAGATCCTTTACTGTAAGCAGCAATACTATAAGGCATATTTTCATGGTAACGGTCTGCGTGTGTAGTTTGTGGTTGCTCTTTTCCAGATTTTACTAGGTAGTAATAACTTCCATAAGATCTTTCAAAAGGGTTATCTTTTTTCTGATCCATTACCTCATTCATACACAATGAAGAAATAAATGTTGTAAATCCTTCATCCATCCACTCGTGTTTAGCTTCATTAGTTGCTAATACGTGCTGAAACCAAGAGTGTGCCATTTCATGAGCAGTTGTACCTGCAAGGCTACCGAATTTTTTACCACCAGCAATTAATGTACTCATAGCATACTCCATACCACCATCTCCACCTTGTATAATAGAGTATTGTTTGTATGGGTATTTACCAATATTTTTGCTAAAAAACTGCATCATTTCTGCAGCTTTAGGTTGTACTTTTTCCCAGTTTGCCTTAATTTCAGCATCATCACCTTGGTATAAAAAGTGTAATAATGGTCCGTTTTCTACTTGTAGCGTATCATGAATATAATCTGGATCTGCTGCCCACATAAAATCATGTACCATAGGTGCTTTAAAATGCCATGTTAATTTTTTACCACGTTGCTTTTTAACCTTAGTTCCAGGAGCCTCATAACCGTGTCCTATTTCATTAGCATTTTGTAAATAACCTGTACCACCAACAACGTAATCCTTATCTATTGTAAGTTTTACATCAAAATCTCCCCAAACACCATGAAATTCTCTGGCAATGTATGGGTCTGCGTGCCAACCTTCAAAATCATACTCAGCTAATTTTGGGTACCACTGCGTCATAGATAAAGACACACCGTCTTTGCTATTACGACCAGATCTACGTATTTGCACAGGAACCTGGCCTTTAAAAACCATATCAAAAGTTGTTTTAGCACCAGCAGCAATTGGCTTAGCCAATTCTACTACTAAAACAGTACCTTCTACACTGTATTTTACAGGAACACCATCTTGTTTTAATGAAGAAACCTTAATAAAGCCAATTTCATCTTCTTTTAAAGTAGCAATTCTGCTATTTTTATCTTTATCCGTCATTCTTCCATCAGGATCTGAAATGCTATGTAAACGGGCATCCATTTCACTACCTGGCTGAAAAGCGTTAAAATACAAATGGTAATACACACGTGTTAGCTCATCTGGTGAGTTGTTTGTGTATACCAATTTTTGTGTTCCATCATACTGGTAGTTTTCAACATTCATATCTATCTCCATAGAATAATCAACGTGTTGTTGCCAATACGGACTATTTTGTGCAGATAAAGGAGAAAGCAATGTTGTAAACACTGCTATCCCTGCTATTAATAATTTTTTCATAATTATAATTTTACTTTTCCTTTAGAAACGCTTTCAGCTAATAAAAGTGCGTTGTATAAGTTTACCATTTTACCCGATGTAGATATATTAGCTAATGTATTGTTGTTTGATGGATCTCCACCAATAACCACTTTAGTTTTAGTTGCAATACCAGATTGCATAATTATTTTTTTAACCTGTGCAGCAGTTAATTTAGGATACTGAGATCTAATTACAGCAGCAACACCAGCAACACCAGGTGAAGCCATAGATGTACCACCCATAAACTCATACTTGCTACCTGGTACAGTAGAATAAATTTCTGCTCCTGGTGCAAAAACATCTACATTTATTTTACCGTAGTTAGAGAAATCTGCAAGCATTGTAGATCCGTATTTGTTAGCTAAAGCACCAACTGTTATTACGTTATCTGCAAATTCTGCACCATTTTTAATTTGGTCATTAGGGTAGTTAGGGTGATTTTCATAATCGTCTAAATTAGCACCATCATTACCAGCTGCGTGTACAAAAAGTACATCATTTTCTGCAGCATATTTTAAAGCTTCATATACCCATTCTGCTTTAGGAGAGTATGCCTTGCCAAAACTAGCGTTTATAACTTTAGCTCCGTTATCTACAGCATAACGTATACCTAAGGCAATATCTTTATCATACTCATCTCCATTTGGTACAGCTCTAATGCTCATTAACTCTACATTATTAGCAACACCATTAGCACCTTTACCATTGTTACGCTCTGCAGCAATAATACCAGCAACGTGTGTACCGTGACTTTCTGTATCTACAGTGTTCATTGGGTTACCATTACCATATTTTGTATCTGTAATATCGTAAGGATTGTCTCCAACTGGTTTTCTTCCGTTAAAATCTTTATTTAAGTTGTAGTTTACTTGGTCTGTAAAGTATGTAATACCACCAGTAATACTTTTTATAGCTTCAGGAATAGAAGCACTAAAAGAATACATTTGGTTTAACACTGCTAAGTTACGTTGCATAGCTTCGTCTTTAGCAGTAATACCAGCTAAATCTTTTTTAGTATAGCTATCCTTACCTAGTTCTTTTTTAACAGCTTCATCTGCATTTTTTACAGCTTGTAAAATTTGTTCATATCTTTGTTTACCAGCTAAAGCTTCAGCATAGTCTGCTTCTACTTCTGCCTTAGCTTTTGCTTGTAATGCAGCATCACCAAGACCTAACCTTACAATTCTTGCGCTTTCTAATTGCTCATTATAAGAGTCTCCTAAAAAGTTATATCCATGAACATCATCAATAAAACCATTGTTATCATCATCAATGTTATTACCAGGAATTTCTTTTTTATTTGTCCATAAAACATTTTTAAGATCCTCGTGGTTTAAATCCATTCCAGAATCCATAACTGCTACAATAACTTTGGTTCCTTTTTTATTACCAATAAGTTCTTTGTAGGCTTTATCTACACTCATTCCAGGTATAGTGTCTGTAGCAAGATCTGCATGACCCCAGTTTTGTTTTTGTTGCTCTGTAAGTTCTGATACTTTTAAAGGCAAAGCATCTATGTTTTCTACAGGAGTAGAAACCAAGGTAGGAGCAGAGCCACAACTAGCCATTATTAGGGCTACAGCTGATAAGCTTAAAACAGATTTTGATAGTCTGATATTCATATTATGTTAATTTAATTTGTGTATTTATTATTTTGATGAATTTAGTAATTTCTTTATAAATGGTGTAGAGCGTAATTTATACGCTTAATTAAAAAGCTCATTAAAGGTAAAAGTCTCATTTAATCTTACTCCTTTTTCTGTGTGTTTTACAGTACAAACTTGGTTGTGTGCATCATGCTCTAGTACCAAGTAATAATTATTATCTGCAGCAGTGTTTAAAAATAGTTCTTTTTCAGACAATGTTAATAAAGGTCTAGTATCAAAACCCATAACATAAGGTAGTGGTATATGGCCAACTGTAGGTAATAAATCTGCCATAAAAGCTAGTGTTTTACCTTTGTATTGTATGTGTGGTATCATTTGTTTTTCTGTATGGCCATCTGCATAAAAAATACCAAAACCAAGCTCAGACTCAGCTTCAAATTGATGCTGGTTAGGTTTTAAAAATTTTAATTGCCCGCTTTGTTGCATTGGCATTATGTTTTCTTTTAAAAACGATGCTTTTTCACGTGCATTAGGTTTTGTTGCCCAGTTCCAATGGTTTTCATTAGTCCAAAATGTTGCATTTTTAAAAGCTACTTCAAAACCAGTTCTATCTTTATTCCAAACAGCACAACCACCACAATGGTCAAAATGTAAATGTGTTAAAAATACATCTGTGACATCATCTTTACTAAAACCTAATTGTTTTAAAGAGTTATCTAAAGTATGGTCTCCCCACATGTAGTAGTAGCCAAAAAATTTATCAGATTGTTTGTTACCCATACCAGTATCTATAAGTATAAGTCTGTTGCCGTCTTCTATTAATAAGCAACGGCCAGCAATATCTATCATATTATTAGCATCTGCTGGGTTTGTTCTGGTCCAAATAGATTTTGGAACAACGCCAAACATTGCACCACCATCTAACTTAAAATTGCTTGTTTCTATTGGGTAAATCTTCATACTTACAAAATTAGGTAAACTAAAATGTTTATAATGCGCTAAATTATGTTAACATTATTGTAAAATTTGATGCAATTGCTTGCCAAAATATAGCATTGCTTTTACTTCTTGTACACTTAATAATCGTTCTTTTTTAATAATTAGTAGAGCAGATCCGTTACACTCTATGTGGTAATAAGGATTACTTTCTAAAAATAGAATAAGTTCATCTGTAAATAACTGTTGTATTTGCTTTGGTTTTTCTCCACTAAGGTAAAACCTACGATTAAAATCTGGATGATTTTCTATATTTAACTCTTTAAAGCCAGCTAAGCTATACAAGTACTTTATAAGACCTTCTTTATCTAAAGTAAAAACAGGTACTTCTCTATCTAATTTTATGTGTAAAACGGTTGTTTTTATTACTTCTCTTGCTATAAATGCACCTTCAGTAAACTCTACATCCATAAGAGCAACTTTATTGTTTTTTGCTTTAAGTTGATTATAAAAATAGCGTATTTCTCTACTTTTAAAGAAAACAAAATTTGTTAAAAAATCTGCATTTTTATTTTTCTCTGGTATGTAGTCCCATTTAAAATTTGAAGCTGTATTTTTTAGTAACAACTGCCTTTTAGTAAGGTTGCCCTCTACAGGAGTTAATTTTGTAGCAAACGGAAGAATTTTACGTATTGCAAATGGGTGTGCAGAGTCGGTACCATGTTTATCTAGTCCAATAAGCTCAATGCTACCCCCTTTTTTACTAAAGGTATCTACATAGCCCTCTAAACCTTCCATAACAGTATGATCTACAAAATTACACATAGAAAAATCTAAAACCACAATATTATCTTCTGGTATGGCATCTAGTTTGTTTTTTAGTTTGTAAAAATTTAAAAAGCTACAAAAGTATTTTACACTAATATAAAAGTTACCACCGTCTGGCTCTTTATACATTAGTATGTTAGGTTTTAGTAAGTTACTAAAAAACAGCGTAAAACTTTTGTTAAGTATAATATGTATAATAAACGTTATTAAAATACCAGCGCTAATACCTGTAATTAAATTTGTAAATAGTGTTGTTAAAAGGGTAACTAAAAATATAATTATTTGCTCTTTACCAATTTTAGCAATTTTTTGAAGTGTTTTTGGTGTAGCAAGCTTATAACCTGTATAAACTAATATAGCTGCAAGTGCAGCTAAAGGTATTTTACGTAATTGCTCTTGAAAAAGAAGTACAAATGCCGTTAAAAAAAATGCCTGAAAGAAATTGGCAGACCTGTTTGTTGCCCCGTTATTAACGTTTACAGAGCTACGTGCAATTACTGTTACAACATTTATACCGCCTAAAAACCCACTTGCAATAGAGGCTACACCTAAAGCCTTTAAATCTCTATTAACATTAGAGCGCCTATTTAATGTATCTAACTTATCTACAGCTTTTATACTAAGTAAAGACTCTATACTTGCTATTAAGGTAATAGAAAAAACAGCTATAATGAAGTTAGGTTGGTATACTTTTGAAAAATCTGGGAATGCCAAATTAGAGGTAACATCTGCAGGTATTTTTACTAAAAAATCTTCGGTTAAGGGGTAATTAACACCTATACCAGCCAATACATAGCTTAAACTTACAACCAATACAATTATCCACATAGGAGCAGGTATTAATTGAAAATATTTGTTTCTTATTTTGGCATAAAAAACCATTATTAACAAACTAATTACGCCAATGGCAGCTGCGGCTAAAATACTACTATTTGTTGTTAACCATAGGTTTTGTATTGCAAACGGAAACTTTAGTACTAATGGAACAATATTACCGCTAACATTATTATTACCTAACATAATATGAAACTGTTTAGATAAAATACCAATACCAATAGCAGCTAGCATACCTTCTATAGCAGATGCAGGAAAAAAATCTGCCAATCTGCCCATTTTTAAAAAGCCAAGCAAAATCATAACAAATCCAGAAACAATAATAGCAGCAAGTGTAAATAAATATCCTTGGTATAAATTGCCTTCACCTAACGTATAAATTGCACTTAATAAAACAATTACCATACCATTACCTGGTCCAGTAATTGTAACATTAGAGCCACCTAAAATAGAAACTATAAAACCACCTACAATGGCAGCAATAACACCAGAAATTGGAGGTGCTTCACTGGCAAGTGCCAAACCTAACCCTAAGGGTAATGCTATTAATGAAACTACAAAGCCAGAAAAAATATTCTTTGGTAGTGCGCTTACAAACGTTTTTGTTTTATTTGTTTTCGGAGTCAAATCGATTACGTATTATAAATAAATCTGTTGGTAAATCAGATAAAATATATTCTATATCATGCGGAAAAATACGATCTAAAATTCCTGTTTTAGACGGAGCATTCATTACCAATAAATCTGCCCTAACAATTTCTGCATAATGGCCAATAGAGTAGCCTCTTTTGCCAAAAATACCTTGGTTTTTTACTTTTATTCCTTCTTTACAAGCATCAGGAATATCTTTTACAATTTCTCTAACCCTTTGTTCTTCTCGGTGTTTTAATCGCTCTTTAACAATATTTGCTTTTTTCAGTGTTTTATCATCCTGTACACTTACCTGAATATTTTTTTGCAAAATTTCTTCTACAATTGTTAGCTGTGGTGCACCAAGTGCGTTAGCAATATAAAAAGCAGCATTTATAGTAAGTGGCGTATCCGGCGCATCTAAGCCGTTTACAACAATGCTTTTACAGGGTATACGTTCTTTAGAAGGCTTAATAAGTAGCAGTACAGAACAGCAAACTTTACGTGTTAATTTACGCGCAATAGAACCTACATAAAATTGATATATTTTTTCTTTTTGTAAAGCTCCAATAATTAACAAATCTATGTTGCTAGTTTTACAAGCAGTAGTAATAACAGTAATAGGATCACCTTTTTCCCATTTTACTTCTATATCTAAATTTTTGTATGCTGTTTGGTTTAAGATAGTTGTAATTTTTGCTTCTTTTTCTGGTGTTTTAGCACCTACATGAAGCAATATTAATTTAGCCTTAAAAAAATGAGCAATTCTGGTAGTCTCCAAAATATTTATCTCTAATTTTGGAGAAAAAGCAAATCCAAAAAGAATCGTTTTAAAAGGACGATTTTTATATATCATAAGCTAAATTTAGCCCAAGATAGCACAATTATATAACAAAACTTATTTGCAGGTTAAAATTGCTTTTTAAAATTAAAATGCTATTTTTCAAAAAAAATAAATTATGCTGGAATTAGCCGGAATTATAATACTAGGAATACTAGCGCAGTGGTTTGCTTGGAAATTAAAATTACCTGCAATTTTACCCTTAATTTTAATAGGGTTAATAGTGGGGCCAATATCCACACTTTTTACAGAAGACAGCAGTAAAATTATAGAGCCAATTTGGAACGGAAAAACAGGACTTTTTCCTGGTGATAGTTTGTATTACTTTGTGTCTCTTGCAATTAGTATTATTTTGTTTGAAGGTGGTTTAACTTTAAAACGATCAGAGATTAAAAATATAGGTCCTGTAATCTCTAAGTTAATAACTATAGGTTCTGTGGTTACGTTTTTTGGTGCAGGTATTGCTGCTCATTATATTTTAGGGTTAAGTTGGTCTATTTCATTTTTATTTTCAGGATTAATTATAGTAACTGGTCCAACGGTTATAACTCCAATTTTAAGAAACATACCTTTAAAAAAAGATATTTCTGCAGTTCTTAAATGGGAAGGTATTTTAATAGATCCTATTGGTGCTTTAGTTGCCGTTTTGGTATATGAGTTTATTAGTGTTGGTGGTGGTGGAGACTTTACCTTTACTGCTTTAATAGAGTTTGGTAAAATACTTTTATTTGGTACTACTTTTGGTTTTACGTTTGCACACGGTTTAACAGCAGCAGTAAAACGTAATTTTATACCTCATTATTTGCTTAATGTAGTATCATTATCTGTAGTATTACTTGTATTTGTAATGTCTGATGTTTTTGCACATGAATCTGGTTTACTAGCCGTAGTGGTAATGGGGATGGTAATGGGTAACACAGACTTACCTAATATTAAGGAGTTACTTTACTTTAAAGAATCTTTAAGTGTACTACTAATATCTATTTTATTTATATTGTTATCTGCTAACATAAACATAGCAGATTTAGAACTTATTTTTAACTGGGGTACTTTAATTCTTTTTGCAGTTATTGTATTTGTTGTACGGCCGCTTGGTGTATTTTTAAGCACAAGAGGATCTAATCTTCAACTAAAAGAAAAATTATTTATAAGTTGGGTTGGTCCAAGAGGTATTGTAGCAGCTGGTATAGCATCGTTATTTGGTTCTAAATTATTTTCTAAGGGTGTCCCTGGGGCAGATTATATTACTCCTTTGGTTTTTGTTATTGTATTAGGTACGGTTTTACTTAATGCAACCACAGCAAGAATGTTTGCCAAACTTGTTGGTGTTTTCTTAAAAAGATCTGAAGGTATTTTAATTATAGGAGCCTCTAAATTGTCTAGGTTAATAGCCCAATATTTAAAAGAACACAACAGGCATGTAGTATTAATAGACAATAACCAAACTAATATTAGCAAAGCAAAAAAATTAGGTATAGATGCTATTAGTGCCAATATTTATTCAGACTCTTTAACAGATAATATAGAGTTGAGTGATATGGGTTACGTTATGGCATTAACAGCAAACTCAGACATTAACAACTTTGCAGTAAAAAAGTTTGAAAAGCAATTTGGAGAAAACGGTTCATTTAGACTGGTAAATACAGATGAAATGAACGATCCACAAAACAACCCTAAAGAAGGTTTGTTTTCTCATACAGATGATTTTATTAAGTTAATGGAGGCTGCACGTAAATATCCATCAATACATGAAATAAAACTAAAAGACCAAACCCATTATGAAGGTTTAATTGAAATTACCAAGGCAGATGAAAGTATAATACCTATATTTTTAAAATCTCCAGATGGTGAGTTGCACATTATACCATCGTTTAGTAAATCTTTTACAGATATTACAGAAGGGTATGAGCTTGTTTATTTAGGTAAAATGTTAGATGTAGATAAACACGCAGATATTACTGAAGAAGAATAAAAAGTACATATTTTTTTAAAACAAAGGCTTTCTGTTACAGAAAGCCTTTGTTGTTTATGCAAGTTACAATTGGTCACTAAAAAAATAGGGTTTAACCTTATTTTATCCCAACTTATCAGAAAATAGTTTCTGTAATATATTAGTTATTATACATTTATGGCATCAATCATAATCAACAGTCATGAAAACATTAACAAAAACTATTTTTATTTTATTACTAGGCATACTAAGTGTCCAGGCACAAAACACAATCTCTGGTACTATTACAGAGAACACAGTACCTTTAGAATATGCAAACGTAATTTTATACAACCAATCTTCTAAAGAGGTTGTAAAAGGTACAATATCAAACAAAAAAGGGATATACACGTTTAACAGTGTTAAAAATGGCAGTTATTATTTAGAGGTTTCTATGCTTGGTTTTAAAACTAAAACATCTAAAGCATTTACATTAACAGCAGACAAATTTTTTGACTTTGAACTACAAGAAGAAGCAGAATCTTTAAACGAGGTTGTTGTTAAAAGTAAAAGACCAGTTATTAGGCAAACAGCAGAAAAGCTTATTGTAGATTTAGAAAATTCAGAAATGTTAAATTCTAACTTACAAGATGTAATGAAACGTGTACCTGGTATAATTGTTAGCAATAATGGTATAAGCTACGCAGGCCAAAGCAATATTAGAATATTAATTAATGGTAAAACTACAGATTATATGGATATGAACACTTTGCTGCGCGATATGCCTGCAGATAACATAGCCAAAGTAGAAATGATAGAGCAACCTGGTGCCGAGTTTGATGCTGCTGGTTCTGGACCAATATTAAATATTATTTTAAAGAAAAATGTAAAGCTTGGTACACACGGTACTATTGTTGGCTGGGTAGGTGAAGATGAAGGTGTAGAATATGGTACAAGCGCATCTATTGGTAGTTATATAAACAAACTAAATTGGCAGGCAAGTGCAGGGTATTCTAGTCCTACCTGGAGAGAAGATTTGTTTATTAAAAGAACCGTAGAAGACGCCACATATGACCAAGCTACAATAGAACCTTATAACCCGCAAAGTTTAAGGGCTAGTGCTAGTTTAGATTATTACATTACAGATGAACACAGCATTGGTGTTGGTGTTAGAAACATTACTACAGACTCTGACCGTAACTCTAAAAGTAGCAACATAATTACTACTGCTAATACTACAGATTATTTACTATCACAAAATAGTTTTAACAGAGATCAAACAGTATTTAATGTTAATCCATATTACGAGTATAAAACAGAAACACAAAAACTAACAGCAGATTTTAATTTTGTAGACTATACTAATGATAATATTAATACAATATCTTCATTAGAGGGCAGCACTGTACCCTATACAAATCAACGTTATTTACAAGACGGAGAATATCAAATAAAAACATATAAGATAGATTATTCTAAACAGTTTACAGAAGACTTTAAACTAAGTTTAGGTAGTAAATATGCAGATGTTGACACAGATAGTGATTTAATGTCTTTTAGTGAAGATACTAATGGTGAATTTGTTTTTGATGAAGATGCTAGTAATCGGTTTTTAGTAGAAGAAAATATTTTTGCAGTGTATTCTAAACTAAATATTACAAGCGGAGATTGGTCTTTTTCTGGAGGTTTACGTTTTGAAGATAGTAACACAAAAGGAACCTCTAGCACCACAAATGAAAGTAGAGAACGTAAAATATCTAAACTGTTCCCTAGTGCATCTGTAAGTAAAAAACTAAACGAAAACTTAAGTGCTAACGTGGCTTATAGTTACCGTATTAGTAGACCAAGTTACAGTACATTAAACTCATTTGTAACGTATTATGATCCGTTATCATCAGACGTTGGTAATGAAAACTTAAAACCATCATTTACAAATAATTATCAATTTAATTTAACTTTTGATGGGCAGCCATTTTTTACCATTGCTTACAACGGTACTAAAGATGCAATGTTTCAATACATATCTCAAAACACAGAGACAGCAGAAATTAGTAGAACTACAATTAATTTAACAGAAAAAGAAAACTGGAATTTTAGGTTGTTTGGGCCTTTAAGCTTTATAAAGGGTGTAGATGGTTTTACGGGTTTTATTGTAAATTACAACAAATTAAAGTCTGCACCAGATAACCTAAATTTAGACAAATGGAGCCTTATTTGGTTTACACAAGCTAGTTATGAGCTTCCTTGGGAAATTAATGCAGAAATAAGCGGTAACTACGGTACTGGTGCATTAGATGGTGGTATGGATGTAGACTGGTTTGCTGGTTTAGATTTATCCTTAGGTAAAACTTTTTTAGATGATAGGTTAAAGGTAAATTTTGGATTAAATAAAATACTAAACAGA
The DNA here is from genome assembly GCF_000190595.1 of Cellulophaga lytica DSM 7489. Taxonomy (NCBI): domain Bacteria; kingdom Pseudomonadati; phylum Bacteroidota; class Flavobacteriia; order Flavobacteriales; family Flavobacteriaceae; genus Cellulophaga; species Cellulophaga lytica. The sequence continues at coordinate 1,461,349 of NC_015167.1, read as the reverse complement.
GGTTTTGTTGGTAAAATTAATTACAACAACCTTAATGCAGATGTAGAAAGTAACGAGTCTAGAAGAAATGTACAATTAAGAGTATCTTACAGTTTTGGATCTAGATATGGTAAGCAGAAAAATAGAGAAAACTCATCCAAAGAAGAACAAAACAGAATTGATGATAATAACTAATACACCAACTGTTTAATGAACAAGAAAATAAACAAATCAGATATACTACTTATGGTAGTTTATTTTATAGTTTCTTTTTCTTTGCAAGGACGAGAATATTATAAAAACGACTCTATGCTTAGGGAATATCTTATAGATTTTCCAGTAGATTTAATTACCATCTGTGGTATTATTTTCTTGTTTGTTTTTTGGCTAATACCAAAGTTTGTAAAAGAAAAAAAGTATGTGCTTTTTGCTTTCTTGGGTATACTTATCTTGGTTGTTTTAACGGGAATTCAAAATGTAGTTGGCTTCTGGACAGGAGATAATGATTGGAGTAAGTTTCCAAAGGGTTTAGATTTTGTTATAGAAATGATAGACAGAGGTAGTTTACAAACCGCTTTTCCTTTTGCATTATTGCTTACTAAAAAGTTCTATGAAGGGCAAAACCAATTGTTAAAGTTTGAAAAACAACAAAAAGAAAACGAGCTTAAACTATTACGTTCACAAATAGATCCTCATTTTTTATTTAACAACTTAAATACATTAGATTCTTTAATAGATAGTGATACTCAAAGAGCAAAAGAATACATAAATCGTTTGTCATTAATATACAGGTATTTAATAAAAACAAAAGATGCAGAAGTGATGGAGTTGTCTGAAGAAATTCAACTTGCAGAAAACTATATGTTTCTAATAAAAACGCGCTTTGGTAACGATTACGATTTTAAAATTGAAAAAGAAACAACTATAAACGATAAATTTATACCCACAGGAGCTATACAAGCTTTGTTAGAGAATGTTGTAAAGCATAACAAACCTAGTGCAGGTGTTAGTATAAAAACAGTAATTTGTGTGGAGGAAAACGCTTTAAAAGTAAGTAATACTAAATCTAGTATAATACCTAAAAACGAATCTTTTGGTATAGGTATAGATAATTTAAAAGCTCGATATAAATTACTATCTGATAAAGAGGTAATTATTATAAATACGGATAAAGAATTTTCGGTTTCTATTCCGGTAATTAAATTAATTGAAGATAATTAAAGTAGATGAAAATTTTAATTTTAGAAGATGAAATACCAGCTTTTCAAAAATTAGTTTCTTTTGTTAAAGACTATTTTAATGATGAGGTTGGGTATGACTGGGCAAGGTCTAATGCAGAAGGTAAACTTTTTTTAGAGAGTAATGCATATGATATTATTTTGTCTGACATTCAGCTTTTAGATGGTGTATCTTTTGATCTCTATAATGAGGTTAATATAGATGCCCCAATTATATTTTGCTCTGCGCATGACGAGTATCTTTTTCAGGCATTTAATACAAATGGTATTGCTTATATTTTAAAACCATACACGCAGTTAGATTTTAAAAAGGCGCTAGAAAAATACCAAGCATTATTTAATAAAGGAGACTATAACTCGCTATCTACCAAACACTTACAAACCTTAAAATTGCGTTACAAGAAGAACATAACAACTATAAAACAAGATTTGTAATAAAAAAAGCAAACGGTATACAGCTGTTAAGTGTTTCAGAAATTAGTACAATAGAAGCTTCAGGAGATTTTTGTGTTGCTACAGATGCAAAAGGAAAAAGGCATACTATTTCCATTAATTTGGGAACCATACACCAGCAGTTACATCCAAAAAAGTTTTTTAAAATAAACCGAAGTGAAATAATTAGTATAGACTATATAGACAATATAGAAAGTCATTTTAAAAATCGCTTACTACTAAAAATGGTTGGTGTAAAAGATAAAGTAATGACTAGCACATCTTCCACATCAGAGTTTAGAAAGTGGCTAGAGAAGTAAAACAAAAAACCTTCATTTTTTAATGAAGGTTTTTATATATAAAGTAATAGGTATTAATCGTTAAGTTTTAATACCGCCATAAACGCCTCTTGTGGTACCTCTACGTTACCAACCTGGCGCATACGTTTTTTACCTTTTTTCTGTTTTTCTAAAAGTTTACGTTTTCTAGATATATCACCACCATAACATTTTGCAGTAACATCTTTACGTAATGCTTTTGTTGTTTCTCTAGAAATAATTTTTGCTCCAATAGCCGCTTGTATAGGAATATCAAACTGTTGTCTTGGAATTAATTCTTTTAATTTTTCACACATTTTTTTACCAATATGTACAGCATTATCTGCGTGTATTAAGGCAGATAAGGCATCTACTGGTTGTGCATTTAATAAAATATCTACACGTACTAATTTAGAGGTACGCATACCAATTGGCGTATAATCAAAAGAAGCATATCCTTTAGAAACCGTTTTTAATCTATCATAAAAATCAAAAACAATTTCAGCAAGTGGCATATCAAAAGACAGCTCTACACGCTCTGGTGTTAAATACGTTTGGTTTGTAATTTGTCCACGTTTTTCTATACACAAAGACATTACATTACCCACAAAGTCTGATTTTGTAATTATGGTTGCCTTTATGTAAGGTTCCTCTACACGGTCTATGCTAGATGGGTCTGGCAAATCTGTAGGGTTATTAACAATAACCGGAGTATCTGGGTCTTTACGCGTAAATGCGTAGTAACTAACGTTAGGTACTGTAGTAATAACCGTCATGTTAAACTCGCGCTCCAAACGTTCTTGTATAATCTCCATATGTAACATTCCTAAAAATCCACAACGGAAACCAAAACCAAGAGCAGCACTACTTTCTGGTGCAAATACTAAAGAGGCATCATTTAATTGCAATTTTTCCATAGAAGAACGCAATTCTTCAAACTCATCTGTATCTACTGGGTAAATACCAGCAAATACCATAGGTTTTACATCCTCAAAACCATCAATAGGGTTTATAGTTGGGTTGGCAGAATCTGTAATAGTATCACCAACTTTAACCTCACGCGCATCTTTAATGCCCGTAATTAAGTAACCCACATCACCAGCTTTTACACTTTGTTTAATAACTTGGTTTAGTTTTAAGGTACCAACTTCATCTGCAAAGTAACTTTTATCTGTAGCTACAAATTTTATTTTTTGTCCTTTTTTAATTTCACCGTTAATAACTCTAAAATATGTTTCTACACCTCTAAAAGGGTTGTAAACAGAGTCAAAAACTAAGGCTTGTAAAGGTTCGTCTACATTACCAACTGGTGCAGGAATACGTTCTATTACAGCAGCCAAAATATTATCTACACCAAAACCAGTTTTACCACTTGCGTGTATAACATCTTCTGGAGCACAACCTAAAAGTTCTACAATATCATCTGTAACTTCTTCAGGGTTTGCACTAGGTAAATCTACTTTATTAAGAACCGGAATTATTTCTAAGTCGTTTTCTAAAGCAAGATATAAGTTAGATATGGTTTGTGCTTGTATACTTTGTGCAGCATCTACAATTAATAAAGCACCTTCACAAGCAGCAATAGATCTAGACACCTCGTAACTAAAATCTACGTGGCCAGGAGTATCTATTAAATTTAAAATAAATTTTTCTCCTTTGTATTCAAAGTCCATTTGTATGGCGTGCGATTTTATGGTAATACCACGTTCTCGCTCCAAGTCCATACTATCTAAAAGTTGATCTTGTTTTTCACGATCTGTTACAGAACCAGTATAGTCTAAAAGTCTATCTGCTAGGGTACTTTTACCGTGATCTATGTGTGCAATAATGCAAAAATTTCGAATATTCTTCATATATAGTACTAAAGTAGCTGCAAATATAGTTTATATTTTACAGGTTATAAGGGTCTAATTTTAAAGCACATCTAAAATTAATTACAATTTTTAATTATAAACCATATAAAATGTGTTAGTTCTTCTTTTTCGATGCTGATTTTACACTGTTTTAACGCAATGGTTTTAAATTTAACAGCAACTTTTGTTAAAAAATTTAGATTTTAAGTGCTTTATTATCAGTCATTAAGATAAGAATTTTTAAAATAAAAAATCTATTTTAATCTTATCTACGTATCTATTGCAGAACAAAACATAAATTATGAAGAAAATATCATTAGCATTAACTGCGGTAGTTTTATTAGGATCATGTGTTTCAAAAAAGAAATATGTAGAATTACAACAAGCTCACGGTGAAACTAAAAGTCAATTAACCAAGACTGCAGTAGAAAAAGAAGAGTTAGAAGCTAAGTTTGCTAAAATAGAAGCAAGAGTTGCTGATTATAATTCTAAAATAAATGCATTAACTGAAGATAACGATGCAAAATTAATTTCTGCAGATGGTGCAGTTATTAGTAATAACGTTAAAGCTAAAATGCGCGAGACGTTAAAAAATGTTAGTCCAGAACAATTAATGGGTGCTAAAACACTTAAAGATTCTATGAACTTGGCATTGTCTCACAACTTAAAAAAATCTATTGGTACAAATAGCTTAAATGAAGATGAAGATATTGCAATTGATATTGATGATACAGTTGTTATGATTTCTATATCTGATAAGTTATTATTTAACACTGCTAGCTACAATGTAAGCAACAAAGCAGACGCTATTTTACAAAAATTAGCAGACGTTATTAACTCTGAGCCTAGTATAGAGGTTATGGTAGAAGGGCATACAGATTCTAGATCTATAAGCACTCCTAAAGTAACAGATAACTGGGATTTAAGTGTATTAAGAGCAACATCTATTGTACGTAAGTTACAAACTAAATATAACGTAGCTCCAGAAAAATTAATTGCATCTGGTAGAAGTAGTTATGTTCCTTTAGCGTCTAACGATACTAAAGAAGATAGAGCTAAAAATAGAAGAACACGTATTGTAATCTTACCTAACATAGATAAGTTTTTTGCACTAATGGCTTCTAACGAATAAGCAATAACACTAGCTAACAACTATAATTATTAAAGCGGATTTCCTTAACTGGATTTCCGTTTTTTTTATGTTTAAAAACTACCAATGGTATATACTCCTAAGACGTAAGGTTATTAATTTCTAAAGATATAGGGTTAAGATAGAATGTTTTCTGTTTTTTAGGTAACGGATATGTTGTAAATTTGCCAAATGCCAAAAATAGGAGACATACAGTTACCAGAATTTCCGTTGTTGTTAGCACCAATGGAAGATGTAAGCGACCCACCATTTAGAGCTTTGTGCAAAGAACAGGGCGCAGATGTGGTGTATACAGAGTTTATTTCATCAGAAGGTTTAATTCGTGATGCAGCTAAAAGCGTTATGAAATTAGATATTTATGAGAAAGAACGACCTGTAGGTATACAAATTTTTGGCGCAAACTTAGATTCTATGTTACGCTCTGTAGAGATTGTAGAAAAATCTAACCCAGATATTATAGATATTAACTTTGGTTGTCCTGTAAAAAAGGTAGTAAGCAAAGGTGCTGGTGCTGGTATTTTAAAAGACATAGATTTAATGGTTAAGCTTACCGATGCAATGGTAAAGCACACTAAATTACCTGTTACAGTAAAGACTCGTTTGGGTTGGGATACAGATTCTATTAAAATTGTTGAGGTTGCAGAACGTTTACAAGATGTTGGCTGTGCAGCAATAGCTATACACGGCAGAACACGTGTGCAAATGTATAAAGGTAATGCAGATTGGAAACCAATTGCTCAGGTTAAAAATAACCAACGTATGCATATTCCTGTTTTTGGTAATGGTGATGTAGACTCTCCAGAAGCTGCTGTAAAAATGAGAGATGAATATGGTTTAGATGGCGCAATGATTGGTAGAGCAAGTATTGGCTACCCTTGGTTTTTTAATGAGGTTAAACACTTTATAAAAACAGGAGAACACAAAGCACCACCAACAATGCAAGAGCGCGTAGAAGCTGCCCGTAGACATCTACAAATGGCAATAGATTGGAAAGGTGAAAAGCTAGGTGTTTTTGAAACCCGTAGGCATTATACCAACTACTTTAAAGGAATACCAGATTTTAAACAGTACCGTATGAAAATGGTAACTAGTGACGATTCTGTAGATGTTTTTGCTGCTTTTGATGAGGTTTTAGATAAGTTTGGTGATCACCAGTTTTCTTAATCCAAAGCATTAAATAATTGGCACTTTTAATTGTTTAATTTAATCTCTTAACAGTTAGAATTAGGTGCAACGTTTTGTTGGGTAGAGACCCAAAAAGAAGTGTTTTTATTTTTTATTGTGTAATTAATTTTTTGCTAATTCTGCTACTTGCAATTTTAGCAGATATTAATCCTAGTACAATAATAGTAGCTAGTACAATTACAACATTTAGTATTTTGTACTCTACAGGGTAAGCTAAAAAAGCGTTTATTTTTAGCCAACCAAAAGCTAGTTGAGACCATATTAGTAATGATCCAATAAAAACACCAACCAAACCACCAATACTGGTAACAAGTGTGCCTTGTACAAAATAAATTTTGCGCAACTCCTTAATAGTAGCTCCTAGGTAGTATAATGTTTTAGAGTTTTCTTTTTTATCTAAAATCATCATAATAATAGCGCCTACAACATTAAATAAGGCAATTATAAGCACTAATGTAAAAATTAGGTATGTAGCCAAGTTTTCTGTGTTTAGCATACGGTGTAACGTGCTATTTTGCTCTTGCCTATCTTTTAAAACTACATTTTGGTTAAAAACAGCAGCAATTTCTTTTTTGATACTGTTAATATTTTTAGTTCCATCAACCTTAAAATTTATAGCAGAAATCTGTAAACTGTCTTTCTCTAGTAATTTTTGAACTACAGGTAAACTTGTAAAAAGGTATTTTTTATCTAAGTCCTCTGCTACGTTATACATACCACTAACTACAACATTGTGCTGGTTGTAGGGTGTTTTATTAAATCCGCCTTGGTTAACCGCACCTTTTTTTGGTTTGGGTACTAATATTTGCAAAGGACTCCTGTAATTGTTAACCGTTAGCCCTAGTAAATTTGCAATACCAATACCTACTACACCTCTTTGGCTATCTAGTAACCACTCGCCAAAGTACAAGGTACTATCTACGCTTGTAACTTTATTGTAGTTACTATCTACACCTTTAATATAGCCAATATGACTTTTTTCATTATGTAAAAAGTATACCTTTTCTTCTAGTTCTTTAGAAAAAGAAAGTACACCGTCTATATTTTGTAATTTGGTTTCTTGTTCTGGTAAAACCGATATAAATTTTCCGGTTAACGGAGAAGCTTTTAAATCTGGGTCAAAACTTTCACTAAAACTAAGGCTATATGTTTTTAATCCGGCAAAGCCAGATAATACAATAAAAAGCGCTGCAGAACCAATAACAATTACTAAAAATGTAATAAAATTGATAATGTTTACAGCGTTTTGACTGCTTTTAGAACGTACATAACGCTTAGCGATGTATAGCGGAAAATTCAATCTTAAGATTTTTTTCTGCGTTCTAGTAAATCTGGATTTTCTATAGGGTTATCCTCTCCCTTTAAAGATTTTTCAATACCGTCTATGTACTCTAAAGAATCGTCTATAAAAAATAACAATTCTGGTACACGACGCAATTGGTTTTTGGTACGTTGAGCAAGCTCATGCTTTATTAATGGTTGGTTAGATTTTATACCTTCTAAAAGCTCATCTGCATTTTTATGCGGAAAAATACTAATATATACTTTAGCTATAGATAAATCTGTAGTAACAACCACCTTAGAAACAGATATAAGTGTACCACGCAAACCACCATCAATCACTGCGCGTTGTAAGATATCTGCGATATCTTTTTGTATTACGCCTCCTATTTTTTTCTGTCTTTGAGTTTCCATGGGGCAAAAGTACAATTTATATTATTAGACTCCTATACCTTAACCTAGTATCCTAGGTATTAGCTAAAAGATTAATTGTTGTAATTTTAGCATTTATATTTTTAAAGATAAATTATGCAAAAAATAGAACATATAGGAATAGCGGTTAAAGATTTAAAAGCATCTAATATTTTGTTTGAAAAATTGCTGGGTATACCAAGCTACAAAGAAGAAGAAGTGGCGTCTGAGGGTGTTAAAACCTCTTTTTTTATGCAAGGACCAAATAAAATAGAGTTGTTAGAGGCTACAAAAGAAGATAGCCCTATAGCAAAATTTATAGCAAAAAAAGGAGAGGGTGTACACCATATAGCCTTTGCTGTAGATGATATTGTAGCAGAAATTACACGTTTAAAAGCTGAAGGTTTTGTGGTTTTAAACGAAATACCAAAAAAAGGAGCAGATAATAAATTAGTTGCTTTTTTACACCCAAAGGGTACAAATGGCACATTAATAGAGCTTTGCCAAGAAGCACCAACTGTGGCAGAATAAAAAAAGTAAATATAACTGCAATGTTCTTTTGGATTGTAACAAAATAAATAGTAATATTGCATCCGCAAAATGCGGGTCCTATAGCTCAGCTGGTTAGAGCACCTGACTCATAATCAGGGGGTCCATGGTTCGAGCCCATGTGGGACCACAAGCAAACAAAAGCCTTTACAGAAATGTAAAGGTTTTTTTTATTCTTGTTGATTATAAAGGTTATTTGCTGCTATTAGTTTTGAATGTATTTTATCCCTTAATTTTTTAGGCTTTATAACCTCTATGGAATCTCCAAAACCTAGAATAAGTCTTTCCAATTCAAAGTTTATTTTGACAAAAATGTTAAAAATAATTCCATTATCTGTTTCCTTTATAATTCGTTGTGATTTGTGAAAAGGTTTGGTTTTTACGTAAGGAGCATTTTTTTTATCTACCCAAAATTGTATACGTTCAGCTCTTTTGTTATTAACTGTTACTCCAATCACATCTTTATAATAATTATCTCCATCAAAATTTATTATATTATAAGTAGTAGTTGTATCAAAATCAATAGAAATAATTCTGTCTAAAGCAAATGTTACTATTTTATTTGATTTATTACTTTTTCCAATTAAAAACCATCTGTTATTAAACTCTTTTAAAATATAGGGGTGAAAAATAATTTTAGATGGCTTGTGAGCATTAAAAGATTGGTATGTTATTCGAAGAACTATTTTTTTAAGAATTGCTTGGTATAAAGAGTCTAAATGTTCTAATCCCTTTAGTTTTTCATTTTTATCTAAATGAATAATTGAAGATTGATGCGTTTTTTCTGAATATACTTTATCTTCTAATCTCTGTATAATTCCACCAAGTTCTGAAAAAAGAGAGAAATCTTTAAATTGTTTTAGCATTTGAACAGTTTCAGATAACACATTCATATCATTTTCATTTAATGGTATATTTGTTATTGAAAAGTTTTCATCTTCATATTTGTAAAATTTTTTATCATAAACAACTATAGGAGCATTATAACCTAGCTTATTACTCCTCATCATTTGTATATCTAATTGTATAGTACGTTTGCTAACGTTAATTTCTCTTCCTTCATATTCATAAAGTGCATCAGAACATGCATTAATTAAGCCATCTAATGTCCATTTACGGTATTTATTTTGAAGGCACTTATCAATTGTTTTATACCTAATTAAAGCATTTTTGTTAACGGACATAAAATATTTTTACAGAAAAATATAACTTTTTTTTAACTACGCAAAATGATTGCGTAGGTAGGGCTAATATTTGTACCGGAATCATAATTAAGACCTTAGTAAAGGTTATTTGTAGTACTCCGCCGAACAAGGAGTCGGCGGAGTTAAAAAGATAAATATGGAAAACAAAAAAAGAATTACAGGAGAAGATTTAATTAATATGGGATATAAACCAGCTAAGTGGTTTAAAGAAGCTTTAAATTATATTAACGACAACGAGTTAAAAGGTAATGCTATAGTAAGATATTTGGCTGATTTTAAATCTCCAGATCCAATAGAATTAAATAAAACTCCAATTCCGTTTAACATTAATATAAAGGCAGAGAATGAAATAGAAGAAATAAATGTAAGTAGTGTTACTGACACAATGAATGAGTTAATGAAAACACCTACATTAATTACAGGAGCAATAATGCCAGATGCCTGTCCAACAGGTCCAATAGGTACAATTCCTGTAGGCGGAGTAGCAGTAGCAAAAAATGCAATACACCCAGGTATGCATAGCGCTGACATTTGTTGTTCTGTAATGCTAACTGACTTTGGAAAAGTTAGCCCTAAAGATGTTTTAGACACAGCGTATAGTATTACACATTTTGGACCAGGAGGTAGATCAAGAGACTCTCAATTTAGATTTCCATCAGACCTATTAGAGGAAATAGAGGCTAATTACTTTTTAAACAATCAAAAATGTATTTCTGTTGCTAGGTCACATTTGGGAACTCAAGGAGATGGTAATCATTTTTTGTTTGTAGGTACATCAAAAAAAACAGGAAATACAATGATGATTACACACCACGGAAGTAGGGGTCTTGGAGCAAACTTATATTCCAAAGGTATGAAAGTTGCAGAACGTTTTAGAAAAGAGTTATCTCCAGAAACATTAAAGCAAAATGCTTGGATTCCTTATAACACAGAGGAAGGAGAAGAGTATTGGAAAGCCTTACAAATTATTAGAAAATGGACTAAAAAGAATCATGAGTGTCTGCATGACGCCACTATAGATAGACTTGGAGTAGAAAAGAAAAACAGGTTTTGGAATGAGCATAATTTTGTTTTTAAAGATGGTGATTTATTTTACCATGCAAAAGGAGCTACTCCACTAGATAAAAAATTTATGCCAGATATTACAGGCCCTAGATTAATACCATTAAACATGGCAGAACCAGTTTTAATTGTTGAAGGAGAAACAACCTCTAAAAACTTAGGTTTTGCACCTCATGGAGCTGGTAGAAATATGAGTAGAACACAACATAGAAAAAGTAAAATAGGCACTTTAGAAGATATTTTTAAGGAGGAAACAAAAAACTTAGATGTTCGTTTTTACTCTAATGAAATAGATATAACTGAATTACCTAGTGCTTATAAAAATGCAGCAAGTGTACGCCAACAAATGGAGGATTTTAATTTGGGATATGTAGTTGATGAAGTTTTACCATATGGATGTATTATGGCTGGTAATTGGAAAAAAAATGCTCCTTGGAAGAAAAAAAGAAGATAATTAAGACCTCTCTGAATTAAAATTAGGAGAGGTTTTATACGGAGGTATAAAATTAGGTGCACAACCTACTCCTCTTCCTCACTAAAATTTTTAATTGTAGCCACTGTTGCATATAGCATTACAGATGCAATGCCTAGTTCTTTTGCTTCTTCTGTATTGTATGTATTGCTTTTGCCTAGCAACGTATCTTCATTTAAATACAAATAAAAGTAGTGTTTGTTATCTTTTGTTAATTTACTATGGTAGTAATCATAGTCATAAGCATATTGTTTTATAAAAATAATTTGCTGCTTACACTCTTCTAAACTTTTAAAAACCTCGCCATATAGTATTATTTCTCCTTCACTAGTTTTTAAATTAAAGTAGTACTCATTAGTAATGGTCTTCTTAATCTCGTAGTATGGTTTAGTCATATTGGTTGTGCGTAGAAAAATACAAACTTACATTATTTAGCTTACAATAAAATACAGAAATAAATAAATACATAAAGAAAAGGTCTTACCTACTAATTTGGATAACTTCCCCCATTACCGCATTAGCAAGCAGACCTATTACCTTACTAATTGTTACCAATAAAATAATAACAACGCAAACTTATAACTTGCGTTAAATAAAGTATTACGGAAATCTGTAATGGGGAGCTATTTTTTTAGGTTGACACTTTACAAATATGCTCCTTTTTTAATATTAAGTTAACTTTATATAATTTGTTTTATAGATTCCAAAAGTAATTTTTCAGTTATTTTTGATGACTAAAATAAAAGAAGACAATCAATTTTTTTAAGGTTGATAAATAATTACACTTGTATGAAAAAGGTTTACCAGTTTATAGTAGTAGCGTTGTTACTTTTTACAACCCAACAATCTATTATAGCCCAAAAAAAATACGAAGCACCAAAACTATCTAACCCAAACTCTTGGAGTTTAATCTTGGTGCCAGATACCCAAAATTACGTTAAGTACCAACGCAACCAAGGCACTTTAGATTTAATGACGGCTTGGATAAGTGAAAACGTAGATTCGCTAAATATTAAAATGGTATTGTGTACCGGGGATTTGGTAGAGCAAAACGATATGATTGTACCAAATGGAAAAAACGGAAACCAAACAAGCAGACAACAATGGATGGCTGTGTCTAGAATGTTTGGTAGGTTAGATGGGCAAGTACCTTATGTGTTGGCTGCAGGTAACCATGATTACGGATACAAAGGTGTAGAACACAGAGGATCTAACTACAATACGTATTTTCCGGCACATAAAAACCAAGCTAATTATAAGTTACTAAGTGCGGCTGCAAAAAATGCTGGCGGTCACCCAAGTTTAGAAAACGCAGCTTTTGATTTTACAGCGCCTAACGGGCGTAAATTTTTATTTATGACCTTAGAGTTTGCACCAAGAGATACTATTGTACAATGGGCAAAAAATGTGGTAGATGAGGATAAGTACAAAAACCATACAGTTGCAGTACTTACACACTCCTACTTAAACGCTAAAAACCAGCGTATAGAAAAAGAGAATTATCCTGTAAAAGATGCTAACTACGGAGAGGCAGTTTGGAAGAAATTAGTAGAGCCATCTAAAAACATACAACTAGTCTTTTCTGGTCATATTGGTGGTGCAGATGATTTTAAAGCTCACGTGGGCTTTAAAGTAGACAAAAATAAAGGAGGTAAAAAAGTGAGTCAAATGGCATTTAACGCTCAAGCTATGGGTGGCGGGTGGCAAGGTAATGGTGGAGACGGTTGGTTACGAATTTTAGAATTTTTACCAGATAATAAAACGGTAAAAGTGCATACGTTTTCTCCGTTTTTTGCAGCATCACCAGCAACAAAGCACTTAGCATGGAGCACAGAAAGTTATAACGACTTTTCTTTTTCTTTAGATTAACTCTAGTTTATAAACCTAACTAGTTAATAAGTAACTGTTATTATAAATTAGTGACTAGCTTACTTAGGCTATATTTGTGTTTTTTACAAACATAAAAACTAGGCTATGCTTAAAAAAATTACTTCAAACCTATTATTTAAAGTATTTATTGCAATTATTTTAGGTATTTTAATTGGGTTGTACTTACCAGAATCTGTAAATAGGTTATTTAACACTTTTAAAGCTGTTTTTAGTCAGTTTTTAGGCTTTGCAATACCGTTAATCATTTTAGGATTAATTATGCCAGCTATTGCAGATTTAGGCAAAGGAGCTGGTAAACTATTAGTTATAACGGCTGCTATAGCGTATGGGTCTACGTTGTTTTCTGGGTTTTCAACCTACTTTGTAGCATCTGGTTTTTTTCCTTCGTTTATAGAAGCACAAACAGTACAAAATGTTGGTGAAGGTGTAGAAAAATTAAGTCCGTTTTTTTCCATAACAATTCTACCTGTGTTAGATGTAATGTCTGCTTTAGTGTTAGCATTTGTTATTGGTTTAGGATTAGCAACGCAAGGAGAGAGTAGTTTAAAAAAGGTAGCTAACGATTTTCAAAAAATAATAATGCTGGTGATAGAAAAGGTAATTATTCCTTTATTACCACTATATATTTTAGGTATTTTTTCTGCCATTGCTTATAACGGTCAGGTAGAGTCTGTACTTAGTGTGTTTTTAAAAATTATAGGAATTATTTTTATAATGCACTTTTTACTAATGTTAGTACAGTTTATTATAGCTGGTGCAATAACCAAGCAAAATCCATTAAAAGCATTGCTTAATATGGCTCCTGCATATTTAACAGCTTTGGGTACACAATCTTCTGCTGCTACCATACCAGTTACATTACAGCAAGTACAAAAAAATGGCGTATCTCCTAAGGTTGCTAATTTTGTTGTGCCACTTTGCGCTACTATACATTTAGCGGGTAGTACAATGAAAATTGTTGCTTGTGCAGTAGCACTTATGCTTATGCAAGGTTTAGATTTTAACTTTACAATGTTTGCTGGTTTTGTAATGATGTTAGGTATAGCTATGGTTGCTGCTCCAGGAGTTCCTGGTGGTGCAATTATGGCTGCTGTAGGTATATTACAAACAATGTTAGGTTTTAATGCAGAGGCACAAGCGCTAATGATAGCGCTTTATATTGCAATGGATAGCTTTGGTACAGCGGCAAATATAACTGGTGATGGCGCAATTGCATTAATAGTAAATAAAATAGTAAATAAAGATGAGGTTAGCGCGTAATTGTTAATGCAACATTGATATTAAATTAACATTTAAGACTTTAAAAACAGTAACATTTGCGCTAGATTAATTGTTCTTTTATTAATCTAATTTAAGTCAGTTTAAAGTCGGTGTGTATGCACCGACTTTTTAATTTATGGGTGTTCCTCTTAACTTTTTAAATTGCTTGTATGCCTTGTCTACGTCTTCTTTTTTGGCTTTTGTAAACTCTTTATTAGTTATTTTATATTCTTTTTGAAGCTGTTTAAGCTTTGTATGCATTAACTTAATTTCTTTGGTATACGCTGCATTATTTATTTGGTTGTTTTGCTCTTTAGGGTCTGTTTCTAAATCGTAAAATTCCCAACTATCTATATCATCATAAAAATGAATAAGCTTATAGCGCTTTGTTCTAATACCGTAATGCTTTTTTACCATATGAAAAGCAGGATAGTCGTAATAGTGATAATAAATAGCGTCTCTAAAATCACTCTCGTTAACAGAACCATTTAATAAGCCCTTAAATGATACTCCTTGCATATCTTTTGCTTTATTAGGTATGCCAACAAAGTCTAAAATTGTTGGTGCATAATCTAAATTTTGTACTAAAGCATTAATTTGCGTACCTGGTTGTATGGCTTTGGGATATTTTATAAGTAAAGGTGTTCTAAAAGAGTCTTCATACATAAAACGCTTATCAAACCAACCATTTTCACCCATATAAAAACCCTGATCAGAAGTGTATACTACAATAGTATTTTCATCTAAATTGTTCGTCTTTAAATAGTTTAAAATTTCACCCACACCTTCATCTACAGCTGCTATGGTTGCCATATAATCTTGTAAGTACCTTTGACCTTTCCAAATTGCTATTTCTTCATTACTTAAATCTGCCTCATAAAAAGCGTTGTTTTTTGCTAAATAAGCGCTGTCCCAAGTAGCTCTCTGAGTCTCTGTCATTCTATCAAAATCAGTGGTCCAAGGGTTATGTGCAAGCTTGGTTTTATTAATACCAGTAGATAGTTTTAAGTCGTGCCCTTCATACATATCATTATAAATGGTTTGTAATTGAGCTCTGCTAGCTTTTTGATTATTAAACTCTGGAAAATAAGAAGTAGGTAAAGTGAAAGAAACAGAATCGTATTTATTTAAATGGCGTAAGGCTGGCATCCAATTTCTATGCGGAGCTTTATGTTGTACCATTAAAAAAAACGGAACACTATCTTTTCTTTTATTTTTTAACCAATTTATGGCATCTGCAGTAATTAAGTCTGTAGCATAGCCTTGAACACGGGTTGTATCACCATTAATTATAAAATCTGGATTGTAATAATTACCTTGATCTACAAGAATTTTCCAATCGTCAAAACCTTGTGGGTAATCATGTAAATGCCATTTGCCCATTAGGGCTGTCTGGTATCCTTCTTTTTTTAAAATTTTCGGCAATGTTTCTTGGTTTCCATCAAAATGATCTCCGTTTTGCCTAAATCCATTTATATGGCTGTGTTTACCGGTTAATATTACGGCTCTGCTTGGCCCACAAATAGAATTGGTAACATAACTACCATTAAAAATTGCGCCTTCTGTAGCTATTTTATCAATATTTGGCGTTGGTGCCAATTTACTAATAGGGTGGTTGTATGCACTAATGGCTTGTACTGCATGATCATCAGACATAATATAAATAATATTAGGTCTTTTTTTTGTTTGCTTTTCTGGAGATTTCTTTTGTTTGCAACCAATAGCAAATACTAATAAAACTACAATATAAAACTCCTTTTTAAACATAATTAATTTTTGTGCTTTACTTTAATTGTGCTTTGTATATTTTGTTTTTCTAAAACACTTTCTGTAATAAACTTGGCAATAAGGTTGGTGTAACTATAGGGGATGTTAGCCCAGTTATGGTTGCCATCTTTGTCACTTACAAGTGTGTGTGCAACATCTAATTTTTCTAATTTTTCTGCAATAGTATAAGAGCCATCTAGCATAATAAAACCAGGTTTATTTTCTTCACATAAATGATGAGGTGCAGTTGCGTATGGCACCATATTATCTTTAGCTCCGTGAAAAAGCATTGTTGGTATAGCTGTATTTTTAGTAATGTAATTTGCATTAACTATAGCACCTGCAAAAGAGATAACTCCTGCGTATTTAATAGTAGCATAAGGCAACTTTTTAAAGGTGTATTCATTCTTCATAAATACTGTGTTTAAAACAGCTTCTGCGCCAGCGCTACTACCAACAAGTATTATGCTTTCTGGATTAAATTTTAATTTACCTTTCTTATCAATTAAAAACTGTGTTGCTTTAATAATATCTCTAGATACAGATACAAATGTTTCTATTTTTTGATCTGCCGGACAATTACATCCAAAACCAAGTGAGTTGCCTTTGCGCACCAATCTATAGCTCATAGAGGCTACAGCGTAGCCTCTTTTTGCCATATCTTCACAAAATTTTATTTCTAACGGATTGTTGCGTTTTCCCCCACTGAAACCGCCTCCGTGAACTAAAATTAGTAAAGGTTTGTTTGTAACTGTATCTTTTTTGTAGCTATAAAAATCTAACTTTAAAGTATCTGCATAGCTATAGGTTTTCACCTTAATGTCTGAAAACACTTTTTGCGTATACCTTGTTTGTGCATAACCAATAGTAGTTGTAAGTACAATTAATATTAAAAAAGTAGCACGTTGTAAAAAAGTTAAATAATTAGGCATTTGTATCTTTTATTTTAGGGTTAAAGTAGCCTTTAATTGGGCGTTAGAATTTGTCCCTACAAATATTTCAAAATCTCCTGGTTCAGCAACAAAATCTAAAGTACTATTGTAAAACTTTAAATCGTCTGCAGTAAGTACCAATTCTACAGTTTTAGACTCTCCTTTTTTTAAGAATACTTTTTTAAATCCTTTTAATTGTCTCATTGGAGGTGTAATGCTACGTACAACATCTCTTAAGTACAATTGCACAACTTCTTCACCATCAAAATTACCAGTGTTTTTTACTGTAACAGATACTGTTACGTCTTCTCCTTGAGCAATTTCTTTTTTAGATAGGTTGATGTTAGAATACTTAAAACTGGTATAACTAAGTCCGTAACCAAAAGGCAATAAAGGCGCATTTTTAACATCTAAATAATTGCTTTTAAATTTTTCAAAAGCAGGAGAAGGAGCTGGTCTACCTGTATTTTTTATACTATGGTAAATAGGAATTTGTCCAACGTTTCTTGGCCATGTAGCTGTTAGTTTACCAGACGGATTATAATCACCAAAAATAACATCAGCAACGGCATTACCTGCTTCTATACCAGGGTGCCAAACTTGAAGAATACTAACAGGAAGATTAAATTCTTCTTCAATAGTTAACGGTCTACCGCTCATTAATACTAAAACAACCGGTTTGCCTGTTTTAACAAGTTCTTGTATTAATCTTTTTTGACTATTAGGAATAGAAATATCTGTTCTACTTGCAGCTTCACCACTCATTTCTGATGCTTCACCAACAACGGCAACAACAACGTCTGATGTTTTAGCAAGGTCTAATGCTTCTTGCAAAAGTTCTTCAGATGACCTTTTGTCAATATCTACACGTGTTCCAAAAACATTTACTTTTTTAGCTAACTCAGTATCATCTGTAATATTTGCACCTTTAGCATATGTTATTTTGGCTTTAGAAGCAACGTTTTTAAATCCGTTTAAAATAGGAATAGACAATTGCGGGTCTCCTGTTGGTGCCCAAGTACCCAGCATATTATTTTTGTTATTTGCTAAAGGCCCCACTAACGCAATTTTAGCTGTTTTACTTAGTGGTAGTATGTTATTATGGTTTTTAAAAAGTACAAAAGAGCGTTTAGCAGCCTCCCTTGCTAATGTTTTACTCTTTTTGGTTAAAATGTCTTTTTTAGGTCTTTTTGCATCAATATACTTGTACGGATCATCAAAAAGGCCAAGTTTATACTTAGCTTCTAAAATTCTTCTACAAGCATTGGTAATTTCTTCTTCTGTAACACGGCCTTCATCTAAAGATTTTTTAAGTGTAGTTAAAAAACCCTCGCCAACCATATCCATATCTAAACCAGCTTTTAAAGATAATGCAGATACATCTTGTAAATCTCCAAGCCCGTGAGCAATCATTTCGTTTACAGAAGTGTAATCTGAAACCACAAAACCTTTAAACCCCCATTTTTTGCGTAATAAGTCTGTAAGTAACCATTTGTTACCGCTTGCAGGTATGCCATCTACATCATTAAAAGAAGTCATTATACTTGCTGCACCGGCATCTATACCAGCTTTATAAGGAGGTAAGTATTGGTTAAACATTTTTGTTCTGCTCATATCCACAGAGTTGTAGTCTCTACCAGCCTCTGCAGCACCATAAAGTGCAAAATGTTTTACCGTGGCTAACATTGTATTTTTAGCAGTTAAATTGTTTCCTTGGTAGCCGTGCACCATTGCTTTTGCTATTGCAGAACCTAAATACGGATCTTCACCAGCACCTTCAGCAATTCTACCCCAACGAGGATCACGCGCCACATCTACCATAGGAGAAAAGTTCCAGTTTATACCATCTGCAGTTGCTTCTAATGCAGCGGTCTCTGCCATTTTTTTAATCAAATCCATATCCCAACTAGATGCTGTTGCAAGCGGAATAGGAAAAGTTGTTTTGTACCCATGTATTACATCAGAACCAAAGAATAACGGAATTTTTAAACGTGTATCATTTACCGCAAAGTCTTGTGCTATTTTTAGTTTTTTTGGTCCAGATATACCAAACATACCACCAACTTTGGCGGCTTTAATTTTTTCTTCAACGTTACTACTTACAACAGAACCTGTAGCAATACCTCCGCCAGGTGTTACCAAGTTTAGTTGTCCAATTTTTTCCTCTATAGTCATTTTAGCAAGCAAGTCTTCTATAAAAGGAACTTTTGTTTGCCCAATAGCCAAAAAGGTGCTGCAAAATGTGAGTATTAGTAGTAGGTTTGTTTTTTTCATATGCTGTAATTTTTATTTCCCGTGGTGGGTATTTTTTATCTTTTAGATTGATGTTTTTTATTCTGTATAGCTAAATTCTAACTTGTCTAAACCATTTTTTACATCGGTATTTTGCATAAATAAGTCCCATAGAAGTCCGGTTCTGTAATTCTCTATCATAAGTAAAATAGGTCCTTGGTCTATAGCTAAATACTGTTCTGCAACCCAATAATTATATTCCGGACTAAACGCATCATAAAACCCAGCAGGGCCTAACAACTTATCTTTATTTTTGTAGAAATAATGCAATGCCAGCATAGATTCTGTTGGTGTATACGGTAAAGAACTAATTGCTGCTGTTGGCGAGATGACTCCAGTATCATTAGACGGACTATGAGCATTATACCCAATTGTACCGTCTGAATTTCTTGTATAACTGGCTGTTAAACCCCAACAATCTTTTCCATAATCTTTAAATTGCTTTGGATTTTCTACACTATAGCTGTAATTTATTTTAGCGTGATTAGTGTTTACGTTCCAGTAATTTAAATACTCGTCTGATAATCCTTTAGGGTTTAGGCCCAAGTAGGAGTAATGAGCCCAAAATAAAGGCCCGCCATATTCTTGGTTGCCAGCGTGTTTAGCCAATATAGGAAACCCATACTTTGTGTTAGTAGATGCAATTGAACCGTTAGATGCCCAACCGTTTGTATATACCTCTTTAGAAATTGAATAATTGGGTGAAGCAGCAGCTAATACATAAGCAATTAATACTTCATTATACCCTTTTAGCTCTAGGTTTATTGCAAAATTGTTGTTAGGGCTCCAATGCCAGTATAGTGTATTTTCATTGTTTGTATACCAATCCCATTGCACACCTTTCCAAAGCTCATCTGCTTTTGCTGCTATAGCTTTTTCTTTATCAGAGCCATTTTTTAAATACTCCTTTAAACAAATTAAACCTTGAGATAAAAAGGCAGTTTCTACCAAGTCTCCGCCGTTGTCTAAGTCGCTAAAAGGCATAACCTTAGCAGTTTCTCCATTAATCCAATGTGGCCAAGCACCGTGAAAACGATCTGATTTTTCTAAAAAATCTAGAATTTTGGAAAAACGATCTATACCTTCTTCCTTGGTAATAAAACCCCTTTCTATACCCACAATAAGTGCCATAATACCAAAACCTGTACCACCTGTTGTAACTGTGTATTCACTATTACTTGGGTCGTTAGGATGGTAGCGCTCTCTTGCTGCGCCAGAATTTACCTCAGCAAAATCCCAAAAATATTTAAAGGTTTCAGCCTGTGTAATATCTAGCAGCTCCTCATCAGTTATTGTAGGTGTAGAAATTGGATCGTCATCAGTAGGAAATTCAATTGGAGTATACTCGTAATCATCTCCGCTTTTGCACGAGATAATTACAAGTATAAGTAATGTTGTAAAAAGACTATTTTTAATTGTCATTTTTGTGCGTTGTAGAGAAACCTAGTTTTTCTAACCCCTTATGTAAGTCTTTGTTTTTCATAAATAAATTCCATAATAAACCTGTTCTATAGTTTTCTATCATTACAGGAATTGGACCTTGGTCTATGGCCAAATAACGAGGTAAAGACCAGTTGTTTTCTAAGCTGAAAGCATCATAAGGGCCATACTTACCAACAAGCGAATCTTGCTCTGTATACATATAGCGTAAAAACTGCATACTTTCTTTTGGTGTATATGGCATAGAAGATAATGCTGCTGTTGGTGATATTACACCTAAGTCGTTATCTGGTCTGTGGCCAGCATAGCCTTTTACAGAATAGCTAGATGTTAACCCCCATAAGTTTTTGCCATAACCCTTATACTTATTTGGATTTTCTACGGCGTGTCTGTAGTGTATTTTAGCGTGATTAACATTTAGTTTCCAATAGTCTGCATAGGCATCTGTTAATCCTTTAGGGTTTAAACCTAAGTATGAATAATGTGCCCAAAATAACGGACCAACAGGAGATGCATCATGCTCATAATGATTAAGCTCTGTTTCTAAACCATAATAAACAGTGTCTTTTGCAATTTGCCCATTTAGAGCCCAACCTTTATCATAAACCTCTTTAGATACAGGGTGTGTTGGTGATGCAGCAGCTAATATGTACATTATTAATGCTTCATTGTAACCACCAACAGGGAAATTCATTTTCCAGGCTACATTAGGAGACCAATGCCAGTATAAGGTGTTTTCTCCTTTTGTGTACCAATCCCACTCTACTTCTTCCCAAAGTTTCTGAATTTTAGCAACTAGTTTTTGTTCACGTTCACCGCCATTTGCATAGTATTCTTTTACAGTTAATAAACCCTGAATTAAAAAGGCAGTTTCTACTAAATCTCCACCATCATCATACTGACTAAAGGGAGCAACTTTGCCACTAGGCATTAACCAATGTGGCCATGCACCATGAAAACGATCTGCTTTTTCTAAGAAATCTACAGATTTTTCAAATCTAGATAAAGCTTCTTCTTTGGTAATGTAGCCACGTTCTGCACCAACAACAATGGTCATTAGTCCAAATCCTGAACCGCCAATAGTTATAATGTCTTTATGGTGTGTTGGGTAAATACTGTCTAAATGTATACGTTCTCTAGCTAGTCCAGAAACAGGCTCTGCGCCATCCCAGAAATAGTTAAACGTTTGTTTTTGTACAGAGTCCAGTAAAGCTTCATCTGTCCAAACTTGTTTTTGAATTTTTTTTGGCTTGTTGTTGCATCCTGTTAATAAGGATGCAACAGCCAATACTACTAAAAATAATCTCATAAAAATGAATTAACTAAAAACTAAAAATGTATTTATTATAAATCTGCGTCTCTAATAGACTGTATTTCTTGTTGTGAAAGTGCTTTGTTGTATAGGCGTAGTTCGTCTATAGCACTGTTATCTGATTTATGATCCCAGTAACTAAATGTTTCACCACCAGAACCCACTGTTATAAGGTCACAACCTGTCCAGTCTATAGGAGCAGCTAAGTCTACAGAATTAACAGCAACACCATCAAAATAAATAGTGCTTTTTGTAGCAGAAACAACTAAGGTTACAAATACCCACTCTTGGTCTGCAACGTTAATAATGTCACCATCATTCCAGCTTTCATTAGTTCCGATACCAATATTGGCTTTAATTCTTTGTTCTGTGTCACTACCTTCTCTAAATAGCCTTAGTCCTTGAAAACGATCATCAGCATCATCACCAATAACTAAAATTCCTGCTCTGTCTGGGGTTGCATTTACTTTATACCAGAATGTTGCGCTAAACTCTGTGCCACTTAATAAGTTATTTGCAGGATAAGTTATATAAGAATCTGTAGTACTTGCAAAGGCGTTACTACCAATAACACTTTCATCTGCAAATCCTGGAGAACCAACTACGGTAGCCTCTTGAGCCGTAAATTTATTTTTTGTGTCGTTATCAAAAGCAGCGTAGAACATTTCTCCATCATAAACACCTGTATAAGGGTTAGTAACGTTTATCATATTTTCTATGTCGCTATCAGTAAGTGCTTTGTTAAAGAAACGTAGCTCATCAATAGCACTCTTGTCTGATTTATGGTCCCAGTAACTAAAAGTATCTCCACCAGCACCAATTGTAACAGTATTACAATTTGTCCAATCTACAGGTGCTGCCAAATCTGCAGTATTTACTGCAACACCATTAAAAAAGATAGTACTCTTGGTAGCAGAAACGGCAAGTGTAATATATATCCATTCTTGTTCTGCAACATTTATAACGCCACCATCATTCCAGCTTTCTCCTGCTCCTGTCCCTACATTAGCTTTTATTCTTTGCTCAGCGCCGTTACCTTCTCTAAATAATCTTATACCTTGAAAACGGTCTTCTGCATCATCACCAATAATTAAAATACCAGCTCTGTCTGGGGTTGCATTTACCTTGTACCAGAATGAAGCACTAAACTCTGTACCGCCAATTAAACCGTCTGTAGGATATTCTAAATATGCATCTGTAGCGCCTGCATATGCATTGGTGCCAACAACACTTTCTCCAGCAAAATTAGGGTTACCAACTTTAGTTGCTGCTTGTAAGCCAATAAGATCTATATAATCACCATCAAAAGGCATATATAAGGTTTCTCCGGCAAACAATGGTGTATAGGCAGGTTCTTTTTCAAAGTTTACAGAGGCTTCAGTGGTTTTACCTTCTAAATCTGTTGCGGTAATTGTTAGTTTATGTGTGCCATCAACTAAATTATCAAAAACTAAATCATCTATTAAAACACGTCTATAGTCTTTAAAACTTGTAAAAGATTGTATTGTATTATTATCTATGGCAACATTTATAGAGGCAACTTCTATATCATCAGTAACTTCAAAATCTATTACAATAGAAGTAACAATGTCTAGTACTTTAATTTTTGTGCCTTCTGTAGGATAATTTATTTTAACTTCTGGCGCAGTTTCATCTGCACCTGCAGCTACTTGCGTTATGTTATCTATACCTTGGTCACAAGAATAGAAAAATAATGCAGAAACCAAACAGGTTATTGTATATTTTAAATTTTTCATAGCGTTTAGTTTTTTAGTTTGATGAGTTTCCTAAAATTGGAAATTGGTCTACCTGTGGTTGTGGGTAAGGAAGGTAAACCTTGTCTTCAGAAAATGTTCTTCCGTCATAGTTTAGCTCGCTAAATCTGCCTAGTCTAACCATATCGTAATAGCGCTTGCCCCATTCCATACCCAGTTCGGCAAATTTTTCATCTATTACATTGTCTAATGTTACACCAGTAAGAGATGGCATACCAGCTCTTTCTCTTACCAAGTTTACAGCATTATCTGCAGTTATAGATGTTGCTGTTGCTCCTTGTGTAATGGCTTCTGCATACATTAATAAAATTTCTGCATAACGTATAACATTGTAGTTTTTGTTACTACCGTATTCTGTTCTGCCTTCTATTAATTGGTTTGATGGCAAATAGTGTTTACCACTAGAAAATAGGGCTCTAGAATAGTCGTTTATAACATCACCATCTCTGGTTGTGTTTTTTACAAAACTTGGTAGAGTAGCGTAATTTGGATCTGTTTGAAGCTCTGCAATACCGCGATCTGTAAATAGTACGCTAGTTTCTAAACGCACAGCTTCTCCACGGTCTAACATAAATTTTATAAATTTTAAGCTAGGCTCATAAAAACCCCAGCCAGATGCAGCACCAGTAACAGCCGGAGTCCAGTTTTGCGGGCCATAAGGAGCAAACAAATGTCCTTCTCTATCACCTTCACCTTGTCCAAAATCTGAATATTGTAAATCTAAAATACTCTCATCACTTAATTTACCAGGAGTTTTAAAAAGCTCATAATAATCTGTAAATAAACTAAACTTACCAGAGTTAATTATTTGTCCGGTTGCAGCAGCAACTTCTTGGTAATTTTTAAGTTCTTGGTTAGCCAATGCTTTTATAGCTAAAGCAGTATATTTTGTAACCCCTCCAGGGATATCTATACGCTCATTAGGTCTTGCGTCTGGTAAAAATGAAATTGCTTCATCCATCTGGTTAGATATATGTTGCATAACCTCATCCTTAGTAGGTAACTCTGTAACGTTTAAAAGGGCGCCAGTGTCTGAAGATTCTGGAATAAAAATATCTCCCCAAACCTGAGAAATTTGAAACAACATCATTCCTCTTAAAACTTTAGCTTCTGCAATGTATTGGTTTCCTTTATCAATACCGTCTGCATCTGCAAACTCCTGGTAACGTGCTATTTGTTCCATAGCTGTATGTGCTGTAATAACATCTACATATACGTTTTCCCAAAGAGAATTGTACATCCAATAATCTTTGTTATAATTAAAAAGGTCAGTTTCAGCAAAATCTTGTTGGTCACCTAAACCACCAGCATTAACATCGTCTCCACGAACAGAAATTAATAAAGGTTGTTCCCATCCACGAGATTGAAAAGCATCGTAAACACCAATGATAGACAATATCATATCCTCGGTTTTTGTAAAATCTGTACCACCAGCAAAGTTGTTGTTTTCCTGTGGCTCATCTAACTTGTCTGAACACCCAACAAATACTGATGCAATAAATGCTAGTATAAGTAGAGGTGATATATGTTTTTTATACAGTTTCATAAGTCTTATATTTTAATGTTAACTCCCATTGTATAAACTGCAGGGATAGGATATGTTTGGTTATCTATACCATTAGCAACCTCAGGGTTAAACCCGTTATAACCAAATATGGTTAATGGTTTTTCTGCTGTTAGGTAAATACGGGTTTTAGGAATACCTTTTAATTCTCCATTTTTATTAATTGTGTACCCAAGTGTTATGTTCTGAATTCTAAAGTAGTCACCATCTTCTACGTAGTAATCGTTTAATTTTTGGTTCCACCCTTTACGTACTGCGGCTGCAGATGGGTATGAGTTTGTAGTACCCTCACCGTGCCAACGATTAACAGCAAAGTCTCTGTCCCAGTTAGTATCACTAGTAAAAATTACTTCTAGTCTTTTACGGTTAAGTATTTTGTTGCCACCTTGACCAGAAGCAGTAGCCGTGAAGTCAAAATTTTTGTAGTTAAACCCAAAGTTAAATCCGTATGAGTATGTTGGTAAGTAAGATCCTAAAACTACGCGGTCATCATCATCAATAGTAGTAGGATCTCCACCGTTTTCTTTGTATTTAAAATCGCCAGGGACTAAGTTATTAGCTACAGCAACAGGATCTGCAAGTATTTCTGCTTCATTTTGGTAAATGCCAACAACCTCGCGACCATAAAAAGCGTAAAGAGGTTCACCAACTATAGAACGTTGACGAAATTCTGCTGAGCCAGCATCTATATATTGTTGACCATCTAAACTTAATACTTCATTTTTAAGTGTAGAAAAATTACCGCCAATGTTATAACTAAAATCATCTGATACTTTTTTACTCCAGTTTAATGACATTTCAAAACCAGAGTTTCTAATTTCTCCTACGTTTTGTCTGGTAGAACCAGGTATTAATGGTCTTTGTACAGGGATAACGGCGTCTTTTGTATCTCTAACATAATAATCTGCCTCTAAAGATAAATTGTTGGCTAAAAAACTAGCATTTATACCAATGTTAGTTTCCTCTGTAACCTCCCATTTTAAAGAAGTAAAATCACTACCTGTGTTTAAACCGCTAAACATAGTGTCTCCTAACGCAGTTGTAACTACAGAAGAAGTAATAGAACCGTTACTGCCAGCAACATTATCATTACCTAATTTACCCCAACTACCTCGTAGTTTAAGAAAATCAAAAACACCATTGTTTTGCATAAAAGGTTCTTCAGATACAACCCAACCAGCACCAACTGTAGGGAAATAACCCCATTTTTCTTGGTATTTGTTAGTTCCGTCTGCTCTAAAGGTTCCGTAAAGTAGGTATTTACCATCATAATTATAAGATACTCTACCAAAGTATGAGAAACCATATTCTCTTGCACCACCATCACCAACACTATTTTCTACAATAGTCTGTGCTTGGTCTAAATAATAGGCTTCTTCACCAGACAACGGAAAGTTTAATCCTGTTGCACTTAAAAACTGATAAGATTCATCTCTGAACGAAGTACCAGCTAAGACAGTTACATCATGATTACCAAAAGATTCTTTATAAGTTAAAGTATTATCCCATATCTGATTTGATATTGTTGTGTTACTCTTTGTTAATGAAGCATCTGGTCTTTGAAAACTATCGCCAATGTAGTAAGGTAAATTAACACTTCTGTACTCTAGAGTTTGGTAGTTGTGGTTGTATGCAGTTTTAAACTTAAGTTTAGTAGGTATTAAGTCTATTTCTGCATAAAAATTAGCAAGTATATTTCTAATTTTTGTTCTGTTTTCATTAAAATCTAAAAGGGGAAAAGGGTTTTGACCACCTCTATAGCCTAAATCTTGTGCATTAGCATAGTTTGTAGGGAAAACATCTGGGTCGTTAGCTAAAGCCTCATCATACACAGGTAAAATAGGTACAGCAAAATAAGCAGCACGCCAAGCAGAGTTATCACCATCATATCTAGTAGCGTTACTAATTACCGTGTTAGCACCAACTTTTAACCAGTCGTTTGCATTAAACTCTATTTTACTTCTTAAGTTAAAACGCTCATATTCATTTTTAGTGTCTAATATACCTTGCTGTCCAAAGTAATTAGCCCCTACAGAATAACTAACATCTTCACTACCACCAGTTACACCAATACTATGGTTTTGTATTAAAGCTGGTCTTATAATTTCATCATACCAATCTGTATTAACATTAGGTACATTTGGGTTAACTCTACTACGACCATAACGCTGCATAGCATTTAGAATATAGTCTGCATCTGGTGCAGAACCAGATTCTAACGCTAAGGTTGTAAATTGTTCTGCGTTAGCAACTTTTAAAACGTTTTGTGCTACCTGAAAACCAGAGTAGCCATCATATGTAATTTCTGCTTTTTTATTAAATGCTCCAGATTTTGTTTCTATTAGAACAACACCATTTGCAGCTCTAACACCATAAATTGCAGATGCAGAAGCATCTTTTAAGACAGAAATGGATGTTATGTCTGCTGTATTTAAAAAATCTATATTGTCAAAAAACATACCGTCTACAACGTACAAAGGGGCAGAGGCACCTGTGTTGTAAGACCCTATACCCCTTACTCTAATAGTTGGTCCTTGCCCAGGAGAACCGCTACTTACTACTTGCATACCCGCAACCTTACCTTGCATAGCCTGCATAGCAGAACCTGTAGGTACAGCTGCTAATTCCTCGGCTTTAACAGTGGTTATAGATGAGGTTAAATCCTTAGACTTCATTTCACCGTAACCAATTACAACAACTTCATCTAAAGACTCTGCATCTTCTTCTAAGGTTACATTAATTGTATTGGAATTATTTACAGCAATTTCTGATGTGATAAAACCAATGTAACTTATAACTAAAGTTCCGTTGTTTGGAACGCTGTTTAATTGGTAGTTACCATCAAAATCTGTTTGTGTTCCTGTTGTAGTACCCTTAATAATAATACTAGCACCCAATAAAGGTGTGCCATTATTGTCTACTACTTGTCCTTTAACCGTTATATTCTCTTGGGCGTAGGCAGACATCCCGAACAGAATAAAGCAGATTAATAATATTTGATTGAGTATTTTCATAATACATTAAAAATTGAGTTAGATTTTTACTAAATTAATAAAAGAGGCTGTTTGCTAAGGTTTTAGCAACTACATAAAAACTACATCAACACAAAAATTACGCTACACACCGCCAATAGTATGGTTTGCAGTAGTATTGTAACCTAGTTTTTTATACACTTTTAACACTTTGATGTAGTAATGATGTACTGCGTGTTATGTAATTGTTAAGCTGTTTATGACAGAAAAACCTTTATTTAAAGGTGATTAAGAAGTTAGATATGTTCTCTGAGCTATCTATATTTAATTTTTTTCGTAAACGGTAACGATGTATTTCTACACCCCTAACCGTAATAGCCATAAGCGGTGCAATTTCCTTAGTAGATAGGTTCATTTTAAGGTAAGCACATAGTTTTAAATCTTTAGGAGTAAGCTTTGGGTATTCTTTTAAAAGATTCTCAAAAAAGTCGCTATGCAATTCTTTAAAATTCATTTCAAATCGTTTCCAGTCTTCTTTGTTGTTAACAGAATTGTTTAACCTTTTCATAAAAGATTTATAACGTTGCTGATTAGGAAATTTATCTTTGTTTTGAGTTAATAGGTTTTTTAGGTCTAAAATAATTTCATTCTTTTTAGCAATATTTAATGTAGTATTAGCTAATTCTTTTTGTTTAAGCTTTACTTCTTTTGCTAATTTTTCTTTCTCTAAAAGCGCAATTTTTTCATCTTGCTCTTTTTGCATACGCTCTTTAAGCTTATTGTGCTTAAGGTTTAGTTTGTATTTGTTGTATTTTCTAATAAGTATTATGGCGGCTATTACAAGTAAAAAGTAAATTAAAAGTGCAGGGCCAGACAAATACCAAGGAGCTTTAATAGTAAAGTTAATGACATTTGGAACAGATTTTTTATTGTCAATACCTACACCGTAAACCTCTAAAGTGTAACTACCGTGACTTAAGTTTTGAAACGATATAAAACCATTATCTAATTTAGCAAATTGAGCATCTTTGCCATCTAAACTATAGTAATATTTTGGGTGCATAACGCCAGATGAAGCAATTTTAATACTAATATTACCAGCATCTTTAAAAGGCAGTGTTATGTTTTTTGTATGTATTGGGTAACTGTTTTGTTTACCAGTAAAACTCACTAATTTAGGAGTTGGTAGCCTATTATTATCTTTTAACTGATTGTTTAACTTGTTAAAGTTTATTTGACTGTAACCATCTACAAGGGTAAAATAAAATGTAGAGTCGTTTACCTTAATAATATTTTCTGCCTCAGGTATTATACGTTTTTTTAAACTTTGGTTTTCAATAATAATATTGTCTTCCTTAAAATTGGTATAAGTAATTTTTTTACTGTTTTCATTGTCAATAAACCAAAAATGATCATCATTATAATACAACAACTCATTATTTTTAAATGAGCTAAACTCCTCTAACGTTACAATTTTGTCTAAAATAGGATCGTATTTAAACCACTCTCCCTGACTGTAAAAAACAATTTGGTTTTTAATATTGTAGAGTTTTACATTGTATTTATTAGGGGCATTTTTTCCGTTATATTCTTTGGAGCTAATTACAGAGTCATAGGTGCTATTTAATTTTAGTTTGTAAAAACCTTTATATGGGTGAGCAACCCAAAGTGTGTTAGCGTCTTCAAAACACAATTTTTTTACTGGTAAATTAAAGCCTTTTAATCGTTCTACAGTCCATTGGTTAATATCATCTTTACTGTATTTTGCTATTCCGGTATAAGTACCCTGTAAAAAGGATGATTTGTCCTCAGGTATTTTCTCTATTTGATAGCCTCCAGAAATATTAGAAACCTTAACCAAGCCATCTTTATTTAACTTAAATGTTCCTGTATTATGTCCACAAAAGAGCTCATTGTTTACAACTGCAATATCCCAAACGTGCCCCTGAGTGCCTTTTACAAAATGTAGCACATCATTATCTACATAATACAAACCAGTATTAGATCCTAAGTATACTTTGTTGTTGTACAAAGCAATGTCATAAACAGTACCTAAAACACCAGTAAAATCTGTGTAATATGTAATTGGGTGGTCTAGTTGAATGTGGTCTATACCATTGTCTAACCCTAACCAAAGCTGATTTTTAAAAGCAACCATAGCTAAAATGGTGTTGTTTTGTAGTCCAACTTCGCGATTAATGCTTTTATAGGTTTTTGTGTTATTGTTGTATAAAAAGAGTCCGTTTTTTATAGTGCCAAAAGCAATGCTGTGCTGATTTAACACCATAATTTTATTAAGCTGATGCTGTTTTAATGTGTCGTTAATAGTGCTACCCCAAACATTAATTTCATTATTTTTAATTAAGTAACAACCGTTTAATTTGGTGCCAATTAACAAACCTTCTTTAATAGAAACCATATCTACTACAGTTTTATTTACAAAAGAAATGTTGTTTTTTAAGACAAGAGGTTCTAAGGTGTCACCTTCTAAATAAAACAAACCATCATCACCACCTGCAACTATAATTTGGTTGTTGTGTTTTGTAATATTGTTAACAATAATATCTGCTTTAACTACCGTTATTTTATTGTTTTTGTACACATATACTTTAGAAAATGACCTAAAAACAATTGCATTGTTATGAGGTATAATTTGCCAAAACTCTTCACTAGTAAATACGTGGTTTTTTATAAGATGTGTTAATGATGTGTATTTTAAAACACCTAGACTATCTTTTTTCCAAAATCCAAATTCTTCATATGAACCGGTGTAAATTTTATCATCTATAGCAGCAACAGATCGTATGGTGGTTTTACTAGGTAAGGCGTTAAGTTTCCATTCTTCTCCATTAAAATGTAAAAGACCAGCATTATTGGCAGAAAATAATTCGCCATCTTTATTAGTGGCTAATCCCCAATTTTTACTAGCAGCGTTGTAATCAAATATTTTATAGTTGTGTATAGGTGGAAAAAGATTTTGTCCAACAATAACGTAGCAACTAATAAAGAAAAGTAAAATAAGCGAGGTTAAATTTTTCATAGGGGATATAGAAAACTTAATGATTTTATGTATGAATATAAGATTATTACAAGGAAAACCAATTAATTATCTAAGCAAGATTAGCAAAGCACCTATAGCTGTAAGAATTAGTATCATTTTTCTGAAAAATTTATCCTTAATGTACTTTACTAGAATGGTGCCAACAATAAAGCCTACAAAAATAGCAGGTAAAAGTTTTAGGTTTAAAAGAACAGATTCTTTTGTAATGGTATGCCACACAAAAATGTGAAAAGGGAGCTTAAAAATATTGGTAATTAAAAAAAGCCAAGCAGCTGTGCCTATAAACTGATTTTTAGGCAAGCGCATTGCTAAAAAGTAGATGTTAGAAAAAGAGCCAGCCAAATTACCAATCATTGTAGTAATACCAGCAAGTAAACCCATAGAGCCGGCAAATGCCCAATGTGTTGGTACATTTTTAGATTTTTTTTGATCCCACCAAAGCATCATCAAAACGGTAATTAATATAATACCACCCATACAGTATTTAAAAGAAGCTTCTGGTAAATCTTTACCAACAAATACACCTATTAAAATACCGCTAATCATCCAGGGTAAAAACTTTAAAATGTATTTCCACTGGGTATATTTCCTATAATAAATTACAGCAAAAATGTCGCCTACAACAAGCAATGGTACAAGTAAACCTGTAGATGCTTTAGAACCAAAAGCCAAAGCCATAAGTGTAACTACAATTATAGAAATGCCTTTTAAACCAGATTTAGAAACACCCATTACAAATACGGCTGTAAAAGCCAAAACCCATGCAGTTGTAGAAATGTTTGCTGTTATTAATAGACCCATAATTGGCGTTTAGCTAAAAAAGACAAAAGTATTGTAAAAAATAATATCTTTACTAATTAACCAACTACTAAAAAATGGAATTAAGTGCACTAGATTATACGCTAATCATTGTTTTTTTTACAATTGTTTTAGGTATTGGAGTTGTGGTTTCTAAAAAATCAGGAAAAAGCTCATCAGAATATTTTTTATCTGGAAGAACAATGCCTTGGTGGTTGCTAGGTCTTTCTATGGTTGCAACAACGTTTTCTACAGACACACCTAATTTAGTTACAGATATTGTTAGAACAGATGGTGTTTCTGGTAACTGGGTTTGGTGGGCATTTTTAATTACAGGTATGCTAACTGTTTTTGTATACGCAAAGCTTTGGCGTAAATCTAATGTAAATACAGACTTAGAGTTTTATGAATTACGTTATGGTGGAAAACCAGCCAGTTTTTTAAGAAAATTTAGGTCTATATATTTAGGTGTTATTTTTAATGTAATTACAATGTCTGCTGTAACATTAGCAGCAATAAAAATTGGAGGAATAATGCTAGGTCTAGAGCCTTGGCAAACCGTAGTAAGTGCAGGTCTAATAACCGTTACGTTTAGTGCCTTAGGCGGGTTTAAAGGTGTGGTTTATACAGATTTTTTATTATTTTTTGTAGCAATGGGTGGTGCAATAGGCGCTGCTTACTATTTGGTTAATTTACCAGAAGTAGGCGGAGTAACAAGCTTACTAACACATGAAGATGTGAAAGGGAAATTATCTATTTTACCAGATTTTAGCAATACAAATGCTGTAATTACCTTATTAGTTATTCCTTTAGCTGTACAATGGTGGAGTTCTTGGTACCCGGGAGCAGAACCTGGTGGCGGTGGTTACATTGCACAACGTATGTTGGCTGCAAAAGATGAAAACCATGCTATTGGTGCAACTTTCTTTTTTAATATTATGCATTACGCATTACGCCCTTGGCCTTGGATTTTAGTTGCTTTAGCATCTATAGTTGTTTACCCAGATGTTGCTAGTATAGCAGAAGCTTTTCCTAATATAGCAGCAGATAAATTAGGACATGATTTGGCTTACCCTGCTATGCTAACAAAATTACCAAGCGGATTATTAGGCTTGGTGTTAGCGTCATTAATAGCTGCTTATATGAGTACAATTTCTACTCAACTTAACTGGGGATCATCTTATATAGTATATGATTTTTACAAGCAACAAGTAAATCCTAATGCATCAGAAAAACAATTGGTAGCTGTTGGCAGATTTTCTACTGTTGTATTAATGGTATTAAGTGCTTGTTTGGCCTTGTTAATGCAAAATGCTATGGAGGTTTTTGATATGTTATTGTTGTTTGGAGCCGGTACCGGACTAATTTTTATTTTACGTTGGTTTTGGTGGCGAATTAATGCCTGGACAGAGATTGCAGCAATGTTTGCATCAGGAGTCTTATCTATCTTACTAAAAGTTACTCCGCTAGGAAACTATCTTTTTGCAGTAGATACAGGAGTTTTTCCAGATTGGTTTCAGATTCCGTTTGTAATGTTGGTAACAACTATAATTTGGGTAGCGGCTACATTTATGACTAAGCCAGAGTCTAATGAGGTATTAAACAGTTTTTACAAAAAAATACAACCTGGAGGACCGGGTTGGAAAAAAGTGGTAGATAATGCTAAAGCAGATAAAATAGATATTGTAAACCCTAATGAAAAATGGAGTGTTCCTTCTGGCATAGGAGCTATGGTATTAGGCTGTGTACTTATATACACATGTATGTTTGCAACTGGGTATTGGATTTATGGTGAAACAATAAAGGCATTAATATTTACGGGAATTGCCTTGGTGGCTGGTTTATTGTTAATAAAAGCTTGGAATAAAATGAAAAGTAACATTCTGTAAATGAAAAATAGGGTTGTATCTGTAGACATTTTTAGGGGAATTACCATTGTTTTAATGATTTTGGTAAATAACCCAGGAACTTGGTCTAGCGTTTATGCTCCTTTTTTACATGCAGATTGGCACGGTTATACACCAACAGATTTAGTGTTCCCTTTCTTTTTATTTATTGTAGGTATTTCTATAGTTTATGCATATCATACCAAAGAAGTAACAGGAAAAACATATCGTAAAATTGTTATAAGGTCTTTAAAGCTAATTGGTCTTGGATTGTTTTTAGGCGCATTTACGCTTTCATTTCCTTTTTTTAAAGATTTTAATGATATACGTTTTCCTGGAGTATTGCAACGTATTGGTTTAGTATTCTTTTTTACAGCAATTTTGTTTATAAAATTAAATTGGAAAGCGCTAGTGGCCGTTTGCGCTGCTATTTTAATAATGTATTGGTTATGGATGGGTTTTGTACCTATTAATGGTACTGCTCCTACCTTTGATAGAGCGCCAAACAATTGGGCAAATTTTATAGATTTAAAAGTTTTGGGATCTCATATGTGGAAAACAGATTATGACCCAGAAGGTGTTTTAAGTACTTTGCCTGCAATAGCTACCTCTTTATTAGGGGTATTTGTTGGTTTGCTCTTAAAATCTGCCTACAAAAAGAAAACACAAATACTTTTACTTTTAGGTGTAAGCTTATTAACTGCAGGTCATATTTGGGATTTGTTTTTTCCTATAAATAAGGCTTTGTGGAGCAGTAGTTTTGTTTTAGTAACAGCCGGGTGGGCAACTATTATTTTGGCTGTTATTTATTATTTTTCTGATGTAAAAAACAAAAAGTTTGGAGGTGTTTTTAAATACGCAGGAGCCAACGCCATTACCGTTTTTTTCTTATCTAGTTTTATAGCTAAGCTATTTGCACTTATAAAAGTAGGAAATACATCTGTTCATGGTTGGTTATTTAAAAACCTCTATGTACATCAGTTTATATCTTTAAAAATTTCGTCAATAGTATACGCATTAACCGTAGTTACATTTTACGTACTATTAGCTTATGTGCTTTATAGAAAAAAGATTTTTATAAAAGTGTAATTTATTTGGCAATTAGTTTAGCAACATATTTTCCAATTACATCAAACTCTAGGTTTACAACTGTGCCTATTTTATAGGTGTTAAAAACAGTGTTTTCAAAAGTATAAGGTATAATAGCTACGCTAAATGTGTTTTTTCCGGAGTTAAAAACAGTTAAGCTAGTACCATCTATTGTAATAGAACCTTTTTCTATAGTTACATTATTATAATCTGCATTGTATTCAAAACTAAAAACAGCACTACCATCTTTTTCTTCAATAGCAGTACAAACTCCAGTTTGGTCTACGTGCCCTTGTACAATATGGCCATCTAACCTTGTACCTAAAATCATAGCACGTTCTAAATTTACGTAAGAGTTTACTTTTAAAGCACCAATACTTGTTTTTTGTAACGTTTCATCAATAGCAGTAACAGTGTAGGTGTCATCTTCTATAGCAATAACGGTAAGGCAAACACCATTGTGAGCAACACTCTGATCTATTTTAAGCTCTGGTGTTAAAGTAGATTTTATAGTAATGTGTAGGTTACTTTCTTCTTTGCGTAATGCGGTTACTTTCCCTAAAGTTTCTATAATGCCAGTAAACATATCGTTTTAATTAAGTAGTTTTGCGGTGTAAATTTAGACATTATACAGTTGAATTATGCAAGAAGATAAAAAAATTAAGGTAGGAATTTCTATAGGCGATTTAAACGGAATTGGCTGTGAAGTTGTTTTAAAGACTTTTGAAGACAACCGAATGTTAGATTTTTGTACCCCTGTTATTTTTGCATCAAACAAAACCATTTCTTTTCAAAAAAAAGAGCTAAATATAAATATTAATTACAATGGTGTACCTGATGCAGATAAAGCTGTAGATAACAAAATTAATGTAGTTAATGTTTGGAAAGAAATACCAAAGACACAGTTTGGAACACCTACTGAAGAAAGTGGTAAATACGCTCTAAAATCTTTGCAAGCGGCAACAAAAGCTTTAAAAGAAGATAAAATAGATGTATTAGTTACAGCGCCAATAAATAAAAATAATATACAGTCTGATGAATTTAACTTTCCTGGACATACAGATTATTTAGCAAAAGAATTAGGTGGTAATAGTTTAATGTTTATGGTAACAAGTACTTTAAAAGTAGGTTTGTTAACAGACCATATTGCAGTTAAAGATGTAGCAAAAGCAATTACACCTAAACTTGTAAAAGAAAAAATAGCAACTATAGAGCACTCTTTAAAAGCAGATTTTGCCATACAAAAGCCAAAAATTGCATTGTTAGGCATAAATCCGCATAGTGGAGATAATGGTGTTATTGGTAAAGAGGACGATACAGTACTAAAGCCAACAATAACCGAATTAAAAAATCAGGGTAAAATGGTTTTTGGACCCTATTCTGCAGATAGCTTTTTTGGGTCTGATGCTTATAGTAATTTTGATGCAATACTTGCAGCTTATCATGACCAAGGTTTAATACCTTTTAAAACGCTGTCATTTGGTAAAGGTGTAAACTACACTGCCGGATTGCAAAAAGTACGTACATCACCAGATCATGGCACTGCTTATGAAATTGCAGGCAAAGGTAAAGCAGACCATAGTTCATTTAAAGAAGCTGTTTTTACAGCGCTAAAAATCTTTAAAAACAGGCAAGAATATGCAGAGCTAACCCAAAATCCGTTAAAAAAACAACGTTTAAAGAGAAAAGAGTAAGATATTTTTTCTAGATTTAAACAAAATTAAGCCCTAAAACAGGGCAAAACAATACCTAAACTATTAAGTAATAATATATTTACAATTTTTTAGTTGGGTTTTATTAAAATAATAATATCTTTGCACCCGCCTTTAACGAGGCTGGTACTTTAAAATATAGTGTTGTTATGATGAAGCTAAAGGAGTATTCCATTCCTTTTTCTGGATTAAAGCAGGGAAAGCACAGTTTTGAGTATAATATAGACAATAAGTTCTTTGAATCTTTTGAGTACAATGAGTTTAATGATGCCAATATACATGTAGAGGTACAATTAAACAAAATGAGTACAATGTTAGAGCTAGAGATGAAAGCAGAAGGAACAGTAAATGTTTTTTGTGACGTATCTAGTGAAGCTTATGACCAACCTATAAACTCTACATTAGAGTTAGTAGTTAAGTTTGGCGAAGAGTATAATGATGAGAATGAAGAAATACTGATAATTCCTCACGGAGAACATCAGGTTAATATTTCGCAATATTTATACGAAATGCTGGTATTGGCCGTTCCATCTAAAAGAATACATCCAGGAGTTTTGGATGGTACTTTAAGATCTAAAGCCGTAGATAAGCTACAAGAGCTACAACCAAAAGAAGAGAAGGAAAATAAAGAAGATATTGATCCCAGATGGGACGCATTAAAAAAGTTAATAACGGATAAATAAAGTTTCATAATGGCACATCCAAAGAGAAAAATTTCAAAAACCAGAAGAGACAAGAGAAGAACGCACTATAAAGCGGTAGCTCCAACAATTGCAAAAGATGCAACAACAGGAGAAATGCACTTGTATCACAGAGCTCACTGGCACGAAGGTAAATTATACTACCGTGGACAAATTTTAATTGACAAAGCAGAAGAAGCAGTAGCTTAATTCTACTTTTGTACAGTATTTAAAACTCTCACCGTAAAAGTGAGGGTTTTTTTATTTTTCATCAATTTTTGTCAAAAAAAAGCCAGTTTTGGTAAAAAGTCGTAAAAATTGACTAATTTTCCATGATTTTTAGACTTTTTTAAAATTTTTGATTAAAAAATCAAACTTATATATGGGTAAGATATCAGCGGCAATAACTGCAGTGGGTAAGTATGTTCCTGACTATGTTTTAACTAACAAGGAGTTAGAAACAATGGTAGATACAAATGATGAGTGGATTACCACCAGAACAGGTATCAAAGAAAGGCGAATTTTAAAAGAAGAAGGTAAAGGAACTTCTTTTATGGCAATTAAAGCAGCTGAAGATTTACTGCAAAAAAGAGGTATTAAACCAACAGATATTGATTTAATTATAGTTGGTACTGCAACACCAGATTTACAAGTAGCGGCAACTGCTGCATATGTAGCTTCAGAAATTGGAGCAACCAATGCTTTTGCTTTTGATTTAGAAGCAGCGTGTTCTAGTTTTTTATACGGTATGTCTACGGCTACTAGTTATGTAGAGTCTGGCAGGTATAAAAAAGTATTATTAATAGGTGCAGATAAAATGTCATCTATATTGGATTATACAGACAGAACAACGTGTATAATTTTTGGAGATGGTGCAGGTGCAGCACTTTTTGAGCCTAATGAAGAAGGTTTAGGTTTTCAAGATGAATACTTAAGGTCTGATGGTATTGGGCGTAACTTCTTAAAAATTGATGCGGGCGGATCTATATTACCAGCATCTGAAGAAACAGTTAAAAATAAACAACATTACGTTTTTCAAGACGGTAAAACCGTATTTAAATATGCAGTTTCTAATATGGCAGAAGTATCTGCCAAAATTATGGAACGTAACAATTTAGAAGAGAAAGATGTAGATTGGCTAGTTCCACACCAAGCTAATAAACGTATTATAGATGCTACAGCTAACAGAATGGGCTTAGACGCATCTAAAGTAATGATGAATATTCAAAAATACGGAAACACAACTTCTGCTACATTACCACTTTTATTAGCAGATTACGAAAATCAACTTAAAAAAGGAGACAACTTAGTATTTGCTGCATTTGGCGGTGGTTTTACTTGGGGTTCTATTTTCTTAAAATGGGCCTATAACTCTTAAATCAAAATAAAAACTTACAACTAAACAAAATCTAATTTTTATGGATATTAAAGAAATTCAGAGTTTAATTAAGTTCGTTGCAAAATCTGGCGCTAGCGAAGTTAAATTAGAAATGGAAGACATTAAAATTACCATTAGAACAGGAGCTTTAAACTCTGGTGGGGAGACTACTATTTTACAGCAAATACCTATGGGGCAAGCACCAATGGCACCAGCCGCTGCTGCACCTGCACCTGCTGCTGCAACAGATGCTGCACCAGCAAAAGAAGCTAGTAAAGAAGATAAATACATAACAATAAAGTCGCCAATTATTGGTACTTTTTACAGAAAACCATCTCCAGACAAACCAGTATTTGTAGAGGTAGGTGATACTATTGGGCAAGGAGATGTTCTTTGTGTTATAGAAGCAATGAAACTTTTTAACGATATAGAATCTGAAGTTTCAGGTAAAATAGTTAAAGTATTGGTAGATGATTCTTCTCCAGTAGAATTTGATCAACCTTTATTTTTAGTAGATCCATCATAAGAAATTTTAGACACTAAATACTTTTAGTTTTTTAGAATTTAGAATTAAAATTTAAAATTTCATAAGATGTTTAAAAAAATACTTATTGCAAATAGGGGAGAGATAGCGCTTCGTATTATTAGGACCTGTAAAGAAATGGGAATTAAAACGGTAGCGGTATACTCTAAGGCAGACGAAGAGAGTTTGCATGTTAGGTTTGCAGATGAGGCCGTATGTATTGGCCCTGCTCCTAGTAACGAGTCTTATTTAAAAATACCAAATATTATAGCGGCTGCAGAAATTACTAATGCAGATGCTATACACCCAGGTTATGGGTTTTTATCAGAAAACTCTAAGTTTTCTAAAATATGTGCAGAGCATGACATTAAGTTCATAGGTGCATCTGGCGAGCATATAGACCGTATGGGTGATAAAGCTAGTGCTAGGGAAACCATGAAAAAAGCTGGTGTACCTACAATACCTGGCTCAGACGGTTTACTTAAAGATGTTGCTGAAGCTAAAAAAGTTGCTAAAAAAATGGGATATCCTGTTATGATAAAAGCAACTGCTGGTGGTGGTGGTAAAGGTATGCGTGCTGTTTGGTCTGAAGATAAAATGGAAGCTCTCTATGAAAGTGCCGTACAAGAAGCTACAGCTGCTTTTGGAAACGGTGCTATGTATATGGAAAAACTTATTGAAGAACCTAGACATATAGAAATACAAGTTGTAGGTGACCAATACGGTAAAGCGTGTCATTTATCAGAAAGAGATTGTTCTATACAAAGACGTCACCAAAAATTAACAGAAGAAACTCCTTCGCCATTTATGACAGATAAATTGCGTGACGATATGGGAGCGGCAGCTGTTAAGGCAGCAGAATACATTAAGTATGAAGGTGCTGGTACTATAGAGTTTCTTGTAGATAAACACCGTAACTTTTACTTTATGGAGATGAATACCAGAATACAGGTAGAGCATCCTATAACAGAGCAAGTAGTAGATTACGATTTAATACGTGAGCAAATTTTAGTGGCTGGTGGTGTGCCAATTTCTGGTAAAAATTACTACCCTAAATTGCACTCTATAGAATGTAGAATTAATGCAGAAGATCCTAGAAATGACTTTAGACCTTCTCCAGGAAAAATTACTACATTGCATACACCAGGCGGACACGGTGTACGTTTAGATACTAACGTATATAGTGGTTACACAATTCCTCCTTATTATGATTCTATGGTAGCTAAGCTAATTACTACGGCGCAAACAAGAGAAGAGGCTATTAATAAAATGAAACGTGCTTTAGATGAATTTGTAATTGAAGGCGTAAAAACTACAATTCCTTTTCATAGGCAATTAATGGATCATCCAGATTATTTGGCAGGTAATTATACCACAGCCTTTATGGAAGATTTTGTTATGGAACCTAGCAAAGACGATGAATAAATTAAAAAGCTCCGATATTTTATCGGAGCTTTTTTTTTGGTGGTAACTAGCTCATCCCTTTTCACGGTTTACAGGGTATTTGCTATTGTGTAATGCCTATATCTTTGCTGCATATAACTTTACACAAAAATTAAAACTACTTATGAGTAATTCAGATAATAATATATTTTTTGTAAAACAAGATGATGAAATGTCATTAGCCTTTAAAAAAGCACAGGAAACATTTAAGTATTTTTGGAGAGAAATGTACTGGGAGTACAGAAGAGTTATACCTGGGCTAGACTTGGCTATTGTAAAGTTTCCTTTTGAACAAACTTTTAAAGGAGAAAGTGAACCAACTATAGAGCATATGTGGGTGCGCAATATAAGTTTTGACGGAGAAAATATAACTGGCGTTTTAGCTAACAACCCAATGCAATTAACAAATGTGGCAGAAGGTGATACTGTTAGCTGCAGTAGGTCTAAAATAAGCGATTGGATGTTTGCAACATCAGGTAAAACATACGGTGGTTTTACAATACATACCTTAAGGTCTGGTATGAGCGATGAAAAAAGAAAACAACATGATAACGCTTGGGGTTTAGATTTTGGCGATTTTAATAAAATTATGTTGGTTAATGGCCAAGCAGAAAACCCTGAAAATCTTGTAGAGCATCCAATGTGTGTAAATACTGCAGATAAATTTTTAGAATTCTTTAAAGAAAATCCAGATGAAATTTTAATTAAAGATGAAGCTGGGTATACAGTTTTACATAGGCAAGCTATAGCTGGTAATAAAACCACTATAGATATTTTATTGAGTCTTGGAGCAGATAAAAATGTTACAGATAGTAACGGTTTAACAGCTTTAGACTATGCTAAAAAATTAAACTGGTCTCATATTATTTCTGTTTTGGCGTAACATATAATGCTATTGGTAGTCTAACTAATTAATTTAGGTTAACGGCAATTTTAGTGTTAAAACGCAGTTTACTATTATAATTTATATCAATTTATATGTTAAAAAGACTATTTACCTACACTCTTTTATTTGCATCATTATTGCTTTGTACAAGTTGTTTTGAAATTTTAGAAGAAATAAGCTTTAATAAAGACGGTAGCGGGCGTATAACGGTAACTGCAAACCTAAGTAAAAGTAAATCTAAGTTGGCTTCTGTAATGCTCTTAGACAGTGTTAATGGACATAAGGTGCCTTCTAGGGATGATATAGATTTGGCAATTAAAAATGCAGTAGATCACTTAAAAAAAACAGAAGGCATATCTAACATAGAAAAAAGTGTAGATTATGATAATTATATATTTTCTATAGCATGCGATTTTAAATCTGTAGCAAATGTTAATTCAATTTTTAAAGAAATGATTAACAACCAAAATAGAAGAGAAAAAACCAGTTTTAGCACAACTAATTTTTCATACAATAAAGTTAATCATCAGTTTAAGAGGCATTTTAAGTATGATGCTAGTATAAAAAGAAAATTCAATTCGCTTAAGTCAGAAGACAAGAAAGTTTTTAATGATGCCAGTTACACAACAATTTATAGGTTTAATTCATCTGTAAAAAGTGTTTCTAATTCAGGTGCTAAAATAGCTCCAAATAAAAAGGCCGTATTTATGCGTGTGCCTGCATTGTCTTTAATAACAGGCCAACAAACCTTAGAAAATACCATACAATTAATCAACAATTAAAAGAATGAAAAAATTACTATTAAGCCTAACCATTTGTTGTGCTGCATATACAGCGCAAGCACAAGATTTAATACAAAACATACCCGCCAATTCTAGTGCGGTTGTTACTATAAAAGGAAGTAATGTTACAGACTTATTTTCTATTAAAGAGTTTGAAAACTCTAAAATAGGACAGGAAATGGTTAAAGAGTTAGCTAGAGAATCAGACGGTGACCTAACAAGTCTTAATGATTTAGGTATAGATTTTAATGCAAGTGCATATTATTTTTTACAAGCAGAAAAAGGTGTTTTTTCTAACTACTTTGCTATACCATTACGTTCTAAAAATGGGTTTGATAACCTAATTAAAAAGAATAACAGTAGTACCGAAAAGATAAAAACTGACGGTGATATAACTTATATGCAAGATAATTATGACGGCATTACTGTAGCCTGGAATGATAGAATGCTTGTTGTGGTTATTTCTGAAGATACAAACGAAGATGATGACTATAATTACTACAGTTATGATGATGTTACAGAAATAGAAGAAGCAGTAGAAGTTGCTGTTGATGTCGCAGGAGATGCTGTTGAAGCAGTAGAAGTTGAGGAAGTTGAAGAGGCTGAAGAAGTAATTGAAATTGTAGAAGTAGAAATTGAAGATGTTGAAGAGACGGTAATTGAATCTACCGAAGATGCAACATACTCTAATGATGATTACTATAAAAAAAGAGAAGAGCGTTACAAAAGAGAACGCCAAGAAAGAGAAGCAAAAAGAATAGCTAAAACTCAAAAAGCAAAAGTGCGTAATTTACAAAAGGCAAAAGCTTTTATAAATGGCGACCATTCATCTAACAACATTTTACGTAACAAAAGTTATGTTGCTAGTTTAGGAAAGCAAAACTTTGAGGCACACGCTTGGGCAGGAGATTTTATGAATCTTTATAATGAATTGGTGTCAAATAAAATGTCAGACTATGCATATGGTATGTATAATGTAGAGGAGTTATACAGGAACTCTTCAGTGTCATCTACCTTAGATTTTACCAATACCAGTGCAGTTTTAAATATAGATTATACTATGAGTGATGCTATGGCTAAACACGCTAAGGCTATGTATAATGGTAAAATGAATAAAGACTTTTTTAAGTATTTTAATCAAGATAAAATGCTAGGTTATATGTCTGTTAACGCAAGTACAGAGGGTTTGCTTACAGAGTATCCAAAACTTATGAAGTCTATGTTTGCTAACTCTACAAATAACGAAATGGCAACTGCAATACCACTTGGAGCAGACTTATTATCTGTATTTTTAGATGAAGAGGCTGTTGGTGAATTGGTTAGAGGAGATATGTTATTTGTAGTTAATGATATTGCTAAAAAACAAGTAACCTATACTACGTATGATTATGATGAAAACTATAATAGAATTCCAATAGAGAAAACAAAAGAAGAAACGGTACCAGATTTTATTTTTATGGCCACTTCTAACGGAGAAAGTATTTTTAACAAGCTTATGAATATTGCTGTTAAAGAAAACGAAATGACGGTAGATAACGGTATTTATAAGTTTAACACACCAAGAAGTGTACCTGTAAATGTATACGCAATGCACGCTAAAGGAGTGTTGTTTTTTGCAACGTCTAAAGACCAGTTGTTAGCCATTAGAAATGGTAGTTTTAAAGGTAGTGTAAGTGGTGATCACAAAAAAAATATTAGCAAAAATACTTCTGCGGCATATGTTAACGGTAAAAATATAATTTCTCAAATACCAGTTAATGAGTTGCCAAGAGAGTTTAAAAGAAAAATTAACTTTTTAACTAGTAATACAGAAGATCTTTTAATTACTACAGGTAAATTAAAGGGGAATAAGTCTAGCACTAAAGTTATTTTAAATACTCCAGAAGAAGGACATAAAAATGGCTTAGCATACTTTATTAATTTTATAGATGCATTTATAGACTAAGTTTTAAGCAATATGCGTTTAAAAAAAATAGTAAAAATAGTAGTCCCAATAATTATACTTTTAGGTATAGTTTATT
Source organism: Cellulophaga lytica DSM 7489 (assembly GCF_000190595.1). NCBI lineage: Bacteria > Pseudomonadati > Bacteroidota > Flavobacteriia > Flavobacteriales > Flavobacteriaceae > Cellulophaga > Cellulophaga lytica. The sequence continues at coordinate 1,416,752 of NC_015167.1, read as the reverse complement.
GGGGCTATAAATTTATAAACAACACATCATCCTTATTGGGAGTTGTGCACAAAAATGCAGATGCTGTTGTTAAAATAGATTTGCATGGTATACAAGAAACATTGGTTTTAGATGCGCTATCTTCACCTAAGTTTTATTATGATAATATATCATTTTCAAGTAGTAAAAAAGAGAAATATTCTACCTTAGATAAGGGCATTAACTTAAAACCATATACTGTAGTTTTATATACACTTAATAATGTAGACAATACAGTTTTTTCTACATTTCCAATAGATAATTTTACAGGTTTTAATGCATATGTAAAAGAGTACATAAAAAATAAAAAAGGTAAAATACAAGATGCAGAAGGTTATAAATACGCAGTATTAGAAAAATCTAAAGTTTGTATAGCTTGGAGCTCTAAAAACCTTGCAATTGCGGCTACACCAAGTAAAATAGATATTACAAAGGTTTCTGCCGTTTTTACAGATGTTTTGGTAGATGAAAAGTTGATTACAGATAAAAACAATAACTTAATTGAGCAATTAAAAAATGCCAAAGACCATGTTGTATACCTAAAAGGAACAAGTGTAATTGGTTTAAATTTTGAAGATGGAAAACTAGCTGTATCCGGACAATTAGAAGTTGATAAATCTTCAGTTTTTTCAAAAGAAATTACAGTAAATAGTGTGCCAAATGCTTCTTTACAAATGTATTTAGATTATAGTTTTGCTGATGAAAATCACAAGAAAGACTTTATATCAACCTTTAAAAATAGCTCTTTTTTACAAAAAAGTAATTTACAGATAGATAGTATTGCAAAGTACAGTAATGGTTTTTTTAGCTTGGTAGTAAGTGGTAAAACCAAACAGCAAGACACTATTATTACATATGATTATGATGATAATTTTAATAAAGTAGAAAAGAAAACGATACAAGAAAAAGAGGTGCCAAAAATGTATGTAAATTTAGGTGTAAATAAAAATGGTTTACCAGCTTATTTACAAGAACAAGGCGCTATAGAACAAGGTGTATTTACTGCGTTACCTATTTATAATTTTTATGTGTCATCAGCAACAAAAACAAGCTTGTTTGCTACTACTAAAAATAATCCTAAAACAGCGATTTTTAAAAGCGCTAACTTTTTAGATATTACAGCAGATTTCTCTAAGTTAAATAACGATATAAGCTTTCCTAAGTCTGACTTACTATTTGGACTTTTAAATACACTAGAAGTAAAAGCAAACCAGGTTAAACCGGGAGTTGTTGGTCTAAAGGGTACATTATCTGCAAAAAGAGACGATGTAAATATTATAACTCAACTCTTTTTTGGCTTAGAAAACGCTAAATAACATTTTTGCACGCAGTTACTTAGTTTTAGTTCTTATTTTAGTAAGATGAATTTTAGTTATTGGGAGCATAAAACGTGGTTATCTGCAATAGATTTTACTATTGTTGGTAGTGGTATTGTAGGGTTAAATTGTGCTTTGTATTTAAAAGAGCGTTTTCCTAAAGCTAAGATTTTAATTTTAGAAAAGGGAATGTTGCCACAAGGAGCTAGTACTAAAAATGCTGGTTTTGCTTGTTTTGGTAGTATTTCAGAGGTTTTATCGGACTTGGACTCGCATACAGAAGAAGAGGTTGTATCACTAGTTAAAAAAAGATTGGATGGTATAAATTTATTGCGATCTAATTTAGGTGACACTGCTATTGGGTATAAAAATTATGGCGGACATGAATTGTTTTTAACTGCTAATAAAGATTTATATGAGCATTGTTTAGATAAAATTAATGATGTAAACAGTTTGTTAAAGCCAGTTTTTAAAGCAGATGCGTTTGTGGCTACGCAGAATAAATTCAACTTTAAAAAAATAAAAGAAAACTATATAACTCATATTTTTGAAGGTCAAATTAATACTGGTGCAATGATGCAGTCTTTGTTGGCTAAAGCTCATCAAAAAGGTGTTTTAATTTTAAATAATACAAATGTAAAAGCCTTTGCAACAACGGCAAATAGTGTAGCAGTAGAAACTAGTAATTTTACTTTACAGACTAAAAAGCTAATAGTTACAACCAATGGTTTTGCAGCAGAATTACTACAAGAAAAGGTTAAGCCAGCAAGAGCACAAGTTTTAGTAACAACGCCTATACCTAATTTGCATATTAAAGGGACTTTTCATTTAGACGAAGGGTATTATTATTTTAGAAATATTGATGATAGAGTTTTATTTGGTGGTGGACGAAATTTAGACTTTAAAGCAGAAGAAACTACAGTATTTGGACAAACCAAAATAGTGCAACAAAAGCTTGAAGATATATTAAGAGAAACAATTTTACCCAACACACCTTTTAAAATAGATAAAAAATGGAGTGGTATAATGGGTGTTGGGAGCCAAAAAAAGCCAATAATAAAGGAAGTTGAACCTAACGTGTATTGTGGTGTGCGTTTAGGCGGAATGGGAATTGCTATTGGTAGTTTGGTGGGTAAAGAATTAGCAGATTTAGTAAAATGGTAAAGAAAGAAGATCTTTTAGAGTTTTGCAGAAATTTTATAAATAATAGGGTTTCTAGAATACAAAGCAATATTACTGGTGTGCAAGATTCGCTTGCATCAGAAACTAAAAGCAGTGCTGGAGATAAGCATGAAACAGGAAGGGCAATGCTACAGCTAGAAAGAGAAAAACTTGGAGCACAACTACTAGAAGCAGAAAAAATGCAACAGTTATTGTCTAAAGTGAATATTGCAAAAAGTACTACTTTGGTTGGTTTAGGAAGTGTAGTATACACAGAAAAAAGTAATTACTTTATAGCTATATCAGCAGGGGAATTTGTGCAAAATAAAAATAAGTTTTATTGCATATCTGCAAATACGCCAATTGGTAAGTTGCTGTTGGGTAAGAGCGCAACAGACAGTTTTGTTTTTAATGGTACAACAATAAAAATAATTAAGGTGTTATAAAACAAAAATCCTTAACTAGCTTGTTAAGGCCAATTAAGGATTTTATTGCACAAAATGATAACACTTATTTTACTGTAATTGTATTGTTTGTAGCCGTTGGGTTTAATGGGCAAAAATATACATATTCGCCTTTTTCTAAAACTGTAGCGTTAGACTTTTCCGTTTTACCGTTTGCAACTGCTTTTGTAACGTATGCAGTTTTAATGTGGTTTTCTGGTTTACTAACATCTTGTCCTTTTTTTACAAGAACAAAACCTACATCATGACCAACGTTATTGTTTGCAATCTCAAAAACATAAGTACCAGGCGCCACAGTTAAATTTTTCTGTGTAAACTCGCCTTTAGTTTGTTCTAAAGAAATTACTTTACTCATTTTATCTTGAGCGTTACTTGTAAATACTACACCTACTAATAGGGCTACTAATGCTATCGCGTTTTTTAAATTTTTCATCTTTTATTGTTTAAAGTTTACTATTGATTAATTTGTTATAAAGCCTGTGCTACCGGAAAATCTACAGGAACTTTTGTTGTGCTATGTATATAGTTAGAAATGGTTTTATCGCCAACTAAAACAATTGTGTCTATTAAATTTTCTTTAGTATACCCAGCGTTTAAAAAGTTTTCTACTACATTTTTATCTGTAGCACCTCTTTTTTCGGTAATGTTTTTAGCTAACGCCGCTAATGCATCTAATTTAGAGTCAAAAGAAGCTTTACCAGCTCTTAATTCCAATATTTCTTCATCAGAAAAACCATTCATTTTTCCTATTGCTGTATGTGCAGATAAACAGTAAATACAATTATTAACTTCACTTACTGCTAAGTTTACAGTTTCTTTTTCTTTAGCGGTTAATGATGTTTTTGCTCCGCTTAAATTAAGGTAGTTTTCTAAGGCATTGTTAGAGTATGCGTAAGTTGCATATAAGTTGGGCACAAAGCCTACTTTTTTCTCTAATGAATCAAAAATTCCTTGATTTTTTTCGCTTACTTCTGCTCTTGTTGGTACGTTAAATGTGCTCATAATTCTTCTTTTTTAGGTGGCCACTTTACAATGGCTATTGTTATTATTTTTTAGTTATTGAAAATTTTGGATAAAAGGTTTTTCTGCATCACAATAGAAATCATGATGGTATTTTTTTTCACAATGGTCTGTAGCTAATACAGTCTGTTGTTTGCTTTTTTTCTCTGACCTAAATATTTCTATTAGGTTAAAAATAGAGGTATGTATGAAGTTCATAATTGCGTTGTTTTATAATTACAATGCAAAGATGCAACCTATTAAGAGCTATTTGTTAATAGCAATTTCCCGACGGCTTGTAGAAATTTCCCGACGGTTAATTTTTGTGTAATTCTCGGTATTTTGTAGGCGAGTAATTGGTCATTTTTTTAAAAAATGAACTAAAGTGTGCAGGATCATTAAAACCTAAATCATACGCAATTTCTTGGTTTTGCTTGTCTGTATAATTTATTAGTCGTTTTGCTTCAAGTGCAATTCTACTTAATATTATTTGCTGTGGTGAACTTTGGTTGTATAAAGCAAAAATGTTAGAAAGTGTTTTGGGACTCTTAAATAACAGGTCTGCATAGTCACTAACTTTACGTTTGGTTTTAAAATGCTCGTCAACCAAAACGTTAAATCTACGTACAAGATCTATTTGCTCATTGTTTAACTTTTTTAAAGTAAGTTGTTCTTTGGCTAAACGTGTACATATAATTATAAGCCTTTTTAAGAGCATTTGAAGCATATCTCCTTGGATTTTGTCAGATGTACTAAACTCGTCTATAAAAATCTCATAGAGCGTACTAAATTTTCTTTTTTGGTCTTCCGGTATAGTTACAATTGGTAGTTCTTGTGTTCCAAAAAATAGAATTCCGTTACATGATACCTCACTGTCATGATCTCTTATGCAGTAAAAAGGCCTGTTAAACATAAAAGCGGTTAAAGGTTTTTCTGTTTTTTGATAAGATACGTAGTGTAAGTAAGTAGTTGTAATTAGTTGATTAGGTTGTAGTTCTATAATAGTATTATCTATTTCTAGAGTAACGGGCGTATTATTTTGGTTCCATAATATACTTATGGTGTCTTTATTGGTATTAAAATAGGTTAAATTTTTTTTAATATCATCTGTCATTCCAAAAACAGAATCTACTTTAGTGTCAGTAAATTTAAACTTCATAAATACGGTTGTTGTTGCTACATTTTAATAGTCTTTAAAACTAAGGTTTACTTACAGCAACTATATTGGTGTAAAACAAAAAGAATCCTGAGTAAACACTCAGGACTCTTTTTTATTAAACTTAAAAAGTTTTTATTTTTTTACGTTACAAGATTCTATTTCTGTAACACGTAGTGTATTAACCATACCTTTATTTGCTATTGGCATTGCGGCAAGACTAATAAGCATATCACCAACATCTAAAAATCCTTTTTGGCAGGCAATTGCATTTACGTCTTCTATAGTTTCATCTGTAGTTACATACTTATCATAATAAAAAGCTTTAACACCCCATAAAAGGTTTAATTGTGTTAATATTCTTTTGTTAGAAGTAAAAACTAAAATGTGAGCACTTGGTCTCCATGCAGAAATTTGAAAAGCAGTATAACCACTATTTGTTAAAGTAGATATTGCTTTAGCTTTAATTTCGTTAGCCATTATAGCTGCGTGGTAACATACAGATTTTGTAATGTATCTGTTAGTTTTAACATGAGGAGGGTTGTGAGGTACAGAAATTAAATCTGAGTTCTCCACGCTCATTAAAATGCTAGACATTTTTTCTATTACCTGTACAGGATAGTTACCAACAGAAGTTTCTCCAGAAAGCATAACAGCATCTGCACCATCCATAACAGAGTTTGCAACATCGTTAACCTCTGCACGTGTTGGTGTAAGGCTAGTAATCATTGTTTCCATCATTTGTGTAGCAATAATTACAGGAATACGTGCTTTTTTAGCAGTAAGTACCAATTGTTTCTGAATTAATGGTACCTCATGTGCAGGAACTTCTACCCCTAAATCTCCACGAGCAACCATTAAACCGTCACAATAAGCAACAATTTTATCTATATTTTCTACAGCTTCAGGTTTTTCAATCTTAGCTATAATAGGAATTTTATGGTCTGTGTGTTTTTTTATTAATGCTTGTAGGTCAATTAAGTCTTGACTAAAACGAACAAAAGAAAGTGCAATCCAATCTACATCTTGAGAAATTGCAAAAATTGCATCTTTAATATCTTTTTCTGTAAGTGCAGGTAAAGAAATGTTTGTGTTTGGTAAGTTTACTCCTTTTTTAGATTTTAATGGTCCACCTTGTATAACCTCTGCTTTTACTTCATCTTTTTTGTTTGTAGAGATTACTTTAAACATTAATTTACCATCATCTAAAAGAACCAATTCTCCTGGCTTAACATCTTTAGGGAAAGATGCATAGTTCATATATACCTTTTCTGCAGTACCTTCAAAAGGTTTTCCTGTTACAAAAGATATTTTATCTCCTGGAGCAACAACAACTTCACCAGCCATAACCCCAACTCTTAGTTTAGGTCCTTGTAAATCTGCTAAAATAGAAGTGTTAGAGCCTAGTTCATCACTTAACTCACGTATCATTTTAACACGCTCTGTAACATCTGAATAATCTGCGTGAGAAAAATTAATTCTGAAGACATTTACTCCAGCATTAATCATATCTCTTAAAATTTCTTTTTTACTTGTTGCAGGCCCTAGGGTTGCTACTATTTTTGTTTTTTTGTTAGTTGGCATTGTTAAAAAATTAAGTTGTTTTTAGATTTTAGGTTATCAACATCTATACTGTAAGCAGTAACAATTTTTGGTATGCTTACAATTTGTTTTAAAATTGAAGCTACAATTTCTTTGTCTTCTTGCTCTATTTTTAAAAAGTAATCTACATCCTTATATTCAGGAATAAGATAATGTGTTGTGTATGATAGTTCACTACCAAACAGACCTCCTTGTTCTTCTTGCTCTTCTATTTTACTATGGTTGCTAATTAAAGTCCAGTAATTGTGGTTGTCTACATCTTCCCATTCAAAAAAAGGAAAAGAAATGCGTTTGTTTACATCCAAATCTATTTTAGCTCTTCTAAAATTAGATTTTAAAAATAAATTAAGATTATAGCCAATTGCGTAATCTTCTAGACTGCTGTGTAGGGCAATTAATGAAAAAGAATCTTCAAAAAAATCTTCAGAAATTTTATGTATAGCTCCCATATTCTTTATGTCTGAAAGAGTAAATATAGGATTAAAACTTATACTAGCCTAGTATGTTTTAAGGTTTAAGCAAGGTATTTAAAACGAAAACGTTTTAGTTAACAATTATTTTACTTAGACTTCTTAATTTTGTCTTGTAAAGCAAAAAATGCACGTTTAGAAGCAGCTTCTTCTGCCTTCTTTTTTGATGTTGCTCTTGCTTTTGCAATTACATTATTGTCTATAGAAAGTTTAACGGCAAAGTGTTTTAAGGTGTCATTGCCTGTATCTTCATAAACATTGTAATTAAATTGCTTTTTTTGTTTTTGGCACCATTCTATAACCAAACTTTTATAGCTAATTACTCTGCCTTCTAATTGTTCTATATCTACGTATGGGCCAATTACTCTTTCGTTTATAAATTTTTCACAATATTGGTAGCCTCTATCTAGGTAAATAGCACCAACTAGTGCTTCAAAAACATTGCCGTGTATATTGTCTCCAAAGTGCGATTTAGAAATTCTACTCTCTACGTATTTTATTAGTTCTAAATCCTTCCCTAATTCATTTAAATGTTCTCTACTAACAATTTTAGAGCGCATTTTAGTTAAGTATCCTTCGTCTCCTAGCGGTACTTCGTTATATAGGTATTTAGAAATAATAGTGCCTAGCATAGAATCGCCTAAAAACTCCAAGCGTTCATAATTTAAAGGGTTACCGTCTTTATCTTTTTTGTTTGCAGATCTGTGCAAAAAAGCTTTGCGGTATATGCTTATATTTTTAGGTTTAAAACCTAAAATGTGTGTTATTCCTAAAAAAAAATCCCCATCTTTTTCTGGATGGGAATTAAATATTTTGGAGATAAAACTCATTATCTTAGTTTAATTTTTTGAAAATTACACAAGCATTGTGCCCACCAAAACCAAACGTATTGCTTAATGCAACGTTTACGTCTCTTTTTTGAGCCTTATTAAGTGTAAGGTTTAACTTAGGATCTATGTTTTCATCTACAGTTTCATGGTTAATTGTAGGCGGTACAACACCGTGCTCCATTGCAAGTATAGATGCAATTGCTTCTATTGCTCCGGCAGCTCCTAACAAGTGGCCCGTCATAGACTTAGTAGAGTTTATGTTAATATTATGTGCGTGTTCACCAAAAACTTTGCTAATAGCTTTTAACTCTGCTACATCTCCTAAAGGTGTAGATGTACCGTGTGTATTAATAGCGTCTACATCTTCTGGTTTTAAACCAGCGTCTCTTAAACAGTTTTCCATTACACGTACAACGCCAATACCTTCTGGATGTGGTGCGGTCATATGGTAAGCATCACTAGATAAACCACCGCCAGCTACTTCTGCATATATTTTTGCTCCTCTGGCAACAGCGTGCTCATATTCTTCTAACACTAAAGCGCCAGCTCCTTCACCTAAAACAAAACCATCTCTGGTAGCGTCAAAAGGTCTAGATGCTGTTTGCGGACTATCATTTCTGGTAGATAACGCGTGCATAGCACCAAAACCACCCATACCTGCAATAGTAACAGCAGCCTCACTACCACCTGTAACAACAACGTCACAATGGCCAAGGCGTATAGTGTTTAACGCATCTATAATTGCATTTGCAGAAGATGCGCATGCAGATACAGTAGTATAGTTAGGCCCCATAAAACCGTGTTTAATAGATATGTTACCTGGTGCTATATCAGCAATCATTTTTGGTATAAAGAAAGGGTTAAACCTTGGTGTACCATCTCCTTCAGCAAAGTTTAATACTTCGTTCTGGAAAGTTTCTAAGCCACCAATACCTGCTCCCCAAATTACGCCAACTCTAAATTTGTCTAGAGCGTCTAAATCTAATTTAGAATCTGCTATTGCTTCATCTGCAGAAACCATAGCGTATTGAGCAAACTTATCTAGTTTACGTGCTTCTTTTCTATCGAAAAAATCTGCAGGATTATAGTTTTTTAATTCGCAGGCAAATTTTGTTTTAAATTTTTCTGCATCATAATGGGTAATAGGGGCAGATCCGCTTTTTCCGTTTACTAACCCATCCCAGTATTCTTCTATGTTATTGCCTATAGGCGTTAAAGCTCCTAGACCTGTAACTACAACTCGCTTTAATTGCATGAACTCAAATTTTGTTAAATCTATTAATTAGATATGTGTAAATTAAAAAAAAAAATCCATGCAGCAAGACTACCACATGGATATTTTTTTAAATCTTGTTCAAGATATAATAAATTACTTTGCTTCTTCTATATAACTTATTGCTTGACCAACTGTTGCAATGTTTTCTGCTTGATCATCTGGAATCTGAATATCGAATTCTTTTTCGAACTCCATAATTAACTCAACAGTATCTAAAGAATCTGCTCCTAAGTCGTTAGTAAAGCTCGCTTCTGTAACAACTTCGTTCTCATCAACTCCTAATTTGTCAACGATTATAGCTTTTACTCTTGATGCAATGTCTGACATAATAATTTTGTTTTAATAATTTTAATTGAAGGCAAAAATAAAAAACTTTGGTTTAAATACACCATTTGTCGTTAAAATGTGTCAATTTTTAATTTAATTTAATATTGAAGTGTTAATTTTACACCTCATTTTTTATTCATTAATTACCTTATTTGGCGCTCTATGAAACGTATTGTTCTACTTGCTTCTGGTTCTGGTTCTAATGTAGAGAACATAGCAAATTATTTTAAAGACAACCCTTTGGTTACTATTACCTGTGTACTTACTAACAAAAGAGATGCCAAAGTCATAGATAGATGTAACAGACTGAATATAAGCTCCTTGTGCTTCAATAGAAAGGCTTTTTCTAAGTCAGACTGCTTATTAGACATAATTAAGGGTATGCAACCAGATTTAATTATTTTGGCGGGTTTTTTACTAAAAATACCCCAAAAGTTTGTTGATGCTTTCCCTAATAAGATTGTAAATATACACCCTGCATTACTGCCAAATTATGGAGGAAAAGGAATGTACGGCATGCATGTGCACAATGCAGTAAAAAATAATAATGAGTCAAAAACTGGCATAACAATTCATTATGTAAATGAAAATTATGATGAAGGAGCTATAATTTATCAGGCAGAAACAGCAGTTAATAGTAACGATTCTGTAGATGACATTGCAAAAAAGGTACACATGTTAGAGTATGAGCACTTTCCAAAGGTAATAGATCAACTTTTATCAAAATAATGGGTAAAAAAGGAAAATTTTATACAGTTTGGAAAGGTAAAAAACCCGGAATTTACGATTCTTGGGTTGCTTGCAAGGCTGCCATTAATAAAGAGAAAGGCGCCCAGTATAAGTCTTTTCCAACTTTTGAAGCTGCAAAAAAAGCTTTTAATGGTAGTTATGATGATTATAGAGGTAAAAAAATTACTACAAGCTTGTCTAAAGCAGAGCTAGATAAAATAGGGCAACTAAATTACAACTCTATTGCTGTAGATGCAGCATCTAGTGGCAACCCAGGTATTATGGAATACCGTGGTGTAGACACCCAAACCGCCAAAGAGCTTTTTAAACAAGGGCCTTTTAAACAAGGCACTAATAATATAGGAGAGTTTTTAGCTTTGGTACATGGCTTGGCATATCTTAAAAAAAATAATAGTAACCGTATAATTTATACAGACTCTAGAACAGCTATGAGTTGGGTACGCAAAAAAAAGTGCAATAGTAAATTAAAGGAGTCTAAAAAAAATGAAGATGTTTTTGAGTTAATACGTAGAGCAGAAGATTGGTTAAAAACAAATACATACACTACAACAATTGTAAAATGGGAAACTAAAGCTTGGGGAGAAATTCCTGCAGACTTTGGGCGTAAATAGTACTTTTTCTTGTTTTTATAAATTGATGTTCTAATGAATCGGAATTGCTATTTCAAAAATGTATCTTTGCACCAAAATTAACTTATATGAGCAAATTGTTAATTGTGGGTACAGTAGCTTTTGATGCTATAGAAACCCCTTTTGGTAAAACAGATGTTATTCTTGGTGGTGCAGCAACGTACATAGCTTTAGCTGCGTCACAATTTAAAGTAAACTCTGCAATAGTATCTGTTGTTGGTGAAGATTTCCCTCAAGAACACCTAGACTTATTAAAGAGTAAAAATGTAGATTTATCTGCCTTAGAAATTGTAAAAGGAGGTAAAACATTTTATTGGAAAGGTAAATATCATAACGATTTAAACTCTAGAGATACTTTAGCTACAGAGTTAAACGTATTGGCAGATTTTAAACCAGTAGTTCCAGAAAGTTATAAAGAAGCAGATGTTGTTATGTTAGGAAATCTACACCCTAGCGTACAAATGAGTGTTATTGAACAAATGACAAAAAAACCAAAGCTTATTGTTTTAGATACAATGAACTTTTGGATGGATAATGCATTAGATGAATTGTTAAACGTAATTAAGCATATAGATGTTATTACAATTAATGATGAAGAGGCAAGACAATTAACAGGAGAATACTCTTTAGTTAAGGCAGCTGCCAAAATACAAACAATGGGACCAAAATTTGTTGTTATTAAAAAAGGAGAACACGGAGCATTATTGTTTAAAGATGATAATGTGTTTTTTGCACCAGCATTACCATTAGAAGAGGTTTTTGACCCTACAGGTGCAGGAGACACTTTTGCAGGTGGCTTCTCTGGTTATTTAGCAGCTTCAGGTAACGTTTCTTTTGACAATTTAAAAAGCGCAATAATTCACGGTTCTAATTTGGCCTCTTTTTGTGTAGAACGCTTTGGAACAGAGCGTATGGAGAAATTAGAAAAAACAGAAGTAGACAAGAGGCTGCGTCAGTTTGCGGAATTAACCCAGTTTAACATAGAATTACAATAATAATTACAAGCCCATTTATGGGCTTTTTTTAATATCAATTTATAAGAAATGAGTGACGCCATTAAACACGAATGTGGAATTTCTATGATTAGGCTGTTAAAGCCCTTAGAGTATTACAAAGAAAAGTACGGTACAGCTTTTTACGGAGTAAATAAAATGTACTTAATGATGGAAAAGCAACACAACCGTGGACAAGACGGTGCAGGTTTTGCCAGCATTAAATTAGATATGAAGCAAGGAGAGCGTTATATGAGTAGAGTGCGTTCTGCTCAAAGTCAGCCAATACAAGATATTTTTGCTCAAATAAATGACCGCATAAACACTGCTTTACAAGAAAACCCAGAGTATGTAGACAATGTAGCTTTACAAAAAAAACACATTCCTTATATAGGAGAGGTGTTGCTAGGGCACGTACGCTACGGTACTTTTGGTAAAAATAGTATAGAGAGTGTGCACCCTTTTTTAAGACAAAACAATTGGATGCATAGAAACCTAATTGTGGCAGGTAATTTTAACATGACCAATGTTAATGAACTTTTTGACAATTTGGTGCAAATTGGTCAGCACCCAAAAGAAATGGCAGATACAGTAACTGTTATGGAAAAAATAGGTCATTTTTTAGATGACGCTGTAGCAAAACTGTACAAGCAAATAAAAAAGGAAGGGTTTACTAAATTAGAAGCTTCACCAATTATAGCAGAGCGTTTAAACGTTGCTAAAATTCTTAAAAAGGCAGCTAAAAACTGGGATGGTGGTTATGCTATGTCTGGTTTATTAGGCCATGGAGATAGTTTTGTGCTTAGAGATCCTGCAGGTATTAGACCCGTTTACTATTATAAAGATGATGAGGTTGTTGTTGTAGCATCGGAAAGACCAGCAATACAAACAGTATTTAACGTACCTTTTGATGAAATAAAAGAACTAGAACCTGGACACGCTCTTATAGTAAAGAAAAGTGGTAAAGCTAATATTAAACAAATTCTAGAGCCAGTAGAGCGTAAAGCATGTTCTTTTGAGCGTATTTATTTTTCTAGAGGTAGTGATAAAGAAATTTATAAAGAGCGTAAAGAGCTTGGTAAGTTACTTTTTCCGCAAATATTAGAGTCTATAGATGGTGATATTAAAAACACTGTTTTTTCATACATACCAAATACAGCAGAAACTTCTTTTTATGGTATGGTTAAAGAGGCGCAAAACCACTTAAACCGTAAAAAGGAACAGCAAATTTTATCTATAGGAAGAAAAATTACATCAGAGGAGTTACACGAAATACTAGAGGTTAGACCTCGTATAGAAAAAGTAGCAATTAAAGATGCTAAACTTAGAACATTTATTACACAAGACAGTAGTAGAGATGATCTAGTAGCGCATGTATATGATATATCTTACGGTTCTGTAAAAAAGGGAGACAACCTTGTTATTATAGATGATAGTATAGTACGTGGTACAACGCTTAAAAAGAGTATTTTAAAAATACTAGATAGGTTATTACCAAAGAAAATAGTAGTAGTTTCATCTGCTCCACAAATTAGATATCCAGATTGTTATGGTATTGATATGGCTAAACTAGAAGACTTTATTGCTTTTAGGGCTGCCTTAGCACTACATAAAGAAAATGACTCTATGGATATTGTAAAAGGTATTTATGAGAAATGTTTAACACAAGTAAACAGACCAGACAAAGAGGTTGTTAACTATGTGAAAGAGTTTTACAAGCCTTTTACGGCAAAGCAAATTTCTAAAAAAATAGGAGAATTACTTAGCTCATCAGAAATTAAAGCAGAGGTAGAAATTATATACCAAACTGTAGAAAGTTTACATGAGGCTTGTCCTAAAAATTTAGGAGATTGGTACTTTACCGGAGATTACCCTACTCCAGGAGGTAACAGAGTGGTTAACAGAGCATTTATTAACTTTTATGAAGGTAAAAGTGAACGAGCGTATTAAAATGCATCGATGAAATGCATTAAATAGTGTATTTTGTCGGTAATATATGCGTTTTAGCTTTTTTATGCAGCCAAAGGGTAGTTACATAGCTAATTTTGTGATTACCATAGCATAAGTAGGTTAAGTTCATGGTAAAATTTGGGGAAAAGGTGGAGGAAACTCCGCCTTTTTATTTTTTATACTATACCATTCATCGGATAATATGTAGTTGGACTGATGAAATGGGCGTTAATCCGATACTTTAGGAACAAAATATAAACTTAAGTTATCTTTGCTGTACCATAGCATAAGTAGGTTAAGTTCATGGTAAGATTTGGGGAAAAAGGTGGAGGAGACTCTACCTTTTTATTTTTTACTACTTTCCTGAAATTCAATTCCTTTTAAAAAAAATATATAAAAATCACTTAGTCTAGTAAACTCTTTAGTTTAACTAATATTGTTTATTGCACTATATAATTAATATACATTTGTTATCACCATAGCATAAGTAGGTTAAGTTCATGGTAAGATTTGGGGAAAAAGGCGAAGGAAACTTCGCCTTTTTATTTTTACCCATAATTTGTAAAGTCTTCATTTTTATTTAGCTGTAACTATCATAGTACTAGTTGTTTTCATTTTTTCAATCCTTATTTGAGTTCTAATACTCTAGTTATCCGATAGTTATATTTGTATTGTTAATTTTTTTAACTTATTGCATAAATAGTAGGAAAATATTTACTAATATTGTGTTAACTAATAATCAATACAATATTAATTATGAAAAACTTAAATTTTAAAAGAACCTACCTACTAGGGTTAACTTTTGTAGCAGTTTTACAATCTTGTTCTAAAGATACAGACTCTTTGGAACAGCAAACCGAAGTTGCAGAAGCACAAGAGTTGGCAATTTCTGAAGCTTTTGAAAACGAATTATATGAATGTGGTTATGTAGACGGAAACTGGAGTAGTACAGCATATTTAAGCAGTTCTATAGGAACGTCTTCTGAGACTAATTTTATGCAAACACAAAACTCTAAAATTGCAGCAGTATGGGGAAGACCAGCTGTGCCACTTAGTTTTGTAAAAGACAACTCTAACCCTAACTCTACTTACAATGCTATATCTTATGGTAGTGGTAAAATTTATTACGGAGAAGCCATTTATAATGCTGCAAAGGCACAAGGGCAAATAGCAAATGTTATGATATTAGCACATGAGTTTGCTCATCAATTACAATTTACATACGGTTACCCATCTAAAAATGAATCTACTGCCAGAGCAGCAGAATTAGAGGCAGATGGTATGGCAGGTTACTATTTAAGAAGACCTAATGGCTATAACAAAACTAGTTTTTCTCAGATAGCTACTGCTTATGAATTTGCAGCTTCTATTGGAGATAATAACACAACCAGTCCTGGTCACCACGGGCGTAGTTACCAAAGACGCTCTGCAGTAAGATTAGGGTTTTTATTAGGTGCTTATGATTTAAATGCGGCTAGTTTTGACTACAACTTTTTTTACTACTATAACGGAGTTTTAAATGGATCTTACAAGCAAGAAAAATCTGAATATTTTAATGCAGAATTAGATAAGTATATACGTTCTTACGCAAAAGAATTGCAAAAAATTAGCAACGGAGAAATGTCTGATGAAGAGTATTTTAATCTAGATTAAAAATTTATGAACACCTACTTTAGTATAATTTTTTAATTAGCGCTAAAATTTTAACAAAACTATGGGATTTTTGAGTTGAATTTCTAGTTGGTTTTTGGAGAAAAGACGAAGGAAACTTCGTCTTTTTGTTTGCTTGTAATCAAGCTATTAGGGTGCATTTCATCGATATTATTTGCAATATTCTATGTTATTGTGTTAATTTTTTTGCAGATTTTTTTTTTTATTAGACACAATACCAGTAATTTAGCAGAGCCATAGCATAAGTAGGTTAAGTTTATGGTAAGATTTGGGACGAAAAGGGTAGAGACTTCTCTGCCCTTTTCTATTTTATAGAATTAAGTAGAAATTTTATATAAAAAAAGCCACTCTAAAATTAGAGTGGCTTTTGTATTTTTAAGTGTAATTTTTTATTTGTTACTAGCGTAAAGTTCAGATACTTTTTCCCAGTTAATTACATTAAAAAATCCACCAATATAGTCAGGTCTTCTGTTTTGGTAATTTAAGTAATAAGCATGTTCCCAAACGTCTAATCCTAAAATAGGAAAACCGCCACAACCAACACCAGGCATTAATGGGTTATCTTGGTTAGGAGAAGAACAAACCTCTACTTTACCACCTTTATGTACACATAACCAAGCCCAACCAGAACCAAATCTAGTTGCTGCTGCAGTAGAAAAAGCTTCTTTAAAAGCATCAAAAGAACCATAAGCATCATTAATAGCTGTTGCTAACTCGCCAGTTGGTTCTCCGCCACCGTTTGGAGACATTACTTCCCAAAAAAGTGAGTGATTGTAAAAACCACCACCGTTGTTACGTACTGCACCATTACTCATATCTAAATTAGTTAAGATATCTTCTATAGGTTTCCCAGCTAAATCAGTACCTTCAATAGCACCGTTAAGTTTAGTTGTGTATCCGTTGTGATGTTTAGTATGGTGAATCTCCATAGTTCTTGCATCAATATGTGGTTCTAACGCATCATATGCGTAAGGTAATTTTGGTAATTCAAAAGCCATAATTATATCTATTTTTAAGTTAAAAAAATGTCGTAGCTCAAATTTACAATATTCTAAGGCATTTTCCATAACGTTTCTGTTAAGAACATTGTAATATTATGTAATTTGCAGCTAAAAACTAGTTGGAAACTTCGCCTTACAAAATATACAGTGCATCTGCAGGTTCTGGTAAAACGTATACCTTGGCCAAGGAATACCTTAAAATAATTTTATCTTCTGCAACAGCAAAAAGTTACAGACAAATATTAGCCATTACATTTACCAATAAGGCTGTTAATGAAATGAAACAGCGAATTTTAGATAATTTGTATGCTTTTAGTAAAGTAGATGAAGAGAATAAGCCATCAGACTTATTTTTAGATGTTGCTAAAGAGCTAAATGTTTCTACTGAAGAGTTACAAAAAAGAGCTAAACAAGTACATAAAAGTATACTACACAATTACGCTTTTTTTGATATTTCTACCATAGATAAGTTTACACACAGGCTTATTAGAACCTTTGCTAAGGATTTAAAAATACCTCAGAATTTTGAGGTTGTTTTAGATATAGAATTGTTGTTGTCTGAAGCTGTAGAAAGATTGCTAGCAAAAGCTGGTACAGATAAGCTTTTAACAAGCACGTTATTAGAATTTACTTTTGAGAAAATTGATGATGACAAAAGCTGGGATATTTCTTTTGATTTAAATAAAGTGGGTAAAATGTTGTTTAATGAAAACAACATAGAACACTTAAAAAGTTTTAAAACTAAAAGCATTACCAATTTTTTAGAACTTAAAAAAACGCTTTCGTCTACCATTAAAAATTTAGAAGATGCAGCTATACAAAAAGCAAAAACTGTAGATATTTTAATACAAACAGAAGGTATAGATGTTGCAGATTTCCCTAGGCAAACATTGCCAAATCATTTTAAAAAAATAGTAGAAGGTGAGTTTAGTTTACTTAAATTATATAAAAATAAACTAGGTGAAAATTTAGAACAGGGTAAAATATTTAAAGCTACCGTTAAAAATGCACCAGACCACATAGCTCCTATGTTGTTAGAAATTTATAACAGTGTAAAAAATACCATTTATCAAAGGGCAATGTATAAAAATGTGTACGCTAATCTTGTGCCATTAACTGTTTTAAATGAAATACAAAAAGAAATTAATGCTATTTGCAAAGAAAGAGATCAGTTAACTTTAGCATCTTTTAATGCAATAATTTCTAAAGAAATAAAAAACCAGCCAGCACCATTTATTTATGAGAGGCTTGGTGAAAAATACAGACACTATTTTGTAGATGAGTTTCAAGATACCTCAGAGCTTCAGTGGCAAAACTTAATACCATTAATAGGTAATGCTCTAGAAAGTTTAGATGATTATGGTAAAAAAGGATCACTTTTATTGGTTGGTGATGCCAAACAGGCTATTTACAGATGGCGTGGTGGTAAGGCAGAACAATTTATAAAGTTAACTAATAAAGAAGAATTGCCTTATGTTTTAGAACCAAAAACCACAGAACTACCAAGAAACTACAGGAGTTATTCAGAAATTATTAATTTCAACAATAACTTTTTTACCATTACAAGTAACTTGCTAAACAATACTGCTTATGCAGATTTGTATGTGTCTGGAAATAAGCAAGAAATAAACACAAAAACGGGTGGTTTGGTAACGTTGTCTTTTATTCCTAATGAAAAAGAGGAGCAAGATAACGACTTGTACTGTGAGTCGGTTTTAGAAACAATAACAGCGCTAACATCAGAAAAAAAATACAATTATAAAGATATTTGCATTTTAGTACGCTCTAACAACCACAGTTATGTGTTGGCAGATTTTTTAACATCTAAAGAAATTCCTGTAATATCATCAGAATCTCTGTTGCTAAAGAGTAGTGAAAAAGTAAGTTTTTTATTAAACCTTTTAACTTATAGTACGCAGCCTAAAGACAAAGACACAGCTTATGAAATTTTATATTTTTTGGCAGAGAAAGGTGAAGATACGCACCAATTTATACAAAAGCATTTAAACAGTTTAGAAGAGTTTTTATTACAGCAATATGGTTTTGCAATAGATAAATTAAAACAATTATCTGTTTTTGATGCTTTTGAAAAGGCTATTCATCAATTTAAACTAGCAGAAACATCAGATGCTTACCTTATTAGTTTAATGGATGAGGTTTTAGATGGAGAACAAAAAGACGGTGTTAGTGCCCAAACCTTTTTAACTTATTGGGACAAGAAAAAAGACAAATTATCATTAAAAGCACCAGACAATATTAATGCTGTGCAAATAATGACCGTGCATAAATCTAAAGGGTTAGAGTTTCCTATTGTAATTTTTCCGTTTGCCAATTCCTTTATATATGGTAAAGATGAAAAAATATGGCTGCCTGTAGATCCAGAGCAATTTAATGGTTTTTCAGAAGTATTAGTTACCAAAAAGCAAGAAATGGAACAATATGGAGACTTAGCGGCAAAACTATTTTTAGACGAACATAGTAAACAAGAGCTAGATGCCTTTAATGTATTGTATGTGGCATTAACCAGAGCAGTAAAAGCACTATATATAATAAGCAAAAAAGAGCTAAATACTAAAGGAGAACCTAGTGTTAACAAATATTCTGGTTTATTTATTAAATATTTGCAGCAACTGGGCTTGTGGTCAGACACACAATTAACCTATAGCTTTGGTAATTTGCAAATAGCAGAAGAAAGCACTGCTAAAGTAGAAAAGTTAAACCACATAAATTATCAATACTCTACTAAAGATAGGCCTAGTTTTAAAATACTTACCAAATCTGGTATGTTGTGGGAAACAGGCAGAGACGTAGCGTTAGAAAAAGGAAACTTAATACACCTGCTATTAAGTTATGTAAAAACTAAAAAAGATGTAGATAAGGCCATATCAATAGTAATAAGAGACGGACATTTAACTCCTTTAGATGTAGCAGTAACAAAACAAAAAGTACTTACTATAATAGAACACCCAGATTTAGCTAAATATTATAAAGAAGGAAATATTGTTAAGAATGAAAAGGATATAATTACAGCAGAAGGATTACTTTTGCGCCCAGATAGAGTTGTAATTAACACAAATAATGAGGCAACTGTTATAGATTACAAAACAGGTACACCAAATAATAGTTACCATCAACAAGTAAATAGTTATGCTTATGCACTAGAGGCTATGAATTATAAAGTAGTATCTAAGATAATAGTATATATAAATGATAATATAACTCCAGAATTTATAATTTAAAATTATGTACGGAAAAATTAAAGAACACTTACAAGAAGAACTAGACGCAATAAAAGAAGCAGGTCTATACAAAACAGAGCGTATTATAACGTCTCCACAAGATGCTGTTATAAAAATATCTACAGGAGAAGAAGTTATAAATTTTTGTGCAAACAACTATTTAGGGTTGTCTTCTCATCCAGATGTTGTGCAAGCAGCAAAAGATGCTATGGATACACACGGTTTTGGAATGTCATCTGTACGTTTTATTTGTGGTACACAAGATATACATAAAGAGTTAGAGCAAAAAGTAGCTAATTTTTATGGTACAGAAGATACCATATTATACGCAGCAGCTTTTGATGCTAATGGTGGTGTTTTTGAACCTTTATTAACTGCAGAAGACGCTATAATATCAGATTCATTAAATCATGCTTCAATTATAGATGGTGTACGTTTATGTAAAGCAAAGCGATATAGATATGCTAATAATGATATGGCAGATTTAGAAAAGCAACTTAAACAAGCTAATGAAGACGGATCTAGATTTAAAATAATAGTTACAGATGGAGTTTTCTCTATGGATGGTTTATTGGCGCCATTAGATAAAATATGTGATTTAGCAGATAAGTATGATGCATTGGTAATGATTGATGAATGCCATTCTGCCGGATTTATAGGAGAAACAGGTCGCGGAACACTAGAAGAAAAAGGAGTTTTAGACCGTATAGATATTATTACAGGTACTTTAGGAAAAGCACTAGGTGGTGCAATGGGAGGCTATACTACGGGTAAAAAAGAAATTATAGAAATTTTAAGACAACGCTCTAGACCATATTTATTTTCTAATTCCTTAGCTCCTGCAATTGTAGGTGCATCTATTAAGGTTTTTGATATGCTAGATAAAGACACCACCTTAAGAGATAAGTTGGCAGAAAATACGGCATATTTTAAAAAAAGAATGAAAGCAGCTGGATTAGATATTATAGACGGAGATTCTGCCATAGTGCCAGTAATGCTGTATGATGCCAAGCTTTCTCAAAAAATGGCTGATATGCTTTTGGATAGAGGTATTTACGTAATAGGATTTTTCTTTCCTGTAGTGCCAAAAGGTAAAGCAAGAATAAGAGTTCAGTTATCTGCAGCGCATAAAAAAGAGCATTTAGACCAAGCAATTGCAGCTTTTACCGAGGTTGGAAAAGAACTTGGAATCATTTAATTAAGTTAATTTTTTTACTAATTGTGTTAAAAAAAAGGGTTGTTTGATTTTGTTAATAAATCCTAACAACTTACATTTGCAGCTTACAAACACTTAAAACTTAAATTTTAAAGCATGAAAAATCTTAGCAAATTAATGCTTGTTGCCTTACTACTAGTAGGGGTAAACAACATACAAGCGCAAGACGAAAATAATCCTTGGCAGATTAGCTTTGGTGTAAACGCAGTTGATATGTACCCAACTAATGATGAGGATGCCGTTTACCCTACAGGAGAATTGTTTGATGAGTACTTTAACGCTACTGATCACTGGAACATTCTTCCTTCTATCTCTTATATTGGAGTTTCTAGATCTGTAGGTAATGGTTTCTCTGTAGGAGTTAGAGGTTCTTTAAATAGAATTGAAAACTTAGGAGACTGGTCAGCTGATGATCTATCTTACTACGGTTTAGATGGTGCAATTAAATATGCATTCTTAAAAAACACAACAATTGATCCTTTCGTTGAAATCGGTGGTGGTTACACGTGGGTTGATGAAATTGGATCTGGTACTGTAAATGGTGGTATTGGTGTTAACGTATGGTTCTCTGAGAACATAGGTTTAACATTACAAACTGGTTACAAGCACGGATTTGAAGATTACAGCGTTAAACATTTCCAACACTTAGCTGGTCTTGCTATCAAATTTGGTGGTGCTGATACAGATGGTGACGGTGTTTATGACAAAGATGATGCTTGTCCAGAAGTTGCTGGTTTAGAAGCTTTCAACGGTTGTCCTGATGCTGATGGTGATGGTATCGAAGACAGCAAAGATGCTTGTCCTAACGAAGCTGGATCTAAAGAAATGAACGGTTGTCCTGATGCTGATGGTGATGGTATTGCTGATAAAGATGATGCTTGTCCTAATGAAGCAGGTACTGCTGCATTAAACGGTTGTCCTGATGCTGATGGTGACGGTGTTGCTGATAAAGATGACAAATGTCCTTCTGAAGCTGGTCCTGCTGCAAACAACGGATGTCCTTGGGAAGATAAAGATAAAGATGGTGTTTTAGATAAGGATGATAAATGTCCAGAGGTTGCTGGTACTGTTGCTAACAACGGTTGTCCTGAAGTAACTGAAGAAGTTCAGAAAAAATTAAATGATTACGCTAGAACTATCTTATTTGATACAGGTAAATCTTCTATCAAAGCTGAGTCTACTGCTGTTATGGTAGATATCATTACTATCTTAAAAGAGTACCCTAACGCTAAGTTTACTGTTGAAGGTCATACTGATAGTGTAGGTTCTGCTACTTTAAACCAGAAGTTATCTGAGTCTAGAGCTCTTTCTGTAAAAGAATTTTTAGTAGAAAAAGGAATTGGAGAATTTAGATTATCTGCTGTAGGTTACGGTGAAGATAAGCCAATTGCTACTAACAAAACTAGAGCTGGTAGAAAGCAAAACAGAAGAGTTGAAATCAACTTAGTAAAATAATAAGAGTTTAAAACTCTAATTTTATAGAAAAGGCTCCGCAATTGCGGAGCTTTTTTTATTTTTAACCCATGCAAAGCTTTTTAGAAGAAACACTACTTACAATTATTAAAAAAGAAGGTTCATTAGAGAACCTTATTTTTGTTTTACCAAGTAAACGTGCAGGTACGTTTCTTAAAAATGCAATTTCTAAACATACCAGCAGCACAATATTTGCTCCAGAAATACAGAGTATTGAAGATTTTGTAGAAAACATTTCTGGCTTAGCTTATGCGTCTAGTACACAGCAACTTTTTGAGCTTTATAAAGCTTACACAACTACAGTAAAAGGAGAACAAGACACTTTTTATGCGTTTTCTAAATGGGGAACTACGCTACTACAAGATTTTAATGAAATTGATAGGTATTTGGTAGATACCAAAAAAATATTTTCACACTTAAATGCAGTACAAGAAATTAATCATTGGACTGTAGAAAAGGATAAGAGTACCATTATTACCAATTATATGGCTTTTTGGAACTCATTAGAGGAGCTGTATACAGCTTTTAATACATCATTAAAGCAAGATGGTCTGGGCCACCAAGGATTAGTATACAGAGAGGCTTGTGCTAATTTAAATGCTTATATACAAAGCACCAGTAAACAAAAACATCTTTTTATTGGTTTTAATGCTCTAAATACTGCTGAAGAATTAATTATACAAACCATACTAGAAAATACAAACGCAGAAATTTATTGGGATTTAGACGAGTATTTTTATAGTGACCCTGTGCATGATGCTGGCTTTTTTATTCGTCAGTTTAGCAAACAATGGTACTACTTTAAAGACAAGCCCTTACAAGTTACTAATGGCAATTATTTAACACCAAAAAATATAACTATTACAGGTGTTCCTAAAAATGTATCTCAGGCAAAATATATAGGTAGTGTTTTGGGTAAATTGTATAATGATAAAAAAAGTATGTTAACCAATACAGCAGTTGTATTAGGAGATGAAACACTTTTAAATCCATTAATAAATGCCATACCAGAAGAAATAAATGGCATTAACATAACAATGGGTTTTCCGTTACATAAATCGCCTTTAGAGAGTTTATTTTCACAGTTGTTTGACCTTTATATACGTAAAGATGAAAAAGGTTGGTACTACCAGCATGTAACAACTGTACTAAACCACCCATATATACAATTATTGTTTGCAACAGAAGACAATACAATAAATGCTGCAGATGCAATATGCAACCAAATTAAGAGTAGAAACTGGATTTATGTAGACGTAGCCAAACTGCAATTAATTAGTAGTACAAGTAATTTAGACTTACTTTTTTATAAGTCAAACTTAACTGTTCCTGTTTTTATTAAAAAATGCTTAGCACTTATTTTAGCTGTAAAAGAAAAAATAAACGCAGAGGGTAACGGGTTAGAGTTAGAGTATTTATACAGATTTCATCAATTGTTTAACCAGCTAAATAATTTAGTGGTTAAATACCCTTTTTTAAATGATTTGCAGTCGCTCTTTGGTTTATATAAAGAGTTATTATCTAGTGAAACTTTAGACTTTAAAGGAGAGCCTTTAAAAGGTTTGCAAATTATGGGAATGCTAGAAAGTAGAAATCTAGATTTTGAAACCGTATTATTAACATCTGTAAATGAGGGCATTTTGCCTTCAGGTAAATCTAACAATTCTTTTATTCCTTTTGATATTAAAAAGATGTATGGTTTACCTACCTATAAAGAAAAAGATGCCGTTTATACGTATCATTTCTACAGACTTCTTCAACGTGCCAAAAACATACATTTGGTGTACAATACAGAACCAGATGTTTTAGAGGGAGGCGAGGTTAGTAGGCTTATTAGGCAATTGTTAGCAGATAGTAATATATCAAACTATATTACAGAAACTATTGCTTTTCCTGAAATAAAATCACCCAAAAAGAAAGTTGTTTCTATACAAAAAGATGCTCATTTAATGGAACTAATTAAAGGCATTGCTGCTTATGGTTTTTCTCCAACATCACTATCAAACTATATTAGAAATCCTTTAGATTTTTATAAAAAAAACATTTTAAAAATTAATGAGCTAGAAGAGGTTGAAGAAACAGTTGCTGCTAATACCTTTGGTACAATTGTACATGAAACTTTAGACGAGCTATACCAGCCGTTTGTAAATACTTTTTTAGAAGCTGAACAATTAAAAGCGTTACTGCCAAAAATAAATAGCACAGTACGTAAACATTTTGCTATACATTATAAAAATGTAAGTTTAGAAGAAGGTAAAAATTTAATAGCCTTTAACGTAGTTTTAAAATATGTAGAAAACTTTATTAAATTAGAAATTGAAAGTGCTAAAAAACATAAAATTAAAATTATAGGCTTAGAACTGTCTTTAAAAACAGCTATTAATGTACCTGGAGTAAATTTTCCTGTTCATATAAAAGGTAAATTAGACAGAATTGATGAGATAGATGGTGTTTTGCGTGTTATAGATTATAAAACAGGTAAAGTAGAGCAAAGAAACCTTAATTTAAGCAACTGGGAAGACATTGTAGAAGAGTATGATAAAAGCAAAGCTTTTCAATTATTGTGTTATGCTTATATGTATAATCATTTGGTTCCTGTAGATAAAGTAGAAGCAGGAATTTTTTCTTTTAAAAATATTAAGGCAGGTATATTAAAGTTTTCAGAGAATAAAAATTCTATAATTACACAGGACACTTTACTTAAATTTACAAAAGAATTGCATAAATTAGTAGGTGCAATTTGTGATCCAGACCAGCCATTTGTAGCTAAAGAGATAAAATAAACTAACAGTGCATTTCGTCGAGTTTACCTGCATTTTAAAGGGGTTTTAAGACGTTGGTTAAATGTGCAAATTTATCCATCTACAGTAAACTACCATTCGTCTACACTAATTTACTGTTCAACTTTATAGTAAAAATTAATTAGAAATGGGATATTACATTTGCAGATATAAAAATTAGAGCTATGAATATTTTATTTATTGAAGACGACATGATCGAGACGATGAAGCTGAAGAGAACGATCTCTAAACTTCAATTAAAACACAACATTACCGAAGCAAAAAACGGTGAGGAAGCTCTAGATATACTACAATCTGGAAATACATTACCAGATATAATTTTGTTAGATTTAAATATGCCAAGAATGAGTGGCACTGAGTTTTTAAGTGTTTTAAAGGCAGATGAAAAGCTTAAATTTTTACCAACAATAGTATTAACTACATCAGAAAATAGAGCAGATTTATTAGAATGTTATAGAATAGGAATTGCAGGTTATGTAATAAAGCCTCTAAAATATGAGGATTATGAAACCAAATTACAAAGTGTTTTAAACTACTGGGACAACAATGAACTAGTAAAAGGCTAGTAATTTTAACACCTTTCACAACAAAAATTACACCCTAGGTATCCTTTTTCTTACTTTTACAGCTCTAAATGTCTAATTATGAAGGGAGTTGTATTTACAGAGTTTTTAGAAATGGTAGAATCTAAGTTTGGATTAGAAACTGTAGACACCATAATAGAAAACTCTAATTTGCCATCAGAAGGAATTTACACATCTGTTGGAACGTATAATTTTAATGAAATGGTAAGTCTTATTACCAGTTTAAGCTCTGAGGTAAAAACACCAGTAGGAGATTTAATTTATGCTTTTGGTTTATTTTTGTTTGACGGTTTGGCTAAAGCACACCCAGATGTTATTAAAAGCTATAACTCACCGTTAAGCCTCATCTATTCTATTGAAGACCACATACACGTACACGTTAAAAAATTATATCCAGACGCAGAATTACCTACGTTTAAAATTTTAGAAAAGACAGACACATCTATTTCTATGGTATACTCATCTAGCAGAGGATTGTACCAATTAGCGCACGGCTTAATAGAAAAATCTTTTGAGCATTTTAATAGCAGTGCAACTGTAACGTACAAACTTTTAAATGAAAACGGTACCGAAGTAAAATTTGACATTACCCAGAATGGATAGTAACAAAGAAATTTTATTACTAAAAAAGGCGTTAGAAAGACAGAAAAAAGCAAGGCTACAAGCAGAAAAAATTTTAGAAGTAAAATCTAAAGAGCTTTTTGATACTACCTTACACCTTAAACAAGCTAATAATAAATTAGAGAATTTATTAACCGAAACTACCTCTAAATTAGATGGTGGTTTTGTTAATATTATAGACCCATACGTAGTAATGGATCTTAGCTTTAATGTTGTTAATATGAACAGTTCTGCTAGAGAATTTTTAGGGTATGACAACACTAAAGAAACTATTAACCTGCCAAAATTAGTGCACAAAGATTTTATGCAATACACCATAGAATCTTTTAAAACTCTAATGCAAATAGGTACGTTAAAAAACTACAGATCTAAAATTATCACAAAAAATGGCACACATAAATGGGTGCAAATAAATACTAGTGTAATTTATGATAAAGAACAAAAACCAATAGGTGCACAAGGTATTATAAGAGACATTAGTAAAGAAACTGAAATTAAGGAAATGCTAAGCGAGCAAAAAAGACAATTAGACATAATTGTAGAAAACTCTCCGCTAGGTATTGTACTAACAGTTAATGATGAAATAATAAAGAGTAACGCTACATTTGCGGCGCTTTTAGGATACCCAGAAAATGTTGCCAGAAAATTAAAATTATCAGACATATCTGAGTCCGAGGATGAAGAAATGACAAAAAAATTAGAGTCTGACTTAAATGCAGGTTTAATAGATAATTTTTCTATTGTAAAAAGATTTTTCAAAAAAAATGGAGCTCAGATTTTAGCAAAAGCTAGTATTAGTGCCGTTAAAAATAACGAAGGCAAAGTAGAGTACCAGGTTTGCGTAATAGAAGACATCACAAAAGAGCGCCAAGCAGAAGAAAAAATAAAAGCAGAAAAAGAAAAGTACAGGGGTATTATTGCTAATATGAATTTAGGTATGGTAGAAGTTACCATAGATAATGAAGTACAGCTTGTTAACCAGAGTTTTTGTAAAATGAGCGGATACTCTAAAGATGAACTTTTAGGGGAAGATGCTGTAAAAATATTGAAGATAGAGAACTCTGAAAGAATAGAGAAAAAGTCTGAAAATAGATTAAAAGGAATCTCTGACTCTTATGAAATAAAAATAAAAAATAAAAAAGGAGAAACAAGACACTGGCTAGTAAGTGGTGCTCCAAATTATAATGAAGAAGGCAAGGTTGTAGGTTCTATAGGTATACATTTAGATATTACAGAGCAAAAAGAATTAGAGTTACAAAAGGAGCAATTATTAAAAGAGCTTAAAATTAGTAATGATGGTTTACAAGAATATGCCCATATAGTTTCTCATGACCTTAAATCTCCATTACGTAGTATTAGTGCTTTAGCTACTTGGACTTATGAAGATTATAAAGACGTTTTAGATGAAGCAGGTGTGCAAAACCTAACGTTAATGCAAGAGAAAGTTGCATTCATGGACAAGCTAATTCACGGAATTTTAGAGTATTCTACAGCTGGTAGCGCACAAATGTCTACCAGTAAAGTAGATTTAAATACTGTAATAACAGACATTACAGAGAGTATTTATATTCCAGATCATGTACAGGTAGTTGTTCCAAAAAAACTACCGCTTTTAAACGCAGATAGTACAAAAATGCATCAGCTTTTCCAAAATATTATTGGAAATGCAGTTGTTCATATTGAAGCAGAAAAAGGATTAGTACAAGTACTTTATAAAGAAGAACCACAGCATTGGCAATTTTGTATAGAAGATAATGGTGTTGGTATCCCAGAAAAGTTTCATAAAAAGATATTCGAAATTTTTCAATCAATAGGAGATAATGAGCGCTCTACGGGTATAGGCCTATCAATAGTTAAAAAAATTGTAGACCGTTATGAAGGTAATGTATGGGTAGAGAGTGAGTTAGGTAAAGGGACAAAATTCTTTTTTACTTTAAAAAAAGATCTTAATAATTAATTTTAGTTATGAAAATAGTACAAGCAAAAAAAGAAAAAGGAGCTAATTTTATTTTTATAACAGATAAAATTACTTTAAAAGACCCTTTGGTTTTAGTTTTTGGTAATAGATTTTTATTAGAAGAAGAAAATCTATATCAAGAAATTAAAGAGATGTTTCCTAACGGAAATGTTGTTTTTGGGAGTACTTCAGGAGAAATAATTGGAGATAAAGTATCAGAAAATACAATTGTTTTAACTGCTATAGAGTTTGAAAAATCTACCTATATAGTAAAAAGTAAAAATGTAAAAGAGTTTGGTTATAACGATTTGGATTTAGGAGCTAAGTTAATTGAAGAGTTTCCTAAAAAAGATCTGAAACACATTTATATAATTTCTGAAGGAAGCACGGTAAATGGTAGTGCTTTAATAGAAGGAATTGAAAAAGAAAAACACATATCTATTGGGTTGTCTGGCGGTTTATGTGGGGATGATGCTAGGTTTGAAAAAACACTAGTGTCTAATAATGCTACACCTAAAGAAGGAGAAATTGTAGCTATAGGTTTTTATGGCAAAACATTAGAAATTACAAGTGCAAATTATGGTGGTTGGACCGGCTTTGGGCCAGAACGTATTATAACAAAGTCTAAGGGTAATGTTTTGTATGAGTTAGATGGGAAACCTGCATTAGACTTGTATAAAAAATACTTGGGAGATAAGGCAAAAGAATTACCAAAGTCAGCATTACTGTACCCATTAAATGTAAAAATTACTGAAGATTCACAACCAATTGTACGTACCATTATAAATATTGACGAAGATACAAATACGATGATATTAGCCGGTGATGTTCCGCAAGGATCTACTGTACAATTAATGATGTCTACTGTAGATGACATAGCTGAAGGTGCAAGTGTAGCTGCTAAATATGCTATTAGAAACAGAGAAAATCTTCCGCAATTAGCATTACTTGTTAGTTGTGTTGGCCGTAAGTTAGTTATGGATCAAAGAACAGAAGAAGAGGTAGAAGAAGTTTTAGATGTAATTGGCAACCAGTCTAAAATTATGGGGTATTATTCTTACGGAGAAATGGCTCCTTTTGAAGGTAACAATGCTTGTATGTTGCACAACCAAACAATGACATTAACTTTAATAAGCGAGTAATGCATTCACTTTTAAGAAGACAAATACGCAAAAATTTGCCAGAGGAGCTAAAAGGTAATCCAGATTTAGACAAATTTTTTAATGCAATAGAAAAATCTTATGAAGATTACGATGATAAAATTGCAATGATACAACGTGCTACTACTATTAGTGCACAAGAATTAAAAGCAGCAAATATAGAGTTGGCACAAGAGGCGCAAGAACAGAAGAAGACACTGCAAGCCTTAGAGCAAGCAGTTAATAGTCTTAATTTAAATTTAGATAATACAGAAGATATAGTGCACTCTAAACAAAATATAGTTAGTGCGCAAAAACTAGCCAAACATATTAGTAAGCAAGCAGAACATATTGCTTTGGTTACTAAAGAAAAAGATAACTTAGTTAAAGATTTAGAGGAGCAAAATAAATCTTTAAACAACTACGCCCACGTAGTATCTCATGATCTAAAATCTCCTATGCGTAATATTAATACGCTAATGAGTTGGATTGTTGAAGAAGAAAAACACAAGTTTACACAAGATAGTATTAATAATTGCGATTTAATATCTCAAAACTTGGTAAAAATGGACAAGCTAGTTAGTGGCATTTTAAAACACGCTACTATAGGCAATAATGAAGAAGCTAAAAGCAATGTAAATATTTCATTACTTTTAAAAGACATAAAAAGTACTATTTACATACCTAAAAACGTTACAATAAAAGTAGCAGACAATTTACCAACCTTATTTTTAGACAAATATAGGTTAGAGCAACTTTTTATGAACTTATTAACTAATGCTGTAAAAGCAACAGAGCATTTAGAAAATGGTATTGTAAATGTAGATGTTTTAGAAAAGCCTAACTATTGGCAATTTAGTATTAAAGACAATGGCAAGGGAATACCACAAAAATATTTGAATAAAATATTTGAAATGTTTAAAAAGCTAGATAATGATGTAGAATCTAATGGAATAGGGCTAGCATTAGTAGAAAAAATTGTAACTTTCTATGGAGGTAAAATTTGGGTAGATTCTAAGGAAGATGAAGGAACGGTATTTTATTTTACCATTAAAAAAAATTAATATGGAACAGCCCAACCTAAATTACGTACACAAACTAGCAGATGGTAATACAGAGTTTCTAAATCAATTTATAAGTATTATTAAAAGTGAGTTTCCTGAAGAAAACGAAACATATATTAACGCTGTTAACGCTAAGGATAATAAAGCCTCTGCAGAAATAGTACATAAGCTAAAACACAAATTTAATATTCTAGGGTTAGAAAAAGCATATGGTTTGGCAGTAACGTATGAAGAACAACTGTTAAAGGGAACATATGACTTACATACAGAATTTAAATTAATTTTAGAAAAAATAACAACCTACCTAAAAACCATTTAAACTATGAATTGTATTATAGTAGACGACGAGGCAACAGCTAGGTTAATAGTTGCACAACTTTGCTCTAACGTTGAAGAGTTAGAGGTTATAGATGCCTTTGGAAGCGCAATGGAGGCTATAAAGTTTTTAAATCAGAATACAGTAGATGTTATTTTTTTAGATATACATATGCCTGGTTTTAGTGGTTTTGACTTTGTACAAACATTAAAAAATCCGCCAAAAATTGTTTTAACAACCTCAGATACCAACTTCGCTATTGAGGCTTATGAGTATGAGTCAATTGTAGATTATTTAGTAAAACCAGTTACACAAGATCGTTTTAATAAATCTATACAAAAAGTAAAAGCAGCACTTGCTAAGGCTCCAGAACCAGAAACTGTTTCTGAGGACACTACAAAAAGCAACACAGCATTGGGCCAAGAACTATATATTAATATAGATAGACGTCTTATAAAAATTAACTTTAATGATATACAACTTATTGAAGCTAAAGGAGATTATATAGAGGTTAAAACAACAAAAGAAAACTACAGAGTACGCAATACTCTAAAAAAAATTAAAGACAAGTTACCAGAAAAGTTGTTTTTGCAAATACATAGATCTTATATAATTAATTTCACAAAAATTATAGATATAGAAGACAATAGTGTACTTATTGAGAAAAATGTAGTGCCTATTAGTAGGTCTAACAGGCCAGAATTAATGAGAAGGTTAAACCTATTATAATTTATATATCAGTAAAAAAAGCCCCAAATTGTATTGGGGTTTTTTATTTTATTTGATATTTTTTCTTCAGCTTATCTAAAAATAATGGTTTTTTTGTTAGGTAGTATTTTAGTTTAATACCAACTTCTGTAAACTCAAAACCAGCAGCAGTTGCAGAGGCAATGTTACTATATTTGCCATACACATCACCAATAAGTCTTTCAGAAAACTGGTGTGTTAAGCCAGCTTCGGCTCTAAAGAGTGAACTAGCATCTTGCTCCTCTACATATTGTAAGCCTGTAGCTGCACTAGCAAAATAATTTGTTTTTTCGTTTATTTTACCTCTTACATCACCAAAAAGTTCAAAGGCTTTATAGGTTTCTGGACTAAAGTAAATTACTGGTAATTGGTCTTTAAAAGTTATGTATTGGTAGTTTAGTCCAAATTTTAAAGCTGGTTTTCTTAACACATTATAATACAAAGAGGTAAAAAGTAAATTTCTCTCGTTATCATCTGTCTGTTTAGTATGTATTAGTTGTGTGTACCAACCTAAGTTAAAATTAGTGCTTAAATTGTAAATTAAGCTATAGTGGTTCATTACTATTTCTCTTTCTATAAGTTCTGCATTAAAACTTTGTACTTCTCTTTGGTAGCCCAAATCTAAGTTTAAAAAAGACAAAGGTTTAGTTTGTAACTTGGCTTGTAGTATAGGTTGTGTGTATGACGTGTTAGAAAACCTAGAGTTGTTAAAACCTGCAGAAGCTAATAAATTAGTTTGTGGCATTAACTTATACTCAACATCTGCTTGTACTAAATGTGCTGTTGCTTTATTGTTTGTTGTAGTGTTTTCTGTGGTTCTGTATTGGTATGTTACAGTTGTTTTAAATTTGGTAGATAAAGGTACCATCGCTGCTGTTTTTAAAGAAAGAGCAGTGTTGTCTCCATTATCAAACGTGTAGCTAACTTGTTGTTCTGCAAACGGAGTGTAGTTTTTATTTAATTTTTTTATAAGCCCAGTAGCATCTTTCTGTTTCGGAAAAATTTCTAATGTTTTATATGTTGTAACGTATGCAGGTACAATTTTATCTGAAGCAAATAAAGCATTTGCTTTACCTAAATTACCGTCAAAAGACAAACTATCATTAGCCAATATAGTATTGTAATTACTAATACTGGTTTTAAATTTAGAAGTATACATACCTAAAGTTGCTTTTAAAGACATCACCCAATTACGGTTTGGATATTTTTCTTCTAATACCTCTATTTCTTTTTTTGCAGAAACAAATTTGCGGTTCCAAATTAAAGCCTGTACGTAACGTTCGTTACTTTTTTCAATAAGTTCAAAATCTTCAATTTTTTCTGCCTTTTGTTTGGCATTAATGGCTGTTTCTAAGGCTATTTTGTCTTTTTCTCCAATATGCTCTGCTAGTGCAATTCCAATTAATGCGGTTACAGTATCTTTAGGTGTTTTAGCATATTGGTAATATGTATTTTTAGCTTTGTTTACATCTTTGGTAATTAAATAAATATTGGCCAAATTTAGGAGTGCATCTTTATCGTCCTTAAAATCTTCAAGTATTTCTTTTAATAAACTTTCTCCTTTTTTATAGTTTTGGTTATTAACGTAATAATTAGCGTAACCAAGCTTAATATACTTTTTAGATACTTTGGCACTATTATTATCAGGATCTACCTCTATAGCTTTGTTAACCCACTTTAAAGCCTCTTTATACTCTTTTAAGTTACTTAATGTGTTGGCATAACCTAATATGGCAGCAAAGTTTTTAGGGTTGTTTGCAACTAGGTCTGCGTATAATGGTTTGGCTTCTTTAAATTGATTGGCCCATAAAAAGGACTCGTAATAGTTTATTTGAACCTCAAAATCATTTGGGTGCTTTTCTAATAAACCTTTAAATATGGTATTAGCAACTTTAGGTTCTCCACTTAAACCTACTGCTCTACCGTAACATATTAATATTGTTTTATTGGTAGGGTAAGCTTGTGCCAATGGTTTAAAAAAAGTTTTAGCCTCTTTAAAATTGCCTTTTTCTAGCATTTTAAAACCAGGAGTTAAGTCTTCCTGTGCATAAACTGTTACAGTTGCAATAAGTAATAAATAGAATACAATTTTCTTCATTATAAAAACGGTAGGGTTAGTACTACAGTACTATAACGTACACATTCTGTATTTATTAGGCTTTTATGATTTAATTATGAGTTAGTTAAATTTTTAATTTAAAGATTAAAACTTACCATTCGTCTACAGTAAACGGCCAATCATCTACAGGCGGCAATTTTTCCTTTATTAAAAAAAGATATTTGCTGTAACAAATAATACAAACTTAACCTAAAACACAATTATTATGGCATTACGTATAGATCACATTAACAATTTTATGGAAGTTAAAGGAAACCTTAACTCTCAGAATATGAAAGCACTTAAAAGCCATATAGACTATTACTTAAAAGGTAATGAAAAGCTAATTTTATCTCTAGACAATGTAAATAACATAATGTATTCTAGCGCAAAGCAGTTAGAGCAACTATACATTAAAGTAGCAAAAAACAATAAGGTTTTAGCTATTGTTGGTCAGGAGAATAAACAAATTGCTTCTATTATGGAAATGTCTAACACTTCTTATATCTTTAGCAATGACCGCGTTTAGTTTTGTAAATAAAAAAATAACTCCAGAACAAATATTTATGACAAGTGTACTTGTTGTAAATGGAGGCAACTACCTGTATAACTTAATACTAGGGCGTATGTTAGGGCCTGCTGCCTTTGCAGATGCAGCTTTACTAATAACATTATTGTTGGTGCTTTCTTTTGTAGGAATGACTTTTCAGTTGGTAACCACCAAGTTTAATATTTTGTTTTCTGGTAACCAATGGAAAGCTTTTGAAAACTATATGCACAAATACGCCATTATTTTTGGTGTTGCTATAGGGGCTTTATTATTTTTATTTGCAAACAATTTACAGCAGTTATTTAATACAGAATCTGTAACAATGTTTAGAGTATTTGCTGTAGGTATTCCGCTTTACTTTATAATGTCTATTAAAAGAGGAAAATACCAAGGCAAACAAAATTATACTAACTTATCTGTAACCTACCAATCAGAAATGTGGAGCAGATTGTTAGTAACACTAGCTTTATTGTTATTAGTACCAATGAACTCTGCTTTTTTAGTAGCTGTAGGTATAGTAATATCTTTTGTTTTTGGATTAATGCCAATAAAATTTAAGAAAATATCTTTTGCTGCATCTAATATTTTAACTGTAGAAAATAAAAAGAAAGTTACCACATTTATACTATTAACAGCCGGTTATGAGCTTACGCAAATTATTATAAACAATAGCGATGTACTTTTAGTAAAACATTATTTTAATTCTTTAGATGCCGGGCTTTATGCTTCTTTAGCATTAATAGGTAGAGTAGTTTATTTTGTAGCTTGGATGTTTGTAATGTTATTATTACCAGCAGTAATAGAAAAAAGAAAAGAAGGTAAACGTACAGCACCAATTTTATTTAAGTATGTTGGTTATATAAGTTTACTATCTGTAACTATAGTTGCTGGTTGCTACCTTTTTCCAGAAACAATTATATCATTAATGTTTGGTGATGCCTATTTAGAAATGTCATCTTTATTATGGCAGTATGCATTAGCAACATCGCTTTTTGCTATATCTAACATATTTGCATATTATTTTTTATCTCTAGACTATTATGTTCCGGTAATATTATCTGGTATACTAGGATTATCACAAATAGGATTAATCGTATTTTTTCATAGCAGTTTAGCTATGGTTGTACAACTACAAATTATAGTAATGTTGGCATTACTTTTTGCACAACTACTTTACTTTTCATCAAAACGAAACATATAAACCTACTTTTAATTTGGTTAGCATTCCCCCCAATTAATTGCCTAAAGCTTTTTAAGTTTTAGGCTTTTTTACTTTTATACGTGCCTGTAATATTATGTAAGATTTTAACTTCTTTTTTAAACTCATTTTATAACTACTTCTTCATTAAAATTCTGTTTTAGTTTTGTTAAAAAAACGTTAACCGCAGGGTGCTTTCCATTCGTCTACAGTAAATGGTATTTGGTCTCTTAACCCCTATTAAATAAGGCTTTAAGATGGATATTTGTATAACAATTTATCCCAAATAAATTATTAAAACTTAACCTTATGAAATTAGCAATTGTAACAGCGTACCCACCAAGTAAAGTAACTTTAACAGAATACGGATACCACTTGGTAAAACATTTTAGACTACAAAAAGAAGTAACTGAAATAGTCTTAATTACAGACAAAACCAAAGAAGCAAAAGATCTTTCTTTTACAGAAGAAGGCTGTAAAATTACAGTAAAAGAATGCTGGAGTTTTAATAGCTATAAAAACGTTTTTGGTATTATGGGCGCAATTGCAGACACTAAACCAGACGCAGTTTTATTTAACCTTCAGTTTTTAAAATTTGGAGACAAAAAAGTACCTGCTGCGTTAGGTTTAATGTTGCCTTTAATATGTAAATTAAAAGGAATACCAACAATATCTTTACTGCACAATATATTAGAGCAGGTAGATTTAGAAAATGCTGGTATAACTAAAAGTAGTTTTCTTAAAAAAGCATACAATTTTATTGGAGCTTCATTAACTAAAGTAATTTTATCTTCAGATATTTTAGCCGTAACAATAAGCAAATACAAAGGTATTTTAGAAAGCAAATACAAGTCTAGAAACGTTGCTTTAATTCCTCATGGTGCTTTTGAAACTCCGCCAGAACCAACTTATCAATTACCAAAAGGTCCTAAGCAAGTAATGGCTTTTGGAA
Organism: Cellulophaga lytica DSM 7489; assembly: GCF_000190595.1. Classification (NCBI taxonomy): domain Bacteria; kingdom Pseudomonadati; phylum Bacteroidota; class Flavobacteriia; order Flavobacteriales; family Flavobacteriaceae; genus Cellulophaga; species Cellulophaga lytica. Next base: position 1,380,185 of record NC_015167.1, on the reverse strand, counting down.
AGTTTGGAACATACAAAAAAGTAGAAATTTTAATTGATGCTGTAGAAATTATTCGTCAGCGTACAAAACAAGATATAGAAATAGTAATAGCAGGTACAGATAGCCCAAACACACCAGGTTATTTAAATGAAGTGAGCGAAAAATATAAGCACGTAGACCAACTTAGGTTTACTGGTTATGTTGCAGAAGAAGATGTACCTGTTATTTTTAATGATAGTGCAGTGGTAGTTTTTCCTTACACATCTACAACAGGTAGCTCTGGAGTTTTACACCAAGCAGGTAGCTACGGAAAAGCAGTTGCGTTACCAGATTTAGGAGATTTAAGCATACTAGTTAAGGAAGAAGGTTATAAAGGTGAATTTTTTGAGCCAGAAAGTGCAGAATCTTTAGCAGATGCAATAGAAAACATTATTACATATGATGATTACCGCGAAGAATTAAGTAAAATAAATTATAAAGCAGCGTGCTCTTTACCAATGTCTGATATTGCACAGATGTATGTAGATTATTTTGCAGCAATACAAATGGCTAAAGCCGGAAACATAAGTATTGATACTATTATAGCAGAAAGAGAAAAAGAAAGAGAGATGGAGAAAGAAAGAGAAGCAGTAGAGCTTTTAGTAAAATAAATTATGGTGAGGTTAAGCCACAAAAAGGGAAACAGTATGGTTAGCTGTTTCCCTTTTACTTTTTAGGTTTAATATATTGTAATGCATCCTTTGGCTGTCCGTCTACAGTAAATAAGCCAAAATACTTTTGCTGATTTTTACGCCAAGGTAACCTACCAACAACGGCTGTTGGTATTGTTTCAAAATCATACAATGTCCATAATACAAAAGGAATATTCTCTTGTTCTATATACAATTGCATTTCTTTGTAATAAGCAGCTTGGTCATCTATAGAACCTGTGAATAGGTTCCAAAAGCCACTGTAAGACGAGTAGCCGTACTCTTGTAAAACCAAATCTTTACCCTTAGCTTTGTTTTTTAATACAGCAAAGGATTTTAAAAAATCTTTAGGCTCTTTGTAATAATGAAAAGATACAATATCTACTTCTTCAACTAGGTTTTCTGCAGCTTCTGTACTAGACCATCCAATAGTAATATTGGTTTTAGAATCCCACTTTCTTATATTTTTAATCATTTCTTTAAGCCAAGCAATTACTTTTAGTTTTCCTCTAGATTCAAAGTCTAAATCGGGTTCATTTTTAATATCCCAAGCAACCAAGGCAGGATGATTTTTAAGAGCATTTACAATTTGCTCTGCGTGTCTGTGGTTTAATGTCCAGTCTTGTACATCATAATTACCATAAAAGTCAAAAAGAGTAACTATTACATTAAGTTTGTGCCTTTCTGCAATATCTAAAGTTTGTTTTAATTGCATTAACTTTTTAGGGTCTACATTAGCTTTTCCAAAAGCTTCATAAGGAACAAAAATACGAATTGTATTTAGCTGTAACTCTTGTATTAATGCAAAGTCTTTTTCTATTACACTACTGTTGTATGTTTTGCCAAACATATTCCAAGGAGTGTTTTTTGGGTAATAGTTTATACCAGATGTTATGGTTTTGCTTTGCTGTTTTTTTTGTGGTATTAATGTATTGGCAGTGTTTTTTTTATTTATTTCTACCAGGTGTCTAATACGCCAAAAACCATCTTCTAAAAGCATCATTACCTTATAACTGGGTGTGCTGTAAAAATTGCTTACCAAAGTATTATTGCTGTAAACCTCATTGTATTGTTCTGCATTATTATCTGTAAACACTACAAGTTTACCATCTGCACTGTAAAAGTCTACAGTTGGGTTATGTTGTATAGATGTGGTAACTAGCGTAATTCCGTTTTTAGAATTTAGTTTAATAATGCTATCTAATTTAGCTCTGGCACTAGTTGTAAAAAAATCATCTACACCATACATATTGTTACTTGCTAAAGCAATGTTGCGCACATTCCAAGCATTTTTATAATCTTCTTCTATAGATTGTAAAGTTTGATCTTCAATTTCTCTGCCTTCATTAGTAGTGTTATGCCAAACTATTTTAGGAGAATATGTTTCTTCAAAATTTTGCTCAATATGTAAAATAGAAGTTCTTTCTGCTCCCGTATTTAAGTAAGATAGCATAGCACTTATGCCAATTAACACCAAACCATTTAAGGCTACAAAAGACAGTAGTAAAAGTGCACGATATATAATTTTATTTATCTTCATTTTAGCATTATTACTTTGTTTTTAATAATTCCGGCAGCTTCAATTTTAATAGTATAACTTCCTTTTTTATAAAAGTTTTCATCAAAATTAAACCTAGCAACTCCTTTTAAAGTTGTAGTTTTAATGGTGTTTAATAAAGCACCTTCTTTAGTGTAAATAAATACAGTTACGGTTAATCCGTCTGGTACAAATTGCTGCATAAAACTTTCTATTGGCCCAATAGTAATTGTTCTGTTGTTTGCAGATAAGTGCACTTTATAATCTTTTACTGCAGAGCTAAAATCTACCTTAATAGAGTCGCTTTTTGCCGCTCCTGTAACATAGGCAGTAACAGTCCAAGATTCTTTTTTAGATGGGTGCAATAGTTTTGCTATAGCTACACCGTTTATGGTTGTACCATTTGTTTGTAGCAAGTTGCCTTGGTTATCTTTTACAGTAAAAAGAACCAAAGTACCATCACTAACTACATTACCGTGGTTGTCTTTTATTGTAGATGTTGTAAATGTTATAATTTGGTTGCCATCTGCGTACTTATGGTTTCTGCTGTAATTTATTGTAAAGTTAGATGCGTTATCTGGCAATATTACCGAGGTTAATTCTTTAGATTTTGTACTGTCTACCAAAGATGTAATTAATATGCGTCCCGTTTTTTGTGGAGAAAAAATATTGGTCCAAGCCACCAAATTTTTAACCTTTAAAGTGTCTGTTGTAACCTCTTTTCTAAATTGATGTTTTATAGCCACTTTAGTGCCTGCTGCCAAAGGATTATCAAACCTATCTGTAGGCGCATTTACAAGCATAGAAAAGTCGTTACCGCCAGCAACAATACTTCTTGGTCCTAAATAGGTTTCTAGTTTTGGGTAGTTGTTAGCTTCAGGCATTATCACAACGGTATCTTGCAATTTTATATGGTTGTTTAAAACCAGTAGCCAATGCAAATTACCAACAATTTTAGTGAAATTTTCTGGTACTTTATAGGTTAACTTGTTGTTGCTTTGTATTGGTTTAATTGCGGTTATACCATAAGCATTTTTTAAAACCAAAACCGCATTACTTTGTTTGCTGGCAGTAAACTCTAAAGTAATAGAATCTGCAACGGTATAATTTTTTTTAGCTGTTAATGTAGTAAAAGTTACGTTACTGGTATTTTGTTTTTTGGGTGTTTCTTTTTTGCTGCAGCTAGTGCAGAAAAGAAATAATAATATTATGTATAAGTAATTTTTCAAGCTTTATTTTGGATTACCAATGTAACTATTAACCTCTAGTCTTATAAAATTAAAACCATCTCCTTTTTGTTCTTGTAGCTGCTCTAACATATGGTTGTGGTTCCTGTCCGGAAACATTTTTTTAGCTATTTCTATGTTAGGAGAGCCATTTACAAAACAATTTGTCATATCATCACTAATAACTTTTAAATTGCTAAGGTTTAATAGGTTGTAGTTAAAATGTTGTTTTCTTTGTATACGTACACCTTCAGATAAAAAATTATGATCTACCCAAACTAGTTTTTTATCATTGTCATAATAAGAAATTAATAGCTGAGGTATAGTAACCTCCTGTACGCCAGAGTTAAAAAGGGAGCCGCTCATTGTATTGTTAGTAAAGTTTAACTCTTGCAAAGACAATTTTTTATACAAATCTGTATTGGCAACATTGCCAGCGCACTGTAAATTAAATTTGGTTGGTATTTCTTCTAAATTAATTGGTGTAAACTCATCCGGATTAAATGTTGGCGGCAAAGTATCTTTGGTAGAAGACCAAGCAATACCCTCAAAATTAATTTTAAATGCGGTAATCTCCTTAGGCATTAGCTTGTGTTTTATGTTGTCTTTAGCATTATAGTTAGCCAACTCTTTATTTTTATCATTGTAAAGGGTGCCTTTAATAACAACATCAGACGGTACGTTGTCTACATTTTGTATTTGCCCAATTATACTATACCTGCCATTGTATTTTATTAATTTTGCAGTTAAAATTTCTAAAACGGGTTGTTTTAAAACATCTTCATGGTGTGTTTGCTCTGTGGTTATTTTTCTTCTGCCATGGTTAAAAAATGTAGTAGAATTATCTGTAAACAACTGGTCTGGTGGTAAGTCATTATCTAACTTAGAAACGCTTAAGTACCATTTATTTTTTTTCTTTTTTACAGTGTGATAAAACGTTTTTTCTACTGCATCTAAAGGTGTAATCCACCTTGTGTCTACTTTAACCTTTGCACTGTTTTTTGTTTTGTTTACAAATGAAATGCCAATGGAGTCTAACTTTGCGTATGAACTTAAAATACCATCTGTAACAGAAATTTCTAACATATACTGAGAAAGGCTAACACCGTCATCTGGATTAATGTATGAAAAAGCCCTTTCAAACTCTTTAAAATCTACAGCATCATAATAAGCAGTTACTACATTTTTAGCAGACAGTTGTGTGCTGTTTTCTACATAAAATAAATATCCGCCGTAGGCTAAACAAACCATAACAATTCCTGCCCAAATATGATTAACGGTTACTAAGCCTCTAGAAAATTTTGTGTACTCTATTCTGTATTTTAAGTAAGATGGTAACGCTAGTTTTTTAGATTTTAGCGTTCTGTACCACACCATTTGAATATTAATAATAAAGGCCAGTAAAATGGTTAAAACAGGAATAGTACTCCACATTATTTTTAAAAATGTAGGTACGTCTTCTTTTGGTATAATTGCAGGTATTGGAGGTACATTTAGTTTCTCCCAAACCATTATGCCGTTTTCTAACTGTTGCAAACGTTGCCAGCCAGAGAAATACAATATGGGATCATAAAACTTATCGTTAGAAAAAATATACTTTAAATTGTATTTTTCTGGTACCGTTAAAAATTGTTGTAAGGATCCAATACCTTCTACGCCTCTAAATTTTGAATTTTCTAAGCGTTCTATAGCTCTAGTGGTAAGCTCTGGTAACCTTCGAGCAGAATGGTAATTGCCATCTACAGTCATTGCTTTTGTTTGCGCAGATAGCCAAGCCATTTGGTCTCCAAAACCAAGAGTTAAGTAACGCCAATGATCATGCTGATCCTGATTTAAAAAGTTTACAATAGGCAGCATTTTAATTTTTGCTGGCTGTGATGGTCTAAAATAGCCCAAGCTCATTGTAAAAATTACCATAAATAATATGCCAACCATAAAAAAACCACCCACAATTCTGTGATATACAGCTCCAAACCTTTTTTGAATGTTGTTTTTTAAATCGCCTTCTATCATCCTATATGCAAACTCACCAAATATTGGTAAGGCCATAATTGTAGCCCAAAGAGTAAAACGGTCTAAGGTTAAAATATTAAAAGCGGTTTCTCCTAATAGTTTTAAAGGAATAGGTGTTGTGCCACCTGTTCCTAAAATAGTTAGCATAGAAAAAGATAGTCCAAAAAATAAGTAGCGCTTGCTGTAAAACCTATAAAAAATATAAGGTAGTATAAATAGTAATATTCCCCACGGAATCATAAAAAAGACCAAGCCAGAAGATAAAACCTCTAAAAAGTTGTCTCTAGAGCCATGCGGAATAGGAACCTGAGTTATTGGATTTTTTTTAGAGTTTACCCAGTACGGAAGAATACAAAATATAATGAGCATTAATGATGAAAAACCAAAAGTTACAATACGCCAAAATAGCTTTTTAAATGCCCAAATAAATGTTTTTAAATGTATTGCTTTAGTGTCTTTTACTTTGTCTTTAGCTGTATCCATTATCACCATACCAATTAACGGAAATATAAAGAATACCATACCAAAAATTGGTGTAACATGATGAGACGTTACTGTTACAGCAATTAAAGATAAACTTGTAACCAAGTACCTAATTCTACCTTCTTTTATCCACAAATATATTTCTGGTATACTATGCAGTAATATAGATAAGCCCATAATGCTGGGCAGTTGCCCAAATATGTGTAGGGTTTCTATAAATGTTGAAGAAAAAACAGCTAGTAATGCAGTATAACCAGCAACGCGCCTATTAGCGGTTATAAGCAACCCAAATCTATACGCACCAGTTATAAATAATACTATAGCTAAAAGAGCAACGGTAAACATACCAAATTTTAAACCGCCTATGTAAGATAAAAGACCTATTAGTTGGTGTACTAAAGGCGGGTACGCTTGTACTGTAAAACCAGTATACCACCTATAATCCCAAGGCTCAAACCAACTATTAGCGTAATGGTCTGCAAAAAACAGGTGAATTAATGCATCATAAGTATTCTCTAACGTAAAGAAAATACTAGACCCATGGAAAGCAATACCAACAATAAGAGCTAATATTAATAAAATATTGGTTCTCTTCATAAATTTTAACCTGTAAGAATATAAAACAAGATAAAGATAAACATATTGTGGTATTATAAATAATGTATGTTAACTTGCTTACAAAACCACTCGTCTACAGAAAACGGTTATTGACCTTGCTGCTAACTTTTTAGTTATATAACCGTAGTACCTTTGTACCAGAAAGTTATGGTAAAAACTATAACCTTTTCCCCAAAACAAAAAAACCTTAACCTATGAAAATTTTAGCTATTGATGATCAGCAATTAATTTTACTCTCCGTAGAAAAAAAATTAACTGATTTAGGATACCAAGTACAAACAGCAAGTTCTGGAGCAACCGGAATAGAAACTTTTAACTCTTTTAAGCCAGATCTTGTAATAGTAGATATTAATATGCCAGATATGAGCGGTTTAGATGTGGTAAAGCACATTAAAAACAATTCTAGTACGGCAATAATGGTAATGTCTGGTAATACAGATGAAGATATAATTTTAGACGGATTTAATCTTGGTATAGATGACTATATGAAGAAGCCTGTAAGTTTAGAAGAAGTAGCAGCACGTGTTAAGCGTATTGTTGGTGCTCCTACAGAGGCTAAAACCGCTACAAAGGTTGATGGTGCACAAATGCTACAAAAAAATTGTGTAGGTGTTGTTATACCTTGTTATAATGAAGCAGATAGGCTATCTAGTGCAGAGTTTAAAGATTTTGCCCAAAAAAACCTGGGCTACCACTTGTGTTTTGTAAATGATGGTAGTACAGATAATACTTTAGAAGTTTTAGAAGAATTAAGAAAAGAAAGTGAAAATACCATTAGTGTTTACAATTGTAAAAAAAATGGAGGTAAAGCAGAAGCGGTTCGTCAAGGAGTATTGCATTTAGCAAAAGATTCTCAGTTTGACTATATAGGCTATTTAGATGCAGATTTATCTACAGATTTTAGAGATTTTGATGAATTAGTTAAAACCATAGAAAACTCTGAGTATAAAATTGTAAGTGGTTCTAGAATTAGCAGAATGGGAGCAGATATTACTAAAGAATCTGCTCGAAAAATAATAAGTAAAACCATAAACCTTATTATACAAAATATATTAAAAATGCCATTTAAAGATACCCAATGTGGAGCTAAAATAATGGACAGAGAAATAGCAACTACAATGTTTAATAAAAAGTTTATTACACGTTGGTTGTTTGATGTAGAGATCTTTATGCGTATGAAAAAGAAATACGGAAAAGATAATGTGCAGCAGTTAATTTGCGAGCAACCATTAAAAAGGTGGATACACGCAGATGGCTCTAAATTATCTATGAAAGATTCTATTAAAATTGTTGGTCAGTTAGCGCAGATTAAAATGCACTACGGAAATAAAAGTTATGAAGTTTAGGTTAAGGTTCTCTTCTAACTAAAAAAATCCCACATTGTAATGATGTGGGATTTTTAATTAACTAAACTTAGACTTTTTTAATAAAATAAGCCATACATAACAAAGCAAGCTATAACTAACAAAATAGCTTGTACTCTAAAGTTTTTATACCAAACAATACCTTTAAGTTCTTTAGTTTCATCTATCCAAATTTGTTTGGTCCAAGTGTTTTCTGCAACCTTATCTGCTGGTGGTGGTGCAGTAGCTAAACTCACAATTATAGATACTACCAAGCTTATAATTAGCAGAACAGGAGCTAATAGTAAAAAGTGAATATTTATTTCTACGTTTAGCACATACTTTAATGTCATAATTAAGGCAGCAACAGCTAAACCTGCCATTAAGCCGCTAAAAGCGCCCTTAGCATTGGCTCTTTTCCAAAATAAACCTATAAAAAATGTACCTACAATTGGTGGTGCCAAATAAGAAACTATTTCTTGGTAATAGGCTATAAGCGAATCAAAAGTCTGAATATAAGGAGCCCAAATAACAGCAATTACTAATGTTACAACAGCTGTAATTTTACCAACTTTTACCTTTTTAGCGCTACTGGCATTTTTATCTATTTTACTATAAAAATCCATAGTAAATAAAGTAGATACAGAGCTTAATGTGGCACTTAAGGTAGATGTTAAAGCAGATATCATTGCAGATAAAATAATACCAATAAGGCCAACAGGTAATAACTTAACAATAAGCCTTGGATATACTTGGTCTGTATTTATACCGTATTTTTCTTTTAAATCAATTCCGCTTATTAATTCATGCGGCAAATTTTCTACTCCAAAAAGGTTTATACCACGTGCAATTAATCCGGGAACAATAAAAATAAATAATGTAAATAGGTATAAAAAACCTACTAGTAAAACACCTTTTCTTCCATGGTCTATAGATTTTGCAGATAATACACGTTGTACCATAACTTGGTTGTTAGCCCAAAAGTAAAACCCAAGAATAGGAATACCAATCCACATTCCTAACCAAGGTACAGTAGGGTCATCTAACGGTCTGGTTAATTTTAACCAAACACCATCGTTAAATTTATCTATAAAAGATTCCCAACCACCAATACTACTAATAGCGTAGAATGATAAAATTGAAGAACCAATAATTAACACAGCAGCTTGTATCATATCTGCATTAATTGCAGAAGACAAACCACCAATAATGGTATAACTACCTGCAACAGCTGCCATACCTATAATAATCCAGAAAATTTCTACTTCCGGAAAAATCATTTTTATAATTAAGGCGCCTGTGTATAGGGTAGCAGAGGCATCTAAAAAAACGTTACCAATAATTGTAATAAAAGAAAAGTAAGATCTAGACTTACCATCAAACCTGCGTTCTAAAAATTCCGGCATTGTAAAAATTCCAGATTTTATGTAGAAAGGCAAAAAGAACATGGCAAAAAATACCATTATTAAAACCGATATCCAGTTGTAATTAAACACAGCAATACCGCTAATAAAGCCTTCTCCAGAATGCCCCATTAATGTAGAACTAGATACACTTGCGGCAAATAAAGATAACCCAACCATTGGCCAAGTTAGGTTTCTGCCAGCTAAAAAATAGGCGTCAGAATCTTTACTTTTTCCATTTTTTAAGGCCCACCATACTATAAAAACAATGTACAGTACTAGTACAGTAAGGTCTATATAACTTAAGTTACTCATAATTTAATAATTGTAGGTTGTGTAAAGTAATACGCTTTTTGCAGGAATAGTTATTTGCTTTGAGTCTGATGTAAAACTTAAATTAGTTTGTACTGCTTTAGGAAAGTTATTGCCGTCTACAGGTCTGTTTTTTTCACTGTATATAAACTTTTTAAAGTTTTTATTTTGTAAATTTTTGGTGTCTAGTGTAAAAGTTGCGTTTTTACTACTATTATTTACAATAGAAAACGTAACGTGGTTGTTTGTAGACCAGCCAGATACCATACGTACTTTGTTTAGCTTTAAACCAGTAGTTTTTACAATTTTCATATCTTCTGTAAAGTATCTGGTTATAATAGACCACGTATAAAACCAAGGTCTAATATCTTCTTCTTTAGCATCACCAGTTAGTTCTTTGCCAAGAATATTCCACATTCCCCATTTTTTAAGCTGATTTTTATCTCCGGTGTCACCGTTGGTATGCATAGCATCATCTAACCCCCAAGCAATAACGGCATCAAAACCGCTATTCATAGATTGTATTAGCACATCTGCCATATCTACACCATAGTCATAATCATAAACAGATAATTGACTATCTGGGCTAGCAAACGGGTCTGCCTCATACCTTTTTATGTTTTCATCTACATATTTTTCAAACCCAATTTCGCCTAAAATAAAAGGTTTTTTTGCAACGCTATCAGCAAAAGAAATCATTGCAGAGTATTTTTTTTCAAACTCACCAGAACGTACAAACTCTTTTGTAGGGTAATCATGTACATCATAAGCAGCTAAAACATTGCTTAATTGTAAAACAGACTCCTTTGCCCATTCTGTTCCTGTATATTTAGATTTGTCATTATTAAAAGGTGTAGCATCTGGTCCTATAACGTGTACAGGTGTTTTCAGTTTTTTAGACACTAATGCACTATCTAATTTTTTAACACCAAGTTTCCACTCGTCCCAATTACCATCTATAGAAGACCAATAGCCGTTTGGCTCATTTACTAAGTTGTAATACTTAATACAGCTGTATCCTTTAGTATTTACAAGGTAGTTTAGGTGCTCTGCAATGCTATTTAACCATTTAGGGTCTGTAGCACCAGTAAAGGTATTTTGCATTTTTAAATGTGTGTCATGCACCTTGTACGGTTGTCCCCATTCTCCAAGTATAACTTTAATGTCATTTTTTTGGCAGTAGTCTAGCAGCTTGTATAAAGCGTGCATTTCTTGGTTTTCAAAATTAAGAATTGGGTTGCCATCTTTGTCTATACCCTCTAGGTACCTCCAATTTGCTTGGTCTAGTACACGTACTATTTTGGGTTTCATATAATTTAACCTTTTAAAAACAGTTTCCCATTTTTTATTGGTCATTAATAAGCCCCATTCTGCGTCATCTGCATCTGCGTGTGGATACGCAGACCACTCTACTCCATTGCCAATAAATTCCGAAGAGATAATAGTATTGGCATCAATTGTAACTAACTCTTCCTTTTTTACCGTTTGGCAAAATGCTAACGGCAAAAAAAGGAGAAGTAATAGGTAATTAAATACTTGCTTTTTAAGCATTTTTAAGTTCATTTAATAATTCATCAATATTACATGTTGCAAGACCAACATACCTGTCTGCAGCACCATAATATACGTATAAAGTATCATCAATAATCATATTTCCTGTTGGAAAAACACAACCTTTGTAAAAGCCATCAATTTCATAATCGTGCTCTGGCTCCATGATCCAATTGGTTAGTCTAGATTTTACAATTGTAGGGTCTTCTAAATCTAAAAGAGCCGCACCAACACGGTAATAACCTAAGCCGCCATTTTCTACACCATGATATATAATTAACCAGCCATCTTTAGTTTTTAAAGGAGGTGTGCTACCGCCAATTTTTTCTTCCCAGCTATTATTAATACCTGCAAGTAGCAATGTACTTGGCTCTTCCCAAACCATTAAATCGTTAGAAAAACGAATCCATATAGAAGGTTTATCACAGCCATACTCTTCACCAATCCATTCTTTTGGTCTGTGTAACATTGCATATTTCCCGTTTATTTTTTCTGGAAAAATAATAACATCTCTATCGTCTAAATTACTTTGTGTAATTCTTCCTAAGCGTCTGTAATTTTTAAAATCTTTGGTTAAAAGTAAGCCCGAGTTTGCAATGTTGTTTTTTAAAACCAACGGAGCATCAGCATCACAATCTGGTAATAAAATTTGATCATGATCAAAATTCCAATACTGTCCTGGAGGATGAGGTCTGTAAGCATATGTTACATAAAACTCATCTCCAAATTTTACAATTCTAGGATCTTCTACAGCGCCCATATCTGGCCCATCTGTACTTGGACTAAAAACAGGTTGGTTAGAGGTACGAGTAAAGTTTACACCATCTGTACTTGTGGCTAAACCAAAACGTATTTGATGCTCTTTATCATTACCAGCGGCTCTGTACAGCATAAAAAATGTACCGTTTTCATACCAAACTCCTGGGTTGCAAACAACTAAACTTTCCCAATCGTTTTCTGGATTTGGACTTAAAACTGGGTTGTTTTGGTGTTTTTTAAGACGTAATAATCCTGTTTTTTTTTGTTCTACAGTATTCATACTAATTTTTATTTCCTTATTTGTAAATTATATTGATTGATTTTTTAATTCTACTTTATAGATTACTCCATATTTGTAAATAGTATAAAAGACTCCCCTTCTAGGGTCATATTTACACCATTTGTAAAGTTTAATTCTTTGTTATTTTCTATTGGAGTAGCAAAGCCATTTTCATCTACTTTACCAACAAAAGAGCCATCTGCGTTAGACTTGTAGCTGTATTTATTTGCAGTAATGTTGCCTAAAAAGTCCGATTTTAAATTAAGCTCATAGGTACTGTAATGAGAGTTTACAATAGCAATTGTTTGTTTACCATTGTATGTACCTACTACGGCACGTAATCCTTTTTTATTAGGTAGTTCTACGTTATAAATATCACTACCAGCAGGAAAAAAGCGAGTTAATAATGAAACAGGATAAAAGTATGGTCTAATGTCTTCATCACTAACATTGCCAGTGTGTTCTTCGCCTAAAATGTTCCAAAAACCCCAACGTTTTAATTTATCAGACTGGTAATCTCCGTTGTCTGGACTATTGTACATAGCGTCATCCATATTCCAAACTAAAGAGCCAGAGAAGCCTTCTCTCATTGCTTGTATTAAGGCATCTGCCATATCTATGCCGTAAAAAGCTTTGTAAATCATCATATTAGAATCTTCACCAGCATATGGGTCGTTAGCAATAGCTTCTTCGTTTTCTAATTTTAGCTGCGCATCTACCTCTGTGTATTTAAATCCTATTTCTCCTAAAACAATACGCTTGTCTGCCGGAGTTATTTTTTTATATGCGCTAAGCATTTGTGCAAACTCACCATTACGAATTAGTTGTTGTTGTGGGTACACGTGAATGTCATACAAACCTACATTGTCTCCTAAATCTGCCTCAGTTTTTGTTAACCATTCTGTTTGGCTAGCGGTGTTAAAAACGGCTATATCTGGCCCCATTACTTTAATGTCTGCCAAGCTGTAGTTTTTCATTTCTTCTAAATAAGCTAGCTGTACATTTTTCCAAATGTTGTAATCTCCTTTAGTACTAGACCAATCGCCATTAGGCTCATTAATAATATTTATTGTTTTAATGTTGGTATAGCCTTTTTCGTTTACCAAATGATTTAAGAATTTCACAGATTTTTCAATCCAATCCATATCTATAGTGCTAATGTCACCTGTAGAGCTGTGGCCCCATTCACCATACGTAATTTCTATATTGCGTTCTTTGGCATAGTCTAACATTTTAAAAAGCGATAACGTTTTTGTAGTCTCATCATACACACCATCATTATCATAAGACCAACCAGAATTGGTTACAATTCTTAAAAACGGAGGCCTCATAAAATCTATACGCTTAAATAGGGTGTTCCAATCTGCATCACTAAGTGTTTCTGTTCCTAACCAGGTTGGCACCATATCATAACCACCCCATTGTGCACCATTACCAACAAAATTGGTAGAAACAAGTTCTTCTGTAATTAGTACCTCTCTGTTTTTTTCTATAGAAGTAAATGCAGGCTCATCATCATTACAACTTGCGGCAACAAGTAGCATTGGTAATACAGCAGTGAAAATATTTTTTAGTGTCATATTCTATTTCTTTAGTATTGTTGTAGCACCTTAATTTATAGTTAAGGTGATGATCTTTATTTGCTTAAGTTGTACCACATTTTTTTAGACATATGTGCTGTCTCTTCGTAATTGTAGTTTGTGTCTGTCCAATTGTATAATTCAGATAAATACTCTACTTCTGAGGTTATAGCAATTTCAGTTTCAGAATTAATTTCTAGTGTTAAAACAAATACAGTGCCTGCACTATCTGTAATAGTTACTGTGTCTCCTACAAGTTCCCAAGTTCCTGTACCTGTAGGCACTTTTCTAAATCTTGCATTAAATTCTGTTTCTGGCCAAGTAGTGTCATCAGAAACAAAATCTCCGTGCTCGCCATCTGCACCAGCATTGTTTTCAAATGTGCCGTAAGGGTTGTCTCCGTTTTTACCTTCTACAACAAATGAAATTGTATTATCTAGTTCTTTACCTGCACTAGGTAGGTAATTATTTAAAAGTTCAGTTTTTTCCCAGCCCCAGCTTTCCCAGGTAAACATATCACAGTAAACGCCTATTTCGGAAATGTTCCAAGTTCCTGCAATAGACACGTTACTTAAATCAACATCTATTTTTAGTTTAACTGTCCATAAAGTGCTTTCACCAGTTTGTGAAGTAACATTTATTGTAGTGCTATTGTCTGTAGAAAAATTTAAAGTATTACCAACACTTGTGTCTGCTGTAGCTGCATAAGAAATGTTTAGGCCTGTAAGTTCTATAGCAGAAATGTCTGCTCCGTTATCTGCAACAGTAACTGTAATTTCTTTAGCATCTGCATCTATTTGTGTGTCTCCTACTTGGTCTTTAACAGTTAAGCCAGTAATGCTATTACCTGTTTGTAATACACGTTTTTTGGTTAATGTATACCAGGTTAGTTTAGACATATGAGCTAATTCTTCATAACTCCAGTCAGTATCTGTCCAGTTAAAGTTTTCGGCTAAGTAAGGAACTTCAGTTTTTAAATTTACTTCGTTAGTTGCGGTTAGTAACTCTAAATCTAGTTCATGTTCTACTTTGTTTGCATCGGTAATAATTACTTTGTTTCGTTCAAAATCGCGCAGCCAAGTACCTTTACCTGTTGGTATTTTACGAAATCGTGTATTAAAGTTCCATCCTTTGCTAGCATCAGTATAACTACCAAAAGCACCATCATTACCTGCGTTATGCTCATAATTACCAAAAGGGTTTCCTTTAGCATCTGCGCCTTCTACAGTAAAAATAATTTCGTTGTCTAACTCTGGGTTTAATTCTGCTAAGTAACTAAACATACTTTCATTCTTTTCCCAGCCCCAGCTCTCCCAGGTAAACATATCACAATACATACGTACATCACCAATGTACCAAGTGCCTTCTAGGTCAGACTTAAATGGTAGTAATGTAACTTCCCAATTTAGGGTTTCGCCAGCCCCAGCTGTTACAGCAATTGTAGCTGTACCAGAACTTAAATCTAATGTTGTGCCCTTTTCATTTGCAGAAGTTGCACCATATGAAAGCTCAATATTTTTAATTTCTACCTTAGATAAATCTGCTATATTTTCTGTTTTTGCATAAATTTTAATTTTAGCATCATCAAAATTACGTTCTATAATAGCTGTACCTATTTGACCTTCAACTAAAATAGAAACCACGTTGCGTTCTTTTTGCCAATCTGTGCCCTCTACATCTTCTAGAGGATTTTCTGTACAGGCCACAAAAAATAGTGCCAGCACTATAAAATATATGTTATTTAATTTTTTCATTGCGCTTTAGTTTAGTTGATGTTAGGGTTTAAGTCTATTTCACGTTGTGGAATAGGATAAAAAGCAACTGCTTCTGGAGATAAACCAGCGGCATTGGTTACATTGCTTTGTACTGTGTTTGTACGTCTAAGATCCCATAGGCGGTCTCCTTCGTAAGCAAGTTCTCTTTGGCGTTCTTCTACAACCAGTTTTCTAAAGTCTGCCTTAGATAAACCACCTATACTAGCTAACTCTGTAGCGTTTGCTCTGCTTCTAATTTGATTGTATTGTGCTAAACCATCTGCATTAGCAGTAGCTTCTGCATAAACCAATTGTATGTCTGAGTAACGAATTAAGTATGGTCTTGTACTTGTTTTATCGCCTTCAAATAAAGGATCTATGTATTTTCTTGTAAACGGATAAATTACAGTACCATCTGCAACAGAACCTACAGCAACACCATCTTGGTTGTATATTTCAGAAACAAACAAATCTGTTTTACGTTTGTCTTCTGTTTCATAAGAAGTAAATAATTTATCTGTAGTCTGAAAAACGCTCCACCCGTCATGTGTTGGAGAAAAAGTGCCATTTGTATTTTTTAGATAAACTGTTGCACCATCTATATAAGGAATAAAGTATTTAGATAATTTAGAGTAATCTCCTTCTTCTGTGCCAGACCTATCTAACGATAATATAAAAATATGTTCAGGTCCGTTAGGAGAGTCAACATTATAAATATTTTGTAGATCAGTATCGTGACTATATTCTCCTTGGTTGTTTAGAACCATACCTGCATACTCTGCTGCTTTAGCATATAAATTGTCTACACTTTCTGTAATAGTATTGTATTTAGGAACACCACTTTCTTTAGCAGAAGCAGCAAATAAGTACACTTTAGAAAGCAGTGCCTGTGCAGCAACTTTATCTGCACGACCAGTAACTCTGTTTACCTCTAAGTTGTCTATTGCTCTAGTTAAATCGTCTATTAAAAAGGTGTAAACTTCTTGCATATCTGCAGGCAGTGTAGCTGTGGTTTCATCTAACTTATCTATTAGAGATTTTTGTAAAGGGGCTAAACCAAAGGCTTTTACAGCGTTAAAGTGGTTGTAAGCTCTTAAAAACAAAGCTTCTCCTAAAATACGTTTTTCATCTTCTGGATTAAAACCTTTACCCTCTATATTTTCTATTACTGCATTTGCACGGTTTACAGCAATATATATAGATCTGTAATACTGTGTTAGTAATTGGTTTTGAGCTGTTACCTCCCAATTTACAAATGCCTGTGCATCTGCACCTTCATCTGCTTTAACAATGCAGTTGTCTGACGCTAATTCTGTAAAGTAATACGTAACAGGAGCGTAACTCACTAATGTTAGTGCATCATAAGCATATAAAATAGACGCCTCTGCATCTTCAATAGTCTTGTAAAAGTTTTCATCAGAATAAAAACCAGTAGGCTCTACGTCTAAACCTTCGCAAGAAGTACCACCTACTACAAGAGTAAGTGCCACTATTAATTTTTTAAATTGCTTCATTTTCAATTCGTTTATTATTGTAAATGTTTTCATTTTTAACTGAATTTAAAAGGTTAACTCTACACCTAAAGTCCAGTTTCTTAACTTAGGGTAACCACCCCAATAAATACCGTCTCCACCTAATTCTGGGTCATAACCATCAAAATCTGTTATGGTGAATAGGTTGGTTCCGTTCATAAAAATTCTACCTTTTTTAAACCAAGCAGTGTTTAAGTTTTTTATGTTATAGCCAATAGAAACGTTTTGTAAGCGTACAAAGCTTCCTTTTTCTATAAACCAGTCAGACATATAAAGTGTGCGTCCGTCTCTTAAGCTTGGGTAGTTGTTTGTAGTGTTGTCTTGCGTCCAGCGTAATGGTATGTTTCCTGGCTCACTAAATGCTTTTGTATTAAAAATATCTTGACCAAAACTACCGTTAAAGAATAAAGAAAAATCAAAGTTTTTGTAACGGCCATTAAGGTTTAAACTAGCTGTAAAATCTGGATTAGGATTACCAATTATAGTACGGTCATTTTCATCTATAACACCATCTTCATTTAAGTCTACATATTTAAACTCTCCTGGTTGCGCTAAGTTGCCTTGTAAACCTGCTGCTAAGCCTTCGGCCTCAGACTGTATAATGCCATCTACTTTATAACCATAAAATACATTTATTGGTTGCCCAACAGCTAGTATGTTTGGTATAGCACGGAAAGCTTCTACTTGGCTGCCTGAAAATTCATATTTAATACCAGTTAACGCATCAGTATTTAAACCAGAAGAAACAGCATTACCAAGACTAACAACTTTGTTTTTGTTTCTAGAGAAAATAAACATACCGTTTAAGCCCCAGTCTTCTTTGTTAACCATAGTACCATCTAATGTAACCTCTACACCTTGGTTTTCTATTTCGCCATCATTAACCCACATTTTATCATAAGAAGAAGAAGGGGAAAGCAAACGCTCGCGTAATAAGTCTGACGTGTGTTTTTTGTAGTAATCTGCAGTAACTTTTAATCTGTTATTAAAAAAGGCAAAATCTGCACCAATGTTAAATTGCTCTGTAGTTTCCCATTTTAAATCTGGATTAGGAATACCTCCCCACGTTTTTTTACCACTTTGACTATCTTGCCCAACTACATAACCAGGGCCAATTGTTGTTTGCCAACGGCCATTAACATAGTATTGGTCTTGTCCGTACCTACTATTAATTAAGTAAGGAGAAATACCTTGGTTACCAGATATACCATAACTAGCACGTAGTTTAAGTTCATCAAAAACATTTAAATTACGTATAAAATCTTCTTTATGCATTTTCCAACCTAAGGCTCCAGAGGGGAACATAGCCCATTGGTTGTTTTCTCCAAATTTAGATGAGCCGTCTGTACGCATCGTAAAAGTTACCAAATACTTGTCGTCATAAGAATAATTTAAACGCCCAAGACCAGAGTACATAACGGTTTCAGAAAGGCTATTGGCAACAGATTGCTTTTCTGGGTTACCAGCAGCAAGGTTACCATTGCCTAAAGATTCATTTAAAAAATCATACGCTTTTAGGTCAGATGTTCTGGCCTCATACCCTTGGTAAGAGAAACCACCCATTGCAGTAAAGTTGTGTATGTTATTAAATGTATTGTTGTAGGTTAAAAAAGTTTCTGCAACGGTTTCACTACTTTCCCAATTGTTAATACCACCAGAACCATTATTAAAGGTGCCGTCTTCTGTATAAATTTTTGGGTTGTAGTAATCTGTAATAGAACGCCCAAATTTATGGTTTACTTGGGTTTTAAGTTTTAAATTTTTAGTAAAATCTACCTCAATAAAAGCAGAGCCAATAAAGTCTAAAAATTTGTTTTTATTGGTTCTGTTTTCTGTTAATGCAATAGGGTGAGAGTAGTCTTGAGAACCTGCTAAGAAGTAATCATTAATAGGATTGCCATCTTCATAAATAGGAAAAATAGGGTTACGCCAGTAGGCTAAATCACCATTGTTATTTTGGTTTCCTTTAGAGTAAATAATGTTACCACCAATGGTAACCTTATCATCATAAATTTTATGAATTACATTTAAGTTAATGTTTAGTTTTTCATAATCATCATTAATATAAACACCCTCATTGGTATAATATGTTGTACTTAGGCTAAACTGTGTGCGGTCTGTTTGGCTACGTACAGCAACATTTGTGTTGTTAGATACGGGGTCACGAAAAACAATATCATCCCAACGTGTATTGTAAGCCCAATTGCCATTTTTAAGTTCATTAACAGAAGGGTAGTAAACGCCATTTGCATCTTTAGCACCAATGTAAATAGGGGTAAAACCACCATTAATTCTGCTTTCGTTACTTAATTCTGCCATTAAAACAGGATCTCTCCACAGGTTTAAATCAGACGTAAAACTAGCATATGTATTTTGCTGAGACACGGTAACCTCTGTGGTATGTTTGGCACCTTTTTTAGTTGTAATCATGATTACACCATTTGCACCTCTAGAGCCATAAATTGCAGCAGCAGAAGCATCTTTAAGTACTTCCATAGAGGCAATATCTTGTGGCGATATTTGTTTTAAATCTCCGGCATATCCAATAGGAAAACCATCTACAACCACAAGCGGATCATTACCACCACGTAAAGAGCTACCACCTCTAATTCTTATAACTGCACCAGCACCAGGGTTGTCTGATGGTGTAGTTACTTGCACACCGGCAACTTGCCCTTGTAATAAACCGTCTATAGAGTTGGCAGGTTTAGATGGTATGTTGTCCATTTCTACAGAAGTAACAGACCCGGTAAGGTCGCTCTTTTTTACAGAGCCATAACCAACAACTACCACCTCAGATAATTGTTCTAAATCTTCAACTAACTGTACGTTTACAATGTTGTTTTCTGGTATCGAAATCGTTTTAGTAATAAAGCCAATGTAAGATATTACAAGTACATCTTTAGGACTATCAACTTCAATAGCAAAGTTTCCGTCAAAATCTGTAGTGGTTCCGTTTGTGCTAGAACCCTGCTCCATAATGGTAACACCAAGTAGAGGAACACCGTCGTTAGATTTTACTGTTCCGGTTACCTTAATTTGTGCAGCTCCAGTAAAGCCTATAATTAAGAAAACAATAAAAATCATACTTTTTTGAAACTCATATTTCATTAGTTCATGAATTTTTTAGTTAGTAATTAAGTTGTTTACAAAAGAATAACATATCATTAACATTAATTTTGTAAATGATGTTAAATAGTGATACTTATATGAATTTTGGATTGTATTATTGATATTTTAATTCATATTTTTTGTGTTTAACAGTTATTTTTTAAGTTATTTTTATTTAATTTGATAAAAATGTAGTCGTTTATTTACATTTTTATATAATTGACACCTTGTTTTTTGTAAATTTGATTTGATACTATTATGAATAAAGAAGCGCGTATTTTAAGAGAATTAGTGCCTATTTCTGAAGATGATTTTTTCATTGTCCTTAATCATCATTCTGCTAAGTTTGATTTTCCTGTGCATTTTCATCCAGAATTAGAGCTTAATTTAGTGCTAAACTCGTCAGGCAAAAGAATTATTGGAGACTCTATACAAGAGTATGTAGCTAATGATTTGGTTTTGGTTGGCTCTAACACACCACATGCATGGACGGGTGAAGACAAAAACACAAATGCTCATGTGGTAACCGTACAGTTTCATGAAAAGTTTTTATCGGAATTAGCATTAAACAGAAAGTTAATGTTGCCTATAAGAGATTTAATAGAAAAATCTAAAAGAGGTATTTTATTTTCTAAAGAAACAATAGCAGTTTTAAAACCAAAAATATTACGTTTATCAGAATCTCAGGATTTTGATTCCTTGCTTAATTTTTTATCTATTTTGTATGATTTGTCTATTGCACGCAATACAAAAATGTTGGCATCTCACTCTTATGTAGACCATTATACAATACATAAAAGCAGAAGAATAGAAAAAGTGAACAATTATATTAAAGAAAATCTGCATCAAAAAATACCTTTAAAAGATGTGGCAAGTTTGGTAAATATGTCTGAGTCTGCATTTAGCCATTTTTTTAAAAAAAGTACAAATTCTTCATTCTCTGACTATGTTAGTGATTTGCGCTTGGGGCACGCAGCAAGGTTACTTATAGAGACAGAACGCTCTATAAACGAAATTTGTTTTGATAGTGGTTTTAATAATATATCTAACTTTAATAGAACCTTTAAACGTAAAATGGGGTATACTCCTAGTTATTTTAGAGATCAACAGAAGTTAATAACAAAGCATTAGTTTTTAAATCCCTCTCTTATTTTTTTATAAGCAATTTGTAATTGAGCATCTACCGTTTTTAGAGAAATTTGCAAGTGCTCTGCAATTTCTTTATATTTTAAATTCTCTTGTTTGCTGAGCTTTAAAATCTCTTGACATCTAGGGGGTAATGAATTTACAAGAGACATAAGTTTTTTTGTTCTAAAGTCATCATCCTTTTCGGTTAAACATTCTTGTAAGGCTAATACCTTAAACTCATTTATAAAAGTGTTGTGTTTTTTCTTTTTTCTATATTGGCTTATATAATTATTATAGGCTATTTTGTATAAATAACTTTTAGAAGATACGTTTTTTTTAAGTTTTTTTCTTTCTTCCCATAATGTTATAAAAGCCTGTTGCACGATATCTTCCGCATCCTTACTATCATTGGTGAAAGTTGTAATATATGCTAACAAGGGTTTGTGGTAACGCTTAAAAAATATTTTAAAAGCATTACTATCACCATTGTAGATTGCATTTGCTAGCGATATATCATTCATAAATTATTGTAGAAATAGTATATTTTCAGTGAATATAAACTAAAGATGAAAAAAAAAATAAATTTTTGTTAGGGGATTATTAAGTTTTTCCCGTATTGCCAATATAAAGCTAATATTTAAAGCGTTTTGATAGAACTAGTACAAAAATTTATAGATAACACAATTTCTGAAGAAGAACTAATTACACTTAAAGATTGGTTAGTTGTCCCAGAAAATAAGACTTTAATGGAAGAGTACATTAAAGACGACTATAATTTAAACTACTCTTTTCTTGAACCAGATACAGCTGCGTCATTTGTTAAAATTCAACAACAGATAAATAACAATAAGCCAGCAAAACGTATTTGGCCAGTTGTTTTTAAATATGCAGCGGTTATTATCTTATTAGTTGGTTTTGTATATGGAATATACATGTCAGGATTTTTAAACATAGATAATAAATTAGAAAACCAAATAACATTAGAACTCCCTGATGGAACCATAAAGCCTATAAATGTAGGTAAGAAAGTTTTTTTTAAGATTAATGAAAGTAATACGCAAGTAAAACAAGAGTATACCAAATTGGTATACGACCAGAAAGAAGATGAAAACAAAAAGCTTGTTTATAATAAGCTAGTGGTTCCCTATGGTGAGCGTTTTCAAATACAATTGTCAGACGGTACAATAGTATTTTTAAATGCCGGTAGTTCTTTAAGATATCCAGTAGCTTTTAATAAGCCAAATAACCGAAAAGTATATTTACAAGGGGAGGCTTATTTTGATGTAGCTAAAAATAAAAAAAAACCATTTTTTGTTGAAACAGAAAAAGTTAATGTGACTGTATTAGGGACAAAGTTTAATGTTTCTACTTATGCTAATGAAAATAATAATTCTGTTGTATTGCAAGAAGGTAGTGTTAGGGTTGTAAGTAATAATGTAGTAGATAATGATTCTCTAACAATAATGCCAGGAGAACGAGTTAAACTCGTTAATAATAAGTTTATAGCAGAAAAAGTAAATGTTAATAAGCATATAGCTTGGATAGACGGTAGCTTACTTTTTATAAATGATGAGTTTAAAAATATTATTCTAGAATTAGAAAGACACTATAATGTTAAGATTAATAATACTAATGATGCGCTAAATAATATTAGGTATACGGCTTCTTTTAAAAAAGGGGAAACTCTAGAGAGTATATTAGAATTATTTACAGAGAATACAAATTTTGAATTTAAAATAGAAAATAAAGTAGTAACTCTAAAATAAAATAGAAAATGAAAGAAAAACGGGAAATGCGCCAACATTCCCCGAATTTTTAAAAATGTTGATTAAATAAGCTGAATCACCAACCTAAAATCACGTAAAAATATGAAAAAAAACAATGAAAGAGCACTCAAAATTTGGGTGTTTATGAAGTTAGATTTAAAGATGAAACTCTCCTTTTTACTTTTTATTACTGTAATGTTTCAAATGCTTGCTAGTGAAGGCTACTCGCAAAAGACTAAAGTGACACTAGAATTATATAATGTTAACCTTTTTGAGGTGTTACAGGATATAGAGTCAAAAACAGATTTAAGTTTCTTTTTCAAGAACACAGATGTTAACTTAAACAGTAAGGTTTCTATAAACGTAAAAGATAAAAGAATAGAGTCAACCTTAGAGGATTTATTTAAAGGAACGGGAACTACTTTTAAAATAAAGAAAAATCAAATAATCTTAAAACACAATTCTAGAAAGTCAAATTTAGAAAAAGAAAAGTTAGAAATTGTATCACAGCAGTTTGAAGTAAAAGGTAAGATTGTTGATGAAAATGGCATCCCCTTGTTAGGAGCTACGGTAGTAGTTAAGGGAACCGGTAGAGGTGTTTCTGCAAATAAAGATGGTAAGTATACTATTGTAGCAAACAATGGTAATGATGTACTGGTTTTCTCTTACATTGGTTTTCAGAATTCTGAGATATTAATAAATAACAAATCCACAATAAATGTAACATTAAAGGAGTCTATTGAAAAAATGGAAGAAGTGGTTCTTGTGGGCTATGGAAAAGTAAAAAAGGAAAATTTAACAGGCTCCGTATCTACTATAGATGTAAAAAATATAGCAAACCAAGCACCTACTGTAAATATAGACAATGCTTTACAAGGGCAAGTTGCTGGTGTTTATGTGTCTAGTTCTACAGGGCAACCAGGAGCAGCTGCAAGAATTAGAATTAGAGGTACTACTTCGTTATTGGGTTCTAATCAGCCTTTATTTGTAATAGATGGTATCCCTGTTGTGCCAAATAGCAATATACCAATAGGAGGTACAGAAGGAGGTAATTTGGGTAATGAGTTAGCACAAGAGGGGTTAAGTACACCTATAGGAAATATAAATACATCAGATATAGAATCTATTAGTATTTTGAAAGATGCATCTGCAGCTGCAATTTATGGCTCTAGAGCTGCAAATGGAGTAATCATTATAAATACAAAACAAGGTGTATACTCTGGTAAAACAAAATTTGATGCTAGTGTGTCTTTTAGTAGTCAAAATGCACAAACATTAGATGTTTTAAACGCTGATCAATTTAAGGATGTTTGGACACAGGCAGTTACAAATGGTTCTAGAAATGATGCTTTTGCTCGTAGTGTTTTAGATGGCTCATACTTTGGGGATGCAGATACAGATTGGGAAAAAGAAGTTGGTCCAGGAATACCTTTAGCAACTGCATATAACTTAAATGTGTATGGAGGATCCAAAACTACTAGGTATAGTGCATCCTTAGGTGTAAATACTCAAGAAGGTGTTTATGATAATACTGGATTTGATAAGTACACCTTTAACACAAATTTAGATACAAAAATAAATGATCGTTGGTCATTTGGCACTAAGTTAAATGTGTCCTCAACAGATCAAGAATCTGTAGATGGAGGTCTAACTCAATTAATATACAATTTTAGACCAGATTTAACTGTTTTTGATGAGGGTGGTAACTACTCATTTTCTAGTCAGTTTAATTCAGAGAATCCGGTAGCACGGTCTAACGGTACTAACAGTAATGTAACACTACTCGTGTTAGGTTCAATTTATACACAAATAAAGTTGGCGAAAGGATTAAAATTAAAATCTCTTTTTTCTTTAAACTACAATAACGGAAACCAAAAAAGTTTCTATCCTGCGTACACATTTACTGGTGGTTGGGGAAGATTAACTGGAGATGGAGACGGTTATGCTCAAGAGAGTAGGAGTAGGTTTACTAATACACTTTGGCAAAATACATTAACCTATGAAGGTTTTTTTGGTAAACATAATATAAACTCCGTTGTAGGAGTATCTTTTGAGAAAAATAAGTCCTCTAATACTAAAGGTTGGGGGGAAGGCTTTTTTAATGATGTACTAACTAATATTAATAGCGCAACGGTATTTACAGACGCTTCATCTTTTGAATCTGGTTCTGGCTTAGAATCTTATTTTGGAAGAGTAAATTATGATTATGATAATAAGTATTTATTAACGTTGTCTGCCAGGGTAGATGGTTCATCTAAGTTTGCAAAAGATAACCAATATGCATTTTTCCCAGCAGCAGCATTAGCATGGAGAATATCAGGAGAACCTTTCTTGAGAAATAATAAGTTTATCGATGAATTAAAAATTAGAGCCAGTTTAGGTAAAACTGGTCAGCAAGATTTTGGAGATTATGCTTGGAGAACATTGTATGAAACTGAAGATTATGGACCAGACCCATCAATAATATTAACACAGTTAGGTAATGATAAATTGAAATGGGAAACAACAGATCAATTTGATTTAGGATTAGATTTTTCTTTATTCAATTCTCGTTTATCAGGTACATTAGGTTACTATACAAAAGAAACTAAAGATGCCTTGTTTACAGCTATTACACCCGGTAATACAGGAGTAAATAGAGTAATTGCAAATATTGGTAACACTAAAAATGAAGGCTATGAATTAGAGTTAAAAGCAAGTATAATTAGAAAAAAAGATTTTGCTTGGAATGTGTCATTTAACATCAGTAAAAACGATAATACTTTAACTAAGATATCTGATGATTTTAAAGATGATGATGGATTTTTAACAGGCTTTCCAGGAGGAGGTAGACTTAGAGAAGGGAGTCCAATTGGACTTATTTATGGCTATGTAGCAGATGGTCTTTTTCAAGAACAATCAGAAATTGATAATCTAAATGAAGGGTCAGAAACAGGCGTCTATCAAAATTCATTAACGGCTCCAGGAGATATAAAGTTTTTAGACATAAATGGGCCTGATGGTGTTCCAGATGGTAGAATAACAAATCTAGATCAACGTGTAATTGGAGATACACAACCAGATTTCTTTGGGGGTATAAATAATACTTTTACATATAAAGGTTTTTCTTTGTCTACATTTTTTACCTACTCTATTGGAAATGATTTAGATGCATTTGGTTTAGCAAGAGGAACAAACTTCGCCAGTACATTTATTGGAGAAAATAAAATTAACACTGTGCTAAACGCTTGGTCTCCAGAAAATACAGATACAGATATTCCTAGGGCAGTATATTTTGATCCAAACAATAATGATAGAGTCTCTACCCATTATGTTTATGATGCATCTTATTTAAGATTAAAAACAGTTAATCTAAGTTATAATTTCTCTAAACAACTAATAAACCAATTAAAAGGAATAGACCGCGTATCAGTTTATGTAACAGGGCAGAATTTGTTTACAGTTACAGATTACCCTGGAGCAGATCCAGAGGCTTCAAACTTGTATAATAATGACATTAGTGCAGGTAGAGACAACAATCGTTTTCCTATATCTAAAGTATTTACTACAGGTATTAAAATTGGATTTTAAAAAAAATACAGCTATGAAAAAAATAATAATATATATATCAATTATATCTTTAATAACATCTTGTGAATTAACAGAAGTGTTAGACAATGATCCCCCAAATAATTTGGTATCAGAAAATGTGGTAAAGAATGAAACAGATGCTAAAGCATTATTAAATGGTGCATATACTACTATTACATCTCGTACTAATGCTCTGTATTATATGTATTCAGAGTTAATACCAAGTGCAATGGTAGGTTCTATGAGTCAAACTGGAGGAGGCTCAATAAATGGTCAGTTTTCTGTTAATGATGTTTTGTTTGATAATTTTTACGTTAGAGATTTTTGGCTGATTTATTATAAAGTTATAGATGCAGCTAATAATTCAATTAAACTAACTTCTCAACTCACAGACAGCCAAATTACAAGAGCTGCTAAAGAAGAAATTATAGGTGAGGCTCACTTTTTAAGAGCAATGGCAACATTTGATGCCTTGAGATATTTTGGTCAGTTTTTTGATTCTAGTAGCAACTTAGGTGTAATTTTACGTACAGAACCTTCAAATTTTGTAACAAGAAATAAAGCCAGAAGTACTGTAGCAGAAACATATGATCAGATTTTATCGGATATTGAAATTGCCTTAGAAAAAGCACCAGAGTATTCGGTATCTTACAGAGGTTCAAAAACAGCAGCAAAAGCATTAAAAGCTAAAGTTCTCTTATTTCAGGGTAAATATGAAGAAGCAGCAGCAACAGCAAATGAGGTTATTAATGAGGGTTTTGTAACCTTAGAACCTACTTTTGAAGAAGCTTTTGCAAAAGGATTGAATTCTTCTGAAATGATATTAATGACCTATAGAGATGAAAACTCAGATAGTGAGGATAATAACCGTAAACGTTTTTATTTTGGAAGAGTTGGAAGCAGTTGGTTTACAGATTTAATGGAAGGAGATCCAAGGCAACAATTTACTTATTCTGGATCTACGGTTTTAAAGACAAATAATGTAGAGACCTATAGACCTACATACTTTATGCGTTTGGCAGAAATGTACTTATTAAAAGCAGAAGGTTTAGCTTTTAGTGGTGCAAGTTTAGAAGAAAGTAGTAAACCATTAAATATCATAAGGAATAGAGCTGGAATTGGCGATTCACAGGCAACCACTATAGATGAGTTAAAAAACGACATCTTTGATGAGATAGCTCGTGAGCTAGCCTTTGAGAATGGAAGTGAATGGTTTGCAGCTATACGTTTTAATAAAGTTATGGAATTAAAATCTACCATAATAAGCTCTAATCAATTTATATTGCCTATTCCTGAGGAAGAAATTAATAGTAATGGAGCCATTACATTAGCAGACCAAAATCCTGGTTACGAATAATAAAATTTGAGTTGGTTTTTAGTTTAATAATAGGGTTACTTTTTCTGTAGCCCTGTTTTAATATACCTTAAACTTTAAGAGTAGTTATACTACTATGGCTTGGTTATAAGTCAAGTAGAAATCCAAAATTTTTAACCTTATATAAAATGAAAAAAACAGTAAGCACAATTTTTACTTTTTTATTTTTAAGTTTTTGTGCGCTTAGTGCTCAACAAAAAATTAATTTAAAAGAGCCAATACCTACAGATCCATCAGTTAGAATTGGGGTATTAAAAAACGGACTTAAATACTATATTAAGCATAATACTAAACCAGAAAATAAAGCAGATTTACGCTTGGTGTTAAATGCAGGTTCTATTTTAGAAGATGAAGATCAATTAGGCCTTGCTCACTTTATAGAGCATATGGCATTTAATGGAACTAAAAACTTCGAAAAGAATAAATTGATAGATCATTTGCAAAATTTAGGAATAGAGTTTGGAGCGGATCTTAATGCACATACAAGTTTTGATGAAACAGTTTATAAATTAGCGGTACCCACAGATAATAAAGAAGCTTTTGATGTTAGTATACAAATACTTAGAGACTGGGCAGATGGTATAACGTTTTCTAACGAAGAAATAGATAATGAAAGAGGTGTTGTAGCAGAAGAATTAAGGTCTAGAAGCGGAGCTGGATCTAGAATGTATTACAAATCTTTACCTGTATTAACAAATAACTCTAGGTACGCAAATAGGTCGCCAATTGGTACTTTAGATGTAATTATGAATTCTGACTATGATGCACTTAAGCGTTTTTATAGGGACTGGTATAGACCCAGCTTAATGGCAATTATAATAGTTGGTGATTTTAATGTGGATGAAGTAGAGGATAAAATTAAATCTACATTTAAATCTCTTAAAGCCCCAATAAATGGCAGAGAGCGTATTTATTATAAAATCCCAAGTAATAAAGGAGTAAAAATATCTATACAAAAAGATAAAGAAGCAAGAGGAGCAAGTGTGGCGATTTATTATAAAAGAAAAAAGGATAACGAGGTTACGCTTGCAGATTTAAAAGAAGATTTAATTCAAAAGTTGTATTCTGGTATGCTTCGCCAAAGATTATCTGAAGTACCATTATCCGGTAATGCTCCTTTTTTATCAGCAACAGCCGGTATAGGTAAGTTTTTAGGAGATGTAGATAGTTATTATTTAAAAGCAAATTTAAAAGAAAAACAGATACAAGAAGGCTTAGAACACTTACTATTAGAAAGTCAAAGAGTCAATAAACACGGTTTTACTGTAACAGAGTTAAAAAGATATAAAATTAAATTGCTTAGTAATATTTCTACTATTGTAAAGGAAAGAGGAAAAATATCTTCTAAGTTTTATTTAGAACAATACATAGATAATTTTACAGATAATGTTTCTATACCAAGTGAAGCTTTTTTGTATAAATTTTACAAGGATGCTTTTTTAGATATAACAGTTGATGATGTAAATAAAATTTCAGATAAATGGATTACAGAAGATAATATATCGATAGTAATAAATGCTCCTGAAAAAGAAGGTTTAGTTCTACCTAATGAAGACGAGGTTTTGTCAATTTTTAAAAATAGCAAAGAGCAAAGTGTGGCTCCTTATGTAGACACGTTAGAAGATGTGGTTCTGTTTAATAAAACACCAAAAAAAGGGCAAATTGTTAAAACAGAGTACAATAAGGATTTAAATGTTACTATTTGGAAACTATCTAACGGTGTTACGGTTTATGCGAAACCTACTAAACTTCAGAATGATATGATTACTATGAATGGTTTTAGACCAGGAGGTAGTTCTACATCATCTGCAGAAGATTATATTTCAGCAAGAAATTCTGCTGATATTATTGCTTCCAGTGGCGTAAATGGGATATCAGAAATTAATTTAAATAAATTAAATATAGGTAAAACAGTAACTGTTCGTCCCCGGATAAATTTTTATGATGAGTTGTTTTCAGGTAAAAGCTCCTCTTCAGATTTAGAAACTATGTTACAATTAACTTATTTATACTTTACAAGTCCTAATAAGGATAATAACGTTTTCAAATCTAAAAAAGATAGAATGCTTGCTTTGTATAAAGACCAAGATGTAAACCCTGATGCCTATTTTGAAAAGAAAAAGGCTCAAATTATGTCCCAAAATCACTTAAGAGGAACCCCTTTTACAGAAGAGCAACTACAAAAAGGTCTTTCACTGGATAAGGTTTACAATTTTTATAATGATCGATTTAAAAATGCAAATGAATTTAACTTTGTTTTTGTTGGTAGTTTTAATCTTGATAAATTAAAAGATTTTGTAACACATTACCTCGGTAGCTTACCTTCTAATATAAATAAATCAAGTGATTGGGTAGATTTTGGCTTAAGAAGACCAAAAGGGATTATTAAAAAAACTTTTCACAAAGGATTAGAGCAAAAGGCTAAAGTTGATATAAACTTTACAGGAACATTAGACTTTTCAATAGATAAACAAAAAAGAATAATGTTATTAGGAAAGTTGTTAAAAATTAAGCTTACGCAAGAATTAAGAGAGAAAATGTCGGGAGTTTATGGTGTTCAAGTTTCTGGTTTTGCTACTGATAAACCGTACAGTTGGTACAGGCTTAGTGTCAGGTTTACATGTGCTCCAGAAAATGTAGATAAATTAAAGGCTAAAGTCTATGAAGAAATAAATAAAATAAAGAAAAATGGCGCTTCTGAATTAGATTTAAATAAGATTAAAGAAGCAGAAATAGCTAATAATACCTCTAATATTAAGTATAACTCCTACTGGGCTTATAAAATTAAAAGCGCAGTTGAAAATAATTTAGATATGAGTGATATTTTAAATTTTAATGAAGAGATAAATAAGTTAAAATCAAATGAATTTAAAAATATGGCAAATACTTATTTTAATGAGTCTAACCTAGTAGAGCTTATTTTAATGCCTCAGAAAGAAAAATAAAACCACCTTTTTCCCTTACAAAAAACCCCTTTACGCACTGTAAAGGGGTTTTTGTTTGTAAAGCAATATGGTGGAGAATACCGGAGTCGAACCGGTGACCTCTTGCCTGCCAGGCAAGCGCTCTAGCCAGCTGAGCTAATCCCCCAAAAAGAACTTAGTCTTTTTTAACACTTAAAACCAATACTGGTACAGGAGCAAAAAATTCAGATTTTGCAATGGTATTTTTCTCCCATAATTTTTTAAAAAAGCCTCTTTTTCTTCTAAACACACACAGCATATCTGGTTGTTTAGTTAAAAAGTGCTCTAACACTCCAAGGTAGGTAGTAGCATTTTCAGAAAGTGTCATTTTAGAGCTAATATCTAAAAGAGCAGTATCTACTTTTAAGTCGTCATCTGTGTAGCC
The DNA here is from genome assembly GCF_000190595.1 of Cellulophaga lytica DSM 7489. Taxonomy (NCBI): domain Bacteria; kingdom Pseudomonadati; phylum Bacteroidota; class Flavobacteriia; order Flavobacteriales; family Flavobacteriaceae; genus Cellulophaga; species Cellulophaga lytica. The sequence continues at coordinate 1,348,828 of NC_015167.1, read as the reverse complement.
AGGAGTTTTTACCAATAGTAAATTTACGGTACAATTAAATTGCTTTTTAATGGTAATTAAAGGGTTTAGTATTCTTTTTCGTTTTAAAATACCAGATTTAAAAGCTGTAAGTATAGAAGTTACAGGTTTAAACACATATCCTTTAGGTACAATAAGTGTAGGAATATCTGTTTGTTTAATAATTTTTCCTGATGTGTTGCCAAGGTAATTACTCTCATTAATATCATTACTTCTTGGAGCCATAACAATTAGGTCTATTCCTAAAAATTGTTTGTCTATTTTTTTTAATCCTTCAATAATGTCACCTTGGTAGGTTGCTATTTTTATTTCAGTTCCTTTTTTATCAACCTTACTAACAACATCTAACAATTGTTCTCTACTATTTTTTTCAATTTTATCTGTAGCATTTGCTAAGCTACCAGCACCAGCAGATTTTACATTAAAAATTTCCATTACATAAATAGTTGCGTCAAAATTTTTAGCAAAATCTACGGCATATTGTAATGTTTCATGGCTTTCTGTAGATGTTCCTATAGGAACCAATATGTTCTTCATTTTTCTCTTTTTTCAGTTTAATTAGGTTACTAGATATGCACATTATTGGCTTGGTTAATGGCCAATTAAAAATACTAGTACATTTTATCAGTTGTATTTTATACTCTAAATTTACAATTTAATTTATACCTCGTATGATTCGTTTAGCAAAAAAATCAGAAATTGATAAAATTATTACCGTTACAAAAGCTTGTGCAGCTTTTATGATTAAAAATGGTATTTACCAATGGAACGAGCACTACCCAAGTAAACAGGCTTTTTTACATGATATTGCTCAAGAAGAATTATATGTTTTAGAAGTTGATAAAAAAATAATAGGAACCATTGTACTGTCTACACATATGGATGATGAGTACATACCTATTACCTGGCTAACAAGTAATGAAGCTAACTTGTACATACACAGGCTATCTGTGCACCCAGAATACCAAGGCCAAGGTTATGCACAAAAATTGATGAATTTTGCAGAGGAATATGCTAAAAATAATGACTTTAAATCTGTACGTTTAGATACTTTTAGTGTAAACAAACGAAATGTAAATTTTTACCAAACCAGAGGTTACAAACAATTAGGAGATATATTTTTTCCTAAGCAAAGTGAACATCCTTTTCATTGTTTTGAACTAGTTTTATAAAACCCACTTTTTTTTGAATAAAATTGTAAATCTTAAAAACATAAACAAGCTAGCTATACCGGCTACAATTGCTGGCATATCAGAGCCATTATTATCTATTACAGATGCAGCTATTGTTGGCAATATTCCTAAGTTTGGGCTAGAGTCTTTGGCAGCAGCAGGTATTGTTGGTTCTTTTTTATCTATGCTTATTTGGATTCTTGGGCAAACCAGAAGTGCTATTTCTGCTATAATTTCTCAGTATTTAGGAGCTGGCCGTTTAAATGAGGTTAAAACATTACCTGTACAAGCTATTTTTTTTAATATACTACTTAGCATTATTATACTGCTTTCTACAGTTTTTGTAATAGAAGAAATATTTGTGTTTTTAAAGGCAAAAGGTAAAATTTTAGAGTTTTGCGTGTCTTATTACGGTATTAGGGTTTGGGGTTTTCCTTTAACCTTATTTACGTTTGCAGTAATGGGCATTTTTAGAGGCTTGCAAAATACAAGTTGGCCAATGGTAATAGCCCTAATTGGGGCTGTATTAAATATATTTTTAGATTACATTTTTGTGTATGGCATACAAGGCGTTTTAGAACCAATGTATTTAGATGGTGCTGCCTGGGCAAGTTTACTGTCACAAGCAATTATGGCAATAATAGCATTTTTCTTATTGGTTTTAAAAACAGATATTAGTTTAAGGCTACGTTTTCCTATACACCCAGAGCTGGGACGTTTGGTAATTATGAGTTTAAACTTATTTGTACGTGCTTTATCTTTAAATATAGCATTGGTTTTAGCGGTAAGGGAGGCTACAGACTTGGGAGATAGGTTTATTGGCGCACATACAATAGCTATAAATGTGTGGTTGTTTTCTGCTTTTTTTATAGATGGTTATGGCGCTGCAGGTAATATTTTAGGAGGTAAATTATTAGGTGCTAAAGATTATAATAGCCTTTGGCTGTTGGCTAAAAAAATTCTTCAATATGGAATAACAGTTAGTTTGGTTTTGGCAGTTTTAGGCTTTGTTTTTTATTACCCTATAGGTAAAATTTTTTCTAATGAACAAGTTGCTTTAGATACTTTTTACGCTGTTTTTTATATTATAATTTTAAGTTTACCAATTAATGCTGTAGCTTTTGTTTTTGATGGATTATTTAAAGGCTTAGGTGAAATGAAATATTTAAGAGATACACTTTTAGATGCTACTTTTTTAGGTTTTGTACCTATGTTATACCTAAGTAAAGAGTTAGGTTGGGGCTTTACAGGAATTTGGTTGTCTTTTGTGGTTTGGATGCTAATAAGAGGTGGTGCATTGGTGGTTAAATTTAACACAAAGTTTCGTCCGCTCTTGCAAAAAACGTAATTTTGAATTTTACACAATAAAAAGGTTTTTATGGGTACAACAAGAGCAAACGGTAGTTTATATACCAATATAGATAATAAAATAGCAACAGTAGAATTTGGTCATCCGGCAAGTAATTCATTTGTTGCAGAATTGCTAGATAGGTTAACCAAAGAAATTTTAAAATTATCAGAAGACCAAACGGTAAATGTTATTGTTTTAAAGTCTGAAGGTGAAAAAGCTTTTTGTGCAGGAGCTTCTTTTGATGAGTTAATGGAGGTTACAAACTTAGATGAAGGGCAACAATTTTTTAGTGGTTTTGCAAATGTTATTAACGCCATGCGCAAATGCAAAAAACTAATTGTTGGCCGTGTACAAGGTAAAACTGTTGGTGGCGGTGTTGGTTTAGCTGCAGCTTGTGATTATGCTTTTGCTACTGAGGCGGCATCCATAAAATTATCAGAACTATCTATTGGTATTGGCCCATTTGTAATTGCTCCGGCAGTAGAACGCAAAGTTGGTAAAAGTGGTTTAGCAGAACTATCTTTAGCTGCTACAGATTGGCAAAGTGCATATTGGGCAAAAGACAAAGGTTTGTTTGCAAAAGTATTTGGCTCTATTAAAGAAATGGATAAAGAAATTGAAATTTTCACAGAAAAACTGGCATCATACAACCCAGAAGCCTTGCAAGAAATGAAAACAATATTGTGGCAAGGAACAGAAAATTGGGATGCATTGTTAAAAGAAAGAGCAATAATTTCTGGTAAGTTAGTATTGTCAGATTTTACTAAAAATGCATTATCAAAATATAGAAAATAAGCTTTTATGAATAAGTTTAAAACAGAGATAAAATGGGGTTTTATCTTTACTGGTTTTGCACTTTTATGGGCATACATAGAAAAACAATTGGGATGGCATACAGACCAAGTTAGTGAACATTTAATATATACCAACTTGTTTGGTGTAGTTGCTATTGCTATATATGTTTTTGCTTTAAAAGATAAAAAACAAACAGATTATAAAGGTGTAATTACTTGGAAGGAAGGTTTTATTAGCGGTATTGTTTTAAGTGCAGTAATAGCTATATTAAGTCCAGCTACGCAATACATTACGTACGTTTACATATCTCCTGAGTATTTTTCTAACATTACAGAGTACATTGTAGGAGCAGGAAAAATGACTCAAGAAAACGCAGAAGAATATTTTAACATTAATAATTATATACGACAAGGCATATTTACATCGTTATCTATGGGAGTGGTAACGGCAGCAATTGTGTCTTTTATCATTAAAAATAAAAAAAAATAAAAATATGGGAGGTGATATTGTATTTCCATTACTAGCACTATTTGTAGTAGGAGTTTATGTGTTTAACAGAGTTAGAAATAGCAAAAAGTATAAAAGAAAGTAAATAGTATACAGGTTTAAAGACCTGTATATTATATAAAGAATAAATATGGTTAATTACTTAAAAATGTTTTTGTTAACATTTTTTTAAGGATTAGCTATTTTATATAAAGCGTTTTGGTTTTATATTTGTAAACTTCTGATTATTAAAAGAAATGTATAAAAAGATTATTTCTATATTTTTTACCGTATTATTCTTGGCGTTTTTATCTGCGCCAACCATAATTACTATGGTGAATGATTCTGTAGATATTTCTGCTTTTTATTCCATTTCTGAAGAAGAAGATAATTGCGCTAAAAAATATTTAAGCGTAGACAGTTTTTCTGAAACAAACGTTTCTTACGTTTTAAAAAGAGAAAAACAAGGGTATTCAGATAAAAAATACCCTAGACCTCTTATTAACCTTGTTTCGCCCCCTCCCGAGTACCACATAGTATAATTAGGCTTTAACTACGCACTGTAGTGTAGTTATTATTAATTTATTTTAATACCCTCTTGATAAAAATATGCTCAAGAGGCAAAATTTACTATGTTTATGTTTAAAAATTTAAAAAGCGACTTACCAGCGAGTATTGTCGTATTCTTTGTTGCATTACCATTATGTTTAGGTATTGCATTGGCTAGTGGAGCACCACTTTTTTCAGGTTTAATTGCCGGTATAATTGGTGGTATTATAGTAGGAGGCTTAAGTGGCTCTAGAGTTGGGGTTAGTGGACCTGCAGCAGGTTTAGCAGCTATTGTACTAACTGCAATTGGCTCATTAGGAGGTTATGAAAACTTTTTAGTAGCCGTTGTTTTAGGAGGTATAATACAATTGGTTTTTGGGTTTTTAAAAGCTGGTATTATTGGGTATTACTTTCCTTCTTCAGTAATTAAAGGGATGCTAACAGGTATTGGTATCATTATTATTTTAAAACAAATTCCACACTTTTTTGGGTATGATGCAGAACCAGAAGGAGCAGATAGTTTTATAGAGGCTTCTGGTGAAAATACCTTTTCTGCTATCTTTAATATTTTTGATAATATAGCAGTTGGTCCTACAGTAGTAGGTCTTATAAGTTTAGGTATATTATTACTTTGGAGCAATGTTCTTGTTAAAAAAGGAAAGTTTTTTGAAGTAATACAAGGTCCTTTAGTAGCTGTTGCTGTTGGTATTATATTTTACGTAGTAACACAAACTAATGATGCTTTGGCAATTTCACCTGCGCATTTAGTAAGTGTACCTGTGCCAGATAGTTTTGACTCTTTTCTTGGTCAGTTTAGTTTTCCTAATTTTTCAGCAATTACTAATCCTGCAATTTGGGTTACAGCTTTTACTATAGCTTTAGTAGCAAGTTTAGAAACTTTATTGTGTGTAGAAGCTACAGATAAACTAGACCCAGAAAAAAGCGTAACTCCTACAAATAGAGAGTTATTAGCGCAAGGAACAGGTAATATTATTTCTGGTTTAATTGGTGGTTTGCCAATTACACAGGTTATTGTAAGAAGTTCTGCAAACATACAGTCTAACGCAAAAACAAAAATGTCTGCAATTTTACATGGATTTTTGTTATTAATTTCTGTAATACTTATACCAACGTTACTTAATAAAATTCCGTTATCTGTATTAGCTGCAATTTTATTAATTGTAGGTTATAAGTTGGCTAAACCAGCTTTATTTGCTAAAATGTACAAACTAGGTTGGAAACAGTCTATCCCATTTTTTGTTACAGTAGCTGGTATTGTTTTTACAGATTTACTAGTAGGTATAGGTTTAGGTTTAGCTGTTGGTATAGTTGTAATTTTACTTAAAAGTTACCAAAATTCTCACTTTTTACACATAGAGGATAACAGTAATGGTAAACACAAAATTAAAATGTCTCTTGCAGAAGAAGTTACTTTCTTTAACAAAGGAGCTATTTTAAAAGAATTAGATAGTTTGCCAAGAGATACATACTTAGAGTTTGATGTTACTAAAACTAGATACTTAGACTATGATATTATTGAAATATTAGAAGATTTTGCCTTTAAAGCAAAAGAACGTAATATTGATATTAAGCTAATTTCTAAAAGAGGTATAGTAGAGAACCCAGATAGTTTTATAGAATTTTTTAAACTAAGACCAAAATCTAAAATTAGTTTAAGCTAATTACTATGTTAAAAAAGAAATATAAAATTCTTGTATTATCAGATTTAAAAAAGACAACAGTATCTACTGTAAAAAGTACTGTTAACCTTGCAAAAATGATAAACGGAGATGTATCTTTTTTTCATGTGAAAAAAGCATCTGATGTAGTTGTTAGAGACAACCAACTGTCTGCTATGCGTGCTATTAATGAGCAGTACAATAGTACAGACCGTATAATTAGTGCTATAATTAAACCAATTTCTAAAGTACAAAACATAAAAATTAAATATAGTTTTTCTTTTGGAAACGTTAAAAACGAAATAGCTAAACAAATAGAAGAACAGCAACCAGATATTATTGTTCTAGGAAAAAGAAAACCTAAGATGATAAATGTAATTGGTGATCATGTTACAGACTTTGTGCTTAAAAATTACAAAGGAGTAATTATGATAGCTGCTAATGATGGCGCTGTTAAACCCATAGATACATTAGCATTGGGAGTTTTAAATAAAAATGAAGAACCACTAAATTTAAAATTTACGCAAGATTTAATTAAGCACAGTCAGCAGCCATTAACTTCTTTTTCTGTAGTAGAAAAAGGAAGCAATTTAACTGATATGCAAAACTCTAAAAATGCAGTAACATATGTTTTTGAGCAAGGAGACAATGCCATACAAAACATAGCTAATTACTTAACAAAAAGTAACATTAACCTACTGTGTGTAAATAGGGCTACTAGAGGTATAAATAGTGTAATAGATAAAACAAATGTTTCTTTACTCTTATATGCTAACGCGTAGTAAACATTAAAAAAATAATAACTAAAATATAATATATGAAAGCACATACAAAAGAAACACAAGCTACAATGACACCAGAAAAGTCATTGCAATTTTTAAAAGAAGGAAACCAAAGATTTCAAAGCAACTTAAAAGCAAATCGTAACTTACTAGAGCAAGTTAATGACACTAGTGAAGGCCAGTTTCCTTTTGCAACAATATTAAGCTGTATAGACTCTAGAGTATCTGCAGAATTGGTTTTTGATCAGGGTTTAGGAGATATTTTTAGTGTACGTATTGCAGGTAACTTTGTAAACGAAGATATTTTAGGTAGTATGGAGTTTGGCTGTAAACTAGCAGGCACAAAACTAATTGTAGTTTTAGGACATACTAGCTGTGGTGCAGTAAAAGGAGCTTGTGATAATGCAGAATTAGGAAACTTAACAGCAATGTTAAGCAAAATTAAGCCTGCAGTAGAAGCAGTATCAGAACCAGCAGATGAAAGCTTACGTAACTCTAAAAACTTAGAATTTGTAGATAATGTAGCTGCTAAAAACGTACAACTTACTATAGACAGGATTGTTGCAGAAAGTGAAGTTTTAGCAGATATGCAAAGTAAAGGAGAAATTAAAATAGTTGGCGCTATGTATGATATTAACTCTGGTGCTGTTACTTTTTTTGAGTAAAAACTATAAATAGCCACAACACTAAGCTTTATAGCGTTAATCTAGTAAAAAGGCAAACGTATAAATCTCTATCATTAGTTAAAAAGGCAATTGTTTTGTCTTAATTAGCTATTTGGTAGAGATTTTATTTGTTCTTAAGTAAAAACATCTGCCGTAAAATAATACCTTTGCAGTGCAAATAAGTAACTATGAGTAATATTAGAATAACAAAACAGTTTAGTTTTGAAACCGGTCACGCATTATATGGTTATGATGGAAAATGTAGAAATGTACACGGACATAGTTATAAATTATCTGTTACCGTAATTGGGGCTCCAATAGCAGATAATACTAATGTAAAATGGGGAATGGTTATAGACTTTGGCGATCTTAAAAAAATAGTTAAAGAAGAAATTGTAGATGTGTATGACCATGCTACGGTTTTTAATAAAAACACACCACATATAGAGTTGGCAAATGAGTTAATGCAAAGAGGGCACAGTGTAATACTTGCAGATTACCAACCAACTAGTGAAAATATGGTGATAGATTTTGCTGCAAAAATTAAAGCCAGATTGCCAGAAAACATTAGTTTGCACTCATTAAAACTGCAAGAAACAGACTCTTCTTTTGCAGAATGGTACGCGGCAGATAACTAAAAAAATCTGTTTACGTATCTTTACTAGCAATGAAAAAAATTACAATTCCTAAAGGTAAAAAAGTATACTTTGCAAGTGACAACCACTTGGGTGCGCCTACTATGGCAGAAAGCAAGCCAAGAGAGAAAAAGTTTGTTGCTTGGTTAGATAAGGCTAAAGAAGATGCTGCTGCAATTTTTTTGTTAGGAGATTTATTCGATTTTTGGTTTGAGTATAAAACTGTAGTGCCTAAAGGTTTTACAAGGACCTTAGGTAAACTTGCAGAGCTTACTGATGCTGGCATACCTGTGTATTATTTTGTAGGTAATCATGATCTTTGGATGGATGGTTATTTTGAAGAAGAATTAAACATACCAGTTTACCACACACCTCAGCAATTTTTATTTAACAATACGTCATTTTTTATTGGTCACGGAGATGGTCTAGGACCACATGATAAGGGGTACAAAAGAATGAAAAAGGTGTTTACAAACCCTGTTTCTAAATGGTTTTACAGGTGGTTGCACCCAGATATTGGGGTATCTTTAGCTCAATATTTTTCAGTAAAAAACAAAGCAATTTCAGGTGATGATGATGTAAAGTTTTTAGGCGAAGATAATGAGTGGTTGGTGCAATATGCAAAACGCAAATTAGAAACCAAACATTATGATTATTTTGTTTTTGGACACCGCCATTTACCAATGACTATAGACCTAAACGGAAAATCTACCTACATTAACCTTGGCGACTGGATTGGTTACTATACCTACGCAGTTTTTAATGGCGAACAACTAAGTTTAGAAAAGTTAGAAAATTAATTTTCTAGCATCTTAAACTCTACCCTTCTGTTTTGTGTACGGCCTTCTTCAGTAGTGTTATCAGCTACAGGTTTGCTACTGCCATATCCTATCCATTTTACACGGTTTTCATCAATTCCACTATCAATTAAATAGCTCGCCACAGCTTTAGCACGTTGGTTACTAAGTTCTAAGTTACGTTCTTTAGAACCAACAGCATCGGTATGCCCATAAATCTCTATAGAAAGCTTGTTGTTGTTGCGTAAAATTGTAGTTAATACATTTATTTCTTCTTCAGAAGCAGTTAGTAAATCAGCCTTATTAAACTCAAATAAAACATTTTTAAACGTGTATACTTTATTGCGCTCTATTTTTGGTGTAGCATCTGCTTTTTGTGGTACAGTTTCAGCATACAAAGGAGGCAATTCTCGGTCTTTTGCTTCAACACTAACATCATCTATGTAATAGTATGAGAAATCTTTTTCGTTTACCTCAGAGACTTTCATTTTTTGGGTTCTACTATTGCTAGCAAAATTTCCAATGGTAAAATTAGTTTCGTATCCTTTAGCGGTAAAAGGAATGTAAACTTGCATCCAAATTTGTTTGCTCTTATAAAAAATAGGATCTGGTTGCATATAATGGTCGTACACTAAACCATTAATTTTAGACAGTGTTTTGTGTGTAACTAAGGTTTTTTTGCTGTTTGTTATAGTAGAGCCAGCAATAGGTTTGTTGCTAAAAACAATACTAAAATCAGAAATTGCAAGCGTAGCATAATCCGCTAAGCTTACATAAAAGGTAACAATATATTTTTTGTCTTTTTCTAGCTTTTCATTTAAAGAGCCTTGTATATATTCTCTATAATCTTTATTAGAGTATGTAAAAATGCCAGCGTAAGCAAAACCGCTACGAGCTATTTGTTTGCCGTTGTGGTTAAAAAAACCAACAGTTCTACTACAAGAATTTAAGTAATCTGTAGTGCCTTGTAGTGTAGACCAATCTACTACATTGTTTGTAAACCTGCCAATGTCTTCTGGGCAATGTTTATAATCTTCAAAACTAGAGTTTTTAACAAGGTTTTGTGCAGAGCCAATTGCACTACTAAGTACTAAACATACCGCAAATAATATTCTCATTTTTTTTATAGGTTGATAACTGCCTCTTTATGAGCTGTAGTGCAAAATCAGCTAGTTTTTATCGTGTATTAAACGTAAAAATATAGGGTTTTATTTTGTTTAAAGAGTAGAATATTTAAAATTGATTATTCCTCTTTTTCGTGTTCTTCTACATCCTTGCTAAGGTCTAATTTTCTAAAGCTAGGAGAAAAAATAGCAGTGGCACCAACGGTAATCAACGTCATTGTTCCGCCAAAAACCACTGCGGTTACAGTACCCATTAATTTAGCTGTAAGTCCGCTTTCAAAAGCACCAAGCTCATTAGAAGAGCCTACAAACATAGAATTTACAGAGGCTACTCTGCCACGCATATGATCTGGTGTTTTTAATTGTAAAATAGTTTGCCTTATAATCATAGACACACCGTCTACAGCACCACTAAAAAATAAGGCAGCAACAGACACCCAAAAATAGGTAGACAATCCAAAAACAATTATACAAATACCAAAAGCAAATACAGCAAGTAGTAGTTTTTTACCAGCAAATTTGTGTAGCGGAAAACGGGTAGACATTAACATCATTAACGCTGCGCCAACAGCTGGCGCGGCTCTTAATACTCCAAAGCCTTCTGAGCCTACTTGTAAAATATCTTGTGCAAAAACAGGCAATAGAGCAACAGCGCCACCAAATAGTACGGCAATCATATCTAAAGTTAATGCGCCTAATACAGCTTTAGTTTTAAAAACAAAGGTTAGTCCTTCTTTTAAACTCTTAAAAACTGGCTCGCCTATTTTAGGATTAAGAATGGGTTTTTTAGGAATTTTCAGTAATACAATTAAAGCAAATAACGAAAACCCAAAAATTACACACATAGACCAGTGAACACCAATCCAACTTATAAAAAAGCCAGCTAAAGCAGGACCTAAAACAGATGCCATTTGCCAAGTAGTACTACTCCACGTAGCAGCATTTGGGTATATTTTTTTTGGAACAATTAAGGCAATTAACGAAAAAATAGTAGGGCCTAAAAACGCACGTACTAAGCCCCCTAAAAAAACTAAAAAATAGGTAGTGTATAAAATTGTCTTGGTAGTAGTTTGTGCTATAACACTTGGCATACTAATAACAAATAAGCCAAAGCTAATTACAGAAAAACCTAAAATGCATTTAATTAAAAGGTTTCTTTTTTCTTTTTGGTCTACAATATGCCCTGCAAATAGCGCCATAGACACTGCAGGAATAACCTCCATAAGTCCAATTATACCTAACGAAAGCGGATCTTTAGTTAAGGAGTACACTTGCCACTCTATAACTATAAATTGCATAGACCACGCAAAAACCATAGCAAACCTAACTAGTAAAAAAGTATTAAATTCTTTGTAGCGTAGTGCTGCGTACGGATCCATTTTATAACTGTTTAGTTAGTGTAAATGTATTACAATTAACAAAGAGTTACTAAACTTAATTGTTACAGATGTCACTTAAAAAATTATCTATGTTTAACTGAAAAATAGTGCCCTCTATTAAGTCGTTTATCGCTGTTAACTCATTAACGCTAACAGCCAAACTAACTTGTGGTACTGGTGTTTCTAATAACATGGCTCTGCACGATTTTTTTTTAGCGCAACAACTGCAAACGGCATTAGAGTTCATAGTGTTTTGTACATGCTCTGCAAAACGTATTAACTCCTTATGAGTAAGTAAAAAACCAGTATCTCTAAACACCACTTGTATTTTACTTCGGTAATTTTTAGTCTCTTTTTTCCAATGAAAGGCAATTCCAAAATCATTATAATAAATAGCGTCTATGTCTCTCATAATCGTATAGGTTAAAGAAGTTTTTTATTGTTTAATTTCTGAATAGTTTCTAGCACATCTTTAACCGCAATTGTCATACTTTTTGCAGAAATAGTTGCACCAGAAATAGCGTCTACATTTTCACCATACACTGGTTTTTTGTTTACAGATAAACCAATAAATTGTTTTAGCCAACGCTGTGCGCCTATTTGCCTGCCGTGGTCTTCTCTGTAAATTAAAACTTTTGTTTTTTTAATGCTTAAATCCTTGTTTACAAACACCACATAGTCAAATACATTTTTCATACTATTTGCTTGTCCAACGTATGCGTAACCTAGCAACTCTGCATCTGTGTTAATTTTAAAAACATAATCTTTAGGCGGAATCACATCACTTGTGATTCCGTTTAAACTAAAAGATTCTGTACCGTAAGCAAAGCTTATAGCTGCATCTACTTTTTTTTGTAATTTTTCTGGTAGTTGAGGGGTAGTAAACGCCAGTAACAAAAATGTAAAAGCAATACATAGTAGGGTAGTTCTTTTATTTTCCTGGTGCATTTTCTGTTGTTTTGGTTGATGCAAATTTTTGTATTAAAGCAAGGATTTCTTTTTCGTTAGCATTCTTTTTTTCTAACTCATAAAAATGCATAAATAATGGTTTTTTATCTACAGCTTTAGCAAGTTCTATTTTACTGTTTTTAGTGTATACTTTATTCCAAGCAGATCTAACTTTTGCCCAAAATTTCTTATTATTTTTCCACCAATCTTTTGCAGCTTTACATTGCTCATCTGGTACTCTTACATAGGTGTTATATCCTTTTTCTTGAGCTAAAAGCACATCTTTTTTTCCGGTTTCTCTAATAATTTTATCATTGTCTTGTTCGTGTAACCAGCCATAATCTGTAATTTCTTGGCGGTTGCCTCTTGCCATAACATTGTAATCACTTCTTTTAGAGTATTCTCTTCTTGGTAATGGAGAATCTGATTTGTTTTCCCAGTAATTTTTGCCATCTGCATGTATCCAAGTTGCAGATCCAGAGTATCTAGGGCTATCATCTACTTGGTAAACCAATTGTGTCCATTGTCCTTTTACTTCATTTTCCGGTAACTCTGTAAATACCCACTTTTTGTCTTTATCGTAATGAAAAACACGATTGTTTTCATACAACCAATCTTGCCTCCAATGCTTAATTACCATAGTATCTTTTATAACCAATAGGTGCTGTATAGACAGTTTGTTGTTTTCATCTTCAATTAACTCTGCCCATTCTAAAGCTCCAGAGGTATAATCTAAATGCTTTTCATAATCAATTTCTGGTGCAAAAGTTTCTGTGTACTTAAAATTCACTTTAAAACAACCACACATATCTTTAATAGATTCTTTGTCTAATTGTTTTTTGTCTTGTGCAACTCCTTGCAAACTAAAGCCAACTATTACTATGGCTAAAAAAAGTACTTTTTTCATAATTGTGTATTTGTATGTAATGTCTGTTTTGTTCCTACAAAAATATTAAATTTATTTAGATTGATTAAAAATAACACATATATTTGTCGAAAATTATTAGGAATGATTCTAAATAGTAAATATTTATCTATTTATTTTATGCTTTTTTTCTCTGTTTTTGTGTTCTCACAAGAGTTAAAAAAAGACTCAATAAACTTAAATAAGTTAGAAGAGGTAGTTGTTACGGGACAGTATAATCCGCAATCAATAAAAAAATCGGTACATAATGTTATTGTAATAAACAGAGAGCAAATAGAAAACCAGGCAGCCAATAATTTGGCAGATATATTAAACTTTAATTTAAACCTAACAATAGTTCCTAATGGGCAAACAGGAAAATCTACAATTTCTTTTTTTGGTTTAGATGCACAATACTTCAATATTTTGGTTGACAATATTCCTCTTGTTAGCGACAGCGGACTAGGTAATAATATAGATTTAACACAAATAAATCTTGATGACGTTGAGCGTATTGAAATTGTAGAAGGAGCAATGGGAGTTGAGTATGGAGCTAATGCTGTTTCTGGAGTTATTAATATTATCACCAAAAAATCTAGTGATAGTGATTGGAAAGTACAAGCAATTTTACAAGAAGAAACAATTAGTGATGAGTATGCTTGGTTTAATAAAGGTAAGCACATACAAGGACTAAATATTGGTCATAATATAAACAACAACTGGTATACTAGATTAGGAGTAAATAGAAATCAATTTGCAGGTTTTTATAATGGCAGGCAAGGTAAAAACTATTATAAAAATGATGGTTTAAGAGGGTATGATTGGTTGCCTAAAACACAAATAAACACTAACGCATTATTAAATTATACTAAAAATAACTTTAAGCTTTTTTATAAGTTTGAATACCTAAATGAAGTTGTTAATTACTATGATGCAGCTGTTAGAGCTAATATAGATACACAATCGCAAACTAGTAACCCGTCTGCAACAGATAGAATTTTTACAACCAATAGATTTGTTAATAATTTAAGTGTAAACGGAAGATTAAATTCTGGCGCTAATTACAAGGCTTCTGCATCTTATCAAAAACAAAAGCGCAACCTAAATGAGTTTAATAATTATATAATTACAAACCAGAGAAGTAATGAAACTGATGAGGTTTACCAATCTAGTAGTGTGTTTTTCTCTAAAGGAAGTATTAACAACCTAATTAAAAGTGATTCTTATAATTTTCAATTGGGTTATGAATCTCGTTTTATTAAAGGTTTTGATACCCAGGCTTCTGGAGAGGTAACAGAGCAAGACAAAGAACAGTCTCAAAGTAATTATGCAGTATTTGGATCTTCAGAAATAAATGCTTTAGATAAAATTCTTTTACGCCCTGGTTTACGCTATGAATACAATTCAATTTTTAAATCAAAACTTTTAGGTTCTTTAAGCGCACGCTACCTTATAAAAAATGGGTTTGAGTTAAGAGCAAACCTAGGGAACTCCTACCGTACACCAAATTTTGAAGAATTGTACTATTATTTTGTAGATAGCAATCATGATGTTAGAGGTAATGAAAATTTGAAGCCAGAAAACGGTTTTACGTCTTTTTTAAATTTAAAAAAACGTAGCTGGATTAAAAATACGTCGCTTTTAAACACATTAAAATTTACCTATATAGACGTAAAAGATAAAATTGATTTAGCCATTGTAAACCAAACGCCATTACAGTATCAATACATAAATATTAATGAGTATAAGTTGTGGGGTGTAACATTAGATAATAGCTTAAAAACAGATAATTGGACGCTTAATTTAGGTGCTACAATACAAGGTATTTCTCAGGTTGCTAATGATGAGGCAAACTCAGGAGATAAATTTCTTTATTCTTTTCAATTAAATACAAGTAGTACATACCAGATAGAAAAATGGAATACAGCAGTAACTGTACTTTTAAAACACACGGGAGAACAACAAAACTATAGCGCTACAGGAACTGATGCTAACGGAAACCCAACGTTTTCCAAAACAACTACCAATGCTTACAATTGGGTAGATGCCTCATTTAAAAAATCTTTTTTAGAGAATACCTTTCAGGTTACTCTAGGAGCCAGAAACTTATTAGATGTTACTACTGTAGATGTTAATGGCCCTGTAGGAGAGGGAACTCATTCTTCTGCTAGCAATGGTATTTTACTTGGTTACGGACGATCTTATTACTTAAAACTATTATATAACCTTAAATTTTAAAATTACAATTATGTTAAACAAATTATTAACTATTACACTATGTGCTACAGTTATAGCTTTTACTAGCTGTAGTAAGGATGACGAGCCTGGCGAAGCTATTAAAGTTGTTATAGAAGGAGCGTCAATAGCTCCAAATGTAGGAGGACCAAACGAGCCAAACCAAGTATATGTAGATTTAAGTGCCAATACATCTTCAGTAGTACAAAGAGATACTTGGGATTTAGGATTTTTCTCTGGTGAAAATTTTAGAGTAGTGCTTAATGGTTCAATATATATGGCAACAGCTAAACTTTCTGTTATAGATATTGATGCTATAAACTCCACTTCACAAGAAATTAAAGATTTACAGCCACAGGTAGCTATTGGTACTTTTGATCCTGCAAATTCTGAATTTGTTGATGCCCCAGATGGTAACATTTTAGAAACTGCTTTAGATGAAATTTCTAGTACAGATGCCAATAACTCAGTATACCTTGTAAACTTAGGTTTTAAAGTTGGTACAGAAGTTCCTGGTACAGGTAGTGTTGCTGTTAGTGGAGAGTCTAGAGGCTGGAAAAAAATTAGAATTCTAAGAAATGGTAGTAATTATGTTTTACAATATGCAGATTTAGATGATACAACACATAAAGAAGTAACTATTTCTAAAAATGGCGACCATAATTTTACATTTTTTAGTTTTGATACAGAGACAGAAGTTACTGTTGAACCAGAAAAAGAGAATTGGGATTTAAATTTTACTGTTTTCACTAATGAGATAGAAGGTTATGGGTCTTATGGGTATTCTGATTTTGTGGTTAATAACGTAAAAGCCAATGCACAAGTATATATGATAGATACAGAAGTTGAAACCGATTTAAATTATGACAACTTTACGTTAGCAAATGTTGATGCTTCTAAATTTATTAATGACCAAAGAGGTGTAGGAAGTAGTTGGAGAAATGGTGGTGGACCAGGCGCTCTACCTTCTTTAAAAGATAATGTTTTTTATGTGATGTCTGATACCGACGGAAACCTATACAAAATTAAGTTTTTAGCACTTACAAATGCAGACGGTGAACGTGGTCACCCAGAGTTTGTGTATTCATTATTAAAGTAAAAGAATAAACAATTATTTACCCCTAAAAAAGGAGTTAATAGCAAAGTTAAGTTTTGAGTTAGTTTTTTTCTAAAAAGTCCAAGCATTTAATTTGTGTTTGGGCTTTTTTATCTAATATCCCTAAGTTTTAATTGTAAGCTAACAACCCCTTGCCACTCATTTTCGTCTAAAGAAAAAACAGCGCTAAAAGGCTTTTTGTTTTGTACTAAAGGCAATTTATTTCCTAAATTAAAACCAATAGCTCCAATTGGGTTAGAACCGTTTTGTACAGCAGCTAATTTTAAATGCGCTTCTTCTTGCCCTACGCCTTTGGCATAACCTGTGTCTTGTAGGTTTTCTGCCATAAATACAGGCGACATATTACCTGGGCCAAAAGGTTCCATTTGTTTAATAATTCGCATTAATTTTGGACTTATTTCATTAAAATTAAGCTCTGCATCTATAGTAATTTCAGGAGTTAAAAGGTTGGGATCTATAGTTTTTGTAACAACTTTTTCAAATTCTTTTTTAAACCCATCATACTGTGCTTCAGATAAGGTTAAACCAGCAGCATATTTATGGCCTCCAAATTGTTCTATGTGGTCTGCACAAGCTTCAAGTGCATTGTAAACATCAAAACCTTTTACAGAGCGTGCAGATGCAGCTAGTTTTTCGCCGCTTTTAGTGAAAACTAAAGTAGGTCTGTAATACGTTTCTGTTAGTCTAGATGCTACAATGCCAATAACACCTTTGTGCCAATTTTCATTATAAACTACAGAGGTAAAATGTTTTTCTTCTTTGTTATCTGTAATTTGTACTAAAGCTTCTTTGGTAATTTCTTGGTCTAGTTCTCGCCTATCTGCATTGTACTGTTCAATGGCAGCAGCAAATTCTTCTGCCTGCTCCAAATTTGTTTCGGTAAGTAAATTAACAGCGTGCAAACCGTGTACCATACGTCCCGCAGCATTTATACGAGGAGCAATTACAAAAACAACATCTGTAATAGTAAGTACATCTTTTTTAATCTGATTTATAATAGCTTTAAAACCAGCTCTAGGCGTACTATTAATAACCTGTAATCCATAATAGGCAAGCACCCTATTTTCGCCAGTAATAGGGACAATATCTGCACCAATTGCCGTAGCAACCAAGTCTAAATAAGGTACTAAATCCTCTATAGTTTGTCCTCTTTTGCTACCTAAAGCTTGTATCAATTTAAAACCAACACCACAACCACAAAGCTCATCATACGGGTAATTGCAATCGTTCCTTTTGGCATCTAAAACAGCAACAGCATTTGGTAACGTAGCACCAGGTCTGTGGTGGTCACAAATAATAAAATCTACACCTTTTTCTTTTGCATAAGCAACTTTATCTACCGCTTTTACACCACAATCTAATGCAATAATTAGACTAATATCATTATCATCTGCATAGTCAATACCGGCATAAGACACACCATAACCTTCTTTATATCTATCCGGAATATATGTAGTAACATTAGGGTAGTAACTTTGTAAATAAGATGATACTAACGCAACAGAAGTTGTGCCATCTACATCATAATCGCCAAAAACCATAATATTTTCTTCATTGGCAATAGCTTGCTCTATACGAGCAATAGCCAAATCCATATCTTTTAATAAATATGGGTCGTGTAAATCTGATAGTTGTGGTCTAAAGTATTTTTTAGCCTCTTCAAAAGTTGTTATACCGCGTTGTAGTAATAGTTTAGCCACAATTTCATCAACCTGTAATGCATTTTGTAGTTCGGCTACTTTAGCAGCATCAGGTTTAGGTTTTATGGTCCAGCGCATGTAGTGTTTTTTGTATTTAAGAATCAAGAGTCAAGAGTCAAGAATCAAGATGAAAAAATTAAGTTGAAATTCAAGCACAAAGAATCAACCTAAAGCTCAATAGTTATTTCTTCTTATTTTTAATAATAGTAGCAATAATTTTAATTAGTTGTTCAACTTCATTTAATAACAAAGCTCTTCTTTTTTCATTGCCATAATTTACTTTTGTCAAAATTTTTAGATTAACTCTAGATTCTTTTAATTCTTTAAGTGATAGACTTGCTTTAAAAATATAATCTCTATTAGAATTTGTTCCTTGCGCTTCTCCAAAGTTAAGTGCAGAACTCCCTCCAGAACGTAAAAGTTGATTTCCATAATATTGACCAGTCATATCTGTTGGTAAATCTTTACAAAAAAGTATTATTTCTGAGGCAAATTCAACTAGCCTATCTTCAATATCAAATTTTTTCTCGGACATTCTTATGTTTTGCTAAAGCTAATGCTTTTAATTTGAACTTGTTTCTTGAGCTTAAATTTATAACTTTTAAGAGCCAAGAAGCAAGAGTCAAGATAAAAGAACTTTAAACTTATTTTTTTTGAGCTTTAGTTTATAATCTACAACAGTTAATTTAAGCGTGATGAAAAATAGTTTTAATATCTAATGTTGCAAAACGTCTAAACATTTCCATAACACCACAGTATTTTTCAACTGATAAATCTACCGCACGTTGCAATTTTTTTTCATCTAAATTACTGCCGTGAAAATGGTATTCTATAGTAACAGCATCATAATACTTAGGGTGCTCATCTGTTAAGTTTGCAATAGTTTCAATTGTAAACTCATCTACATCTAACTTCATTTTTTTCATTAAAGATGCAACGTCTAAACCAGAACAACCTGCTAAGCCAGCAAGCATAAGCGCTTTAGGTCTGTAACCTTGTCCGTCACCACCATCTTCTTTGGCAATATCTATAGTTAGGTTATTCCCAGACGGGTTGTTACTTTCAAAAGCCATGTTGCCCAACCATTTGGTTGTAATATGATTTGTTGTACTCATAATTTTTTTTCGTTTCTTGTAGATTCAAAAATACAACTAAATATAAAAATAACTATGGCTTTAGTAAACCCTTTAGATCCTAATCACGATTCTGAAACAAAAGAATTGGCAGAATTTTTTAATGAGACCTTAGGCTTTTGTCCTAATTCTGTTTTAACAATGCAGCACAGACCAGCAATATCCAAGGCTTTTATAAACTTAAATAAAGCTGTTATGGCTAATGAGGGTAATGTAACATCTGCATTAAAACGTATGATTGCTTGGGTTAGTAGTAACGCTACTGGTTGTAGATATTGCCAAGCACATGCTATTAGAGCAGCAGAACGTTACGGAGCAGAGCAAGAGCAGTTAGATAATATTTGGGAGTACAGAACTCACGCTGCTTTTTCTGATGCAGAACGTGCAGCCCTAGATTTTTCTTTAGCAGCATCTCAAGTGCCAAATGCTGTAAATGCAGAAATTAAAGAGAATTTATACAAGTATTGGAACGAAGGTGAAATTGTAGAAATGTTAGGTGTTATTTCTTTATTTGGATATTTAAATAGATGGAATGACTCTATGGGAACTTCTATTGAAGAAGGCGCTGTAGAAAGTGGAAATCAATATTTAGGTAAACACGGTTGGGAAGAAGGTAAACACAACGGAAGTGCTTACTAAAAAGAAACCCGCATACTATTTATAAGCCCTGCCATTTTGGTGGGGTTTTATTGTTTTAGATTGATGTACTATTTGCTTGTAACAGTAAGTTCACCATCATTAGGAATGGCATATTCTTCACAAGAATTTTTAATTTCGTTGTAGCGTTTAGGGGAAACATCTAACCAGAAATCATCACCAAAAAGATTAAAAAAGTACCTGTTATCAACGTGCTTTTGATACATACTTTCCATCTTATAATTGTTTTTTGTAGTGGTGGAGTTTGTAACAGAATCGGTAACAGTTATAGGGTAGTTGTTTTTATTTGCGTAGTGTATATAAATAGTGTCCTTACAAAACAAAAAGTTTTTAGGTTCTCCGCTGCCCAAACTCCAGTTAACATCTGGTTCATGTAGTAAAACATTGTATTTGTAGGTGTGCGTAGTACCGTAATTTGTGCCTGTTAATATACCTATAGATGTTTTGTCTTTATTGGTTTTAAAAACAGTTAATCGCATACCATTTGGTAAAACCGAGCTTTTTTCGGTAGTACTTTCTTGTGTATTGCTTTTACAACTTAATATGCTTACACTAAAAGCAAATAATATGGTATAGTTAATTGCTTTAAAATTGATTTTCATCTTTATTTTTTTATTAAAGCTTCAGTATCAAAAGCTAAGCCGCTAAAACCAGTTTTTATAAAATTTCTAATGTTTAAGTGTCCGTTTCCCTCCGGGTCTTGTAACACATCTTTTCTATAGTAATCTCCAAAACAAGCCAAAGTTTCTTCTTTGGATAATTCTTGTTTTAAAGCAAAAGCAAACAATTTACAAGAACCAGAGTTTTCCCCCTCTTTATTCTCTAAGCTGCCATTTTTAAAAGCAGTTGGTGTAAAGGTGTAATTATCTTCTATAACCTGCATTGTATCTGTAAAAGCAATAGCAGTTGGGTTGTTTTTTAGTTTTTCTTTAAATTGATCTAAAGTCATATGGTAAAAGTATAATTGATTTTTAATATGTTTATCCCGTTTTACAGTGAAAAAATAAGAAGGGAAGCTCTTACCTTTTTAGCTCAGCAATGCAATGTTCTGCAGTTAGCTTTATTGTTGCTTGGGCATTAACAATGGTAGCATTTATGGATGATGTGCTAGTAACCATATCTAAAGTTGAATTAATAGCTTTAGTATACCAATTTTGCCAAGCATTTATAATGTTTATTTGTGTTTGTAGTTTACCTCCTTTTGCTAATGCTAGCTTTCCTTGTTTTAGCTCTTCGTTTAGGCGAGTAATAGCAGCTTTTTCAATATCAGAAATAATAATTTTTGCGGTATGTTTATTTGCGTTTAAAAGAGTATAAGCACTAATTAAAGCTGCTGTGCCTACGTTTTTAAGTGTAGTTTTAGAAACCTTATCTAGTCTGTCATTATCTGTGTGATAAAATTGATCTGTAAAATGCCAAAATAATACTCCAGGAATATCTGCAGCTAAAAACGGGGTATGGTCACTACCACCTTCATAAGGATTTGTATTTACCTCCCAGTTTGTACGTTTGCCTTGTTCTTTAAATATTTTTAGTACAAAATCATTTAAATAATGTGGTTTCATTTGTTCTAAAGACAAAACGCTGCCGCCCCATTCTGTATGTTTATCGTTTCCTCTTGTCCAAATTGCACTTGGATCTGGCATTTTTTCAATTAAAAACGAACCTCCTGTAATAGCGGTATTTTCGCCAACCATATCTAAACTAATTCCCCATTTTATATTTTTAGCTCTTGCTTTATCTTCTTGCACATACCTTCTGGTAGATACAATTTCATCTCCCCATAAAAAGGTTAATGTTCTTTTTGGGCTTAATTTACCTTCTTTAATAAATTTGGCTGTTAATGTGGCCATCTCTAAAGCAACGCCAACACCTGTAGCATTATCGTTTGCACCAGGTTCTTGTACGTGTGCGCTATATACAAGTCTTTGTTCTGGGGCAACTGCTCCTTTAATATCTGCAACTAACGTTAATTCTGTAGATGGGTAAATGTTGGTTTTAATATTTGCAGTAACAATTACTTTTTCTTTTTGCAATTTCTTTTTAAGTCTTTGTTTGGCGTGGTAAGACAGTGCTATTGCCCAGCCTTTAACATCTTTATTTTGTGGTATAGACCTAAACTGTATAGATGTTGTGTTTTTTTCTGGTTGTAAATAGCTTGGGTTGCTGTATGATAATATTCCTGCTGCGCCACCTTTAACTACGGCAGTATTAAAAACTCTAGCCGGACTAGTTTCTACAAAAACAATTTTACCTTTTACGTTAGTATCTTTTAGTTTAGAAACATCTGCAATATAAATCACCTCTGCAGTTACACCTTTTTTTGGTGTGCTGTAAGAGTTTAAAGCAATCATATTACTATTGGTGCTATTTTGCAATAAAGGCAATTTTTCACCTTGTATTGTTAGGCTAGCTGCTACAGATTCCCAAGTGGTTTTTTTTAATGGCCTTTCTTCTATTCTATAAGTTAAAATGGTAGAGCTATTCGTCTTTTCTTCTTTAATAAAACCAGCCTTTTCTAGCTCTTCAGCAACTTTATGTATGCTTTTGTTAAAACCAGTATTACCTACTACACGCCAATACTTTTCTACAAAGGCGGTAGTGTTGTAAGCTAAGTCTCCTGTAAACTCATTAACAACTAATTTGCTATAGTCTACAGTAGTATTTTTTGTTTCTACTTTGTTTGTAAAAGTAGTTGTAGGTCTAGTTTTGCAAGCTGTAAAAGCTATAAAAATTAGGAGTGATATAATTTTTTTATACATACAAATGAGACTTACAGGTTTTTTGGTTTTATTTTTTACCACCAACAATAATCACAATTTCCCCTTTAGGAGGTTTTGCTGTGTAGTGTTCTAAAACTTCTTGTGCAGTACCACGTATTGTTTCTTCAAACATTTTAGTAAGTTCCCTAGAAACAGAAACGGGCCTGTCTGTGCCAAAATATTCCACAAAATGTCCTAAAGTTTTAATAAGCTTGTGTGGCGACTCATAAAAAATAATAGTTCTAGTTTCTTCAGCCAATAGCTTTAAACGTGTTTGTCTTCCTTTTTTAACAGGTAAAAAACCCTCAAAAACAAATTTATCATTAGGTAATCCGCTATTAACCAGTGCTGGCACAAAAGCTGTAGCTCCTGGTAGGCAGTCTACCTCTAAATTATTTTCTACACAAGCGCGAGTTAATAAAAAACCAGGATCTGATATGGCAGGAGTTCCTGCATCAGAAATTAAAGCAATATTTTCTCCTGCTTGTATGCGTTTAACAATGCCGTCTACCGTTTTATGCTCGTTATGCATATGGTGGCTGTGCATTTGCGTGTCTATCTCAAAATGATGTAATAGTTTTCCGCTAGTACGTGTATCTTCAGCTAAAATTAAATCTACTTCTTTTAAAACTTTAATAGCTCTAAAAGTAATATCCTCTAAGTTACCAATTGGTGTAGGTACCAAATATAATTTTCCCATTGTAAAAAGTATAATTAAGGTCTTTGGTTTTTACCAAAGTAGTAAGATAGTGCAGCACCTACAAAGGCTATAGCAGCAAATAGGTAACCACCATTATCTGTAATATAATGTGCGGCAAATGCCATTGTTGTATTTAGGAAAAAACCAAAGTAAGCCCACTCTTTAAGTGTTTTAGAAAAATTACCCCAAATAGCTACTAAGCCCAAAATTTTAGCAATTGCTAGTGGGTATATCAAATATGTAGGGTAGCCTAAGTGTGTAAAATACCCAGATATGGCATTGTGGTTAAAAAAATAGTTGTAAACAGAAAAGCACATAATTGCAGTAAGCAATAATGTGCCAATCCAATAAAGTATTTTAGTACTATTCATAAAAAAGTTTTATGCAAATTTACGTTCAATAATTGCCATAAAACGTTCTTCATACTCTTCTTTTCCTATCCAATTGTTATAATCTGGTTTTACCATATTATTTATAAATGAAACAGAACGCTCCTCGGTATCTATAGTACTAAGCTGAGACAATACTCTTTGGTAATCTTCATTACTATTATTAAATAGGTGTTTTACAAAAGCAAGTCTGTCATTTAAACCAATTTTTATTTCTCCATTTACAATTTTACTTGCTGTTTTTTCTTGTGTAGCAGCAGTTTTAGTATCTGGCACAAAAAGTTCTTGGTCGTTTTTAGCGTACTCAGGTTTTTGTGCAAACTCATTAAGCATATCATCTGTAGGTATTGGCTCACCCATTTCTGGCATCATATCCATAATGGTATTAATCCCAGGAGTAATAATATCTTCTTGGTGAGGATTACTTTCTGGTACAGATGTATTCTCATAAATTACAGCGTTTGCTAATTTTTCAAATTTTTCTGCAATAATATTTTTTGTAACATCTACTTCTACGTCGTGTAATTTTTCTTCAATAAATTTTAGTACTGCTAATTTCTCATATAACTCTTTAGCAGTTTCATATAAATCAGAAATATTATCTAATTCATTGGAAGTTAGTATGTCCGTAGACATTTTCATTAATTCTTGTTTTAATTTTTCCTTCATCTCCCTAATATTTTAAAACCTTATCTGGTTAAAATTTTCAATAATTTTAATCGATCTACTAAATAAGAACGAAAAACGCTTTATTTTCGTCTAAAAATACAAAATGTTTCTTGAAAATACGGTTAACCCCAAAGAACAATTTGGCTGGATAGAGGTTATTTGCGGATCTATGTTCTCTGGTAAGACAGAAGAATTAATTAGAAGACTTAAACGTGCGCAGTTTGCAAAGCAAAAAGTTGAAATTTTTAAGCCTATTGTAGATACGCGCTACCATGAAGAAATGGTAGTGTCTCATGATGCTAATGAAATAAGGTCTACGCCTGTGCCTGCTGCTGCAAATATACGGTTGTTGGCAGATGGTTGTGATGTTGTAGGTATAGATGAAGCTCAGTTTTTTGATGACGAAATTGTTACAGTTTGTAATGATTTAGCTAACAAAGGCATACGTGTATTGGTAGCAGGTCTAGATATGGACTTTAAAGGAAATCCATTTGGGCCAATGCCAGCCTTAATGGCTACAGCCGAGTATGTAACTAAAGTGCATGCAATTTGTACACGTACGGGTAACTTAGCCAATTATAGTTTTAGAAAATCTAATAATGATAATTTAGTAATGCTAGGTGAAACCGAAGAGTATGAGCCACTAAGTAGAGCAGCATATTACAAAGCAATGCTTAAAGAAAAGGTAAAAACTATAGACGTAGACGCAGAGCAAATAAAAGACCCAAAAAAAGATAGTAATGCCTAAGGCAACAGAAACTGTTCTAGAAATTAACTTAAATTATTTAGAGCAAAACTACAAATACCTAAAATCTAAACTAGCACCAAACACAATGTTTTTGGCTGTGGTTAAAGCATTTGCATATGGTAGTGATCAAGTGCAAATTGCCAAAAAAATTACAGAACTAGGTGCAGATTATTTAGCTGTTGCATATACTAGTGAAGGTGTTGCAATACGCAAAGCAGGCATACAAACACCTATATTAGTACTGCATCCGCAAGAAGTAAATTTTGAAGAAATTGTGGCTTATAATTTAGAGCCAAGTATTTATTCTGCCAGAATTTTAGATCAGTTTATAAAATATACTTCATCAATAAATAAAGAAGATTATCCTGTACATTTAAAATTTAATACAGGATTAAATAGGTTGGGTTTTTTAAAGGCTGATGTGCCACAAATTGTTCAAAAAATACAAGAAACAACAACAATTAAAGTTGCTTCTGCTTTTTCTCATATGGCAGCGTCAGAAGATTTAACAGAAAAAGAGTTTACAGAGCAGCAAATACAAAAGTTTAAAAGTATAAGTAACACACTAGATGGTTTACTTTGCTATTCACCTATAAAACACATGTGTAATACATCTGGTATTTTAAATTATCCAGACGCTCACTTTAATATGGTACGTAGTGGTATAGGGTTGTATGGTTTTGGTAACGATGCAAAGTATGATGTGTATTTAAAACCAATAGCTAGTTTAAAAACAGTAATTTCTCAGTTGCATAACCTAGACCCAAACCAAAGTGTAGGGTATAATATGGCATACAAAGCCACCCATAAAATGGTAACAGCAACACTACCTTTAGGTCACGCAGATGGTATTTATAGAATTTATGGCAACCAAAAAGGATTTGTATTTATTAACGGCAAAAAAGCACCAATAGTTGGCAATACCTGTATGGATATGATTATGGTAGACGTAACCAATATAAACTGTAAAGAAGGCGATGAGGTTATTGTTTTTAATGAAGTGCATACTGCAGATGCATTAGCTACAGCAGCAGGTACAATCTCTTATGAATTGGTAACGGGAATATCACAGCGTGTTAACCGAGTTTTTATTTTTTAAGATAATTTTAAGAAACTGTAATTTTTAGTATATTGCAGGTATTAACTAAATAAATACACTAAACATGTTTAAAGAATTTAAGAATTTTATTATGACTGGCAACGTTATAGACTTAGCGGTTGCAGTATTATTGGCAGGCGCAATGGGGCTTGTAGTTAGCGGTTTCGTTAGCGATATTATGATGCCTCTTGTAGGTCACTTCTCTGGAGGAATTGATTTTGCAGATATGAAAGTTGTTCTAGATGAAGCAGTAGTTGCTACAGATGGTACTGTTACTAAGCCAGAAAACGCAATATTATATGGTAAATGGATTAATGCTATAATTAACCTTATTATTGTTGGTTTTGTGTTGTTCTTAATCGTAAAAGCTTACAACAAAACAAAAACTCCTCCGGCTCCAGCTGCACCAGCAGGACCAACACAAGAAGAGTTATTAGCACAAATTAGAGACTTACTAAAAAAGTAATTCCCTAATAATTATATAAAGCCGCTAAGCTTACCAGTAAGCTTGGCGGTTTTTTTATTTCTTTTTTAAAATGTTATAAATAAAACAATTTGTTATATTTATTTTATTCTATTAAAACTTGCTTGGCGGTTAAACTACATTAAACTACATTTGTTATTCTAAATATTATAAAAATGAAAGTAGCCGTAGTTGGTGCCACAGGAATGGTAGGAGAAGTAATGCTTAACGTATTACAAGAACGTAATTTTCCATTAACAGAGTTATTATTAGTAGCCTCAGAACGTTCTGTAGGTAAAAAAATGACCTATAACGGCAAAGAACATACCGTTATTGGCTTGGCAGATGCTGTTGCAGCAAAACCAGATTTAGCAATTTTTTCTGCAGGCGGAGACACCTCTTTAGAATGGGCTCCAAAATTTGCAGAAGTAGGCACAACCGTAGTAGACAATTCTTCTGCGTGGCGTATGGATCCTACAAAAAAATTAATAGTTCCAGAAATTAATGCAAGTGAACTAACCAAAGAAGATAAAATTATTGCAAATCCAAACTGCTCTACCATACAGTTGGTAATGGTTTTGGCACCTTTGCATAAAAAATATAAAATGAAACGTGTAGTAGTTTCTACCTACCAATCTGTTTCAGGTACAGGCGTAAAAGCTGTAAAGCAACTAGAAAATGAAACGGCTGGCATAAAAGGAGAAATGGCTTATCCTTATCCAATTAGCAGAAATGCGTTACCACATTGTGACGTTTTTATGGATAACGGCTACACAAAAGAAGAGATGAAACTATCTCGTGAACCACAAAAAATATTTAACGACCGTACCTTCTCATTAACAGCAACAGCAGTGCGTATACCAACAGCAGGTGGCCACTCAGAGTCTGTAAACGTAGAGTTTTATAATGATGCAGACGTTAGCGAGGTAAGGCAAGTATTAAGCAAAGCAGCAGGCGTAGTTGTACAAGATAATCCAGATACAAACACCTACCCAATGCCAGTTTACGCACATAATAAAGACGATGTTTTTGTAGGGCGTATACGTAGAGATGAGTCGCAAGCAAACACATTAAATATGTGGATAGTTGCAGATAACCTACGTAAAGGAGCAGCAACAAATGCAGTGCAAATTGCAGAATACCTTAACAATAATAAGTTACTGTAATACGCAGTTTTAGTTTTGGGTGTTCCTAACGGGCGGGCTTTACATTGCAATCTTTTTTAAGAAAAATAAAAAAGGATTTTCATTACAATCCCTAACACAAAAATAAAAACCTTTAAGAAGAATTCTTCTTAAAGGTTTTTTTGTATTATTTTTAAAAACATAAAGCGCTAAATGTGATATAGTTTGCAACAGCTTAAAGCCAAAAAATATGATACCAATTAATGATTTACTAATATTTGGATTAGCGGCATTGATAATGGTGCTTTCGCCTGGTCCAAATATGATTTATTTAATCTCAAGGTCTTTATCGCAAGGAAAAAAAGCTGGAGTCATTTCTCTTTTAGGAGTAATGTGCGGATTTTTATTTCATATACTTATGGTGTCTTTTGGACTTACGGCAATATTTTTTGCGGTTCCATATGCATTTATAGTGGTTAAATTTCTTGGAGTAGCTTATTTATTATATTTAGCTTATAAAACTGTTAAATCCAAAAACAAAATATTTGACGCTGACCAAGGTCTTAAATCAGACAAACCTCTTAAACTCTTTAATATTGGTTTTTTAACAAATATATTGAACCCTAAAATGGCAGTATTTTATCTTTCATTTTTTCCTCAATTTATAAAACCTAAATATGGCTCTATATTAGGTCAAAGTTTTCAACTTGGAATTATACAAATAATAATAAGTTTTTCAGTTAATTTTTTGATTGTCATATCAGCTGCTAAAATGGCAAGTTGGTTCTCCAAAAAGCCAATATGGTTAAGAATACAGAAGTGGTTTATGGCTTCTGTATTAACCGGACTTGCCATAAAAATGGCATTGGCAAAAGCAAAATAAAAACTGTTACACAAAACAGTTAAGTTTTATCAACCTAAAATAAACAAATTCTTATGAAACATTTAAGCATATTTATTTTTACGGCTATTACTTTTGTAGCTTGTAAATCACCCTCAAAAAAAGAAGCAATTATGATCTCATATCCATCAACCAAAAAGGTAGATACAGTTACAAATTATTTTGGCACAACTGTAGCAGATCCTTACCGCTGGTTAGAAGATGACCGCAGTACAGAAACAGAGTCTTGGGTTAAAGAGCAAAATAATACAACCTTTGGGTATTTAGATCAAATTCCGTTTAGAGAAAGCCTAAAACAAAGATTAGAAAAACTTTGGAATTATGAGAAACTAGGAGCTCCTTATAAGGAAGGAGATTACACCTATTTTTCAAAAAATAATGGATTACAAAATCAATCCGTAATCTATAGAAAAAAAGATGGCGAAGAAGAGGTTTTTCTAGATCCTAACAAGTTTTCAGAAGATGGTACAACATCATTAGCAGGTTTAAGTTTTTCTAAAGATGGTTCTTTGGCAGCGTACTTAATATCTGAAGGTGGTAGCGACTGGAGAAAAATAATTGTTTTAGACGCAAAAACAAAAAATATAGTAGAAGATACCTTAGTAGATGTAAAATTTAGTGGCTTATCTTGGAAAGGTAACGAGGGCTTCTTTTACTCTAGTTATGACAAGCCAAAAGGGAGCGAGTTGTCTGCAAAAACAGATCAGCACAAACTATACTACCATAAACTAAAAACACCACAAAGCGCAGATGAGCTGGTTTTTGGAGGCACACCAGAAGAAAAACATAGGTATGTTGGCGGTAGTGTTACCGAGGATGGTAAATATTTGCAAATTACAGCAGCAGTATCTACATCTGGCAATAAATTATTTTTAAAAGACTTAGAAACTAATGAGGTAAAAACAGTAGTTGAACACACAAAATCTGATACTTATGTAATAGATAATGTTGGCACTAAGCTATATGTAGTAACCAACTTAAACGCACCTAACCAAAAGGTAGTTGTTACAGATTTTAGTAATCCAACACCAGAAAATTGGGTAGATTTTATACCAGAAACTGAAAATGTGCTTACTGCAGGTACAGGTGGTGGTTACTTTTTTGCCAATTATATGGTAGATGCTATTTCTAAAGTATTACAATATAATTACAATGGAGATTTGGTACGTACTATTGAGCTTCCGGGTGTTGGTACAGCTTCAGGTTTTGGAGGTAAAAAAGAAGAAAAAGAGTTTTACTTTTCTTTTACCAACTACAATACACCAGGATCATCTTACAGTTATAATGTAGAAACAGGAAAATACAAACAATATTGGAGTCCAAACATAGATTTTAACTCAGAAGATTATGAGTCTAAACAAGTATTTTATACCTCTAAGGATGGTACTAAAATACCAATGATAATTACCTATAAAAAAGGATTAGAATTAAACGGTAAAAACCCAACTATACTTTATGGATATGGTGGTTTTAATGTAAGCTTAACTCCTAGTTTTAGTATTAGTAATGCTGTTTGGATGGAGCAAGGCGGAGTATATGCAGTACCTAATTTAAGAGGTGGTGGTGAGTATGGTAAAAAATGGCATGATGCAGGTACAAAGCAGCAAAAGCAAAACGTCTTTGACGATTTTATTGCAGCAGCAGAGTATTTAATAGAAAATAAGTACACAACACCAGAGTATTTGGCACTTAGAGGTGGCTCTAACGGAGGTTTACTGGTTGGTGCAACAATGACGCAGCGTCCAGATTTAGCTAAAGTAGCATTGCCTGCAGTAGGTGTTTTAGATATGTTACGCTACCATACATTTACAGCAGGTGCAGGTTGGGCTTATGACTACGGGACAGCAGAAGACAACAAAGAAATGTTTAATTATTTATTAGACTACTCACCAGTACACAATGTTAAAAAGGGAGTAGCATACCCTGCAACTTTAATAACTACAGGAGATCATGACGACCGTGTAGTGCCTGCTCACAGTTTTAAATTTGCGGCAGAGTTGCAAGAAAAGCAATCTGGTAACAACCCAACATTAATTAGAATAGATATTAACGCAGGTCACGGAGCGGGTAAATCTACCGAAGCTATAATTAATGAGCAGGTAGATGTACAAGCATTTACATTATTTAATATGGGATATACAGAGTTGCCAAATAAGGCAGTTTTAAAAGATTTTAAAGAATAAGAACTATTAATTTCAAAAAAATCCGTTTCTTACTAGAAACGGATTTTTTTATCTATTTATGTTACACGTAAACAATATATCATTTTCATACAACACAACGCCAGTTTTAAAAAACATAGACTTTACAGTAAATGAAGGCGAATACCTAGCAGTTTTAGGAGAAAGTGGCAGCGGAAAAAGTACACTTTTAAAAATTATATATGGTCTTCTTCAGTTAAAGGAAGGGACTATTTTTTGGAAAGACAACCAAGTTTTAGGGCCAGATTACAATTTAATTCCAGGAGAAAAGTATATGAAATACCTATCTCAGGATTTTGACTTAATGCCTTTTCTTACTGTTGAAGAAAATGTGAGTCAGTACTTATCTGTTTTTTATCCAGAAGAATTAAAGGCCAGAACAGAAGAGCTTTTAGAAATGGTAGAAATGACCAGTTTTGCTAAAACAAAAGTGAAATTGTTAAGTGGTGGTCAGCAACAACGTGTTGCTTTGGCTAGAGTATTAGCGCAAGAACCAGAGTTGTTATTATTAGACGAACCTTTTAGCCACATAGATAATTTTAGAAAAAACAGCTTGCGTAGGCGACTTTTTGGTTACTTAAAAATGAAAAAAATTACATGTATTGTTGCTACACATGATGAAAAAGAAGTACTGCCATTTGCAGATCGTATTTTAGTAATAAAAGATGAAGAAATAATTGCAAATGAAAAGACAGAAACACTATACAACAACCCAAAGTCATTGTACATAGCAAGTTTATTTGCAGAGGCAAACTTAGTTCCTGTTTCTACTATAAAAGAGAATACAGATACAAAAAAACAGATTGTTGTGTATGCACACGAGTTTAAGGTATCTGAAACTTCTGGAATACAAGTACGTGTAATTAATAGTTATGCAATGGGATCTTATTATTTAATGGAAGGTGTAACAGAGGAGCAAAGCTTATTTTTTACGCATCCTAAAAGTATAGAAGTAGGCAAAAAAGTGTTCTTAAATGTTTCTTTAGAAATAATAAATAAAAGAATAGAATAAGGTTTTGGATACAGCACAAATAGTACAGGAGTTGCAATTTAAAGCAGTGCGCAGTAGTGGTGCTGGTGGCCAGCACGTAAATAAAGTTTCTACTAAAATAGAGCTTACTTATGATTTGCAAAACTCTACAGCAGTTACAGATAAAGAAAAAGAACGACTATTATTAAAACTAAGTAATAGGCTTACAAAAGAAAATGTTTTGTTGTTACAGTGTGATGATTCTAGAAGTCAGCATAAAAACAAAGACTTGGCTATAAAACGCTTTTTAGAGCTTATAAAGTCGGCCCTAATTGTGCCTAAAAAACGCAAAAAAACAAAACCATCTAGGTCTGCTATTGAAAAACGATTGAACACTAAAAAGAAATCGGCCTTAAAAAAAGCAAATCGTAAAAAGCCAAGTTTAGAGTAGCAACACTTAAAACAACAATGTAAAAACGGTTTCGTGGTTTGGAGTACTTCTTAATTTTAAGCTTCCGCCGTGTAATCTTAATATTTGTTTAGACAAGCTAAGACCAATTCCTGTTCCGGTATTTTTGGTTGTAAAAAACGGAATAAAAATCTCATCTATTAATTCCGGAGGTATACCAGGACCATTATCTGCAACAGTAATAAATTTTTCTTTTTCATCTGTGATGCCAGCGGTAACAGTAATATTTCCGTTCTCTTGTTCGCCTATAGACTGTACTGCATTTTTACACAAGTTTAAAAGTACCTGTGTAATTTGTTTTTCATCTATAAAAAAGGCTAAGTTTTCTGTTGTTAAATTAGATGCAAAATTAATATTGGTATTCTGGTTTTCTTGGTCTATTAAAACAAACACTTTGTGTATTAATTGTTCTGCTTTCACAAGACTTTTGTCTGGTGCCGGAATACTTAAAAAGCTACGGTAGCTTTGTACAAAGTCCATTAGGTTATTACCTTGTTCTTTTACAACAGCTAAGCCTTTAGAGGTATTTTGTATGTGCTTTTCGGTTAATTCTTCAAGCGGTATTAATCCGTCTTCTTTTTTGTAATAATTTAAAATAGACTCAGATATTGATGTTATTGGCGCTATAGTATTCATAATTTCGTGGGTTAAAACTCGTATAAGTTTTTCCCAAGAATCTGCTTCTTTTTCTTCTAGTTCTCTTTGTATATCTTGTACTACAACTAGTAATAAGTTTTTATTGTCTAGTGTAACGGTAGTAGATTTTAAAGTAAGTTGTATTCTTTCTCTTTCGTTGGTTAACTCTATTAATTTACGCTGAAAAGGCTCTAGTTTGGCAAATAAATTATACAAATTAGTATCTACCTGCTGCAATTGCTTAATGTGGTTTAGTGGTTTGTAGTTTAACAAATGTTCTACTCTTGGGTTGGCAAAAAGTATATGTCCTTTATCATTAATAGTTAAAATACCAATATCAGCGTGTTTTAATATTTCTTGGTAGTACTTTTCCTGAACCTGATTTTTCACGTGTATTTTATGAATCATAGCATTAAGCATATTAAGACTACGATTTAGTTCTTTTAAAGATTTTACATTTTCGTACTCAGGAAAGCGTAGTGTAAAATCTTCATTTTTAATAGACTGAAAAAAATAAGCAATTTTACGGTTGGTATGGTTTACATAATTAATTAAAAAAACGGTAAGCAAAATCAATGCAATAAAAAAAGCACCAGAAACTATGTAATTTTTTTGTAAGCCAAAATAGGCTAGTCCAACAGCAGAAAGTGTAATAAAAACAACCCTTAACACTAATTGAAAATAGAAGCTTTTACTCGCCATTTCCTGTCTTTTTAATTTTGTTATATAATGTTTGTCTAGATATGCCCAATTGGTTTGCAGCGGCACTATAATTACCATCGTGCTTTTTTAAAGCATCATTAATCAATAGCAATTCCATTTCAGATAAGGTAACATTAGTAGTATCTAACGTAGGAGTTCCTTTTTCATTTAAAATAAAATCTGTTGGTTTAAGCACATTTCCATCGCATAAAATAACAGCTCTTTCCATAGTGTGTTGTAATTCTCTAATATTACCAGGCCAGCTATAAGCAAGTAATTTTTCTTGAGCCTGATTATTAATACGCAAACCAAGCTTACCATATTTAGTCATAAACTTGTTCAAGTAAAATTCAGCTAAAATTAACACATCACCATCTCGCTCTCTTAGTGCAGGTACTTGCACGTGTATGGTATTAATACGGTACAATAAATCCTCTCTAAACAAGCCATCTGCAACCATTTTTTCTAAATTGCAATTTGTAGCACAAACCAGCCTAATGTCTACAAGTATTGGTTTGTTAGAGCCTACACGCACTACAACTCTGTTTTGTATGGCAGATAGTAATTTAGCCTGAGTTTGTAAGCTTAGATTACCTATTTCATCTAAAAATAAAGTTCCACCGTTTGCGGCTTCAAACTTACCAGCTCTGTCTTCCTTGGCATCTGTAAAAGCTCCTTTTGTGTGTCCAAAAAGTTCGCTTTCAAATAAGGTTTCAGATATAGAGCCCATATCTACACCAATAAAAACCTCATTTTTACGGTTAGATAAGTTGTGTAACTCTCTTGCAATTAATTCCTTTCCTGTTCCGTTTTCACCAGTAACTAGTACATTTACGTCGGTTTTAGCTACTTTTTGTACCAAGTTTAATACAGAAGTTAATGCTTTAGAGTTGCCAATTATGTAGTTTTTATTTTGGTTAATAACCTGTTTTAAAGAACTCTCTTTCTCTTTTAATTTAGAAACTTCTTTTTGAGACTTGCGTAATTGGTATGCAGATTTTAATGTGGCTAGCAGCTTATCATTATTCCACGGTTTTAAAATAAAATCTGTTGCACCTTCTTTTAATGCTTGTACAGCAAGGTCTATTGCCCCATAGGCGGTCATCATAATAACAGAAATATGCGGAGCACGTTTTTTAATTTCTCTATTCCAATACAAACCTTCATTACCAGTATTTACACCGGCAGAAAAGTTCATATCTAACAGAACAATGTCATAATCACTTAAATTTTCAAATGAAGATAATAAGTTAGGATTTCCTAGTGTGTCTACTTTTTCATATTCAAACTGTAATAAAATCTCTAATGCACTTAGTACACTTTTGTTATCATCTACAATTAATACTTTACCTTTTTGCATTATAAAGTTGTTTGGGTTGAGGAAGGTTTATGCATTAAAACTACAAATGTTATACATTACAATTTTACAAGTGTAAAAAAATTAGACATTATTTGTATATATATTTTACACTTGCTTTTTGGTTTTAACAGGTGTTTAATTGTAAGTAATTGATAATTAGTAAATTATGTTTTTGGCACAACAATGGCTTTAGTTTTGGCACACAATAAAAATTATGAACATAAAAATTAAACATATTCTATTT
This sequence comes from Cellulophaga lytica DSM 7489, assembly GCF_000190595.1. Classification (NCBI taxonomy): domain Bacteria; kingdom Pseudomonadati; phylum Bacteroidota; class Flavobacteriia; order Flavobacteriales; family Flavobacteriaceae; genus Cellulophaga; species Cellulophaga lytica. The sequence continues at coordinate 1,313,265 of NC_015167.1, read as the reverse complement.
TTGTTACTCTTGGTAAGCTTGCCAAGTAGTGCACAACAAAGCTGGTCTTTAGATGAGTGTATAAACTATGCTATAACGCATAATTTAGAATTAAAAAATCAGGAGTATACAGTTGCATCAAGTAAAGAAACCCATAAGCAAGCTGTACGTAATTTGTTGCCAAGTATAAATGGTTCTGCAAGTTATGATGTTAGATATGGTAGGTCTGTAGATCCAAATAACAATAATATAATAGACACAGATTTTTTCTCTAACAATTACAATTTAAATTCTTCCTTAGATATTTTTAGAGGTTTTCAGAGAATAAATAGTATAAAAGCAACAAAGTATATTTATAAAGCAGTGCAAGAAGATGCGCAACAACAAAAATACTTGTTGGCATTTAGGGTAATGTCTGCCTTTTATGATATTCGTTTTTTTCAAGGCGCATTAAAAATTGCTAAGGAGCAAGTAAGTATATCAGATACAAATTATTCATTTGTAAAAAAACAATTAGAGTTGGGTTTAATTGCACAGGCAGATATGTATGAGGCAGAATCTGTATTGTTAACAGATAAGTTAGCAGTAACCCAAGCAGAAAACCAATTGGCAGCAGCTAAACTAAATTTAATACAAGAAATGAATTTAGAAAACGTGTCTACCATAACCCTAAAAGCAGATGCTTTAGACCTAAAAAAAGTGGCAGATACTACATTGCAAACCAATACAGTTTACAGCAAGGCTCAAACATTTTTGCCAAGTATAAAAGCAGGGCAATTAAAGGTAAAGGCCGCACAAAAACAAGTAGCTATTGCAAAAGGAGGTTTGTACCCATCATTATCTTTGTTTGCAGGCTATGGTACAGGATATTATGAAACTAATGTAGATGATATTACTAACGAAATAATATCATTTAAAAATCAAATAAGAGACAACGCATCTAGGTCTATAGGTTTGTCTATGAATATTCCTATTAGTAACAAATGGTCTGGTAGATCAGAAATTAAACAACAAAAAATAGCGTTGCAACAGGCAGAAAATAATTTAAAAATTCAGGAGCAAGAGCTGTATAAATTAATACAGCAATTGGTACAAGAAAAAAATGCTTTAGAAGTAGAAAATTTACAAAGCTTAAAAAAGTTAAAAGCACAAGAACTAAGTTTTTCTATAGCTCAAAAAAAATACGAAAAAGAAATGATTTCTGCAGTGGAATTGTACCAAGCAAAAGTACTGTACACTACAGCACAAAACGAGAATTTACAAGTACAAATAAGATTAAAAGTAAACCAGAGTACATTAGATTTTTACAACGGTTTGCCCGTATTTACTATAAACTAACAATTACAACATAAATGGATATTCAATTAGAAAAGAAAAAAGGATTACGCCCAAAACACTACGCATACATTGCAATTGGGCTAGTAGTAGCTTTTGCAGCATATAAAATAATATGGAGCAGTTCTGTGTCTACGTTTAGAACAGAAAAAGACAAACTATCTATAAGTGCAGTTACACAAGGTAAGTTTGATGATTACATAACCATTAACGGTAGTGCAGCACCAATAGCAACTATTTATATGGATGCTTATGAAGGTGGTAGAGTTACAGAAAAGCTGATAGAAGAAGGTGCAATGGTAAAAAAAGGAGATATTATTTTAAAACTAGAAAATAGTAACCTTTACGAACAAATTTTAGCTAGTGAAAGTAACCTAGCACTAAAACAAAACGATTTAAGGTCTACCAAATTAACCTTTGACTCTAGGCAAGTAGAAGGGCGTAAATCTTTAGCAACAGCCTCTTACGAGCTAACACGTTTAAAACGTAATTATGAGCAAAACCAAGAGCTTTACAAAGACGGTTTAATCTCTAAAGAAGCTTTTTTAACCGCAAAAGAAAATTACGAGTTATCTTTAAAACAGCATAACATTGTAAAAATACAAACAGAGCAAGATGATAAAATGAGGAGAACATCATTAGCTGGTTTAGATACAGATTTAAACAGAATGCAAAAAACCTTATCTATGGTTTATGAGCGTTTAGACCATTTAAATGTACGTGCGCCAGCAGACGGTCAATTAGGATTTTTAGATGCAGAAATTGGGCAAAGCATAAACCAAGGTCAGCGTATAGGACAAATAAACGTACTAACAGACTATAAAATAGAAGCAGAAATAGATGAGCACTATATAGACCGTGTAAAAAGAGATTTAAACGCCTCTTTTGAGCGTAACGGTAAAACATACAACCTGCGTTTACGCAAAGTGTACCCAGAAGTTCGTGGCGGTAAGTTTAAAGTAGATCTAGTATTTACGGCAGAAAAACCAGAAAATATACGTGCCGGACAAAGTTTTAATGTAAAACTACAATTAGGGGCCTCATCAGATGCACTTTTAGTATCTAAAGGTAGCTTTTTTCAAAGCACAGGAGGCCAGTGGATTTTTGTAGTAAGCCCAAACGGTACAGAGGCATTAAAACGTAACATTAGAATAGGCAAGCAAAACTCTAAATATTACGAAGTTTTAGAAGGGCTGCAAGCTGGTGAAAAAGTAATTACCTCTAATTACGACACTTTTGGAGAAGCAGAAAAAATAGTTTTAAAATAGGGTGTTCCCTACGGGCGGGCTTTACGTTGCAATCTTTTTTAAGAAAAATAAAAAAGGATTTACACTACAATCCCTAACACAAGATATAATCACATTAAAAAAATCAATCAACAAAATGATACAAATTAAAGACCTTAAAAAAAGTTTTAGAACAGAAGAAGTAGAAACCTTAGCACTAAATAGTGTAAACCTAAATGTGGGTCAAGGAGAGTTTGTTGCCATAATGGGGCCATCTGGTTGTGGTAAATCTACCTTACTAAATATAATAGGTATGTTAGACAACCCATCAGAGGGTAGTTACCAATTTGCAGGTCATGAAGTAGGTGGTTTAAAAGAAAACCAACGTACCGGTTTGCGTAAAGGCAACTTAGGTTTTGTTTTTCAGAGTTTTAATTTAATAGATGAGCTTACTGTTTTTGAAAACGTAGAATTACCACTTATCTATTTAAAAATGAACAAAGCAGAACGCAAGCAAAAAGTAACAGAAGTTTTAGAGCGTATGAAAATTGCACACAGAGAAAAACACTTTCCGCAGCAATTATCTGGTGGTCAGCAACAACGTGTAGCCATTGCCAGAGCAGTAGTTACAAACCCAAAACTAATACTTGCAGATGAGCCAACAGGTAACTTAGACTCTAAAAACGGTATAGAGGTAATGAACCTGTTAACCGAGTTAAACCAAGAAGGTACAACAATAGTAATGGTAACACACTCAGACAGAGACTCGCATTACGCACACAGGGTAGTAAACCTTTTTGACGGCCAAATAGTAACCGAAAGTCACAACAAACCTTTTGAGGCAGTAGCATCAAAATAAGTAGAGTTCATCATCAATCAAAATCATCTATCAATCAATCAATCAAAATAGCCAATCACCATGTTCAAAAATTATTTTAAAATTGCATTTAGGAGCTTATTAAAAAATAAAGGCTATAGTTTTCTCAACATATTTGGGTTAGCAATGGGCATAACCTGTGCTAGTCTTATTTTTTTATGGGTAGAAGATGAGGTAAACTACGATGCAATTTTCCCTAATAAAGAACAGGTGTACTATTTGCCAACAAACCAGCAATATAATGGTGAGTGGCGTACGTTTACATCTACTCCAGGACCTATGGCAGAAGCTTTAAAAAAAGAAGTGCCAGGCATAGTAAATGCAACAAGAGTTAGAGATGAAGAGCATCTTTTTACCATAGATGAAAAATCGTTTTACAAAAAAGGATATTACGCAGATAACGACTTTATAAACATATTTAGTTTAAGTTTTATACAAGGTAATGCGCAAACAGCATTTGGCCGTACAAATGCCATAATACTTACCAATGAAACTGCATCACAATTTTTTGGAGAAGGCAATAATGCTATAGGCAGAATTTTAAAAGTAGACCAAACAACAACGTATACGGTAACAGGTGTAGTAGCAGATTTTCCGGAAAATGTTACCGTAAAATTTAATTGGCTTGCACCTTTTGAGCCGTATGCAAAAGATAAAGAGTATTTGCAAGAGTGGGAAAATAACTCAGTAGATACCTATATACAATTAGATAAAAAAGTAGATGCAGCAGTAGTAAATACTACTGTAAAAAAGTTTTTGCAAACTAAAGTAGAGGATAGTGATACCTATGCTTTTATGCATAGTATGCTAGACTGGCGTTTACGAGATAATTTTGAAGGCGGAGTACAGGTTGGTGGTAGAATAGTGTATGTAAATTTATTCTCTGTAATTGCTTGGATTATTTTAATAATTGCCTGCATTAATTTTATGAACCTTTCTACAGCACGTAGCGCTAAAAGAGCTAATGAGGTTGGTGTGCGTAAAGTTTTAGGCGCTGGTCGTAAACGCTTAATTTTTCAATTTATAACAGAATCTTTAGTTATTGCAAGTATAGCAACGTTGGTAAGCATATTGTTAGTGTTTTTAGTATTGCCACAATTTAATATCATTATAGAAAAACAATTGGGAATGGGGTTAACTAATCCTATACACTGGTTAGTTTTACTTGGTATAACTATTTTTTGTGGTGTTTTTGCAGGCTGCTACCCAGCATTTTATTTGTCTTCATTTTTACCTGTAACAGTTTTAAAAGGTATTAGTAGCAACCAAAAAGGTTCTGTTTTTATTAGAAAAGGATTGGTTGTAACCCAGTTTGCAGCTTCAATAGTACTAATAATATGCACTATAGTGGTGTACAAGCAAGTACAGCACGTAAAAAACAGACAGTTAGGGTATAACAAATCTAACCTTATAACAATGAATGTAAGGGGTGATATGGTTAAAAATTATACCGCTATAAAACAAGAGATGCTTGCTACAGGTTTAATAGATAATGTGGGTTTAAACAGTTACAACACACTGTCTATAGGTAATAATGGATCTGGAGCAACTTGGTCTGGTATGGCAGATGAAAATAATGAAATGCTTATATCATTTAGGTATATAAATTCAGATTTTCTTTCTACTGCAGGTATGGAGATTATTGATGGCAGAAACTTTAAGCCAAAACCAGAATTAGACAGTGTAAATTTTATAATTACAGAGTCATTTGCAAAACTAATAGATCCTGTTTCTGCAGTTGGTAAAAGCATTTATTTTGGAGAGGATAGGTATAATGTTGTTGGTGTAGTTAAAGACTTTTTATATGGTGATATGTACGGTAAAAGCGATCCTGTAATTTTTCTTAATGCACCTACAGAGGCACAATATATGTATGTGCGTATTGCTAAAACTGCAGACACTAAAAATGCAATAACAGCAATGGCAAGTGTTATGCAAAAAAACAATGCAGCTTTTCCGTTTGAGTATGAGTTTGTAGACGATGCGTTTAACCAAAAGTTTAAAAGCGAAATGTTGGTAGGTACATTATCTAAACTATTTGCAATATTAGCAATACTTATTTCTTGTTTAGGCTTGTTTGGTTTAGCCGCATACACATCAGAACAAAGAAGCAAAGAAATTGGAGTACGTAAAGTTTTAGGTGCTAGCGTAGCTAATATAGTAAACCTACTTTCTAAAGATTTTATAAGACTAGTTATTTTGTCTATTGCTATAGCCATACCGCTGGCTTGGTGGGCAATGTCTAGCTGGTTACAAAGTTATGCTTACCGCATAAACATACAATGGTGGATGTTTGCTTTGGCAGGCTTAGGAGCCATTACAATTGCTATGTTAACTGTAAGTTTTCAGGCAATAAAAGCAGCTGTAAATAACCCTGTAAAAAGCTTGCGTACAGAGTAACACATCATCAATCAAAAAACAAGTAGTTATGTTTAAAAATCAATTAAAAATAGCGTGGCGTAGTCTTAAAAAAAATCCGTTACAAACAGGTATAAATATTCTTAGTCTTACTGTAGGTACAATATGTTGCTTAATTATAATATCTTATGTTAACGCACAATTTGGGTATGATACGCACCATAACGATGTTGCTTCTGTATACAGAATACGTACTAAAATAAAGTCAATAAGTAACAACAGTATAAATGCAGATGTAGCTACAAGTAGCCCTCCAATAGCTTTTGCTTTAAAAGAAGATTTTCCTGAGGTGGTAGATGCTTGTAGAGTTGTTTATTTTGGTTCAGGAGAAGAAGCTCTCATTCGTAACCCTAAAAACAATCAAAGTTATTATGAGAGTAAGGGGTATGTAGCCGATTCTACCTTTTTTAAATTTTTTAATTATACAGCCGCAGAAGGTAATTTGGCTACAGCCTTAGAAAAACCAAATAGTATTGTTTTATCTAAAAAACTAGCTTCAAAATTATTTAAAAATGAAAATCAAATTATTAATAAAACATTGGTTATTGGTGCAGGTGAAAACCAATTTAACGCAACTGTAACAGGAGTTTTTAATGAACCAACCACTCCAACCCACTTAAATCCTAATTATATATTGTGTATGAACTCGCCTGGCATTGGTGAATACACTAACAATATTAGCAATTTTGCAACGCAAAACTTTGCGTACAGTTATATAAAACTAGGAGCCAATGTTAGCAAAACCAGTTTAGAAAAAAAGTTACCGAAGTTTTTACTAGATCGTGGAGGAATTGATTTGGCTGATATGGGTTTTGATAAAAAATTACTATTGCAATCTGTTACAGATATTCATTTGCACTCTAAAGGTATAGATAAGCAAATAGAAGAAGTATCTAATATAGAATACTTGTATGCATTATTGTTTTTAGCATTTATAGTACAACTAGTTGCCTGTGTAAACTTTATTAATTTAAGTACAGCCAGAGCTAGTAAAAGAGCAAAAGAAATAGGTGTTAGAAAAGCCATTGGAGCACAAAAAAGCTCATTGGTACAACAATTTTTAAGTGAGTCTATTTTAATAGCATTTTTAGCAGTATTTATTAGTATACCTATAGTTTTATTGTTGCTTCCGGTAGCTAATGTATTAACAGGTGGCAACATAGAGCCAGAACACATACTAAACCTTAAAATTTTATTATTGTTGGGATCTATGGGTTTGTTAACAGGTTTAATAGCAGGTATTTACCCTGCATTGGTGTTGTCTTCTTTTAAGCCATCTAAAGTGCTAAAAGGGGCAACAGAACTACAATCTAGCAATGGTTTGTTAAGGCGTGGTTTGGTTGTTTTTCAGTTTGTAGTATCAATAGTTTTAACAGTAAGTGTTATAATAGTGTCACAACAACTAAAATTTGCTAAGCAAAAAGATTTAGGCTTTAACAAAGACAATTTGCTAGCAATACGTTTAGGTACCCAAGAGTTACAACAAAATTTTAGTGCCATAAAATCACAACTACAAGGAGTATCTGGTGTTAGTTCTGTTACAGGGAGTAATAATTACCCATCTAGATCTATTATGGGCGATTTGGCAATGCGTTTACCTAGTCAAGATGATAATAACCTAACCTCTGTTTTTTACAATGGTATTACTCCTAATTATTTAGAAACCATTGGAACCAAAATGATTAAAGGTCGTAAGCTTAGAGAAACAGACTCTACAGGTATATTGGTAAATATGGCAACGCTAAATGCTTTTAATATTGATATAGAAAACGCCTTAGCAGCTACAATTGTTAGCAGTTATGGTAGTGAAACAGAGAATTATGAAATTGTGGGTGTAACAGAGAATTTTCATTTTGAAGATTTTAAACAAGCAATTTCACCTATGCTTATGTATAGTGAAACAGAACCAGATTGGATAGTTGCTAAGTTAGAAACCAACAATTTAAAAAGTGTTTTGAGTGGTTTAGAGGCCAACTGGAAAAAAGTGAATCCGTATGCGCCATTTGAGTATGTTTTTGTGGATAAAGAAACCGAAAAGTTATACGCAGAAGAACAAAAATTATCTAAAATATCTATAGCATTTACCATATTGGCCATTTTAATTAGTTGTCTAGGGTTATTTGGTTTGGTGTCTTATGTTGCAGAACAAAAGAAGAAAGAAATTGGGATACGTAAAGTTTTAGGTGCCAGTGTAAAATCTGTTGTACAGTTATTAACCAAAGATTTTTTAAAGCTAGTATTGGTTGCGTTTGTAATTGCATCTCCTATAGCATACTATTTTATGCAAAATTGGTTACAAGATTTTACCTATAAAATTGAAATTAAATGGTGGGTGTTTTTATTAGCAGGTGGTTTTGCAATGCTAATAACAATTGTAACTGTTGGTTTTCAGTCTATAAAGTCTGCAATAGCAAACCCAGTTAAAAGCCTACGTACGGAATAGTTCTTTTTTAACGTACAAAATATGGACAGTCTGTGTAAATTTTTTTTACAGTTGTATCAATTTTTCAGTTAAAAATAATACGTAAGTACTTGTATATTAGCATTTTGATATTTTGGCATAGAATTAGGGTATTAGTAAGCATCAATCAAAAAACGAACAGTAAAGAATAAAAATTATGTTTAAAAATCAATTAAAAATAGCATGGCGTAATTTAAAAAATAACCTGTTTTTTACATTTTTAAATGTATTTGGCTTAGCTATAGGTGTTGGAGGTGCGCTACTAATTTCATTATATATTTATGATGAGCTTAGTTATGATAAAATGTTTGCAGATGAAGCGCTAATTCATAGAATAAATGCAGATATAAAATTTGGGACATCTTCTAATAATTTAGCTGTTGTAACGCCACCAATGGCATCAGTTTTAGAAAAAGAATACTCAGAAGTACAGCTGGCAACAAGGTTAAGAGGTTGGGGCGGAATGTTGGTGCGCCAAACAAATTCTACTAAAAATATAAAAGTTAATGGCAATGCTTTTGCAGATCCTTCCTTTTTTAAAATGTTTGGACTAGGCTTATTACAAGGTAATACAGAAACAGCATTGCAAGAGCCAAATACTATTGTAATTAGTGAATCTACAGCAAAAACACTTTTTACAGAAGAACAAGTAATAGGTAAACAAATAGTTTTAGATAATGATGAGGTATATACGGTAACAGGAGTTATAAAAGATTTTCCTAAAAACTCGTTTTTAAGAGATTATAGTATGCTTATGTCTATGGCTAGTAACCCAAATGCAAAAGAAGTTACTTGGGGCAGCAACAACTTTAGCACTTTTGTAAAGTTAAATCCTAATACTAACATAGCTAGTTTTAATAAAAGGTTGCAAAATGTTTTTACAAGTTATGTTGTGCCCTATGCTCAAAAAACATTTGCGCCTACAATGACGGTAGAACGCTTTAAAAGCGAGGGTAACTCTTATGTTTTTAGCACTATACCATTACGTAAAATACACTTACACTCAGACCGTGTAGCAGAATTAAACCCAAACAATAGCATACAAAATATTTATATTTTATCATTTATAGGCTTGTTTTTAGTGGTTTTGGCCAGTGTAAATTTTATGAATCTTTCTACAGCTCAATCTCTTAAAAGAGCTAAAGAAGTTGGTGTTCGTAAAACATTAGGTTCTTCTAAATACCATTTAATAAAGCAATTTTTAATAGAGTCTGGTTTGGTGGCTTTTATAGCATTAATTTTTGCTGTCTTGGTTACTTTTTTAGCATTGCCATATTTTAATGAGTTAGCAAATAAAAGTATAGAAATTCCGTTTTTAAATCCCTTTTTTTGGATTTCACTTTTGGTTTTCACACTGTTTTTAGGATTACTTTCTGGTAGTTATCCAGCATTTTTTATGTCAAAATTTAAACCAGTAACGGTATTAAAAGGAGGAGGTAAAACAACAGGTACTGGCGGAAAAATAAGAAACGGATTAGTCGTTTTTCAATTTGCAATCTCTGTGTTTTTAATGGGTAGTACATTAGTGGTTTTTCAACAATTACAATATATAAAAGGGAAAGATATTGGTTACACCAAAGAACAGGTTTTGGTTTTAGATGATGTATATGCTGCTGGTGAGCAAGTAACATCTTTTAAGCAAGAAATAGAGAAACTAGCAAGTGTAAAAAGTGTGTCGTTAACAAGTTTTTTACCAACGCCATCTAACAGAACAGACCAATCTTTTACGGTAAAAGGAAGAGCTGTTGAAGATGCTGTAGTACAAATGCAAAAATGGGATGTAGATGAAGATTATATTTCTACACTAAATATAAATTTATTAGCAGGAAGAAACTTTGACCCTAAGTACAAAACAGACTCTACTGCTATTATAGTAAATGAAACAACATTAAACAGATTGGGAATTAACCCAACGGATGCTATTGGAATGGCATTGGTAGATGATTCTGATAATATAGAATATAAAGTTATTGGCGTGGTTAAAGATTTTCATATCTCTACATTACGTAATACAATAGACCCTGTAAGCTTTAGGCTAAGTCGTAGAGTAAGTAGCAAATTAGTAGTAAAGCTAAGTCAAGGAGATTTTGCTAAATCTATAGCAAGTATGGCTGGTTTGTGGGCAAATGTAGCCTCAGAACAACCATTTAATTATTATTTTTTAGACGATTCTTTTAATGATGTTTATAAAGCAGAAGAGCGTTTAGGTAAAATATTTATTGCTTTTACCATTTTATCAATTTTAATAGCTTGTTTGGGGTTATTTGGTTTAGCAACATTTAACGCAGAAAAGCGAATTAAAGAAATAGGAGTACGCAAAGTGCTAGGAGCAAGTATAAGTAACATTGTATACAAATTAACATTAGACTTTTTAAAACTAGTAGCAATATCTATAGTAATTGCTATACCATTGGCTTGGTTTGTTATGACAAAGTGGTTAGAAGATTTTTCATACCGAATAGAAATTAACGGATGGTCTTTTATTTTAATTGCAGTGTTGGTGCTTATAATTTCTATTGTAACAGTAAGCTATCAAAGTATAAAAGCAGCAATATCTAACCCAGTAAAAAGCTTACGAACAGAATAAAATCATCAATCAAAAAATAAATAGAATCTATGAAAATCAATCAAATTAAAATAGTAACAGCACTTTTTTTAGTAGTAATGACTATGAGTGTTAGGGCACAAGTAAGTGAAAAAAAAGTAGCATCGTTTAACAAAGTAATTGTTAGTCCGCATGTGCAAGTAACTTTTATAGAAGGAGAAACAGAAAGTGTAATAATAGAAAGTAGCACGGTAGCAGAAAACAAAATAAATGTTGAGGTTTCTGGAAAAACTTTGCGCTTGTATTTAGAAGGGGCAAAAGAGTTTACAAAAAGCGAAAAGGTAACAAAAAACGGATACAAACAACGTAAGTCTATTTACAAAGGCACCGTTGTAAAGGCAATTGTTACCTATAAAAAAATAGAAGAATTGTCTTTAAGGGGAGAAGAAACTATAGTGTGTAAAAGTCAGTTTGCCCAAAACAAATTACGATTAAAAATTTATGGTGAATCACAAGTGTTTATAAATGATACAGACCTTAAAGAATTACACGCCACTATATACGGAGAAAGTTTTTTAGAACTTAAAAAAGGTAGTGTAGAAAACCTAAAAATTACAGCTTACGGAGAAACTAAAATTAACACTTTAGGCATAAAAAATGACAACACAAAAATTACAGCTTACGGTGAGGGTAGTTACCGTGTACAGGTTTCAAAAAAATTAAAAGTTACAGCTTATGGTGAGGCAACCGTTGCTTACCAAGGAAATCCAGAGTTAAATAAAGGTCTAATTATTGGCGAAGCAACTATTCAGAAAATACAGTAATACTAAAGTTATGTTTAAAAACCATATTAAAATAGCCTGGAGAAGTCTTAAAAATGAAAAACTTTTTACTGCAATTAAAGTTGGAGGTTTTGCTGTTGGTATTGCAGCTTGCTTGTTAATAACTCTTTTTATTAAAGATGAGTTAGGATATGATCAACACTATAAAAACAAAGATGTAATATACAGAGTTGTTCTGGAAGGAAAATTTAACGGTGAGGTAATGAAAAGTGTTCATTTTCAATTGCCATTTGCAGATGCTTTAGTATCAGATTTTCCAGAAATTAAAAAGGCAGCAAAAGTAAATGCGAGTGAGCTTTTTGGAGCAGGAAAAAGAGGCCTTAAAATTGCCGGTGAATCTCAAAATAAGTTAGAAGACGGTTTTATATTTGCAAATCAAGATTTAATAGATGTTTTAGAAATTGATATAGTACAAGGCAATAGTGGTACTGCATTAAGCGCTCCAGGAAAATTGGTGATTTCAAAAAGTAAAGCCGATATTTTTTTCCCTAATGGAGATCCAATAGGAAAAAATATTATTTTAGACAATAACACGTCTAAGCCCTATACTATTAGTGCTGTAATGGCAAATAGACCCCCAAACACCCACTTAAAATTTGATTTTTTACTACCTATTGAAGATACAAATATGAACTGGACAAACCAGAACTATTTTACATATATCTTGGTAGATAAAAAAACAAATATAAAAGAACTAGAAAAGAAGATGTTTTCTATAATGGAAAACTATGTAATACCAGCACAAAAAGAAAGAGGAAGAGCACCAGATTTTTTAGAAGTACTAAAAACTATAAAATATAAACTACAGCCTGTAGAGGATATATATTTAAAGTCCGACCTAAAAATGGGAGACGGTTTGCAACACGGAGATATTAGATTTGTATGGCTTTTTGGGGCTATTTCTGGCTTTATTTTAATATTAGCTTGTATTAACTTTATAAATTTATCTACAGCAAAATCTGCTAACAGAGCTAAAGAAGTTGGACTACGCAAAACTATAGGGGCTTATAAAAGTAACTTGGTTTCTCAATTTTTAACAGAGTCTGTTTTATTTAGTGTTATTTCATTTGCGTTAGGAGTGCTTTTGGCCTGGGTATTATTACCTTCTTTTAATGCTATAGCATTAAAAAATGTAAGTATGCCTTGGCAATCTATTTGGTTTATACCAATAATAGTTTTGTTTGCGGTTATAGTAGGTTTATTGGCAGGACTTTATCCTGCATTTTATTTGTCTGGTTTTAGACCAATAGCAGTATTAAAAGGCAACCTAAGTATAGGTAGTAAAAGCGGTAGATTACGTAGTGGGTTGGTTATTTTTCAGTTTGCAACATCTGTAGTACTAATAATAGGTACGCTAATTATTTACAAACAAATGAACTTTATACTCACTAAAGAATTAGGGTATAATAAAGAGCAAATAGTTGTTTTAGAAGGAGCATCAATATTAGGAAATAAAACAGAGAGCTTTAAAAATCAATTGGTACAGCTACCTTCTGTAAAAAAGGCTACTGTTAGTAGTTATTTGCCTATTGAAGGAACAAAAAGAAATGGAAATACATTTAGAAAATCTACAGCAGGTAATGAAGAAAAAGGAATTGCGGCACAAATATGGCGTGTAGATTATGATTACATTTCAACTCTAGGTATGGAAGTAAATAATGGTAGAGATTTTTCTGAAGACTATGCCTCAGATGCTATAAATTCTATTATTATTAATGAAAAAATGGCAACTGAACTTGGGTATAAAAACCCAATAGGGAAGCAAATTTCTAATGGTGAAAATTGGACGATTGTTGGTGTCGTTTCAGATTTTCATTTTAAATCATTAAAAGAAGATATTACACCTTTAGCACTTGTTATTGGTAAAGATACAGGTATAATTTCTTTAAAATTAAGTGGCACTACCGTTAATGAAGCTTTAACCGAAATTGGTGCAGTTTGGGATAAAAATGTGCCCAACCAAGCTTTTAATTATACTTTTCTAGATCAGAAATTTGCTCAAATGCACCAAGATGTTAAACGTATGGGTAAAATTTTTAACAGCTTTGCCTTATTTGCCATTATGGTTGCTTGTTTAGGGCTATTTGCCTTGTCTGCTTTTATGGTAGAGCAACGCCAAAAGGAAATAAGTATAAGATTGGTTCTAGGCGCTCCTTTTAAAAGCATTTATAAATTAATTACACTAGATTTTTTAAAGCTTATTTTTATAGCTATGCTAATAGCTACACCAATAGGCTGGTATTTAATGAGTAACTGGCTGCAAGATTTTGCTTATAAAATAAATTTAAGTTGGGGAATTTTTGTAGGTGCTGGCTGTATTGCTTTATCAGTTGCAGTAGTAACCATAAGTTATCAAGCAATAGGCGCTGCTTTATTAAAGCCGTTAAAGAGTTTAAGAGCAGATTAGTTCTTTTTTAACGTACAAATAATGGACAGGTTATGTAAAATATTTTTACACTTTAATTTTAGTTAATTTTATTCTATCAATATAAATAACTGATAATTAGATTGTTGTCTTTTTTGGCACAGAATTAGAAAACAATATTGTATCAATCAAAAAAACTACAGCTAACAATTTAAAATTATGTTTAAAAACCATATTAAAATAGCATGGAGAAGTCTTAAAATGGACAAAATGTTTTCGGCATTAAATGTTTTAGGGTTATCTATTGGTTTAACAATTGCCATTTTACTTTTTGCATTTATTACTTTTGAGAAAAGTTATAATACACAGTATAAAAATTATGCAGATATATACAGAGTATTAGTTAATACTACCGGAGATGCTTTTGATAAAGAAATTATGGCAACAGCACCAGCTGCAGTTGCGCCAGCTTTAAAAGAAGAATTGCCTGCAGTAAAATATGCTGCCAGAATGTTGCAACACAGTTTTGGCGAAACAGCCTTTATAAAAGCAAACAATAATAATTTTTTAGAAAAAAGATTGTTTTGGTGTGACCAAGAATTGTTTTCAATTTTTGATACTAAATTTATAAAAGGAGATCCTGCTTCTGCAATTACAAGACCAAATACTGTTGTATTATCTAAAAGTGCTGCACAAAAATACTTTGGCACTATAGACCCTATGGGGAAAACCATAAAAGTAGATGATAAAACAGAATTAGAAGTAACGGGTGTTTTTGAAGACTTTGCCAAAAACAGTACTATAGATTGTAACTTAATAGCATCATTTAGTACAACATACTTTTTTAAAGAACCAAGCTGGAGTAACTCTAGTTTTGAAACGTATGTTCAGTTAAAAGACAATGCATCTAAAGTGGCTTCTGAAAATCAAATACAGCAAATTTTAGATAAAAATGTAGACAAGCAAGGACAATGGTATACACTTTCATTACAACCATTATCAGAGGTACATTTATATTCTAAAGATTACACAAGTACATATACATCTAGAATTGGTAGTATTTCTGAAATTAAAAACTTATCGTTTTTAGCATTACTTATTTTACTTATTGCTTGCGTTAATTATATGAATTTAATGACTGCACGTTCTCAAAAAAGAGCAAAAGATGTGGGTATAAATAAAACACTTGGTGCATCATCTAAAAGCTTAGTTGGCAGGTTTTATGCAGAAACAGGTTTACTAACTTTAATTGCATTGTGTATTGGTGTAGTATTATCTATTGCAATTATTCCTATTTTTAATACTATAACAGGTGCTAGTTTAGATTATAAGTTTCTTATGGCTCCAAGCTTTATAATTGGTGTATGTATTGTTTGGTTGGTTACTACCTTGGTTGCGGGTTCTTACCCTGCTTTTTACTTATCGGGTTTTTCACCTAGCGCTATATTAAAACCAGCAAACAGAACCGTAAGTAACGCAGTTATTAGAAAAGCATTGGTTGTATTTCAGTTTACAGCTTCTGTGGTTTTAATTGTGGGTGTATTAGTGGTGTACCAACAGTTAGAGTTTATGAAAAATAAAGACTTAGGGTACAAGCCACAAAACGTTGTAGCTGTTTCTACGGCTGCAATTAAAACTTATAATAAAAAACAAGCTTTAGCTAACGAGGTTAAAAAATTAAGCTCGGTTATAGAAGTAGGCGCTGCACAAGGCTTCCCTGGTATGGATGTTAGCGGAAGATCTTTACATAAAAACGACCAAGATGAAAACGGAAAAAGTATACAAACCAATGTAGCAGATGCTAGCGTTTTAGATGTATTGCAATTGAAGCTTTTAGCAGGTAAAACATTACCAAGTGTAAAACAAGAAGGAGATACGCTTGTAGATGTGGTTTTAAATAAAAAAGCAATTACCTATTTAGGATTAACACCAGAAGAAGCTATTGGTAAAAAAGTAGATATGCAGTTGGGAGACGATGCTACAATAATTGGTGTTGTAGACGATTTTAATTTTGAGTCTTTACACAAGCCAATTGGTGCTTATGCTTTTCATAACAGTAGGTTTGAAGGCAAACCTTACTTGCTTGTTCGTTTTAATAGTGCATCTGTAACTAGTACAATGCAACAGTTAGAAGGTGCCTATGCTAAAGTTTCACCAGACTCTAGTTTTGACTATACTTTTTTAGATAAAAATATGGAGCAATTGTATGAGCAAGACCGTAAAACTGCAAAGGTAGGACTACTATTTTGCTTGCTTGCTATTTTTGTTGCTTGTTTAGGGTTATTTGGGCTAGCAGCGTTTACGGCAGAACAGCGTAAAAAAGAAATAGGAGTGCGTAAAGTTTTAGGCGCAAGTGTGTTAGGTATAACAAAAATGTTGTCGGCAGATTTTTTAAAGCTAATTGTAGTATCTATAATTGTTGCCTTTCCTGTAGCGTATTTTATTATGCAAAAATGGTTAGAAACGTTTGCCTTTAGAGTAAGTATAGGATGGCTTGTATTTTTTGTAGCAGGTATGTGTGCCGTTATTATAGCGCTAATAACAGTAAGTTTTCAAGCTATTAAAGCAGCAGCTGCAAACCCAGTTAAAAGCTTAAAAGCAGAGTAAATTATAACCTATAAATAATAATTATGATTAAGAATTATTTTAAAATAGCGTTTAGAAATCTATGGAATAATAAGCTCTTTTCTTTAATTAAGATTAGTAGTTTGGCTATTGGCCTAAGCGTGTCTTTTGTTATAGGTTTAATGGTGTATTACGATTTTACTTTTGATAAATTTCATCCAGATAAAGATTATATATACAGAGTAACAACAGAGTTTGTAACACCAGAAGGGAGTTTTTACAATCCGGGAGTTTCATTTCCTTTGGGTGATGCCTTAAAACAAAACTCGGCTAGTTTGGCTGCTGTTGCCCCTTTTTTAACTACGTATCCGTTACACATAAAAAATACAGTTACAGATAAAACATTTAAAAATCCGGATTATGTTATTTATGCCGATAAAGGTTTTTTTAATGTATTTAAATATAGATGGTTGGCTGGCTCTAAAGAAAGTGCGCTAGAGAGTCCAAATCAGTTAGTACTATCAGAAAAAAGGGCTAAAAAATATTTCCCAAATACTGCTTTTACAGATATAATTGGTGCTCATATGGTGTATAATGATACCATAAATATGCAAGTAACTGGTGTGGTGGCTAATTTTACAGAGCGTACAGATATTGTTTTTGAAGAGTTTATTTCATTAAAAACAGCTCACCAGTCTGATATGACAAGTGCTGTATTAAGCAGTAATTGGAACGGAACAAACTCGGCCTCACAATTATTTATAAAGACAAGTAAAAATACTAAAGCCAAAAATGTACAGCTTACATTAAATAAGTTGGCAAAAGAGCATAAAGACCCTAATGAAGAAGAGTTTGGAAATGAGCGTAAGTTTTATATGCAGCCGCTAGAAGAATTGCATTTTGATACTAACTATTACACTTTTGATTTTGACTCGGAGCCAGCGAGCAAATCGGTATTAGTAAGTTTAGGTTGTGTTGCTCTTTTTTTACTGCTGCTAGGTAGTATTAATTTTGTAAATTTAAATACAGCACAGGCAACGCAAAGAGCAAAAGAAATTGGTGTTAGAAAAACACTAGGAGGCTCTAAAAAACAACTAATTTATCAGTTTTTAGGAGAAACTTTTTTACTAACCATTTGTGCTGCAATTGTGTCTATAGCACTTTCTTTTTGGCTGTTAAATATATTTGCAAACTATATACCAGCAGGTCTAAGTTCAGAGCTATTTGCGGAGCCTACAGTTATTGTATTCATTATTGTATTGCTTTTAGTTGTTACATTATTATCTGGTTTTTATCCGGCAGTAGTACTCTCTCATTTTAAGCCAATAGCAGTATTAAAAAATCAAATTGTAGCGTCTAATGATAAAACATCATTACGTAAATACTTAACTGTTTTTCAGTTTATAATAGCACAGATTTTTATAATAGCTACGCTTTTGGTGGGGAAGCAAATATCATTTTTATTACAAAAAGATATGGGTTTTAAAACAGAAGCCATAGCATCTGTTAGAGCTCCTTGGTATTCTATGACGCCAGCAAAACAACAACGACTATTAACTAAAATTGAAGCAATACCAGAGGTAAACAAAATAAGTTTGGCAGAGTATCCTCCGGCTTCTTTTAGTACCAGTGCAACAAACGTTAGCTACTATGGTGATGCTAACGCACCAATACATACAGAATTACAATTATTATACGGCGATAAAAACTATTTAGACCTTTACGGAATTGAATTGCTTGCCGGTAGAAAGCAAAACAATGATAGTATTAAAGAGTTTGTGATTAATGAAACGTACTTGCGTTTATTGGGTTTTAAAAACCCTGAAGATGCTTTGGGAGAAATGATTAAAAGTGAAGGTGAAGAACACCAAATAGTTGGTGTTATGAAAGATTTTAATCAGCGTTCATTAAAAACTGCTATTAACCCATTAGCATTTATGGGTACAGGAGGTACAAACAGAAGTTTTAAAACGTTTCACATTTCTTTTGCCAATGTAAACGGAGAAAATTTACCCAATGCAACTAAAAAGTTAGAAAATGCTTGGAAAAGCGTATATACAGAAGAGCCTTTTGAGCTTATTTTTATGGATGACACTATAAAACGTTTTTATACCCAAGAGCGTAAAACTGCTGTATTGTTAAATTGGGCAACAGGTTTAGCTATTGCAATTAGCTGTTTAGGTTTGCTTGGTCTTGTGGTTTATACTACAGAACGCAGAACCAAAGAAATAGGTATACGTAAAGTATTAGGAGCCTCTTTATTAGAGCTAAATCTGTTGCTAAGTAAAGAGTTTTTAAGCTTGGTTGCTATTGCATTTATAATTGCTGCGCCAATAGCCTATTTTGGTATAGATTATTGGTTGCAAGACTTTGCAAATAAAACTAGTTTAAGTTGGTGGGTTTTTGCAATTAGTGGTGTTATTATGCTAATAGTTGCAATGTTAATTATGGGCGTGCGCACCTACATATCATCTACTAAAAATCCAATAAAAAGTTTACGAACAGAGTAAAAAATACAAATTATGTTATTAGAATTAAACAATATATACAAATGGGTACAGTCTGGAGGCCAAAAAATATTTTTGCTAAAAGACATCAATTTAAAAGTAGAAGAAGGCGAGTTTATTTCTATTATGGGGCCGTCTGGCTCAGGAAAATCTACCTTGTTAAATATTATAGGTATGTTAGATGTATTTAATGAGGGTGAATATAATTTTTTAGAAGATTCTGTGCACAATTTAAAGGAAAAACACCGCTCTAACTTGTATAAACAGTACATTGGTTTTGTTTTTCAGGCCTATCATTTATTAGATGAGCTTACCGTGTATGAAAATTTAGAAATGCCCTTGTTGTACAAAAAGTACAGCTCGTCTGAGCGTAAAGCATTGGTTGCAGATATGCTAGATAAATTTAATATTGTAGGTAAGCAAAACCTATTTCCTAGTCAGCTTAGTGGAGGTCAACAACAATTGGTAGGTATTGCTAGGGCATTAATATCTAATCCAAAACTTATTTTAGCAGATGAGCCAACAGGTAATTTAAACTCTAAACAAGGTGAAGAAATAATGGAGATTTTTAAAGAATTAAATAAAGAAGGCGTAACAATTATACAGGTTACACACTCAGAAAAAAATGCAGCTTATGGGTCTAGAACCTTACATTTATTAGACGGGAGACAAGTATAAAAGCTATAAAAAAAGAACACAACAGCCCCCACTGTTGTGTTCTATCTAGGCCTAAATGCAAAAACCTAGTTATAGTAAGAAGGATCAACTTATATATAAAAACCTTCTTATATAATTTATGCGGTTTTAAGTAAAATCAGAGAAAAAGTTTTGGTTTTTGTTTTTCTGTATTTGCGTATATGAG
The DNA here is from genome assembly GCF_000190595.1 of Cellulophaga lytica DSM 7489. Lineage (NCBI taxonomy): Bacteria > Pseudomonadati > Bacteroidota > Flavobacteriia > Flavobacteriales > Flavobacteriaceae > Cellulophaga > Cellulophaga lytica. The sequence continues at coordinate 1,293,283 of NC_015167.1, read as the reverse complement.
CTAAATATTCATTTCTTTTTCTTTCGTGATTTTCAAGATAAAAAGCATCACACTCTACAGTGTCACATTCTAAATTGCCAAGTGTAGTATTGTTATATCTACGCATTTCTACTACCATTTCTGCATTTTCTTTTTGTAAATTATGCAGCTCTTGTTTTATAGTTTTTTGATTGGCAATACGACTTTCAATCTCTATTAAATACCCTAATTCTTCAGCAATAAACTCTAAATTACTTATCCAATTACGCAGCTCTTCTTTGTCTTTTTTCATCATTATACTGCGGTCTTCCTCGTGGTTGTAAAACAATTTTGTATTCATACCAATGTATTTATATCTATGTAATTATTTTTTTGTTCTACGTTGTTTACCGTAAGGGTTTTTTCTCCTGCTGGGAACTCCCATAAAAGTTTATCGCCCTTTGCGTAACCAATTACAGCAGTGCCCATAGGAGTTAAAATAGATAATTTTTTGTTTTTTAAATCACTATCAGATGGCTTAACTAACTGAAAACTCTTTTGCCATCCTTCATCTGCTGTAACTGTAACAATAGAGTTAAACCTAATAACATCTGTAGGCATATCTTTTTCGTCTTTTACAGCAGCAGTCTTTAGCTCATTATTAAGCTTAGCAATAGATTTTTTATATGTTGCATCTTTATGGTAACCAGACAGGTTCATCAACTTTTTAAGCAACACATATTCTTTTTTTTCAATAATTAAGCCTCCGTATTTCATTTTTTTACAATTATTTATGGAAAAATTCCTCTTTGTACATATGCCTGTTCTAAACGCTCTATGGCAATATTAAAAGCAGCAGTACGCATATCTATATCTTTTTCTAAAGCAGTTTTCATTACCTTATTAAAAGATTCTTTTAGTTTTTTGTGCATTTTTTCTAGCACTTCATCTAACTGCCAAATTTCTCCGTTTCTATTTTGCAACCACTCGTAATAACTACCAATTACCCCTCCAGAGTTGCATAAAATGTCTGGTATAATAGCAACACCCTTTTCTAACAGTATTTTTTCAGCTTCAACATCTGTTGGCCCATTTGCACCTTCAGCAATTAAAAAAGCCTTAATACTATCTGCGTTATTTGCTGTTATTTGGTTTCCCAAAGCGGCTGGTACACATATGTCGCAATTAATTCCAAAAAAGTTTTCGTTTAATATTGGTGTAGCATCGTTAAAGCCAGCAACAGCACCTTTGTGCTGCATAGTGTGCTTGTATAAATCTTCAACAGATATTCCGTTTTCATTTATAATAGAGCCAGATGCATCTTGTACGCCAACTAAAATGGCACCTTCATTTTCTAAAAAATGAGAAGTCCAGTAACCAACATTTCCAAAGCCTTGTACAATATATTTTTTGTCTTTTAGGCTTACTTTTTTGTTTTCTGCCCAAAATTTTATACTTAAAAACACACCATAACCTGTAGCTCTGTCTCTACCCTCAGAGCCACCAGCACCCACAGGTTTTCCTGTTACAACGTGCATATTTTTAGAGCGTTCTGATGGTGCTTTTGTAGACATGTACGTATCTAAAATCCACGCCATTGTTTGCGGATTTGTATTAACATCTGGTGCAGGAATATCTAATTCTGGGCCAATATTATCTCCTAAGGCATATGTAAATCTCCTAGTAATACGCTCTAACTCTGCTTGGGAGTACTTGCTAGGGTCTAACTGAATGCCACCTTTTGCACCACCATAAGGTAAGCCAGCTAAAGAGGTTTTCCAAGTCATCCACATTGCTAAAGCTCTGGCAGCATCTATATCTACAGTTGGGTGGTAACGCAAACCACCTTTATACGGGCCAAGCGCATTGTTATGTTGTACTCTATAGCCTGTAAATACTTCTACATCTCCATTATCCATTTTTACAGGAAAATGTACAACAAGCTCGTTGTTAGTGATGCTTAATATTTTTCTAATATTAGGATTTAAGTTTATGTTGTCTGCGCTGTAATTAAATTGTCGCATAACATTATCTAGCATCCCTTGCTTCAACTTTTTCTGCTGTTTTGCTATCATTATATTTAATTTAAAACTAATTCTGTTTTATCTTCTTTTTTTAGATCAAAGTCTTCATTTGTCCCGTGTTGATAATCGCTACAGTTGTATATAGAATTTTTATTTTTTGTTAGTACACAAAGTCGCTCGTGCTCACAAGTATTGCAAAGGCTCTTTTCTATTATTTTTATCATTATGTTGTATTTAGATTATTAAAATGCTACTTGACTTTCACAAAAAAACCACACCACTTGAGTTAAACATTTAGAAAGCCAAGTAGACAAATCAATCAATCAACTATAAAAATCTAATATCATTTTTATAATAACTTACTCGTGTGTGTATTGGCAAGCTGTGTGCCTAAAAAAAATTAAAATTGCAGATTTATTTCAAGCAACTGATTGTCAGGCAAATAAATAAGGCAAATTAATTTTAAAGAAAAAATGAGGTGGGGAGAAATGCCCCAGTTGGGGAAAAATTACCCGTTTTTTACTTTAATTTTTGACGTAATGTTTTACGGTCTATTTGAAGAATTTCTGCAGCCTTAGTTTTGTTATTGTTTGTGGCAGCCAACACTTTTAAAATGTACTCTTTTTCCATTTGCTGTAAGCTTGAAAAAGAAGCATCTGGAAATTCTATTTTGTATTTTAAATAATCAGGAAAATCTTTTATGTCAATTTTTCCATCGCTCATAATAACGGCGCGTTGTATTACATTTTCTAGCTCTCTAATATTGCCTTGCCAATGGTACCTTTGTAGCATTTTTAAAGCATCATCTGTAATTTGTAATAAACGGTCTTTGTATTCTACACCGTATTTTTTTAAAAACTGCTCTACCAGTAACGGAATATCAGATTTTCTTTCTCGTAATGGTGGCACGTTTATTTGCACTACGGTTAGCCTGTAATACAGATCTTCTCTAAAGGTTTTGTTGGCAATATCTTCTTGTAAGTTATTATTTGTTGCAGCAATAATGCGCAAGTCTACTTTTTCTGCTTTTTGCGAGCCTACTTTTGTAATTTCTTTTTCTTGTAAAGCACGTAGTAATTTAGCTTGTACAGCTGTAGATGCGTTACCAATTTCATCTAAAAATAATGTACCGTTATTTGCTGCCTGAAAAAAACCATTTTTATTTTCGTTAGCACCTGTAAAAGCACCTTTTGTATAGCCAAAAAGCTCAGATTCTAATAAGTTCTCAGGTATGGCACCACAGTTAACAGCAATAAAGGGTTGCTTGGCAAATTTACCAGAAAAATGAATAGCCCTAGCCACAAGCTCTTTACCAGTGCCACTTTCACCTTCTATTAAAACAGTAGCCTTGTTGTCTTTTACGCGTTCTATAATTTGAGTTACTTTTTCAAAGGCAACAGATTGCCCAATCATTTGTCCGTAACCTGTAGCTGTTAGCTTTTTTTTAGGTTTTTGTTGCTGAGTTTTTTTAGCAGTTTCTAATGACCTATTAACGGCTTGTTTAAGTTCTTCTTTTGTAAAAGGTTTGGTAAGGTAATCTGTTGCGCCAGATTTTATTACGCTCATAGCATCATCTACAGACGGGTAACCTGTAATAACTAATTTGGGAATATGTGGGTAATGTTCTGCAGTATATTTTAATAGCTGCAAGCCATCAATTTCTGGCATTTGTATGTCTGTAATTAGCAAATCTATAGTAGAGTCATGCAATACGTATAAAGCCTGTTTTACAGATACAGCTTTGTATACGTGGTAATTTAAGGCTTGTAAATGGCGTTGTAAAAGTTCTAAAATGTGTATATCATCATCTACAATGAGTATGTTCTCTTTTTCTAGCTCCATTTTTTACAATTTAGGAATTGCTACAGTAAATATAGTGCCCTTTGGCATATTAGCACTAAAGCTTATATTTCCTTTATGACTTTTAACAATGCCGTGTACTACGCTTAATCCTAACCCAGATCCTTCGCCTACCGGTTTGGTAGTAAAAAAGGGCTCAAAAATTTTATCACCCAAATTAGTATCTATACCAGTACCTTGGTCTTTTATATGTATTTCTACTCTAGCAGATTTATCTTTTATATCTAATACAATAACACCATTTTCTTCAGAAAAATAAATAGCATTTATAACCAAGTTAAATAGCACTTGGGTAAGTTGTATGCGGTCTATTTTTAATGCTATTTTGCTATTACTAGAACTAAAGTTAAGTGTTATATTTTTAGTTTTTAGTATAGGTTTTAAAAGTTCTATGGCTTCTTTACAGATAGGAATAATATTGACTAAACTTTTTTGTTGAGGCATTTCACAAGCAAAAAACATTAGTTTTTTTACTACTTCTCTAGAGTAAATAGCACTATTAATAATTTTATCTAAATCTTTAGTAGCTTGGGAGTCTTGCTTTGTGCGGTCTTTTAAAAGTTCTGCAAAGCCTAAAATATTAGCAAGTGGTGTATTTAGCTCATGAGCAATACCTGCTGTAATTTCACCAAGTATACGCAACCTGTCTGATTGTTCTACTTGCCTTTTAATTAAAATTTCGTTTTCCTTAATTTCTTTACGTTCTAGTAAGTTGCCAACCTCTAAACAAACATTATTTAGCAGTTGTTGTTCTTCTTCAAGAAAATCTAAAACACTATATTTTTTAGATGGGTAACCAACTTTTATAGTCCCAATTTCTTTATTAAATAACGTAATAGCGGAGGTTAAAAAAACGTAGTCTTTATATTCTTTTTTAGTTTCAATATGGTACTCATCGGTTTTAAGCACAACATAGGTGTCATTTATATATTGCCATGCGTTTTTTAAGCAAGATACAATGGCTTGTAAACCAACTTCAATTTCATTATAATCGCAATTAACAATTATAGAAGTAACGTCATACAAACAGGTGAGTTCTTTAATACGCTCTCTAAGTTTTTCTTCTGCTGTTACCATAAGTATAAAATTAAGGGAAGATAAATGTACTACAAAAAAATAGCTCTAGTAAACAAAACGTCTACTAGAGCCAGGTTTTATACAAACAACTTTGTTAGGCAGTAGGGTCTGGTGTCATCCTTAAATAAGGTTTAATTTCTTCTACTCCTTTAGAAAATATTTTTTCTGCATCGCTAGTAGCAATAGCCGGACTAACAACTACTTTTTCACCATTTTTCCAGTTAGCAGGTGTAGCTACTTTATGGTTTGCAGTAAGTTGTAAAGAGTCTATTACGCGTAACAACTCATAAAAATTACGCCCTGTAGATGCAGGGTATGTAAGTGTTAATTTCACTTTTTTATCTGGCCCAATTATAAATACAGAACGTACTGTTAAGTGGTTGTCTGCATTAGGGTGTATCATATCATATAAAGTAGATACTTTTTTGTCCTCATCTGCAATTATAGGAAAAGTAACTGTAGTATTTTGTACTTCGTTAATGTCTTTAATCCACTCGTTATGAGAAGCTGCACCATCTACGCTTAATGCAATCATTTTTACGTTACGCTTGTCAAACTCATCTTTAAACTGTGCAGCCGTACCTAATTCTGTAGTACAAACTGGTGTAAAATCTGCTGGATGAGAAAAAAGAATTCCCCAGCTGTCACCTAAATAATCGTATAAATTTATTGTTCCTACAGAACTGTCTGCAGTAAAATCTGGTGCTTCATCACCCAATCTTAAACTAGCCATATTATTGTATTTTTAATTAAAAATCTATTTACCCTACAAAATTAGTAGATTATTTACTTTTAAAGCGTTAAAATAGGTTAAACTTTGTGTAAATTAGAGAGTTAAAACATGAACTTTAACTGTACGCTAATACTTTCTTGTTCAGGTTTTTTCTTGTCTGGAGTATTTAAATTAGCTAATGAAATTCCCAATAAACGAACAGAGTTTTCAAGCTTTTCTTGGTACAGTAATTCTTTAGCAATTTCTAGTATTAGGTCTTTATCTGCTATAAAATAAGGTATGGTTTTGCTTCTTGTTTGCAATGTAAAATCGCTATACTTAATTTTTAAAGTAATTGTTTTACCAGCAATTTTACTTTTTTTAAGTCGGCGTTCTAATTCATTAGCAATATTTTCTAATCGCTCTAACATAAAAATTTCACTACTTAAATTCTCATTAAAAGTGCGTTCTGCACCCACAGATTTTGGTATTCGGTTTGGTTTAACTGGACTATTGTGTATGCCTCTAACAACGTGGTAGTAATAGGCACCACTTTTGCCAAAATGTTTTTCTAAAAATTCTAAGCTTTTATTTTTAAGGTCTAAACCCGTAAAAATACCCACTTTGTACATTTTTTCTGCGGTAACCTTACCTACACCATAAAATTTACGAATTTCTAACTCTTCTAAAAAGGCTAAAACTTCTTCTGGGTTAACTGTTTTTTGTCCGTTTGGTTTGTTGTAATCACTTGCAACTTTTGCAATAAATTTATTTATAGATATGCCTGCAGATGCTGTTAATCCTAACTCATTGTATATACGCTCTCTAATTTCTTTTGCAAGTAAAGATGCAGATGGATTTCCTTTTTTGTTTACAGTAACATCTAAATAAGCCTCGTCTAAAGAAAGCGGTTCTACTAAATCTGTATAATCATAAAAAATGGCTCTAATTTTTTGAGATATCTCTTTATATCTTGCAAATCGGGGTGGTACAAAAATTAAATCTGGACAATTACGTTTTGCCATATAGCCACTCATAGCAGAGCGTACACCAAATTTACGAGCCTCATAACTAGCGGCAGAAACCACACCTCTTTTTTCACCACCACCAACAGCCAATGGCTTGCCAATAAGCTCAGGATTATCTAGCTGCTCTACAGATGCGTAAAAAGCATCCATATCTACATGAATAATTTTTCGTAATGGTAAATCCTTGGTCATACACAAATTTACGGTATATTTAGGTTGATGAAAACAAAAGAAAAAACAGCTATTGTATTGGGCGCAACCGGTGTAACTGGTAGTGCTTTGGTATCTTTATTAACTCAACATAATGCCTATGCAAAAATAAAGCTATTTTCTAGATCTTTAAGCGGATTTACACATGCTAAAATTGATGAGTATTTGGTAGATCTTCATGATCTAGAAAAACACAAAAGTAGTTTTACGGCAGATGAGGTGTATTGTTGTATTGGCACCACAAAGGCAAAAACACCAGATAAAGAAACCTATAAAAAAATAGATTACGGCATACCATTACAAGCCGCAAAATTATGTAGAGAAAATGGAATAGGAACATATATGGTAATATCAGCCTTAGGAGCAAATGCATCTAGTTCGGTTTTTTACAATAAGGTTAAAGGCCAAATGGAAGATGCTGTAATTGCATTGCAAATACCCAAAACGCATATACTGCAGCCATCTTTAATTGCAGGTAAAAGAGATGAAAAAAGAATGGGAGAGTGGTTGGCAAAACAGTTTTTTAAGGTGTTTCAGTTTTTATTAATTGGCTCTTTAAAAAAATACAGACCAATACACCCAGAAACAATTGCAAAAGCTATGGTTTGGTTAGGGAATAATGAAGAAAACACTATAAAAATACAGTCTGATAAGATTAAGGAATTAGGAGGTGAATAATGGTAGAAATAGAACGTAAATTTTTGGTAAAGAGTGATGCTTTTAAAGCTGAATCAATTGCAGAAAAAAGAATAGTACAAGGTTTTTTAAATACAGATCCTGAGCGTACTGTTAGGGTTAGAATAAAGGGCGATGACGGTTTTTTAACCATAAAAGGAAAATCTAACAGCACGGGAACATCTAGGTTTGAGTGGGAAAAGCAAATACCAATTAATGAAGCAGAAGCTTTGCTTAAGTTATGCGAAGAAGGTGTAATTGATAAAATACGTTACAATGTTACTGTAGCAAACCACTTGTATGAAGTTGATGAATTTTTTAGTGACAACCAAGGCTTAATTGTTGCTGAAGTTGAGCTAAAGGATGAAGATGAGGAATTTGTAAAACCCAACTGGTTAGGAGAAGAGGTTACTGGTGATATTAAATATTATAATTCTCAGTTAAGTAAAAATCCCTTTAAAAATTGGAGTTTATAAATAAAAAAGTCTAGTAAAATTTACTAGACTTTTTTATTTAGTTAGATGTGTAGTTGAGTTTTTTCTCAATAGCTCTAATCATCACATTAGCAATATCTAAACCAGTTGCATACTCTATGCCTTCTAAACCAGGAGAAGAGTTTACCTCTAGCAATAAAGGGCCCTTATTAGAGCGTATAATATCTACCCCAGCAACAGCTAAGTTTAATATTTTTGCTGCTTTAACTGCTAGTTTGCGCTCCTCAGACGTTATTTTAATTAATGATGCAACACCACCTTGGTGAATATTAGCTCTAAATTCTCCTTTTTGAGCTTGGCGCTGCATAGATGCTACAACTTTTCCGTTTACCACAAAACAACGTATGTCTTGGCCGTTTGCTTCTTTAATAAACTCTTGTACTAAAATGTTTGTTTGTACACTTTTAAATGCATTAATAACACTCTCTGCTGCTTTATTTGTTTCTGCTAAAACAACACCTTTACCTTGTGTGCTTTCTAATAATTTTATTATTAACGGAGCCCCATTAACCATACGTATAAGGTCTTTGGTGTCCATTGGAGATTTTGCAAAACCAGTAATAGGAATGTCAATATCGTTTTTAGAAAATAACTGAGAGGCAAATAACTTGTCTCTAGACTGTGTAATTGCTTCTGCTGTGTTTAAACAATACACACCAAGATTATCAAACTGTCTAATTAATGCGCAACCATAAAAAGTAACCGATGGCTTAATTCTAGGAATAACAGCATCAAACTTATTTAAAACATTACCACCTCTGTAGCGTATTTGTGGCGATTTTGTATCTAGTTTCATATAAGCGTTTTCCACATTTAAAAAAACAACTTCATGACCTCTAGCTTCACCAGCCTCTATAATTCTTTTGTTACTGTATAAATTAGGATTACTGGCTAATAATGCAATTGTTAAACCCGATTTTTCGGCCATATGAGAAGCGTATTTCTCCTGAATTTCTTCTTCGGAAAAATTTTGCATACAATAGCTTTCTGCAGGGTTAACAATATAACGTTGGTTTATAGCCTCACGACCTAATAACATACGGTATTCCATAGTGTCTCTGTTGGCAAGCGTAAGCTCTACACTATGTATATTGTTGCCTAATTTAATAGAGGTTTTTACCACTAAGCGTTCCTCAGAAATACCAACAGAACTTTTTACCGTTCTACGGTCTACTAAAGGAGCCTCACAAGTAATGGTTACACTTCTGTTTTCTTGTATAGGGTTTACCTCAAATTTTACCCATTCTTCTACCCCCTTGTTGTAAACTTTTACATTATTAGCTTGTATAGAAGATGTTTTTGCGCCAGAGTCTACACGCGCTTTTATAGCAGGTATTCCTAGTTCTTCAAAAACACACCACTCTTCTCCTCCAATAACTTGTAATTCATCAAACTTAGTAGTATTGCCCATAGGTAAAATTTTTATTTTAAAAAGTGCGAATGTAACTTAAAAACTGACAAATGTATGTTTCCTTAAGGCTATTATTTTGCTAAAACTCCGTCCTTATCAATAAGTGGAATTGTAGTTAAATTAGCTTCGTTAACCGTATTTTTTTCAAAAACAAAACGCTTTTCAAAAAGCTTATTATCAGCAAAAAAAGTTACAAAAAACTCGTTGTTTAATTGTAAAACATCTTCTTGTACCATTTCTACTTTAGCATAAGATTTACCATCTAGCTTAGCAATAGAATGTCTCATTGTAGAGGTTATTCTATCATTATCATACCCTTTAGAAACAACCAAAACCATTTCTATGGTTTCTGTTTTGTTGTTAATTACATAAACATTCCACTCTTTATCTAAAAACTCCTTGTTAAACTCGTGTATAATAGCAACGTGTACATCTTTAATCACTGGTATTATGATGTCTTTTTTCATCTATTTATAGCTTTAAGTTGTTTTTACAAGGCACTTTTAAATTGCTCTAAAAAGCGAACATCGTTTTCACTTAATAAACGAATATCTGTAATTTGGTGTAATAACATAGCAATACGGTCTATACCAACGCCAAAGGCAAAACCAGAGTATTCTTCTGGGTCTATACCACAGTTTTTAAGTACGTTAGGATCTACCATACCACAACCACCAATTTCTAACCAACCGGTTCCTTTGGTAATTTTATAGTCAGACTCTGTTTCTAGTCCCCAATACACATCTACTTCTGCACTAGGCTCTGTAAATGGAAAATATGATGGACGCAAACGAATTTTAGATTTTCCAAAAAGCTCTGTCGTAAAAAATTGTAATGTTTGCTTTAAATCTGCAAACGAAACATCTTTATCTATATACAAACCTTCTATTTGGTGAAAAAAGCAGTGAGAACGAGCAGAAATTGCTTCGTTTCTGTATACTCTACCCGGAGAAATTGTACGTATAGGTGGCTTGTTGTCTTCCATATACCTTACCTGTACAGATGAGGTGTGCGTGCGCAACAAAACATCTGGATTGGTTTGTATAAAAAAGGTGTCTTGCATATCTCTTGCTGGGTGATATTCTGGCAAGTTAAGTGCAGTAAAATTGTGCCAGTCATCTTCAATCTCTGGGCCTTCAGAAACATTAAATCCTATTCTAGAGAAAATCTCTATAATTTGATTTTTTACTATAGATATTGGATGCCTTGCACCAATAGACATTGGTTGTCCTGGGCGTGTTAAATCTCCGTAAACACTATCGCTAACCGTTGTGCTAGCTAAAGCATCTTTTAAAGAGTTTACCTTTTCTGTAGCAGCGTTTTTTAACTGATTTATAGTTTGGCCAAACTCCTTTTTTTGTTCGTTTGGCACATTTTTAAACTCAGCAAAAAAGTCATTTAACAATCCTTTTTTACCTAAATATTTTATTCTAAAACTTTCTATTGCGTCTAGCTCTGTTGAGGTAAACTCATTAACCAATGCAATATGTTTTTTTATTTCATCTATCATAACACAAAAAAATCCAATACGCGGCAAATTTAGCAATTATTCCCGTATTGGATTGTATTAATTAATGTTTTGTAGTCACATTTAATAGGTGTCTTTCACATTTTCTTTAACCCAGGCAACAGCATCATCAAAATTAGAGAATAAATGCTCTACAGGAATTAGGTCAGGAATAATGTCTATACGCTCCATCATGTACTTGGGTTGTTGTAATAGATTTACAAAAAGTACGTTTACGTTATTTTTTTTAAGATCTACCAAAACATCTTCCATTGCATACAGTCCGGACTGGTCCATATACTGCATTCTTCCGGTTCTAATAATTACAGTACTTGCCGTACTAGGTATTTGTGAAGCCAACTGTTGAAATTCACTAGTAGAGCCAAAAAACAAAGGACCTTTTATATGTTTAATAAAAACCTCTTCTTTTAAATTAACAGGAAAGTTAGCTTCGTCCTTCCAGGCTTTTTCTTGTAAGAGCGATTTAACATCTGAGCGTTCTGCCGTAAGATCGCCTATTTTTTTCATAAACATTAATGATGCAATAACAAGCCCAATACCTACAGCATATACTAAGTTCCATACCGATGATAGTACTAGAACTACAAGCATTATTATTACTTCTGAGCTTACTTTAAGTGGTCCAATTTTTAAATCGCGAGGTAAACTAGGAATAGCTTTTAGTCCTTTATAGTCCATAACTCCAATACCAACGGTAATTAAAATACCTGCTAATACCGCTGCTGGTATTTGAGAGGCAATAGGTCCTAATGCTAATAATACAACTAAAAGAACTATACCTGCAACCATACCAGATAATTTTGTTTTACCACCAGAATTAATATTTACAACCGTACGTATGGTAGCGCCTGCTCCTGGTATACCATTAAAAATTGCTGCAATGGTATTACCAATACCTTGACCAATTAATTCTTTATTAGGCTTGTGTTTAGTCTTAGTCATATTATCTGCAACAACAGATGTTAGTAAAGAATCTATGGCACCCAATAGCGCTAAGGTAAGCGCTGTAAAAATGTAAGGCGTTAAAGATGTTATGCTAAATTGAGTAAATATTGCCATATTAGGCATAGGCATACCTGTAGGTATTTCCTCAATTCGTCTGTATGGCAGTTTAAATATAAATGCTACTCCAGAAACAGCTATAAGTGCCACTAAGGTACTTGGTACGGCAGTTGTAATACGTTTAAAGCCATAAATAATAACAATGGTAGCAATTGCTAATGCAAGCTCTAGCCAACTAATAAATTGTATTGCTCTTGGCAGTACTTTTAAAGAACCTATTACGCCAGATGCTTCTTTTGCAGCTAACGTTTTTGCTTCTTTAAGTGTATCTGCATCTGTAACAGTATTGGCTCTTTTTATGGTTTCTTCAAAGTGATCTAAAACCAAAATACCTTCGCCAGCTTCTTCTTTTAGAATATTTTGCAATATAATTTCTTCTGCTTGCGGTTTAAATTGGTTTACTAAATCTTCATCTTCCTTAGGATAATAACCAATAGCAGGTAGTATTTGTGTAACCAATATAATAACCCCAATTGCAGTCATGAAACCAGACACTACTGGGTAGGGAATGTATTTTATGTATTTACCCATACCAAGTAAACCAAGACTAATTTGCATTAATCCTGCTAAAATAAACACAGATAATATGTATGGTAGTGCTTTTTCTACATCGCCATCATGAACAGCAATAATACTTGCAATTACAACCATACTTACAGCCGTCATAGGTGCTGTGGGTCCAGAAATTTGTGTGCTTGTACCGCCAAATAGTGCAGCAAAGAAACTAATAAAAATAGCTCCGTATAAACCAGCAGCAGGACCAAGGCCAGAACTAACTCCAAAAGCTAGTGCTAAAGGTAAAGCAACTATACCAGCGGTAATACCACCAAAAATATCTCCTTTTACATTAGAGAAAAGATTTTTCATAGATTTAAATTGATTTTTTTTTAGAACAATTACCAATCAAAAAAATTGAACTAAATAGTTATATAATATACAATAAAAATGATAGAACTACTAAAAAGTAGTTTGTGTTATTTTTTAGTTTAATTACTCAAAAAAAGTAACAGCACCAGAGTTAATATCATACATAGCACCAACTATTTTAATTTCTCCTTTGCTTTGCATATCTGCTAAAACTTCACTTTCTGCAACAATCCTGTCTATAGTAAGTTGTACGTTTTTAGCAGCTACATTATCTACAAATTCTAAGTTTTTAGAGTTACGTAAGCTTTCATCTGCTGGTTCTGATACTGCTTCTACTGCAGGCTTAATTTTGCTTAACATTGCTGTTAAGTTTCCTAATTCTGCATTATCACAAGCTCCTTTTACTGCACCACAGCTAGTATGTCCTAAAACTACAATTAGTTTTGTGCCTGCTAGTTTACAGCCAAACTCCATACTACCTAAAATATCTTCGTTTACAAAGTTACCTGCAATACGTACACTAAAAATATCTCCTAAACCTTGATCAAAAACCAATTCTGCAGATACTCTAGAGTCTATACAGCTTAATATTGTTGCAAAAGGAAACTGGCCTTCACTAGTGTCATTAACTTGCTCTAACAGGTTGCGGTGAGCTTTTAAATTGTTTTGAAATCTTTGGTTTCCTTCTTTTAAAAATTGCAATGACTTTTCTGGTGTCATTGTAGCTTGTGTTTCTTTTGTATGCGCTTTCATAAAATAATTATGTTTTATATAAGTTGAATTTTTAGTTGATATATTAAACTAAAAAATGAATTTAAATTTTAATAATAGTCAGTCCGTAAATATGCGTAAAAGCAAATTTATAGCTGATAAATTTTTGGTTCTAACACTAAGTTTAAAACTAAAAATAGATGTAAAATAATTTGACTTAAAAGTACCGTTTTACTTTTTGGGTGTAGTGTATTTTAGTCTAAAAAAGCTAAAATATAACCAAGTGTTAACTTAGCTCTGGAGGTGGCAATAGTAGGTTAAAATGTGGTTTAGAATAGGTTTTACTATAATAAACTGGTGTAATACTAGATGTAAAAGGGTGTAAAAAAGTCCAATTAGTGGTTGAAGATATAATCTCTAAAGAGTTGCACTCTTCATCCTCACCAGAATTAAGTGTTATAGATATTTCTATGCTATCATCTAAATGCAAAAGCACGGTTGGAGTAATAATAAAACCAACGAGTAAAATTGCTAAAAATATGGATGAAAACTTTTTGAACATTATAAATTTTAGGAGGGCAAATGTATAAAACTGAAATTTAAATTAGGTTGTAATAAACGTAAAGTTATTTAATTTCTTTTATTTCTTCAGATGAAATCCAGCCCGTTTTGCCGTCAGCTAATTTTATTTTATAATACTGTTTTAATTCGTCAAGTACAAAAACTTTAGTGCCCTCATGTAGTCTAAATACTTCTTTGCTTCTAGTATTTGGTTCCTCTAATACTAAAGATTCTTCATTAAAAACAATTGCAGGTCTATTTTTTTTAAAATCAGAATAATTTAAATATGCAGCTGTAATTGCTGTAATTGATAAAAGTAAAAAGGTGATGCTTGCTACAAACGAAATTCTTTTTTTAGTAGAGTAATTAAAAAACTTAAAAGCAATATAACTAATAACAAACAAAATTATTAGCACAACGCTTAAGTATGCCCATTGGTCAAAATTAAAATGACCAACTACTTTATTGTAAATAGATTTTAGTGTAGTAACCGGCAAAGGGTTAATAACATCTAAAGTCATATTTTTTGCATACGCTAAGTTATTTTTTATTTCGCTGTCATTTGGTTTTAGTAATAGTGCTTTTTCATAATAGTAAATACTAGGAGCAACCTTATTAAGCTTGTAGTAAGAGTTTCCTAGGTTGTAGTAAAGCTCTGCAGAGTGCTTGCCGTTGTCAATTATTTGTAGATAATCTTTTATAGCAGCATCATACTTGCCATTATTATAAGCATCAGTAGCTTTTTTAAATAGGTCGTTGTTTTGAGAATATCCCAAAAACGAAACGCATAAAACAAGTATAAATAGTATTTTTTTCATAATTATAATTGTTTATCCATTTGTGAAATTACTTCACTTGCTTTATTGTAATCTTGTTGCATTTGCACATTAGAAAACGGACTATAACGTGCCATTTCACAGTTTTTTAAGAGTGATATAAATCCGTCTATAGTGCTTTGTTCTATGCCTTTCTGATTTAGTAAATCTGTAATTTTATCTTTACTAAAATCAGATGTTTCAATTTTAAGTTTTGCTTTTAAATAATTATGCAACGCTTTTTCTAGGGCAACATAAAATGCTTCTTTTTTACCCAGAGTTTTCTTGGCTGCAGATAAATATTTACGAGCCAGTTTATTTGCTTTTCTAACTTTGTTACCCACTACGTCAGATGCCATTGCTTCTCTTTTACGACCCAACAATATAGCTATAGGAATTAATAATATAGGCAGTAATAACCATAAATAATAAGCCGTAGACTTAAAAAAGTACGTATTAGAAATTGGCTTTAGGGTGGTTTGCGTTTTTATAAAATTAAATTGCTTGCCTTTAGTTTCTACAACTTGTTTAGTAGTTGCGTTGGCGTTTTTAGCCGCAGTATCTTCTGTGTTAGTTGGTCCTTCTACCACATTTATAACCAATTCTTCTGAGTTAAGCGTGTGGTATTTTTTAGTTTTAGGGTTAAAATAACTAAACGCAATACTAGGTATTGGGTATTTGCCTCTGTATTCTGGTACAATAGTGTAACTGTCACTAATTTTACCTTCCATACCGGTGTAAGAGGTAGTTACTTTTTCGTCGTGTTCAGGATCATAAACCTCTAATGAACCAGGTAAATTTAACGTAGGGATATCAAATAACTTTAAATTACCTTTTCCGTTAATTTCTACTTTAGCTTGCAGAGATTCTGAAGCATTTAAATGGGTTTTACTTGTGGTAACCAAGAAATTAAAATCTCCTACAGCACCTGTAAAACTTGCTGGTTTACCTTCTTCTGGCAAAGGTTTGACGTTTATATACCTGTTACCAGCAGATACTCTTAAGTTAGCTTGTGCGTATATTGGTCCACCAAAAAAGTCCCTTCGTTGTGTAGGTACTTGCACACCAACGTCTAAAGAAAGTGGCTCTAAAGTAAGTTTGCCTGTTTTTTGTGGATACAAAACAACACGTTTTAAAATTACAGACCTGTATTCTTCTCCTTTATACGTATCATCTTTAGTTGTGTATCTTTTTACAGGAATATCTTGACTCCAAAAATTATTGTACTTAGGGTTGTCTACAGCTTGGAAACCAGACACCTCTATAGAAGGACTAACATACATTTTATAAACAACTGTAATAGCCTCGTTTAAATAAGGGTTTGGTTTGCTTATTTCTGCAACAAGATGTAAATTTTCTTGAGCTATGTCGTTAGCAGACGGTGGAGCATTAGGGTTTACAACAGCATCTGTAACCGTTATAGTTTTTGCGTCAGATTTATATTCTTGATCATCTATAGTAATTTTTGCAGGATCTATAGTAATACTTCCTTTGGTAGTAGGCTGTAAAATGTAAGAGTATGATAATGAAAATTTACGCTTACCATTGTTCCAAGATCTACTTATAGATGTTGCAGGCCCCATTAATACAGTAAATCCGTTAAAATTAGGAGCAACAAAATTATCACCTTGTTTATTGGTGGTAAACTCTACCTTTAAACGCTCATTAAGCCCTAGTTTTTCTTTACTAAGTTTTACAGAAAACGTAACTTTATCTTCTTGTGCAACAGCACTACTGAGCGTAAAAAAAGTTAGAATATATAATATGTATAGTTTCGTTTTCATGTGTTTAATTACCAATCTTTTTCGTTCTTTACTTTAGCGCCTTTTACTTTTTGGGCATCCATTTTTTCTTGAACTTTTTTCTCCTCATTCTCCATAGCTTTTAATAGGTTTTTTACCTGTTGCTTAGAGAGCTGATTAGGCCTTGGTTGCTGTTGTTGGTCTTGCGGCTTTTTATCTCCTTTATCATTTGGCTTTTTTTGGTCTTTTTTATCGTCACCTTTGCCGTCCTTATCATCTTTATTTTCTTTGTCTCCTTCGTCCCCTTTATCCTTTTTGTCTTCGCCGTCTTTTTTATCTTTATCTTTTCCTTGGTCGTCTTTTTTATCGTCTCCGTCCCCTTCGTTCTTTTCTTTGTCTTCGTTTTTATCTTTTTGGTCTTCCTTATTGTCTTTTTTGTCGTCCTTGTTTTGGTCGTTTTTCTTTTGCTCGTCTTGTTGTTTTTTTAGTAGCTCTTTAGCCAAGGCAAAATTGTATCTAGTTTCTTCATCAGAAGGGTTATTTCTAAGAGCTTCTTTGTATGCTTCTACCGCTTTTTCATACTCTTTGTTTTTCATAAAAACATTACCCATATTGTGGTATGCCTTATGTTTATCTGCTTTGCTGCTAGCTAACTCACCAGCTTGCTTAAACCTGCCAAAAGCTTCACTATACGTTTCTTTATTGTAATAAGCACTCCCTAAATTATATGGAGCAACAGCATTTTCTGAACTTTTAGAAATTGCTTTACGGTAATTTGCTTCTGCTTGTGAAAAATTATTTTCAGATAGTTCTTTATTAGCCTCCCAAGTTAAATTTTTAGAGGTGTTTAATGCTTTTTCTTTTTCTTTAACGTCTGCATCATCTTGTGCATAAGTAAAGCATCCTATTAAAAAAACAATGTATACTAGCTTTTTCATTTATTCTACTTCTTTTTCGTTAAACAAATTAAGTTTTTGAAGCCATTTTGTTTTTCGGTCTAAAAGAAAAATATCTATAAATAAAAACAACAATCCTGCACCAATAAACCATTGAAACTGGTCTTTGTACTCAGAAAATTGTTTGGCTTCAAACTCTGTTTTATCCATTTTATTTAATTCTTCTTTAATAATAGTTACAGCATCATTAGTATTTGTACCATCTATAAATTGGCCATTACCTTCATCTGCAATATCTTCTAAAACGCTTTTGTTAAGTTTTGTAATTACAACTTCTCCTTGTAAGTCTTTTTTAAGACTTTGTAAAACTCCATTACGCTTTATAGGTATTGGAGCTCCTTTTTCTGTGCCAACCCCAATGGTAAATATTTTTATACCTTGGTCTACTGCTTTTTCTACTGCACCTTCTGTAGATCCTTCAGAGTGGTCTTCTCCGTCAGAAATTATAAATAACACTCTGTTTGTTTGCTCATCATCATCATAATACGTAGAAGCCAAATCTAACGCTTGGTTAATAGCTGTACCTTGGGATGATAGCATATTGGTGTTTAAACCTTGTAAAAACATTTTAGCCGCACCATAATCTGTAGTAATTGGTAATTGTGGGTACGCTTGCCCTGCGTAAGCAATAATACCAATACGGTCACTACCAAGTTGCGCAATAATTTCTGAAACAATACGCTTTGCTTTAGCTAACCTGCTAGGAGCAATGTCTTCTGCAAGCATACTTTTAGATACATCTACAGCAAAAACAATATCTACACCTTCTCTTTTTACAGTTTCAAGTTTTGTGCCAATTTTAGGGTTTGCCAATCCAACTATTAAAAGTGTTAATCCTAAAATAAATACACAGAATTTTAAAATTGATTTAAAGGTAGATTTAGTAGGTGTTAAGCGCTTTAGTAAGTGTATATCTGCAAATTTCTTTTGCGCTCTTTTTTTCCAGATTAAAAGCAGCACAAAGATGACCACCATTACAGGAATGATGAACAGTAAATAGAAATATGTTTTTTCGTCTATTTGTATCATTTGTCTTTCTTAATCTTAGATAAAACTTCTAAATAAAGTGTTACGCATTATCCATTCTAGTAAAAGTAAAATACCAGCTAACAGTATTAATGGTCTAAACTTTTCTTCAAAATTGGTATATTTAATTTCTTCAATATCTGTTTTTTCTAGCTTATTAATTTCATTATAAATAGCGGAAAGCTTTTCATTGTCTGTAGCTCTAAAATATTGTCCGCCTGTTACAGTAGCAATTTCTTCCAGCAGTTTTTCATCAATTTCTACTTGCCTCATACCATACCTGTAAGTACGGTCTGGATTAAAAGCAATTGGAGTTAATGCGTTACCATTTGTACCCAAACCAATGGTGTATGTTTTAATTTTATATTCTACAGCTAAATCTGCTGCAGTTTTTGGCTCAATAAAACCAGAGTTGTTTACGCCATCTGTAAGTAATATTATGACTTTGCTTTTAGATTTGCTGTCTTTTAAACGGTTAACAGCCGTTGCTAAACCCATACCAATTGCGGTACCATCTTCTAATTGCCCGTGCGTTATTTGGCGTAATGATGATAGTACAATAGACTTGTCACTAGTAATAGGTGTTTTAGTATAACTTTCAGCAGCATAAGCAACTAAGCCAATACGGTCATTAGGTCTTTTTTTAATAAAATCTGCTGCAACTTTTTTAAGGGCAGTTAGCCTGTCTGGTTTTAAATCTCTGGCAAGCATACTAGAAGATACATCTATAGCCATAACAATATCTATACCCTTAGTAGTTTTTGTTCTGGTAGAAACGTCTTTAGTTTGTGGGCGTGCTAAGGCGGTAATTATTGCAGCCATAGCTAACAAGCGTAAAACAAAAAGTATAGGTTTTAATTTAGATAAAATACTGGTATCTGTAAAACCTTGTGTACTTGATATTTTTAGTGCTGCAGTTTCTTCTTTATGTTTAAAAAAATACCATAGCACAGCCAATGGTAGCAATAATAGCAACCAAAAAAGCTGAGGATTTGCAAAAGTGATATTCTCTAACATTTATTCTTTTTTATCTTCTTTAACTTCAATTGAATTAAATATGCGATCTGCAATTTGTTGTGCATACTCGTCATCTGCCAAGTAGGTTACAAGTATTTGTTGCTGAAAACCTTTGCCTCCAAAACAAATTATTGCATACTCACCATTAACCAATTCTTTAGAATTTGGCATTTTAAACTTGCCAGAACCATATATTTTTAAGCCTTTAGTGTCAGATGAAAATGTATTAAACTCCTCTTGCTTTGTGGTTATATTTTTAGTCCCAGAAGCCTCAAACTCTGCCAATATTTTTTCTGCTACCTGATTAAAATCTGGTTCTGTTTGCGGATTAGCAAATGTTGCAGATGAAACACTAACAGCAAACAGTGTTTTGTTGCTTTTATAGGTGAACAATTGCAGTTCTTTAATATTTGCTTTAGCCTCTGGAGGCAAATTAACTTCTTGTCTAATTAAAACCTCTGGTGTTTCTATTTGTATTGGTGGGTAGCCATAAGAGCTTTGTATCCAATCGTTCTCTAATAATTCTTTTACAGGGTGGCCTAAAGCTGTGTCCTTTACTGTTTTAAAGCCATATACTTTAATTAAGACCCCTAAACCAATTAATAAAGCACCTACAAAAGTGGCAATGGCAATAATCCATTTTTTCTTTTCTTTTTTACGCGCTAATTCTTCTAGGTATTCTTCATTTTTAAGCAATTCTTCCTCTGTAGGCTCTGGTAACGCCTCATGTGTTTTTTCTACAATCTGAGCTATTGCCACGCGGTCTTGTTCTGCAATAGAAGTTTCTGGTTTCTTTTTGGCAAATTTTACTAAATCTGCAGTTTGCAAAACACGTTTAAATTGTGATATAGTATCATTATCTAACTTTAATTGCCCTGCATCTTTTAAAAGTTCTAGCTTGGTAATAAGTTGGTCTGTAGTGCTTTCTAGGGCAGATATTTTTACATCTTCCTCTAAATAAGAACGTACAATAGTGGTAAGCTCAGAGTAATACTCCTTATACTCATCTTGTATAATGTATTTAGAATTTTCTAGTTTTTTAAGTTCTATAATTGCTCGGTCATATGGTGGTAATAGCGCTATTTTTTCTTCGTCAGTTAATGGTTTTTTACGTAAAATAAACCAGTAAATTAAACCTATAACCACTAGTAAACTAGCTACAATAATACTAACTAGCAACCAAGGGAATGAAGAAGATTTTTCGACCTCCATAAGTGGTTTAATGTCGTACATTTTTTGAGCAAAAGTATCTACTTTAACAGTACCAACATTAACCCTTAAAGAATCTGTAAAAAAAGCTTTACCATTAATTTCTATACGTTGTATAGGAATGGTATAAGCACCAGAATCAAACTGAGTAAGGGCATAAGAACGCTGTAATGTAATACGGTCTTTATACTTTGTGGTATCTATTTCTAAGGCCTCAACCATTTCTAAAGGAGAAAAGGTTTGGTCTTCAGGGAACAACACTTGTGCGGTAGAATCTGCATCTACAAAAATGGTATATTTAATTTGCTCACCAATTCTAATAGCAGTAGTATCTATATCTGCTGTTATTTTAGGTTGGTTTTGGGCATAACTAAAAAATGAACCAAAAACAAGGCACACTAAGGCACACATTATTTTTAGTAATGTGTTACTTGTACTAATTATTTGCTTGTTACTAATTGTCATTATCCTCTTCGCTTAAAATAGCCTAATAGCTTTTTAACATAACTCTCGTCTACCCTACAGCTTAGTGTTCCGCAGCCCGATTTTGTAAATGTTTCTTTAAAGTAAGTTACTTTATCTTGGTAGTACTTACCATAAGCTAATCTTACTTTTTTAGATTGTGTGTTTATAAGTTTTATGGCGCCAGTTTCTGCATCTTGCATTTGTACCATACCTATGTTTGGTATAGTTTCTTCTCTTTCATCAAAAATACGTATGCCTGTAACATCATGTTTTTTACCAGTAATGCGTAACGTTTGTAAATAATCATCAGTAATAAAATCAGACAGCACAAATACTATGGCTTTCTTTTTCATTACATTGGTTAAATACTTTAGGGCTTCAGATAAGTTTGTTTTAGTGCTTTTTGGTGTAAATTCTAACAGCTCTCTAATAATGCGCAATGCGTGACTTTTTCCTTTTTTTGGAGGAATAAAAAGCTCTACTTCATCAGAAAATAAAATTAAACCAACTTTGTCATTGTTTTGAAGAGCAGAAAAAGCAAGTGTAGCAGATATTTCTGTAATAATATCTTTCTTAAACTGATTGGTTGTGCCAAAGTTTTCAGAGCCACTTACATCTACCATAAGCATCATTGTAAGTTCTCTTTCTTCCTCAAAAACTTTAATGTAAGGTTCGTTATAACGTGCGGTAACGTTCCAGTCTATAGCACGTACATCATCGCCAAATTGGTATTGGCGCACCTCACTAAACGTCATACCACGTCCTTTAAACGTAGAATGGTACTCTCCGCCAAATATGTGGTTAGAGAGACGTCTAGTTTTTATCTCAATTTTTCGTACTTTTTTAAGTAATTCTTTAGTATCCATTTTTCAGTTTGCAGTGTACATTATTAGATTGTAGTTTTTGTTTGTATAAAAACAGAACCACGACATATAACTGACGACTGATTTAAGGCACTTCTACTTCGTTTACAATCTTGTTAATTATTTCTTCAGAAGTAATGTTTTCTGCTTCAGCCTCATAAGTTATTCCAATTCTATGTCTTAACACATCATGTACAATGGCTCTAACATCTTCAGGAATAACATACCCTCTACGTTTAATAAAAGCATAACATTTAGCTGCTGTAGCTAAGTTTATACTACCACGAGGAGATGCTCCAAAACTTATAAGTGGTTTTAAATTTTCTAGATTGTATTTTTCTGGGTAACGTGTGGCAAATATGATGTCTAAGATATATTTTTCAATCTTTTCATCCATATATACTTCCTTTACAGCTTTTTGTGCATTTAATATTTGCTGTACAGTAACCACAGGTTTAACCTCATCATAAGAACCTTTTAAGTTTTGACGCATAATTAACTGCTCCTCATTAATTTTAGGATAGTCAATTACTGTTTTTAACATAAAACGGTCTACTTGTGCCTCTGGCAGTGGGTACGTACCTTCTTGCTCAACAGGGTTTTGTGTAGCCATTACTAAAAAAGGTTTTTCTAAAACAAAAGTTTCATCACCAATAGTAACTTGTTTTTCTTGCATTGCTTCTAACAAAGCCGACTGAACTTTTGCAGGGGCTCTGTTAATCTCATCTGCCAAAACAAAGTTTGCAAATATTGGTCCTTTTTTAATAGAGAAATCGTTCTCTTTAATATTGTATATCATTGTACCTACAACATCTGCAGGCAATAAATCTGGTGTAAACTGTATTCTGCTAAAGTCACCGCGGACTGCTTTAGATAAAGTGTTAATTGCTAATGTTTTAGCTAGTCCTGGCACACCCTCTAATAATATGTGTCCTCGTCCTAGTAATCCAATTAGTAGGCGTTCTACCATATGCTTCTGACCCACAATTACTTTGTTCATCTCTAGCATTAGTAGATCTATAAAAGCACTTTCTTGAGCAATTTTCTCGTTAACCGCACTAATATCTACTGTAGTATTTTCTTCCATAAGCCATTAAAATTGTTCTGCAAAATATAAAAGTATTTAATAAGATGCAAAATCTTAATTTATTTACGGTTCTGCTGTTAATAATAGGTTAAATGTTGTATAACGCTACTATTATTATGAACTATTTAAGGAAAATATTTTTAATTTTCACATAGTGTTATGAAAACCAGATGGTAGCAGTTAAAAGGAGGATTTTTTGAATGTACTTAAAAAGTTGAAAAAAGTTTTTAAAACCGGACAAAAAATTAGTTCATTTTTTCTTTAGCTTCAAGAGTAATCGGTTTTATAAATATACTAGAAACTTCATCTGGAGATAAATTTAAGTCGTAAGTAGCTAGTTTTTTTCTAAAAGCATCGCTCTTTTCAGCCTTGTTATCTCCTAATTCATTTAGAATATAATAATAACTACTTTTATTTAAAACTTTTGATGTTGTAAGGTTAAATTTTTTATAGTTAAAAAGGGTATAGGCTAGTAACGAGGAATGCCATTCTTTGTATTCTGTAGTTTGTTTAATTTCTTGCATAATTTTAGAATTGTCTTGTTGAGAAAAACAATTGTAAGAGTTTAAAAAGAAAAGTATAAGTATGAGGTTTTTCATAATTAAGTCGTTTGTTAAAACAATCAACTTAATGAAGTTAAGAAAAAACTCTAAAATATAAAAGGACGATAATAAAATACTTCTTGCTATAATTCATTTCTTATTGTTATTTGTTGGAGATTTTATTTTTTACTTTTACAACTATTATGAAGATAACGCAAAATTACTCGAGAATTATAGCTGGTACAATGACCTGGGGAAGCTGGGGGAAAAACTTATCTACAGCAGAAATAGATAAGCTAATACACCATTGTTTAAATGTTGGCATAACAACTTTTGACCACGCAGATATTTACGGTGGCTATACAAATGAGGCTATGTTTGGTGCTGCATTTGCAAACAGCGGAGTTTCTAGAGAAAATTTACAGCTTATTACCAAATGTGGTATACAATATGTTTGTGATGCTAGAGAGGCTAAAATTGGACATTACCAATACAACAAGGAATATATTATTGAGTCGGTTCATCAATCTTTAAAAAATTTAAAAACAGATTATATAGATTTTTTATTGCTTCATAGGCCAAGTCCATTAATGCATCCTTTAGAAATATCTGAGGCTATTTATCAGCTTAAAAGCCAGGGTAAAATAATAGATTTTGGAGTCTCTAATTTTACACCTTCGCAAATACAAATGATTGAGACTGTGGTTCCTGTTGCTGGTAATCAGGTAGAGTTTTCATTAACCCAAAACACTGTTATGTATGACGGTACTTTAGATGACTGTATTACAAATAAAAGAATGGCAATGGCTTGGAGTTCTTTAGGGTCTTATTTTAAGGAGACAAATGAGCAAACTAAACGTATTAAGGATAGTTTAAACCAACTTACTAAAAAATACAATGCAACCGAAGATCAGTTGTTGTTGGCTTGGGTTTTAAAACACCCTGCTAACGTGCATCCTGTGGTTGGTACTGCTACTCCAGAACGTATAGCGGCATCTGTTAACGCTTTAGATATTAAGTTAGAATTAGAAGATTGGTTTGTGTTGTTAAAAGCTAGTCAGGGGCATCCTGTTCCTTAAAAAATTATACAAAAAATGAATAAAAATAAAATTGCATTAATTACTGGCGCTACAAGTGGTATTGGTATGGCAACGGCCAAATTATTTGCTCAAAATAATATAAACTTAGTGCTATGCGGACGCAGACAAGAGCGTTTAGATACGCTTAAAAGGGAGTTAGAGAAAGAAGTTGCTGTGCACACTTTAACTTTTGATGTACGCAACAAAACAACTGTTTTAGCACAAATAGAGAGTTTGCCAAACAATTTTAAAGATATTGATATTCTTATTAATAATGCAGGTAACGCACACGGTTTAGAGCCTATACAAGATGGAAGTTTAGAGGACTGGGACGCAATGCTAGATATTAATGTTAAAGGGTTGTTATATGTTTCTAAAGCTGTAATTCCTAATATGATAGCTAAAAAGTCTGGGCACATTATAAATATTGGTTCTACAGCTGGTAAAGAGGTATACCCAAAAGGCAACGTGTATTGTGCTAGTAAGCACGCTGTAGATGCCATAAATCAAGGAATGCGTATAGATTTAAATCCGTATAATATTAAAATTGGTGCTGTAAATCCAGGAATGGTAGAAACCGAATTTAGTGAAGTAAGGTTTAAGGGAAATACAGAAAAAGCGGCAAAAGTTTACCAAGGCTTTAAACCATTACAACCCGAAGATATTGCAGATATAATACATTTTGTTGTAACCAGGCCATACCATGTAAATATTGCAGATTTGGTGGTAATGAGTACAGCACAAGCAAGTAGTACAATTGTAAATAAAAACTGATTTTTTTTGTAACGCAGCACTTTTAAAATGATTAATAAGCGACTTTTAGTTAAAAACCTTCTGGCTCATAATGACGAGAATAGTTTTTATGACAAAAAGCGCTTTATAGATATTGGTCAAAAAGAAGGCAAAGCAAAATTTTTAAAGCACGTATGCGCTTTAGCAAATAGTAATCCTCACAACAATTCATTTATTGTAATTGGCGTAGAAGATGAAGATAACACAATAGTTGGTGTAGATTTTTTTGATGATAGTAAAATACAAAATTTAGTAAATGCGTATTTAGATAATCCTCCTTTAATTTCTTATGAAAACATACCGTTTCCTCAGCTTCCAGAAGGTAAAGTGGTGGGTTTAGTAACCATAAAATCTAACGGTAAAGTATGTGCGCTGCGTAAAAATATTTGGAAATATTACGGTGGCTCTGTATTTTTTAGAGAGGGTAGTATAAGCTTGCCAAAAGCGTACAATGTAGAACTAAAAGATATTAATTCTGCAGCAGTTGCAACTATAGAAAAACACGCCAAAAATAATATAGAACTTACTTTAGATGGTGTTATAGACTTTATAAACAACCGTCATAAAGACCTAACAAGTAATTATAAAGTTTTTAAAGAACAGTTTGTGGTTTGTTGGGCCGGAAATCAAAAAAAAATAAAAGACCAAACATTCTATTCCAGGGTAGATATAGAATTAATTAACGAGCAAGTAAAACTGTTTTATTCTAATTTAGATGAAATAACAATAGCCTTTAATGACGATTCTTTTACCACTACAGAGTATGTGCAATTGGGTTTGGGTAAGCAACAAAAGTATTATCCGTTTGAAAAAGTAATTTTAAATTTTAATGATAACGGAAAGTATTTTATACAAAGTACTTTAATATTTAATCCGCCACAATACAATAAAAAATCATTGCATCATATTTTTAATGCAACCAATACTTTAGTAGATAAGTTAGAAAAGCAACAACAGCTAACAAAACAAGAAGAAGCAGATTTGCAACAGTTGCCAGACATTTATTTAATTTGTTTTTTAAATGATTTTCCTGATGCATTTTTACAAATGGAAAGAGCAAAACCATTAATAAAAAAACACAATAAAAATGTGTATATGTCTTTAAAAGAGGCTTTTAGAATTTTAAGAAAAGTAAAGTATAATTAAACTTGCCTAGTTAAGAACATAAATTTAATAGCTTTTTAAAGTTTATTAGTTTGATGATAGCCTTAAAAACACTATCTTTTTTCAGTAAAATTAAAACACTACCACAATGGGAATATTTGATGAAATTAAAAAGAAATTAAGTCACGAATTTATAGATATAATAGAATGGTTAGATAATACTGACGATACTATTGTACACCGTTTTGAGCGTTACCAAAACGAAATTAAAAATAACGCAAAACTAATTGTTAGAGAAGGACAAGTTGCAGTATTTGTAAATGAAGGGCAACTAGCAGATGTTTTTAATCCAGGGACATATACTTTAAACACTCAAAACTTACCAATTTTAACCACTTTAAAAGGTTGGAAATATGGTTTTAATAGTCCGTTTAAAGCAGAGGTTTATTTTGTAAACACACGCTTATTTACAGATGAAAAATGGGGTACTAAAAACCCAATTATGCTTAGTGATGCACGCTTTGGGTTAACAGAAATTAGAGCATTTGGTACGTATAGTTTTAGAATAGAAGATGCAGGTAAATTTGTAGTAGATGTTGTAGGTACAGATGGTAATTTCACAAACTATGAAGTTAATGAACACCTTAAAAGCTTAATAGTTACACGTTTTACAGATACTGTTGGTGAGGCTAATTTGCCAATAGAACTATATGCAGCTAATACAACAGAATTGTCTGACACTTGCCAAGAGGTAATGAAGCCAGAGTTTAGTCGTATTGGTATAGAATTAGAGAAATTCTACATAGAAAATGTGTCTATGCCAGAAGAGCTTAAAAAAGAAATTTTTGAGTACAGTAGGTTGGATAAGTTAGATTTAAATAAATTAACCCAATTTAAAACAGCAAAAGCAATTGAAGCAGCTGCCAAAAATGATGGTGGTACAGCAGGTGCTGGTATGGGAATGGGAATGGGCTTTGTAATGGCGCAACAAATGGGCGGAATGATGAATCCGCAAATGATGCAACAACAGCCAGCAGTACAGCCACAAGGAGCGGCCGTGCCTCCGCCAATGCCAACACAAGTACAGTATTTTTATGCTGCAAATGGTCAACAAATGGGTCCTGTTACTTTTGATAAGCTAAAAGAGCTTTTTGCAAACAGAACTATTAATAAAGATTCATTAGTTTGGAAACAAGGAATGGCAAATTGGTCTGCTTTGCAAAACGTAGAAGAATTAAAAGTGTTTTTAGGCGGTAACACACCACCACCTTTACCAACAGTATAATACTCTAATCTTCATCAACCTAAAAAAATTTTTACCCTTTAGTTAGTGGTAATTTTTATGGAAGAATTAAAACAATCTGAACAAAAGAAATCTTGTGCCAATTGTGGTGCAGAGTTAAAATACAAACCCGGCTCACAGCAATTAAGCTGTGGGTATTGTGGGTATGAAGAGTTTATAGAACAAGCTAAAAGTAGTTTTGAAGAGTTAGAACTAGAGCATTACTTAAAAGCTGTTGGAGACAATGCTTATACAGAAACTATAGAGTTGTTGCATTGCAAAAACTGTGGAGCAAATCAGCATATAGAAGAAAACTACAAGTCCTTACACTGTGTGTATTGTAGTGAGCCCTTAATTACAGAAGACATAGAAAAGGAAGGTTGGATTTTGCCAAGTGCTGTAGTGCCTTTTCAAATAGATACAAAAAAAGCAAGAAGCATTTTTAAAAACTGGGTTAATGGTATTTGGTTTGCGCCTAATAAGCTAAAAAAAGCGGCACTAGATCCAGAAGGTATTCGTGGGTTGTATATGCCACATTGGACTTTTGATGCTAATATGACTGCAGATTATATAGGCAAAAGAGGAGAGTATTATTATGTTACCAAAACATATAAAACCAAAAACGGAACAAGCACAAGGCAAGAGCGTAGAACAAGATGGTACCCAGCATCTGGTACTGTTAATGGCTTTGTAGATGATATTTTAATTAATGCGTCAGAAAAAAAACAGAGAGAAGTACCATCAAAAGTTGCTTTTTGGAATCTGAAAGAATTAAAACCGTACAACTCTAGTTTTTTAGCAGGTTTTGTAACAGAAAAGTATACCATTTCTTTAAAAGAAGGGCATCATCAATCTTTTGCTAAGGCCAAACAAATTGCACACAATTGGATACGAAGTGATATTGGTGGAGATACACAGCAAATATCTTCAACAGATATCAAACTAAAAGATGAAACTTTTAAACATATTTTATTGCCAATTTATATTAGTGCATACAATTACAATGGTAAAGAGTATAGGTTTTATGTAAACGGACAAACAGGAAAAATAAGTGGTACCAGACCATATTCATTCTGGAAAATATTCTTTTTAATACTTTTTATAGTGCTAGTAATTGCATTATTTATATTATTTGCTCAATGAGAAAATTAGTAATAGGAGACATACACTCAGGCTTAAAAGCATTAGAACAGTTGTTGCAAAAAGCAGCTGTAACTACAAACGATCATCTTATCTTTTTAGGTGATTATGTAGATGGGTGGAGTGATGCCGTAGAAACAATTAATTATTTAATAGCGTTAAATAAAACGCATAACTGTACTTTTATTAGAGGTAATCATGATGAGCTTTGTCTTAATTGGTTAAAAACAGATGAGCATAATGATACTTGGGTTTTACACGGCGGGCAAGCTACACAAACCTCTTACTTGGGTATTGATAATGCTACAAAAAAAGAACATATAGCTTTTTTAGAAAATCTAGAAAACTATTATTTAGATGAAGAAAACAGGCTTTTTTTACATGCAGGTTTTACCAATTTAAAGGGTGTAGATTTTGAGTATTTTGAAAAAACTTTTTATTGGGATAGAACATTGTGGGAGCTTGCCTTAGCAGTAGATCGTGCCTTAGCAAAGGAAGATAAAAAATACCCGCCCCGCTTATTAAAATATAACGAAATATATATAGGGCACACACCTGTTACACGCATAGGAAAAACAGTGCCGCAAAATGCTGCAAATGTTTATAATATAGATACAGGTGCTGCTTTTAAAGGACCTTTATCTATGTTAAATGTAGATACAAAAGAGGTGTGGCAAAGCGACCCTGTTACAACTTTTTATCCTACAGAAAAAGGAAGGAATTAAAAATTATTGTCGACCTTTGTTAAAAATAACTAGTATTATATGTCTGCACACAACATAAGATTAGAGGTAATGAAAGCCATTGAGGACAAAGTAGAAGGTTTTATAGACAGCTACTTAGTTCCTATTGAAAAAATATGGCAGCCAACAGATTTTTTACCAGACTCTCAGAGCGATAACTTTTTTAATGAGGTAGAGCAAATTAGAGAAGAGGCCAAAGAATTAGGATATGATTTTTGGGTTACTTTAGTGGCAGACACTATTACTGAAGAGGCATTACCAACCTATGAGTCTTGGTTAATGGATGTAGAAGGTGTAGACCAACATGATGGTCCTGAAAATGGATGGGCTAAATGGGTTAGAAACTGGACAGCAGAAGAAAACAGACACGGAGATGTGTTAAACAAATATTTATACTTATCTGGTAGAGTGAATATGCGAGAGGTTGAAATTACTACGCAGCATTTAATTGCAGATGGTTTTGATATTGGAACGGATAGAGATCCGTATAAAAACTTTGTTTATACTTCTTTTCAAGAATTGGCTACCAACATATCTCATAAAAGAGTTGGGCAAATGGCTAAGAAAAAAGGAAATACTTTACTAGGTAAAATGTGTAATATTATTGCTGGTGATGAAATGCGTCATCACTTAGCATACAGAGAGTTTGTTAAAGTAATTATGGATCAAGACCCTAACGGAATGATTTTAGCTTTTGCAGATATGATGAAGCGTAAAATTGTTATGCCAGCACACTTTTTGCGCGAGTCTGGCGGTAGCATAGGTACTGCTTTTGAAACTTTTAGTAATTGTGCACAAAGGTTAGGAGTATATACAGCTCAGGATTATATAGAAATTCTTAGCAAGCTTAACGGTTATTGGGATATTGAAAATTTAAGAGGTTTAAATGATTCTGCAGAAAAAGCAAGAGATTATTTAACTAAATTACCATCTAGATTACAACGTATATCAGACCGTATGAAAATTGATGAAGACCAATACCACTTTAAATGGGTACAGGCAAATGGTATGCTTTAATACCGTTTTATACATAAAACAAAACCCCAATTCTTATAAGGAATTGGGGTTTTTTGCTTGGTTGTTGATGTTGTTATAGTTTACCGTGTTTGTGCTCACTTTGCCATTTTTGCAAATCGGCCCATTTGCCTTCATAGCACATTTTTGCTTGCATTGGCCATGAAGATGGGTCATGTATTCTATAACGTTCTCCACCAGAGTTTAAAACTTCTTGGCACTTAGCTACTGTAGCTTCAGATAATGCTTTCCAAGTTTTAATATCAAACGTATGAAAAAGACCTTCAATTTTAGGTCCAATTCCTTCTACTAGTTTTAAATCGTCTTGTTTTACTTTTTTACCAAAAACAGCTTTTGCTGCAGCAGCATCAAAAGCAATGCCGGCATCTTGTGTTGGAGTTGGTGCCATTGCAGCTACAGGTGGTGTAACAACTGCTTTGGCAGCTTCTTTGGCTTTAGCTCTACAAGTATCTAAATCTGCCTGTAATTGTGTATTTTTAGCGGTAAGTTGGTCTTTGTCTGTTGTTAGCTTACTGTTTTTGTCTTTCCATAACTGTAAGTCTTCAGAGTTGTCTATAATCTCTTTATTGCCTTTGCCTAACAGATAGCCAAGAATTGCACAAATTATGCCTACTAAAGCAGGTATAATCCAGCACCAGATGTTTGTGTTTTCCATATTTAAGATAGTTTGTGTGTTTATTTTAATGTTATTACTGTTCTTCTATTTTGAGCTTTACCTTCTTCTGTGTCATTGGTTGCTATAGGCTCATCAGGGCCTTTAGAAGATGTGTTTATTTTAGAAGGAGAAATGCCGTTGTTTGTTAGGTATTCTTTAGCAAATTCTGCTCTTTTAAGTCCAAGGCCAATATTTGTTGTTCGGTCTCCTGTATTATCAGTATGGCCAACTACATTGCACATTGCTCCTTCTACTTTATCTAAATATGTAGATATATCTGCTATTTTTTGTCTCTGTTCTGCAGTTAAATTTATGGCTGCCTGTCCTGTTTTAAAATGAAGAACTAATGGATTGGATTTAATTTTTAAGTAAAGAGCATCCATTTGTGCTGTGTTGTCTTCTGCTATAACAGCGTCATAGGCAACTGGACCAATATAAATACTATCTTTAGGTACCATAGAATTCATTAATTGTCCGGAAATATTTAATTTAGAAGAGGGTACGCCGCTTGCAACTACATAATTTTTAATGGTATTTGCCCTGGCTATACCTAAGTTTGGGTAAGCAGACTTGTTCTCTTCTTCAGCCGTGTAGTAGCCTGTAATGGTAACTGCGTTTTTAGGATCTTTATCTATGTACTGTTGTATTGCAACTACACCTTTATTTACATTTTCAGATAATGGCTCTTGGTATGCAAATTCTGAGCTTTTAAAGTTAAAATTGTCATTGCTGTCAAATTCAAAACCATTTCCTTTTAAAGAAAAAGGATAAGCGGTTGCTTTTGGTTCAATTGGGGTTTGAACTTCTTCATTTGTGTCTGTTACAGTATTTGAATCTGTAGTTGCAAATCCGCAACATGTACAGCACGTAATAAAAAAGTAAGTTCCTACCAGAATTGTGATAATAATTCCGAGTAGATACATTAGTTTTTTTGTCATAATGGTCTGGTTTTTTTGTGTTTACGCTACAATGTAAAAAAAAATTATTTAAAATGTTAAAAATGTTAAAGAAATACGCATTCTTAAACTTTTTTTAATGAATTTTTTACTTTTTGCAGTTTAACTTACCAGTTATGTACTAAAACCTACCAGATATACATTGTTTGCTTGTAAATATATAATTCTATGCAAAACGTAGAAATATTAATATTACTTTTATGGTATCATAGTAGGAAAAAAACCCTGTTCTCCCGCAAAGTGCGGCATTGAATTTGGGTTTTTTTCATTATAATATTAGTTAGTTAGCTAAGTTTATTTAGTGATTACAAAAAAAGCCGCTGTATACAATTGTATGCAGCGGCTTTGTATGTTGTATTAAACTAGTTACAAGTTAAATTTAATTCCTTGTGCCAGTGGTAATTCTGTAGTATAGTTAATAGTATTTGTTTGTCTTCTCATATATACTTTCCAAGCATCTGAACCAGACTCTCGTCCTCCTCCAGTTTCTTTTTCGCCACCAAAAGCACCACCTATTTCTGCACCAGAGGTACCAATGTTTACATTAGCAATACCACAGTCAGATCCTTGAACAGATAAAAAGTGTTCTGCTTCTCGTAAATTATTAGTCATAATTGCAGAAGACAAGCCTTGTGCAACACCGTTTTGCATTTCTAGGGCATTTTCTACACCACCAGAATATTTTAATAAGTATAAAATAGGAGCAAACGTTTCATGTTGTACAATTTCAAAAGAGTTTTTAGCTTCTGCAATTGCTGGTTTAACATAGCAACCACTTTCATAACCTTCTCCTTCTAAAACACCGCCTTCTACTACAATGTTGCCACCTTCTTTAACAACTTTGTCTAAAGCATCTTGATACATTTTTACTGCATCTTTATCTATAATTGGTCCAACGTGGTTATTTTCATCTAAAGGATTACCAATACGCAGCTGATTGTATGCACTAATAACGGCATCTTTTACCTTATCATAAATAGAGTCATGTATAATTAACCTACGTGTAGATGTGCAACGTTGGCCAGCAGTACCAACAGCACCAAATACAGCGCCAATAACAGTCATTTTTATATCTGCATCTGGTGTAACAATAATGGCGTTGTTACCGCCTAATTCTAACAAAGATTTACCCAAACGCCCAGCAACCTCTTTAGCAACAATTTTACCCATTCTTGTAGATCCTGTGGCAGAAACTAGAGGAATACGGGTGTCTTTAGTCATCATTTCACCAACCTTATAATCGCCATTTATTAAGTTACAAATACCTTCTGGCAAGTTATTAGCAGCAAAAACTTCTGCAGCAATGTTTTGGCATGCTACGCCACACATAGGTGTTTTTTCGCTAGGTTTCCAAACGCATACATCTCCGCAAATCCAAGCTAAAGCAGTATTCCAAGCCCACACAGCAACAGGAAAATTAAATGCAGATATAATACCAACTACGCCAAGTGGGTGGTATTGCTCATACATTCTATGTCCTGGACGCTCAGAGTGCATTGTTAGTCCGTGTAGTTGTCTAGATAATCCAACAGCAAAGTCGCATATATCTATCATTTCTTGAACTTCACCTAAACCTTCTTGGTAGCTTTTTCCCATTTCATAAGATACAAGTTTACCAAGCGCTTCTTTTTTTTCTCTTAATTTTTCTCCAAACTGACGTACAATTTCTCCACGTTGTGGAGCTGGCATTGTCCTCCAGGTTTTAAAAGCACTAGTAGCAGTTTGCATTACAATATTGTAATCTTCTTTTGTGGTAGCTTTTACTTTACCAATAAGTTTGCCGTCTACTGGGGAATAACTTTCTATAATGTCTCCGTTAGAGAAATTATTAGAACCGGTAGAAGTTCCTTCATTAATATCTTTAAGGCCCAATTCTTTTAAGGCGCTTTCTATTCCAAAAGATGCTGCTATTTCTGACATTTTTATAACTTTTATATTAAAAATTGTTACGTTTCACACAAAGTTACAAATAAATGTTCTTTGTTTAACAAAACTAGGTATTGGTTTGTTTTAGGAATTTTTATGCTTTGGTAGCTAATCTTCATCTGCCGTATACCTACTATCTACAGGCATTACAGTGCCGCAGTTGTTGCAAGTACGGTGTTCTTTAGAACCATAAAATATTTTAAAATGACTTAGAAAGTCTTTTTCAATATCGTTTAAGGTAAAATAAGCTTCATAAAGTTTGTGGTTACAATTGTCACAATACCAAAGTAAACCATCATCTACACCAAGGTTGTTTCTTTTGCGTTCTATAACTAAGCCAATAGAGTCTTTGTGGCGTACAGGAGAATGTGGTACTTTTGCGGGGTGCAGGTACATATCTCCAGGGCCTAGTTGCATAGTTTTCTTTTTACCGTCTTCTTGTATGTGTACTTCTATAGTACCTTCTAGTTGGTAAAAAAGTTCTTCGGTTTCATTATAGTGGTAGTCTTTTCTGGCGTTTGGGCCTGCTACAACCATAACTATATAATCACCTGCATCTTTATATAAGTTTTTATTACCTACAGGTGGCTTTAAAGTATCTCTATTTTCAGAGATCCATTTGTTTAAATTAAAGGGTGCTTTTATAGCCATATATCTTTTCTTTTGTTAGCAACAATGCTTATCAAATTTAAGAAAAGAAAATAGTTTAACCGCGTGTTACTTGTATAAGATTTGGGTAACGTAGTGTTCACCGTTGGTGTTTGTAAGTATACAAATTCCTGTATACTCATAATTGGTTTCTATATTATCTTTATGGTTAGGACTATTTAGCCAAGCGTTTAGTATTTGTTGGGCGTTACTGTATTGGTTTGCTACATTTTCTGCTACTAAAGTTGCATTAGTTTCAGAAGATAAATTTTCTGCTCTTTCTATAAAATTATCATGATTAATAGCATTAATTTTTATCATATAAATATTGTGCTCTTTAGCGTACCTGTAAGCATTATTACTTATTTGTAATTTTTCTAAGCCAATATTGGTTCTGTGGTTGTTAATTAAAGTAATTAGTTCAGCCTCCATTTGAGTTGCTGCAACTTCTTCATAAAGTTCATCTACACCATCAGTTTTATTACAGCTTATAAAAAAAATAAGCAAAAGAGAAATTAGGGGAATTTTCATCTTACACATAACAATCAATTTTCATTTAAAAAATATAGTTGTTGTAAAGGTATAAGTATAAGTGCTTGTGTTAGTGTTAAATACTATGTATGACGAATTAAAAACGGTGAAATGTTTTTTTTTAGATTAAGTGCATTATTAAAAGTTAATTGTAGTTACCAATGATATTTTTACTTGTAAAAAAGTTGGGTATAATAATAATCGCCGTTTTGTTTGTGCATAACACTAATACCTGTGTGGGTGTAATCTCCTTCTAAATTGGCTTTATGTCCTTCACTTTGTAGCCAACTTTGCAATGTTTCTTGAGCAGATGTGTAACTACTAGCAATGTTTTCTGCTATGTAATTGGCTCCGGTTTCATTGGCTATGGCTTTTGCCCTTTCCTCAAAATTAGCATGGCTTAAATCTTTTGTGTTAGCCATATACTCGCTATGTGATGTAGCATATTTTTTAGCAATAGTACTTGTTTTTAATGGCTGTAAACCTAAAGATTCTCTATGAGAATTAACTTGTATGAACAAGTTGTTTTCTAGCTCTGCATTGCTCATTAAGTTAATTTCATCTTCTAAATTATCTTTAGAGCAGCTAAAAACAATAGAGGTTATAAGGACTAGTAATACGTAAGTTAACTTTTTTAACATGGTTAGTGTAAAAGAGGTTTAATGGTTAAGTTGGTTTAATTTATGGTTAAGATAAATAAAAAGTGGCAACAAAAGGATAAATAAATACGTTGTTGTTAAATAATTTATTTTTAACAGGATAATACCCAGTTTACAGGGAGTATTCTATGTATTTTAAATAGTACTTTTACCAAAACTAATTTTTTTATGAAAACCAAGTCTATCTTTTTTGTTTTATGTTTAGCCCTTTTTTTTGGGTGTAAAAAAAAGGTCACAACTGTAGATGCAGAGTCCGCTGCAAAATATGCAGAGTATGTGTCTGAGTATACACAAGGTATTATTTCTACAAAAGCACCAGTGCAAATTGTTTTAAGTAAGCCTGTAAATGATTGGACAAATGGTAAAGATTTAAGCTCAAGTATTTTAGATATTTCTCCTAGTGCATCAGGAAAAATAAAAGCTATAAATGAAAATACTATAGTTTTTACTCCGTCAAAAGCTTTAAAGCAGAATACTGAGTATACCTTTTTAGTAAACTTAAAAGAAATTTATAAAGATATTCCTAGTGATTTAGAAGAGTTTGCTTTTTCTGTTAATACAATAAAGCAAGAGTTTAGTGTAACGTTAAGTCCTATGCAGGCATACTCAAAAGAATATCAATATATAGACTTGCAATTAAGGTCTGCAGACGTTTTAACTCTAGAAACCGTAAAAAAACTAACCACTGCTACTTATAAAGGTAAAAAGTTAGCTTTTAAATATAATAACAACCCTAAAAATGGAACTCAGTTTCAGTTTAAGTTAGATAGTATTAAAAGGTACAAAGAAGATGAAAAGTTAGAATTGGCTTATGATGGTAACTCTTTTGATATTGACACAAAGGGTAAAATTGATGTTGTGATTCCTGGTAAAAACAACTTTTCAATATTAAACGTAGATGTAAGACAAACAAGTAGTCCGGTTGTAAAAATTAATTTTTCAGACCCATTAAAAAAAGGTCAAAATTTAAAAGGGTTAGTAGTTTTAGAGAATGATGCAAACCCTAAATTCTCTATTAAAGGAAATACATTATACCTATACCCGTCACAAAACCACACAGGATCCTTATTGTTAGAGGTTTTTGATGGTATACAAAGAGGAGACGGTGTAAAACTTAAAAAAAAATATACAGAGCGTATAGCTTTTGAGCAAATTAAACCACAGGTTAGAGCGTTGTCTAACGGTGTTATTTTGCCATCATCTACCAACTTAAAAGTAAATTTTGAGGCCGTAAACTTAAAAGCTGTAGATGTTAAGGTATTTCGTATTTATGAAAACAATGTACTTCAGTTTTTACAAGTAACAGAGTTAGGTGGTAACAACCAATTACGTAGAGTTGCAAGGCCAATTGCAAGTAAAAAACTAGAATTAATAGATGAGCTTACGGTAAATAGTGGTAAATGGCAAGCACATGCTTTAGACTTAACAAACTTAATAACACCAGAAAAAGGAGCTATTTACAGAGTAGAGTTTTCATTTAAACCGCAATACAGTTTATATACTTGTAGTGATGGCACAAACTTTAGTCCTTTTGATGAAGAGGAAGACAATGATGATTTTGATGAAGAAACTGAAAGTAGCTATTGGGATAATTCTGAAAGTTACTACAACAATGATTATAGCTGGAGTGAAAGAGAAAATCCTTGTCACACATCATACTATGTAAATAAAAAAGTAGGAATTAATGTTTTGGCCACAGATATAGGTGTTACTGTAAAAAAAGGAATTAATAACAGCTATTTTGTTGCAACATCAGACCTAGTAACAGCCAAGCCAATAGTAGGTGCCAAAGTTACTTTTTACAATTACCAGCAACAGGCATTAGGTACTGTAACAACAAGTGCAGAAGGAGTTTCTTTTTTTGATGCAGACCACTTAGCATTTTTTGCAGTAGCAGAGTTTAAGGGGCAAAAAACTTACGTTAAACTTAATGACGGTAACGCATTATCTGTAAGTAAGTTTAAAGTAAATGGTGTTAAATTACAAAAAGGAATTAAAGGGTATATTTTTGGAGAACGTGGTGTTTGGCGTCCAGGAGATATGTTGTACTTGTCTTTTGTTTTAAATGATAATGCAAATAAATTACCAGCAAATCATCCTGTAAAATTAGAATTGTTAGACCCATATAATGATGTGGTTCATAGAGAGGTAAAAACTGTAGGTGTAAATAATTTTTATAGTTTTCCTATACAGACAGATGAAGATGCTATGACAGGAGACTGGTTGGCAAAAGTATCTGTAGGAGGTGCGCAGTTCACAAAAACCATTAAAATTGAAACCATTAAACCAAATAGGTTAAAAATTAAAAACGATTTTGGAAAGGGCATCTTAAAAGGAGGAAAACCAATAAAAGGAACAATGGAAGTTAAGTGGTTGCACGGTGCAATTGCAAAAAATTTAAATACAGATATAGCTGCTAAATTTAATGCGGTAGAAACAAAATTTAAAAATTACCCAGGCTATATTTTTGATGATCCAAGTAGAGGTTTTTCTGCAGAAGAACAAATGGTTTATAATGGTAAAATAGATGCAGAGGGTAAAGCTAATTTCGCTATAAATCCACAATTAGAGAGTAACCCTCCAGGAATGTTAAAAGCATCTTTTGTAACTAAAGTTTATGAAAACGGAGGAGATTTTAGTACAGATGTTTTTACTAAAGAATACTCTCCTTACCAAACTTATATAGGGCTTAATGTGCCAAAAGGCGATAAGTCTAAAGGGATGTTGTTAACAGACATAAAGCATAATTTTGAAGTGGTTTCTGTAGACCAAAACGGAAAGCCAAAAGCAACTAAAAACTTAAAAGTAGCCATATATAAAATACAATGGCGCTGGTGGTGGGAGACTTCTGAAGATAACCTAACTCACTATGGCAATAGCGGTTACAGAAATAAGATTTTTGAAACTACAATTAGTACAAACTCTAAAGGAAAAGGAAATTTTGAATTTGAATTGAAATATCCAGATTGGGGAAGGTATTTAGTTAGAGTAGAAGATGAGAATGGCGGACACGCAACTGGTAAAGCGGTTTATATAGATTGGCCAGGTTGGGCAGGTAAGTCTAAAAAGAACGATCCGTCTGCGGCTACAATGCTATTATTTTCATCGGATAAAGAAAAATACAATGTTGGTGAAACAGCAACCTTTACATTTCCTAGCTCAGAAAATGGAAGAGCATTGGTTACCGTAGAAAATGGGAATGAGGTTTTAGAGTCTCTTTGGGTAGAAGCCCAAAAAGGAGAAACTAAGTTTACAATACCAATGACAAAAGAGTTTACACCTAACGTGTTTATTCATATTTCTTTATTGCAACCACACGCTTCTACACAAAACGATTTGCCAATACGTATGTATGGTGTAATTCCAATCTCTGTAGAAAATAAGGAAACAAAATTAGAACCAGAAATTGAAATGCCAGATGTGCTTAGGCCAGAAGAAACAATTAATGTTAAAGTAAGCGAAAAAGATGGCAAAGCAATGACGTATACTATTGCTATTGTAGATGAAGGTTTGTTAGATTTAACAAGGTTTAAAACACCAAACCCTTGGGGAACTTTTTATGCAAATGAGGCATTAGGAGTAAAAACTTGGGATATTTATGATGATGTTATTGGTGCCTTTGGCGGCAGAATAAATCAGGTATTTGCTATTGGTGGTGATGATGAACTTGCTGGGGCTAAAAACAAAAAAGCAAATAGGTTTGAGCCTATGGTGGTGCATTTAGGCCCTTTTAAATTAGAAAAAGGACAAACTAAAGCGCACAAAATAAAAATACCAAAATATGTAGGTTCTGTTAGAACTATGGTTGTTGCAGCAGACTCAGAAAAAGAAGCCTATGGTAGCCAAGAAAAAACAACCCCTGTACGTAAACCGCTAATGATTTTAGCATCATTACCACGTAAAATAACTCCAGGAGAATCTGTAATATTACCAGTTACTGTTTTTGCTATGGAGAAAAAGGTTAAAAACGTAACAGTAAAAATTAAAGAAAATAAAGCCTTTACTATAGAAGCAGGCAATAGCAAGTCGTTAAAGTTTACTACTCCAGATGAAAAAATGGCGTATTTTGTTCTTAAGGTTTCAGACTTTAAGGGTATTGGTAAAGTAGTTGTAGAGGCGTCAGGTAACGGAGAAAAAGCATCTTTTGAAATTCCAATAGATGTGGTAAATCCAAATCCAGTAACAGCAGAGGCTACAAGCTATGTATTAAACGCTAATAGTAGTAAAACCATTAGTTTAGAAACCTTTGGTGTAGACGGTACTAATACTGCATCTGTAGAGCTATCTACATTACCTCCAATGAATTTTAATGGTAGAATGCAGTATTTAATTCGTTACCCACACGGTTGTGTAGAGCAGACTACATCTGGTGCTTTTCCACAGTTATTTTTAGCAGATATTTTTGATATGCCTAAGTCTAAAAAAGAAAAAGTACAGAAAAATGTAGAAATGGCTATAAACCGTTTAGCAGGTTTCCAAAAATCAAACGGAGGTTTATCATATTGGCCAGGTCAAAGTAATGCTAATGACTGGGGAACAACCTATGCAGGACACTTTATGTTAGAAGCAGAAAAAAGAGGATATGTGTTGCCAATAGGGTTTAAATCTAAATGGATTACATATCAAAAAAATATAGCAAAGCAGTATAGAACCAGTGGTAGATATACACTGTTGCCGCAAGCATACCGTTTATACACTTTGGCATTAGCTGGTAGTGCAGATGTTGCGTCTATGAACAGGTTACAAGAAACAAAAGACTTGTCTAACCAATCTAAATTAAGACTAGCAGCTGCTTATGCCCTTATTGGTCAAAAATCTGTAGCAGCTAAGTTAATGAACAGTGCAACGTTAGATTTTACAAATAGTAAACATAATTATGGCACTTATGGGTCTACAGAGCGTAACAAAGCTATGGCATTAGAAACTATGTCTATAATGGAGAACAAAAAAGCGTCTCAGCAGTTGGCAAAAGAAATTGCAGAAGCTTTAAATAGTGATAAGTATATGAGTACACAAAGTACAGCATATAGCTTATTAGCAATGGCTAAGTTTGCAGATATGGTTGGTGGTAAAGGCATTAAAGCTACGCTAAAAGTTAATGGTAAAAGAGATAATGTTAGCACTAGTAAAACATTAGCTAACAGAGCGCTTTCTATTAAAAAAGGAAGCAACTCTGTAGAAATTAAAAATAATGAGGGTAATACACTTTATGTAACCTTAGTTAATAGTGGTAAGTTACCTGTTGGGCAAGAAAAAACAGTGCAAAATAACCTTAGTGTTAATGTAGTGTATAAGTCTAGAAATGGAAATGTTATAGATGCATCACAAATACAACAAGGAACAGATTTTGTTGCTGAGGTTGTACTTAAAAATACTACCAATAGTAAAATTGAAGATGTAGCGTTAACAGAAATTTTTCCTAGTGGATGGGAAATTGTAAACACACGTTTTACAGATTTTGGAAGCTTTGCAGAAAACAATGTAACCTATACAGATTTAAGAGATGATAGAGCTAATTTTTATTTTGACTTAAGAGAAAATGAAACTAAAAGCTTTAGAGTTTTACTAAATGCATCATACCTAGGAACATATTATTTACCTGGTGTGCAAGCAGAAGCTATGTATGATAATGATTACCTGGTACGTACAAAAGGACGTTGGGTAGAGGTTGTAAAATAAATACAACTTCTACGCAACCTTTTTTAAATTTTTGGTTCTAATTAGTATATAACAATTATAAAATTAGAATTATGAAATTTAAATTAGCTTGTATTGGTTTACTTGGTGTTTTATTCTTGAATTGTTCTTCAG
Source organism: Cellulophaga lytica DSM 7489 (assembly GCF_000190595.1). Lineage (NCBI taxonomy): Bacteria > Pseudomonadati > Bacteroidota > Flavobacteriia > Flavobacteriales > Flavobacteriaceae > Cellulophaga > Cellulophaga lytica. The sequence continues at coordinate 1,251,022 of NC_015167.1, read as the reverse complement.
ATGATGATCTGGTTTGCGCAGAAGATTATACAGGAGAATTAACAGCGGTAGAAAGCGTGTTACAAGGTACTTAGGTATTAACGGCGGTAGAATCTAGTGTGGCGGTAGATTTAACAGATGATGAAGAAGATAACCCTATAAAAGACATTTTTGTACAAAGTACAGATTGCCAAAATGATGCTATATACAGTTTTATGGCAGACAGAAGTTTTACGTTTAAACAAGGTTTAACAGCTGCAGATTGTGAGCAAAAGAGTGATATTTTAGGAACTTGGCAATTTACGGGTAGCGTTTTAAATTTTTCTAGTGCGTGTACAATTTTTAGTTCGCAAATAAATTTAAATGAAGATGAAACAGCTTTTTCTATAGAAAGTCTGTTAAATATAAGAGATATAAATAACCAATTGGTTGAAGCTGAGGTAACATATACCTACACTAAAAATTAATTATAACCAACAAAGCTTAGAGCGTCTAAGTTTTACTTAGGCGCTTTTTTATGCTTAAAAAAGTAGTTTTTAAAGGGTTTCTGTAGGGTGTTCTTGTGTTTCTTCCATAACAAAAGTAAAAACTAGCTCGCCTATAGTTTTTATAGGTGTGTAAAGAGCAGAACTTTTTATAGTTTCTTGTTTTACAATTTGTAGTTTGTTGTTGGCTTGGTCTAAAAACAAAAGTAATGCTCCAATAATTACGGCAACCTTTAACGCACCAAATAGTCCGCCAGCAATTCTATTTAAAGTGCCTAGCATAACAGCTTTAGCTACTTTGGTAAGTAATTTGCCAACCAAATTAATAATAAGTACAACAACAATAAAAGTTAATATAGAAGATGCAATATGTATAGTGCTTTGGTCCCATTGCCATTTTTCAGTTAGGTAATTGCCAATAATATAAGAGAAGTGTATGGCGGTATAAATACCAGCAACTAAAGCTACTAGGGAGGCTACCTCTATTAAAAGTCCGTTTTTAATGCCTTTGTAAAGTCCCCAAATTAGTAGTATGCCAAGTATAATGTCTAAAAAATTCATTCTCAAGTGTTTTTACAAATATAGGATATTGATTTGTACCTTTACATCTTATTAAAAAACAGAATAAAACAACATAAATTTTGCAACTATAACAATGTCAAGAGATACCGAATTAAAAGAGAGATGGGATGTTTTAGTAGAAAAACTATCAGCACAATTTGCAGATGGTGATACGCTAGAGCTAGATGCAATTATATACTTGGTAGGCATACAAGAATTAGGTAAACCACACGCTAAATATAAAAAAGACGAAAAAATAAATTTAATGCATATTGCCATATGTAGGTTACTAGAGCCTTATGGTTATTATGAGTTTGAAATGTTTGATGAAGACGGATGGCCACATTATAAAATAAAAGAAGAGTTGCCAACATTAAAAGCAGGCGAACAAAGTGTTTTAATGAAAGAAGCTTTGGTAAACTATTTTGTAGAAAAACAATACATAGACTAAATAGTAAAGTACAATTATTAATATGGGTTTTGTAGGAAAACTTAAAAATACGGTAATTGGTAAATTTTTACGCAACAACCCTAAAAAAAGCATAGCAGTAGCAGTACTGCTTATTGCATATTATTTTTGCTTACCAAAACAACTTTTTAATGTGCCAACAGCTACTGTTGTAGAGAGTGAAGAAGGTTTGCTTTTAGGAGCGCAAATTGCTAGTGATGGTCAATGGCGTTTTCCTAAAGTAGATAGCATACCTAAAAAATTTGAGCATTGTTTACTACAGTTTGAAGATGCACACTTTTACAAGCATTTTGGTTTTAATCCTGTTTCTATAGCAAAAGCTGTTGGGCAAAATATAAAAGCAGGTAAAACAGTACGTGGTGGTAGCACCATAACACAACAAGTAATACGTTTAGCGCGTAAAGGCAAAAGCAGATCTTATGCAGAAAAATTTATAGAGCTTATATGGGCAACACGCCTAGAGTTTAGGTATAGCAAAGAAGAAATACTAAAAATGTATGCTAGTAATGCACCCTATGGAGGTAATGTTGTAGGCTTAGAGGTTGCATCTTGGCGTTATTTTGGACTAAAATCTCATCAATTATCTTGGGCAGAAACTGCAACATTGGCCGTTTTGCCAAATGCTCCAAGTTTAATATATCCGGGTAAAAACCAGCAACGTTTGTTAGTAAAAAGAAATAAATTACTGCGTAAGTTGTTAGCTAATGGTATAATTAACAAAACAACTTATGACCTAGCCTTGCTAGAAGAGTTGCCTCAAAAACCATATGCTTTGCCGCAAAATGCACAGCATTTGGTTACACATTTATCAAAAAAACATAAAGGAGAAAGGGTAGTAAGTACTATAAAAGCTCCCTTGCAGGCAAGTGTAAATGCTGTAGTACAAAAACACTACTCTCACTTAAAACAAAACCAGGTTTATAATGCTGCTGTTCTAGTTTTAGATGTTAATACACGCAAAGTATTAGCATATGTAGGTAACACAAAAACAGATAAAAATCACCAAAAAGATGTAGATATGGTGCAAGCCAACCGTAGCACAGGTAGTACCATAAAACCATTATTGTATACCGCAATGTTAGATGCTGGTGAGCTATTACCCAATATGTTGGTTGCAGATATACCTACACAAATTGCAGGGTACACACCTCAAAATTTTAATGAAGACTTTAGTGGTGCTGTAGAGGCTAAAAAGGCATTAGCTAGATCATTAAATATACCTGCTGTTAGGTTGTTACAATCCTACGGGCTGCAAAAATTTAGAGATCAGTTAGACTTGTTTAACCTAAAAGGTATAAACAAATCTGCAGATCATTATGGATTAACATTAATTTTAGGAGGTGCAGAAAGTAGTCTTTGGGACTTGTGTAAAACTTATGCATCTATGGCATCTACGGTAAACCATTTTAATACAACATCTAGCGAATATTTTACAAAGGAATTTGCAGAACCAGTGTTAAAAGCAAATGATACTGTAGATTTTGGAAAAAAATCTACAGAAAAAACAATTTTTGATGCAGCAAGTATATACCTCACTTTTGAAGCAATGAAAGAGGTAAATAGACCAGAGGGACAAGAATCTTGGGAGTTTTATGACTCGTCTAAACCAATTGCCTGGAAAACAGGTACCAGTTTTGGTAATAAAGATGCTTGGGCAATTGGAGCAACCAAAAATTATGTTGTTGGTGTTTGGGTTGGTAATGCAGATGGTGAGGGTAGGCCAAATGTTACAGGTGTTACTAGTGCAGCACCAATTTTATTTGATGTTTTTAATGTTTTACCTAAAACAAGTTGGTTTTTAAAGCCTTTAGATGAGTTTACAGAAATAGATGTATGCAGTAATAGCGGTTATTTAGCAACGCCTAACTGCCCTACTAAAAAAATAGGTATACCTGCCAAACAAAACTATGTAAAGGCTTGCCCTTACCATAAATTAGTGCATTTAGATGCCAAGCAGCAGTTTCAGGTAAATACTTCATGTGAGTTGTTAGAGAATATGGTAACTAAGCCTTGGTTTGTATTGCCTCCTATACAAGAGTTTTACTATAAAAAAACCAACGTTACGTACAAAACATTACCAGATTTTAGAAACGATTGTAAAACTGAAAATGCTAAGGTAATGGAGTTTATTTACCCAAAATCTGGAGCAAAAATAACCTTGCCTAAAAATTTTGAAGGAGAAACCAATGAGCTGGTTTTAAAAATAGCACACTCTAAATCTAAAACAAAAGTTTTTTGGTATGTAGACGATAGATTTGTAAAGCAAACAGCAACATTTCATGAAATAGCTATTTTGCCAAAACCAGGCGTGCATAAAATTACCGTTGTAGATGAGGTTGGTAATGATGCTGTTATTTGGATAACAATACTAGAGTAGCTGTAACTACCCTAGTATTAAATTATATTTTATGGTAAAAGAACACTAGCTATTTTAAACTTTAGTTCTTTTAATGCTTGTTCGCTTTCTACTAAAACTTCTATAGTCCAGTTTGGCTGTGCTTCTTCTTTTAAGCTAATACTAAGCTTATGTGAGCCATACTTACTACTGCCGTAATTCATTTTTTCACCATCAGCATTATAAATTAAAATTTCAACAATTTTTTCGTTAGGATCTTCTACATAGAAAGACAATGCATTTTCATTTCCAAAGCTTCCAAAACCATCAAAAAACTGTTTAAAAGCATCAACAGTTTCTGCCATACCTTCTGCTATTACTCCAGATTCTTTTAACTCGTTAAGCTTTTTTTGGTATTCTTTTTCATCTTTTTCTTTAAGTTTTTCCAAAGCAGCTTTGTCTACTAAGGTAACTTTAACGTCTTTGTATTTTTTACCAAGTAAATTTTTATTGTAGTAGTTAAGCGGATTTTTAACAACTACTTTTCCTCCATTAGCTTCGGTAGGACTAAAATATTTTAAAACACCTTCTATGTTAACCAAATTAGTGGCTTTACGCGTTGGTGCTTCAAGCTTAATATCTAATTCGTTATTATTGCTATAGTCATCACCAAAAAAGCTTTCCTTTTTTTGTAATGTGCTACCATCATCAGCAGCTGCGTTAGTGATAGATTTTATTTTTACCTGGTTAAATTCATCAACCTTAATGCCTTTAATTAGAGCAGAAAGTTCTACAAAACTTTTATCAGACTCTAAATGTCGTTCTTCTTTAATATCATTTACAAATAAATTTACGTCTTGTGCTAATGTTAATTTGGTGCATAATCCTAATGCTATACAAACAAGAACTTTTTTTGTCATTTTTTTGTTTTTAAAATTGAATAGTTGAAAAATAAATAGTTTTTTTATAACCTGCGGTGTATAGTTTATTTCGTATTTTTTTATACTGCTGCACGTGTGTTGGTGTATAAATAAAATAGGTAGGAATCTCTTGGTTGTCTACGGTTAAAAACAGTGGTATTAATGCTTCAGTTTTGTTTTCTAATGGTAGTTTGTGCATTACTTTATATTCGCATTTTATACCTTTAGCCTCACATTCTTTAGTTATTTCACTAATAGCAATAATAGCATCTACCCTAAGTTTGCCAGTTACACTAATTTCCGGAACATTTGAAAATAGCTCGTTGTTAATATTGGTTTTAAAAGTAAGATTGTCTTTTTCTAAGTTTAAATCTTGATACTGAAAAAACAAGCCCTCGTCTAACAAATTATTTACTTTTTTGGTGCCCATTGCACTTCTTATTAAAATAATTGGAGCAATAATAACAAAAATAATAATGGCTAAAATTAGCCCAATGATTGAGGAAATAATAGCGCGCCCACTAAAGCAACTTTTAAAAATTAAGTCCCAATAATTGGCAATAGAGTTGGTTTGAAAACAGTATTTAACAATTTTAATAATGTTTCCAGAATTGATAAAAAAATTGATAAGTAAAATAATAACACCTGCTACAAGCAAAAGTATTCTAATTCCGTCCATAAGGTTATAAATTTGGTTAAGGTTATTTGTTTTAGGCAAATGCTTAAAACTGGTTAAAACTTATAACGGAGATATTTTTGTAAAAGTACTTTTGGGTAGTTTTTTTAGTTCTAGTGCATAAAACAATGCACATTAGTACATTGTATTTGGGTTTTTAGACGTTTTAGGAATTTGCTGTATAGCATCCCAATGTTCTACAATTTTACCATTTTGGTCAAATCTAAAAAAATCCATAGTAACGTATTGGTCTTTACCAGGCCACGTTTGGTGCGTGTGTAAAGCAACAAGGTTACCCTCTGTAATTGCTCTTACAAACTCAATGCTTTTATCTGGGTATTCTGTTTGCATACGCTCAAAATATGCTATAAAACCTTCTGTGCCATTTTCTACGTCTGGGTTGTGTTGTATATATTCTTCACCAACATATAATTCTACTGCTTTTTTAGGATTTCCTAAATATGCAGTTTTGTAAAATGCAATTGCCTTTTCTTTTAAATCCGTACTCATTATCGCTTTTTTATTTTAAAGATAATGCTTTTTCAAGGGAGTTGTTATCTGCGTGTTTTACGCACACTTTTTTAATCTATATTTGCCGACTTTCTTAAAAGAATTTGAACACTGAAATACAAATAGAGAAGTGGCTCTCCTGGGTAGATGAGCTTTCTTGTAACGATTATGTGGTAATTGATAATTTTTTAGATACAAGCACGTATTTAGAAGTTAGAGAATTCTTTTTATCTAAGCTAAATTATTTTGCACAAGCAGGTATAGGCGCATTAGATAAAAATGCAGTACACACAGAAATTAGAGGCGACTATACTTTTTGGTTAACTAAAGAACGAGATACAGAAATTGCTGCATTTTGGGAGGTTGTAGACCAAGCAATACAGGTGTTTAATAGGTATTGTTTTTTAAGTTTATCTGGGTACGAGTTTCATTTTGCAAACTATCCTCCAGGCGGTCATTACACTAAACATCTAGACCAATTTAAAAACCGAAATAACCGTACCATTTCTTTTATTGTGTATTTAAATGAAGGTTGGCAAAAAGGAGATGGAGGAGAATTAGAAATTTTTAAACCAGATAATAGCTCGTTTTTAGTAGAGCCATTAGCAGGTAGGTGCGTATTGTTTAAGAGTGATGTTGTGCCGCACGCTGTACTAAAATCTTATAAAGATAGATATAGTTTAACAGGATGGTTACTACAGACACCATTTAAATTAGGGCAGTTTTTAGGGTAGAGACTTACTATTTAAAAGAAAGACAATATTTTTTCTCCCCAGATGGCAAAAATAATGATGGTTATAGTTAGGGCTGTCATAAAAAAGTAAAACCAACGGTACACTAAAAAAAAGCAAATTAAACCTATAGCAGCAGCTATGTAAAACGTATCTGTAAAATGCTCTAAAGTTATCCAGTAGCCAAAAATAAAAGCAATTGTACTTATAGCAAGCTTAATAAATTTAGTGTTTTTGTTTGGTTTAGGACCAGTTTTATCCGTACCCGAAGTTGTAGGAGGTTTTGGTGGTGGCGGCTGTATAGGGTCTGCTATTCTAATATTACCTGTGCCATCACAAGCGTTACAATGTTCTGTGGTAGCGTGTGTACCACCTACAAAAGTTTTTTGTCCAGTACCAGAACAAGCATTACAGGTTTTATATGCCATAACAGGGTTATTTTTATTACTTACTACGCATTGCCATATTTCTAAGATCAATAAGAGTTTGCTCTGCGTCTTTACTCTCAAAAGAAAGTAAAGATCTATTGTTCATTATTAGGTATTTCTCTTGACTTTTGTCTTCGTTTTGCATTTCTACAATAGTGTATTTAGATCTTTTTAAATGAAAAGACTTTGGATATCCTATTTTATCAAACGGGTAGTGTTTAGCTGCTCTAAACTTCTTTTTTAACACTAGTTTGTCTCCAATTACACGAGCATCACAGATGTACATAAATTGGTACACAATAAACCCAATAAGCGCTATAAAAACAGCAGCAGCTACAATCATACCCATATGAAAATCTTGATCTTGGGTAACTTTTGCTAAAATTGGAATCATTATGAATACTACAATTGTACCCAAGTACAAACCAAGGTTGGTCCAGTTAGATGATAATTTAATTTCTGTATCACTCGCCATTTTTTTCTTTTAAAGATATGAAAGTTTGTGGTAGGTACAATTTTTAATGCTGGTAGCAGTGACCTCCTCCTTTTACTTTTCTTTTACAATAACCACCAGATTTAGTGAGAGCGCCACAAGTAGATATTACACTACTTCTAGATGAATTGAACCCTTTATTGTATGAAGGCTTACTTTGAGAAGAAGGAGTGTTTGGGTTTGTTGAGGGCTTTTTTTTTAGCGCTTTAATTGCTTTGTTATTTATAATATCTGATTCTTTTATATAACCAATTTTATTATTGTAAATAGCTTTGTAATATTCACCATATTCATAGTATTCTATTAGATAAAGTTGTTTTTTTTGATTTATAGATTCCAGTATTCTTGTTTTTTCACTTGGAAGTTCGTAAAAATTAAAATTTCTTTTTAATGAGGTTTTTATTGCGTTAGTTTTTAGTTCCTGAATCGCAATTTTGTCTTCAATGATAAGTATGTTGTTTGTAATTGAATCTATTTGATTTTCAATAGCTTTTTTTTCAATGAGTAAAGCATATTTTTTTACAGTTAAATCTATTTTCTTTTTTGATAAGCCCTCTATATCTTGAGAGTTAGAAAGGGTTGATATTAGGATGAATATAATTAATGTAATTGTCTTTTTCATATTACTAACTTTGGAGAGTAGTATTTGCTTAATCTTCTTAAACTGTAATCAATTTACTCCCTTCCTCTTTACCAAAAAAACAGATTTCCGTAAATGGTATGTAATAGTGTATACTTTGTAGTTTTTTAAGGGTATTTGGTAGTTGTGGTTTTTTGTATGCTGTTGTAACTAACTCTAAAACAAACAAAAACCTTTGCTTTTTAGAGGTTTGTCTAAAAAGCAAAGGCTTAATTTTTTATGGTAAATGGGTAAAAGTTACTCTGTTTCTTCTACTTCTTTTATAGAGTAAATAATTTTATCTAATTCATTTTTATACAAATTTTCATTACTTGCCAACGTCCAACTGTTTGCTTGGTAATATCTTGTTTTACCTTTAAAAATACCTATAGAGTAAAAAATGTCTACGCCGTTAATTGTTCCTCTTAAATGCGTGGTAATTGCTTGCATATTATTAACTACAGTGTCTTTTGTATTAAACATTTCTGCATTTGTAAGCTGTGTTTTATAATCGTCTAGTGTCATTTTTTTATAATCTACTAGCGTATTTTTGTAAGCTATATTTTCTTCTTCTTCATAATATTCAATAGCAGTCTCTACTTCCTCAAAAGATTCTTCTATTACTGCTATATAAAATTCTCTTCTTTCATTTTGGTACTGTAGTGTTGCATCATCATTTAAGTCATTGGTTTTGGTTAAAAAAGAAGGTAAAACAATTGAAAATCTGTTTTTAACGTTAACTGTCTCATAAGTGGTTTCTATATTGCAAGACTGTACTATAACTGCCGTTACCAATAGTAAAAAAATGCTTTTTGTGTATTGTTTAATGTTGGTCATTTTTATAGGGTTTTGTTGGTTGCTACAATACGTAAGTAGCAAATAATTTTTCTAAGGTTTCTTCTGGGTTGTTGCACAAACCAGGGTGTGTTTTAGAGCTTTGTATAACGGTGCTTCTAGAGGCTGCCAACCACCTAAACCTGTCAGATAGTTCTAACTTGCCAATTGGTCCGCCTGCAGGCTCACCTTTGCAAACCAGTTCCCAAGCTTTTAGGTAATCTTCTAGCAAATTATAGTTGAGCTCCTTACAAAAAGCTTCTAGTTTAGTACGGTCTATATGGTATTTTACACCTAAAAATTTTTTTCGTTTACTAAATAAAATAACGCCAATGTTAAAAAATTCTTCGCGTTCTACTTTGGGTACAATGCGTATAACGGCATATTCAAACGTAACTTTATCTTGCATCTTTAGCTTCATTTATTAGCGCATCTACCATACCCAATTTTGCATTTAAATAGGTGGTGTAGGCAGCTCTCATTTGCGCAGGAGTTAAAGAATCGGTTTGGTTTATAAGCCAATCTTCTGGTATACTGTTGGTGATGTTTTTTATAATTTGCGGTGTAATTTTACTTGTAATTTCTTGTTTTGCATAATCTAGTTCTGTAGCCTGTGGCAATAATACGTGGTCTTTTATTAACGGAAAGGTTCTGGTTAAGTGGTTTTTCCACAAAGGCCAGTTATGATGAAAATAAAAGCTAGCACCATTGTCTATAATCCACAACTCTTGGTTCCAAATAAGTAAGTTGGTGTTTTTTGCAGTACGGTCTATGTTGCTAATAATACTGTCTAGTAGTACCACTTTAGAAGCGGTTTTTGCATCTACGGTAGTTACCAACGGATCAAAAGTTATAGCGCTAGATAAATAGTGTAGCCCTAGATTTAAACCAACACTAAATTTTAGTAAATCCTGAATTTCTTCGTCGGGTTCTGTTTTGCTAAATGAGTCGTCTAGGTTAGCAAATACCAACTCAGGTACTTTTAGTCCAATAGCACGTGCAAGCTCGCCACCAATAAACTCGGCAATAAGTGCTTTTGTGCCTTGGCCAGCGCCTCTAAATTTTAAAACATAAAGGAAATCATCATCTGCTTTAACAATAGCAGGTAAAGAACCACCTTCTCGTAAAGGTTGCACATACTGTACAACGTTTACGGTTCTAACGTCTAATTTGTTCATACATCTAAGGTACTAAAATTTACAAGTTGTATGGTTATTATTTGCTTAGCAAACGTACTAATTGTGGTCTGTACAAGTTGTCTTTTTCGTTTAAACCAATGGTGTTTAGTAAAAAATTGAAGTTTACAAAAAGCTCTGCATTTTCTTCATCGTCCTCTAAAAATATTTTAAATCTACTACTGCCATTTTTGTAATTTACAGCATCTTGATTAAGGTTAGCGCAAGTAAAAATTTGTTCTTGTTTTAACGCATAGTCTTTAGCAGGTAAATTATATTTTTTACGCATAAAGTTTAATAATCTGTTGCTTTGCTCTCCAATAGATGTAAATTTAATACCATTATCTACAAACATATTTTTTGGCTCACCATTTACAAAACCAGCTTTAATATCTTTTTTTAAAGAAACCAACATACCAATAGTGTCATTATCTACAGTGGCCTTAATGGTGTATTGGTAATAGTCTTTATCTTCTTTAGTGTTGGTAATAGTAAACGGGAAATCTATAAAACCATCTACTGAATATAGGTTAGATAAATTGCTTACTTTTTGCTCTTGGTCTGTTTTACAACTTGTAATAGTTAGTAAAATAAGAGTTGTAATGGCTAGTGTTTTTTTCATATTGTTTTTTAGCTAGTTATTCAAATAGTAATCCGCTTTGTATGTCAAACTGCTTTTGTTCTTCTGAAGACATTTGGTCACGTAGCACTTTAATAGTGTATGCGCCTTTTGTTACTTTACCATCAAAATACATCCAATCACTAATATTAGACTCGTCTACCACAATAGTATCTCCGTATTTTACATTAATCTCGTATAGTGGTTTATTACCAACAATACCTTTAAATTTATTGTTATTAAAAGTAACGTCTTGTATCCATATGTGCTCTGAATTGCCTTCTGTATCTGTAAACTTTTGTTTAAGCGTAAAACCTTGATAGTTTTTGTTATTGCTTTGTATAGCACTTTTGAAATTAGATAATGTTTTGTTTGCTTCTGCAATGGCTTGGTTCATTGCAATATTTTCATTAGCTACATTCATTACATCTGGCTCGCCTTCACGTTCAATTTTAGAAGAAGAGTTCTCTTTACAAGAAGTAATTGAAAGAATAATAATAGCTGTAATAGTTAAGATTTTTTTCATATTGTTTTTAATTATTTTATGCGTACGCTTTCAAAATCGTTTTTTATTTTATCTAAAGTAGGACTTAAAAATACCATATACAGTATAATTAAAAGTCCAAAAAGCATAAAGTCTGGTTTAAGAAATAGAATGATAAAAGCAGCACCCTCTAAAATTGCCCATCTTATAATTGATGCAGTTTGGTACACACCAAATTTGTCTTCGAGCTCTTTAATGTCCTTGGCTTGTTTTAGGGTGTTTTTAAATACAAAATTACTAGCAAAAACAGCAATTAGCGGTAGTGCTAAAAATACAACTGAAGACGCATCTAAAGCAGGTACTTTAAAACTTTTTAAAGCCGTAATATCTCCTAAAGTAAAATAAATAGCAACAATCCCAAAGGTTATAGCTAAGTGAATAATTTTTAATGTTTTTATTTTCTGATCCATAGTTTTATAGTTCTTTTTTATAATTCTCAAGTTTTGGTTCTTGACTCTTTTATCTCTTCTCTATTTTCTCCTTTAAACGATCTTGTCTCTCCATTTACTTAGGTAAAAACCTATTAGGGTCTTCTTTGGCTTTACGGTCTTGTTCTTTTTGTTCTGCAGAACGTGTATCTGTATTAGTAGCAATTGGTTTTTTAGCTTCTTGTACTACTTTAGGTTCTGGAGCTTGTTTACCTCCAAAAAATGAGAGTACCATAAGCAGCGCTAAAATTCCCCATACAATACCAAAAATAAGGTCTGTAACAGATTTCCCTTTTTTATTTTCGGTATCAATATCTGCTTGTGGGTCTTCAGAAACTATATTAGGGTTTTCTTTTAAATAGTATAGTTTTAGTTGAGGGAAGTTAGGTAGTGTAGTTAACAAAATTTCATCAGCATAAGTCCGTCCATCAACAGTAAAAGAGTAATTAAATTTATACATTTTTATAACCCTAGCCAGAGTGGTTTCTGTATACTCGTTAGATAAGTCTGCCATAACAAAAGTGTTATCATCTAACATTTGTTGGCGTTCTGCAATTTTATCTTTGTCGCCTTCGTAAATATAGTCGCTAACACAAGATTTTGCTAGGAAAGAAAATACAATAATAAATACAATTCTGTATAAAACAGATTTTACTTTTTTCATAGGTTTGTTGGTCTTTGGTTATTTGTTTTGGTCTATTTTATAATTCTCAAGTCTTGATTCTTGACTCTTTTATCTCTTCTCTATTTTCAATTTTAAAAAGTTTTACATCTTAGCTATGGCTCCTTATTCCCAGCTCATATTTACTTTTTATTTTAAAAAAACTTTGTTGTTTTAAGTAAGCGCCTATAAAAAAAACAACTAAGGAAAGTCTTATTGTGAGGTATACAAATGGACTAATTAAATTAATAATTTTTGGTAAAGCACCTCTTCTGTTTTCTAAAACATTGTTACTTATGGCATAAATATAAGGTGATGGTAATTTAAAAATGATGAGTTCTAACAAGGTAAATACAAGATATGCAATTACAATATACAATGTAGTTTTTAAAAGTAATTTTCTGTTTGATGAAGCAATTAAAATAATAAGACCACTAATAAATGTTAGTAAGCCAAAGATATGATTGTTGTTTATTTTTAATAACGCACTTCCAAGAGTTATAATTCCAAGTATTAATAGCAAGTAAGCACCATTTTTAAAGATGTTTAATGCCTGTATGTAGTCATTAAATTTAAGAATAATAGCTAACCTACTTTTTTTTATGTCTTGTTCTTCTTTAGATAGATTATCAAATTTTTCTCCTGACGGATTAAATATTTGTTTTTCGACATCCTTTCTTAGTCTAGACTCATTTATAGACTCTAAAATAAGATTAGGAAAAATCCCTTTTTTTAATTGAGCTTGTCCCTCTCTTATAAGTCTATTTTTATCTTCTAAAGACATTTAATGCGTATTGTTATTTTATGAATAATTGCTGTTAGTATCCTGATTCTTGACTCTTATTTCTCATTTTGGTCTCTATTCTCTCCTCTATATTCTTTTCTCTTTTTTTTAAAAACCGAATCAATTTCTTACAATTTATGTTGTTTTTAGAAATACACAAATAAAAAAGCTTGTTTTTAGAGCAATTGCATAGAATTACTATAAAAACAAGCTTTATATAATTTAGTCTTAGTTAAGGTAGCTTTTAGTCTAATTTATCGGTTAAATTATTAAATACTTTTTTAGGATTTTTTCCATCATACAAAATAGCATAAACAGCGTCTATAATAGGAGTTTTAGACTTTTTGTTATGTTTTTCATTAATTAAATGAGCACTTTTAGTGGCGTAGTAACCCTCTGCAACCATACTCATTTCCATCATAGCACTTTTAACAGTGTATCCTTTACCAATCATATTACCAAACATTCTGTTTCTACTAAAAACAGAATAGCCAGTAACAAGCAAATCACCAAGGTAGGCAGAGTTGTTAATGTTACGTTTCATATGGTGTACACGTTTAATAAAACGTTTCATTTCTCTAATAGCATTACTCATAAGCACACTCTGAAAATTGTCTCCGTAGCCCAAACCGTGAGCCATACCAGCAGCAATAGCATAAATGTTTTTAAGCACGGCAGCATACTCGGTACCAATAATATCGTCAGATGTTTTTGTCTTTATATAATCGCTACTTAAGTTTTTAGCCACCAATTTGGCTTTTTTCTCATCTGCGCAGGCAATAGTTAAGTAAGACAAGCGCTCTAGGGCAACTTCCTCTGCGTGGCAAGGACCAGCAATAACACCAATATTTTCTAATGGTATATTATAGGTTTGGTTAAAATGTTCACCAACAATTAAGCCTGTTTCTGGTACAATACCTTTAATAGCAGAAAATATAGTTTTATTCTCTAAAGACACTGTAAGTTTTTGTAGTTCTGTGACTAAAAAAGCAGACGGAATTGCAAAAATTACCACATCAGAATTTTCAATAGCAGTATTAATATCTGCAGTTAGTGCTAGTTGTTGTGGGTTAAATTCAACAGCGCTTATATAATTAGGGTTGTGACAGTGCTCTTTTATATGTGCAATAGCATCTGTATTACGCATATACCAATTTACTGTACTTACATTTTCAGTAAGCATTTTTACAATTGCAGTAGCCCAGCTACCACCACCCAAAACAGCAAATTTTGTAGTATTCTTCATAAAATAAATTTAGAAAATCAAAAGTAGATAAAATTTAATTGAAAGCAGAAATTTATGCCTTCTATAGCTTTAATTTAATAAAACTTTAGGGTACTGTCAACCTTAATTTTACATACTATTTTATTAGTACTTTTTATGCAGATTTAGTTTTTATTAATCTATAAAATGTTAGCGTAGGTAAAGTTTAAAATGTTTATGTATCTGTAAATTAGCGATTTAAAATTTTTGGCACGCCCTTTGTTTTATACTTGGCAGAACCAATACATTTTTTATTATGAAAACAAAATTACTATTAGGATTACTGTTATTGGGAACCTTAGTTTCATCATGCTATTCTGAAATAATAATAGAAGATGATTTTATAGAACCAGGATTTTCTGTAGAACACGCAATACATAAATATGACCTTTGGTATGTAGATATTAACGCAACACAAGGTAACGGGGAAGTTCCTTTTTTACAACGTGCATTTACTATAACATTTAACAATGGCCGTTTGTATGCTAATAATAATATTGTTGGTATTGGTAAAACCGGTGGCGGCTATGGTGTAGATGTTGGTAATTATGATGTTTTTAATGATGGTATACGAGTAAACCATAGTGTAGATGGTAGGTGGCCACTAGAAGTGTATGTGGTAAATAGCAATACATTAGAGTTGTTAGATGTTGTCACAAACACATCATACTACTTAAGGGGGTACAGACAAAGTACGTTTGATTATGATTATGTTTTTTATGATAATTTAAAATACTTTTTACAGGAATATGATGCTTGGGAAAAAACATACACAAGTAAAGAAGGTGCTATAAATGATTTTGATGCAGAAAACTTTTTGCAATTTTTTACAGATGGTAATGCCGATGTTTTTAGGTCATCTATAGATAATAATGGTACCAGACCAAGAAACTTACAATGGGATTATGAAGGTGAGTATAAGGTGTTTGATGTAGAAGGAGATGAAACCTTAAAGTTGCTAGAGCTAGATTATGATTTTTTGGGTGATGATTATTTTGAGTTTTATGTTATTAATGATAGTACAATAGAACTGTACCATCCAAATTCTGGCACGGTTTATGAATTTACAGGAATAGGATACATACAATACTTAAAAGGTGATGTATCTACTACAGATAAAAAAAGAACAAAGTCTACTAACAGTGTAAAAACAGTAAAGAGACAGCGTATAAAATAAAAAGAATTTTTAGGTTGGTTATTAGTTGTAAAACTGTCTTAAACAGTAGTATGTTTAAGGCGGTTTTTTTATGTTTATTGGTCTTCTAATTTTAAAATAGCCGTTGTGTAATTTCTTGTGTTTATACACAGTTTTTCATCTGTAATTAGTGAACGTCCTAATGACGGAATCATTTCTGTTAACTTTTGCTGCCAAGCTTTAGATTTTACTTGCATTGGAAAACATTGATTTAATACAGATAACATTATAGATACAGATGTAGATGCACCTGGTGATGCACCAAGCAAAGCAGCCAACGTTTTGTTTTTGTTGGTTACAATCTCGGTTCCAAACTTAAGCACGCCACCTTCTTTGGCGTCTTTTTTAATTATTTGTACACGTTGCCCAGCTGTAATAAGCTCCCAGTCTTCAATTTTAGCATTTGGGTAGTACTTTTCTAATGCTTTAAAGCGTTCTTCTGGCGACTGTACAACTTGTTCTATTAAGTATTTGGTTAATGATATGTTGTGTAAACCAGCCCTAAGTATAGGAAAAATATTATGGGCATCTATAGACAGTGGTAAATCAAAATAAGAACCATTTTTTAAAAATTTTGTAGAAAAACCAGCATATGGCCCAAAAAGTAAAGAGCGTACGCCATTTAGCATTCTAGTATCTAAATGCGGAACAGACATTGGTGGTGCGCCAACTTCTGCCATGCCGTATACTTTGGCTTCGTGTTGTAAAATAACTTCAGGATTATTACATTTTAAAAACTGTCCGCTCACCGGAAAACCACCGTAACCATCTGCTTCAGGAATATCAGATTTTTCTAATAGTTTTAAAGCGCCACCACCAGCACCAATAAACACAAAATTACTTTCTATTGTTTTTTCTTTATCTGTATGTAAATCTTTAACCTCTATTTCCCAAGTGCCATCTTTTTTATCATCAATATCTTCTACTTGGTGACCTAAAAATACTTCTACACCATCACAAGACTGCAGATAGGCAATCATCCCTCTGGTAATAGTTCCAAAATTTACATCTGTACCTATAGACATTCTTGTGGCTCCTATAGTTTGGTTTTTGCTACGGCCTGTCATCATTAAAGGTACCCATTCTTTAATTTCATCATAATTTTCAGAATGCAACATATCTTTAAAAATAGGATAAGCTGTAAGTGCTTTGTGTCTTTTTCTTAAGAAGTTTAAATTTTCATCACCCCATACAAAACTCATATGGTCAATGTCATTAATAAAAGGATCTTCTGCAGGAAGTAAATTGTTTTTTACCAAATAAGCCCAAAGTTGTTTAGACACCTCAAAAGATTCACTAATTTTTAATGCCTTAGAAATATCTATTTCTCCTTGCTCATTTTCTGGTGTGTAGTTTAACTCACAAAAGGCAGAGTGCCCAGTGCCAGCGTTGTTCCAAGCATCAGAGCTTTCTGCGCCTACTTTATCTAAACGTTCATAAATAGCTATTTTAGCATCTGGTATTAGTTGTTTTAATAAAACGCCAAGCGTTGCGCTCATAATGCCAGCTCCTATAAGTGTAAAGTCTTGTTTTGCCATTGTATAGTTGTGTTTACTACAAAGCTAAGAAACGTTTTGGTAGTGAGTAGTGTTAGATTTTTATAATTTTAAGGTGTGTTTCTTAGTTTTATACAGTTTATTTCTCTAAAAGCGTAATAAAGACTATTTTTGCGCCCTTAATTTATAGGCTAAAATGAAAAAGTATTTAAATTTATTTGATTTCCAGCAGAAGGTAGATTATAAAAATGAAATTTTAGCAGGATTAACGGTGGCAATGACAATGATTCCAGAGTCATTAATGTTTGCTATTCTTGCCGGTTTTTCGCCTTTAGTAGGTTTGTATGGTGCTTTTATTATGGGATTAGTAACAGCAATATTTGGCGGTAGACCAGGATTAATTTCTGGTGGAGCTGGTGCAACCGTAGTAGTCCTTATGGCGTTAATGAACTCTCACGGTTTAGAATATGTTTTTGCAGCAGTTGCTTTGGCAGGTGTTATTCAAATGATAATAGGTCTTTTAAAACTAGGTAAGTTTATACGCTTGGTTCCACAGCCGGTAATGTTTGGGTTTGTTAATGGTTTAGCTATAATTATTTTTATGGCTCAAATGGACCAATTTAAGGCAGGTGTGGGAGATGCAGCAGTTTGGCTAACAGGTGAGACATTGTATACTATGCTAGGTTTGGTATTGTTTACAATAGCAATAATTGTTTTTGTTCCTAAGGTTACTAAGGCAGTGCCAGCTTCATTAATAGGAATTATTGTTGTGTTTTTAGTAGTGTATTTTTTTAATATAGAAACCAAACAAGTAGTAGATATTATAAATCAAGATACATTACCAGGAGAGCCACTAAAATCGCTTAGTGGTACATTACCTTCTTTTCACATTCCTACTATTCCGTTTACATTAGAAGCCTTTAAAATTATTTTACCTTACGGATTAATAATGGCAGCTGTAGGTTTAACTGAAGGTTTGCTTACGTTAAACTTGGTAGATGAAATTACAGGAACAAAAGGAAATAGTAATAGAGAGTGTGTAGCTCAAGGTGGGGCAAACATATTAAACGGTTTCTTTGGCGGAATGGGTGGTTGCCCTATGATTGCTCAAACTTTAGTAAACTTATCTGCAGGTTCAAGAGCAAGATTATCTGGTATAATTGCTGCGTTAACTATATTGGTTATTATATTGTTTGGAGCGCCGGTAATAGAGCTTGTGCCAATAGCTGCATTGGTTGGTGTTATGGTAATGGTTTCTGTAGGTACTTTTGAGTGGGCTAGCTTTAAGGCTTTACGAAGAATGCCTAAACCAGATATTTTTGTAATGATATTGGTTACCTTAATCACTGTATTTTTACATAATTTGGCTTTAGCTGTATTAATAGGAGTAATAATTTCTGCATTGGTATTTGCTTGGGAAAGTGCTAAGAGAATTAGAGCTAGAAAGTATGTAGATGAAGACGGAGTTAAGCACTATGAGATATACGGACCTTTATTTTTTGGATCTACCACATTATTTAATGAAAAATTTGACGTACAAGGTGATCCAGATAAAGTAATTATAGACTTTAAAGAAAGTAGGGTTACCGATATGAGTGGTATTGAAGCTTTAAATAAGATAACAGAACGTTATGCTAAAGTGGGTAAAAAGGTTCACTTAAGACATTTAAGTAAAGATTGTATACGTTTGTTGTGTAATGCAGATGATATTATTGATGTAAATGTAATGGAAGACCCAACGTACAAAGTAGTTGCTAATAAGTAAACTATTTTGCTACACTAAATTTATATAAAGTTACGCTGTGGTATTCTTCTTTAGGACGCAATACCACAGTAGGAAACTGAGGCTTGTTAGGACTATCTGGATAATGCTGTGTTTCTAAACAAAAAGCAGCTCTAGGATGGTATTTTTTACCCGATTTACCTACTAGCTTGTCACTTATAAAATTACCCGTATACAATTGCACTCCTGGCTCTGTAGTGTATACATTCATAGTAATACCCGTTGATGCTTCTTTTGCTGTTGCGGCCAAATTTAAAGTTGTGTTTTGGTCTATAACATAGTTATGGTCATAGCCATTACCAATAATTAACTGCTCATAATCTGCATTAATATCTTTGCCAATTGTTTTTTCTTTTCTAAAATCCAAGGGTGTATCATCTACAGCTGTTAGTTCTCCTGTAGGTATGCAAGTTGTGTCTACACTTGTAAAAGAAGACGCATTAATTTGTAGTTTATGATCTAAAATGTCGCCATTACCTTCTCCTTTTAAATTAAAATAAGAGTGGTTTGTTAGGTTTACAACCGTTGTTTTATCGGTAATTGCCCAATATTTAATTTTTATGGCATTTTTATCTGTTAGGTGGTATTGTACTTTAACCGCTAAGTTACCAGGGTAACCTTCTTCCATATCTGCAGAAACGTAGGTTAATTCTAGTGTATCTCCGGTAGGTTGCTTAGCATCCCAAACAACAGCATCAAAACCTGTTGTGCCACCGTGTAAGTGGTTTTCACCATTGTTAACAGCTAAATTGTATGTTTTGTTGTCTAGTGTAAATTTACCCTTTGCAATTCTGTTGGCATATCTACCCACAATACTGCCAAAATAGGCATTAGGATTGGTTTGGTATTCGTGTAAAGATTTATATCCTAAAACAACATCTTTAAAATTATTGTTTTTGTCTTTTATCCATAATGAGGCTAAAGTGCCGCCATAGTTTGTTATTTGTGCAATAGAACCTTGCGCATTTTTTAAAGTGTATAGCGCTACTCTTTTACCGTTTATTAAGGCTTCAAAATCTTTTGGGTTTAGTAGTTGTGGTGCCATTTAAAAGTTGGTTTAGGTGTTTAGTTTTTTAGTTCTACTAAAATTGGACAGTGGTCACTGTGCTTAGCTTCTTTTAAAATAACAGCTCTTTTTAAGCGGTTTTCTAAGGTTTTGCTAACCATACCGTAATCCAATCGCCAACCTTTATTATTGTTTCTTGCGTTAGCTCTGTAGCTCCACCAAGAGTAGTTGTGTGGCTCTTTATTAAAGTGTCTAAAACTATCTATAAATCCGCTTTCCATAAAATTTCCAATCCACTCGCGCTCTACAGGTAAAAATCCAGATACGTTTTTATTGCGTACAGGATCATGAATATCTATAGCTTCATGACATATATTATAGTCGCCTACTACAATAATATTAGGTTTGTCTTTTTTTAATTCATTAATATATTTCTGAAAGTCATCCATATATTTTAGTTTAAAATCTAGTCTAGCTAAATTTGTACCAGATGGTAGATACATACTCATAATAGAAATATCTCCAAAATCTGCTCTAATATTTCTACCTTCAAAATCCATATAATCTATACCTGTACCGTAGGTAACATTATCTGGTTCTGTTTTAGATAAAATAGCAACACCACTGTAGCCTTTTTTTTGTGCGCTATACCAATAGTTATAGCTGTAACCAGCCTCTTCAAACAAAGATAAATCTAACTGTTCTTTAAGTGCTTTTATTTCCTGAAGGCATATAACATCTGGGTCTGTAGCGGTAAGCCAATCTATAAAACCTTTATTAATTGCTGCGCGAATACCGTTAACGTTATAGGATACTATTTTCATTATATGTAATTATAAAGGTTAAAAATAGAAAAAACAAAGGGTTCTATGAAAAATGAATGACAGAGATTCTTACAAAAAGTTCTATTTTTGCCAATTGAAAAATGAGATATAGAAAACACTAACATTATGAAAAAAGGATTATTAGTAGTAGTATTTTTATTGGGAGCCAAAATGGCATTTGCTCAAGCTTACTCTAATTTTGATAAAAATCAAGAAATTAAATTTAACATTGGTATGTTTTTAGCAACAACTTCTGTAGAATTTGGATACGAGTATTTTTTAGGTGATGATACTAGTGTTGGTGCAATTCTTCATTTTGATGGTGACGGTGAAGATTACAATGGTAGCTTTGGTTTTGGACCAAACTTTAGGGCTTACTTTGGAGATTTACCTAGAAGTGGCGCTTTTGCAGAAGCTTTTGGTTTGTATTTAAAGGGAGAAAAAAAATACAATGATATGGGCTCTAGAATTGTTGGAGAATACAGTGGTGTAGCTCTTGGTTTAGGTGGTGGTTACAAGTGGGTAACACGTAGCGAACGTTTTACATTAGAGCTAAATGGTGGTTTTGGTAGAAATATAAATCCTAAAGAATTTCAGGACGATTTTATTTTTAGAGCAGGTTTATCTGTAGGGTTTAGATTTTAAAAAAATAAAGTCATAAAAAAAGAGCTCACTACTGGCAAATGCTTTAGTGAGCTCTTTTTGTATAAGTACTTAAAATTATATTTTTTTAAGCCATTCTTTCATAGATACTTCTGCGTTAATAATAGATTTTAAATCTGCTATAGCCACACGTTTTTGCTCCATAGTATCTCTGTGACGTATAGTTACTGTTTTGTCTTCTAAAGTTTGGTGATCTACTGTAATACAAAACGGAGTACCGTTGGCATCTTGTCTTCTGTAACGACGACCAACAGCATCTTTTTCATCATATATTACTTTAAAATCCCACTTTAAATCCTCTATAATTTCTTTAGCAACATCTGGTAAGCCATCTTTTTTAACAAGAGGTAAAATAGCAGCTTTTGTTGGTGCTAATACAGCAGGTAGCTTAAGAACGGTTCTTGTAGATCCGTTTTCTAATTCTTCTTCTATAAGAGAATTAGAGAAAACAGCTAAAAACATACGGTCTAAACCTATAGATGTTTCTACCACGTAAGGTACATAGCTCTCGTTAATTTCATGGTCAAAATATTGTAATTTTTTACCAGAGTGCTTTTCGTGGCTACTTAAATCAAAATCTGTTCTAGAGTGTATACCTTCAAGCTCTTTAAAGCCAAACGGGAATTTAAATTCTATATCTGCGGCAGCATCTGCGTAGTGTGCTAATTTATCATGGTCATGAAAACGGTAATTGTCTTCTCCTATACCTAAAGATAAATGCCATTTAATACGGTTTTGTTTCCAAGCCTCGTACCATTCTTTTTGTGTGCCAGGACGCACAAAAAACTGCATTTCCATTTGTTCAAATTCTCTTTGGCGAAAAATAAATTGTCTTGCAACAATCTCGTTTCTAAAAGCTTTTCCTATTTGGGCAATACCAAAAGGAATTTTCATACGTCCAGTTTTCTGTACGTTTAAAAAGTTTACAAATATACCTTGTGCTGTTTCTGGTCTTAAGTAAAGATCCATAGCACTGTCTGCAGAAGCTCCTAGCTTGGTGCCAAACATTAAGTTAAACTGCTTAACATCTGTCCAGTTTTTAGATCCAGATACTGGGCAAACAATATCTAATTCTTCAATTAAACTCTTTACGTCTGCTAAATCTTCATTTTCTAAAGACTTACCCATTCTAGATAAAATAGTATCAATTTTTTCTTGATAACCTAAAACGCGTGGGTTGGTAGTAACAAATTCTTGTTTATTAAAAGCTTCACCAAAACGTTTAGCAGCTTTGGTAACTTCTTTATTTATTTTGTTTTCTAATTTGGCACAGTAGTCTTCAATTAAAACATCTGCTCTGTACCTTTTTTTAGAATCTTTATTATCTATTAATGGGTCGTTAAAGGCATCTACGTGTCCAGATGCTTTCCAAACCGTTGGGTGCATAAAAATGGCAGAGTCTATACCAACAATGTTATCGTGCAATTGCACCATTGCTTTCCACCAATATTGCTTAATGTTGTTTTTTAATTCTGCTCCGTTTTGTGCGTAGTCATATACAGCACTTAAACCGTCGTATATTTCACTAGATTGAAAAACGTAACCGTATTCCTTAGCGTGAGATATAACCTTTTTAAATTTGTCTTCTTGATTTGCCATATGGCAAAAATAGAACTTTAGTGTTAATAGATTGAATTATTTTAATTCAAATTCTATAGAAGAAAGTAATTTTTCTTCTTCAAAAACATTTAAAGTATACATACCCGGCTTTAGAGCGCCTGTAGGAAACTTAATGTGCTCACAAATTTCTTCATTAACACCTGTGTAAATAATATCTACAGCTTTGCTATACTCATTACCTTTTACATTAATAATATTAGCATTGTTAGCTATTACTTTTTTGTTAGGGTCTAAAAATTGTAAGTACAACCTTTTTTCTATGTTAATGTCATTTGGGTTGCCACTAATGGTAGTGCAAGCTCTTAATTTAGAAATTAGACTTGCTTTATTGGTATTAATATCTCTACCATTACGCACTCTAAAAGCTAGAGCCTCAGAGCTTCTAATTTTTAAATATGTTTTATTTTTTAATTCTTTATTTAATTTGCTGTTGGCATCTTTTAAGTCTTCTTCATTCTGCGCAGCAGCAAGTGCTTGAGCCTTGTATTGTTCTGCACGTTTTTTAGCATTTTGTACGGTTTCGCTTAAAACAACATTGCTATATTTTAAGGCATTGTATTTCATATTAAGACTGTCGTACTTAAGTTGCCACCTGCGTAAATCTCTTTTGTTTTGATCGTATTTTTTACTATCAAAATTTAACTGCCCAATAGAGTCTAATAATCTAGATACATCATTGTTTGCTACATCTAAATCTATTTTATTTACTTCTATTTCTGATGATAAACTTTCTATGTTAGCTTGCATATTGGCAAGCTTATCGGTAAGCATTTTCTTTTCTCGTTCCAGGTAACTTATATTACTGTTGGACTGTGCGTTGCTGTAATAAAAAGCAATTAATATACCCAGTATTACGGCCGCAAGCGCAGCTATAATTACTTTGTATTTTAAATTGTTATCTTGTGAGTCCATCAAAAGTTGGAGGTAATTTTAAGTAGGGTTAAATTTGGGACATTATAAGTTGTCAAATATACTAAATCATATCAATAAAATACTAATGCCCTTAGGGTGTTTTGGATGTAATACACCTTTGCGTAAAGGTGAACGATTAATTTGTACCGTTTGTCGAAATGAATTACCACTTACCGAGTACAATTTTACCGATGAAAACCCAATTGACCGTGTTTTTTATGGCAGAATTAAT
The DNA here is from genome assembly GCF_000190595.1 of Cellulophaga lytica DSM 7489. NCBI lineage: Bacteria > Pseudomonadati > Bacteroidota > Flavobacteriia > Flavobacteriales > Flavobacteriaceae > Cellulophaga > Cellulophaga lytica. Next base: position 1,226,776 of record NC_015167.1, on the reverse strand, counting down.
GTTAAAAAGGTTAATTCTTTCTTATTTTTCACAAAAAATGGGGTGGTAAAAAACATAATTCATCATTTAAAATATAAAAATCAGCAACAACTAGGGACCTTTTTTGGGCGCTGGTATGCGCAGTCAATTAAAGAACGTTTAGATATAGATATTGTTGTGCCCGTACCTCTACATAAGAAAAAATTAACAAAAAGAGGGTACAACCAAGTTAGCTTATTTGGGCAAGAATTGGCATTGCATTTTAATGCTAGTTACCAAGAAAATGTTTTATTTAAAACTGCTAATACTAGAACGTTAACTAAAAAAAATAGGTTTTCTAGATGGAAAGTAAATCAGGATTTATACAAGTTAACTAATGAAGAAAATGTGGCTGGTAAAACCATTTTATTGGTTGATGATGTAATAACAACCGGAGCTACAATTGAAGCTTGTGCTACTGCATTACATAAAGCAAAAAATGTAACAATTTATGTAGCAACAATTGCCGTAGTACCATAGTTTTATGTTTGTGTAAATTGTTGTTACTTTGCGTTAATATTTAGGTTATGGCAAGACGTATTTTTAGCTTACTTTTTTTAGTGTTGGTTGTGTTTGCATTGGTGCATTGTGCAAGAAGAGGAACACCGTCTGGCGGACCAAAAGATATTACGCCTGCAGAGCTTATAAAGGCTACACCTGCTAATAAAAGCATAAATTTTAAATCTAAAACTATTAGGTTGGAGTTTGATGAGTATATAAAATTAAAAGATATACAAAAGCAACTTATTGTATCTCCTCCTTTAAAATATCAGCCAGATATTACGCCACAGGGTTCTGCTAGCAAGTATATAGAAATTACTATAAAAGACACTTTAAAACCAAATACAACTTACACATTTAATTTTGGACAAAGTATTGAGGATAATAACGAAGGAAACCCAAGTAGTTTTTTAAGTTATGTTTTTTCTACAGGAGATTATATAGATTCTTTAAGTATTTCTGGTGTTGTAAATGATGCTTTTAAACAAAAGGTAGACGAGTATGTAAGTGTTATGCTGTACAAGGTAGACAGTACGTATACAGATTCTACTATTTATAAAGAGCCACCTTATTACATAACTAATACATTAGATAGCACCAATATTTTTTCATTAAAAAACCTTAAAGAAGGTGAGTATGCTTTATTTGCATTAAAGGATGAAGGCAATAACAATACATTTGATCAGGGTATAGATAAAATAGGTTTTTTAGATCACTACATAACAATACCAACAGATTCTATTTATGTGTTAGATTTGTTTAAAGAGGTGTCAGATTTTTCTATGTCTGTACCAAGTTATGCATCAAAAAATAAAATAATATTTGGGTACAATGGTGATGGTAGTGATGTTGAAATTATTCAGAAAAGTTACTTGCCAGATAGTGTAAAAACTAAAGTAACTAAAGAATTAGAAAAAGATACTCTAAATTATTGGATTACTCCTTTTGAGGCAGACTCTTTAATTTTTAATGTAGTTAGTAATCGCCAAAAAACATTAGATACATTTATTGTTAAAACAAGAAAACTTCCTGCAGACTCATTAAAATTTACAGCTGTTTCTAATAAAAGAATTAGTTTAGAAAACCAATTTTGGGTTGCAGCCAATACACCAATTAAGTCTATAGACACATCAAAAATAAAAATAGTAGATAAAGATACATTACCTGTTTTTGTGCCAATTAGTTTAGATACTATAAAAAATAGGTTAGATTTTGATATGGTTGTGCCATTAGAAAACGAGTACAGTATTACAGTATTACCAGAGGCAATTACAGACTTTTTTAATGCTGTAAATGATACCATACAATACCGAGTTTCTTTTGTAGATCCCACAGAAAATAGCTTACTAACTGTAAACTTGGCTGGTGAGGTAACTTACCCAGTAATTGTACAATTAATAGATGGCTCTGGTAAGCTTGTAAGAGAGCAATTTGCTACAGAGCCAAAACCTTTTGTGTATAAAAATGTTAAGCCAGGAGAATACCAGGTTAGAGTAGTAGAAGATACCAACGGAAACCAAAAGTGGGATACAGGTAATTATTTACAAAAAACATTTCCAGAAAGAGTTAGTTATTCACCTGCATTAAACTTAAGAGCTAACTGGGAAGAAACACTTACGTTTCAAATTACAAGGTAAAAGTATCTCTGTCATCTAAAAACTTTAATTTGTTACGCATATCAATTATGTGTTGTTTGTTAATTGTAGTGTGTAGAATTTCATCATCATTAGAAAAACAAATTTGGTTGCCAAGTACGTCGTAAGCAGCAGAATGTCCAGTGTACTCATATCCAGAGTTGTCTGTACCTACTCTGTTTACACCAATGCAATAGCTCATATTTTCTATAGCTCTAGCTTTAAGCAATGTGTCCCAAGCTGTAACACGCTGTTTTGGCCAATTTGCAACATAAAGTAATATGTCATAATCTTCTGTGTTACGTGCCCATACAGGAAACCTTAAGTCGTAGCAAATTAAGGGGCAAATTTTAAATCCTTTATAATCTACAATTAGCTTTTTGGTACCTGCTTTATACACCTTGTCTTCACCAGCCAGTGTAAAAGTGTGTTTTTTATTGTAGGTTTCATAAGTTCCGTTAGGGTAAACAAAAAATAATCTGTTGTAAAACGTGTTGTTTTCATAAAATAGAATACTACCTGTAATTGCTATTTGTTTGCTTTTTGCAATAGTTTGCATCCAGTTTCTTGTTTTTTCTCCCTCACTTTTAGCAATTTTAGATGGGTTCATTGTAAAACCAGTGGTAAACATTTCGGGTAAAATAACTAGATCTGTTGCAGTGGTTATTGCATTTATTTTGTTTGATAACACATTTCTGTTTTCTTCTGGGTTTTCCCAAACAATAGGTGTTTGTACTAGTGTAATATGCAAAGAGTTGTAAGAGCTCATTATATTATTTTTTTAAACTGATGATGTACTAGCATAAAAGTACTACTTTTAATACAGAAAGTGCATTGGTTTTTGTGCCTATACAGGTAATTTAATCAGACCAAAAACAGCAAACAATGCAGAACTTAAAACAATCAAAAAAATGAAGAAATTAGTTTACGGATTATTGGCATTACTATTATTAGGTTTTGTTCCATCAAAACAAGGGTTAAATAATGCAGATAAAGAGTTAGTAGTAACAGAAATGACTAGGACAAGTAAAAAGTTGTTAAAAACTATTAAAGGATTAAGTAGTGAGCAGTTAAACTTTAAAGCAAGTCCAGAGTCTTGGTCTGTAGCAGAGTGCGTAGAGCATATAGCAATATCAGAGAGCTCTATTTTTAGTGTGGTAGAAAAGGCAGTGCAAGTGCCAGCAGACGCATCTAAAAGAAAAGAAGTTAAATTTACTGATGATGAGGTGATTGGTGTAATGTTAAATAGAAAAAATAAAGCTAAAGCGCCATCTGCAATTGAGCCTAGCGGTAAGTTTGGCAGCCATAAAGAAACTATTAAAGCTTTTGTTGCAAAAAGAAAACAAAATATTAAATATGCTAAAAAAACAAAAGATAACTTAAGAAATCATTACGGAGAAATGTCTTTTGGTACATTAGATGGTGTACAATTAATGGTATTTATTTCTGCTCATTCTGAGAGACATACACTACAGATAAAAGAAATAATGAATAATGAAAATTTCCCTAAAAATTAGTGAATAGTTATAATGTTTTACTGTAAAAGGCTGTGTTTTTAACAAAAGCACAGCCTTTTTTTCTTTTAATTGATTGATATTTACGGTATTTGCAATATTTTTTATCATTTTTGCACTAAAAAATATTTTTTAAATAAAGTTATTTCTTACTTGGTTAGAAATATGCTATATTTAAATTAAAGAGAGGCTAAGCTTTGCAGAAAACACATACAAATATATTTATTGATGACGCACCTATAGAGATAGGTGTTCTAGATGTTAATATGCATTTTGTAAAATGCTCTAAATTTTGGTTGCGTAAAATAGGAAAGACAGAAAAAGAAATTATTGGTAAGTCTTATTATGAAGTTTTTCCTGACACAACAGATGATATAAAAAAAATACACGAGTATTGTTTAAAAGGCAGCTATATTAGTTTTGAAGGAGAAAAGGTTGTAGATAAAACCGGAAAAGTACAATGGTTTAATTACAAAATTAACTCTTGGGAAAATGAGAAAGACAAAGTAGGAGGGCTAATTATAGTAAGAGAAGATATTTCTCATAAGCGAAACGAAGATGAATACCGTTTAAAAGCACAAGAAGTAGCAAACGTAGGTGGTTGGGAGGTAAACCTAATAAGTAATGAGGTGTACTGGACCAGCATTACAAAAAAAATACACGGTTTAGATGATGATTATGTGCCTAATTTAGAAACCGGAATTAACTTTTATAAAGAAGGATACCATAGAGAAAAAATAGTTTCTTTAATAAGCGAGGCTATTAGTAACGGAACTCCTTGGGATGAAGAGTTGATAATAATTACGGTTAACGGAGAAGAAAAATGGGTTAGGGCTATTGGTAGAGCAGAGTATATAAATGGCAAAGCTGTAAAATTAACCGGATCTTTTCAAGATATAGATGAAAGAAAGAGAGCAGAATTAGTGCACTCTGAAGTTCAAAAAAGATTAAATATTGCCACTAAAACAGCAAATATTGGTGTTTGGGACTATGATTTAGCTAAGCAAGAACTTAGTTGCGATAATGAAACTTTAATTTTATACGGAGCGGAAACATCTACACAAAAAAATTTACACAAGGCCTGGAAAAGTATACTTGTAGAAGAAGATAGAGATAGGGTAATAAATGAAATGCATTATGCCATACAGAATAAAGATGAGTTTAATACCGAGTTTAGAATAAAACAGAGAAACGGGAGTATAAAGTACATAAAATCTATTGGGCAATTACACAAAGACCAAAATACTGGTGCTGTAAAAATGATAGGGGCTAATTGGGATATTACAGAATACAGACATGCAGTTTTAAAATTAGACAAAAGAAAAGAGTCTTTTGCTGGAGTTTTTAACAACTCTTCTGTAGGTATGGCTTTAATTGGCTTAGATGGTAAATGGCTAAAAATAAATAAAAGTCTTTGTAATAGTTTGGGGTATACTAAAGCAGAGTTAATGAATTTAACTTTTCAAGATGTCACCCATCCAGATGATTATTTAAAAGATCTAAATTTTTTAGATCAATTAATTGCAGGGGAAATTGATAATTACCAAATAGAAAAAAGATATTTTCATAAAAAAGGACATACCGTTTATGTAATTTTATCGGTAACAAAGGTAACAAAAATAGATGGAAGCTTATCTCACTTTATATCACAGGTGGTAGATATTACATCTCGTAAGGAAGCAGAAAACAAAGTAAAATCAGTATTAAAAATTACTGCAGACCAAAACGAGAGTTTAACTAACTTTGCACATATAGTATCTCATAATTTAAGGTCTCATTCTACAAACCTATCAATGCTTACGGGATTTTTAATTAATGAGACAGACCCAGAAGAAAGGGCTAATTTAATTAATATGTTAAATGAGTCTTCTGATAGTTTAGATGAGACTATTACGCATTTAAACGAGGTGGTTAGTGTTAAATTAAATGTGCTTGGTAAGTTAGAGGGTGTAAGTATTTTAGAAACTTTTGATTCTGTTAGGAAAAGTATAATAGCCCACCTAAAAGAAAATGATGTTATCTTAAACATACAAATACCTAAAGAGTTTGTAGTTAGTGCTGTGCCTGCATACTTAGAGAGTATTTTATTAAATTTACTTACAAATAGTATTAAATATAGTTCCCCAAAACGCAGATTGGTAATAGATGTAAAAACCAAAAGGGAAAGAGATAAAGTTGTACTTACTTTCTCTGATAATGGTTTAGGCATTGATATGAAAAGGCATAGGCACAAAATTTTTGGAATGTATAAAACATTTCATAAGCATAAAAACTCCAAAGGTATTGGGCTTTTTATTACCAAGAGTCAAATAGAGGCTATGAACGGAAAGATAGAAGTTGAAAGCTCTGTAGACATAGGTACAACATTTACACTATATTTTAATTGTTTTAAATAATTTGTATGAATAAAATTTTTAGCGCTTGCATAATAGATGATGATCCAATCTTTGTTTATGGCACTAAACGTATAATGAAAGAAGTAGGTTTTTCTGAGGAAATTGAAGTTTTTGAAAACGGTTTGGATGCTATTGAAGAATTAACTCAAAAATCTATAGTTGAAAAAAAATTACCAAGATTAATATTTTTAGATCTTAATATGCCAATAATGAATGGCTGGGAGTTTTTAGATGATTTTGTAAAAATACCAGAGGCTATTAGAAAAGATGTTGTTATTTACATAGTTAGTTCATCTATAGACCCAAGAGATATAGAGAGGGTTAAGACCTATGATATTGTTACAGATTATATTTTAAAGCCAGTTACGCCAAAAGATTTAAAAAATATGTTAGATGATTTGAGTGCCTAACGCACTTTAGGAGAAAAATCATCTGGTGCATTTTGCGGTGTATTTGTAGTGTTACTGCTACCGGTGTCATTAAAAATTAACCACTGGTTAAACATATATGTGCTAGAGCCCATACTTATAGTTTCTTTACGTTGGGCTTTGCCATCTTCAAACTCATGATTGGTATTAGTACCATCTTCGCCAATAACACCAAAAATATCTATAGTAGTGCCAAATGGATCTTTTAGCACTAAGTTATCATCACCATTAGAGTCTGCAACACTATTTTTTCCTATGCTTATGTCTGGTTCAAAGCCATAAACAGTAATAAATTCATCCTTATTAGGAGAAATTACAAGCGTGCTTTTTGCATTAATACTATAGCCAGTTAGGTCTAAGCTAGAGCTAATATCTGTACTTGCGTTGGTGTACCTATTAATTTTCCAATTGTTTAAGTCTAAAGATTCGTTGCTAGAGTTGTATAACTCTATAAACCTTGCGCCAGTGTTATTGTTAGGGTCTGCTATTTCTGAGAAAAAAATAGCAGTAGAGGTAAATTCGGTTACAATAGGAGGACATCTGTTGTTGTTAAAGCTTAAATCTGCAATTGTTCTAATTTTTAGTTTTAATTCGTTTTTATCTTCAATTAAAACAGCTGTAATATTTCCGTTTTTATTAGGCAGTACATTAGTTGCAAAATCTGCATAACCACTGTTAACAAGTTTTATTTGGTTTCCTAGGCAATCTTTAAGTACTCGTTCTGTTTCTTCTTTTTCGTTTGCAAACGTTTTACTTAGTTCTTCCTCAATAAACTCCAAGTTATCTAGTTCTACCACAGTATTAATCATACTAAAAGATAAATCTTCTATAGTGGTTTTTGTAGCTTTAGCAGTTTGGTTGGTGCATATTGCATACATATGTTCTTGCACTTGTAAACTTGGTAGCCGGCCAACAGACTGGTTCCCAAAAGAAGTAAAAACACCACCAATTACAAAAGCATTATTTTTTTTAGCTATGTATAGCCCTTTTAGTTTTATAGCTACTTTTTCTCCTAGTTTATATTGTAAATAATAATCTCTTAAATCTACTAGGAAAGAAATAGCGATTGTAGGTTCTATGGCTTTGTCTTGAATATGTATTGTTCCAAAAAAATTATTTTCTATGTCTGATGATACAATGTAGCCTTCTATAATTATGTCTTCTTGCACTTGTGTAATATCTCCCTCAGTAATAGTGTTTAAGTTAATTAAGCTTAAGTTGTATACCAGCTCTGAACATTTGGTTTTTGAAATGTCAAAATCCTTGTCCTTAACACAGCTTATTATTAAAAAAAATGAGATACTTATTGTTAGGTGTTTTTTTAAAATCATATTAAAAGCTAATTGCTAAATTTAAAAAGTATGTACGCCCATAGCCATACCAGTATTTAGTGCCAAATGATGGGGAGGTGCTTAAATTGTCTTGTTTCATTTGCCCATAGTTTCCGTTTCTACTCTGTTCATAACCACCAGTTTTAAAAACGGTATCAAAAACATTATTAACACTAGCAAATACACTAACATATTTGCCATTTATAATCCAAGATTTTCCGCCAACAATGTTTAGTAAGTAAAAATCTTTCATTTTATTTTGAGCAAGTAATTTGTTTACGTTCTCTGGGGTAGCGTCTGTAAAGGGTTCATTGGTGTCTGGGTTTAAGTAAAAACTACGGGTTCTGGTAATGGTAGATATATTAGCGTAGTTATTACCTAAAAAGTTAGCAGAGCCACTTATCCACCAGTATTTAGGGTCTCTATACTCTAAGCCTATTGCAATTGCTTTTTGTGGCCCTTGAGCAAGCTTGTAATTTTTAATGTTGCTTTCTCCTAAGTTGCTATACCCTTCTAAGTTTATTGCATTTTCATCATTGTTAGTGGTGTCAAAATTTATAGCAACATTAGGGTTGTTATTGTAGGTGTAGTCTGCTATTGCTGCTACGCCTGTAACTTTAACGGCAGAAGATAGCTCATATTCCAAGCCAATTTCAATACCCTTGTGTTTTTTGTCTATTCCTGTAACTACCTCCTGTACAAAGTCAGACCCAATTCCAGATTCTACAAAAAAGAAATTAACATCAGTTTTGTCATTAAACAGAGAGTAAAATGCAGAAACACGACCAGTTAGTTTTGGCAAGCGTATAAAGTAATTTACATCTCCTGTTCTAATTGTTTGGTTTTTAATATTGTTAACAACTGCATTGTTTTCTCTTGGGTTAATAAAGGTATTTTGTATTGTTGGAGGTTTTTTTATGAGTGCAAATTTGCCATTAACCCAATGTCTCCCGTTTATTTTATAGGTAAAAGATCCTTTAAAATTTAGTGCATTAAAATTTACTTTATTGCTTTTTCCTATTGATGTTTCTGGGTAGCGTTCATTTTTAAATAAACCATTTCTTTGGTAACTAATTGTATTTGTGTTTATAGCTAATGATGCATACCACTTTTTATACGTAGCTTTTATTTGTGCAAATGCATTTAAATTACTTGCGGTTAAGTTGTAGTTATAGCTAAAAATTTGATTGTTTGTTTTGTTGTTATTTCCATTAACATCATTGCTAGTATTAGAGAATGTGTCAATATCCAAATGGTATTCTGCTCCTAATAAATCATCAATAATAGCATAATTTTTAGCGCTGAGGTTTTTGTATAATATGCCAGAATCTATAGTGAAATGCTTGTTAAGTGTAATATTTGCCGTAGAGTTAAAAGTTATAGTTTTATCATCTACAACATCATTATATAAAACATAAGATGCCTTAGCATCTTCATAAGTGTTATTTGCGTTATAAATATTACCCCAGTTTATTTGAGAGTTTTTAATAAACGATTGTCTTGCTGTTTCTGCACTTTCAAAATTAGCGCCAATTGGACTATTTATATAAAAACTAGGAAGATAACGGTAGTATGTAGCATCTGGGTTTGGAGCATTGTAGTAGCCTAGCCTACTTTTTTTATGTGGGCCAAATTTGTAACTAACCCCTGTATTTATAGTGGTGTTTGTAGTTGTGTAAATATGATTAAACATTAAAATAGGTTGTGTAATTTTACGTTCTCTAGAATTTCTAATTTTGTTGTTTTGTAGTCCCCAATACGGATTATATTTTCTTCCTTTTAGTAAAAAGACTTCTTCTGTTACTGCAGAAGACCGGCCTCTACGGTTAGTTGCAGCTATTGCTGTTGCTAATAATGTGTTTTTTGAATTTAACTTGTATTCTAAGGCGCCAAATACTGAATAAGCATCATATAATGTTCCATTTAAATATCCCTGTTTTGCCCATCTTCTAGAGGCAGATATGCTGTAGGTTATCCCTTTTTTGTTTGTTGATGATGTGTGGGTAGTCATTACGCGTCCTGTATAAGTTCTGTTTGCTGCAGAAAATGAAACTCTTGTTCCAGGTCTCATTTTAGACGGTTGTGTATTAATATTTGTTGTTCCTAAAATACCGCCAAAACTATACTTTGCAGGTTGTAGTCCATAAGTAAATTCTTGGTTTCTTGTGACATCATTTAATCCTCCCCAGTTATTCCATTGAGGTCTTCCATCGCTAATATTATTCATAGCAATACCATTTATTAATACTTTGCTATATTTAGAATCGTATCCTCTAACTCTAAAAAAAGCCTGTCCAAAATCAAAGGCAGCTCTTGATAAAAACACGTCTCTGGTTGCTTGTAATAAGCCCGATGTAATTGTACTGGTTTCTTCTTCAGATAGGGCCGCATCTGTTAAGGTTATTAAGTTGTCTACTTTCTCAACGGTAATATCTTTCTGTAAATAAATAGTACCCAAATCTATATTGTCGTTTGTAATTGTTATTGGTAGCTTTACTGTGCTGTAATCTTTAACCGTAATTTTTATTATGTAGTTGCCTTTGTTAACAGGGATTTTAAAAGCATTATTTATAATACTTGTGGTAGAGTTTGTATTTTGTATGTCTACTGTGCCAGCTAATTGTAATGATTTTTTTTGTGGGTCTTCTACTGTTGCTTTAATGGTATATTTACCTTGAGCAGCTACTGTATTTACTGCAAATAATAAAGATAAAATATTGATAAACAATCGCATAACTCTGTGAAAATAGAGTTTTTTAAGGAAATTTCTTTATTTTTATGTGAAAAATTGTTAATCAAATGAATATCACTAGTAAATGTATAGGTTTTTTCTTGATAATTTATTTATGTACTAAAATAACTTTAATAGCTCAGTCTAAGCAACGTTATCAAATTAGAACTATTGCTTTTTACAATTTGGAAAATTTATTTGACACAATTAACAATCCTAATACTTTTGATGATGATCGTACACCATTAGGAAAAGATAAGTGGACTAGCGATAAGTATATGGCAAAACTTAAAAATATGTCTACTACATTGGCTAAAATTGGTAGTAGTGTTACTAATTCTTCACCAGATATAATTGGTGTTTGTGAGGTGGAAAATGATACAGTTTTAACAGATTTAATTCAGCAACCAGCATTAATAAATAAGGGGTATGGGGTTATACATTATAACTCTCCTGATGAAAGAGGTATAGACGTTGCCTTATTATATAAAAAACAAGCATTTATACCAACATCTTTTAAAAGTCATAGACTACTTTTATTTAAAGATAGTAATTATAGAGATTACACTAGAGACCAATTAATTGTTGGTGGATTATTAGATAATGAGGAGATTTACTTTATTGTAAATCACTGGCCATCTAGAAGTGGAGGTGAGGCGCGGAGCAGACCTAATAGAATAGCAGCTGCTATTCTTAATAAAAGAATTATAGACTCTGTTAAGCGGGTGAATATAAATGCTAAAATTATTAGTATGGGCGACTTTAATGATGACCCAACTAACAAGAGTTTTAAAAAGGTGCTACAAACTGAAGGTAGATTAAAAAAGGTTTCAGATAGTATATTGTTTAATCCTATGGATGAACTATATAGAAAAGGCGAGGGTTCTTTAGCCTATAGGGATAAGTGGAATGTTTTTGATCAAATATTTTTTACAGGAAATTTGGTAAATAAACAAAAGGATAGCTACTCTTTCTGGAAAGCGTGTATATATAATGCCCCATATTTAATAACTAGTAAGGGTAGGTACAAAGGTTACCCTAAAAGAACATATTCTGGAGGTAGTTATACTGGAGGTTACAGTGATCATTTTCCGGTGTACATTTATTTAATTAGAAAAGAGGATAATTAATTTGTCTGCTTTTAGGTATAAAAAAACCAAGTGAATTGTATCACTTGGTTTTTTAGTATTTTGTTTTTTGTATCTATTTTAGAACCATTGTCCCCAAGGAATTCTACTTAAAAGGCATAGTAATCCTAAGCCATAAAAAATGGCTATTAATTTAAATTTTTTAGCACTCTCCATTACTTTTTTATGTTTAGACCAGCCAATTGTAATAAACACTATTGCAATTATGTTTATAAATGGATGCTCTACGGCTAATAAACGAGCCGCAGAACTTAATCCGCCCATTCCGTTAGTTGTAATTGCTTCTAGTCCGTTAGGAGAAACAAAAAATAGAATTAGGCCAATAAGTAACTGTAAATGCGATAATATTAGTGCAAATAATGACACTCTAAAGTCTTTACTTAAGTTAAAATCTCTTTTAGATGTTAACCCAGAAATAGCATTTATAACAGCTAAAATTAAGATAGCTAAAACTATAAAAGCAAAGTAAGAATGTAAGTTTAAAATTGTAGTATACATAGTAAATTGTTTAACTATAAAAGTAATAAAAAATAAGGTTTTTTGGGCTTATTCCCATTTATTTTCTGCTTCGTTACCACCCCAAACTATTGTTGCTAAATAAGGGTTGTCTATAAATGGATTTCTGTTGCCCTGTGCTTCTTCAATTACGTTGTTACGTTGTATTTCAAAACTAGATACGGGGTCAGCTGCATTCCATTCTAAAAATAAATCCATTGTTCCTACTTGCGTAATATCTTCATTGTACCTAATATTTAGGTAAAGTACCATACGTGCAACATCTCCTCTCCAGTCGTCTCCAGGATACCATTTGTTGCTATCTATTAATTTGTACTCGCCAGATCCATTTGTATACGCAAAATTACTTCTGTCTTCATTTACTATAGCATCACAAGAACGTAAATGGTGTAAATCTGAAACGGCGATATTAGAACCTAATTTAGACTGAGGGAAAATATGTTCTGTATTAAATGTTTGTGGTGAATGACTATTAGAGCCAGACTGATATTCTCTGTGGTCTCTACTTTCACCGGAATACATTAAAATTACGTTGTCTGCTATAGTTTCATCTTCGTCTGCATTATACAAATAATTGTGTCTTTGCCCGTAAGATAAAATAGTTGTGTGTTTGTTAGTTGTGTGCTCTTTTAAAGCGTTTAAAGTAACTTCTGCATTGTTAGAAAAAGCAACGTTAGAATAATATTCTTGTAATTCTGCTGGTATATTAAAACTTAGTTTTTCGGCAATTGTAATAGTAATTGTTGCTGTTGAGCAAGTAGCATCAGGCTTATCATTATCACAAATGGTATATGTAAAAGAATCATTACTAGTAAAGTTGCTTTGTGGTGTATAAACAATTTCTCCGTTGCTGTTAAGCTCTACAGTTCCACTAGATCCACTACCATCTACAGATGTTAATATGGCATCATCAATAATAGTGTCATTATCTAAAGCAGTTGTAATTGTGGTAGCTGTATTTTCTACAGTTGCGTAGGCATCATCTATAGCTACAGGGTCTCCTTCATCTACAATAGAAACGGTTACTGTAGCTGTAGAACAGTTGGGAGTTTCTTCAGTATCACATATTGTGTATGTAAATGTATCTACGCCTATAAAATCTGCTTTAGGGGTATAAGTATATGTGCCATCTCTATTTTCAATAATTGTGGCGCCACCGGTGCTGGTAGCGTCAAAGGAAGTTATTGTGGCTCCAATTCTAGAATCATTTTCTAAAAGTGAACTTATAATTAACTCTTCATTTTCTATACCTGTTACTTCATCATCTACTGCAATTGGTTTGTTTACAGGAGTTGGTTCTGGGTCTGGTTGTTCTGTGCCTCCATCAGAGCTACTGCATCCTAATGTAATTGCAGATAAAAGTATAGTGTAAGTGTATTTTTTTATGTTTAAAATAGATTTCGTCATCATCTTGTCTTTACTAAAAATTGATACTTTAAAAGTATGCAGCTAATTTAAGCCTTTGTTTTTTTGCGTTAAACTTTTTCTATAAAAAAACCTCTATCTAAATGTATAGATAGAGGTAAATTTTTTAAAATGTTAGCCTATTATTGTAGAACGTATGCTCCACCTTCTAAAATAACATTCATAATCCAAACTTCGTTAGATCCAGAGTATACACTGTAAGTTACAGAGAATTTTTGACCTTCTTCAGAATTAGGGAAATTAGCAAGCAAAATTGTATTTATTTTAGCTAATCTAGATTCAACTGTAGCTTCAGCTTTACCTTCTCTAACATCAAAGTTATTGTATTGCCCATTACCTACTGAGGCATAATCTGCAGCAGTTAAAGTGTACTTAATTGTATTGTCAGGAACCCAAGTAATACCGTTGTGTGCAAACTGAATAGTTTCTGTAGCAACATTATTGTATTTAGACCAGTTAGCACCATCAAATATAAAATTGCTAGTGTAAGTAACAGTTCCTCTAATGTCGTTACCATTTGCATCTTCTCCTACTTTAGTGTAAAGCTCATAAGTTGCAACTACAATATCACCAGCTTCTTTAGCATCAAATTTAAAACGCTCAGGTAAAGTAACAGGTATTTTTAAAGCAGCTTCATCATGGCTAGAAAAATTAGGGTAGCTTTCTCCCATTTCATTATATTCTGCAGGTGTAAAACCAGCATATCTAGTCCAAGCTCCGTTTTCAAATAAGAAACCATCTGTAAGCTCAGTAGTAGTGCCTGCGTAGTACTCATAACGTAAAGAAACAAAATCACCTTCTTCAGCAGCAGGGTATTCAGCAGCTAAGAAATCAAATACATGATCTTCATCAGAAAAATTACCGTAAGTTTCTCCTGTTATAGCATTATGCTCTTCTGCAGTTAAAACTCTAATTTCTGCTTCATAAGTTGGTATTCTATTGTACCAATCAAAAGTTATTAAAGCAGAAGAAACTTCTTCAACTTCTTTATCGTTGTTATAGGTAACTCCTAAAAATGGGTAAGTTTCTGTTAAGTAATTAGGAATTAATGCTTTTGCATCATCTACAGAACTAAAGTTAGCAAAGTCAAACTCAAAGAAATCTTTGTAATCGTCCTCGGTAAATGTATATTCAAGGTTTCCTATCTCAGAATCTATAGCATTTAAAACATCTAACTCTTTGTTAATGTCTTCCATTGGGTCGCAAGAGGTTAAGAATAACCCAATTGCGATAAGTGAATATATAATTTTTTTCATCTTAAAATATGCTTTTTTAATTAAAATCTAATTTTTGTGCTTATGCTAAAAGTTCTTCCAAAACCATAGAAAACACTAGCAGTTAATGCATCGTGGTCACCACCATCTTGTGCATCTGCAATGTATCTTGTGTCAAATACGTTGTTCATTCTTAATGTAACAGTAGTATCAAACTCACCTAATTTAAATCCGTGTCTTAAACCAGCATCAAATAAACCGTAATCAGGCACTTTCCAAGCTTCTGGAGTAGACGCATCTCCACGGTCACTAGGATCGTAGTTAGCATATAAGTTATCATAGTAGTTGTAATCTACAATAAGGTTGGTTTTTGGCATAACTTCATAGTTAAGTCCTAAAGCCATTGTAGTTTGTGCAGCATCACCAACACGTAAATCTTTAATGTAGATATCTACTGTGTTAACTAAGTTTTGATCTTCATCAAAAATTTCTACATCTGTAACATTGTTTTGCCATCTCCAGTCACCAAAAGAAGCCATACCTGTTATAGTTAACTCGTCTGTAGCTCTATATGTAAAATCTAATTCTATACCTTGGTGTAGTGCATTTACTCCTAAAATGTTAGCAGTACCTAATGTTCCATCAGGGTTGTTAAATGTAGCTGTTTCTGTTCTATCATTCCAAGTAGTTCTGTAAATGTTAAGGTTTGCAGCTAATTTTTCACTACGGTAACCGTATCCTATTTCAGCACTAAATATTTTTTGGTTTTCTGCATCTGGGTTTTGGTTTTCGTTGTCAAATCCAACAAATACACCACCAAAGTTTGCAGCTTTTTCAAAGTAACCAATGTTAGCAAAAACATTATGGTTGTCATCTATATTGTAGTTAGCACCACCTTTTACACTATAACCTAAAAAGTTATATCTATCAGTTTTTTGATCAGGATCAGAATCTAAATAGTTAAAGTAATCTATTCTTTGGTATGATGTATTAGATATTGCAGTAGATAAAAATGCAGAAAGTTTGTCTTGAGAGTACTCTGCTTGTGCAAAGAAACCTTGCCAACCTACATTACCAACATTATGATACTGACGCTTGTCACCTACTTGTAACCTAGCATTAGGGTTGTTTTCATTGTCATTATCTAAAGCATAGCTACCACCTAATAAATCTGTAACTTCAGAATAGTGATCACCAGTGTAATCTCTTAAATCAATACCTACTAATAAATCTAAGTTTTCAGTTAAAGAGTTTTTGTAAGTAGATAAGAATCCAAACCACTCGTGGTTGTTTATAGAAGCTCTTAAATAAGCATCAGAACCAAAACCTTGACGGCCATTTTCACGGTTAATTTCTACGATGTTGTCTAAGTCTACTGGTTGATCAAAACCACCTAATCTAGTGTTAAATAAGTCTGTGTTACCAGCAGTACCACCACCACCACCTTTACCCCAAGAGGCGTATAAAGCAGAAGATAAGATTGATTTGTCATTAATATTCCAATAGTGGTTTAATGAAGTTTGAGATTTGTGGTAGAAGTTGTCTTCTATATGAGTAACTTGACCGTTTTTGTAACCCCAATCTGGGTTAAATCTAATACCACTTTCAGCATTTCTGTAAGTGTCAATAGAACTTCTGTTTTGACGTTGACCATGTGTTTGTGGAGCACCAAAAGAAGTTAAAGATAATTTGTGGTTATCATTAATCTGCTTTGAGATGTTTACAAAATAGTTAAAACCATTAAATTGCGTACCGTCTACATAACCTTCACCAGTTGTTTTAGATGCAGATACTGTAGCAGCAAATCCGTTATCCATTAAACCAGTAGATAAAGTAGCACCGTATTTTTGATATCCATCATTACCAACACCACCAATAATACTTCCACCTTTTTCTACGTCTGTAGTTTTAGATAAGATGTTTATTGTACCACCAATAGAAGGTACAGCTACTTTAGAAGCACCTAAACCTCTTTGTACTTGCATAGAAGAAGTAACATCTGATAAACCAGCCCAGTTACTCCAGTATACTCTACCGTTTTCCATATCATTAACAGGTACACCGTTAATCATTACAGCAACGTTTTCAGAGTCAAAACCTCTAAGGTTAATTCTACCATCACCAAAACCACCACCAGACTTAGTAGCGTATACACCAGGTGTAGATTTTAATACTTCAGGAAATTCTTGTGTTCCTAATTTTAGTTCAATGTCAGCAGCTTTAATTGTAGAAACAGCAACCGGAGTTTTTCTGTCTACAGCTACAGAAGCTACAATAACAACTTCTTCTAAAGCCTCTGCATCTGGCATTAATGTAATGTTACCTACATTTCCAACTGCATTAAAGCTTACTTCTTTAGTGATGTATCCAATATAAGATACCACTAATACACCAGAGTTGCTAGGTGCTTCAATGCTAAAGTTACCGTCAAAATCGGCAGCCATACCATTTGTAGTTCCTTTTACAACTACACTTGCTCCTGGTAGAGGTCCTCCTAAATCACCATCCAATATTTTACCAGTGATGGTTCCTTGAGAAAATGCGAATGCCGTACATAATAACATAGCGACAAAAACGAAGTACTTTTTTTTCATTTTTCTTTTGTTCTTTAGTTTTTTATTAACGGCACAAAAGTGTATAATTTCTACTACTTGTACGTTAACAGAATGTTAAATCAGTTAACGCAAAAATAACATAAATTTAAGTTAAAATGGCGTTGATAAACAAGAAGTTATCAACGCCATTTTAATAATTTTAGTAGGTAGTTTCTATTTTTTGTAACCCTCTAGAATTTGTAGTGTAGATGGGTCATGAGTTTCATTTTTGTCAGAATTTATATCTTTTAAAACTGTACTGGCTAATTGTTTTCCTAATTCTACACCCCATTGGTCATAGCTAAAAATATTCCAAATAATGCCTTGAACAAATATTTTATGTTCATAAAGAGCTATTAATTTTCCTAAGCTTTTTGGCGTTAATTTGTTTATTAGTAATGTAGTTGTTGGCTTATTGCCTTCAAAAACCTTAAAAGGGAGTAGGTCTTCTATTTCTTTATCAGAAAGTCCTTTTTCTTGTAATTCTGCAAGTACTTCTTCTTTTGTTTTTCCGTTTAAAAGAGCTTCGGTTTGTGCTATAAAATTAGCCATTAGTTTGTCTTGATGATCTTGATCTCCAAACAAAGACTCTTTAAAGCCTATAAACTCTGCAGGAATAACTTTAGTTCCTTGATGAATTAATTGAAAAAATGCGTGCTGAGAGTTGGTTCCTGGTTCTCCCCAAATAATAGTTCCTGTTTGGTATGTTACAGGGTCTCCATTGCGGTCTACACTTTTTCCGTTGCTTTCCATTATTCCTTGTTGTAAATAAGCAGAAAATCTACTTAGGTACTGCGAGTAAGGAATTATAGCTTCGGTTTCTGCATTGTAAAAATTGTTATACCATATAGTTAGTAGGGCAGATACAACCGGTATGTTTTCTGAAAAATCTGTATTTCTAAAGTGCTCATCCATTTCGTTAGCACCCATTAATAGGTTGTTAAAATTGGTAAAACCTACAGATAAAGCAATGCTTAAACCTACGGCGCTCCATAAAGAAAAACGTCCGCCAACCCAATCCCACATAGGAAATACATTGTTTGCATCTATGCCAAATTCTGCTATTTTAGTTGCATTGGTAGATACGGCAGCAAAATGTAGTGCAATATCACTTTCTTTGGTTTTAAATTCAGGGTTTAAAAACCATTTTTTTATAGTGGTAGCGTTACTAAGTGTTTCTTGTGTTGTAAAAGTTTTAGAAACTACCACAAATAATGTAGTTTCTGGGTTTAGTTCTTTTAGTATTTGGTGTACGTGGTCACCATCTACATTGCTTACAAAATGCATTTTTAAATGATTTTTGTAAAACTTTAAAGATTCTACAACCATTGCTGGTCCTAGATCAGACCCTCCAATACCAATATTTACTACATCTGTAAAAGCTTTACCTGTGTAGCCTTTGCTTTTACCAGATATTATACTTTCTGTGTAATTTTTAATTTTTTCTTTAACAGCATAAATTTCAGGTATTACGTTTTTACCATCAACTAAAACTGTGTCAGATTCTTTTGCTCGTAAGGCAGTGTGTAAAACAGCTCTTCCTTCGGTTTGGTTTATAGGTTCTCCTTTAAAGTAGTTTTCTATGGCTCCTTTAAGGTCTACCTGGTTTGCTAATTCTAATAAATGCTTTACAGTATCTTCTGTAATTCTGTTTTTAGAATAGTCAAACAAAAAATCGTTATCTTTTATGGTTAGTTTTTTAGCACGATTTTCATCATCCTTAAACAAATCTTTAACCTTAAGATTTTTAGTGTTAGTATAGTTTTCTTGTAATTTTTGCCAAGCGGCAGTTTTAGTAGGGTTGGTGTTCTGTAATGCCATTATTATGGATTAATTATGTTTTCTTCTTTATCTTCTTCTTGAGTAATTATTTTTTTAGGAAAAACAATTTTATCTAACTGAGACATTTTTGGTTTAATATATTCCAAATAACCAGTTTTTAAACTGTCGGCAATTGCTTCTGCAGTTGGTAGTTTTTCTCTTAAAGGATCTACTTGTCTTCCATTTTTCCAGAACCTATAACAAACGTGAGGACCACCAGTATTACCTGTCATACCTACCCAACCAATTACATCTCCTTGTAAAACGTAGTCTCCTTTTCTAACGTTTTGGTTTTTCATATGTAAATACTGCGTGCTATATGTACCGTTGTGTTTAATTTTTACAAATTTACCATTGCCACCACGTCTTGTAGATTCTACTACAGTACCATTTGCAGTAGCAATAATTGGTGTTCCTATTGCTGCAGCATAATCTGTACCTTTATGTGGCCTTACCTTGTAGCCATAATATTTAATTCTTCTTTTTAAATTGTAACGAGAAGATATTCTGTAATTAAACTTAATAGGAGCTTTTAAAAATGCTCTTCTTAAGTTGTTTGCTTCTTGGTCATAGTAATCTGCTATTTGTTTTAGAGAGTCTGTTACGTACTCAAAAGCATAAAAAGGTTTGCCATTATGCTCAAAGTAGGCAGCTTCTATTGGTTCAGATCCGGCATAAATACTATCATTAATATAACGTTCTTTATATATAACCTTAAACTTGTCTCCTTTTTGTAGTCTAAAGAAATCTATAGACCAAGCATATATTTCAGATAAATTATTAGTTATATTGTAATCTATGCCTTGTTCTAAAATAGCCTCAGATAAAGATGTGTTTATAATACCAGATGCCTCGCGCTCTACGTAGGTAACTTTTTTCTTTTTCTTATAAACGTTTACAGAGTCTCTTAGGTCTACAACCGTGTAATTAATACGGTCGTTTTCATAAATAAAATATTGTGCAGTTTGTGTAGTGTCTTTAGATTTTAAAATAACATAAGGTTTGCCAACTCTAATACGGCGTACATCAAAACTATCTTTGTATTCTTCAGATATTTTATAAATTTTTGGATAATCTACTTTATTGTTAGTCATTAACTCTCCAAAACTATCGCCGCTTCTAATTGTGTCTTGTAAAACAGTAAAGTTATCTAGGTTAAAACCATACTCCATTGCTACTACAGGTTTTTCTATAGTTTCTACTTCTGGGATGTTGTTATTAGGCTTTACCTTGCTATCCTTGCAAGAGATAAAAATAGAAATTGTTAAAAGTGTAAGAAGAAATTTTTGCATTATTTAGATTTTTCGGGGTTAAAGATATGGTCTATCCATTCTTTTCCCCAATTATTTAACTCTTCTTTTGTATATAAATAAGGGAAAAACACTACTTTTTGAAAACTTGGAGGTAAATATTGTTTCCAATTGGTTCCTCCGGTAGCATCTATAGCTTCTTTATCTTTAGCTAAATATTTGTAAGCAGAGCCCATATGCATTAGTGGCCAATTTACATTTGCATTTATATCTAATGCTTTTAATGCGCTTATTAACTCCTTGTTTTCTTGACTTTTTTTAGGCAAGGCAAGGTATTTGTGATAAATTGTATTGTCTTTTACTTGGTTGGCAATACGTATTAAACGCGGTGTGTACCTGTACTCAAATTGTTTAAGTGTTAGTGTTTTTTCTCCGGTATCTTTGTCTGTAGCTCCGTTTTTCCAGTAAATTTCTTCATAAAGTTCTTCAATACTGTTTTCTGATGAGTACTGTTCTCTTTTTGTTTTATGAACTAAGTTCTCTAAAGGAGCAGCATAAAGTTCTATCATTCTGTATTGTGCAGACTGAAAACCACTAGCTGGCAATAGCGCCATTCTGTATTTTAAAAATTGCTCTCTATCCATACCATTAATCATAATACTAAATGAAGATATAAGAACTTTAAAATAGCTGTTTATTCTATTGGCCTTTTCTATAAAAAAATCAACATCTTGAGATTTGTCATCTACAATTTGCTTTTGCTCATGTAAAATTAACTTAAAGTACAATTCCGTTATTTGATGATACATTATAAAAATTTCCTCATCCGGAAAATGTGTTCTTGGTATTTGTAAACTTAAAAGCGTGTCTAAATGAATATAATCCCAATAGGTAAGGTATTTTTCATAAAGTAACCCATCTAGGTATGAGCTTAAATCTTGTCCAGATCCTTTGTATTTTTCTTCTAATTTTAAAATTTGAGACGCTATCTTTTCTTTATTGTCCATTAAATGTTAGTCCATTATTATTTTAAACTGATGCTTTAATCCGGCATAACCATCTAGGTCTGCCTTTATAGAGCCAACAGCTAGGTCTGCTTTTATTCTAATAGGAATTCTATTGTCATCATTAGAAACCCATAGTGATAAGCTTTCTTGTTCTTTAAAAACACGACCAGACTCTACGTAGGGTCTAAATTTATGACATTCTACTTTACCGTATTTAGTTTTTAAAGTTTCTTTTCCTAAATATTTAAGTTTAAACTTAAAAATACCATCATCATCATAAAGTAAATTTAAAACAACAAATTCCCCTTTTTTTAAATCTTCTGGTTTATAGTTGTTTCTAAGATAGTAAAAAGCAGATATTAAGTCTTGTATTTTATGATCTATAGAAAAGTCTAACTTTCTATCTTTTTTATGATCGTTTAGAGTAGCTTTTTTGTTTTTATAATCAAAATCTATATCTAAATCTAAGGTGTAGCTACCTTCACTTACTTTTCTAACAAATTTATAGGGTTTGCCATTATTTTTGTCAAAATAGCTCTCGTAAGTATCATCTACTTTAAAAAATACACGTGCTAAACCTGTGGTTCTTCCTTTGCCAACAACGTGGTAAACAGATTTGTTGTCTATTTTGTCATTTTTAACTTGTAGTGTGGCGTAACTAGCATTAAAAATTCCGTAATGAATTCTAAAGCGTAGCCATTCTCCTGCTTTAAACGCACTGTGCGTATTTTGGGAGTTAGCAGAAAAAGTTGCTAGTAATAAAAGGGTTATGTATACTTTTTTCATATCGTTATGATGTAAAATTACTAAAATTGAAAATACAATTAAATGTCTTTACAATTATTTAAACAATTTTTGTTCCAAAGTATTGCATAAAAAAAAGCCCAGTCTTAAAACTGGGCTTTTCCTAAATAACCAACCAAACTTTAAATTATGAAAAACCAATACTTAAAGTTAATAAGGGAACCACCCCTTATGCCGTCAAAAGTACTACATTAATTCAGAGTAATAATTGGTTTTAACTTACTTTAACTAAAGTGTTAACACTACTTTAGCTTTTAAATGCAAAAATTACTGCATTCATAATAATATAGCGGTTTTGTTAAAGGGTTCCTCTAGATTCTTGCTCTCTTTCTATGGCTTCAAATAGCGCTTTAAAGTTTCCTTTACCAAAAGACTTTGCGCCTTTTCTTTGTATAATTTCTATAAACATTGTTGGTCTGTCTAAAATAGGCTTCGTAAATATTTGTAATAAGTAGCCTTCATCATCTTTATCTATTAAAATGCCTAGTTCTTTTAAAGGTGCTAAGTCCTCATCAATTTCACCAACTCTGTCTAAAACATCTTCGTAATAAGAGCTAGGAACAGTTAAAAATTCTACGCCACGATCTCTTAATGCAGTTACAGTTTCTATAATGTTATCTGTAGCTAATGCCATATGTTGTACACCTGCTCCGTTATAAAAATCTATGTACTCTTCAATCTGAGATTTTTTTCTTCCTTCCGCAGGTTCGTTAATTGGAAATTTAATACGGCCATTACCGTTACTCATAACCTTACTCATTAGAGCAGTGTATTCTGTAGATATGTCTTTATCATCAAAAGAAACAAGCTGTGCAAACCCCATTACTTTAGCATAAAACTCACACCATTTGTTCATCTCATTCCACCCTACATTACCTACCATATGATCTATGTATTTTAAGCCGGTATCTGCAGGCTTATAATGTGGGTTCCAAGCTTTATAACCTGGTAAAAATATACCTTTGTAATTGCTTCTTTCTACAAAAACGTGTACAGTTTCACCATAAGTATGTATTCCAGAGAAAACAACTTCTCCGTTTTCATCTTCTTCTTTTTTTGGTTCAAAATAACTTTCTGCACCTCTGCTAGTTGTTTCTTTATAACTTTTTGTAGCATCATCTACCCAAAGGGCAACTGTTTTTACGCCATCTCCATGAGCGTCAATATGCCTGTTTATATCTCCTCCAGAATTTAAAGGAGAGGTTAGTACTAACCTAATTTTACCTTGTTCTATTACGTAAGATACACGGTCTTTTAAACCAGTTTCTAGGCCAGCGTATGCTAGTGGCTGAAAACCCCATGCAGACATATAATAATGTGCTGCTTGTTTTGCATTACCTACATAAAGTTCTACATAGTCTGTTCCTAATAATGGTAAAAAGTCTTCTGCTTCTAAATTTTCTTTTGGTAATTTAAGCGATGTATTGTCTAATGTTGACATAATATTTTGTTTTAAAGTTTATATAATTTGATATGATAAAATTTTCATCTTTTAGCAGAAAGATGAAATACAGGTTTAAAACATTTGCTTCACCACATTGCCCTAAGATGGGCGGTAATATCAATTCTAAATAATAACATAAAACAGTTTTGTTCTTACAAATATCGTAAAAATAGATGAACCTTAGGTTTGCTTATAGTTAATTGGTAAATTAAAACCAGTAACCTATGCTAAAAAATAGTCTTCCTTTGTTTTTTTCTGGAGACCAAGAGTATATTGTTTGTATTGGTCCTAAAAAGGATTCAAATCCGTAACCAACACCATAACCAGTATAATCTGGCAGTTTAAACCACTCTGCGGTTCTAAAAATATCATCATCTATGTTGGCAAAATTTGCGGCTAATAATAAATGATTTTTGGGGCTAAACTCATAATCTAACCTAGTAAGTCCTTTTATATAACTATTACCAGTTAAACTAATAAAATCATACCCTAAAAAGGAAACGTAGCCGTCTCCTAAATTGTTTCCGTAACCACCCATAATAAAGTCTAAAGATCTAACATTAGAATTTCCTAGTTTAAATCCACCACCAGCTTCTATGTTTAAAGATAAATTATTGGCAATAGGAAAAGCGGTACCAACAGTGCCTTGTGCAATAGAAAACTCTTTAAAGTTATTGTTGTAGTCTGATGAAAACATGTAAAAATGTAAGTCGCCATTAAAATATACTCCCTTGCTTGGGAAATATTTATCATTGTAGGTGTCTAGTTTTAACTTGGCAAATGTGCTATAGTAGTTACTTTTTTCAAAAATGGTTCTAAAGTCTTCGTTGTTTTCAGTATCATCTTGCTGTAGCGTTCGCGAAGTGTATTTTAAAAACCTATGTTCTGCACCTAAACTAAAGGCAAATTCTTCGTTCCAAACGGTTTGTATATACGCCTGGTTTGTGAGGTTAGTAGCGTTTATGTTAATGTTGTTAATACCCGTGTCTGGAACAACAAAATTAGATTTGATAATGTTGTAATCTATTTCGTAATTGTAGTCATTAAAAGTAGAATTTAGTCCAAAACTCCAGTAAAAACCTTTATCTAGGTAGTATTGCATTTTGTACCTAATATTATCTCCTAGAATAAAATCAAAAGAGCCAACATCATCTTGTAAAAAAATATTTTTTTTAGTGAGGTTTATAATGGCTGCACTTTTATAAATATCATCATAATGAGCACCCATTTTAATAAACATTTTATTTTTATTTTCTTTTATTTTTAATTTTAAAACAAGTTCATCTTCCTCTGAGTCTAAAGATGGTCTGGTGTCTAATGTATAGCGTATTGTTTTAAAATTATTAGTGGCAGCTAAGTTGTTAATGCCTTGCTGTAGTTTGTTAAAAGATATTTGTTTGTCTAAATCTAACCTTAGTTTACCTTTAATGTAAGCTCTTGTGTAGTCTTCATTGCCAGAAATAATTAGTCTGTTTATGGTAATAGAGTCGTGTGGTTTTATACACTGTTTTTGTTCTGTTACAATACCACGTTGTTTGGCAATGTTTTTAAGATCATTTATTTTTTTTTGGGCAGCAGCTTCTCCAGATGCTATAATTTCTGATCCAAGGTCAAAATCTATAACAGAATATTTTTCTATTGATGGTTTTATAAGCACATCTGTTAATTTAGCTTTACTTTTCATATCATTAACAGTTCTGTAATTGTTAATTTGTAGTAAAACCTCTGTGCCAGAGCTAAGCTTCTCTCGGTCTGCTAAACCATCTTGTACGTCTATACCAATAACAATATTTGCGCCTAATTTTTTTAATTTTTTAATAGGATAATTGTTTACTACTCCACCATCTATTAATATTTTATTGTCTATTTCAGCAGGCTCAAATAAAGAGGGGAAGGTGCCACTTGCCATAATAGCTTCAGGTAAATATCCTTTGTTTAATAAAATTTCTTGCCCAGTTTCTACATCTGTTGCTATGCAAAAAAAAGGAATTGGCAGCTGGTTAAAATCTTTAGTGTCTTTAACGTGGTACAGTAGCTTAACAAGTAAGTTGTAAATGTTTTGTCCGCTAGATATTGCGGAAGGAAACGAAACTTTAAAATTGTTAAAAGGCAAACTTAAAGCGTAGCGTTCTGCGTCTTCTTTATCATAAAAAGTTTTTGCTCCTCTTGGCAGGTTATCTTGTATAAGTAAAGATACATCTACACTTTTAAAAATAGAATCTAGTTCATTTGCAGAATAACCAGATGCGTACAAGGCGCCAATAATAGCACCCATACTTGTTCCTCCAATGTAGTCTATTTTAACACCAGCTTCTTCAATAACTTTTAGGGCGCCAATATGTGCCAACCCCTTAGCGCCACCACCACTAAGTACTAAGCCAACTTTTACACTGTCTTTAGGTGCTTTTATTTGAGCTAAAGCTGTGCAGCTAATTAAAAGTAGCGTTACAATAACTATTGTTTTCTTCATTTTTTTATTTAATGAAAGGTGTTATATATTTTTTGAGCTTTAGACATCCCTACAACTTCGGCAAGTTTCTCTATACTGGCTTCTTTAATTCTTTTTACAGATTTAAACGATTTTAAAAGATCTGTAGCGGTTTTTTCTCCAACGCCTTCAATTCCTTCTAACTCAGAATTTATAGCAGCATTACTGCGTTTTTTTCTGTGAAAAGTGATGCCAAATCTATGTGCTTCATTACGTAGTTGTTGTACTATTTTTAAGCTTTCAGATTTTTTATCTAAATATAACGGAATTGAATCTCCTGGGAAATAAATTTCTTCTAATCTTTTTGCAATGCCTATAATTGCTATTTTTCCTCTTAATTCTAAGGCATCTAAACTTTTAAGAGCAGAAGATAGTTGTCCTTTACCGCCATCAATAACAATTAGTTGTGGTAAAGGCTGTTCTTCCTCTAATAATCTTTTATAACGTCTAAAAACAACCTCTTCCATAGAGGCAAAATCATCTGGCCCTACAACAGTTTTTATGTTGTAATGGCGATACTCTTTTTTTGCAGGTTTACCATTTTTAAATACAACACAGGCTGCAACCGGGTTTGTGCCTTGTATGTTGGAGTTGTCAAAACACTCTATGTGTCTTGGTTCTTCAGACAAACGTAAATCTTTTTTCATTTGCGCCATTATACGGTTTGTGTGCCTGTCCGGATCTGTAACTTTTAATTGTTTAAAACGCTCCATTCTAAAATACTTTGCGTTTCTTTCAGACAACTCTAGAATTCTTTTTTTATCGCCAAGTTTGGGTATTGTAACTTTTAAATTGCGGTCTACAGTTACAGGAAAAGGCAGGTATAATTCTCTAGAGTGCGACTTAAAACGTTGTCTAATTTCTATAATTCCTAATTGAAGAAGTTCTTCATCAGTTTCATTCAGCTTTTTCTTTAGTTCTAGTGTGTGAGATCTAATAATTGCTCCGTGAGACAATTGTAAAAAATTAATGTAAGCGTAGCTCTCATCAGATATAATTGAAAAAACATCTACATTATTAATCTTAGGATTTACAATAGTAGTTTTTGCTTGATAGTTTTCTAAAACCTCAATTTTCTCTTTAAAATCTTGTGCTTCTTCAAATCTCATTTCCGAAGCTAAAAATTTCATTTGAGTTTTAAAATAATGTAAAGACGATTTAAAGTTGCCTTTTAAAATGTCTTTAATTTCTACAATTTGTCTTTGGTATTCTTCTGTAGTTTGGTAACCTTCACAAGGGCCTTTGCAATTACCTAAATGATACTCTAGGCAAACTTTGTATTTGTGTGCGTTAATTTTTTCTGCAGACAAATCATAATTGCAAGTGCGTAACGGGTATACACTTTTAATTAAGTCCAGTAAAACCCTAACGGTTTTCATATTTGTGTAAGGTCCAAAATATTCAGACCCATCTTTAATTAAGTTTCTTGTGTAAAATACACGCGGAAAACGCTCATTTTTTATGCAAATCCAAGGGTATGTTTTATCATCTTTTAGTAAAACGTTATACCTAGGTTTGTACTTTTTTATTAAGTTGTTTTCTAGTAATAGCGCATCAGACTCTGTGTCTACTACAATATGTTTAATATATACTATTTTTTTTACAAGAACCTTAGTTTTGCCATTATCATGTGTTTTGTTAAAGTAAGAGCTTACTCTTTTTTTTAAGTTTTTAGCCTTACCTACATATAATATTTTCTCTTCTTTATCGTAAAATTGATACACTCCTGGACTATTAGGTAATGTACTTAATTGTAATTTTATGGATATTTCTTGCGGCATAGAGTAAAAATAATCTCTTTTTTTGATTGTGCTGGTTTTAGCTTAGTCTTTTTACTTGTACTAACGCTTTTTTAACAATTAAATATAGATTTTACTGTATGTTGTAAAAGTTTTATATATTGAGGTACTTCTCCTGTAAAAAGTAGTATTATCTTTATTAACTATACTTTTAATCGATAAAAATGCACTCTTAATCGATTTTTGTAAAAAAAAATGATTACATTGTAATCCTAAAATTTTGAAAAGCATGGAGTTATACGTTGTAGCTATGGGTGCTTATTTATTAATGATGATTTTTTTGGTAATTTACGAAGCTATATCATCTAATGAATAAAAACGCTATTAAAGAACCAATGGTAAAAAAAGAATTACGCGCAAAGTACGTTTTACTTAGGGAAAAAATGAGTGCTGATGCCGCAGACAATTACAGCGTAGAAATTGCAAACCAACTGCTAAAAATGCCTATTTGGGATTTTAATTATTATCACATTTTTTTATCTATAGAAGAAAAAAAGGAAATAGATACAAGTACTATTTTAACAATATTACAAGGTAAAGATAAACACGTTATTTTACCTAAAATGAATGCAGATAATACACTTACCAATTTTTTGCTTACAGATAATACGGTTATAAAAAAGAATAATTTTAATGTACCTGAACCTGTAGATGGTATAGAAATATTACCTAATAAAATTGATGTTGTTTTTGTACCTCTCTTAGCTTTTGATAAAAAAGGAAATAGAATAGGGTATGGTAAGGGTTTTTATGATGCCTTTTTAAAAGATTGTAAGCCTAACGTATTAAAAATTGGACTGTCTTTTTTTGAAGCAGAAGAGCAAATAACAGATGTGTATGAAAGTGATATACCGTTAAATTATTGTGTTACTCCTCAGCAGATTTATCAGTTTTAGAGCCAAATGCTTTTTTGTTAAAAACCAATAATATACCAACGCCAGTACTAATTGCTGTATCTGCTACATTAAATACGGGTTCAAAAAAGCTAAACGTATTGCCGCCAATTACAGGTATCCAAGATGGTAAAACAGCATTTTGTACAATTGGAAAATAAAGCATATCTACAACTTTACCATGAAAAAGACTGCTATATGGATCGTCTGAAAATAAAGTAGCTACTTTGCCATAGCTTTCGTCAAAAATAGCGCCATAAAAAACAGAGTCTATAATATTACCAAGTGCACCAGCAAATATTAATGATACTGCAAAAATTAAAACTTTTGGTGCGTGCTTTTTTATAGTGTCAAAAAGCCAATAGCCAATACCTGCAACAGCAAATAGTCTAAAAACGGTTAGTATTAATTTTCCTGTGCTGTCTGCAATAGGGAAAATATCACTTAATTTGGCACCCCAAGCAGCGCCTTCATTTTCTATAAATAGAATTTTAAACCAACTAAATACTTCTACAGATTGCTGGTACGTAAAAGTAGTTTTTACGTATATTTTACTTATTTGGTCTACTAATAAAATTAGTATTACTATTAATGCAGATTTTTTTAAACTCATTCTTTACAAGATAGATTTTGCAAAAATAGACAATTATTTGGTTTTACTGATGTGTATATCTCCAGTAATAGAAGATAAGTTAAAATTTGTGTTGCCTTTAGCAAGTTTGTCTTGGTGTATTTTACCATATTTTGTTGCTGCTTTTACAACTGCATTATTGCTTTTAACTAATATATTGCCGCTCTGTGTAGTAGCGGTTATAGTTTCTGTTATATTTTGCAATGCACAATAACCATCTAATAAGGTAATGTTTAAATTTTTGTAATTACCAGATGCTATAATGTTTGAGCTTTTACCATACAATTTTACATTTTTGTACTGTGGTACAATAATGTGTAGTGATATAGATATCACTTTGTGTGCGCTAAGTTTGTCATTAGGGTTGCTAAATGTAGGGCTAAAACCAGTAGTAATAAAAATGCTAGCGGCTTCCTCTTTAATTTCTAAAACTAAGTCTTTTTTATATTCTCCTTCTATATTGGCAGACACAATAACATCTTCATTTTTACCTGTTTCTAAAGTAACTTGGTAGCAATTTTCAGTATCAATATTAATTAAAGAGATATGATCATTTAAAACTGTTTTTTCTACAACTTTTTGAGCATTTAAAAAACCGAAAGAAATTAGTAATAAAATGTATAAAGTAGTTTTCATATAATGTATTAAAAAACGCCCTAAAAGGGCGTTTTTTTTATTTTTGCATATTTTTAGCTTCAATGCTAAGTGTAGCGTGTGGTACTAATTTTAATCGTTCTTTATTAATTAGTTTTCCGGTTACTCTGCATACACCGTATGTTTTGTTTTCAATACGTAACAAGGCGTTTTTTAAATCGCGAATAAATTTTTCTTGACGAATTGCTAATTGCGTATTTGCTTCTTTGCTCATTGTTTGTGAGCCTTCTTCAAATGCTTTAAATGTTGGCGATGTATCATCTGTACCATTGTTGCCATCATTCATATAAGAACTTTTTAAAAGCTCTAAGTGCTCTTTAGCTTTATTTATTTTTTCAGTAATTAAAACTCTAAATTCTTCTAAGTCTTTGTCACCGTATCTCACGTTTAAATCTTGCGCCATAGTTTTTAATGTTTTTGGATAAACAATTTTGTATTTACTTCATCAAAAGCAATTGTTGTGCCATTGTCCAGTTTTTCCTCAAAATTAAGTTCCGCTGTTAATGTTTCAGTTTTAATATATGTTATGTTGTCTGCAACAGCATTTTCTACATAACCATCTTTTAATATTTTAATATCAATTTTGTCAGTTACTTCAAAACCAGATTCTTTTCTTAAATTCTGAATTCTATTTACTAGTTCTCTAGCAATACCTTCTTTTCTAAGATCTTCACTAATTGTAACATCTAAAGCAACAGTTAAACTGCCTGAACTAGCAACTAACCAGCCTTCTATGTCTTGAGACAAAATCTCTACATCTTGTAACTGTAAATTAATACTTTTATTCTCAATAACAATAATTATTTCGCCATTTTGCTCAATTTTTTGGATGTCATCTTGATCTAAATCACCTACTGCTTTGGCAATCAGCTTCATATCTTTTCCGTACTTAGGACCTAAAACTTTAAAATTTGGTTTTATTTGCTTTACCAATATGCCAGAAGCATCATCTAAAAGTTCAATTTCCTTTACGTTTACCTCAGATTTTATCAAATCGGCAACAGCTTCTATCTCGTGTTTTTGTTTTTCGTCTAGTATAGGAACCATTATTCTTTGTAATGGTTGACGTACTTTTATTTTTTCTTTTTGACGAATAGACAATACTAATGATGATATGGTCTGCGCTTTTTCCATTTTACTTTCTAGCTCTTTATTTACAAGGGCTTGATTGTATTTTGGAAAGTCTGCCAAATGTACACTTTCAGCTTTTTCTTTAGTGGTTGCTTGGGTTAAATCTTTGTAAAGTCTGTCCATAAAGAACGGAGCTATAGGTGATGCTAGTCTAGCAACAGTTTCTAAACAAGTGTATAATGTTTGGTATGCAGATATTTTGTCTTGTTGGTAATCTCCTTTCCAAAAACGTCTTCTACATAAACGAACATACCAGTTACTTAGGTTTTCTTGCACAAAGTTAGATATTAGCCTTGCTGCTTTGGTAGGCTCATAATCTGCATAGGCTTGGTCTACCTTATTTATTAAGGTATGTAACTCTGATAAAATCCATTGGTCTATTTCTGGACGCTC
Source organism: Cellulophaga lytica DSM 7489 (assembly GCF_000190595.1). NCBI lineage: Bacteria > Pseudomonadati > Bacteroidota > Flavobacteriia > Flavobacteriales > Flavobacteriaceae > Cellulophaga > Cellulophaga lytica. Next base: position 1,195,011 of record NC_015167.1, on the reverse strand, counting down.
GTTTAAAGCAACATCTTTTTCAGAGTAACTAAACTTATCTATGTTAGCATACAAAGCAAAGAAAGAGTAGGTATTGTATAATGTACCAAAGAATTTTCTTTTTACTTCTGCTATACCTTCTAAATCAAACTTTAAGTTGTCCCAAGGGTTTGCGTTAGAAATCATATACCAACGTGTGGCATCTGGTCCAAACTGGTTCATAGTTTCAAACGGATCTACAGCATTGCCTAAACGTTTAGACATTTTTTTACCGTCTTTATCTAAAACCAAACCGTTAGATACTACATTTTTATATGCAACAGAATCAAAAACCATTGTAGATATTGCGTGCAGTGTATAAAACCAACCACGTGTTTGGTCTACACCTTCTGCAATAAAATCTGCAGGATATGCTTTGTTTTCATCTATTAGTTCTTTGTTTTCAAAAGGGTAGTGCCATTGTGCGTAAGGCATAGAGCCACTGTCAAACCAAACGTCAATTAGGTCACTTTCTCTTTTCATTGGCTTTCCGCTAGCAGAAACCAATGTTATTTGGTCTACAATGTTTTTATGAAGATCTATTTTGTCATAGTTTTCTTCAGACATATCACCAACAACAAAGTCTTCAAAAATATCTTTTTCTAGAACGCCAGCAGCAACCGCTTTTGCCATTTCTTCTTTTAGTTCCTGTACAGAACCAATTATTATTTCTTCTTTACCATCTTCTGTTCTCCAAATTGGTAATGGAATACCCCAGTAACGAGATCTAGATAGGTTCCAATCATTTGCATTAGCCAACCAGTTGCCAAAACGGCCTTCTCCAGTAGATTTCGGTTTCCAGTTTATAGTTTCATTAAGGCTAAACATTTTTTCTTTAACGTCTGTAACCTTTATAAACCAAGAGTCTAATGGGTAGTATAATATAGGTTTATCTGTACGCCAACAGTTAGGGTAACTGTGCACGTATTTTTCAACTTTAAAAGCTCTGTTTTCTTCTTTTAATTTTATAGCAATTTCTACATCTATAGAACGTTCAGGAGCTTCGCCATCTGCGTAATATTCATTTTTAACATATTTGCCTCCAAATTCTTTTAGTTCTTTTCTAAACTTACCTTGTAAATCTACTAAAGGAACAGGGTTGTCATTTTCATCTAATACCAACATTGGTGGTATTTCTGGAGTTGCTTGTTTAGCAACCATAGCATCGTCTGCACCAAAAGTTGGTGAGGTATGTACAATACCAGTACCATCTTCTGTTGTAACAAAGTCGCCAGAAATAACTCTAAATGCATTTTCTGCATTTTGGTAAGGTAGTACGTAGTCTATAAGCTGCTCATAAGTAGCATTAACTAAATCTGTACCTTTTACCTCTGCTATAATTTGGTAAGGTATTTTTTTGTCTGTTGAGCTGTAGCTTTTTAAATCTTCGCTACTTTCTGCTACAATAAACTTACCGCTAAATTGTTTCCCTACTAAGCTTTTTGCAAGTATAACTTTAATAGGCTCAAAAGTATATTGATTAAAAGTCTGTACTAAAACATAATCTATTTTAGGACCAACTGTTAAAGCAGTGTTAGATGGTAATGTCCAAGGAGTTGTTGTCCAGGCAATAAAATAAACGTCTCCGTCTACATTTTTAAAAGCCTCTGGCAAGGTTTCTTTATGAGCCTTAAACTGTGCAGTTACCGTAGTATCTGTAACATCTTGGTAGGTACCTGGTTGGTTTAGCTCATGAGAGCTAAGTCCTGTGCCGGCCTTAGGGGAATATGGTTGTATTGTGTAGCCTTTGTAAATTAGGTCTTTGCTATAAATTTGTTTTAGCAACCACCAAACAGACTCCATATATTTAGACTTGTAAGTAATGTAAGGGTCGTTCATATCTACCCAATAACCAACTTGTTCAGTCATTTTGTTCCAAACATCTGTGTAGCGCATTACAGCTTTTTTACAAGCGGCATTGTACTCTTCTACAGATATTTTTTTGCCAATATCTTCTTTGGTAATTCCTAGTTCTTTTTCTACTCCAAGTTCTATAGGTAGGCCGTGTGTATCCCAGCCAGCTTTACGCTTAACTTGGTAACCTTTCATTGTTTTATAACGAGGAAAAATATCCTTAATGGTACGTGCCATAACGTGGTGAATACCTGGCATACCATTTGCAGATGGTGGGCCTTCAAAAAATACATATCCTTCTCCGCCTTCTCTATTGGTAACACTTTTTTCAAAAATGTTATTCTCTTTCCAATATTCTAGTATGTTTTCTGCTACCTTAGGTAAATCTAATCCTTTATATTCCTCAAACTTCATATTAAGTGCTTCTGGTACTACATTTTAAGTTTGCAAAACTAATGAATTTTGTGTAAAAAACACTTTTTCAAAAGCAAAAGAGGCCCCTTTTTAATTCTTTCTTTTTTTTTACTGATATTTTGGTGTGTAAAAAATTGTGCGTGAGTAAAACAGATGCTTTTTGTAAGTGAAGTAATTATTTTTTTAACGTTTATAAAACATTATTTTTAAGCTATTTGCTGATATTTTTATGTTTTTGTTAACATAATTGCCAAAGTTTTTTTAGGTTTGTACATCTAAATTATGTTTTCTAACGTAAATTAGGTATAACATATATTATAACAAACAATAAAAACTAAAAAGAATGAAAAAATTAATCTTAGGTTCTGCATTAATGTTAGCTTTTAGCGTATCATTTGTATCTTGTAAAGAAGCTACTGACAAAGCTAAAGAAGCTGCAGAAACAGTAGAAGATAATGCTAAAGAAGCTGCAGACAAAGTTGCTGATGAAACTAGTAAAGCTGCTGAAGAGGTAAAAGAAACTGCTACAGAAATGGTAGACGGTATTCCAAGTTTTGATGACGCTGCAGTAGCAGAATACGTTAAAACATATGACGAATACGTTAGTGAATATAAAGAAGCTGCTGAAAGTAAAGATATGACTGCTTTTGCTGCTTTAGGAACAAAAGGACAAGAATTAGCTACTAAATCTCAAGAGGTTATGAAAAACCTTTCTGCTGATGATGCTAAAAAGTTAACTGAGTATTTGACGGCTAAGTCTAAAGAATTGCAAGAATATGCAACTAAAATGACTAACTAAGATATATTTTTAAATATACTTTAAAAGCTCGATTATTAATTTAATCGGGCTTTTTTTATGTCAAAGCTTTTTAAAATTGATAACTAATAGATGAAATTAGGTTTGTGCCTGGCGCAACAATACCAGACGAGTATGTTCTGTAGCGTTGGTTGGTTATGTTCTCCCAGCCTAACGTAGCTTTTATGTTATTTGTAATTTGATAACTGGCATTAAAGTTTATTGTTTGCCAATTTGGACTGTAAGGATTGCCGTTTTTGTCTGAAGCATATATATAATCTTTACTCTTTTCAGAGTCAGATAAGTCGTTATAAGATACCTCACCATTAAAGTTGAAAAATAAATCGGTTTTTAATTTATCGTTTTTCCATATCAAATGCACATCTCCAAAAGTTGGTGCTACGTGTCTTCCTGGAGACTCTGTGCCATCTTCCTCTTCTTCAATACCTTTTGTAAATGTTAAGTTAGAGCTTAATGATAGATGTTCTGTAAAATAAGCGTCTACACCAAACTCAACACCATGAACATAAGCTTTTGCTGCATTTTGTATTGCTTGTACGTTGCTTAATTCTCCGTGGTATTCTATTTCTGTTTCACCGTTAAAAGTAAAATCTCTGCGTACTAAAGCATCTACTAAATAGGTGTAAAAACCAGTAGCGTTTACAATTACTTTGTCATTAAAATTCTTTTGTATACCTAAGTCTACATTATAAGCATATTCCGCTTCTAAATCTGGGTTGGGTACAACTACAGAGCCCGGTTCAGAATCAAATATTTTACCAACATCATCTATATTAGGAGCTCTAAAGCCCGTAGAACCATTAAAGGTTATTTGTAAGTTTTCTTTAGGAAACCAGCTTAAACCAATACTACCTGTTAAAGCCCCTGTATTTAAATTGGCATCATCAAAAGGAAAAGGATAAAAAGTTTTATCAAATTCAGCATTAATCCAAACGTGGCTATAGCGTAAGCCAGACAGTAAGGTTAGGTTTGGCTGTGCTTTATACTCAGAGTTTATATAACCAGCAGTTGTTTGCCAAGTAGCGCCATCTGGGTACCTAGATGCAGCATTTGTAACTTGGTTATTTTCAATATTTGTTTCAAAACCATTAGAGTTTACTTTGTTAAATACATACTCTACACCATAATACAAGCGTAAATCCCCAATACGTTTATTTTCTAAATCTATATTTGTAGATAGTGCATGTACGTTTTCTTTTGTGCTACTTAACGTAGTAGATCCAAAATTTCTGTCATTTCTACTTTCGCCAAAATGTTGGTAAGCTGTGTTAATTTTTAGCCTATCATAAAACCTTCCTTTGCCTTGGTGCTGCAAGCCTATTTTTGCCATAAACCACTCTTGGGGCCCGTAATACCATTCTGCAGAGCGTAAACCATCACCGTCACTAGTTGGTCTAATTAAGCGGTCATACCTCCCGTAGTCCGATGTTTCTGAAAAATAAAGACCAAGGTCATAATTCCAATTGTCATTAGGTTTAAAAGCAATTTTTTGCATTGCATTTATTTGGTTGTAGCCAGACCCAACTTGTTTGTTAGGGGAGCTATTTTCTACCAATTGGTCTACTCCATTTATTGTGGTAACATAGTTGTTTCTTACATAGGAATCTGGACCGTTGTTACCCATTTTTAAATCATCAAAATTGGTGTAACTAATACTGGTTAAAAAAGCCCAATTTTGTTTGCCGTAATTAACATCTGCATGTATTGTGTTTTCTGTATTTGCGGATGAAAACCTGTAAGTAGCATTGCCAGTAATAAAAGCCTCTTCAGTTTTTGAATGTTTTGGTTTTTTGGTGTAAAAATTTAAAACACCACCAATGGCATCACTACCGTAAATAACAGAGCCAGGTCCAAAAATGACCTCTGTATTTTGTATAGAAAACGGATCTATAGAAATTACATTTTGTAAATTTCCTCCTCTAAAAATAGCGTTATTCATACGTACGCCGTCAACAGAAATTAGTAATCTGTTTGTAGCAAAACCTCTAATCATTGGGCTGCCACCACCAAGCTGACTTTTTTGTACAAATATTTTTCCGCTGTTTTGTAGAACATCTGCGGCAGTTTGTGGGTTTGTAAATGATATAGCCTTAGTGGTAATAGAGGCAACCTTTTGCGGAATATCTTTTTTTTGTTGTTCCCATTTAGAAACCGACATAACAACACCATCTAACTCCTCTGCGGTTAACACCATATAAATAGTTTTGCCTCTTTTAAGTAGTAAATTTTTTGTTGTTTTTTTAGTTTGATAACCAATATGTTTTAAAATTATCTTTTCATTTTTGCTGAAAATTGATAGATCTACACTGCCATTTTTAGCAGTTAAAGCTGTTTTTGTTTTATCAATATTAAAAATAGCAACATCTGGTATTGGTTCTTGAGTATCTTGGTCTACAATAACAACTTCCTGAGCAAAAGCACCAGTAAAAATTAATAAAAAAAGTATAAATAAAGCAGTACGCATACTAACGAAAAATTTCATTTAAAATAACAAGAGACTTTGGTTTTCTAAATCCTTGTAAGTGTAATTCAAAATATAAAATAAGCGATTTTAACAACTCTTGTCTGTCAGTTTTGTTCATTTTGATTGTATGTATTGCATCAAAATTTATGCCTAAGAAGGTTTTAAAGTAATTTAAATTTGTGCCTTGTATAACTGGGTTTAAAGAGGGTTTGTTGGTAAAGCCTCCTTCAAGCAAATCAAAATATAAAAAACTATTGTTTTTGCTGTCAGGATAAAAGCCTAAATATTTGGTAATGCTCAGCAAAAAATGAAGGTGAAAATTTGCTATTTGTGATTCTGTGTCTAGCCATTGTAAAGCAGCCTCTATGTAATTAAAAAGGTTTTCGTTAGGCTCTTCTTCTAGCAAGCTGTTGCTTAACATTTCTGCTAAAAACTGAGTCATTGCATTTTTAGCAATATTACTGTGTAGTGTTTGGTAGTGGTAACTTGTTTTGGCTTCTCTAACACTTTCTAAAGTACCCTTGTTTTTATGTACTGCAATAAGCTCTAATTGTGTTAGCGGCTGAAAGTATGCTGCTTTTACCTTTCCTTTTTTAGAAGATAAAACTCCTTTTAATAAATAAGACTTTAGACCGTCTGATAATGTATATGCTTTAACAATTAAACTATTGTCGCCATATTTAAGCGCTGAAAGTACAATAGCTTTTGTGGTTACTTGCATTAGTTGTTTTTAGGTATTGTAAATATAGTGATTTGAAGAATTATTATTTTTAGATTGAAAATAAAAAAGCTCCATCAAGAAAACTTAATGGAGCTTTTAAAATATATGTTATGTTTTAAATAACGCCTTGAGCTAACATAGCGTCTGCAACCTTAACAAAACCAGCAATATTTGCTCCTTTTACATAGTTACAGTAACCATCTTTGTCCTTACCGTATTCAATACATGAATTATGAATATCCTCCATAATTGTTTTTAATCTTTGGTCTACCTCTTCTCTTGTCCAGCTAATACGTAAAGAGTTTTGAGACATTTCTAAACCAGAAGTAGCAACACCACCTGCATTAGAAGCTTTTCCTGGAGCAAATAATATTTTTGCTTCATGAAATTCATGAATAGCTTCTGGAGTAGAAGGCATATTTGCACCTTCTGCAACACAAATACATCCGTTTTTAACTAAAGCTTTAGCGGCTTCGCCATCTAATTCATTTTGTGTAGCACACGGTAAAGCAATATCACAAGCAACATCCCATGGAGTTTCTCCTTTGTGGAAAGTAGCAGAAGTATATTTATTTACATACTCAGAAATACGTCCTCTTTTGTTGTTTTTAAGATCCATTACAAAAGCAAGTTTCTCTGCGTCTATACCATCTTTATCTAAGATGTAACCTTGAGAATCTGATAATGTTAAAACTTTAGCACCTAATTGTAATGCTTTTTCTGCTGCAAACTGTGCAACATTACCGGAACCAGATATTACTACATTTTTACCTGCAAAATCTTGTCCTTGAGTTTTAAGCATACTTTCTGCAAAATAAACAGTACCGTAACCTGTAGCTTCTGGTCTAATTAAAGAACCACCCCAAGAACGACCTTTACCTGTTAAAACACCAGTAAACTCATTTCTTATTTTTTTATACATTCCAAAAAGGAAACCTATTTCTCTTCCTCCAACACCAATGTCACCAGCTGGTACATCTGTATTTGGTCCAATATGGCGGCAAAGCTCTGTCATAAATGCATGGCAAAAACGCATAACTTCGTCATCAGACTTTCCTTTAGGGTCAAAATCAGATCCTCCTTTACCACCACCCATAGGTAATGTAGTTAAGCTATTTTTAAATACTTGCTCAAAAGCTAAGAATTTAAGAATACTTGCGTTTACACTTGGGTGAAAACGTAAACCACCTTTGTAAGGTCCTATAGCAGAGTTCATTTGTACTCTATAGCCTCTATTTACATGGATGTTTCCATTGTCATCTACCCATGATACTCTAAAAGAAATTAATCTTTCAGGTTCTACCATACGCAAAAGTATGTTTTTGCCATTGTAAATATCATGATCAGCAATATAGGGGATTACTGTCTCGGCAACTTCTTGTACCGCTTGGATAAATTCTGGTTCGTGACCGTTACGGGTCTTAACCTCATCCATAAATGCATTTATTTTTGCTTCCATATAGAAACCTTTATAATTGTTAAATTATTGAATTAAAATTATAACGGCAAAATTATACTATTTATATAATTTACACCGTGTTTTTTTAAAAATTTGATAAAAATATTATCCAATGGCCTGTTCAAGGTCTTCTATTAGGTCGTTTTCATCTTCAATACCTATACTAAGTCGTATTAAAGCATCTACAATTCCACTTTTTTCTCTTTCTTCTTTAGGTATGCTTGCATGTGTCATACTTGCCGGGTGACCTGCTAAACTCTCTACTCCACCTAAGCTTTCTGCTAAGGTAAAAACTTGTAGCTTTTTAATTATTTCAATGGCATCATTATAATTAGCTCCTTTAGGAATAAAAGATAGCATACCACCAAAATCTTTCATTTGGTTTTTAGCAATTTCATAATTTGGGCTCGACTCAAAACCTGGCCAAAAAACTTTTTCCACCTTTGGGTGGTTTTTTAGGTAATAGGCAATAGCTTTTCCGTTTTCACAATGGCGTTGCATTCTAACATGTAATGTTTTTATACCTCTTAAAACTAAAAAACTATCCATTGGGCCACAAATTGCACCGCTGGCTTTTTGTATAAAGTATAATTTTTCTGCTAATTCTTTGTCGTTTACAATTAATGCACCCATAACAACATCACTGTGTCCGCCTAAATATTTTGTGGCAGAATGCATAACAATATCTGCGCCTAAATCTAAAGGAGTTTGTAAATAAGGAGTGGCAAATGTATTGTCTACAGCCAGTGGTATACTGTGTTTTTTAGCTATTTTACTTGCCGCAACAATGTCAATAATATTCATCATTGGGTTTGTTGGTGTTTCTACCCAAATAAGTTTTGTGTTATTGGTAACGTAGTTTTCTATATTATTTACATTGGCCATATCAACAAAATGAAATGTAATGCCAAATTTCTCATAAACTTGTTTAAATAAGCGGTAACTGCCACCATACAAATCACTAGTAGAAATAACTTCGTCTCCAGGGCTTAAAAGTTTTATAACCGCATCTATAGCAGCAATACCACTTCCAAAAGCAATACCGTAGTTGCCATTTTCTATACTGGCTAAAGATTTTTCTAAGGCAGTTCTGGTAGGATTAGCACTTCTAGAGTACTCATATCCATTATGTTTACCCGGGGCGGTTTGCGCGTAAGTAGATGTTTGGTAAATAGGAGGCATAACAGCTCCGTATGCTTTATCTGGCTCCTGACCTCCGTGAATGGTTTTGCTGTTAAATTTTAAATTATTTTTGCCCACACTTCTTTATTTATAACACAAATGTATCGTTATCTTTGTAGAATACAATGCGCTTGCACAATCTTATTTAACTATGAATAATAAATTTTTCTTATACTTTTTTATAATTGTTTTAATTGGCTGTAATAATAAAAAAGAAATTTCTTTTGAAACCTTAAAAATTAGTACAGAAAAAGAAGTTAATAAGCCGCTAGTTGTAATTAATGTTCCTAAGGCAATAAAAAAATCAAAAGTTAGTGAAACAATTAATAAAACTATAAAAGATAAAATAATATCACTTTTAATTTTTGATGATGAAGTGGTTGTTGATAATATAGATGATGCCATATCTTCTTTAAACGACGAGTTTTTAAGTGTAAAAGAAAAATTACCAGGGGATGCTACAAGGTGGGAGGCAACTATAAATGGTAAAGTTATTTATGAAACAGATAAAATAATTACTATAGATTTAGAAACATATGAGTTTACAGGTGGGGCTCACGGTTATGAATCTAGTATTTTATTAAATTTTGATGTTGTAAAAGGAGAGCTAATACAAAATGAAGAATTGTTTTCTAGCAAAGAAGAATTTTACAATATAGCAGAGTCTACTTTTAGATTGCAAGAAAAAATTCCGGCAAATGTACCTATTAACGATACAGGATTTATGTTTGAAGAAGAGGTGTTTACCTTGCCAAATAATATAGGTTACACAAAAAAAGGATTAAAGTTGTTATATAATACTTATGAAGTTGGGTCTTATGCAGATGGCCAAATAGAAGTTTTGTTACCGTATGCAGAAATAAATAAAATGCTAGTTGTAAAAGGAGAAAAACAAGAGTAACCTTAGTTAAAGATTACTCTTTTGTTTGTTAGGCAGCAATGTTTCTTTTTAATGCAAGTATAGCGCCTATATGTATGCCTTCATGTAGAGCATTAAATTTCATAGCTTCTACAACGTTGCTTAAAGTAATGTTTAAACTTGTAGTGTAAGCAGTGTAGCTTTTAAAATTGCCAGCTTTATAATCTTTTTCAGTTTGCTTTAATGTGCTAAACAAAAGATCTTTAATTTGTGTTATTTCTTCATCTGTAGCTGTGCCATCTGGAAAAGTACCTTTTTTGTATTTTTCCACCATTTCATCAGAAACCAGCATAGGCATACCGCTAAATTTGTAAACAAGTAGTTGTTGTGTAACTACAACATGCGCAATGTTCCACCAAATATTATTATTAAAGTTTTTAGGAATTTCTAATAATAAATCTTTAGGGGTTTCATCTAAAATTTTTAATAGTATTTTTCTAATTTGCTTAGAGTTGTCAAGTAAATATTCCACAATTATGTTTTTTGATAAAAATAGTACAATTCAACCAAATTGGGTTTCTTTGTACTTAGTTTTTTGTTTCTAAATAATATTCTAAATCGTTTAATAAAAATGAAGAAAATATATCATTTAAGTACCTGTGATACTTGTAAAAGAATTTTAAAAGAATTACAACCTCTAGATGGTTTTGTACTGCAGGATATTAAAACCGAGGAAATAACTGAAGAACAGTTAAAAGAAATGTATGCTTTAACGGGTAGTTATGAGGCTTTATTTAGTAAAAGAGCAAGGTTGTATAAAGAAAAAGGTCTTGCGCAAAAAGAGCTGCAAGAAGAAGATTATAAAAACTTAATATTAGAACATTATACTTTTTTAAAACGACCAGTTATTATAGTAAATAATGCTGTTTTTGTTGGTAATAGTAAAAAAGTTGTAGCGGCAGCAAAAGAAAAAATACACAGTTGAGTAAAAGAACATTAGCCATATTAGCTTGTTTAGGGGCCACTACAATTTATGGATTAAACCATACCATTGCCAAGGGGGTTATGCCAACTTATATTAAACCTTTTGGATTTATTATGGTGCGCTTACTTGGTGCCTCTTTTTTGTTTTGGATGTGTTCTTTTTTTATTCCTAAGCAAAAAATAGAACGTAAAGATTGGGGACGACTTTTTGTTTGCGCCTTAACTGGTATGGGAATAAATATGCTTACTTTTTTTAAGGGACTGGAATTATCTACACCAATTAATAGTGCTGTTTTAATAACTATAGTCCCAATATTAGTAGTTGTAATGTCTGCTATTTTTATTAAGGAGAATGTTACAATGCAAAAAGGCCTGGGTATAGTGTTAGGACTTGTGGGTGCTTTGTTTTTAATTCTTTATGGAGCAGAGTTAAGGCAAGATGCGCCTAATATTCCGTTAGGTAATATTTTATTTGTGGTTAATGCTGTGAGCTTTGGAACTTATTTAATTTTAATAAAAAAACTGCTAGAAAAGTACCATATGTTTACACTGTTAAAGTGGCTTTTTACAATAGGTTTGGTATTGTGCTTTCCTGTAACAATAGCAGAGTTTAATCAAATACAATGGGGTACAATACCAGCAAGCGGTATTGGCTCCATTGTATTTGTTATAATTGGCACTACATTTTTAACTTATTTGTTTAATGTATTTGGGTTGTCTCAGTTAAAAGCATCTACGGTTAGTGCTTTTTCTTATGCGCAACCATTAATAGGTATATTGTTTGCTGTTGCTACAGGTAAAGATAGCTTAACACTGGTTAAAGTTGTAGGTACGCTTTTGGTTATTGTGGGCTTGTATTTAGCAACTAAAAAGCCAAGGCCAAAGCAACTAACCTAAATAACTAAATCTTTTGGTTGTTTAGCGTGCTTACGGGTGTCTTCTTTGGTAAGTGTTTTAAAATCTTTAGACTTTTCTACTTTAGAGAAAGCTGTTAAAAACTCTTCAGGCAAGCCGGTTAAACTTCTTGTTTGTAGATTTATCCATGCTCCTAAAATTTCGCAATGTGCAAAGTTTCTTCCTTTAGAGTCAAAAAAATTATGGTGAAATTTAAAAAATTTACCGTCTTCACTTAATCCCATTAATTCTAAAGATACTTTTACAGGTTTGCCAAAAAATGCTTCTTTAAAATAATAAATGTGTTCGTAAAAAACTACAGGTCCAATTTTATGGTCTGCCATAGTCTTTTGGTTAAAGCCTAGTTCCATTAAAAAGCCCATTCTAGTTTGGCTCATAAAATTAACGTAAGCAGAATTGGCTAAATGCCAGTTAGCATCAATATCACTCCATCTAATTTCAAACTCTTTTAAGTACATATTTTTTAGAATTAATTGTTATGCATGCATAATAAATGATAAAAATACTATAGTTTTGAGAAACTTAAACATATTACTTTATAAAAAGTAGTTAAATTTCTAAATTTATAGTATTAACTAAAAACCATATTCATGAGAACAGTAGCCCCATTTGTAAAAGATCTTTCTTTACCGGTTATAGCCGCACCAATGTTTTTAATTTCAGGACCAAAGTTGGTTATAGAATGTTGTAAAAACGGAATAGTAGGTACTTTTCCTGCTTTAAACCAAAGAACAAGTGAGGGTTTTGAAGAATGGTTAATTCAAATTAAAGAAGAGTTAAAAGCTTTTGAAGAAGAAACAGGTAAAAAAGCTGCTCCGTTTGGGGTTAATTTAATTGTACACCAAACTAACCCAAGGCTAGAGGCAGATCTTATGTTATGTATAAAACATAAAGTGCCATTAATTATTACATCATTAGGTGCTGTGTCACAGGTTGTAGATGCAGTACATAGTTATGGAGGTCTTGTTTTTCATGATGTTATTAAAAAGCGTCACGCAGAAAAAGCTGCAGAAGCTGGGGTAGATGGTTTAATAGTTGTTGCTGCTGGTGCAGGTGGTCATGCAGGTACATTAAATCCTATGCCTTTGGTTGCAGAGATTAAAAAGTTCTTTACTAAAACGGTTATATTATCTGGTTGTATTAGTACAGGAAGAGATATAGCTTCTGCAAGGCAAATGGGTGCAGATGTTGCTTATATGGGGACTCGTTTTATAAATACTGTAGAAAGTAAGGCCACAGAAGATTATAAGAAAATGATAATTGATGCTGGCGCTAGTGATGTTGTTTATACAGCATCTATATCTGGTGTACATGCCAACTTTTTAGGTGCAAGTTTAAAAGCCGCTGGTATTACAGAAGAAGATTTAAAAAAGGATACTAAAATAGATTTTGGTAAAGAGATGGATACCGAAGCTAAAGCATGGAAAACAATTTGGTCTGCTGGGCAAGGTGTAACTAACATTAGCAATGCTGTTCCTGTAACCGAATTGGTTGCTACCTTAAAAACTGAATTTGTAGAGGCTATTGAAGAGCAAAAGAAATTATTAGAAGTATACCCTAAATAATATAATGCCAATATTACAACCAGCTTACAATCCTCCTCTGCTTTTTAAAAGTGGGCATTTTTCAACATTATACACAGGCTTGTTTAGGTCTGTAAAAATGCCAATGCAAAAAAGAGAACGCATACAATTATATGATGGTGATTTTTTAGATTTAGATTGGAGTTTTACATCTACAAAAACGGCTAAAGTTGCTATAGTTGTACACGGTTTAGAGGGTAACGCACAAAGACCATACATTTTAGGAGCAACAAGAGAGCTTTTGCTATGTAATTATAATGTGTGTGCGGTAAATTTAAGAGGTTGTAGTGGAGAAACTAATGTGTTATTTAGGTCTTACCACTCTGGCGCTACAGAAGATTTAGGTGCCGTTGTGCAGCATATTTTAGGTTTAAAAACATATTCTAAAATAGTATTGCAAGGTTTTAGTTTAGGAGGTAATTTAATTTTAAAATATTTAGGAGAGAATAGACAAAGACCACCAGAAATTAAAGCTGGCATAGGTGTTTCTGTTCCCTGTAGCTTGGCTAGTTCTTTAGAAGAATTGCTAAAGCCAAAAAATATGCTGTATGCTGCTAATTTTAAAAAACGTTTGCTTGAAAAGTTGCGAATAAAACATGAGCAATATCCAGATAAAATTGATGCATCAGAAATAAATAGAATTAAAACTTTAAAAGATTTTGATGATGTATACACTAGTAAAGCAAATGGTTTTTTAAATGCTTTAGATTATTATACTAAGGCAAGTTGCTTGCAGTTTTTGTCAGAAATAGATGTGCCTACAATAATTTTAAATGCAAAAAATGATTCTTTTTTAGGGGAAGCTTGTTACCCTATTAAAGAAGCAGAGCAAAATAGCAATTTGTATTTAGAAATGCCGTTGTACGGAGGACATGTAGGGTTCTATGGCGACAATAATGTTACGTATGCAGAAAAAAGGGCAGTTAAATTTTTAGAAGAGCAGGTTTAAATAAGAGTATTGCTTATATTAGTGCTTTAAAACTTAAACACATGAAAAAATTACTTTTAATCTTAGTTGCAGGCGTATTTATGGCGAGTTGTGGCGACAAAAAAGAGGATAAAAAATCCGATGGTTTTGAAATGAACAGAACCAAAAAAGAAGATAAATCAGCAGCAAAACAAGAGGGTGTTCCTGTAGATATGGACAACAAAGGTGTTGGCCCTATAAAATCTTTAGACTTAGGTGCAGAAATAGATAAAGAAATGGCAGCAACAGGGGAGTCTATTTTTAGCTCTAAATGTGTGGCATGCCACGCAACAGATATGCGTTTAATTGGTCCTGCTGTAAAAGGTGTTTTGGATAGAAGAAGCCCAGAATGGGTTATGAATATGATTTTAAATCCTGATGGGATGTTAAAAGAAGATCCAATAGCTAAAGCGTTATTTAAAGAGTATAATAATGCTTTAATGACCAACCAAGGATTAACAGAAGATGAAGCAAGAGCTATAACTGAGTATTTCAGGACGTTATAAAAAAATCTTACTTAACTTTTTAAAAGCAGCGTTTGTCTTAACTTAGATAAACGCTGTTTTTTTATTGTAAAATCTAAGATAAATGCCAATATATATGTTTGATTAGAGTATTTATTTCCATAGCTTTGGTTAAGAACATGAAGAATTTTTACCATATTAATGACTATGAAATACACAAAATTACCACATACTAATTTGGAGGTAAGTGAAATCTGCTTAGGCACAATGACTTGGGGCAGACAAAATAATATTGATGAGGCATTTGAACAAATGAATTATGCTTTAGAACAAGGAGTTAATTTTTTTGATACTGCAGAATTGTACCCTGTACCGGCAAAGGCAGAGTTGTATGCAGAGACAGAGAAAATTATTGGTAAGTGGTTTAAAGAAACTGGTAACAGAGACAAAGTAGTATTAGCTTCTAAAATTGCAGGTAAAGCAGATTTTACCAAGCATATAAGAACAACTGGTTTCCAAAAAGAAGGGTTAATTTCTGCAGTAGAAAACAGTTTAAAACGCTTACAAACAGATGTTATAGATTTGTATCAATTGCATTGGCCAGAACGGCAAACAAATTACTTTGGGCAAAGAGGTTATGAGCATAAAATAAATGACTTTTGGGAAGATAATATTCACCAAGTATTAGATACTTTAGGCGATTTAGTAAATGACGGAAAAATTAAGCATATTGGTTTGTCTAATGAAACCCCTTGGGGAACTATGCGTTTTTTAGAGGAAAGTAAAGTGCACAGAAGATTGCCGCGCATGTCTACTATACAAAACCCTTATAGTTTGCTTAATAGAACTTTTGAAGTTGGTTTAGCAGAAATATCAATGAGGGAAGATGTTGCTTTAATACCGTATTCTCCATTAGGTTTTGGTGTGTTAAGTGGTAAATACCTTGGAGGTTTGCAACCGGCAAATGCAAGGGTAACTCTTTTTCCTAATTACAACAGATATAGTGGAGAAAATGCACAGAAGGCAACACAAATGTATTGTGATTTAGCCCGTGAGCACAGCTTGTCTTTACCGCAAATGGCATTGGCATACGTAAACTCTAGACCGTTTGTAAAAAGTACAATTATAGGAGCTACAAATTTAAAGCAACTAGAGGAAAATATTGGAAGCGTAAATGTAAAATTAACAGATGAGGTTTTAGAAGGTATAGAGGCTATACATAAGCAAATACCCAACCCAGCTCCTTAATATTTAATAGACAAGTAAAATAGAAAAGAGGCTGTACATATTGTGCAGCCTCTTTTTTGTTTGCAGTTGTTTAATTAAACAAACTTCTTACTACATCTTCAATTTTTGAGACCAAGTGTACTTTTATAACTGTATTTTTTAAGGTGATTTTATTGTTTTTGGATACAAATATGGCTGTAAATCCAAGTTTTTCTGCCTCGGATATACGTTGGTCTACGCGTTGTATGGGCCTAATTTCTCCTGCTAAACCAACTTCAGCGGCAAAACATACACCTTTAGGAATTGCAATGTCTGAGTTGCTAGACAAAATTGCTGCAATTACAGCTAGGTCAATAGCAGGGTCATCTACAGAAATACCTCCAGTTATATTTAAGAAGACATCTTTTGCACCAAGCATAAAACCAGCACGTTTTTCTAAAACGGCTAATAACATGTTAAGTCTTTTTGCATTAAAACCTGTTGTAGACCTTTGTGGTGTTCCGTACACAGCAGTACTAACAAGGGCTTGTATTTCTATCATTAAAGGGCGCATACCTTCTATAGAGGCAGAAATAGCTGTTCCGCTTAGGCCTTCGTCATTTTTAGAAATTAAAATCTCTGAAGGATTGTTTACTTCGCGTAAACCGCTACCCAACATCTCATAAATTCCTAATTCTGCTGTAGAGCCAAACCTGTTTTTTAATGCACGTAAAATTCTGTATACATAATTTCGGTCCCCCTCAAATTGTAAAACAGTATCTACCATGTGTTCTAAAATTTTTGGTCCGGCTATAGTGCCATCTTTTGTAATATGACCAATTAAAATAACGGGAGTATTTGTTTCTTTTGCAAACTTTATAAGTTCTGCAGTACATTCTCTAATCTGTGATATGCTACCTGCGGCAGACTCTATGTAGTCTGAGTGGAGTGTTTGTATAGAATCTATAACTAAAATATCTGGTTCTATAGCTTCAACCTGTTTAAAAATATTTTGTGTTTTGGTTTCTGTAAGTATAAAACACGTATCATTATTTGTGGTAATACGGTCTGCCCTCATTTTTATTTGTTTCTGACTTTCTTCTCCAGATACATATAATGTTTTATAAGGTAATTTAAGTGAAATTTGTAGTAATAGTGTACTTTTTCCTATTCCGGGCTCTCCCCCCAAAAGTGTTAATGAGCCAGGAACCAAGCCGCCACCTAAAACCCTGTTAAACTCAAGGTCATAGGTATTTAGGCGTAATTCTTTTTCTGTACTAATTTCTTTAACACGTAAAGGTTTAGTTGCAACTTTAGGGGTGTTACTAGGTGTTTTCCAACTGCTTTTTTCTTCTTTTTGTATAACTTCTTCAACAATAGTGTTCCACTCTTTACAAGCGCCACATTGTCCCGCCCATTTAGCATATTGTGTGCCACAATTTTGACAAAAAAAAGCTGTTTTTGTTTTAGCCATTACCTAATTTATTGGTTTTAGCCAAAGGTACTATAAAGTTTATAATTTTATTTTTTAAGTTTAAAAATAGTGCTTTTGTGCGCTTGTTTTTAGTAGCCAAAATCGGCTTTTAAAGCATCAATTTTTTCTAAAGCCATATCTTTGGTTAAAAAGTCTATTTCATCCATTCCAAAGGCTTTTTCAAAAGTACGTAGTGCTTTTTTTGGTTCTCCAATCTCTTCAAAGTACTCTCCTTCAAAATAAAAACCTAGCATAGTATCTGGAAATTCTTTTTTACACAAATCAGATAATTCTTTTAAAGATTCTGGGTCCTCTTTCTTTTTACTTGCAGAATAAATAGCCATAACATCATTAAGATCTACTCTTTTTGTAAAACCAAATGTTTCTTTAATAATGTTGTATTTGGTTTCTAAATATGCATAAGCAGGCTCTTCTGATGTTAAAATTTTAGTTTTATATTCTTTAGGGCTAATTGGTTTAAATATTTCAAAAATATCATCAAAAGCTTTTCCTAAACCATATGTAGCTATAGAGGTGTGGTCTGTATCGTACACATCAAAATAATATTTAAAAGTTTCCTTTTCTATAGTTTTTAAAGATGTGTTAAGTTCTGCTAGCTCTTTAGCGTTTCTATTTTTTTCTACAATTAAATGATAAAAAATTTGTTTGTCTATTACTCCAATTCTATTGGCAACTCTAGATTCCATTTCTGGTGCTAAAGTTGGTGATATACTTATGTATGAGCTAAAAAGTGGATTTTCTTTAAATAGATAAAAGTTTTCAAAGTTAGCTGTAATGTCATAGCCTACAATCATTTTAAAAGGTGAAATGTTATAGGTGCTTTCTATATTGGGAACAACTTCCATCCCTAAAAATTCAAAAAAAGCTTTTCCTTCTTCAGTAGGTAAGCCATTGTCTTCGCTAAAAGAACAATCTTTAAAACGTGCTTGCTGTGCTTGTTGATGAATACCTACCACTATTGCAGGTGGCATACCATGAAATCTGCTGTAAAATTTAGCTTTGGCTACAACGTCATCAAATAAATACTCTGCGTCTAAAACAACAATTAGTGTATGTTGGTCTTCTTCATTGTATTCTTCAGGAATGTAATAACTAATGTCTCTTTTTTGTTGAAGCTTAAAAGATTCAAAAATTTCTGTTTTTACTTGTGCAAATGCGTTTAACCCTATAAATAGGGCAAAGGTTAAGGTAATTTTTTTCATTTTTGGGTTTGTTCTTTAGTCTAAAAAACTATTTGGTTCTTTTTAATAACGGCAATAGTAGAAAAGATATTGCCCCAAAAACAACAACTAATAAAGTTTGTGAAATCCACATAATCCAACCAAAAGCATCACCAGAAACACTGCTAATGCCAAATATAGCTAAAGCGCTGCTTACTACAATTGGGTAAAGCCCTATGCCACCATTAGTTGCGGTCATAGCAAAGGCTCCAAAAATAAAAGCAACTAAAAGCTGACTAACAGATAGGTCTATGGTTTCTGGTACTGTAAATTTTATAACCCAAAACATACCAATGTAAACACTCCATATAAATAGTGTGTGAAAAATAAAAGGCCATTTATTTTTCATTTTAAAAATACTGGTAACACCTTGTAGAAGACCAGTTACAAAGTCTTTAATTTTTACTAAAAACGGATGTGTAGATTTTTTTATAAAATAAAAGAAAGCAAGAGCGCCAATGGTGGCAACACCAAGCAGTACAAGTATTTTTGTGATATTAAAACCTTTAGATTTAAAAAAGTCAATAATAATATCGGTCTGTAAAAAAAAAGTAATAACAATAATTAAAAGTAACATAATAAGGTCTATAACCCGCTCTGTTACAATAGTTCCAAAACCTTTTTCAAAAGGAACATCCTCATACGTTGTTAATGCCGTTGCGCGTAATATTTCTCCGGATCTAGGAATGCCTAAATTGGCAAAGTATGAGGTTAGTATAATAAGTATGTTATTAATTATTTTAGGTTTGTAGCCAAGTGGCTCTAAAAGATAGTTCCATCTAATAGCTCTAGAAACGTGGCTTAAAACACCCATTAATAATGAGATGCTAACCCAAAATAAATCGGCCTCCTTTATGTAATAAATTATTTGTTTTCTGTCTTCTTCTGAAGTAGAATTGTATGAATACCATACTAAAAACAGCCCAAAAGCAATTGGTAAAACTGTTTTTAATGTTTTTTTTAAGGAGGCGGTCAAGTATGTTAGTTTAATAAATTATTTTCTTCATTAGGGAATACTAAAGAAGGGTTAAATTTTTTAGCCTCTTCAATATCCATACGTGCATAGGTAATTAAAATAAGTATATCGCCAGCGGCAACTTTACGTGCAGCAGCTCCATTAAGTGTAATTTCTCCACTTTTTCTAGGTCCTGGTATTGCGTACGTTTCTAATCGTTCTCCATTATTGTTGTTAACAATTTGCACTTTTTCTCCTCTAATAATATTAGCGGCATCCATTAAATCTTCATCAATAGTAATGCTACCAATATAGTTTAAGTCTGCACCGGTAACTTTTACACGGTGAATTTTAGATTTTACTACTTCTATCTGCATAATACAAAGGTAATTAATTTAAAGCTATATTGTCTATAAGTCTTATGTCATTAGCATAAACGGCAATAAAGGCTCTATATTTTTTATTTTTAGATTTTCTTTTTATTGTTTGTAAATTATCTGCATTAGTAATGGTAAAATATTCTAAGTCTAGTAGTTTATTTTTATCAAATTGTGCAGTAACCCACTTACTTACTTCTAAAGCACTTTTTGTGCCAAATTTTATTTTAGCTTCTTTTAATGTCTTGTAAATAAAGGCAGCTTCATTACGTAATTCTGCAGAAAGGCGTGCGTTTCTAGAGCTCATTGCTAGTCCGCTTTCTTCTCTTACTATAGGGCAACCAATTATGTTTACTGGTATTTTTTTAATGTCAACTAGTTTTTTTATAATTTGTAGTTGTTGGTAATCTTTTTCTCCAAAATAGGCATTGTCTGGTTTGCCAATATTTAATAATTTTTCAACAATTGTACCTACTCCGTCAAAATGACCGTCTCTAAACTCTCCTTCCATAACTTTTTCTAGTCCGCCAAAGTTATAGCTGTCAGATTTTATGTTACTGTTGTAGATTTCGGAAGCAGAAGGTGCAAAAACAATAATTTTGTCTGAAGCTTCTTTTAAAAGAGTAATATCTTCTTGTAAAGTTTGAGGGTATTTTTCTAAATCCTCAGCGTTATTAAATTGCGTTGGATTCACAAAAATGCTCACAATTACGTAATTATTCTCGTTTAAAGCCTTTTTAACTAAAGAAATGTGTCCGCTGTGTAAAGCACCCATTGTTGGCACCATACCCACAGTTTCTTCTTTAGATACGGTAGAAAAATGATTTTTTAACTCTTCTATTTTATGAAAAATATGCATAAATTTAATTTAAAACGACAGCAAACTTACTATAATTACCGTTAATCTCTATAATTTTTGTAATTTTGCATCCTACGCTTTTTTGATAAATAAAAATCAGCTTCTATGAATGGTAAAAAGATATTGTTTGTATCTTCAGAATTAATGCCCTATCTCCCAGAGAATCAAGTTTCCCAAATGTCTTATGAAACACCACGTATGGTGAACAGTAAAGGCGGGCAAATAAGAATATTTATGCCACGTTATGGCAATATTAATGAAAGAAGGCATCAGTTGCACGAAGTAATTCGTTTGTCTGGTATGAATTTGGTAATTAACGATATGGATATGCCGTTAATTATAAAAGTGGCTTCAATCCCTAAAGAACGTATTCAAGTTTATTTTATAGACAATGAAGAATACTTTAAAAGAAAAGCAACTTTTACAGATGAAAACGGAACTTTGTTTCCAGATAATGATGAAAGAGCTATCTTTTTTGCAAAAGGTGTTGTAGAAACAGTTAAAAAATTAAATTGGTCTCCAGATATTATTCACGTGCATGGTTGGATGGCCTCTTTGGTACCTTTGTACTTAAAAGAATTTTATGCAGATGAGCCATTGTTTGCAGAAAGTAAAATTGTAACATCTGTTTACAATAAAGGTTTTGATGAGGAATTAGACAAAGACATTGTTAAAAAAATTGGCTTTGATCAGATTGCTGAAGATAAAGTTGGGGTTTTAGCAGCGCCTAACTATAATAATTTGTTAAAAGTAGCTGTAGATTATTCAGATGCTGTTATTTTAGCCTCAGAGGAAGTGCCAGAAGAACTTACAGAGTATGTTACTGGTCTTGAAAAACCTGTGTTGTCATACGTGCCTCTTCAGGAATTTGAAGAAGCGTATACCAACTTTTACAACAATGAAGTTTTAAAATAAGTTACATGAATTTTTACAAGAAATTTGTTTATTCTGCATTTGCAGGGTTGTTTGTGGTGTCTGCATTTGTATCGTGTGAAGACGAGTTAGATACAATTGGAGGAGAAGTAATCTCTGGTGAACCTTTTACAGCTAAAAAAGCTGTGTATGATGTGTTTGCGTATAATAAAAAGGTGAAAGCTGTACAGACAAATGGCTTACCAATTTATCAGTTAGGTACTTATAATGATCCTGTTTACGGAAAAACAACTGCTTATGTAAATTCACAACTAAGACTTGCTGGAGGAGTTGGCAATCCTATTTTTGGACTTTATAGCCAGTCTAGTGAAGATGAGTCAGATACAGATGATAGTGTAACAACAATTGAGGAAAATGAAACAGTAACTGGTGTTACTTTATTCATTCCTTTTTTAACAAAGTCAGATTCATTAAGAGATACAGATGGTGATGGTGTTGATAATGAGTTTGATGATGAGCCAGAAGATCCTTCTAATGATACAGATGGTGATGGACTTACTAATGCAGAGGAAGTTGCTTTAGGTACAAACCCTCAAGATGCAGATACAGATAAAGATGGCATTAATGATGGTGATGAAGAGGATATAATTGAAGGGGCTTACGCAAGACAGTATGAGGTAGATAGTATTTACGGTAACGTAAGTGTTCCTTTTAACTTTAAGGTAGAGCGCTCTACGTACTTTCTTAGAGATGTTGATCCAACTCAGAACTTTGAGGAAAGACAGATTTATTATTCGGATTTTGAGTTTTCTCCAACCTTTATTGGTGAAACACTTTATGACGGAGAAGCAAATTTTACAGATACTGAAACGGTAATTTATTATGAAATAGATGATCCTGATACAGATGAGGATGAAAAAGGAACTGTAAAAAGAAGACTAGCTCCAGGTATAGTTGTGGATTTAGAAGATGTTATGCCGTTTTTTCAAGAAAATATCTTAGATAAAGAAGGCCAAACAGAACTGTTGAGTCAAACTAACTTTCAAGAGTTTATTAGGGGTTTGTATTTTACGGCTTCTGGTGGAGATGGTGATCTTATGATGCTTTTAAATTTTACTGCGGCTAAAATATATGTAGATTATGTTTATGATAAAGTAGATACTAATGATACCGCAGATGATACTTCTGATGATACTATTGTTGAAGAAGAATCTGTTTATATATTAGATATTAATGCGGCTTCAGGAAACACTGTTAATTCGTTTGTAAATGATGAGTATCCAGTAGATATTGCTAATAAAATGGATACAGGAGAAAATGCAGATCGTATATACTTAAAAGGCGGCGCTGGTTCTTTTGCAGAACTTAAATTGTTTGATGAAGAAAATGGTAGAGATGCTATAACTGAAATTAAAAATAATAATTGGATTATCAATGAGGCAAATCTTGTGTTTTATATAGATAGGGAAACTTTAGATGCGGCAGGTGTTACAGGAGATGCTGTAGCAGAACCGCCAAGGTTATATCTGTATAATGCAGAAGATAATACATCAATTTATACGTATCCATTAAGTGGTACAGATGTAGAAAACGGACCATTAAGTCTTCAGACGTTAACTGGTTATGATGGTATTATTGAGACTTCTAGTGATGGCAAAGGAGTTAAGTATACTATTAGAATAACAGAATATATTAATAATCTTGTTGTTCGTGATGCAGAGAATATTACATTGGGGTTGTCTTTAACCTCAGATATAAGATTTAGTGCTAACGCACAGGCAATGTTAGAAGATGGTGAAGGAGAAATCCCATTACTATCTGTTGTTAGTCCTCTAGGAACTGTTCTTTATGGTAGTAATATAGACGATGAGGATAAAAAGCTTAAACTAGAAGTTTTTTATACAGAGACTAATTAAAAACTCTGTCTACTTATACCTTTTGTAGTATTTTTAGGTTATTATAACTGTTAAGTGCTTTTTATTTTTGCATTTATATTTAGATTTGCCATAAACATTAACTATAATAATTAATAACTAATACATTATGTGTGGAATTGTAGGGTATATAGGTCACAGAGAGGCTTATCCCATTATTATAAAAGGATTAGAACGTTTAGAGTATAGAGGATATGATAGTGCAGGAGTTGCATTATTTGATGGAGATAAAATAAATTTAGCTAAAACTAAAGGTAAAGTATCTGATTTAAAAAAGAAGTCAGAGGATACAATATCTACTAAAGGTTCAATCGGTATTGGTCACACTAGGTGGGCAACTCACGGTGTTCCTAATGATGTTAACTCGCATCCACATTATTCTAATTCTGGTGAGTTGGTAATTATTCACAACGGAATTATAGAAAACTACGAGTCTATAAAAACAGAATTAATCAAAAGAGGGTATACTTTTGAATCAGATACTGATACAGAGGTTTTAATCAATCTTATAGAGGAAGTTCAGAAAAAAGAAAATGTAAAGTTAGGTAAAGCAGTTCAGTTAGCCTTAAATGAGGTTGTTGGTGCTTACGCTATAGCTGTTTTTGATATTAAAAAACCAGATGAAATTGTAGTGGCTAAATTAGGTAGTCCGCTAGCAATTGGTATGGGAGATAATGAATTCTTTGTGGCTTCAGATGCATCTCCTTTTATTGAGTTTACAAATAATGCTGTTTATCTAGAAGATGAAGAAATGGCTATTATTAGACTTGGTAAAGAAATTAAGTTAAGAAAAATTAAGAATGATGCTGTTGCATATCCAAATATTTTGGAATTGCAAATGAATTTAGAGGAGATAGAAAAAGGTGGTTATGATCACTTTATGTTAAAGGAGATTTATGAACAGCCAAGAGCTATTTTAGATACTTACAGAGGTAGATTGTTAGCAGATCAAAAGCTAATAAAAATGGCAGGAATAGATGAGCATTTAGATAAGTTTGTAAATGCAAATCGTATAATTATTGTTGCTTGTGGTACATCATGGCATGCAGGTTTGGTAGCGGAGTATATTTTTGAAGATTTAGCACGTATTCCTGTAGAGGTTGAATATGCGTCTGAGTTTAGGTATAGAAATCCGGTTATTACAGATAAAGATGTTTTAATAGCAATTTCCCAGTCTGGTGAAACTGCAGATACTTTGGCTGCTATTAAGTTGGCTAAAGAAAACGGAGCATTTGTATTTGGTGTTTGTAATGTAGTTGGTTCTTCTATTGCAAGAGAAACTAATGCTGGTGCTTATACTCATGCAGGCCCAGAAATTGGAGTTGCTTCAACAAAAGCGTTTACTACTCAAATAACAGTTTTAAGTTTAATTGCTTTAAAATTGGCTCAAGAAAAAGGAAGCTTAACAGATGAGCAATTTACAAGTTTCTTAACTGAGTTAGAGTATATTCCAACTAAAGTAGAAGTTGCTCTACAATCTAATGATGCAATAGAGAAAATAGCGGAGGTGTATAAAGATTCTCCTAACTGTTTATATTTGGGTAGAGGTTATAATTTCCCTGTTGCTTTAGAGGGAGCTTTAAAGTTAAAAGAAATTAGTTATATCCATGCAGAGGGGTATCCGGCTGCTGAGATGAAACACGGACCTATTGCTTTAATTGATGAATCTATGCCAGTAATTGTAATTGCAACTAATAAGGGGCATTATGAAAAAGTGGTGAGTAATATTCAAGAAATTAAATCAAGAAAGGGTAAAATCATTGCAGTTGTTACTGAAGGAGATGTTCAAGTTAAGGAATTGGCAGACCATGTAATTGAGGTTCCAGAAACTTTAGAGGCTCTTACGCCGTTATTAACAACTATTCCTTTACAGTTGTTATCGTATCATATCGCATTAATGAGAGGTTGTAATGTAGATCAGCCTCGTAATTTAGCAAAGTCTGTTACAGTAGAGTAATCTAAAATTATAATTTATATAAAAGCTTAGGGTGTAAACTCTAAGCTTTTTTTGTTTTGGATACAGGCTTTGTGGTTTTTAGGAGAAATTAATTCTGATTTATGTTAATGTAAACGTAAATTCTTTAACCTTACAATCGCCTTTGTGGCGGTAAAGTAATATTGTTTTAGGCTAGTTTTTAATAATAAGCTTAGGCTTGGTAAAAAATAGGTTAAAAGTGTGTTGTTTTAAGTGTCTGAAAAATAGGGCTCTAAAGCATAAAATAAAAATACTTTAAAAAAAGAATCAAAAAAGCCTTGTGGTGTTTAAAAATGGGAGTATATTTGCAGCCGCTAACGGAGAAACAAGCAGTTGTAAAGTTAGCAAAGTTCATTGATTCAGTTGTAAAATTAGTATAATATAAAGGTTGAAAAATAAGTAACTAAAAGCTTGTTTTGTAGCAATTAAAAATACTATTTTTGCATTCCCAATTTGCTAGGGTTGTTAAAGCGAAACTAATAGTAAAATAAATTAAATTTTTATTTTGTCAGTTTAAAAAAACGTTTTACATTTGCAACCGCTTTCAGAGAGGGTAAAGTGATAAGAAATTTTGGAATGATTTGTTATTAAAAATCAACTAGTTCGAGTCTAGTATTTCTACAAGAATTAAAAGTTCATTTGACATATTGAAGAGACAGCAAAATAATGCTACTTGTAGTATTATTGGATTAAAAAAAAGAGAATGAGTTTAGTTTAGGACGATTTTAGGTTGTTAAGAATATTTACAAAACAACGATGAAGAGTTTGATCCTGGCTCAGGATGAACGCTAGCGGCAGGCTTAACACATGCAAGTCGAGGGGTAGCAGAGGAGCTTGCTCTTGCTGACGACCGGCGCACGGGTGCGTAACGCGTATACAATCTGCCTTACACTAAGGGATAGCCCAGAGAAATTTGGATTAACACCTTATAGTTTATTTTTATGGCATCATTTAAATAATAAAGTTTACGGTGTAAGATGAGTATGCGTCCCATTAGTTTGTTGGTAAGGTAACGGCTTACCAAGACTACGATGGGTAGGGGCCCTGAGAGGGGGATCCCCCACACTGGTACTGAGACACGGACCAGACTCCTACGGGAGGCAGCAGTGAGGAATATTGGACAATGGAGGAGACTCTGATCCAGCCATGCCGCGTGCAGGAAGACGGTCCTATGGATTGTAAACTGCTTTTATACAGGAAGAATAAGGACTACGTGTAGTCTGGTGACGGTACTGTAAGAATAAGGACCGGCTAACTCCGTGCCAGCAGCCGCGGTAATACGGAGGGTTCGAGCGTTATCCGGAATTATTGGGTTTAAAGGGTCCGTAGGCGGGCTGTTAAGTCAGGGGTGAAAGTTTGCAGCTCAACTGTAGAATTGCCTTTGATACTGATGGTCTTGAATTATTGTGAAGTGGTTAGAATATGTAGTGTAGCGGTGAAATGCATAGATATTACATAGAATACCGATTGCGAAGGCAGATCACTAACAATTGATTGACGCTGATGGACGAAAGCGTGGGTAGCGAACAGGATTAGATACCCTGGTAGTCCACGCCGTAAACGATGGATACTAGCTGTTTGGATTTCGATCTGAGCGGCCAAGCGAAAGTGATAAGTATCCCACCTGGGGAGTACGTTCGCAAGAATGAAACTCAAAGGAATTGACGGGGGCCCGCACAAGCGGTGGAGCATGTGGTTTAATTCGATGATACGCGAGGAACCTTACCAGGGCTTAAATGTAGATTGACAGGTTTAGAGATGGACTTTCCTTCGGGCAATTTACAAGGTGCTGCATGGTTGTCGTCAGCTCGTGCCGTGAGGTGTCAGGTTAAGTCCTATAACGAGCGCAACCCCTGTTGTTAGTTACCAGCACATTATGGTGGGGACTCTAGCAAGACTGCCGGTGCAAACCGTGA